>NZ_CP019962.1:1474279-2948558 GCF_000807675.2 Eubacterium limosum | reverse complement strand
CGGAAAGGCTGTAGGGCCCGGAGGGCTCTCTGAGGTACAGGGCCAGGTTATAGTTGGTGATGAGTTCATCCATATCGGCCACTGTTTTTCCTTCGCCCATGTAACCAATGTAAACAAGGGCGTCTTCGATATCTTTAATCCTGGTACTGCCATGATTGACATCTGTGATGGTCTGATAGATACTGTCGCCTCCGCCTTCCAGATCCTGGGTCTGGTGAGCCAGATACCGGCCAAAAAGGTACCAGCTGCCGTAGGGGATTCCAGCCTCGCTCCCACCTGGGACATACCATTCTTTAAAGATAAAAGGATGTGTGTACCCTTTGTCCTGTGTCCAGTTGATGAAGGCTGGCACCTCATAGACGGTTTCGGTGCTGGCCAGCCCGGCGATGGCAATGGCGCTCTGGGAAAAGGTCTCATTAAGCCAGCCGTCGCTGTCGCCTCCGGTCTGGGCATAGTTGATGAGGTGCTGGAGCTCATGGGCCAGGGTGGACAGTGTGGTCATAACATTGGATGTGTTCTTAATGTTCATGTTCAGCATATCCATCACATTGCCGGTAGCCCACTCGGCCTGCCCTTTTGTGTAGAGATCAGCCGCATAGAAATAGCCCGCATTGCCATCCATGGGGTAGAATATAAAGGCGGTTTTGCCGTCCTGGTCTACGTCTGCATTGCTCCATCCACCAAAAACATTCTCCAGCGGATCGTGGATGAGGGTATCGATGGCATCGGCGTAATCCTGGGCAGCTTCATCGCTCAGCTGGTCGCGGTGGGCGGTATCCCGCCAGATGGTACAGGTTTTTCCGACGGCGGCCACCTCGGCGGTAAAGCTGCCGCTGCCGTCTGCGTAATAATCGGAATAGATGGTTTTGGTGTCCCCTGTTTTATATTCCTTTGGCTGAGCGTTTCTGGGCTCTGGCGCCCGGGAAAGTTCCGGGTAATCATGCTGGGGCAATGCCATGGTCAGGCAGCGCGCGTCCCTGTTTTCCGGCTCTTCGATGGGTGTGCTGTCTGCTGTGCCTCCCGGACTTCTCCCGAATGCACTGGACGGAATACCGGTGTTCTGTGTTTTGGCCAGCTCCTCGTCTGAGCCAATACCCAGATTCAGGTTTTCAGCCATGATGACATTCCCCTCGTAATTTGGGCCTGTTTTATCCACCACTGCGGCCTGCTGTGCCAGCGCAGGTGTGGCTAACAAAATGGTGAGCAGCAGGGTAAGCAACAGAACCGTTGATGTTTTTTGCTTTTTCATCGTTTTCTCCTTATATTCATTGTTCTAAATTATTTTTATTATATCATAATTCAGACCATTTCTTTATACCGTTTAAACCGAGTAACGACCGTTTGCATAGTCTTTGTTTACAGGCCTGTTTATTTAGCATAAAATAGAAACAGATTATTGAGTAAAGGAGTGTTTCATATGGACTTACTGAAAAACGGGTGCCGCCGGCACGGTATTCTCGCTGCCCTTGTCCTCGGTGTTGCTGCCATTGCGGTTCTTTTTGGATTTGAGGTACTTTTAATCCGAGGCCTTGGGCTGCCTGGTATTTTATCGGCCACGGCCATACGCTTTATTCTGGGAGCCCTTATGATTTTACTGCTCCTGAAGCTTGAGGTTGCAGAAAAGCTGGGCTTTACCGGAAAGGGACTTGGAAAATCCCTTTTACTCGCCTGGCCCTTTTTTCTACTTTTTGCTGGCATTCTGGCACTTTCGTTTATCTCTGCCAATGTTTCGGACAAAGGGATTAGCTGGAGCTGGCTGCTGGCTCAAATTGTTTTTATGACCTCGGTTGCTTTCTTTGAAGAGCTGGTCTTTCGGGCTGGCGTGGTCAACCTTGTTAAGAACGGCCTGGGCGCCTCCCGCAGTTCATCCATCAAAACAGCGGTGATCGCCGGACTTATTTTTTCTCTGGCCCACTGCCTTAACCTCATCGGCCAGGCAGATCTCTCCTACACCCTGACTCAGGTGATCAGCAACTTTGGCATGGGCCTGTTTCTCTCCACGATTTATCTGCGCACAGGCAATCTTGTGGGGCCGATGATTTTTCACGCGGTCAATGACATTGTCCCAGCGGTGGCTGTCGAGTATCTTGCTGGCTCACCGTCTGCTTCGGCAGGCGCTGCAGGCGGTGTCAGCCCCACTGTTCTGGTCACCTTTGTGCTTTACGTGGGCCTCAGTGCCTTTTATCTGCGGCGTGTGGGTAAAAAACAATCATAAGCCACAATAAGCCACTAAAAAACCCCCGCAGTACAGCTGTACTGCGGGGGTTTTCAGGTTTAACCTTTTCTTCTGCGGTAGAGTACCAGGCCGCCGCCTGCTGCCAGCAGCAGAAGCGCCGCGGCGGTCAGGGCAATGCCTGAGGCGCCGCCAAAGAGGCCAGTTCCCGCGTTTGATCCGTTTCCAGTAGTGCCGCTATCTGCGGGCGCCGCTGTCGGGGATGGGTTCACACTGGGGCTTGGCTCCGGCGGTGTCGGCTGGTCACCGGACGGGTCGCCAGTCGGGCCGGTATAGTCCACGGTGGTGGAGCGGAATACCAGCGGTTCTGTGTCTCTTCCAGTATAGCCTAAAACATAAAACTGGTTGCCTGAGGCCGCGCCAATGTTCTGGGTGGTCTTGGTCTGGCTGTAGAGCTTGCCGGCATCGCCTGCCCAGGCTTTGTCTTTGGCGTTAAAGCTCCAGGTGTCCATCATCTCGGCTTTGTCCAGGTCTTTAACCGGGCCCACTGCCAGCATGCCGTTGTTGTTGAGAGCGGTATAGGCTGCGTCAAGGGTCTGGTTGGCATCAAACTGCCCGGCGGCCGGAAAGCTGTCGTCATAGGTGTTCCAGCTGCTGCCGTCGTAGCTTAAGGTATTGTCATAGGTCTTTTGATCTGGATTCAGCAGCCCGTTGTTGCCGCCGTGAACCATGAGTGTACTGCCCGATGCGCTGACCGTTGCTCCGCTGCGGCCTTCTGGCATATCCTTCAGGCTGCCGGTGGTCGCGCCGGTTTCTGGATTGATGATGAGCACGCTGTTTTTAGCGGTCGATGTCACGCCGTTATCTGTTACGGTAATATCATCGCCGCCGACGGCCAGCAGCTTATCGCCGTAGACTACAAGCTTTTCGGTGCCGCCCAGCTCTGTGTCCACTGTTTTCCAGGTGGCTGCTGACGGGTCATAGGTGCCAACCCGGACATAAGATTTTACCGTTTCTTTTCCGTCTTCAATCACTTTTTCCTGTGTACTGTACAATAAATAGAATTTGGTTTTTCCCGCTGTCAGTGAATAAAAAGATGTGTTTGCAGCTTTCATTATATTTTCTGGCAACGAAATGGGCTTTTCATCCCACTTTCCTGTTGCGATGTCATAAATTGACATCTTAAGTTCATTGGTTTCCAGTATAATTCCCAGATAGGCCAGCTTGTTTTCGGTGGCTGCCATGGTCAGAGGATACAGGTCGGCTGATCTGAGGTCGTAATCACCGAATTCATCGAGCTTAAGATCTGGGGCTGCCAGGGTGCTGTAGCCTTTAACATAGGTACTGACCTCGAAAATATTCCGTCCGTAATCTTTATTTTCCGGCGTGACAATAACCTCCTGTTTTCCCTTTATGCCCTGGGGCATGGTAAAGGTGATGGTGTTATCTGCCCATCCGGTAATGACCGCGTTTTGTCCGCCAATACTGACGGTTCCCTGTGTTCCAAAGAAATAGCCTTTAAGGGTGGCTGTATCGCCATCAATGGTCAGATCATTTAAAACCGGAACGCACTGTTCATCGTCAAAGGCGGCTCCAGCATCCACAAAGCCCTGGGAAACGGACGCGTTTTTCAGATCCTCCTGAGCTTCTTCACGGTTGACGCCGCCCTTGATGCGTGCGCAGACTTCTTCTGCGCTGTCAAATTTCGTGGACAGCAGGGCCGCAATCCCGGTGACCACTGGGGTGGCCATGGAGGTACCGTCGGAGTAAAAATAGTCGGAGGCTTTTTTACCAAAGCCCACATCGTCCAGGCGGAAGGTGGCGGTATCGCCTGTCTTTCCGCTCATTACGCCCTGCTGCCCTTCTTCGGCCGGCTTGGGGATGAGACGTAAGACGACCTCATTTTGTGCTTCTGGGTTCTTATATTCCATAAAATCAGGCAAGTTGACTTCCTGGGTCGACTGGTTCCAGTTATGGTCGGACAGGCGCAGACGGGCGGGGAGATATTGGGTCGGATTGTCGTCCTTGTCTTTTTCCAGCACCTGGGTAGAGTCAAAGCCCTGCCACTTCCCGTCCTTATCCTGATACTGGAGCAGGAAGGTCTGGCCGTACATGGCATTGTCACAGCCTGCCTGGAAAGCAATATTGAAAAGGGCGCTTGTATCAATATTCGCTAATTCATTCCGGTTAAAGACCATCTCAATGGCGAAAGCCTCATCATTTTGGATGCTGTCTAAAGAAATCTGAAGGCCTTTTGTGCTGGCATAGCCAGGGCCGTCCTCTGAATCCGCCTTTTTATTGCCGTCCTTATCCAAAAGCCGCAGGCTGACGGACGGGGAGTCTCCTTCAAAGTTTTCATAAAAATAAGAATCTCCACTCGCCTGTATCTGCGGCAGATACTGCGTGGGCATCTCATGTTCATTCATCGCAAGCTTTTTATCGGTACTGGTGGTCGATAAAATCTGGCTGCCGGGTGCGAAAACATCGACGGTTTCTTTACCATAGCAGGAGAAAAAGCTTTTATAGCCCTCGCTGTCCATGGCGCCAACGGTTACCACATAGGGGCTGTTGACAATACCGCCGCTGTTCAGGTCGTTGTTGGTATTGGAGTTGCCTGCCGCAAAGCAGGAAACCACACCGTAATCTCTGCCGATGGCAGTGGCAGCCGTGGAAACAGACCGCAGCTGCCGGCCCTCAACGGTGCCGGGGCCCCAGGAATTATTGATGGCGACCACGTTCACGCCAGCCTTTGCTGCTGCCTGGATATAGGCGTAACCGCGGATGGCTCCGGCCATATCGCTTCCAGACTTGCCAAGAAAGCGCACGGCCATGATCTGGGCATTGGGGCTGACGCCGGCAACGCCGATAGCATTATCCCACTCGGCGGCAATGATGCCCGCGCAGTGGGTGCCATGGCCGATATCTGTGTCCATGGGATCTTTGGGATTCTCCCCTGTAATGGCGTTGTAACCATATGTGCCGCCGCCGATTTTTGCTTGCAGGTCTTCGCTGGCTGTCCACATTTTATTTTTAAGGTCAGGGTGGTGATAATCCACGCCGCTGTCCAGCACGGCGACCACGGGGGTATTGCCTGTTGTATCAACTGCTTTCCACGCATCTGCGGCGTTGATATCCGCCGACGGAATGCTGGTGCTTCCGGGATTCAGTTGATTCTTTAAAGCCCACTGATCCTTATACCCCGGGTCTGTTGGCTCATTTACACCATAAGCCTCCACATAATAGTTCGGCTCTGCAAATTCAACATTGGGGTTGTTTTGCAGGTCCGCGATCAGGCTTTCGGTGTCCTGGCCGCTTTTTACCAGCACCAGGCTTTTGCCCGTTTGGGCGGCTGCGCTGCGCAGCATGGGGCTGTTTTCGGCCGCGGGCTCTGCCGCTACCTCTACGGCCATGAGCTCCTCGGTCTCGTAGGCTGAGGCGCTGCGGCTACGGCTGTTTGTATTGTTCAGCGCTGCTGCGCCGCCGTCAACATAGACGATGGCCTCGCCCTCGGCGTAATCTACACCGGGTGTTCCATAATCTGCCGGACTGTCTTCCTGGGCCAGCACTCCTGCCGGCACGGTGGAAAAGACCATAAGCAGACTCAGCATAATGCCTAAAATTCGCTTTTTCACATGATTCTCCTCTCAGGTTTTATTAAAATCCTTTTTATTATATCATACTTTTCCCACGGATAGCATACCGTTTACATCGAGTTTTGACCACTCGTCACATTTTATTTGTTTTTTATTCTCTGATGAATTTTCCTTCAAAGGCCTTCTCGGTACGGCCCTCCTGTTTTTCGCTCTCGTACAGATACAAGGTTTGGCCCTCAATTTCGTACTGCCGCTCCACCACATTGCTGCCAGCGCCCAGGTTCATGAGGTTTTCTGCCTCTATACCGCCTCCGGAAAAGCTGGTGACCTCCAGCTTTATTCTGCCGCTGTCCACAGTGTATTTTCCGCTGACAGTGGTGGGCGATGCCTGATCGCTTTTTGGCTCAATCCTTTCCTCAAAGCTGCCGTCATCCTTAAAAGTCAGCTGGTAACCGCTCTGGTCTGTTTCGGCTGCGGTCTCCTCCTTCCAGGTTCCTGCGATACCCGTACCAGACCCGGCAGTGCAGGCCGCCAGTGTAAAGCAGAGGACCAACGCCATCATTCCTGATATTATTTTTTTCATATTCTTTCCTCCCTGCTATCATCGGTGTCTTTTGCGGCACAGATGATACTTATTTTCGTGCTGAACACGCCCTCGCTGCAGTGGTACTCCACATACCCGTGATGGGCGTCCACAATGCTTTGAACGCTCTGCAGGCCAAGGCTTTTACGCCCGTTTTCCTTCAGGCGCTGAAGTTCTGCGGTGGTCAGGGTCTGTTTTTCGCTGACCATCGTGGTGCTGTTTTTCATGATAATGACCATGGAACTGCCCACCGACCCTACCCGCAGGTCGATAAAGGGCTTTTGGCCGACGACCTTCTGGCAGGCGTTAAAGGCGTTTTCCAGAATGTTGGAAAACAGAACCGTAAGATCCACCTGGTCAATACCTGGTGTCTGCCCCAGCTTTACCTTCACGTTCAACTCGATACCGCTTTCCTCACACTTTGCAAGGTAGTATTGATAGATGCTGTTAAAGATATAATTGTCGGAAGCCTGTACGGTGGTCTCAGACTGGATACGGTCGTCGTAAGATTGGATATAATCCTGAATAGCTTTGGTATTGCCGCTTTCGGCCAGCTCGCCAATGAGCCGCAGATGGTGTCGCACATCGTGCCGGAGCATGCGGGCATTCTCCAGATTGCCGACAATATTCCGGTAATTGAGCTCCTCAAGCTGGATTTGGTGTTCCAGCTGGCGTGCCTTTTCTTCTGTTTCCCTGTTTTTGTTCATCTGCCCGGCTGTGTAAAAAAAGATGCCAAAGGACCCAAACACACACAGGGTCAGGCAGTAAAACACAAACAGTACGGTGTCAAAATTAAAGGTGATGCGGGTATAGCTCGCGCAGTACAGCATGAGCATAATAATGATGGCCAGGCAGAAATAACGGCTTGTCTTGGTATCCAGAACCCGCAGTGCCGGCCGGACGATTTTTCGCATGAACAGTATCATGAGCGGCAGTGTCACACACTCCAGCACGATAATCACATAGATGGAGCCCCCCTGCAGCATCACCCCTGCCTCACGGGAAGCATCCCAAAAACTGCTTTCAGGAAAAACAGTCAGATAAGTGTTGGCGCCGGAGGCCACAAAGACCGCGTAGGCAAACCCCATCGAGAAGACCAGCAGCTTCTTGACCAGAGTACTGCGCACGCAGGCCAGAAACAAAAAGAAGCAAAGCAGCAGAAAGCCGTAAAAAATGGTACTGTTGCCGCTGAAGGCGGCCTCATAATCAGTGCCCTGAAACTGCTCATTCCAGACCCACAAAAAAGTCTCCAAAATGGACAGCAGAAGCATGACCCCCAGGTTAAGAAAAGCGGTCTTTTTGACGCTCAGGCGGTAATCCTCCGGGTCAAAGGCCAGATAGCAAAGGGCTGCCACAGGCACCACCTGCACCCAGAAGCCAAGAATATACCTCATAAAAATATTGGATTCGAGCAACCGTTTACCTCCTTTCAATCTGTGAAAACTGATAGTCATAAAATTTCTTTCGGTTTTCCGACTTGTTTTTCCGGCTGATGGCATACTCCTCGCCATTTTTCAGCACGCAATAATCACCTTCCATGGATTCGATATAATCCATGCTGGTGATCAGCCCTTTTCGGACTTTCAGAAAACGGCTGACGTCCAATTGCTTTTCAATTTCTCTCAAAGGATAGTAAGCTCTGATGACGCCGGTTTTTGTATGGATACTGGTTTCATTGCCGATGGTTCTGACATAAAGAATGCCAGCTTCCTCAATTCTAACCTCGTCTCTGCCCCGCTTGACTAAAATATAACGCCTCTGGGACTTCTGGGTTTTCATATAATTTTCAAATACTTTTTTTACCTGACTCTGCGTCGGGGGCTTAAGGATATAATCCATGGCTCCAACCTCGTAGGATTCGGCCGCAAACTCGTTAGAGCTGGTCAGAAATACGATCTTTGCATCTGTACTCAGGCTTCGGATTTCACGGGCCAAATCAACACCGGAGGTCTCTGCCATAAAGATATCCATAAAAACCAGATCCGGCACCTCACTTTTCAGATAAGCTCTGCAGGCTTCTGCAGTTTGGCAGATTTCAAGCATGCTCTCCTCTGGGTAGGTTTCTGCAGCTGCCTCGATCTGTTCCCGGGCTTTTTCCAGATCTGCCGGATTATCTTCGCATAGTAAAATTTTCATTTACAATCACTCCATTTCTGCTCATGATTCTATTATAGCAAATTGTAGTTTGAAAAGCATTAATGAAGTGATAAACGCTCTAAAAATATATCATCTTCTCTTGATTCATTCATATAAAGGCACCTGTTCCTTTACTTCAACATCTGTATCCTATCATCTTTTTGCCTCTATTCCGTACTAAAAAGACCCGGCAGGCCGCCAGGTCTCAGTATACGTTATTTATTTTTTCTTCGCAGATAGATCCAAACACCCGCAATGACAATCACCAAAACGATAATGCCAATGGGCAGTACGATATTTGCGGCGGATGTGAGGCCTGTCAGAACCCCCGGCTGAGCCGGCGCTTCTGCATACTTGGTTTCTGTGCCGCCGCTGCCCTGCTGGGGTTCATCTGTGCCGCCAGAAGTGTCATTTTTAACCACGGCGATAGCATAGGTGCCATTGAGTACGTTAGTATCCACACTCAGCACGGTTTTGGACTCTGCCGCCTCAGCAGTACGCAGTACAGCGGCCTGGGGCTCTGGAGTTTTTGCAGCGGCGTTCATATCCTTAAGACTGCCATCATCACCGATGGTATAAATCTTGGTTTTAGCCGCTTCGTAACCATCCGGCAGTCTGAATTCCATGGTCAGGTTTTTTCCTGACGCCAGGGTGACAGGCTTTTTATCCTTATCCAGCGTTGTAACTTCATAAAGTGTAAAAGCGTCATGCCCATCCTTCAATGTCTTCTTTGCCTGTTCGTAGGCGTCGCCCTTTGTCAGCGCTTTGGCATCAAAGATCGTTCCCTCTGGCAGCAGCTCCTGATTGTCGATTAGAGTTGTACTACCATCTTCAGATACCAGCACTTTCTCAATGTTAAAGCTCAGGGTATACTCTGCCCCGTTGTTCCCCCTCGGCTCAGAGGTCAGGCTGAGGACTATGGGCGTATTCTGGAAATCTTCCTTGGCAACTTCGGTATTTTCAGCCACGCTCAGGCTGGCGGTTCCGTTCTGGGCTGTGGCGCTCAGGCGGATCGTTTCTGTCCCGGCTGGCAGCAGCACCGGGGCTGCAAAATCCGTTACCTCCTGGCTTCCCAGAGACTGCTTCTGGCTGTCAAGGCTTTCAACGGTCAGAGTCGCTGCCACTGCGCCATCCTGATCGACGGTAAAGGCTTTGATCATAGCATTGCCATAGTTACTGGTTTCATCGCCGACTACTGTTGGAGGCGTATCTGCTATGTCAGACCAAATCCACTGACCATTTTCCTTGGAAAAAACATAGCTCTGGCCCGGTTCAATCTTGGCAACGGATTTAACTTGGCCACCGCCGCCCTGGGTAATAACACCGCTATAGCCCATCTCTATCGGCAGATAGCCACCTCTGTCTCCAGTAATGGTCTCGACCACGGCAAAGCGTTCGCCGGCCTTTAGCTCAACATCCTTGTTCAGCGCAATGGTGTGATAGCCGCCGTAGGTGGGTTGGGCAGTGATTGTGGAAACCGCCTCGCCCGCGTTTGAAAGGTCTGCGCCGTCGGCAAGCTTGTAAATTTCAATCTCGACGGTACTGTTCGTATCCACGGTGATGGCGGACACTGCCGTTAATACCTCATCCTTTTCCGCAGTAAAGATGTTGGCTACCTTGTTACCTCTGTTATCCTCGCTCGGCGGAACGGACACAAAGGACTTATAGCCTAAAAAGTCATATTGATAATTATTATCATAACTGAACAGACCGTTTTCCGGCACGTCCACCTGGTAGGAAGTGAACTCACTGACGGTCTGGTCATAATAAGAGATATAAAAGTAGCCTTCTGCATCCACAGAGCCTGCGCCACCGTTCCCCTTGCCCCAGCTGTTTTTAACAATCCACGCACCTGGTCCCGGCGGCGTGGTGCTAAAATTATCAACACCATAGGTATCATCCCAGCCCACAATGGAGACTTCATGGTTGGCCGAGGCATTTCTTGGGCTGTACTGGGCATGGGTTTCGGTATTAAAAATTTCAGTGGTATTCTCATCCTGATCTGGAAGTGATTTTGCCGCATAGTAGGACACGTCCAGCACACCATTTTCCATGAGAGCGCTTTTAACGGCCTTTAGGGCAGCCTCGTCAAAAGAGTAACCGGTTTTATAGGTTATACCATCTTTATCCACCGCTGTGTCTTTAAAGACACCCGTCTCAGGCAGGTAATCCACGTTCTGCACGTGCACCTCCTCTGCCTCATCCCGCAGGCTTTCCGGAAGGCTCCAGTCACCGGTTTTCAACGGAATACCGTTGTCATCCCGTTCTCCCGCGGCGTTGACATAGGGCGCCAGCGTCTCATCAATCGGTCCAAACCAGGCTGTGGTGTCCGCTGTGGCCATCTGCCGACGTCCGCCAAAGTCCAGGACATTTGCCGCGCCCTCCACAATCTCATACCCCTCGCCCTGGTAGGGCTGGAAGGTAAACCAGGCCATATAGTGCTCGGAATAGTCCAGGCTGCCGGCGCTGCCAGCGCCTTTCAGCACCGCGTTGGATTCGATGCTGGAGGTGTTGCCAAAGGACCAGCAGGCACCCCAGGGGTTCTGATTCCGGGTGCCGGTCACAAGTCCCTCATCCCGCAGGTCGTATTGCTCCGGCAGCGGCACGCCTCTTGGCGTGATGGCGTTGGTGTCCTGGGGCAGGGTGTAATAGGATGAATCCAGCCCTGCGGGCAGGCGGCCGCCGTCATAATTATCGACACCGCTAGTATCCACTGGAATCTCCGGCGCTGCCAGCACAACAGAGCCGGTAAAAGCCGTAAAGCTTAGGGTTACGCCCAGGATGGCTGCGGTAATTCGTCCTTTCCATGATTTGGGTAATGATTTCTTTTTCACTTTTTTCCTCCATTCTGATACTTTTTGTATTATTATAACTAATTTTGACATCCCTTTCTATACCGTTTAAACCGAAAAACGACCGTTTAAATAAATGTTGTCTTTTCAGAATACCATTTGACCTCCTGTGCTATAATAAAAGCACTTATGTACAGGAGGTTTTTTTATGATCCAAAACCGTATCCTTTTAGTTGAAGACGACACAAGCCTCATTGACGGACTCGAATATACACTGGTCAAAAACGGCTTTAATGTCCGCGTTGCCCAGACCGTGCAGGAGGCCCTTCTCCTTTTCGAAAAGGACTCCTTTGACCTGCTTCTGCTTGATCTGACACTGCCCGACGGCACCGGCTTTGATATCTGCCGCAGTGTCCGCAGGCACTCTGAGGTGCCTATCATTTTTCTGACAGCTTCGGATGAGGAGGTCAATGTTGTCATGGGTCTGGACATCGGCGGCGATGACTACATCACCAAACCCTTTAATCTGGGTGAGCTGGTTTCCAGAATAAAGGCCTTGCTGCGCCGCGCCCGAAAGCTCCGGTCTCCCATCCTCGAAAGCCACGGCATCGCGGTGGATCTGATGAAAGGCAGCGCCACTAAAAACGGCCAGTCTCTGGAGCTCACCGCCGCGGAGCAGCGCCTGCTGATCCTGTTTTTACAGAATCCCGGCATGATACTGAGCCGGAATTCCATTCTGGAACGTCTCTGGGACAGTCCGAGCGATTTTGTGGACGACAACACCCTTTCGGTCTATATAAGACGCCTTCGCAGCAAAATCGAAGATGATCCCAACCATCCTGCCCGGCTGCTCACTGTGCGCGGCATGGGCTACAAATGGCAGTCCGAAAGCGCTGGTGACTGATCATGAGCACAATTTTTAACAACCGGGATATCCGGCGCTTGTTTACAGCTTTAGGCATAGCGACGATTTTTCTGCTGCTCGCCGGACAGCTCATCGCCTTTTCTCTCTCCTCCAGCGCCCGAAGTGTTCTTTACACCAGAGACACTGAGCTGGCCGGCGCGCTGCTGGATAAGGGGCTTCCTGCCGAGGAAGTCGCTGATGTCTTTACCCGGGACCTCACCGCCCGTGAGGGCGAGGCCGGTTCGGCGCTGCTCACCCGGGCGGGTTACACGCCGGACACCCCTGCCGCCTACCTTTCCTTTCTGTCGGCCTTTCGGTACAGCAGCATGCTCTCGCTGTTTTCCTACGGGCTTCTCTTCACCCTCTGTGTCACAGTGCTCTGTGTGCTGTATTTCCGTGCGCAGCAGCGCACAATCACCCGGGCCGAAACTCAGCTCAAACGCTTCATGGGCGGCAACACCAGCGCCCGTCTGGAAAGCGACGCGGATGGCAGCCTGTATAAGCTCTTTGCGGACATCAACAGCCTGGCCACCTCCCTCACCGCCCATCTGGATACAGAAAAAAGGGCAAAGGCCTTCCTCAAGGATACCCTCTCCGATATTTCCCATCAGCTGAAAACACCGCTGGCTGCCCTGAAAATGTACAATGAAATTCTTCAGGAGGACGGCGCCGACCCCGAGGTGCTGGCCCGCTTCACAGATAAGGTAAACGACTCGCTGAACCGTATGGAAACCCTGATTCAAAACCTGCTTAAAATCACCCGTCTGGACGCAGGCGCCATCACCCTGAGGCCTGTCCTCATGCCTGTTCAGGCGATGATGGAGGATTTGTCACACAGCTTTGAGACAAGGGCCAGACGGGAACAGAAAGCCCTGCGCTTTTCCGGAAGCCCGGCTGCCCGGCTCCTCTATGATCCCGACTGGCTCACCGAGGCTGTCAGCAACCTGATAAAAAATGCCCTTGACCATACCAGCACCGGCGGCTGGATCGCAGTCGGATGGGATGAGAGCGCAGCAGTCACCCGCATCACGGTCCAGGACAACGGCAGCGGTATCCACCCGGAGGATATCCACCATATTTTCAAACGCTTTTACCGCAGCCGCTTCTCCCAGGATACCCAGGGCGCCGGGCTGGGACTCCCCCTTGCCCTGGCCATCACCGAAGCTCATAAGGGCACGCTCTCGGTGGAGAGCAGCCCGGGCCAGGGTGCCCTGTTTACCATGACCTTTTTGAAGATGACAAAATTGTAAGCTTTGGGACATCTGCCCGTAAGCTGCCCGTGTTATCCTGTTAGCAGATCAAGAAAGGTGGTAAACAACATGAATTTACTCACAGTAAAAAAACTGACAAAAATTTACGGGGACGGCGACGCCCGTGTAGAAGCCCTGAAAAACGTTTCCTTTAATATCACAAAGGGCGAATTCGTGGCGGTTGTGGGCGAATCCGGCTCTGGCAAAACCACATTGTTCAATACCCTTGGCGCTTTGGATACCCCAACGAAGGGGCAGGTTTTTATCGACGGCAAGGATATCTTCTCCATGAAGGAGGAGCAGCTCACCATCTTCCGGAGACGCAGCGTTGGTTTTATCTTCCAGTCCTACAACCTGATTCCCGAGCTAAACGTGGAGCAGAACATCATCTTCCCCCTCCTGCTCGATTATCAAAAGCCTGATCAGGCCTATGTGGAGGAGCTTCTGGAGGTTCTCGGGCTAAGGGAGCGCAGAAGCCACCTGCCGCGGCAGCTCTCCGGCGGGCAGCAGCAGCGTGTGGCCATCGGCAGGGCCTTAGTCACCCGGCCCATGCTCATTCTGGCCGACGAGCCCACTGGCAACCTGGACAGCAAAAACAGCCGTGAGGTTATCTCTCTGCTCAAATCCACCTCCAGGCACTACCGTCAGACCATTCTCATGATCACCCACAACCCTGCCATCGCGCAGCAGGCCGACCGGGTGCTTCAGGTTTCTGACGGTTTCCTCACCGATCTGGGAGGTGCCCTGCAATGAAAAGCTACCTCGACCTTGTTTCACAGTACGCAAGGGTGCACCGCAGGAAAAACCGGATCACCGTGCTCTGTATCACCATTGCGGTCTGCCTGGTCACCGCGATCTTCGGCATGGCCGATATGGCTATCCGGGCAGAAGTCGACCGGGCCATCCGGGAGGATGGCAATTTTCACATCGCCATCAAGAACCTGGACGAGGCTGCCGGCCAGATGATCGGCCTTCGGCCCGACGTGGCTGTCTCCGGCTGGCTTACTGCTGCTTCAAGCGCAGCGCTGGGCGGCAGGGAACTCATGCTCCAGGGAAGCAGTGAGGCCCTGTCATCTGAGATGGGGCTTACGGTAAGTGAGGGGCGCTTTCCTCAGACAGCGGATGAAGCCCTTGTGGACCGGCAGCTTCTTGATGCGCTTGGCCTGAGCATCGGCGACACCGTCACTACCGAGGCGGTGGGCGGCCCGCCGGTCACCTTTACCATCTGCGGTACCTTCAATGATTTTTCCGCCCTTAAGTCAAGAGACCGGCACGCTGCTTTTTTCAATGAATCGGGTATAAAACAGTGTCTGGAAAACCGGGATTCCCGGACCGTCTATTACCTTCAGTTTAAAAACGCGCTTGACATCCGCCCGGGTATCGAGGATATCCAGACTACCTATGGCCTGTCCCCTGGCCAGATTCAGGAAAACCAGCGGCTTCTTGGGCTCTACGGCGTCAGCGGCGACCCTTACGCCTATGCCCTTTACGGCATTGCGCTGGTGCTGTTTCTGCTGGTACTGATCGCAGGCACCATCATGATTTCCAGCAGCTTTAACATCAGTATTCTGGAGCGGATCCAGTTTTTTGGTCTGCTGCGCTGTCTGGGCGCCTCCAAAAAACAGGTCCGCCGATACGTGCGGCGCGAGAGCCTTGGCTTCAGTCTGCGGGGCATCCCAATGGGACTGCTTGCAGGCACGGTCATCATCTGGATTTCCTGCGCCGTGGTGGGGCATTTCAACCCAACCTTTTACGGCAACCTGCCCCTGTTTCAGCTCAGCCCCATCGGCCTGGCCGCTGGTGTCATCGTCGGTTTTCTGACCGTATTTCTGGCGGCCATGTCCCCCTGCAAAAAAGCCTCAAAGGTATCCCCGTTAAACGCAGTTACCGGCAATATGGAAAGCAATCTGCCCAAGGTGCACCGGGCGGCAAAAACCAGCCGCCTGCCTGTGGACATCGCCATGGGGACCAGCCACGCCTTTGGGAACCGGAAGAATATGGCTCTGATGGCCGCCTCCTTTGCCATCAGCATTATTCTCTTTTTATCTTTTACGGTGTTCATTGATTTTATGTCCCATGCCATGCGTCCGCTGAAACCCAGCACACCGGACATTACAGTCGCCCTGGAGGAGGACGGCCTTTATCTGCCCGATGACCTGGCCGCAAAGCTTAATGAGGTTCCGGGAATCGAGCGGGCTTTTGGCAGAAAATACGCCCCGCTGCCCGAAAAAAACGGACTCGCCATCAGCCTTATCTCCTACGAAGATCAGCAGTTCGACTGGTCCGAAGCGGTGCTGGTGGACGGCAGCATTGACAGTGTCCGGGAAAATCCTGATACGGTGCTGGTCAGCTATGACAACCGTCAGAACTGGAAGACCGGCGACACCATTACCCTGCCAGCCGCAGGCGGTGACAAAACCGTTACCGTGGGTGGTGTGCTTTCCTCCCTGCCCTTTAACGCAGAGGAAAACGGCGAGATCCTCATCAGCTCAGAAGATACCTTTGACCGCATTACAGGCGGCCAGGGCTACACGGTCATCGACCTGCAGGTAAATGAAGCCGCCAGCGATGACACCCTGGGCACGGTCAACGCCCTTGTCGCAGCAGCGGAGAGCGCGCACAGCGGCACCCCAGGCTATGACATTACTGTAGCGGATTCCAGACAGGGCAATCAGGAGGCCCGCTCAGCCTTTTACACCATGTCTACCTTTGTGTACGGCTTCCTGTTCATCATTGCGCTGATCACCATTTTCAATATCATCAACAGCATGAACATCAGCGTCTCCAGCCGCATTAACCAGTACGGCGTCATGCGCGCTGTGGGGATGTCCGGCAGGCAGCTGGTGCGGATGGTGGCCTCAGAGTCGGCCGCCTATGCCCTTGTGGGCTGTGCAGCCGGCGCGGTTCTGGGGCTTCCCCTTCACGCTTTCCTGTATGACCAGATGATCACCACCCGCTGGGGCGACGCCTGGAGCCTGCCCTGGCTGCCCCTGGTCATCATCATCGGTTTGTCTCTGGCTACCACCTTCTTATCCATCATCGGTCCAACAAAAAAAATCCGCCGTATGGACATTGTGGATGTCGTCAACGCGGAATAGAAAAGCAGCAGCCGACGTTTAAAAACGTCGGCTGCTTTAGTTTATGGTCAATATTTCGTTCAATTCGGAGAGATACCACTCTCCAAACTGGCTGAGCCGCTGTTTGACATAACGGTAAATATCGTATGCCTCAGTCTGTGTTTTCAGCTGTTCGGTAATAACCACTTCCTCTGTATGAAGGGCTTTCGCTTCGGCCTCACTGGGTGTCGAAAACGCAATAATTCCCAGCACCAGCAAAATGATCATCATATCGCCGATAACAGCAGCGGCCATCTTTCCTTTAGACATATTATTTTTCATAGAGCTATACCTCGCAATCATTAGAGATGCTTCATATTATAAGCAACCCCTGCGTTGGTTTTTTGATCTCTATATGAAAAATAAGTGAATTTTCAGTATTTTTTTACCGTTCCAGTCCCAGACCTGGTTTTTCAGGCAGGATCATGGTCTTGCCATTTTCCATGATAACGCCGCCTTTTACAGCTACGTCGGTCAGGGTCAGATGAGCGTCAAGGTCTGCTCTCGTGATATTTTTCATGGCAGCGCCCAGGCTGGCAGCAGCGGTGACACCGATGTTGCTTTCTTCAGCCATGCAGCCCAGCATACATTCAACGCCAGCCGCTTCAGCGATAGCGTTGATCTTCAGCGCTTCACGGATACCGCCGCATTTCATGAGCTTGATGTTGATCAGGTCAACCGCACGCATTTTGATGGCTCTCATGGCATCCTTTGAGTTAAAGACGCTTTCGTCACTCATAATCGGAATTGGAGAGTGAGCGGTAACGAATGCCAGACCGTCAAAATCATGGTAAGGCACAGGCTGTTCGATCAGCTCGATGTCATAGTCTGCCAGCTTGTTGATAACAGCGATGGCTTCCTTTGGCGTCCAGCCCTGGTTTGCGTCCAGACGGATTTTAACATCCGGGCCTACTGCGTCACGGATAGCTTTAACGCGGGCTACGTCTGCTTCCACAGTGGTGCCGACCTTTGTTTTGATGGTGTCGAAGCCTTCGGCCACATGGGTTCTTGCTTTTTCAGCCATATAAGCCGGGTCGTTGATACCAACGGTCATATCGGTTTCAAAGGTATTGGAATTTCCGCCTAAAACCTTGTATAAAGGCATGTTTGTGATTTTACCGATCAAATCATAGCAGGCGATGTCAATGGCTGTTTTAGCCGAAGGACAGTGTGCAATGGCACGGTCCATGATCCAGTAGATTTTTTCAATATCCATTGGGTCGCATCCGATAATTTCCTTTTCCATGATGCGGATGCCAGCTTCAATGCTTTCCAGGGTTTCACCACTGATCAAGACAGCGGCTGAGCCTTCCCCGATCCCCACAAGGCCTTCATCGGTTTCAATTTCAACCAGAATCTGTTCTGCGTGGGTGATAACGCCCAGAGAAATGTGAAATGGTTCAACCAAAGGAATCTTGACACGTTTAGTATTGATTTTCGTAATTTTCATTTTAGATACTTTCTCCCTTTATTCTGTTAAAGTTCCTGTATACAACGCAAAAGCCTGGGTTTCCAGGCTTTTAGCGTTTTATTCATGCTGCTTTGGTCTATTTTCCAGGAAAGTGGCAGGCGCACATATGGCCATTGCCTAAATCCTTGAGCTCAGGGGTGCATTCCTTACAGATCTGCTGCGCTTTGTAGCAGCGGGTATGGAAACAACAGCCGCTCGGCGGATTGGCCGGGCTTGGCAGGTCACCCTGAAGAATAATTTTTTCTCTCTTGGTTTTTTCAACCGTCGGGATAACAGACAGCAATGCAATGGTATAAGGATGGGACGGATTATTGTAAAGCTCATCCTTTTCTGCGTATTCGACAACATGGCCAAGATACATAACCGCAACCTTGTCGGAAATATGGCGTACAACACTCAGGTCATGGGAAATAAACATAAAGGCAATTCCCATATGGTGCTGTAAGTCCTCCATGAGGTTAATGATCTGTGCCTGGATGGAAACGTCAAGGGCTGATACAGGCTCATCACACACCAAAAGCTTTGGCTGTAAAATAATTGCCCGGGCAATACCGATTCTCTGGCGCTGTCCACCTGAAAACTCGTGAGGATAGCGGCGGATATACTGAGTATTGAGCCCAACAAGGTCCATGATCTCAAGAACCTTTGCTTCACGCTCCTTGCTGTTCATATCGGTCTGGATTTCCAAAGGCTCGCCAATAATTTCACCGACCGTCATTCTCGGGTTCAGTGAAGCATAAGGGTCCTGGAACATCATCTGGAATTCCTTACGTTTTGCGCGCAGAGCCTTGCGGTCCAGGGTCATAATATCTTCACCCTCGTAGATGATCTGGCCCTCAGTCGGCTCGATGAGACGGAGAACTGAGCGTCCCATGGTAGATTTACCACAGCCGGACTCCCCTACGATACCGAGGGTTTCACTGCGGTTAAGGGTAAAGCTGACGCCATCTACCGCTTTGACAAATGCTTTTTCCTTGCCAAATCCGCTGCCTTTGATGGGAAACCATTTTTTCAGGTCTTTAACTTCCAGCAACACATTGTTTTTTTCTTCTGCCATTAGTTTTCTTCCTCCCATCGATCGGTATATTTAAAGCAGCGTACCTGATGGCCGTCAAGGTCAACAATCTCTGGCCGTTCCTTGCGGCAAATATCCTTTGCGTATTCGCAGCGCGGGCAGAACAGGCAGCCTTCCGGCATATCGTTAAAGCTTGGAACCATTCCCTTGATGGTCGAAAGCTTTTCTTCCTGACCGCCAAGCTTTGGAATACAATTAATCAGGCCCTGGGTATAGGGATGCAGTGGTTTTTCAAACACGGTGTCCACATCAGTATATTCAACGACCTGGCCTGCGTACATAACCATAACGTTATCGGCAACCTCAGAGATAACCCCAAGGTCATGGGTAATCATCATGACCGCAGTACCGGTTTTTTCCTTGAGTTCATTGATCAGGTTAAGAATCTGGGCCTGGATGGTTACGTCCAGTGCTGTTGTCGGTTCGTCACAGATCAAAAACTCAGGATTACAGGAGAGGGCCATGGCGATCATAACACGCTGGCGCATCCCGCCTGAAAACTCATGGGGATAGGAATTAAGACGCTTTTCGGCATCTGGGATCTTGACGAGATCCAGCATCTGAATCGCACGTTCCCGGGCCTGTTCCTTGGTCATATCCTCATGAATCAGGACCGCTTCCATAATCTGCTGTCCAACGGTATAAACCGGGTTCAGGGAGGTCATGGGTTCCTGGAAGATCATGGCAATTTCCTTGCCACGGATTTTCCGCATCTCTTCCTTATCTTTATTCAGCAGGTTTTCACCTTTAAAATCAATTTCGCCGTTGACAATCTTCCCCGGCTTTCCAATCAGCTGCATAATCGACATCGATGTGATACTTTTACCACAGCCAGACTCACCTACAACCCCAAGTGTTTCGCCTTTATCTACAGAAAAACTAACACCATCAACAGATTTAACGACACCTTCATCGGTGTAGAAATAGGTTTTAAGGTCTTTTACTTCTAATAATTTCATGTCGTAATCACCGCTTTCTGATCTTAATTCTTCAACTTCGGATCGAGGGCGTCTCTGAGGCCGTCACCGAACATATTAAAGGAAATTACTGTGATAATAATGGCGATCCCTGGGAATATACTATACAGCGGGTCGCTGTTGATATATGGCTGCGCGTAGCTGATCATGGAACCCCAGCTCGGATCTGGCGGCTGGATACCAATACCGAGGAAGCTTAATGATGCCTCGGTCAGAATCGCACTTGGAATACCAAGGGTTATCAATACAATAATGGTTGAAATACAGTTTGGAATCATGTGCTTTATGATAATGCGGAAACCGCTGCCGCCGCTGGCAATACAGGCTTCAACGAATTCCTTTTCTTTGAGCTGCATAACCTGCCCACGGACCATTCTGGCTGTCTGTACCCAGTTAACTACCGCAAGAGCGATAAAGAGACTGGTGAGACCAGTACCAAGCGCAAACATAATTGCCATGGCTAACAGCAGGTCTGGGAAAGCTGCGAAGATTTCCATGATTCTGGAAATAACAGTATCCACCTTACCGCCGTAATAGCCCGCCAGTGAACCAAGAGTAACACCCAAAATTGTCGCAATGATCTGCGCAATAATCCCTGCTGAAAGGGATACACGGGTACCGTAAATAACACGGGATAAAATATCACGGCCGTATTCATCGGTTCCAAACAGGTGCTCACCTGAAGGTGACTGAAGGGCGATCGCCAAATTCTGCTGGTTTGGATCATAGGGAGAGATAAGCGGAGCCAGAATGGCAACAAGCGCCAGAATAATAATGATCCCCATGCAGACCATGGCTACCTTATTTTTCTTCAGGCGGTTGAAGCTGTCTTTCCAGTAGCTTTTTGACTGGACAACAATTTCCTGCCCTGTTTTCTCCTCAGCATAGTTGTTTCGTTTATATCCAAGATTTGGTGTCTTCATTATTTTTTACCCTCCGTAACTCGAATTCTTGGGTCAATGAATGCATAAGAAATATCGACCAGAAGGTTTACCAGTACAAAGGCAACGGCCACGTAGAGCATGGCGCCACGCAGAAGCGGAAGGTCACGGTTATTGAGACTTGTAACCAGAACATTACCAATTCCTGGAATTGTAAATACTTTTTCAATGAGCATGGAGCCGCCAAGCATGTAGCCAAGCTGTGTCCCCAATAAGGTAACAATCGGGATCAAGGCGTTTTTGAAGGCATGCTTCCACATGACAACACTTTCCTTTACCCCTTTTGCCCTGGCGGTACGGATATAATCCTGTCCGATAACGTCCAGCATACTCGTACGTGTAATACGGGCAATGGATGCGGCGTACCGCGTCCCGAGCGCAATACTCGGCAGGATAAAATAAATGGGCGATGAAAACCCGGAAATCGGCAGTAAATCAAGCTGTAGGCCGAAGATAATCTGTAGAATAATGGCAACCCAGAAAGATGGTGCGGAAATACCTACGATAGAGAGTGTCATTAATGTTGAATCCAGTGCTTTACCTCTGTAAATAGCAGCCAGCATTCCACAAGTCACCCCAATAATTACGGCAAAGACAAAAGAACATGCTGCTAACTGAAGCGTAATGAAAAAGCTGCGGGTTAATGTTTCCATAACCGGCTCTTTTGTGAAATAAGAAGTCCCCAAATCACCATGAAAAATTCCAACGAGAAAATCCCAATATTGTTGGAATAAAGGTTTGTCCAATCCTAACGAATGACGCACTTGCTCAACAGTTGCAGGATCTGCACGTTTTTCAAGCATCAACGCTACAGGGTCACCGGGCAGCACATTCATCAATAAGAAGACAATAATACTGATAGCGAAAAGAACCAGCAATGTCTGCCCAAGTCTTTTTAGGATATATTTACCCAAACTGTTTTCCTCCTTTTTAATTTATACCATTTAAAATACACGGCAGAACAAAACCTTACGAGTTGTCCTACCGTGTCTTTAAACTTATAAATAACCCTTTATATCACTTAGGATAATTCTGCTGTTTCAAAATGGAAACGGAACATATCCGTAACTTCAAAATTCTTAACTGCAGAGTTCATCAAATAATATTTGGTTTCATGACAAATCGGAATAGCAGCGTAATCCTGACGTGTAATCATTTGATCTGCCTTTGAATAGATTTCCTGACGTTTTGATTCGTCGGTAATCTGACGGCCTTCGTTCAACAGCGCATCAAATTCAGGATTCTGATATTTACTTGAATGTGTCATTGTAACGATCGGTGCAAAACGCTGATAAATCATTCCATCCGGGTCAATGTAATCAACATACCAGTTGCTGACGCCCAATGGAATCTGTCCGCCTAAATCCATATCATTGTAAGCAGCGCCGTCAACTTCGCTTAAATTAAGTGTAAAGCCAGCTGCGCGTGCCTGGTCCTGAATAGCGGTTGCAATTTTGGTTTTGAATGGATATTTTGAAGATAATGGCACATCAATGGTGTAACCATTCGGATATCCGGCTTCTGCCAATAACTGTTTTGCTTTTTCAGGATTATATTCATATGCAGGTGCTGATTCATTGTATCCGATCAGGCCTTCTGGAAGGAAAGTCTTAGCCGGAACAGCAGTGCCGTTTAATAAATCTTTGCAGATCGCTTCTCTGTCGATCGCATAGCTTAAAGCTTCTCTTACTTTAACTTCAGGGATCATTTCAACACTCGGTGTTAAGTAGATTTCCCCGATTGGCATGAAGGAGTGAATGCTGTCCTTGATGTCTGCATTGTCCTTATACTGTGGGTATAAGGTAGCGTCTAACTGAACAATATCAATGTTGCCCTTCTGGAATTCCATAACCTGTGTGTTGGCATCTTCCATAAATTTGAAAGAAACACCGGCATTTTTGGCTGGTTCGCCATGATAGTCATCGAATTTAGAGCATTCGATTCCCTGTCCTGCAACATAGCTGTCCATTTTGTATGGGCCAGTACCGTAAAGCACTGTTCTACCCCAGTCTGCGCCCGCATCTTTACAGGCCTTTTCTGGATAGATGGCTACGTAAGCTGTTGCAATCGTAGAAGTAAATGGACTGAAAGGCTGTTCCAGTACAATATCAAACTTCTGGTCATCGATAATTTTAAAACCTTCCAGGGAGGTAGCTGTTTTGTCAATCAATGCCTGTGCGCCCACGATCTGGTCGATCATAGAGCCCATAACACCTTCGGTTAATAAACGTTCAAAGGAATATTTAACGTCAGACGTTTTCACAGTTTCTCCATTATGGAATTTAACGTTATCCTTCAATTCAAAAGAATAGGTTAAACCATCATCAGAGATTTTTGGCATTTCCTTGATCAATTC
Source organism: Eubacterium limosum (assembly GCF_000807675.2). Classification (NCBI taxonomy): domain Bacteria; kingdom Bacillati; phylum Bacillota; class Clostridia; order Eubacteriales; family Eubacteriaceae; genus Eubacterium; species Eubacterium limosum. Next base: position 2,925,191 of record NZ_CP019962.1, on the reverse strand, counting down.
TGGTGCTAATGTACCATCATTTTTCAGGCTGATTAATGGCTGTGTGATCTGGTCAGCAACCATCATTAAATAACTACTAGTCTGTTTCTGTGGGTCGATCGGCACATTAGGATCCTGCATTGCTACACGGATCTTACCGTCTGAAGATGTTCCCCCAGAAGAACTTCCACCGGTTCCACAGCCTGCAATACCGATGGCAAGTACGGCTACAAGCAGCAGAGCAAAAAGTTTTTTTACACTCTTCATTTCTTCGTCCTCTCTCTTTTTTTATTTTGAGTATATGGATAAGCAGCATCCTTAAAACTTGTTTAAAAAATGCTACAAACCGTTGGTTATTATAATATAAAAAAACAGATACGTCAATTTTCTTGGCTAAAGCTGAATATAAAAAAACTCTAAAAGTCGGCTGTCTTAGCCAATTTTAGAGTTTATGATTAAATTTGGCAGGGGCAGAAGGATTTGAACCCTCGGCACGTGGTTTTGGAGACCACTGCTCTACCAACTGAGCTATACCCCTACAGTAAAATGGCTTTTGCATAGCAAAAGCGACTGGTGTTATTCGTGTATTAAATTCAAATGGTGGGCCATCAGGGACACAAACGCTGCGCATTTGTCCTCCTCGGTTTTTAAAACCTCGGAGATTTTCGCTAAAAACCAATTGGTTTTTTTCACACTCAAACCCCCACGGGGTTCGAGTCCCATATAAGACTCGTTTAATTTCTAGTAATGCTTAAATTTGATTACTTTATTATAAAATGGTGGGCCATCAGGGACTCGAACCCTGGACACCCTGATTAAGAGTCAGGTGCTCTAGCCAACTGAGCTAATGGCCCATTTGTGTGACCTCAGATTTAAGGTACTCGTATATTATAGCCATATCGATACGGGAATGCAAGTACTTTTTTAAATTTTTTTTATTTTTTTTACGCGGTGTGCAATTTGACGAAACAGAGCTGCCGCAGCGGGCAGCTCTGTTTCGGGATTTCACACCTTCAGGTCAATTTCAGTCATGTCCAGCAGGTCCTTATTGGCATCCAGTACAGGCTGTACCTCTTCCTCAATAAAGTCCACCACCTGCTGCGGCGCGCGGCCAATATATAAAGAAGGATCGAGAATGCTTTCGATGTCCTCTTCTTTAATCCCAAAGGTGCCGTCCGCCACAATGCGTTCGATAAGGTCATTGGGCTTGCCCTCAACCTTGACGGTCGCGCCGGCCTCCATGGAGAGCACCCGGATTTTCTCATGAAGATCCTGACGGTCTCCGCCGTTTTTCACGCCTTCCATGATAATATTTTCGGTAGCCATGAAGGGCAGCTCATTCATGATATGCTGATGGATCACCTTTGGATAAACCACCAGGTTTTCAGAAATATTGATGGCGATGGAAATAATGGAATCCGCCGCCAGGAATGCTTCCGGCACGGAAATACGCTTGTTGGCAGAATCGTCCAGGGTTCTTTCAAACCATTGGGTAGCCGCCGTAATGGCCGGATTCAGAGAATCGACAATGATGTAGCGCGCCAGCGAGCAGATACGCTCGGAACGCATGGGGTTTCTCTTGTAAGCCATGGCTGACGAGCCAATCTGTGTTTTCTCAAAAGGCTCTTCCACTTCCTTCAGATGCTGGAGTAAACGAATGTCTGTGGCAAACTTACTCAGACTCTGGGCAATACCGCTGAGCACTGCCAGAACCTGGCTGTCAAATTTGCGGGGATAAGTCTGCCCAGTGACAGCATAGGTTGCCTTAAAGCCCATTTTTTCAGCTACCAGCCTGTCGATCTGTTTTACCTTTTCCTGATCATTTTCAAATAAGTCCATAAAGCTGGCCTGGGTGCCGGTGGTGCCTTTGGCGCCGCGCAGGCGCACGATGCTGATGAGATGGTCCAGATCCTCCAGGTCGATCATCAGGTCCTGTATCCAGAGACTGGCGCGCTTGCCCACAGTGGTCAGCTGTGCCGGCTGAAAATGAGTAAAGCCCAATGTCGGCAGGTCTTTGTATTCCAGCGCGAACCGGGTCAGGGCGTTGATAAGGTTCAGCAGGCACTTGCGGATGTGCACCAGACCCTCCGTATAGGTGATAATGTCTGTATTATCCCCCACATACGCGCTGGTAGCGCCTAAATGGATAATCCCCTTAGCCTTGGGGCATTGCTCCCCATAGGTGTGCACATGGGCCATCACGTCATGGCGCAGGATTTTTTCTTCTCTGGCAGCTGTTTCATAGTCAATATCATAAATCTTGGATTTTAACTCCTCAATCTGTTCATCGGTGATGGGCAGTCCCAGCTCCTGTTCAGCTTCTGCCAGAGCAACCCAAAGCTTACGCCAGGTTGAAAACTTGTTATCGGCAGAAAAAATCCGGCAGACTTCCTTGGACGCATAGCGTTCAATCAGTGGACTCTCGTAAAATTCTTTCATCTTCTTACTCTCTTTCTCCTATTTATATATTAATGCGGTCATGCAGGGCATGCCGATGCTAAAAACGCTTCGATCCGGTCAAATCCTTCTTCAATCTCTTCCATCGAAGTGGCAAAGGATAAACGGATATGCTCTGTAACACCAAAGGCCTCACCCGGTATGGTAACCACCTTCTGCTCGTTCAGCAGCCTTTGTGAAAATTCATATCCAGACGCAATTCCGTATCTATTATCCTCGATAACCCGGCGGATGTCCACAAAAATATAAAAAGTACTCTGGGGATAGATATAGCTGAGCTGTGGGATTTTGTCCAGCCGGGCCATCATGGCTTTGCGGCGCTCGTCAAAAATACGGATGATCGCATCCACTACCTCGCCCTTTTCCTCAAGCGCAGTGATCCCCGCGTACTGGGTAATGGTCGAGGGATGGGAAATTGTATGCCCCTGAATCCGCTTCATGCCCGCGATAATGTCCGCGGGCGCTGCGGCGTAGCCCAGCCGCCAGCCAGTCATGGCATAGGTTTTTGAGAAGCCGTTGACCAGAATGGTGTTATTTTTGATCGCTTTTCCCAAAGAAGCAATGCTGACGGTTTTATGGCCGTCATAGACAAATTCCTCATAGATTTCATCGGCTATTACCAGAATATCTGCTTCCACTGCCACATCCGCAAGAGCCTGGAGCTCCTCACGGCTGTATAATACCCCTGTGGGGTTTACAGGCGTGTTTAGCATCATAGCCCTGGTTTTATCTGTAATGGCTGCTTTCATCTGCTCTGCGGTCATTTTAAAGGCATTTTCAGGGTCTGTATCCACCACTACGGGTACGCCGCCTGCCAGCTTGACCATTTCTGTATAGCTGACCCAGTAGGGTTTGGGAATAATAACCTCATCCCCGGGGTTCAAAATCGTCTGTAAAGCCACAGAAAGGCTGCTCTTGGCGCCGCTGTTGACAATGATCTCATCCATGCCATAGCTCAGGCCGTTATCTTCCTTCAGCTTTTTGGCAATAACACTGCGCAGCGCCGCTACCCCAGTCACTGCGTCATATTTGGTGTGTCCGGCGTCGATGGCGGCCTTAGCGCCGTCACAGATGTACTCCGGCGTGGTGAAATCGGGCTCGCCGGTTCCAAAGCTCACGACCGATTCACCTGCTTCACGAAAAGCCTTTGCCTTTTCCGACAGGCTCAATGTCAGGGAATCAATACAGTTTTCTACTTTTTCTGCTACTCTTGCTCTCATTGTCTACTCCTCATAAATCCGGTATACCCGTTCGATTTTAACCGGCTGGTTTGTCTTGTCGTCAATCTCAACCACGATCCCGTTAATCTGCCAGGGGCGCGCTTTTTCGATGACAAAACGCTCTGGCCGTTTGGTCACCATATTACCTATAATAATGTCTTTTTCCACCCCAATGACCCCATTTAAAGGGCCTGTCATGCCCAAATCGGTAATATAGGCGGTTCCGTCGGGCAAAATCCGCTCATCCGCAGTCTGCACATGGGTATGGGTTCCCACCACAATGGAGGCTTTTCCGTCCAGATAATACCCAAAGGCAATTTTTTCCGAGGTGGCCTCGGCGTGGAAATCCACGATCAAAAGATCAAATTTGCCTTCGATTTCCGGCCATACGCGGCTGAACAGGTTAAAGGGGGAATCCAGCTCCGGCATAAAGATCTGTCCGGACAGGTTCATCACACAGATGGTTTTGCCATTGTGCTCAAAAAAATCATAGCCCTTGCCCGGGCAGGGGTCCGGATAGTTGAGCGGTCTTATAATCCTTGGAAATTTCTCTATATAATTGACCATTTCTTTTTGCTGCCAGACATGATTGCCCATGGTCATGACATCAATAGGCAGATTAAACAGCTCTTTGGCATTTTTTTCGGTGATGCCGTTTCCGCCGGAAGCGTTCTCGCCGTTGACAATGGTAAAATCAATCTGATATTCCTCGATCAGGCCGCCCAGCTGTTCCTTGAGCACCGTTCTCCCCGGCCGGCTGACCACATCGCCAATCATTAATATTTTCATCGTTACTCCAGTCTTCTTTTCATGAATAAATAAAAGGGAAGGGGCTTTGCCCCTCCCCTTTTTAGTTTTTAATCGCTTCGCTGCCAAATTTCTTTGAAATTTGGACTCTACATCGGAGCACAGATTCCTCAAAAATCTTTCCATCCTTTCAGGATGATTTTTTCGTCATCTGCGTTAGCTTCGTTGCCGCTCACCCGCTTACACTCCTGTTCGCTGCCAAATTTCTTTGAAATTTGGACTCAGCGTCATTTAGCATACTCTACGGCTCTGGTTTCTCGGATGACGTTGACCTTGATATTCCCTGGATATTCCATTTCAGATTCAATCTTCTTGGCAATATCACGAGACAGCATCATCATATCATCGTCGTTGACAGAATCTGGCTTGACCATTATGCGCACTTCACGCCCAGCCTGGATTGCAAAAGATTTTTCGACACCATCAAAGGAGGTGGCGATTTTTTCCAGCTCTTCCAGCCGCTGCACGTAGGAGACAAGTGTTTCTCTCCTGGCGCCGGGTCTTGCGGCCGAGATGGCGTCAGCAGCCTGTACAAGCACAGCCTCAATGGTTGTGGCTTCCACATCGCCGTGATGGGCCTCTACCGCGTGGATCACATTTTTGTTTTCCTTGTATTTCTTTAACAGGTTTACGCCGATTTCGACATGGTTTCCTTCAACCTCATGGTCGATGGCTTTACCGATATCGTGCAGCAAACCTGCGCGTTTTGCAATTTTAACGTTGGCGTCCAGCTCAGCGGCCATCAGACCTGCCAGGTGGGCAACCTCAATGGAATGCTTGAGCACGTTCTGGCCGTAGCTGGTACGGTATTTCAGACGTCCTAACAGCTTGACAACTTCGGGATGTAATCCGTGGATACCTGTGTCAAAACAGGCTTGTTCTCCAACTTCCTTGATCTGAGCATCCATTTCTTTTTGAGATTTTTTTACAATCTCTTCAATTCTTGCTGGATGGATTCGTCCGTCAATAATCAGTTTTTCCAGTGACAAACGGGCTACTTCACGCCGGATCGGATCAAAACCGGAAAGAATAACGGCTTCCGGCGTATCATCAATGATCAGGTCTATGCCCGTCAAGGTTTCCAGTGTACGAATGTTACGGCCTTCACGGCCAATAATACGGCCTTTCATTTCATCATTTGGCAGGTTGACCACGGTAATGGTATTTTCTGCCACATGGTCTGCCGCACAGCGTTGAATGGACTGCGCGATCAGCTCTTTGGCCTTTTTGTCTGCTGTCGCTTTGGATTCTGCCTCGATCTGGCGGATCATTACCGCCGCTTCGGCGCGGGTTTCCTTGGCAACATCATCCAGTAAAATCTGTTTTGCTTCCTCAAAGGTCATGCCTGAAATACGTTCCAGTTCCTTGACCTGTTCTTCATAGAGGCTGTCCAGTTTTTCCTGTTTCTTATCAAGCTCTTTGTTTTTTCTTTCGAGCTTGTCCTCATTGCGCTCGAGATTCGCCGCTTTCTTATCCAGGTTTTCTTCCTTCTGGATCAAACGGTTTTCCGTTTTCTGGAGCTCGGCGCGTCTCTCGCGGTTATCTTTTTCAATGGCTTCCTTTAAAGCTAAGGATTCCTCCTTGGCGTTAAACAGCATTTCCTTCTTTTGGGCTTCGCCCTCTTTGACTGCATCGTTTACGATTTTCTTGGCTGTTTCTTCAGCACTATTTATCTTGCCCTCAGCAACGTTTTTTCGGATAAAATACCCAACGCCAAAGGCAATGACTATACCAACGATTAAGCATATAGTTAATATGTCTATAACATTCACCTCCCTAAAGTAAATATTTTGTTATTATTGTTTTTTTAGACACTCATTATAAAGTCTATTTTATACTTTTTTGAATTTAGTGTCAAGAATCAATGCTATGTTAGAAGTTTATATTTTACCGCTTAAGTACAACTTAAACAAGCCGGCCCGCAGGCCGGCTGTGTACACGTACACAATATTGATAGATTTGTTGAGCTCCTTAAGCAAATCGATGAGCCGCTGGGTGATCTTCCACTTTGAGCTGAGCGCATCGGGAAAATCCGGGTTCTGGTGGGCCGGGTTGATGGAGTTGCCCAGAATCAGATCGAGATGGGTGCAGTGGTTTACCAGCAGATCTGCCAGAATGGACGCGCCGTTATTTCCCTCAAAGACTTCATGACCCCGGCGCTTGTGGATATAATCCTCAATGATATTGACTGTTTCCTGGATGGTCAGCACCCCTTCGGTCACAAGGTCAATGGATTTCATACGGCCAACCGGCGGTACCCGTTCCGACATGGTGTCAAGATCAATATCGATCTTCTCGTCGTACTCCCGCGACACAATGTTGCTGGCGGTGCCGCCGCACACTACCTTTGTGCCTTTGGCTTCGTCCAAAATCTCCCTGATCATCTGGTCTTTGGTGCGGTCCAGAGGAGGACCTGAGAACAACGTCACATACTGGTGCTCCTCGGCCTTCATCACCACAACCGTTGTGTCGTCACCGGGCTCGCCGCCGTACAGGTCGTTGCAGGTCTCTATCATCCGCATGGAGATATCCTTTGAGGTGACCATTTTCTCATCATAGGTGCGTGCCAGAAGATAGTCGGCCGCGTCCTCCCACTGCCATCCGAAATTGAGCAGGGTTCCCACCCCGGCGTGGATCACGCCGTCACTGAAAAAGCCGAGAACATCATTCTCCTCAATTTTCATGGTGGTTTCGTAGATCTGTTTGCCCTGGAACTCGATGGGGTGGCGCTCAAGCTCTAATATTTCCCCGTCCCGGATGTAGACAATGGGCGGATTGTCAAACTCAACAATATAAAGCCGCCGGGTCTTCCAGTAAACCTGGACGATGGTAAAGGTCGAGTAAGCCAGTTTCCGAACCTGGCAGACCGGGAGGGTGGCCTCCAACGTCTCTACCACATCCTTGAGCGACATTTTATCCTCCAGCATAGTCGCCGCAATGGTGGAGGTCATGGTCGCCAGGATATTGGCCTTCACACCGCTTCCAAGCCCGTCGGCCAGAACAACGATCACGCTCTCATCGTTGATGCGGATTTCCACATTATCACCGCACAGCTCCTGATGGTGCTTATTGATGCTGTCATGGGCAATATCGACAAAAAAAGCCATTATTGTTCTTCCTCTCTTGTTCCTACAACCTTTTGCAGCCGGGTCAGTGTAACTTTGGTTTCGGCAGTGGTTTCACCCAGCAGCTCTGCGATTTCATGGGCGACACGCATCTGCTTGTCGATGACCTTCTGGGCCATGTCCAGGGTTTCTTCCTGCATTTTCTGGTATGCCCGTTCCTTTTTGATCTCTCTGGAGATGTCCACAAATATTCCCATGTACATCTTCTGTCCTGGGATATAGGTCAGAATTTCCATAAAATGGATATTGCCGCGGGTGTAGAGTCCCCGGCCGCTGTAGTAATTTCCCTCGACATTGTCCAGCTTTTTGAACGGGTTGTAGTCAAAGACTTCAACGAAATTTTTGTGCAGCACATCGGTTTTGGCGGTCTTGAACAGCTTTTCGGCCGCCCCGTTAAAATCAACAATCCTGAAATCCTTGTCCAGCACCGCGATGGCGTTTGGTGTCGACGCGATAATCAGATTAGAGATGGCCTCGTTGCGGTTGCGCATAAAGGGCAGGCACATGTCTAACTCCGCCATGCCGCAGTAAACTGCCGCGGCTTTTTCACGGCAGCTGTCATAACCGCAGGTACCACAGTTCAGCTCATCCTTCGGGGTGAACTTTCCTGTCTGCCGCAGAATTTCTTCAATGGCTTCCTCCGGCACACCCGCAAAGGGGTCCTTCTTCTCAACAGCGAAGCCACGGCTGAAATCCGGCGCCTGCTCAGCTGCTTCCGGGTCTTTGCGGGCATTATTATTAATGTAATCTGTCACACGCTCGATCCGCTCATACTTGACCAGAGGGCTGTGGGTATTGCCCGGGCCGTTGACACAGCCCTCGACGCAGGCGTTCATTTCGATCCAGTACTGGCCCTCCAGCTTACCGATATCATCCAGAAAGTCACGGCAGTTTTTGAGGCCATCAATTTTTATGACCCGCCGGACGCCCTGCACGCCTGGTATACTGGTTTTTTCCACACCTCCGGCCAGCGGATAGAACCGCGCCACATTACAGCCAGCCGCGTCAAAGCCGCCTGTAGGCATATCGGATACATTAATGCCTTCTTCCTTAAACCACACATCCAGCTCATCAAAGGTCAGCACTCCGTCGATGATCGGCCTGGCAGCGTCGACGGCTTCCATCTTTTTTGAGATGCAGGGCCCTGCGAACACAACTTTCGCGTTGGGATACTTTTCCTTCAGCATCATACCGTGAGCGGTCATGGGAGATACCACCTCGCTCAGGTATTCCACCACATCGGGATAGTATTTTTCAATCATCATGTTAACTGTCGGACAGGAGGTTGTGATCACATGGCGTTTTGTCCCCCAGTAATCCTTGGCATAGTATTTTGAGACCTGCTCTGCCCCAATGGCGGTCTCCTCAATCACTGTAAATCCCAAAGCCCGGAGTCCGCTCAGCACCTGCAGGGGGTCTTCTGCATTAAACCCGGCGGGAAAGGACGGCGCCAAACTCAGAACCACCGGCCCTTCCTCCAGCCACTGCCTGATGCTGTCCACATCGCTGGCCACATATTTGGCATTCTGCGGACAAATCCGAAAACAGTTACCGCAGCCAATACACAGGTCCTCAACGATCTGAGCCTGATTGTCCATTAGCTTAATGGCCTTTACCGGGCAGTATCGGATACATTTATAGCAATTCCGGCAGCTTGCCTTTGTAAAATTAATGACACCCATTATTTCCCTCCATTATCTGGTCAAACAGCTGGTCCACGCCCTCTGGCTTAACCGTATAAATATGATCGTCAACCTTGACAGCCACCCCGTCGCTGCAGGCGTCCAGACAGAAGGTACCCATCAGCTCCACTTCATTTTCGAGGCCCCGTTCGGCCACCAGCTCCTTGAAGCGCTGTACCACCTGATAGGAACCCTTGACATGGCAGGCACTGCCAATGCAAATATGTATTTCTTTCATTTTTTACTCCTCAATATTGTTCTAATCCCTGTGTTTTTCTGACAGATTAATCCTAGCACGCCTGACAGCCCTTGTCAATTAGTACTGCCGCTTGAATTCTTCGCCATTTTCTGTTAAAATAGTCATATCGAAATCGTTTTAAAGATTTATCTATCCGAATTTTTTATCCTAAAGTCAATCCATGGATTCAAAATCGTCAGAGTGCAGCGGGAAACGGCTGTGCTTTCCAGTGTGAGAAGGATAGTTGGTAAACTAAACGTGCGGTCTGCGTTTATTTCCTCCTCGCAAATTACAATGGTATAGAAGATTATTCTTTTATATATTTAATTTTCATTATCAAGGAGGAAGAGAAATGAAAAAAAAATTGACACTGGTTCTGGCCGCGCTGCTGACTCTGGCCATGGTCATCGGCCTGGCAGGATGCAGCAGCAACAATACTGCTAAAACCGAAAAGCTGGAGCCAGGCTCCAACGGTGAAATCATTATGGCCACCACGACCAGCACACAGGACAGCGGTTTGCTTGATGTGCTCCTGCCCAAGTTTGAAGAGGAAACCGGCATTGCCGTAAAGGTTGTGGCCGTTGGAACTGGTAAAGCCATTGAAATGGGCAAAAACGGAGAAGCCGATGTGCTTCTGGTTCATGCAAAATCTCAGGAAGAGGATTTTGTCAAGGAAGGCTATGGCATCGAACGTTTTGACGTTATGTACAATGACTTCATTGTTCTGGGCAGTAAGGATGACCCGGCAAAACTGAAAGAAGTCGCTCCAAACGACGCGGTAAAAGCCTTCCAGACCATTGCTGAAACCCAGTCTGAATTTGTATCCAGAGGCGACAAATCCGGTACCCATACCAAAGAGCTGGGCCTGTGGGAAAAAGCAGGCGTTACCCCGGCAGGACAGCCCTGGTACATCGAATCCGGCTCTGGCATGGGCGATACCCTGAAAATGGCCAATGAAAAATTAGCCTATACCCTGTCTGACCGCGCTACCTGGTTAAATATGAAGGATAATCTGGATCTTGAGGTTGTTGTGGAAAAAGACGATAACCTGTATAACCAGTACGGAGTCATTGTCGTCAATCCTGACAAGGTCAGTGCTGAGCTGAATACCGACGGCGCCAAAAAATTCCAGGAATGGATTTTAAGCGACGAAGCGCAAAAGGCCATCGCCGATTATAAAATCAATGGCGAACCAACCTTTGTGCCAAACGCCAGCAAATAAGCATTAACTGAATTTAGAATTTGTCAGCGTCCGTTTTTCGGGCGCTGATTTTGAATTGACAGACTGACGAGGTTTCCTATGGATTATATTATCAATGGCTTCATCGAGGCCTTCCATCTGCTGATCTCCGGCGACCCGGAAATCTACCAGATTGTCGGGCTTTCCTTATACGTATCCTTCTCCTCCACCATTTATTCCACCGTTCTCGGCGTGCCCCTGGGCATCCTGCTCGGCATTAAGGAATTCAGGGGAAAGCGGATCGTATCCCGGCTGCTCTACACTTTTATGTCTTTTCCGCCGGTCATCATCGGCCTGTTCACCTCACTGGTACTCGCCCGCTCCGGCCCCTTAGGGCATTTAAAGCTCATGTACACGCCCACCGCCATGATCATCGCCCAGGTGATCCTCGTTACGCCTATTATTATGGGCATTGTGTTTAACGACACCACCGTCAACGGCCAGGTTGTGGTAACCATGGGAAAAACCCTTGGGGCTGGCGGCCGGGATATTCTCTTCCTGCTGATCCGGGAGCTTAAGGCCAGCATCATGATCGCTTTGGTCACCGGCTTTGGGCGGGCTGTATCCGAGGTCGGCGCTGTGATGATCGTGGGCGGCAATATCAAAAACTATACACGGGTCATGACCACCTTTATTGCCATGAACAATAACATGGGCGAATACGCGGTTTCCATCGCCATGGGCATTATTCTGCTGGTCATCTCCTTTGTGACCAATTCAATCCTGTACAAATATATGGTAGGAGATCCTTATGCAAATCGCGATTGATAAACTCACCAAAACTTATCACGGAAAAACCGTCCTGTCACTGGACAGCCTGTGCCTTGAATCCGGGAAAATTCACGGGATTTTAGGCCCTAACGGTTCGGGAAAAACCACGCTGATGAAATCTGTCGCCGGGCTTCTCGCGCCCACCAGCGGCGCCATCACCTACAACGGCCTCCCCGGTGATGAAGCTGTGCTGAAAAAGCTGACTTATGCCAGCCACACCCCCTACCTTTTTGCCATGTCGGTCTATGATAACATCGCCTACCCCCTGAAAATACGCAAGTACGGAAAAGCTGCTGCCGCTCCCATCGTCGAGGGGCTGCTGCAAGAATTTAAAATCGAGGAGATCGCAAAACAGAACGCCAAAAAGCTTTCCGGCGGCGAATCCCAGAAAACAGCCCTGGCCCGCGCGCTGTCCTTTTCACCGGATACCCTGCTTCTGGATGAACCCACCGCCAACATTGACCCTCAGAGCCTGAAAATTATTGAAGCCGCGCTGATTAAAAGAAACCGTGAAGCCGGACTGACCGTTATCATCATCACCCATAACCCAAGCCAGGCCTACCGCATCTGTGACACCCTGAGCTTTATGGATTCCGGCAGGCTCCTCTTTAACGGCAGTGTCGAAGCTTTTAAAGCCTCGGACAATCCGGTCATTCAGGATTTTATCACCTTAAACTAAAGGGCAGCCGCCCTCAGGAGGAACCAATGAACCAGCAAGCCAGTACCCGCGATAAAGATTGGAAAAAACGGATCATCCTCTTTTTAACCAGCCAGACCGTTTCCCTGCTCGGCTCTTCACTCACCCAGTATGCCATTATCTGGTATGTCACTCTGACCACCACCTCTGGGATAATGCTGACCATTTCCACACTTGTCACCTTTATTCCACAGGTACTGATCTCCCTCTTTGCCGGCGTGTGGGCAGACCGATACAACCGGAAATATCTGATTATCTGCGCCGACGCTCTGGTTGCCCTGTCCACACTGGGGCTGGCTTTCAGTTTTTTCGTGGGCTACCGTGAGTTATGGATTATCTTCCTGGTATCTGCTATCCGTTCGGTCGGCACTGGTATCCAGACCCCTACCGTCAACGCGCTCATTCCGCAGATCACGCCCAAAAGCATGCTCATGCGTGTGACCGGCTTTAACGGAAGCCTCCAGAACATGACCATGATTGTGGCTCCGGCAGTCAGCGGCGCCCTGCTGGCCACTGTGTCTGTGGAATCGACCTTTTTCATTGACGTTGTCACTGCCATCATTGGTATTTCTCTGCTTTCTTTCCTCAAAATTCCACCCCACAAACGGGCTGAGTCTGCCAAGGACACGGGCACTGTTTCCGATTTAAAAACTGGCATTCTCTACGCTTACCGGCATTCTTTTATCAAGGTGCTGCTTATTTTTTATGCGCTGCTCATGTTTTTAGTGACACCCACAGCCTTTTTGACGCCCCTCCTCATTGCCAGAACCTTTGGCGGGGAGGTCTGGTATCTGACTGCCAACGAAGTCATCTACAGTGTCGGCGCCATGATCGGCGGTCTCCTCATTGCCGCCTGGGGCGGCTTTAAGAGCCGTGTAACCACCATCATGGTCTTCAGTACCCTGTGTGGTATCTTCAGTCTTGGGCTCGGTCTTTCACCAGTTTTTCTTGTTTTTTTAGGGTTTATGCTCTTTGTGGGCTTAACCGTTCCCTTTATCACCGCGCCCATCACCGTCCTGCTTCAGGAACGGGTGGAGGAAGCCATGCAGGGCCGTGTTTTCAGTCTTGTCCAGATTATGGCCGCCACAGCCTTTCCGATCGGCATGACGGTCTTTGGTCCCCTGGCGGATATGGTTGACGTCCGGCTGATCATTATTGCTACTGGTATTCTTACCGCCCTGTGCGGCTTTGTCGTTTATCACAATAAAATCCTCCGTTCCCAGGAAAATTAGGCATTCAACTTTTAGAATTGACTTTTGTTTTAATAAACGCCTCTTATTGAAAACTTAAAAATCAACAGCTATATTTTTTGTTTGCAATTCTGTTACAATTGGATTTTCTTCTTTAAGAATTCGTTACATTTTAAGGAAATACGGTATGAAATAAGGTATAATATTTCCTACCAGCAGTTAACTGATCTTCATTATTTTACATTATTATGCTTAACGAAATCATTTCAGAAGGAGAATCACAGCATGAAAAAATTTATTCACAAATTTGTTCCTTCGCTTTTATGCGTCTGCCTATTGTTTGCCTATTCGCTGCAATTTGCACCGACCGTAAAGGCTGCGGAATTCTCACCAAGGACTGAAAAACCGGACTATTATTCTTATCCTTACAGCCAGTCCAGTGGAAATCCGTTTGAGCTAAACCCTTTGACGGGAGGTAATTGTACCTACTACGCCTGGGGCCGTGCCTACGAAATTCTGGGCTATCCCCTTCCAAACAATCGTGTGAACAGCAATCCTAACGGTTGGGGCAGTTTCCGCAGCAATGCGAAATATTTCTGGTCTGACAATAAAGAGCTTTACGACGAAGGCCGCGGCGGTTTTGCCTATGGGTCTGAACCTGCTGTAGGCGCCATTGCCGTATGGGACGGCTCAATAACCAATGGCTGGTGCGGCCATGTGGCTGTTGTTGAGGAAGTCAACGGCAATGAGGTTATCACCTCCAACTCTGGCTGGAGCTATCGTGATTTTTATATGGACTATGACAATGCCAACAGCATGGGCGGCAATTTCTTGGGTTATATTTATCTGTTAGACAATGCAGATCCTGAGCCAACGCCTCAGCCGACTCCAGAACCAACCCCAGAACCGACGCCTCAGCCGACTCCAGAACCAACACCTGAACCGACACCTCAGCCGACTCCAGCGCCAACACCTGAACCGACGCCTCAGCCAACTGCTCAGCCGACTCCTGAACCAACACCTCAGCCGACTGCAGCACCAACGCCTGAACCAACCCCTCAGCCAACGGCAGCGCCAACCCCAGAGCCAACACCTCAGCCAACTGCTCAGCCGACTCCTGAACCCACGCCTCAGCCTGAAAAAGTCGAGGCAACCGCAGATGTGGATGGCACTCAGGTAAAGGTCTCCGCGGACAGCAAGGTTCTGCCAGATGCGGAATTAAAGGTTTCATCCGTCAGCGATGAAGTTAAAAACAAAGCGGATCAGGCAGTGAAGAACAAACTGGATCCAGAAGCCGAAATTCTGGAAATCCTGGATATCAAGGCCGTTGATAAAACCACAAATGAAGAAAAACAGCCAGAAGGCGGAACTGTTTCCGTTGAGCTTGATCTGAATGAAAAATACAAGGATAATGGCGATATCAAAATCGTTCATTTTGATGACAGTAAGGATGAAGTAAATGTTGTTGACAATGCTGTAGCAGACAAAGACAGCAAAACCGTATCCTTTGAAGCACCGCATTTCAGCTACTACGCAGCTGTCAAAACACCGGTAGCAGCAACGGATGTCAAGCTGTCCAATGACTATCTGAAAATTCAGCCAGATGCCAGTACCACTTTAAAAGCAACGGTCAAGCCCGTAAATGTCACCAACGCCGATGTTACCTGGAGCTCCAGTGACGCAAGCGTCGTAACGGTTGATGAAAACGGCAAGGTTACGGCCATCAAGGAAGGCACCGCATCCGTTACCGCAACAACAGCCAACGGCAAGACCGCAACCTGCGAAATCGAAGTAAAAGCACTGGATTCAAACGAAGGCGCTGGCACCACCCAGACCTACAATGACGGCGGCAGCGGAGACGGCAATATTATTAAGAAGCTGGCCGCCACTGTTACAGGCACCAACCCGGATACCAGTATCCGTCAGGCTGCCCTGATGAACGGGGATGTTCCAGCCTGGATGATTCCTTCCATCATCGGCTTATTTGCCGGCGGCGGAATTCTCATCGGTGTGATTGCCCTGATCAAACGTAAAAGAAGCGAATAGATACAAACAAAAAACACTCCCTTTACTGTAAAAGCGGAGTGTTTTTTATGTGTTCTTTTATTCTCCCTGAGCGTCAGCCATCTGCCGGAATCGCTTAGGCAGAGGAATAGACGCCGCAATGATGGCGCCCACGCACATGGGAATAATGGCATCCACCGGAAAGCAGATGATCAGGAGCATGACCACTGCAATGGGCTTGCGCATAATGGCGCCAGCCACTGCTGCGGTTACCACAGCCACGCAGAAGGTCGCGTCGACCATTGGAAAAAGAGCGGCAAAGCCATAGCCTATACAGACCGCTGAAAAGATAATGGGGAAAATATTCCCACCACGCCAGCCGGTACCGATACAGATATTGATCATCAAAAGCTTGACAATCCCTGTTAAAAACAGCAGCCATATGGGCAGGGTCTGCCAGATTTCCATCATTTCACCCATCTGATGTTCGCCCGCAAACATGGTAAAGGGCAACAGCATTCCAACACCGCCTAAAACCAAACCGCCGATAATTCCCAGGAGCACCTTATGTTTTTCAAGAGGAGCGGTTATCACCTTGACACCCTTGGCAAAATAAAAATACAGAATGCCGCAGAGCGCGCCCACAAGGGCAAGAGGCAGCATTGCCAGAAGCTCATTGCGCCCGACAGTGATGTGCCCAAAACGGCCAAGCCCCATACCGCCGCCAAACAATCCAGACAGCAGAATGTAAATGCCAAAGCCGGCAAAGATGGCGATAAAATACAATAGGATCTTTGAATTTTTGGGGATAGCCTGCCCGCCCTTTTCGTCCTCAACCTGATTCACGAAACCAAAGAGAGGGGCATGAAAGATAACACCCAGTGTGGCAGCGATCCCGACCTGCGCCAGGTCCTCCACTTCCTCATAGGCATACTTAAACCGGTCAGCCAGCCAAAAGCACAGGCCGGCGATCACACCGGTCAGCCCGGCTTCGGGCCCGAGGCTGCCGCCGAAAATGAGGGGTACCAGCGCGCAGACCGCGATGACCGGCAGATTATTGTAGGGCAGGCGTTTGCCCTGTTTGATGGCCGCCATGTCTTCACTGAGCTCGCTGGGACAGGGACCGAACTTTGTCTGCAAAAGCCCCACAAGCAGCCCGCCGACGCCACAGATTATCAGGTTATAGACTGGAATATTAAATTTTCCGGGCAGTCCGATCCATAAAAAGTCAATGCCCAGATTCATCAGCCACAGCAGAAACCATACAACAGCTCCGACCACTGCGCCTAAAACAGCGATAAATATCCCAAGTGCGATATTCTTTTTTATTTTATTCCACACGGTACTCTCCTCCAGATTATTCAGAAAAAGGCACGCAAATCCCATTGCGTGCCTTTATTATACTGTCATCAGTCCATTTTTGCAATATCTGTCCGGTAGCGTGCACCGTCAAACTTAATTTTATCTATCTGGCTGTAGACCTTGGCTCTCGCTGCCTCACGGTCGTCACCCAGGGCGGAAACACAGAGGACACGCCCGCCGGCGGTTACCAGCTTGCCATCCCTGAGAGCTGTTCCGGCGTGGAATACTTCGCAGCCTTCCACATCCTCAATTCCAGTGATTTCAAGACCTTTTTCATAAGGTCCCGGGTATCCGCCAGAGGCAAGAACTACCGTCACTGCGGCTTCATCCTTCCACTTGATATCACAGTCTGCAAGCTTTCCGTCAATACAGGCTTCCATGATGTCCACCAGATCGCTGTCCATGCGCATGAGCACACTCTGGGCTTCCGGGTCGCCAAAGCGGACATTAAATTCCAGAACCTTGGGCATATCATTTTCGATCATCAGACCAATGAAAAGAATCCCTTTAAAGTCCATACCATCTGCTTTGAAGCCCTCAATAATCGGTGTCAGAATGGTTTCTTCAATGCGCTTGTTCAGCACCGCGTTATCAAACAAAACGTTAGGAGAATAGGTACCCATACCGCCTGTGTTCAGGCCTTCATCGTTATCGTAGGCGCGCTTATAATCCTGGGCGCTTTCCATAGGCACAATGACATTGCCATCGACAAAGCACAGCATGGAGGCTTCGCGGCCAGTCAGAAATTCTTCAACGACAACCTTGTCACCAGCAGCGCCAAATTCATGGTCAGCCATGATCATGTTAATGCCGTCTTTGGCTTCCTGCTCGTTTTCTACGATCAGCACACCCTTGCCGGCTGCCAGTCCATCGGCCTTGATAACCATCGGAAATCCGTAAACGCCGATATCTTTCATGATCTCATTGAGATCGGTATACTCCTTGTAGGCGGCTGTCGGAATGTTGTGGCGCAGGAGAAAATCCTTGGTGAAGGCCTTGCTCCCTTCAAACTCCGCACATTTTGCGTTGGGGCCAAACACCCGCATGCCCTCTTTCTCAAAGGCGTCGGTCATCCCCATTACCAGCGGCACTTCAGGGCCCACAACGGTCAGGTCAATGCCTTTTTCTCTGGCAAATTTTACGCAGCCGTCAATATCTTCCACCGAAAGGTCAACACACTCGGCAATTTTGGCCATGCCTCCGTTTCCGGGGGCACAGTAAATTTTATCTACCTTTGGGCTCTGGGCAATTTTCCAGGTGAGCACATGCTCACGTCCACCCGAGCCGATTACTAATACTTTCATGTCGTTTCTCCTCTGAGCTTAGCTGTGTTTAAAGTGGCGCATGCCTGTAAATACCATGGCAATGCCGTTTTCATTACAGACTTTAATGGAGTCTGCGTCGCGTCCTGCGCCGCCCGGCTGGATAATGGCTGTAATGCCTGCCTTGGCCGCTGCGGTAGCGCAGTCGTCAAACGGGAAGAAAGCGTCCGATGCCAGCACAGCACCCTTTACCTTTTCCCCGCCGTGTTCAATGCAGTTTTCCAGCGGCCAGATCCGGTTAACCTGTCCTGGTCCGTTGGCGACCATACATTTATCCTTGGCCAGGGTGATGGCGTTGGATTTGGTATTCTTAACAGCCTTCCAGGCAAAGAGCAGGTCTTCCATTTCCTTGTCGGTAGGCTTGCGGTCTGTGACTACCTCCAGCTTTTCATAATCTTTGGTATCACGTTCCTGGATTAACAGGCCGCCGAGTACTTTTTTGGTTTCATAGCCTGGTTCGCTGTACAGAATATCGTCCAGCTTGAGCACACGGAGATTTTCCTTGGTGCCCAACACTTCCAGAGCTTCGTCGGTATAAGCTGGAGCTACAATGACTTCCAGGAAGATTTCAACCATCTGTTTTGCCGTATCCGCGTCAATCTCACGGTTTGATGCGATGATTCCGCCGAAAATGGAGGTTGGGTCCGCTTCATAGGCCTTTCTGTAGGCTTCTGAAATGGTTTCGGCACTGGCCACACCACAGGGATTTGCATGCTTAACCGCAACGATGGTCGGTTCGTCAGTGTATTCCTTCAGGATTTCGAGGGCACCGTTGGTGTCGTTGATATTATTGTAGGATAATTCCTTGCCCTGAAGCTGTTCAGCAGCTGTCAGAGCACCCCTGGTCACGCCGATTTCCTTGTAGAATGCCGCCTTCTGGTGCGGATTTTCGCCGTAGCGGAGATCCTGCACTTTTTCGTAGGTCATGGTGACGGTATCTTTTAAAACATCACCGCCGACACGCTTTCTGAGGAAATCTGAGATCATGGTATCATAGGCCGCAGTGGTTTCAAAAACCTTTAACGCCAGACGGTAACGGGTGTCATAGCTGGTAGCGCCGTCCTTTTCCAGTTCGTTTAATACAACGTCGTAATCTTCCGGGTCTACGACAACCGTAACGTCGTTAAAGTTTTTGGCAGCTGAACGCAGCATGGTCGGTCCGCCGATATCAATATTTTCAATGCAGTCCTCAAAGGCAACCCCTTCCTTCAAAATGGTGTTTTTGAAAGGATACAGGTTGATGACCAGCAGGTCGATGGGTGTGATGCCCAGTTCCTTGATCTGTCTCTGATGGTCTTCATTATCACGGATATTTAAGATACCGCCGTGAATCTTGGGATGCAGGGTCTTGACGCGGCCATCCAGGCATTCCGGAAAGCCTGTTACGTCGGAAACGCCGATAACATCCACACCCGCTTCACGCAGGGCTTTTGCGGTACCGCCGGTGGACAAAATTTCCCAGCCCATACCGGCCAGCTTCTGTGCGAATTCAACAATACCCGTTTTGTCTGATACACTGATTAAAGCTCTCATAGTTTCTCCTCCAAATTTTAATCATTTATTTAAACCGCAGCAAACCCTATTGTTCGCTGGTTATCTTTGTTTTTCTGCCCTCTTCCGTTAAAATCCGCATTCCAGTTGGCCATAATGGTTCGCTGGTTATCTTTGTTTTTCTGCCCTCCACGGTTATGTGGCCCAGACAGTACTGCTCCACCACCCAGGGCAGCAGTGTGTGCTCAATTTCAAGCACCTTTTTCTGAATGGATTCCGGTGTGTCATCGTCCGCAACCTCAACGGTTTTCTGAGCGATGATCGGGCCTGCGTCCGCCTCCTCATTGACAAAATGAACCGTTGCGCCCGTGACCTTAACGCCGTAGTCAATGACTGCCTCGTGCACATGCAGCCCATAATATCCCTCACCGCAGAAGGATGGGATCAGGGCTGGGTGGATATTGACAATCTTATTGGGGTAGGCTTTTACAAAGGCCGGGGTAATGATCTTCATGTAGCCTGCCAGCACGACCAGCTCAACGCCTTTATCCTTTAAGGTTCGGATAATCTCGGCATTGAAGGCGTCGTAATCCTCAAAATCCTTTTCCAGCACCACAGCGGTTGGTATCCCGCTGTTCTGCGCTCTTGTCAGACCATAGGCTTCCGCGTTGTTGGCAATGACAACGGCGATTTCGCCCGATTTATGATGAACCCTGTCGATGACGGCCTGGAGGTTTGTCCCTCCGCCGCTCACCAGTACGCCTATTTTTGTCATAATATAATCTTTTCGTCGCCCCTGACCACTTCGCCAAGAACCACAGGCTTTTCACCCTTGTCCTTTAAGGCCTGCACAAAGCCGTCCGCCTGATCCGCCGGCAATGCGGAAACCAGTCCGATTCCCATGTTAAAGGTAGAGTACATGGCTTCATCTGTGATATTGCCCGCTTCCTGAATAAACTTGAAGATTGGCAGGGTATCGATGGCAGCGGTGTCCACCTTGGCACACAGGCCCTCCGGAATCATTCTCGGAATGTTTTCGTAGAAGCCGCCGCCGGTAACGTGGCTCATGCCTTTAACGCCGTAAGGTGCAAGCAGATCCTCAACGGCCTTGACATAGATACGGGTCGGGGTGAGCAGCGCTTCACCCAGGGTGCCGCCCAGCTCGTCAACCTTCGTATGGACATCCATCTTCAGGTCCTTAAAAAGCAGCTTGCGCACCAGTGAAAAGCCATTGCTGTGAACGCCGGAGGACGGCAGGCCGACCAGAACGTCCCCTTCCGCGATGCTCTGACCTGTGATGATTTCATCCTTTTCGACAACGCCAACGGCAAAGCCGGCCAGGTCATAGTCATCCAGACTGTACATATCCGGCATTTCAGCGGTCTCGCCGCCGATCAGCGCCATGCCGCCCTGGACACAGCCCTCAGCCACACCGCTTACAATCTGCGCGATTTTTTCCGGATAATTTTTGCCGCAGGCAATGTAATCCAGGAAAAACAAAGGTTTTGCCCCCTGGCATAAAATATCATTCACACACATAGCCACCGCGTCAATACCGATGGTATCATGCTTATCCATCATGAAGGCAATCATCAGCTTGGTGCCGACGCCGTCGGTACCGGAAACCAGGACGGGCTTCTTGTAGCCCTCGGGCAGCTCGATCAAACCGCCGAAGCCTCCTAAATGAGATAAAACATATTGGTTAAACGTTCTTTGAACGTCTGCTTTCATTAACTTGACAGATTCATAACCAGCCTCGACATCTACGCCTGCTGCCTTGTAAGCATCTGTTTGTGCCATCTTTTCTCTCCTTTTAATCATCTTTTTTTAAGACAGGGACTTCCATGGGGTAGTCGCCGTCAAAACAGGCCCGGCAGTACTCTGTGCCGCCTCCGACGGATTCGTTTAAGCCGTCGAGGCTGATATAGGCCAGTGAGTCCGCACCCAGAATCCCGCGGATTTCTTCCACCGATTTCTTGGCGCCGATCAAATATTTACGTTTTGGGGTATCAATGCCAAAATGACAGGTATGGGATACCGGCGGACTGGTCACGCGGAAATGCACTTCCTTTGCGCCGCCGCTTCTCAATATTTCAACAAGCCGTTTGGAGGTTGTCCCCCTTACGATGGAGTCGTCAATAATGACTACCCGCTTACCCTCAATGGTATCTCTCAGCGGATTCAGCTTCAGACGCACGCCTTCTTCACGCAGCTTCTGGTTGGGCTGGATAAAGGTCCGCCCGCTGTATTTATTTTTAATCAGGCCCATGCCATAGGGAATGCCTGATTCCTCCGCGTATCCGATGGCTGCCGGAATACCGGAATCCGGTACACCGATCACCACATCTGCCTCCACAGGGCTTTCCCTGGCCAGGATACGCCCAGCGGTATGGCGGGCCTGGTAAACACTGCGCCCTTCCATGACAGAGTCGGGACGCGCAAAGTAAATCTGCTCAAAAATACAGGCTCTCTTGCTGGCCCAGTTATTCTGCCCATAGCTCTGAATACCATTTTCATCAATGACGACAATTTCACCCGGGTTCAGGTCGCGAATCAGCTCGCCGCCAATGGCGTCGATGGCACAGCTCTCAGAAGCGAGCATGTACATGTCATCTTTTTTGCCAAGGCAGATCGGACGCAGGCCGTATGGGTCGCGGACACCGATGAGCTTATCCTCCAGTGTGATCACCAGCGCAAAACCACCCTTGATGATCTCGACCATACGCTGGATGGCCTCAATCACGCCGTGGCGCAGGCCCCTTGCCAGAATATCAACCATGACCTCTGTGTCGATGGTGGTCTGGAAAACAACGCCGGAATCCTCCAGCATATCCCTCAGGGCCTTATCGTTTACCAGGTTGCCATTGTGAGCCAGAGCAATCTGGGTCGATTTCAGGCTGACCGTTAACGGCTGGGCGTTGGTCACGCCGCCCTCGCCTGAGGTCGAATAGCGCACATGGCCGATTCCCAGGTTCCCCTTCATGGATTTCAGGACATTCCCCTTAAAGACATCTGCCACAAGGCCGAGATCCTTATGGGTTGTGATCCTGCCATCACGGTTAACCGAGATGCCCGCACTCTCCTGCCCCCTGTGCTGAAGCGCATACAAGCCATAATAGATATAAGAAGCGCAGTTTGTCTCACGACTCTTACAATACACACCTACGACGCCACATTCGTCATGAAATTTGTCTTCTCTCATTGATTCGTTCTTCCTCCAAAAATGGAATCATGCTGTCATCCATTGAAACACACTCTATACCGTATTCCGTAAATATTTCTTTGGAGCAGGCGCTGTTTTGCGCCAGCTCCGTACAGTCTGTTGACAAATCGTAATGAGTACGGGCGATTAGCCGTTGACTCTCTTTAACATTTCTTCGTAAGCTTCTTCAATACCGCCGAGGTCACGTCTGAAACGGTCCTTATCCAGTTTTTCTCCGGTGTTTACATCCCAGAAACGGCAGGTATCCGGTGAGATTTCGTCGGCCAGAACAATCTGTCCGTCGTTGGTTTTACCAAACTCAATCTTGAAGTCGATCAGGTTAATGCCCTTTTCCAGGAAGTATGCTTTCAAAATCTCATTGATCTTCATGGTCATTTCGCGGATAGCGTCCAGCTCTTCCTGGGTTGCCAGCTTCAGGGCAGTGGCATGATTGTCGTTGATGACTGGATCGCCGTAGTCGTCATTCTTATAGCAGAATTCAAAGATTGGGGCTTCGAGAGCCTGTCCTTCTTCAAATGGAAGGCGCTTGCAGATGGAACCGGCAGCGGTGTTGCGGATGATCACTTCCAGTGGGAAGATGGTAACAGCCTTAACCAGCTGTTCATTGTCTGACAGCAGTTCGATGAAATGTGTCGGGATACCCTTTTCTTCGAGCATTTTGAAAATGGTGGCAGTCATTTTATTGTTGATGACGCCCTTGCCCACAATGGTGCCTTTTTTTTCGCCATTTCCTGCGGTCGCATCATCCTTGTATTCGATGATAAACTGGTCCGGATCTTCTGTTTTAAAAACTTTTTTTGCCTTGCCTTCGTATAACTGTTCTAATTTCTGCATTTTAAATACCTCTTTCTATATTTGAAATAATGAATTAACCATTAATCTTAGCCTGAAGCTTTTCATTCTTAGCCGCTACTTCTTCATCCAGTGTTTCTTTGTAGGCTTTCATCTTTTCACGGATTTCAGGATACTTGATGGAAAGCATCTGGGCTGCCAGGATACCGGCATTTTCAGCGCCGTTTACCGCAACAGTGGCAACCGGTACACCGGATGGCATCTGCACGATGGACAGTAAGGAATCCAGGCCGCCCTGGAAAGAGGTCTGAATAGGGATACCAATAACCGGAAGCGGGGTAAGCCCTGCCATAACACCCGGTAAATGAGCTGCTTTACCGGCAGCGCCAATGATCAGCTCAATGCCGTTTTCTTCGGCAGAACGGACATATGAAAAAATCTTGTCCGGATTTCTGTGTGCTGAAATTACCTCAGCGTCATATTCAATATCAAATTTTTCCAAAGCGATCAGGCATTTTTTAACAACATCAAAATCCGAGTCGCTGCCCATAATAACTGCAACTTTTGGCATAATTGTATTCTCCTTCTTTTACTTGAAATATTCAACACCGGATTTAAAGATCAGCTGATCCTTCTCACCCGGAATGTTTTTATATAATCCCTTTCCGATACGTTCGGAATGACCCATTTTACCCAAAATACGCCCGTCTGCGCTGGTAATCCCTTCGACCGCACAGGTAGAACCATTGGGGTTAAAAGCGCCGTCCATGGTGGCGTTGCCGTCAAAATCGACATACTGGGTCGCAACCTGTCCCTTGGCGATGAGTTCTTCCATCACCGCGTCACTTGCGATAAAACGGCCTTCTCCGTGTGACATTGGAATCCGGTAGGTCTCGCCCACCTTGGCGCCCGCCAGCCACGGCGACAGGTTTGAGACCACCTTTGTCATTGGAATGGTGGACACATGGCGGCCAATGGTATTGTAGGTAAGGGTCGGCATTTCAGGCTCAATATCCACGATTTCGCCGTAGGGTACCAGCCCAAGCTTGATCAGGGCCTGGAAGCCGTTACAGATTCCAAGCATTAAGCCATCGCGGTTTTTAATGAGCTCCATGACTGCGTCCCGGATTTCAGGGTTTCTGAAAACAGCCGCGATGAATTTACCCGAACCGTCTGGCTGGTCACCAGCGCTGAAGCCGCCGGGAATCATGATCATCTGGGACTGTCTGATGGCGTCTGCCATTTCCTTGACGGATGCCGCGATGTCGTCTGCTGTCCGGTTTCTGAACACTACGATCTCCGGCTTGGCACCGGCATTCTCAAAGGCTTTAGCGGTGTCGTACTCACAGTTCGTCCCTGGGAATACCGGGATAAAGACCTGGGGCGCCGCGAATTTTTCTTTGGCGAAAGTGACAGGGCCGCCAGTATATTCGATCTTCTGAACCTTGCCCTCTGTTGTCTTGCTTTCCGGGTAAACACTGCGCATGGCGCTTTCCCACACTTCGATCAGTTCGTCCATATCCACGCTTTCCCCTTTGCAGGTGATGGCGGAAGCATCTGTGGTCTTACCAATGAGCTCAGCGTCGTCCAGAGTTTCGGTGGTTTCCACGATAATGCTGCCGTAAAGCGGGGCAAACAGGCGCGCTTCATCAATGTCTGCAATGTCCACGCCGATCTTGTTTCCAAAGGCCATCTTAGCCAGAGCGTCGACCAGGCCATTGGCCGATACCGCTTTGGCAGAGAGCAGCTTGCCCTCAAGGTTCAGGCCGCGGATACGGTCATACATGGCCATTACCTTATCATAATCAATGAGCTTATTGTCATCCTGTTCCACCTCAAAGAGGTACAGGCTGGAGCCCGTCTTTTTCAGTTCATTGGAGAGAACATTCTGGACCTTATCCGCTTCTACAGCAAAGGAGATAATGGTCGGTGGAACTGTCATATCCTCGAAGGTTCCAGACATGCTGTCCTTACCGCCAATGGCAGGAATGCCAAAGGCCTTCTGGGCTTCAAAGGCACCCAGAAGCGCTGCAAAAGGCTTGCCCCATTTTTCGGGGTCCTTGTTCAGACGCTCAAAATATTCCTGGAAGCTCAGGCGGGCTTTTCTGAAATCACCGCCCATGGCCACCATTTTGGACAGGGATTCAAGCACACAGTAAATACCGCCGTGGAACGGGCTCCACTTGGATAATTCCGGTGTGTAGCCGTAAGTCATAATGCTGCAGGTGGTGGTATCCCCGTGAATTACCGGAATTTTAGCCGCCATACCATCCTGAGGTGTCAGCTGGTACTTACCGCCATAAGGCATAACTACCGTCCCCGCACCGATGGTGCTGTCAAACATTTCGGCCAGGCCTTTCTGACTGGCGGCGTTCAGGCTGCTGAGCACTTCCTTTGTTTTACGTGTGAAATCAATGGTTTCCGCTTCTTCGCAGAGCGTTTCCGGTTCCTTAACCAGAACATCGGCGTACTGGGCAGCCCCGTTGGTGTTCAGGAAATCTCTGGAAAGGTTCAGAATTTCCTCGCCGCGCCATTTCATGACCAAACGTCCGGTGTCGGTGACAACCGCTACCTGGGTAACCTCCAGATTTTCGGCGTTGCCCATCTCAATAAAATGATCGACATCCTCTGCCGCGACGACAACCGCCATACGTTCCTGGGATTCCGAGATCGCCAGTTCGGTTCCGTCAAGGCCTTCATATTTCTTCGGCACCTTATCCAGATCAATATCCAGACTGTCTGCCAGCTCGCCGATGGCTACCGATACGCCGCCCGCGCCAAAGTCGTTGCAGCGCTTGATCATACGGGCCAGATCACCGTTTCTGAATAAACGCTGGATCTTACGTTCCTCAACCGGGTTCCCTTTCTGAACTTCAGCGCCGCTTTCATGGATGGATTCCTCGGTGTGTGCCTTGGAGGAGCCTGTCGCGCCACCGCAGCCGTCGCGGCCGGTTTTACCGCCGACCAGAAGAATGACGTCCCCCGGCTGCGGACGTTCACGAACAACATTTTCCTTAGGCGCTGCCGCGATAACCGCGCCGACTTCCATACGCTTGGCCAGGAAGCCCGGATCATAGACCTCGACTACCTGTCCGGTGGCCAGGCCGATCTGGTTCCCGTAGGAGCTGTAGCCATGAGCCGCTTCCTGAGAAATTTTACGCTGGGGCAGCTTGCCCGGCAGGGTATCCTCAATCGGTGTTCTCGGGTCCCATGCACCAGTAAGACGCATGGCCTGGTAAACATAGCTTCTGCCAGACAGCGGATCTCGAATCGCGCCGCCAAGACAGGTCGCCGCGCCGCCGAAGGGCTCGATCTCTGTGGGATGGTTGTGGGTTTCGTTCTTAAACATGAGCAGCCAGTCCTCATCCACACCGTCGTGGTCAACCGTCATATTGACACTGCAGGCATTGATTTCCTCTGACTCGTCCAAATCCGGGATCAGTCCGCGTTTTTTGATTTCCTTAGTGCCGATCACCGCCATATCCATAAGGGTCATGGGGCGGTCAGTATCTTCCCCGTAAAGGGCATCACGGGTCGCGTCGTAGCTTTCAAAGGCTTTTTCAACCGCTTCCGTTACCGGTCCGCGCTCAAAGTCAATGGCTTCAATACAGGTTGAAAACGTCGTGTGACGGCAGTGATCAGACCAGTAAGTATCAATAACCTTCAGCTCTGTCAGAGATGGGTCACGCTTTTCATCTTCTTTATAATATTTCTGTACAAACGCGATGTCCGCCCCGCTCATGGCAAAGCCCATCTTTTTACGGTAAGCCTCCAGGGCTTCCGCGCTAAAATCAGTAAAGCCCTCTATCCTCTCAATGTCTGCCGGCTGTTTGATTTTATCCGTCAGAGTATCTCTTGGTCCGAGATCCGTTTCCTGAGAGTCTACAGGGTTGATCATGTATTGTTTAATTTTTCCAAGTTCTTCGGTGCTCACATCGCCCTTAACCGCAACGACCTTCGCAACCTTAATTAAAGGCTTTTCGCCTGCTAAAATTTGAATACACTGAGCCGCTGAATCTGCATGCTGGTCGTACTGACCCGGCAGGTAGGAGGTGGCAAAGACCTGTTCCTCCGGTCCAAAAGCCATGGTGTCTTCATAAATGTTGTCTACATTAGGCTCTGAAAAAATGGTCCGTTTAACATTTTCTAAGAGCTCTCCCTCTAATCCTTCAACATCATAACGGTAAATGATACGAATACTGCTCAGACCTTTAATGCCTAAAATGCGCTGAAAAGTCTGTGCCAGTTCCTGAGCCTCAGTATTGAAGCCCGCTTTTTTCTCTACAAAAATTCGTTTGATCACTACTCTTCCACCTTTGTTTAATGATACTTGTATTTTACTATTTCCGAACTTTATTTTCAATGGTTTTTAAAACGTTCGGATACCTTTTTGAGACGTAAACATTTTCAGATTTCTTTTCTTAAAGATTGAATAACCCCTCCATCACCTGGGCATAAGTATGGTATAATAAAAGTAAATTTATGATTAACCGGAGGCATTTTATGAAAATTATTTATCTTCATCACAGTGGCTTCATCGTAGAATTAGAGCGCATGACACTGATCTTTGATGCGATCACGAATATTCCACCTCATTTTCTGAGAAAAGGTCGGAAAAATTACTTCTTTGTTACCCACAGCCATCAGGATCATTTCTCACAAAAGATTCTTTCCTATGGCAGCGACTATGACACCACCTACATTTTCAGCGATGATATCCCAGAAAAGGGAGGACGCGATATTCATTACATCGCGCCTTACCAGAAAATAAGCTTTCCAGGCATCGAAATTGAAACCTTTGGCTCGACCGATCTGGGTGTTTCCTTCTTTGTTCAGGCCGAAGGCAAAAATATTTTCCATTCCGGCGATTTAAACTGGTGGGACTGGGACACCGCATCACACCCCAATATTAACCCCGAGGTCGAGGAGCGTGACTTTAAAGCAGTGATCCAGAAAATCGAGGAACAGATCGGCAAGCACAAAATGGATGTGGCCTTTGTCCCGGTGGACTCCCGCCTTGGCGGTTCGGCCTGCCGCGCTGCGGAATACTTCATTGACAAACTGCACCCCAAGGTCCTGATCCCCATGCATTTCTGGGAGGACTTCTCTGTTATCCGCACCCTGGCAGACCGCGAGACTGGCAGTGGCACTGAAATCCCACTCTTTGAGGACCGCAACACCGTTATCGGCAACTATTAAATGTTCCCTTTTAAAAGAAGTCTTTCAATTCTTCGCTTTTTATAAAGCAAAAATCTCACAAACATTGAACGAAATTCATTAAATATCATAAAAAGCGAAAGGCTTAGCTCTTTCGCTTTTTTATGTTTTAAGTTTCTTATAAGAATCTCGTTTTTTTGCTTCCGTCTGTTATTTTCTTGTACATTTCTCATGTTTTAGGGTTTATTACAATAATATTAAAGCGAAAAAAGGATGAAAAAAATACAAATCCCTTTTAATTCACCGCTTTAGAATTTAATTCGGAAATCCTTCAAAAAAGTTTCTAATTTCCCCTGATATAATACAAATAGTATGTTATTTTAATAATGAGCGCACAAAGATATAATACTTTATACTAATACTGATTATGAAAGGTAGGTACAGATTATGAACATAAAATTCAGGGAAAAATCACAAATAACATTACCATCCTCTGTTGTTGAGCGATTAAAGCTCCAGGCAGGCGATGCGCTCGAGTGCGAAATTATTGGAAATACCATATGCTTAATTCCCATTAACCAGCCTGTGGGAAAAAACGGATATACAGCTACGCTGCCAAACCCTTTGTATCACACACAACCGATAAGCTTTTAGCCGTGTTCTGCTTTGGGCCTCTTCGCATATTTTATGCACAAAAGCCGCTTGTCCTGCAGTCAAAAAAAGCGGAAGAGCTGCTTGTCTATCTGGTTTGCAGAGGCGGCAGCCTGCTCTCCAAAAAGAGCGTGGCCGAAACCATCTGGCCAGGCCGTTCAGAAAGCCAGGCCATGTGCAATCTGTACAAAACGCTGGAATGGTTTAAAAATCTGCGTCAAAAGGATATCGATATACCGATTATCTCAAAGCGGGGTACCATTGGCCTTGATAGCCGGCAGATTTACAGCGACCTTTGGGAGTTCGACACCCACTATTACAATCGTTCACAGCTTCAAAACTGCCAGAGGGCAGTCGAGCTTTACACCGGCTCGGTGCTGTCCGGAGCGCCCTATGACTGGATTGCTGCCTATGAAGCCTATTATGAGCTATCCTGTGCTGAGATGCTTGAACTACTCTCACAGCAGCTTGAGAAAGACAAAACCGGACAGTTTAACTTTTACCAGAGAAAACTGAAAATTCTAACTGAAACTTAAAAGGAGAAGTCAAAATGCCAAAATATACACAACAGAATCAGGCCTCTAACTGCGGCGCCTTTTCCATTGCTTACCTGCTCTGGGAGCTTGAAAAAGCTGCCTATCAATACGATCATCCCGAGGATGCCCTTGCTTTTATTGACGCAATCTACAATGCCGTCAAATTTGGAGACAGCATATACAAGTTTGATGACCCGGTAAAAAGCATCATGAGTTCAGAGCATTGCTCACCTGTAAAAATGGTAAACTACCTTGAAAACCAGGGAATCAAAACAACCTGCCTTATTCCGGTAGACCCTCCTTTTATTGCCTTTATCCGGGCGGTTAACACCTCCACCCTAAAACCTTTATTTAATTTTACCTACGAAGACCCCTTAAAGGCCCTGAGGCCGAACCAATATACCATCAGCATGGCTGTAAATACTTTCGATATAACCGACAGCGACATGCTCCTCCATTACGTTCTTATTAAAAAACATGCTAAAAATGCCACATGTACGGTATACGACCCTTCCGACGGCGAAGAAAACACTGACCAATCCCTGTCCGTCGGGAGCCCCATCGCTGGAAGCCCGTGGCTTTATACTGGTATTCTAATCGCTGTTGCCTCTTAAATAATATCTTTGTGCGCAATTCAAAAGCACCGGCATCCGTAAGAGATGCCGGTGCTTTATCTGTCGGTCAGCCTTTTACTGCGTCTGCATACTCTGGAGTACCGATGCCGAAGCCACCAGCTACATCCAGAATATGTCCGGTAATGAAGGAGGAATCGTCACTTGCCAAAAACAGCACAGCCTTGGCAATATCCTCCGGCTCGCCCACCCGGCCAAGGGGTACATGGCGTAAAAAAGCCTTTTGAAAATCGCCGGTCATACTCTTCTTGACCGCATCGGTGCCGATCATCCCCGGCGCTACCGCATTGCAGCGGATATTTTTGCTGCCGAACTGCAGGGCAATGGCTTTGGTCAGGTAATTAATCGCCGCTTTGGACACCCCATAGCCCAGCCTGGAAACATCCGGTAAAAGCCCGCCGATGCTGGATATATTGACAATATTGCCGCCGCCATGACTGGCCATGTAGCGAATAGCCGGTTTACAGGGCAGGTATACACTGCCGATATTTTTTTGCAGAATATCGAAAAACGCGTACGGGTCCCCTGTTAAAATATCAAAATCCTTGGTGGGAATCCCGATCCCAAAGTTATTCACCAGAATATCCAGGCGCCCCTCCTCCTTTGCAACATGCTCTACCATTACATGATATCCCTCATAGTCAAAGGCATTAAAGGGGTGGAACTTCACATTCAGTTTCTCCTCGCTGCATTCGGCCAGGGCCTTTTCCGCCAGTTCATCCTCCAGTCCCGCAATATAAACCAAAGCACCATTTTGAGCCAGTTTTTTCGCGCTCGCCAGACCAATGCCAGCGGTTGCGGCTGTCACAATGGCTACTTTATCTTCTAATTTTTTCATACAGATTTACCTCCATGTTTAGCATGCACTTATCATAGCACCTGACCACAGGAAAAAAAAGCCTTTTTCCATTTCTTGAAGCTTTCTTGAAGAATGCAGCTGCCCTTTTCTATAAGTTGTTTCAAGTCCTCTTTTTGACCAATTCTTTTTTGGACGGCACCCCGGTCAGCCGCTTTCTCAGGATGTCCAAAAGCCTTCGGTGGCGGTACTGGACTGTGCTGTAGCCCACCCCCAGGCTTTGGGATGCGCCTCTTATTGTCTGCCCCTGCCCATAGACAGCTCTCAGCAGAGCCAGCTCCTCAGGGGTGAGCTCACCAAGAGCTTCTGACAGGGCTGCCAGCTCCTCCCGGTGAGTATAGTTTCCCATGATGTCGGCCGACAAATCCGGCAGGGTATCAAACAGTGTTCCTTCATCCTCCTCACGGCTGGCGCCGTCGCCGGAGATGTCCCGCACCAGACGCCGCCAGCACTTTCTGCGTTTATTTTGCAGTGACCGGTAAAGATAAGTCTTAATATAGGCGGCAAAGCCGCTGCCCCGCGTGCCGTCATAACACCTGATGCCCTCCAGAAAAAAGAGCCGCGCATCCTGCAGGCAGTCCTCAAAGCTGTAATTCTCTGGCCGGGCCTTATCCGCCGACGCAAGCATCAGAGGGCGGAACATACGCTCCAGAAAAGCCATGGCTTCTCCATCCCCCTTTTGCGCGCGAAGCACCCACCGGTCAATTTCTTTATAATCCATGCACCTTCTCCTTTTCAGTCATCCTCATACACATCTGTGATCTCAAGCACAATGCCTGGAAAACGGTCCTCCACCGCGGCGCTGAGGTCATTAAACAGATCCTCTGCCTCCTCTGCGTCCCGGGCATAAAAGCCTGCCTCAACCCGGCACTCCGCTAAAACTCTGTAGCTTCGGCGGCGGTTGATGATTCTGGGGCCTCTGCCGTATTTATTCATATGGTTACCTCCATAAATTTTAATCTTCAGGAAAAGGCGGGGCGTTTAACCCTGCGCTTTTCCTGCCATTTGTTTCCTTTCTCTCGCTGCCCACATGGCGTTAAAAGCAGCTACATCATCGTCTGGGTACTGGGCCTTGATCTCTGCTCTTTCCTCGTCCGTAAGCGGTGGCAGCAGGTTGAAGCCGTGGATGCTGGCCGCAGCCTCCTGATTACTATAGGATAGAGAAGCCTGTTTAGTGTTTATGTTTATGAACGGGGACAATTCTGTCACAGTTGACGGGACAGCCTGTGTCCAGACCTTTGTCACACTGTCCCTTCTTTCATCCCTTACACAAATGGCCTCAAGGCCTTGATCGAAGGGGACCATCCGGTAAATTCCCGCCCGCTGGCCAGCGTCCTTCTGGTACGTCACACGGCCGCGGTCAATGAGGTACCCCCTTTGTCGCAGCAAAACCCGCCGGTCCCGGATGCCTAAAATGGGCATAGCCACTGTATTTGGCAGTTTAAACTCTACCGGCCAGTACCACACGTCCTGGGCTGTCCGAATGGCTGCCCGGTTATTGGTATACAGGAGCAAGTGCCAGTAGGCCTGGAGCAGCGGGCTCAGCGGATTCTCCGCCATCCACCTGTAAAAGGCCAGGAGCTCGGTCAGATAGTTCATCCCCTGTTTCTTTCCTCTGCCAGTGTGCGGATAAAAAATTCCTGGCCCGAAGGGGTGATCCGAAGCTGTGGGGACTGCTTGAGACGGCCGCTCTTTTTCTCCACATAGGTTTTGTACTCAACAGTCATACGTTTTTTGTCCAGGGACTGCCGGGTTGGCAAATTACGGTTGCGCAGCGCATCAAAATAAGCAAATCCCCTTTTCCGAAGCCACACATACAGCTGGTTCCTCCCAATGCTCAGGCCCTGCTGCCGCATGATCTCCGCCAGACGGGCAACGGGTATATCATCCTTGCCTGCCCTGCTGTCCTCATACTCTTTTCTCTCACTGTCATCCTCCAGATAAATTCTGGCTTTTTCGTCATATTCCTGCCCCAGGGCTTTCAGCTGCTTTTCAAGAAAGGCGAGCTCGATGCGCTGGTCTACATCGGGCAGAGTCTCAAAGCTCCCTAAAATGCGGTCCTCCTGTTTTAGCGCGCACGAAGCACACCATGGACGAAAACCTTTTTCTTCTGCCCGGACGGTTGGGGTGATCTGGTTACAATTCATTCTGTAATCCTCCTGTAAAATATAATGGTTCGATTTCAGCGGTGCACTTTTTCCGGTGCTCCTGCTGATGGTTCTATCTTACAGGACTCTATGGTTTTAACGGACGCAAGAACGTGTTTTTATTATCATAAATTAAAAATTATTTTTATTTTCTGCCGCCAGCGGTACACGGTGCTCAGTTCTCCGTAAAAGGGCAGGGTGAGCACCGGGCGGCCGCGGCGTTGGTTCAGAGGCTTTTCGCAGAGTTCATCGTTTTCAAACAAATGTAAAAGGGTACGGGCGACAGTGAACAGGGTATGGCGCATCCAACGCGCTGCAAAGGCGGGCAGTACACGCTGGCGCTTTGCACAGTGCTCGCACTCTTTTGAGCATACCCAGAGAACATAAACCAGTCCCTCATCATCCTCAATTTCCTTTGATAAGCCATTGACCACACAAACCTTACCATCTTTTTCTTTCAGGCGCATGGTTTTCTGTTTCAGAGGACTCTGGCAATGGCGGCAGACTTGCTTATGATGGCCATGGTAGATAAGCTCAACCACCAGTTCTCCGCCTTTTTTTAAAAGATAACCGGTATCAACAGCCTCAAACTGGTCGGGATGGTCTTTGATATGCTGTTCGAGCGTTTCCTGTTTTAAGCGTTTCATTGCTGCGGCGTAGCCCATTTTTTTCTCCTTTACTTCACACATATAATAAAAAGGACCCGCTTTCACGCAAAATATAGCTTGCATGAAAGCAGGTCCATGAATGGTCCCCTGCGGGGTATATTCTGTTTTTCTATTGATAAATAGACGGTGTCTAATGGCGCAGACACCGCCTAAGGTAAAAAAGAAGCTCTATATCACCGGCTATACCGGGAATAGACGAAACAAGGCATATACCATCTCCGGATCATAGTAGACGCCTTCATATTTTTTAATCTTTTTAAGCAGCTCGGTATTGTCTGACCCGGGACATTCTGTTTTTAAATGATCCCAGGCATTCGCTACTGCGGCAGCCCTTGCAATTATTGGGATATTGTCACCTGTCAGATGCTCTGGTCCCCCTTTGCCATCCCAGCGTTCATGGTGGTAATGGCAAAGATCACTGGCAATACTGCAGAATATTGATTCTTTGTTGCCTGACGCTTTCCGAAATGCATCGCTGAAAAAATCTGATCCACGTTCACAGTGTTCCAGATCATCGGTATCATCATTTCTTTTACCCAGATCATGATAGTCACAGGGAGACAGGTCACCAAAACGCCAAAGTTCAATCAGATCACTCCGCCCGATTTCTGTAAGGAGAGCACGGATTAATCGACCGGTTCGTTTATTATGTTCCTGAACGCCTTCCGGACAAAGCAGTACCATATTGATTAAATTCTTGAGCATTTCTTTAGCCTCTCTCTGTTTTTTGTATTTTTTCTGGCAACGGGTATTTAATTACTTAGAAATGCCGCATAGTTCCTTACTATGCGGCGTGCCTCACCCGCGTACTTCCGGAGTGTCTTTTCCTTTTAAAATCTTTCATTTTCATCATTTCCTGCCGAATAAAAGACTCACTTAAATGTAAGTAAATATCTGTTGTGGTAGCTGTCTGACTATGCCCCAACAAAGCACTGATAACTTTTATTACGACGCCGCTTTCCATGGCGCGCGTCGCAAAACTATGCCTTAATGAATGAAAGGTATAAGTCTCAGAAATCATAAGCTCTTTTAGCCTTTTTTTAAAATGCCGCTCAACCGTCCGTCCATTATAAGAATTTCCATCTTTTTTCCCAACCACAAAAGCATCAGGCTTTTTTTGCACTGATGTTTGCTTCTGGAAATATTCTTTTAAACATTTTGAAAATTCAAATTCCAAAGGAATTTTTCTCTGGCTGCTCTGTGTTTTTGGCGTTCCCAGATGGGCAACTGTTTTGTTTCCATCACCTGTCGGAACACGTTCCATGCTATGCCTAATAATTACTATATTTTCATTAAAACGTATATCTTGCCAACGCAATGCGATCACCTCCGACAATCTCAAACCTAAATTCAAAGCAAGCAGTATAGCGATATCCAGTGCCTTTGAACTCTGTCCCAAAGCATTTTCTATTTTTTCTTGATCTTTTATACTTAGCGCCTTTGCTTTTACCTTTTCCTTTTGAGGTAAAACTGTTTTTTCGCATGGATTTCTTTCTATAATTTTGTTCTCTATTGCCAGCTCAAATACTGCACGCAAACAGCGGTAAACTTCATGCACAGTTTTCGCACTCAGATCCTTTTGTATGTCGCTAACAAACCGTTGAATATCTTCCTCACTGATGGTCTTAACGGACTTTTCTCCAAATACGGGACGCAAATATCGATTAATTAATTGAACATAAGTCCTTTTTGTCTGTGCTTTTAAATGGTTTTTGCTTTCTAACCATTTATCAAAAAGTATGTCCATCGGTACAGTCCCTACAAAAAAGTTTATAAATTCTTTTAATCGTTTCATATTGCTCTCCTTTGTTTGTCAAAATTTACCTTATTTAATTTAATACTAGCATTTTTTCCTGTTTAATGTTATAATTATAAAAACAAAAAAAACATGGCGCATAGTAAGGAACTATGCGCCATGCTTTTTTATTTGATTCTTATTACTGTGTTGTTGTTTTAAATACAAATGGTGTTTTATCGTACGCACTCTTGTAACTGTCTAAATTATATTCGAAAAAATCACCGCCTGTAATAAAACGAAACTTTACAAGCTTTACATTTTTTTCAAGTGCATTGGTCTCCAGATTGTACACGTCGCCCCTAAAGCTTCCCGTCCCTGAGGCTCCAGCAAAGACCGTTAGGATCGACATAATCCAAAGCCGGTCGTCAACATTGAGGCTTTCATTTCCAATATAAAGATATTTTGTAGGCAGCACCATACCGACTGCTGTCATTTCATCATATAGCGTTTTATGGCCACTGGAGGACAGGCGGTTTTTCATTGTATTGAGTGTATCCACTGAAATAATTTTTTTGTTATCCGCCTGGTATGATGTAATTTTCTTGTCTTTAATCAGATTATTGAAAAGTGTTTCGACTTTCATATTAAAACTGCCTCTATATTTATCGCCCAATATTTCATGAATATCTTTTAGAGGGTCAAGAGTTACCGTATTGGCCGTCTTGACGGTATACAGCTGTTTATCGACGAGATTCCGATCTTTTCCCACAGGCGGTTTCAGATTTTCTTGAAAAGTCGTCCACTTAGTATTAATGCTGTTAAACTGGTCTTTCATTTTGGTGATCTGCGCATCATACATATGATCCTTATTATTGGCATTCATATAGCACATGCTGATCATGTATGCTTTAATATAAAGCTGGTAATTGCTTGCCCAATATTCCGATTTGGCGGTTGTTGTCTGTGAATCCCAGTTGTAGCGCCGGTTGTACAGCGTGACATAATCATCAAGCACACTGCCCACAACACCCTCACCAAGGATGTACTGCCCAAAGGTATAGGCATCGTAGACAAAGCCTTGCCCGCCGGTGGTCGTGCCTCCTAAAATAATATTCAGCTGGTCCATAAGATCTTTATATTCCTGTGATTCGATGGATTCTACCTTGGCCAATTGTGCCAGAATATCGTTTGTGCTGCTGGACAGAAGCCCTGCCCGGAAGTTAATGGAACGGGCGTTGTCCTGAAATTTGCTTATTTTTGATTCCAGGGACGCATCGACCAAATAGTTGACTTCATTTTGAATTTTAGTGGTGGTTTTGTTTATTTCCAGCGCAGACTCATTAAGAGCGGCAACGCTTTCGCTTATTCCACTCATTGATTCCTTGCTCTCGGACATGGCCAGACTGCCAAGCCCCAGGATACCTGCGATTCCTCCTATTGGCGCGTCCTTGGCAAAGGAGTTGACAATCGTGAGGATTTTTGACACCAGGTCGGTTGTGGAGGCTGCGCTGTTTGACGCCAGCATGTTGTCATAAACAATGACCTCATAATCGTCAGCAGCGACAGGCACACCGTAGGCGTCAATGAGGCTGCCTTCGGCCAGCACAAGGTTTTCATTGCTGGCCCAATGGGCAAAGAATGCTCTCAGCCCTTCCTCACCTTCCTCTTCATACCATCTTTGCAGCTCGGGGTTATCTATGGTTACGGTAAAGGTAAAGGTGCCGTCTGTCCCGCTCTCGATTGTAATTGGCGAGATAACAGCGTTGGTCTGCGTATCCTCTGTCAGGCTGATGGAGCCTGGCATTAAATTCACACTGCCGTTTAAGGAGCTCACCGTACCGTTGAAGGAGGCGGCTGCCTTAGTGGGGGACTGTGGATCGGCGGTAACGGTATCTAGCGTAAGCTCTGCTGTAATCCGCTCTTCCGCCAGTGCCAGCTCCAGCTCCAGGCTGCCGCAGTTGAGCCCTGCGCTGTCGATGGTCATGGTGACGCCGTCAAGGGCGTCCAGGATTTCGGTTTTATCGGCTGTGCCGTTCACAGCGACTTTTAAAACACCATCTTTTCTGGCATCGGTGGAGGGAATGGTCAGCGCTACGGGCTGGACTGCTGTATTGTCAAATGAAAAATGGGCGGTGCCGGCAGTATCTGCAAACTCGGCGGTGTCCAGGCAGAATTTTATGTCGGCGGTGCCGTCATCGTTGACCATGACGTTATCGGTTCCGTCTGCAAAATACGGCAGCGGTTTCATGACATCGACCACAAGAACGCCCACTTTATCGCCTTCCTGCTTAAAGCTGTTTTTGTCGAAATACAGAACGCCGCAGCTCTCGTCGCTGTGGTCCAGTTCTCCTGACATTTTAAGACGGATTGTGTGCTCATCCAGCAAATTGATTTCATCTATGCTTACACCATGAAAGGCATTGGCCAGTTCAATATCAGCGGCTGAGATCGAATCTGAAAAGGCGTCTTCCTCACTGGTGGCAACCACATTAAAGAACCTGGCGTCTGCGGCGACTTCTGTTTTTGTTGTCATGGGTTCATAGCTGGCGGTGGTCACGGTAAGGGGGGCGATCTTTTCGATGGAAACAGTGGTGGTAACCGTCTGTTCTTCGCCGTCTACCACCAGCTGCTCTGTTACGTCGTAGGTGATGTTCTCGAGTGATGTGGGCAGCTCGGATTCTTCTGATGCGGCTTCTTCTCCGGCCGCCAGTGCTTCTCTTGGAAGGGCCGTGAGCCCCAGCTGTGTTCCGATGCTCAGGCAGAGTATGATTGACATCATCTTTTGTTTACGCCTGGCATTTCCTTTAAAAAAGATAACGCCCAAAATTAAAATGGTCAGCATCAATACGGCGAATATGGCGTGGGGGCCCTGGTATCCTGTATGGGGGTTCGCGCCTTTTTTAGCGGTCAGGAGTGCTGCTTTGCTGACCTCTCCGTTGTTTATTTTAAAGCTGTAATTTATTTTCTGACCGCCTGCAATGTGGTCATAGGTTTTTTCGGCAGCACTCGCGTGCAGGCCTTCGGGGAGGGTCGTCTTCAGCGATACGTTGTAAAGTCCCGCCTCTGTTGGATTGTCGAGCGCCAAGGTCGCTGTTATCTGCTCGCCGTTGTTTATGGTTCGCTTGTCAAAGGTCAGCTGTGTGGGGATCAGGTCTTTTATATAGGTGACGTCAAATCCCCTTGCCAGGGTCGATACCCCCACAAACAGCAACAGCAGTAAAGCGAGTGTGATGACACTGATCACTCGGTATAAGGTTTTCATGGTTTTTTCCTTTCCTGTTCATTCATGAACATTTTTTTTCAAACTTTTTGAAAAGCGCCGGGTAAATTGCCAGAATAAAAAATGGGACCAGGAAATTATAGATAAAGGCCGCGGCGTAGGCGTCTAAAAACAGGTTAAACACGTTTCTGAGAATATAGTGCAGGACGGTTATGACTGCCGCGCCGATGAGGTAGCGTCTGATTTTAAAATAGAGTGTCCCCTCGACTGAAAATTTAATTTTCCTTCTCTCCACGATCCATCCAATCGCGCCGCCAAACGCAAAACCTACATTGCCGAAAACGTCGGTGACCATCTTAGCCGGGTCCACCAGGAGTTTGCCGTCAACCCAGTTCTGCGGATAGCTTTTTGTCATTGCGTAGATAATGATCAGGACGCCGCAGATTAGCATGGCCGCCACCACCCAAATATCTTTCTCTGGTTTTTTTTCCAGGTAATCATTTAACACATAACCCATAAGCAGGATGACCAGAAATGCACTGCCAAATCCTACCAACACATCCTGCGGCGTATGAACGCCCAGGAAATTCCGGGACAGCATGACTAAAAAGATGACACTGAACAAAAACACGACGACAAAACGGTATTTCCTGAAGTACAGGGCCAGTGAGCCGTAATAGCAGGTGGCTTTTGTTGAATGGCCGCTGGGAAAGGAGTAGCCTGTGGCTGTGGTTTTGGCCCCCGCGATGGGTTCTATCCCCGGGTCTCTTATCCACGGTCTGTAAACGCAAAAGCTGATTTTTAACACACTGTTGACTAATCCCCCCACGCCCTCTGCCAGGCACATATACGTTCCGGCTTTTTTATTAAAGCACCAGTACACTGCTGCCATCAGCAGGACGGGAATAAAGGATTCTCCAAGGGTTGTGATGAATGAAAAGAAGTCGTTGAATACGCCTTCTGAATAAAACCGAAAGTTCTGTAATAAAAATAAATATTGAATATCCATGCTGCCTCCTGTCCTCTATGAACGCTTATTTTCTAAATAATGCGCTTCTAAATAGCGCACAAACAGTACTTCTATAATGGTGAAGAATGGTGCGCAGAGATAGCCGTCTGTTTTCTGGCTTCTGCCTTTTATAATGCGGTGGTTGTAAAAATAAATGTGTTCATCACTGAGCTTTTCCAGCTCATTATCCTCATAGGAGGTAACGGATAATATGGACGTCCCTTTATTTTTTACTCCGCGCACCAGATTGTTTACCGGCCGGTTGTTGCCGGACAGGGAAAAAACGATCAGAGTATCTTCCTTTTTCAGAAGCTCTGTCATTGTTCCCAGCTCTGTTTTACTCTCAATGACAAAGGCACGCTTTTGCAGTATGAAGAAAAGGCGTTTCAGTTCTTCGGCCGCGTGCCGCTGTACTTCTCCGGTCCCAAAGATAAAAATCCGGCCGGGGCAGTCGAACAGCTCAAAGGTTTTTGTGAGATCAAGATTTTTTAAATAGTCCAGGGTGAGATAATAATCCTGATAGGTACGGTTGAGCAGATTGACTGCCAACACATCGTCTGTCTGTTCCTGCCACTTTAAAATAACCCTTAACTCCCCATAACCGTCCATGCCCAGCTTTTTGCAAAAACTCAGGATCGAATTATTTGAAACGCTGCACCTTTGTGCCAGCTCACTGAGTGAATACTGGGGGCATTCTTTCATATGCTTATAAATATACTGCCATATGCAATGGTCGGTTTCGCTGAAGTTTTCATAGTGCTGATTAACTAATTGATTAATATCCATATCACTGCTCCTTGTGGGAACGGTATTCCAAATATTTTAGAAACAGCATCTCAATCAATATAAAAAAGCTGGTAACCGACGTGTAAGACACATCGAGATCATCTTTTTTTATGACCAGCCCTGACGTGTATAAATTCACGGTGCTGAGCTTTGCCAGCTCGTTTTCGTGGAGGGTGGTGATTGAGACAACCGGGACATTACGGATTTTCAGCGCATGCGCAAATTCTACCACCTCGGGGGATTCGCCGCTGTATGAAACCATAAACATCACATCTTTTGGGGTGATTTTTTCAATCATACGGTTTGTCTCTGCGTTTCCGTTAATCTCATAAAATATCCGTTTTGCCGAGACAAAGATCCGGGTCATTTCATGGGCGACAGTACTCTGCAGTATTCCGGAGCTGTAGATATACAGGTTCTCTGCGCTGTCGATCAGCTCAAAAATTTTATCACAGTTCTGCTCCACAATGCGGTGGACCACCTCATTATAAAGGCTGATCACCTTTTTCATGCTGGTGTAATCCTCTTTGGGCGTCTGGCTGTCGTGTATTAATGTCACTTTGAATTCACTAAAGCCGTTAAATCCAATTTTATGAACAAAACGCGATAATGTGGTCCGTGAGACATGGCACCGGCTGGACATCTCAGTGATTGTCAGGCTTTTGCACGCCTCCCTGTTTGATTTGATGTATTTCCAGATATATAAGTCGTTTTCGTTGAGATTATGGTAGTACTTGTTAATATGTTCATCAAGTTTCATGTTTTCCTCTTATGTTTATGTGATTAAGTAAGCTCAGGCCAGTAATCTTCATTGGCCTGGATAAATTCATCTAATATGACTTTTGCCGCTGCCGCGCTCGGGACGGTTTTGGAAAGTGTCAGGGCCTGCCACAGCTTCTGGTAGCTGCCCTCAATCCATGCGTCTACCACCAGTTTCTCGACGTTGACCTGCTGCTCCATCATCCCTTTTTGAAAACGCGGGATTTTTCCCTGGCAGATTTTCTCATAACCGTTTTTTCCGACAATACAGGGAATTTCCACCATGGCGGTCCGCTCAAAATTCTCAATGGCCCCTTCATTCGGAACGATGAGTAAAAAACGCTCCTGGGTGTTCTCCGCAATCGCCCTGGCCAAATCGACAATATAGGTAGCGTGGGCGTCTGCTTCAAAATTACTGCCGCTGCTGGTTCCCTTTTCGATGATCTCGCGGCAGACGCTGAACACCTTTTTTTCCCGCCCGTCCATAACTTCATTGGCTCTGGTATATTCTGGGTCCAGCCCGGCAGCGATCTCGTAGGGAAACAGATAGTACTTCAAATAAGTATTTGGGATTGTCTCCGGATCAATCGCGTAAACCTCTCTGGCCATTTTAAAGGTGTGAGCCCAGCTGTCATCGACCTGCTGCTCTGCACTGACTGGAAAGCCGTTTTCCGCAATGTATGCCCTGATAACGGGCATCAGGTCGTTGCCTGCTTTGTCATAGATCTGGTGCCACCACCCAAAGTGGTTCAGGCCATAGTAGCCGACCTGCATTTCCTTACGCGACTTGAGCCCTGCTATTCCCGCCATTTTTTCTTCAAGGTCGATGGGCATATCACAGATGTTCAAAATCTTTGAATCTGGCCTCAGCCGATTGGTCGCCTCGGCTACAATGGCGGCCGGGTTTGAATAGTTCAGCATCCAGGCGTCCGGAGAATACGCTTCCATATAGTTTAAAATCTCAAGGACGCCGCCGATGGAGCGCATGCCGTAGGCGATACCGCCCGGGCCGCAGGTCTCCTGACCCACAACCCCATATTTTAAGGGAATCTTCTCATCCTTTTCGCGCATGGCGTATTTTCCAACACGGATATGCGCCAGCACAAAGTCGATGCCTGTAAAAGCTTCCTTTGGATCATCGGTATAACCAAACTCAATTTCCGGCGCGTTCTCGCGGAGGTAAATTCCACAGGCTTCTGCGATTATTTTCTGTCTCTCGGGGTCGTTGTCATAGAGCATGATTTTCCTTATCGGAAAGCGGCTGCTCTCTTTTAACAGCATCAGAACAATACCTGGTGTAAAAGTACTGCCTCCGCCTGCTACTGTAATG
Organism: Eubacterium limosum; assembly: GCF_000807675.2. NCBI lineage: Bacteria > Bacillati > Bacillota > Clostridia > Eubacteriales > Eubacteriaceae > Eubacterium > Eubacterium limosum. The sequence goes on along the minus strand of NZ_CP019962.1, from coordinate 2,882,102 downwards.
GTATATTTTTGTGTCATTGCATTATCCTCCTGTGTTTATAATAAATTTTCAAACTGTTCCCGAAATTTTGCGACGGACAATCCTATAATGACCTGGACGGATCTGCCGCTCGTAATGCACCCATGTGTTCCGAGGTCCTTAAAAGCCTGATCGTCCAGCACCACTTTTGGGTCTTTAATATTCACCCTGAGGCGTGTCGCACAATTCGTGACGTCGATGATATTTTCTTTTCCTCCCAGTGCCTCGAGCACTTTTTGCACAATAAGTGTCTCTTCATCGCTTTTACTGGCCCTGTAATCCGACTTGGAATAAAATTTGACGTTTTCTTCATCCTGGCGCCCTGGTGTTTTGAGATTAAGCTTAAGAATTATAAAGCGAAACACGACAAACCAGATACCTGTAAAAGCAAGCCCTACGGCAAACAGGAGCAGGTATTGCTGCCAGTGGCTTCCCATGAGGGGAATCCAGTTGAAGGAGGCCATCTCGATAAGGCCCCCGGAAAAGATTCCGGTTATTCCCAGCAGGTTAATCACCATGGCCAGCAGCGCTGACAATACAGCGTGCACAATAAATAAAACAGGCGCGATAAATAAAAATGTGAACTCAATGGGCTCGGTCACCCCGCACAAAACAGCGGTCAGTGTTATTGGGATCAGCAGCGCCAGCAAACGTTTCCTGTTCTGTGGCTTAGCGGTGAAATAAAAGGCCAGCGCGATCCCCGGACAGCCGAATATCTTTGAAAATCCTGTGGCTGTGTAGGAGGCCCACGGCGCCAACTCCTTTAATGCTTCTGTCGACGCCGCGAGTTGAGGGAGCTGTGTGGCCCAGTAAGAATAGATTCCTCCGTTAATGACCACATTATCAAAGTAGAAAGAGGAGTAAAGCAGATGGTGGAGGCCAAAGGGGATCAGCAGCTTTTCCAAAAATACAAACAAGCCCACACCCAAGGTGCCTGCTCCCAGTACAAACTGCTGAAGGGCGCTCATTAAAAGCTGAACCTGAGGCCATATAAGGATCGCTAAGACTGCCACTGGCAGCATTGCGAAGAAGCCAATCATAAATACAAAGGTGGAGCCGCTGAAAATACCCAGCCATTCCGGCAGCTCTTTTTCATAAAACCGGTTGTGCAGAAATATGACGAGCGCCGAAATTCCCAATGCCCCGAACATCCCCATATCGAGGGTCTCAATACCGGCAATCTGGGTTAAATGGCTTCCGCCTTCTGCCTGAGATGTCAGGTCAATGCCAAGGTCTGCGCCCCATTGGGAGAGCATGATTGAGACAAAATAGTTGAAGGTTAAATAGAGGACCAGCGCTTCCATACAGCAGCGCGCATTTTGTTTTTTGGCAAGACCGATGGGCAGGGCCACCACAAACAGCAGCGGGAGCTGCCGGAATACGGTCCAGCCGCCCTGAAGCACGACGTTCCAGCATTTGAACCAGAGGCTTTCCGGGCTTGCCAGCTCGCCAAAAATGGCCTGGGTGGTAAAAAGTGTTCCTATGCCGACAACAATCCCCGCAAAAGCAAAGAGCAAAACAGGTGTAAACATTGCCCCGCCAAATTTCTGAATTTTCTGCATCATAACTTTTCCCTCCCAGTCTTTTGATAACGATTATTCATCTGGTTTTATCTTAACAGCTTCATTTGAAGGTTACAATCATTCTGGCCTATTCTGGGAAATCGGCCATCATTCCGTTTTCTGCACCAAAAGCTGTGAATTTTACCAGCAAAAAGCAGATAAGGCGCTGCCCTATAAACTGTCACTCTCCTTTTGATATTTAGACCATACCTGTGTTGTGTCCTCTATGTTCAGAAGCTTCGGATTAAATACGGGCTCCATAACGCCTGCCTTCTTTTGTATTTCATAATCCTTCATAATCTTTACAACCTGATTTGAAAGAAGCAGCACAACAATAATATTGATCCATGCCATGCAGGCCACGCCAATATCCATGACATTCCAGAGCATTGACGAATCCGCGATACCGCCAATAAAAATAGCGGCTAAAAAAGCAAGGCGTAAGATTGTTCGTCCCAGTGTTCCCACATTTCTGAATAAATACCGGACATTGCTCTCGATCTGGTAATAATATCCGAGCAGGGTGGTCAGGGCAAACAGCGCTATGATGACACTCAAAATTTTACCTTCCCACGGAATGGTGTTGGGTGTCAGGTTATTGAGCGCGGTCTGTACCCAGAGGGCGCCCTGCTCAAGGTTAGGCGCACCCTGCGCCAGCATGGCGCCGGTGCTCTCGTCCACAACGTTATAAATGCCGGACAGCAGGATGACTAAGCCTGAGATTGTGCAGACGATAAAGATGCTCAGATAAATGGACAGAGCCTGAATGAGCCCCTGCTTGGCCGGGTGGGTCGCTTCTGCCGCCGCTGCCATGATACCGCCGGAGCCATAGCCCGCATCGGTCGAAAAGATCCCGCGCCTTACGCCCCACGAAACCGCTGAACCCAGAATACCGCCAAAAATAGCGTTTGTTCCAAAGGCAGAGGTGAAAATCACTGAGAATACCTCTGGCACCTTTGTGATGTTTTGAATAATGACAGCAATGCCAAACAACAGGTAAATGGCGCACATGAAGGGCGCCATGCCTTCGGCTACCCGTCCGATACGCTTGATCCCACCCCAGATGATAATCCCTATGAGCGCTGTGCCGATAATGGCAGTAACCAGCGTGTTGACACCATAGGCGTTGTCCAGCGTTGTGACAATCGCGTCCATCTGGATACCGGGCATGAGTATTCCAATGCCCAGAATCAGTATGATGGCAAATATCTTTGCTAAAGGTTTACACTTCAATCCCCGCTCAATATAAAAAGCCGGGCCACCCAGGTATTCGTTACCTGTTTTAATCTTATAGGCCTGTCCCAGCACAGCTTCAGACAAAGCCGTACAGGTGGCAAAGAATCCAAAGGCCCAAATCCAGAAAAGAGCACCTGGCCCGCCAAAATAGATGGCTGTCGCTACACCCGCGATATTCCCGACGCCGACACGCGCCCCAAGGGCTGTCGCAAATGCCTGGAATGGTGTGATCCCATCACTTGTGTCGCCGTTGCCTTTTAAAACTCTGATCATCTCCTTAAAAAAACGAAGCTGCGGAAATTTCAGCCGGATCGAAAAATAAATACCAGCTCCCATTAAGAGGATAACAAGAATATTACTCCAAACCACATTTTTGATTACTTCTGTTATTGCAACGAAATTTTCCATTGTTTTTCTCCTAGTCCAAAAGTGTAAGTCCACATAGGCATCGTTATGTGGACTTACCTGTGTCTTTCCAATGATAAAAAGTTAACGTTTTGAATGTTTTCTCTTTAATAATACAACCACTAAAACACCGCAGAGCAGCAGTATCATGATGATCGGAATGTAGGTGGTTCCCTGTATTCCGGTGCCTGCGCTGTTACCGCCTGTATGCCCGCTGTTGTCCGCCGCATTGGAATCGGCGTGTGCGGATGCTGTTACCTTAACGGGTGTCTGAGCGGAGTGGATACCGTTGTCGGCTAAAAGGGTGTGATCCCCGGCTTCAATGTCAAAGGGCATCTGGAAGGTAAACAGGGCCTCCCCATTGCTGTCGGCATGTACTCGCCCGACTTCCCTTGGGGTTGAATGCACTGTAAAGGTGATCTCTGCGTTTGGCTCAAAATCGGTGCCTGTCACGTTGATGGTATCCCCATGCGCGCTCACATTCTGGTTTACGGTGATGCCCGGTATTCTTAAACGCCACTGAGCATATAAAAGAACGGTATCATCGTCCACAGTGGTCAGGTTTTTTACGCTTTCTCGCTCTGTATAGCCGGTTCCCTGGCCGTCGGCCTGGGTATTCCAGCCCGAAAAGGCAAAGCCGGTTTTGGTATAGCCGTTGGCCGTCAGTTCCGCTGTCTGATCATAGGTCATTATTTGGTCAGGCGTACTGCCGCTTTCGGCAGTATTGCCGTCAAATTGGATGGTATAGTGGTTGGCCCGCCACTGGGCGTAGAGGATAACAATATCCTCGTCCCTTGGAGACAGGTTGATTACAGTCTGCTCATCGTTAAAAGCTGCTCCTGTTCCATCGGGCTGGGTGTTCCAGCCGGTAAAGGTGTAGCCGGTTTTGGTATAGCCGTTAACCGTCAGGCTGGCTGCCTGATCATAGGTCATGGCCTGCCCCGGCGTGCTGCCGCCGTCGGCCGTGTTGCCGTCATATTGGATGCTGTAGGTGTTGACGCGCCATTGGGCGTACAGGGTAACCGTCCCTCCTTCGACAGATGTCAGATTTGTAACATTCTGTCCATCGGTATAGCTAGTTCCGCCGCCATCGGGTTGGGTGTTCCAGCCGGTAAAGGTGTAGCCGGTTTTGGTATAGCCGTTAATCGTCAGGCTGGCTGCCTGATCATAGGTCATGGCCTGCTCCGGCGTGCTGCCGCCGTCGGCCGTGTTGCCGTCAAATTGGACAGTGTATCTGTTGGCACGCCATTGGGCGTACAGCGTTACGCTGTCTCCTTCTTCTGAACTCAGATTACTGACATTCTGTCCATCGGTATAGGCGGTTCCGCCACCATCACGCTGGGTGTTCCAGTTCATGAAGGTGTAGCCTGTTTTAGTGTAGCCGTTGGTGGTCAGGCTGGCTGCCTGATCGTAGGTCATGGCCTGCTCTGGTGTGCTGCCGCCATCGGCCGTATTGCCATCGAAGTGGATGGTGTAATTATTGGCGCGCCATTGGGCGAACAGGGTAACTGTCCCTCCTTCTTCTGAAGTCAGGTTACTGACCGTTTGTCCATCAGTATAGGCGGTTCCCCCTCCGTCGGGCTGGGTATTCCAGCCCACAAAGGCATAGCCTGTTTTGATATAGCCGTTGGCGGTCAGGCTGGCTGCCTGATCATAGGTCATGCTCTGGTCTGTCATGCTGCCGCTGTCAGCGGTGTTGCCATCGAACTGGATGGTATAGCTGTTAGCGTGCCACTGGGCATACAACGTGACGGTTTCACCATCATTTGGCGTCAGATTTATGACGCTTTGTCCATCATCATAGGCCATTCCGCCGCCATCGGGCTGGGTATTCCATCCAATGAAGGTGTAGCCTGTTTTGGTGTAGCCATTGGCCGTCAAGGTGGCCGCTGTGTCATAGGTCATAGCCTGCTCTGTTGTGCTGCCGCCGTCGGCCGTATTGCCATCGAAGTGGATAATGTATTTGTTGGCGCGCCACTGGGCATAGAGCGTGACGGTTTCGCCTTCGACCGCTGTCAGATTAACCACTGTCTGTCCATCGGTATAGGCTGTCCCTTCGCCGCCTTTCTCGGTATTCCATCCCACAAAGGTGTAACCGGTTTTGGTATAGGCGTTGGCGGTCAGGTTCACTTCAATGTCAAAGGCCATTGGCTGATCGCTCATACTTCCGCTGTCAGCCGTATTTCCGTCAAATGCCACTTTATAATTATTGGCATGCCATTGGGCGTACAGGGTTATGATACTGCCATCGTCTGGTGTCAGGTTCACCACGCTTTGTTCGTTGCCATAAGCCGTACCGGCGCCATCGGGCCGAGTGTTCCAGCCCGCAAAGGTGTAGCCTGTTTTGGCATAGCTGTTGGCCGTCAGGTTGGCCGCCTGATCATAGGTCATGCTTTGGTTAGCCATATCTCCGCCATCGGCGTTGTTGCCGTCATATTGGATGGTATAGCTGTTGGCGCGCCACTGGGCGTACAGCGTTACGCTGTCTCCTTCTTTTGAACTCAGATTACTGACATTCTGTCCATCGGTATAGGCGGTTCCGCCGCCATCACGCTGGGTGTTCCAGTTCATAAAGGTGTATCCTGTTTTAGTGTAGCCATTGGGCGTCAGGCTGGCTGCCTGATCGTAGGTCATGGCCTGCTCTGGTGTGCTGCCGCCATCGGCGGTGTTGCCATCGAAGTGGATGGTGTAATTATTGGCGCGCCATTGGGCGTACAGGGTAACCGTCCCTCCTTCGACAGACATCAGATTTGTAACATTCTGTCCATCGGTATAGCTAGTTCCGCCGCCATCGGGTTGGGTGTTCCACCCGGTAAAGGTGTAGCCTGTCTTTGTATAACCATTGGCGGTCAGGTTTACGGCTGTATCATAGGTCATGCTCTGGCTGGCCGTATCGCCGCCATCGGCGGTATTACCATCGAAGTGGATGGTATAGCTGTTGGCACGCCACTGGGCGTACAGGGTAACCCTTTCTCCTTCAACAGATGTCAGATTCACGACATTCTGCCCTTCAGTATAGGCGGTTCCTCCGCCATCGGACTGGGTGTTCCAGCCCGTGAAGGTGTAGCCGGTTTTGGTATAACCATTGGCGGTCAGGTTTACAGCTGTATCATAGGTCATGCTCTGGCTGGCCGTATCGCCGCCATCGGCGGTATTGCCATCAAATTGGATGGTATAGCTGTTGGCTCGCCACTGGGCGAACAACGTTACCTTGTCTCCTTCCTTTGAAGTCAGATTTGTGACATTCTGTCCATCGGTATAGGTTGTTCCGCCGCCATCGGGTTGGGTGTTCCAGCCGCTAAAGGTGTAGCCTGTCTTGGTATAGCCGTTGGCCGTCAGGCTGGCTGCCTGATCGTAGGTCATGGTCTGCTCTGGTGTGCTGCCGCCGTCGGCCGTGTTGCCATCGAACTGGATGGTATAGCTGTTGGCGCGCCACTGGGCAAACAAGGTAAAGGTTTCCCCATCGACAGACGTCAGATTTGTAACATTCTGTCCATCGATATAGCTAGTTCCGCCGCCATCGGGTTGGGTGTTCCACCCGGTAAAGGTGTAGCCGGTTTTGGTATAGCCGTTGGCCGTCAGGTCTGCTGCTTGATTATAGGTCATGACCTGGCTGGCCGTATCGCCGCCATCGGCGGTATTGCCATCGAAGTGGATGGTATAGCTGTTGGTGCGCCATTGGGCAAACAGAGTAACCGTTTCTCCTTCGACAGATGTCAGGTTTATGACATTTTGTCCATCAGTATAGGCGGTTCCGCCGCCGTCGGACTGGGTGTTCCACCCGGTAAAGGTGTAGCCGGTTTTGGTATAGCCGTTGGCGGTCAGGTTGGCCGCTTGGTCATAGGTCATGCTCTGGTCGGCCGTATCTCCGCCTTCGGCGGTGTTGCCATCGAACCTGATGGTATAATTATTTGCACGCCACTGAGCATATAATGTAACTTTTTCTCCTTCGCCAGCGGTCAGGTTTACCACATTCTGCCCATCGCTATAGGCGGTTCCGCCGCCGTCGGACTGGGTATTCCAGCCCGCAAAGGTATAGCCTGTTTTGGTGTAGCCGTTGACGGTTAGATTGGCCGCCGCATCGTAGGTCATGGTCTGGGCTGGCGTGTTACCGCCGTCGGCGGTGTTGCCATCGAACTGGATGGTATAGCTGTTAGCGTGCCACTGGGCATACAACGTGACGGTTTCACCATCATTTGGCGTCAGATTTATGACGCTTTGTCCATCATCATAGGCCATTCCGCCGCCATCGGGCTGGGTATTCCAGCCAATGAAGGTATAGCCTGTTTTGGTATAGCCGTTGGCTGTCAGGTTGGCCGCCTGGTCATAGGTCATGCTCTGGTCGACCGTATCTCCGCCGTCGGCGGTGTTGCCATCAAATTGGATGGTGTAATTGTTAGCGCGCCACTGGGCGTACAGGGTGACTGACCCTTCTTTTTCTGAAGTCAGATTGCTGACCAATTGTCCATCGGTATAGGCGGTTCCGCCGCCATCGAGTTGGGTATTCCACCCGGTAAAGGTGTAGCCTGTTTTGGTATAGCCGTTGGCGGTCAAGTTTACAGCTGTATCATAGGTCATGCTCTGATCTGGCGTGTTACCGCCGGCGGCGGTGTTACCATCGAACCTGATGGTATAATTATTTGCACGCCACTGAGCATATAATGTAACTTTTTCTCCTTCGACAGCGGTCAGGTTTACCACATTCTGCCCATCGCTATAGGCGGTTCCGCCGCCGTCGGACTGGGTATTCCAGCCCGCAAAGGTATAGCCTGTTTTGGTGTAGCCGTTGACGGTTAGATTGGCCGCCGCATCGTAAGTCATGGTCTGGGCTGGCGTGTTACCGCCGTCGGCGGTGTTGCCATCGAATTGGATGGTATAGCTGTTGGCACGCCACTGGGCGTACAGGGTAACCCTTTCTCCTTCAACAGATGTCAGATTCACGACATTCTGCCCTTCAGTATAGGCGGTTCCGCCGCCATCGGACTGGGTATTCCAGCCCGTGAAGGTGTAGCCGGTTTTGGTATAGCCGTTGGCCGTCAGGTCTGCCGCCTGGTCATAGGTCATGCTCTGGTCGGCCGTATCTCCGCCGTCGGCGGTGTTGCCATCGAATTGGATGGTATAGCTGTTGGCACGCCACTGGGCGTACAGGGTAACCCTTTCTCCTTCAACAGATGTCAGATTCACGACATTCTGCCCTTCAGTATAGGCGGTTCCGCCGCCATCGGACTGGGTGTTCCAGCCCGTGAAGGTGTAGCCTGTTTTGGTATAGCCGTTGGCCGTCAGGTTGGCCGCCTGGTCATAGGTCATGCTCTGGTCGGCCATATCTCCGCCGTCGGCGGTGTTGCCATCGAACCTGATAGTATAATTATTTGCACGCCACTGAGCATATAGTGTAACTTTTTCTCCTTCGACAGCGGTCAGGTTTACCACATTCTGTCCATCGGTATAGACGGTTCCGCCGCCGTCGGACTGGGTATTCCACCCCTTGAAGCTATAACCGGTTTTGGTATAGCCGTTGGCTGTCAGGTTGGCCGCCTGGTCATAGGTCATGGCCTGGTCTGAGGTACTGCCGCCATCGGCGGTGTTGCCATCAAACCTGATGGTATAATTATTTGCACGCCACTGAGCATATAGTGTAACTTTTTCTCCTTCGACGGCGGTCAGGTTTACCACATTCTGTCCATCGGTATAGGCGGTTCCGCCGCCGTCGGACTGGGTATTCCACCCCTTGAAGCTATAACCGGTTTTGGTATAGCCGTTGGCTGTCAGGTTGGCCGCCTGGTCATAGGTCATGGCCTGGTCTGAGGTACTGCCGCCATCGGCGGTGTTGCCATCAAACCTGATGGTATAATTATTTGCACGCCACTGAGCATATAGTGTAACTTTTTCTCCTTCGACAGCGGTCAGGTTTACCACATTCTGTCCATCGGTGTAGACGGTTCCACTGCCATCGGACTGGGTATTCCAGCCCGTAAAGGTATAGCCTGTTTTGGTGTATCCGTTGACGGTTAGATTGGCCGCCGCATCGTAGGTCATGCTCTGGCTGGCCGTATCGCCGCCATCGGCGGTGTTGCCATCAAATTGGATGGTATAGCTGTTAGCGCGCCACTGAGCGAACAGGGTTATCGTATCGCCATCTGCAGCGGTCAGGTTTTTTACATTTTGACCATCGCTATAGGCAGTTCCCGTACCGTCAGGCTGGGTATTCCAGCCTGTAAAGGTATAGCCGATTCTGGCATAGGCATTATCAGTCAGGTTGGCTGCAACGTCAAAAACCATTGGCTGGTCATTCATACTGCCGCTGTCCGCAGCATTGCCGTCATATTTGATGGTATAGTTGTTGGCACGCCACTGAGCGTACAGTGTTATCATATCGCCATCTGCAGTTGTCAGGTTCTTTACATTTTGACCGTTGCTATAGGCAGTTCCCGTACCGTCAGGCTGGGTATTCCAGCCGGTAAAGGTGTACCCAGTTTTGGTATAGCCGTTGGCCGTCAGGTTGGCTGCCGTATCGTAGGTCATGGTCTGATCATCTGTACTGCCGCCATCTGCCGTGTTACCGTCAAACTTTATTGTGTACTGGTGCGCTTTCCAGAAAGCGTAAAAAGTATTGTTATCCGCGTCTATCGTAGCAACATCGTATGCAGTATAGGAATGGCCGGTACCATCACTTTTGGTGTTCCATGAAATAAACTCATAACCGACTCTTGAGTACTTCAGATGTGGGTCCGAAGTATTATCCAAAACAATGTATCCTGCGCCTGTCCCGTAAAACACATTTTTATAGTCCGGTTCCCGGGTATCCCGGTCTTCATACCTTGTGCCTGAGCCCTTGTTGGGGTCGTAGGTCGGTATATACGATGGAAAATCTATTCCGCCTGTAAAGGCAATATCTTTGTTATTCAGGGGATGCAGATAGTTATAATACTTTTCCACAATGCTGGTGCGGACCGCTGAAATATTCGGGTATTGGGCAATTTCCTCACTGGTGGGCTTTCTGGAACGGATGTTTCTGCCATTATTTTCAAATTTAACATTCGCGCCGGAAAAATTGATATTGCTCAAATTGCCGCCGTAAATCGCGGACGTTGTTGTGTTTTTTATGGTGAGGTCGCTGCCGGGTTCTACGGTCAAAATAGCATTATTTCTCATTTCAATAGGCGTACCATCCAGAAGGACTGTCCCTTTTAAGATTAAAGTACAGTTATTCCATGTAAAAATCCGTCCGGTATTTTTAAAGGTACAATCCTCAATGGTCAGCGGACTGCTGCGGTCATGATGAAGATAGCCCACGTTTTCCAGGATACAGTTTTTAAATAAGGTGCTTCCAGACGAGTAAATAAACATAAAATTATCACTCGACATATCCTTAAATGTGCAATCGGTGAACGCACTGCTTTGCGGCCTGTATATCATTTGACCTGTGATATTCTGAAAAGTGCTGTTCGTAAAGCTTGCTGTTACTGACAGAAGGCCTGACGACATATTCGACCACCTTGAATCTTTTATGCTCACCTTTCCGTTGGCTTCAATGCCGCCATAAGTATTATCGCTGGCCGTTAATTTTATGTTGATCATTTCCAGATCAATATTGTTGGTGCTTTTAACATGTTTGGCGTTATCCCCCTGGAGAATGGTGTGTCCATTTCCATTTAAAATTATTTTTACATTTGCCCGGGTAAGCTCTGCCGCTCCATCGCCTGTCATATCGTCATTACTGCTCAGGCTGATGGTATACTGCGCCGCTGTATTCAGGTTAATGGCGTCAAAAGCGGCCTTCAGCGTCGTGTATTTTGTTTGGTCTAAAGCACTGCCGGCGCTGCTAATCTGATATGGCTCCGCATTTGACAAGGGCTGCGCCTGTCTGAGCAATCTCTCTTGGTTATCCGCTTCCTTTTCTACAACCACCTTAATGCTTGGCGCAGCGAGACCGTCTGCCAGCACGTATTCTTCCCCTGCAGAGGCTGTAAAGGTATACTCGCCTGGAGTATCCTTATCGTACTGGGGCTGCGATGTCCAGGTAAGTGGTACCTCCACACCCCTTTCCGGCATTTCGTCTGATTCTTCAAGATCAACGAGCACGCTGTCCGGCAAGCCCAGCTGCTCCGTCTTTGTCCCCAAAGCAATATTCCGGCTTTTCAGATCTTCGTCAGAAACATTAAAGGCGGTAATCACCTGGATTGGATTTTCTGGAGCTACTATTTCGGCCTGAACGGCTGTGCTGAGAAAAATCGGAAATATCATGACTACCATCATTAGCAGGCTTATATATATTTTGTATAATTTTGTATCATTCGTTTTTTTCATCATCTAAATTTCCTTTCTAAATTTTGAACAGTCATTTGATTTTTCACAGCTTATCCTTTAATTAAGTAAAACCATATATTTATCTGCAACGTGTATTATTTCAATTTATTTCTTCTTAACAGTACACCAAAAGTGATACCACAGAGTACTAAAACAAGAACGAGCGGAATATACCCATGGCTTTGTATTCCTGTTCCAACAGGTGTTCCATTTGTATTGTTATCAATTTTTTCAGAATCCGCTTTGGCTGTTTTCAGCACCTTAAGCCCAGTCTGGGCTGAATGAATACCGTTATCTGCCCTTAGCTGATGATCACCTTCTTCGGTGTCAAAAGGCACCTGAAATGTAAGTGTCACCTTTCCATCTGTGTCTGCTGGTGCCTTCCCAATCTCTTTTGGCATCGAGTGCAGCGTAAAAATGACTTCTGCATTCGGTTCAAAGTCTTCACCTGTCAAAGTAATCGTATCGCCATGTTTTCCAATACTCTGGCTTGTGACAATGCTCGGTGTGCGTAAACGCCACTGGGCATACAGCTTGACTACTTCTCCATCGACTATGGTCAGATTTTTAACCTCCTCACCATCGCCATAGGCAGTTCCGCCTCCGTCGGCCTGGGTGTTCCAGCCCGTAAAGGTGTAGCCAGTCTTGGTATAGCTGTTGCGTTCCAGACTAGCCGCCTCGTCATAGGTCATGGCCTGATCGGCCATGCTGCCGCCGTCGGCGGTGTTGCCCTCGAATTGGATGCTGTACTTGTTGGCACGCCACTGGGCGTACAGTGGAACGGTTTCGCCATCTGCTGTGGTCAGATTTTTAACATTCTCACCATCGGTATAGGCGGTCCCGCCGCCATTGGCCTGGGTGTTCCAGCCTGTAAAGGTGTAGCCGGTTTTGGTGTAACCGTTGGCCGTCAGATTGACCGCCGTATCGTAGGTCATGGCTTGATCGGTCATGCTGCCGCCATCGGCGGTGTTGCCGTCGAATTTGACGTTATAGTTATTTGCACGCCACTGGGCATATAATTTGACTACTTCGCCATCTATGACTGTAAAATCTTCGGTTAGTGTGGCTTTATCGGGATAAACAGCTCCACTTTTCAATTCTTTCCAGCCGCTAAAGGTGTAGCCGGTTTTGGTATATTCATTTGGGTTCAATGGCAGCTCTTCGCCGTAATTTTTTGTCTGGTCCGGCATCACGCCCTTGCCTCCGTTACTGTCAAAGGCAAGCGTATAGACAGCGGAAAATATGATTTGACGATAGCTGGAAACAGAACCTCCGTCCGTTATATTTAGTGTATATGTACCAATGTCTTTTGCTTCCAGAGTCTGTGCTGTTGCGCCCTCTATATCTTTTCCGTTCAATTGCCATTGATAAACTGCCGATGATGAATAATCATCGGGGTTTAAGAGCTTTAAAGTGACTGGCGTACTTAGATATTTGGCGGTTATCCTCTCCGGCAGTCCGCTGTTATCATAGTCCTTTACGGAAGATGGATCTTCAATATCGGTGAGCGGCATATTAACCCGGGGCAGCCATAAATATACACTTGCGCTTGAATCGGTATAGACATCCCTGACGCCGTAAAGGTTAGAGTAAGCATTCGGTACCTGTGCCGTGTGGAGCCTGGCCATCAGGACGTCAAGCTCACCTGCTTTTACCATTTCATTCGGTCCATAAACAGAGCTTGCGTCAATTCGATTCTGGGACACTGGGAGACCTGCGCTGTTGATAAAAGTTCCTGATATTGAGGAATTTACATACAGACTTCCTCCGTTTATAATTGCTTTGCTGCATTCTATACTACGGTTTCTGTACCCATCGGCCGAGACAGTCCCTCCATTTAAAACCAGCGTATCTGCTGAAATTCCTTTTTTATCAAAATTACTATTAGTATTAGTAATATTTACCTTTCCACCATTTATTGTTATATTTGCATCATCACCTCCCAAAATGGCATTCCATTTTCCCGCATAACAATTAATTGTCCCGCTGTTTATTGTTATGTCACCACTACCTGTACCATCATATGACGAGGCACCTCCTATGGCTGCACTGTAGTTTCCTCCTCTGGCCTCAATAAAACCATTGCCTCCATCTTCAATAGTGGGTGAGCTTCCGACACGCACTAATATTCCCGCATAATAGGAGCCTGATGGTTGAACATAGTTATTTCCAACAAGCGTAAGTGTAACAGTCGAATTCTCAGTAATGGAAAAGCCGTCTCCGCTGGGTGATTTAATGTTAATACCATTTGCAGCAACATTCGTCTCGATCCCGCCTTTCACCATGACGAAATGATTAACGGTGGCGCCGGAGGTGCTGTAAAGCTCAATCGTATCTGATGAGTCGATCCCACGTGTGACTGTACTGCCCTGTGTGACCTGAATATCTGATTGGCCTGTCGTATCAGGCTCAATGACAACACTTCCACTGGCGATATCAAATGAGAAAGGTTGATTGGAGCGACTCCGATCTTCCGATTTTTCCTCTTTAAATCGCACATCTTCCCTCTCATCAACTGCTTTAGGATCATCCACCTCCGCTTCATTTACAGTTACTGTAACACCCGGGGGCGTAAGATGATCTGCCAGTGTATATTCCTCTGCTGGTATTGCGGTGAACCGGTATTCTCCCGGAGCGTCCCTGTCATACTGGGGATGGGCTGTCCAGGTGACTGGTACCTCGAACTTCTGCTCCTTTTCGGCGTTTTTTACCCTAGCAATCAGGCTGGAAGGGAGGTCTAGCTGCTCCTGGCTGGTTCCTAACGCAACATCCCGGTCGTCTAAACTTCCATCGGGTATATCAAAGGTATAAATCACCTGTTTCGCTTTTAGTAACTCCTGTTCTTCTGCCTGAACGGCAGTATTTAATAAAAACGCGAACAACAGCGTAAGTATGATCAGCAACCCTATACTTAACCTGTGAAGTTCTCGTGTGTAAAACTTTTTCATATAAATTCCTCCTGTCATCTTTGACGCTTATCTTTTCATGCCTGGTTTTTGAGTATAACAGTAAAAAACTTATTTTGAAACGAATATAAAACTTTTTCACGCACCATTGTTGACACCACTGTGACAACCTGTTTATTATTGGCCTATAGCCTGAAATAACTGTTCTGTTCATTTTTCCTGTTTTTTAAACCATAACACTAAACAAAAGCATATTCTTTAATTTTATTTAAAACACTTGTGCGAAAAAAATCCTGTGTTAAAATGGTGCCAAACATAATATGAAAGGATGTGCTTTAAAATGAAAAAATTTAAAACTGCTCTGTCAACAATCTCCATGCTTCTTTTGTTCTTAATGCTTTGGAGTATGCCTGCTTTAGCCCAGACCTCAGACAGCAATTCTCTCAATGGCTATGCACGGCCACCTCGGCGGCCACCACATCGGCTCTCTGCCTGCACGGCTCAATTCGATAAAAATTTTGTGAATCTCGATTGTCTGTCAACAGATAATTTTGAAAAAGTAACGTTTTGAAAATATTTTATAAATTATAAAGGATGTGTTTTTAAATGAAAAAGTTCAAAAAAATTTTGTCAACGATTTCTATGCTTTTTATCTTTTTGGTGCTGGGGAATTTTTCAGTTTTTGCTCAGGATTCGGATACCGGGCCTCCCGAAGGGTATCCTCACACACAGCTTTATTTTAATAAAGAATCTGTAAAGGATGGCGACCAGGTAACAGCAACCTTAGAGCTGGACAACCAGACAAACGCTGATTTAATGAATGTAACCCTTGAGACCACTCTCCCTGAGGGGCTGTATTCTGAAAGTACCACAAGAACCTATGATAAAATCGCCGCCGGACAAAAAATCCTTCACAGCTTTACAATACAGGTTGGCGACAAAAGCTCTGTGATCCCTGTGTCACTCTCCAGCATCCCTTCAAATCCTGTAACAGGAGCACCGGGTACTATCGGCATTGGTATTGCCCTAACCGCTGCATTGATCGTCTTTGCTGTTTGGCTCTGCAAAAGAAGAAAGGGGCAGATGGTATTCTCGATTGCGCTCTGCCTGCTGTTGACAACACAGCTTCTGCTGACGGCTTTTCCAAATCCCGTTTACGCCGAGGAGGAAAGTGATACGGATACTTCTTTGTCTGATGAAGTAGAGAGCATCTCTTATTCTGTTAGCAGCGATCTGACAGTAAACGAGAGCACAGAAGTACTTTCTACCACTGTCACCATTGGTTCTGTCGAGTTGGTTGAGCTGTCTGAAATTACATATGAAGCGCTTCAGACTAACAGCTCTGTCGCCGCTGGCGCTGCCTTTTTCGATATTGTTATTTCCAGCCAAAGTGACCCATTTTCTGACGCTGTGAAGGCTGAGGATATTGTCCTGAAAAATGCTTTTGAAAATGCCAGAATTGATACAATCACTCTTCTGGACGAGCATACGTTAGCGTTGAGTCTCACTGGACCTTTGGATAAAGAGGATGAGAGCAATGCACTGCTTGAGCTTAACAAAAACTGCTTTAAACAGGACGGCGAAAAGCAAGGGCGTCTGATGGTTGATGTCTCCTCTCCGCTACCGTACTTTGCGGAGGGCACTGACAATGTGCACCTTAACGAGGGTGATACGGCTGTTCTGCAATTCAGCATTGACACTGCACAGTTCTCCCAAACGGCGGACGCGTCAGCCTTTACCTTTGATGATCCAGCCATCCAGCCAGTTAACCTGACCATACCCTCAACTCTTTCCAGCAGGGATGGGCTTCTGGAAGTACGTGTTGATGGTGCGGAGAGCAAGACGGACATCCTAAACGCGCTTCGCGGCGCCACAATGACCATTGACAGTGCTGCACTTAATTGTGACAGTCTGACGCTGCCGCTGACGCTTGAAGAAGAAAGAATCAACACCGATTTAATTCTGGCGAATGCGGTGCGCAGCTCTGAAAAAGAGACTCAGGCCACAGCTGAGTTTACTGGCCGTGTAAGCTCGCTCAATGGCAGTGTTGATTTAACGCAGGGGGTCATCGCTCTTGCCGACGCGCCGCAGCCTGGTGTCAGTGTTTCACCTTTAAAGATTTCAGGAGATTCCAACAATCTCTTTAGCTTTACAGTGACAATCGATGATCCTGAGCTCCCCAACTGGGCTGAGGAGGACGAGGGGCTTGAAACGTTCTTTGCCTATTGGGCCTACTCTCAAAAGCTTTATCTGGATACAAACTGTGTCATTGACGCCTACGGCGTCCCCGTTCAGGCTTCTGAATACGCCATGGTCGTTTATGAAAGTGATGCTTCAGACGATGAACTGTTAGCTTCAAATGCGTCGGGAAAAGATCTTCTCGCAAAATCATTCACATATACTTCTAAAATACTAAGCATTGCCAATTTCTTTGCCAAGGAGGCTCCTTGGGGAATAGGTGCCGGAATCCTGGGGCTCGGCGGTGATGCTTTATCCTCCAGTGGAATGGGTGAAATTAAAGATAATTTGATCGCACTGAATGCTGAAGTTGCCGAACTCAATAAAAAAGCAGATGCTATCAGTCAGGATCTAAAATATCTGGTAAATCACATCAAAGATACAGAAATGCGAAATAAGGTTTCTGCATTCGGAAAAGAGGCTGACCGCCTCTCTTGGACTGTAAATAAAATCAACAGTCAGGAAAATAATGCGATTGCTAACTTAATGGAAGTCACGGACACTGCTTCCAACGAATATCATACCTATGTCAATCAGATTAATAATACGGTTGCATACAGCGCTGGGGGCGGCGACACCTTTGCAAAAGATACTCTGGCCTTTGGAAAATCCATTCTCGGTGACGATTTCATGGAAAGCGACAGCACTTTGGATGTCTACGTGAACCTTTACAACTCCCGTTGTAATTGGGCTTCACAAACTATAAATCCAAAATCTAATTTTTTAGCTTATGCTAACTCTCTTTACTTAAAAGCTTATATGATGAGCATGTGCTATATGAAGAGTAGTAACACTAACCATCAATATGATCACGCCATTGAGGAAATGAAAACCCAATTCCAAGCATTTCTTAAAAAAAGTGATGTTTATAATGAGGCTATGGTTCTCCCAGAAGGAAAAGACATTAATCTTATTGACGGAAAGGAATATAGCTATAATGGTCTTTATTCTTATAACTTGCAAAATCATTTTGAACGAAGTTTTCCCGGACGTATGTTTAGTACTTCATATATTTCATCAAAACCAATGTATATGAAATCTTTTACAGAATTAGTCCGAAACACTTTTGATGCACGTAATAAAAGTTTTAATACAATCAACAAAAATCCAGATATGGAAACATTAATCGCGATGAAAAGCAGACTTAATTCCAGCGGTAAAACATCTATTCTCGAAGAATTGACAGACCTTGGCTTTAATACAAAAGGTGGCAAGGTTCTTTATATCGGAAACAGCAGCTTAATTGATGAAGATTTAACACCATCTATCTCTATAGGATACGAATACGGCGCAAAGGCAGCCTATAGGTTTTATGGAGATGTTTTCAACCTCGAGACTGGTGCTGCCCAAGTAAACGAACATTTATTTGACGTTAATGTATCTGCATTCGCTTATAAAAAATGGGATGCTAAAATTAGTCTGAATTTACTTCCTGACAAAATAATATCTTTTATCCGATAGAACGCTAAGTTATAGTCTTATTGCTTACCAAATTGCTATCACTCCACACGGTGTTTCTATATTTTCACATACCATTGTTGATACCGCAGTGACAACCTGTTTAGCTTATAGCCTCAAATAACTGTAAAGTAATATTTTAAAAATATCTAAAAAATTATAAAGGATGTGTTTTTAAATGAAAAAGTTTAAAAGAATTTTATCAACGATTTCTATGCTCTTTATCTTTTTAATGCTGGGGAATTTTTCAGTTTTTGCCCAGGATTCGGATACTGGCCCCCCCGAAGGGTATCCTCCCACACAGCTTTATTTTAATAAAGAATCTGTAAAGGATGGCGACCAGGTAACGGCGACCTTAGAGCTGGACAACCAGACAAACGCTGATTTAATGAATGTAACCCTTGAGACCACTCTCCCTGAGGGGCTGTATTCTGAAAACACTACAAGAACCTATGATAAGATTGCCACCGGGCAGAAAATCCTCCACAGCTTTACAATACAGGTCGGTGAAAAGAGCTCTGTGATTCCTGTATCGCTCTCCAGTGTCCCTTCAAATCCTGTAACAGGGACACCGAGTAAAATCGGTATCGGCATTGGCATTGTCTTAGCCGCCGTACTGATCGTCTTTTGTATCTGGCTCTGCAAAAGGAAAAAGGGACAGAAGCTGCTCTCAATTGCGCTCTGCCTGTTGTTGACAACACAACTCCTGCTGACAGCTTTTCCAAATCCCGTTTACGCCGGGGAAGAAAACGGCGCGGATGCATCTTTGTCTGATGCAATTGAAGGCATTACTTATTCTGTGAACAATGATTTGAATGTAAACGAAAGCACAAAGACACTTGCTACCAAAGTTTCCATTGGTTCTGCAAAGCTGGTTGATCTGCCTGAAATTGAGTTTGAAAAGCTTCAGACCAACAGCTCTGTCGCCGCTGGCGCAGCTTTTTTCGACATTGTTATTTCCAGTCAGGAAGATTCATTCTCTGACGCTGTCAAGGCTGAGGATATTGCGCTTAAAAATGCTTTTAAAAGCGCTAAAATTGAAACGATAAATCTTTTGGACGATCATACTTTAGTGTTAAGCCTAACAGGAACTTTGGATAAAGAGGACAAAAGCAACGGACTGCTTGAGCTTAACAAAGACTGCTTTAAACAGGACGGCGAAAAGCAAGGGCGTCTGATGGTTGATGTCTCCTCTCCGCTGCCGTATTTTGCGGAAGGCACTGACAATGTGCACCTTAACAAAGACGATACGGCTGTTCTGCAATTCAGCGTCGACACTGCACAGTTCTCCCAAACGGCGGACGCGTCAGCCTTTACCTTTGATGATCCAGCCATCCAGCCGGTTAACCTGACCATTCCCTCAACTCTTTCCAGCAGGGATGGGCTTCTGGAAGTACGTGTCAATGGTGCGGAGAGCAAGACGGACGTCATGAATGCGCTGCGCGGCACTACGATGACCATTGACAGTGCTGCCCTTAATTGTGACAGCCTGACGCTGCCGCTCAAGCTTGAAGAAGAACGAATCAGCACCGATTTAATTCTGGCGAATGCGGTGCGCAGCTCTGAAAAAGAGACTCAGGCCACGGCTGAGTTTACTGGCCGTGTCAGCTCGCTCAATGGCAGTGTTGATTTAACACAGGGAGCCGTCGCTCTCGCCGACGAGCCGCATCCTGGTGTCAGTGTCTCACCTTTAAAGATCATGGACGGTTCAAATAATCGCTTCAGCTTTACAGTGACAATTGATGATCCTGTGCTCCCCAACTGGGCTGAGGATGATGAAGGGCTTGAAATGTTTTTTGCCTACTGGGCCTACTCGCAAAGGCTTTATCTGGATACAAACTGTGTTACTGACGCCTACGGGGTCCCCGTGCAGGCTTCTGAATACGCCATGGTCGTATATGAAAGTGATGCTTCAGACGATGAACTGTTAGCTTCAAATGCGTCGGCACAAGATATTGTCGCAAAATCATTCGTATACACTTCTAAAATACTAAGCATTGTCAATTCCTTTGTCACAGGATCCCCTCTGGCGGGAATTGCCGGAATCCTGGGCCTCGGCGGTGATGCTTTATCCTCCAGTGGAATGGGCGAAATTAGAGATAATTTGGTAGCACTGAACGCTGAAGTTGCTGAGATCAGTCGAAAAACTGACGCCATCAGTCAGGAACTCAAAGACCTGATAAATCATATCAAAGATACGGAAATGCGAGATAAGGTTTCCGCATTCGGAAAAGAGGCGGACAGTCTTGCCTGGACTGTTAACAAAGTCAATAGCCCGGAAAATGATGTACTTGCTAAACTAATGGAGGTCACAGACACTGAATCCACTGAATATCACACCTATGTTAATGAGATTAATAATACGGTTGCATACAGCGCCGGCGGCGGCGATACCTTTGCAAGAGACACTCTGGCTTTCGGAAAATCCATTCTCGGTGATAATGTCATGGAAAGCGACAGCACTTTAGATGTCTATGTGAATCTTTATAATTCACGCTATAACTGGTCCTCCCAAACCATTCCTGCTAAATCCCGTTTTCTGGCCTATACCACCTCACTCTACCTGAAGGCCTATATGATAAGCATGTGCTATATGCAGAGCAATAACACAGACCATCGATATGATTACGCAATAGAGCAGATGAGAGGACAGTTTCAAAAATTCATTGAAAAATGCGAGGCCTATGATACAAGCATGAAACTTCCGGAGGGAAAGGATATCAACCTGATTGACGGAAAAACTTATGCATATGATTGTTTTGTTGTTTTTGATCCAAAAGTTTTTTTTAAACAGTGTGAAGAACGAGTACGGTATTCCTCCGGAGTGTCTATGTTTCATCCTGATCTCTATGAAAGCATGATGTATCAGAACTTGTGTATGTATATATTCCTATATGATCAGCGATTTATATCACCCCCACCAATTGAAACTTTAGATTCTATGAAATCACGGTTATCTGCCAGCGGTAAAAATTCGCTTCTCGACGAACTGGAGTCTGTCGGCTTTTCCGTACCTGGAAATTATCTTTACACCGGTAAACTGAGTTACAACCGTAATCAGATAAAACAATATAATTTCTTCGGCTATTTTGTATTCAAAGGTGACTTTATATATCATGCTGATTTATACAATCTGAAAACTGGTAACATGGAAAATAACATCTCGCTTTTAAAAGCTGATATTGATACTAAAAATATAAACGACTGGCGATCAAAATCTATACAAACGATGTTTAATAATAAAATAATAGTTATGTTACAGTAAAACATTTTATAATCATGTCAAATAATTCTTATAAAAAAGCAGCTCCACGTTTAGACAGAGGAGCTGCTTTTTTTGATTTTTTATCATAATTTATTACAGCATTAACGGTATGAGTGGTTCTCATGATAATCCTGTATGCTCTTAAGTACCTGTGGATAGCGCTTTTCTGGAACTGGCAGGGTACTGCCATCGTACATATTTATTTCACGGTACTGTACGTTTAATACATAATCCAGATTGATGATGTAGCTGCGGTGAATTCTGATAAACTGTTCAGGCAGCTCTGTCTCAATTTCTCCGATGGGCACCCGGATATTCATGGCCTTGTCTGCACATTGCAGCCTGCTCTTACGGTGTCCGGCCTCTATGTAAATGATCTGGTTGATGTCCACAAAGTATTCTTCTTTGTTCAAACCTTTAAAGCAGACCTTCTTCTCTTTGCCGATCTTTTCCTGGATCAGCTTTTGCATATACTCATAATTTTCACGGCCAGCTTTAAAGGGGAAATATTTCTCATCGCCAATCAGCAGATTGTCTGCCGTATTGGATACATGGATATGTATGGCAAGCAGTCTTCCCTCCTGCCTGCGGTACACAAAGGTGCAGCGCTGCTCGGCCAGCATGATATAGTTCTGGACGCCCTCGTTATAAACGGTATATTTTCCGCTGACAACACAGCCCTCCTCGCTTTCCCCAACAAGCTCATAAACGTCGTCTTTGACCTGAAAAGGAATCCCCTGCTCAATCTCCAGTATTTCTTTAAAGTTATCCAGGCCGTTGATAAACTGGCTTTTAAGGGGACCGATCCACATAATATCTTCTGCCATCTGCTCAATCACAAAATCCAGATCTCTTTCGTAATGTTTTCGCATAATCATGCGTGTCAGCTCCACGGCATCCTGCTTCATATTTCTTTTCCTATTCCGGCAACGTTTTTAAAATCTCTGCCTGTATTTAAGTATTTACTCTACTTATTATTATATCATTTCGGCCTGGTATAAAAAATACCGTTCGTCACGACTTTGGACCATTCACATCATTGTGGGGTTTTATTGTTCTCCCTCCACAGTGTCTATGGCCTTGATGACAGCGCCTCGAAATCCACTTTCCTCTAAAGATGCCACCCCTTTTATGGTAGTGCCTCCCGGGGAGCAAACCGCATCTTTCATGATACCGGGGTGTGTTTCATTTTCCAGATAGAGCCTGCCGGTACCGGTGATCATTTTGGCTGCCAGACGATAAGCGGTTTTTCTGGCAAGGCCATGCTTTACACCCGCATCGGCCAGCGCTTCTAAATACATGGCGGTATAGGCCGGCGCACAGCCGCTGACAGTTCCGGCAATGGAGAGCTGGCTGGAATCGACCAGCTCGACCAGCGCAATTTTACTGAACAACTCCTTAAAAAGGTTGAATTCTTCTTGGCTGAGCGAATGCTTTTCCTCACAGACGAGAATGCCCTCGCCCACAGAGACCGGTGTATTTGGAATGGTGCTGATGTGATGGGTGCCTGGGTTTAACAGACGCTCATAGTCTTCAAAGGTGTATCCGGCAGCAATGGAGATGACCACCTTGTGCTCAAGCTCATTCACCACTGGCCGGGTTACGCTCTCAATCTGATGAGGCTTGACTGCCAATATGACAAAATCGACCTTGCCGACAAGCTCCTTCGCTGTTTTTACTGCGTTTATTCCCAATTCTTCGGCGTTTTTACACAGCTTATCGTAATGACCGGCGCATGCAAATATCTGCCCGCTCGCGCATACTTTCGCGCCGATTAAACCCTTGGCAATGGCCTGTGCCATATTTCCATATCCGATAAAACCAATATTGATCTGTTCATTCATTGTGTCATTGTCCTCCTTAATAATGGCATATATTTTTCTATTCCTTTATTATATGCCTAATAAGAATAAAAAGTAACATCTTTATGACACATACGTTATTGTTTTTAAATAAAAAAGGCTGCCGGATAAGACAGCCTCTGAAAAACTTAATGAATTTTATGCTTTTAAAATGACGTCCATCCGCCGTCGGTGGCCACAATTTCCCCGGTCATATGGCTTGCATCGTCGGACGCCAAAAATAAAATGGAAGCTGCCTGTTCCTCTGCCAGTGCGTCGCGTTTGAGCATGGATTCTGTTTTCTGGCCTGCCATGGACTGCGCTTCCTGTTCAGAGACGCCGTTCGCCTGTGCTTCCTTCTGTTTCTGCATGACAAATTCATATGCTTCCTTTACCATTGGCGTATCTGTACCCGCCGGATTGACGGAATTGACACGGATACCAAAGCGCGCGTAATCCAATGCCAGATTTTTGGTCAGCCCGTTTACCGCGTGTTTGGATGCTACATAGGCAGGGTTGCCCGGCAAACCAGTCAGCCCTGCGATGGACGCATTGTTGACGACAGCGCCGCCTTTTTTCTGTTTCATAAACTGCTGAAGCTCATATTTACAGCTGTAAAAAACCGAATAAAAATTATTGGCCATGGTATAATCCATCTGCTCCTTTGTCAGGGCGTGCACAGGGTCTGGATTTCCCATCACACCGGCATTGTTGATGGCGATGTCAATCCGGCCATAGACTTTTACAGCCTCCTCCACCATTTTCCGGGCGTTTTCCTCAATCGACAGATCCAGGCACAGTAAAATCGCTTCGCCGCCTTCCTCTGTCACAGCCTTTAATACTTCGCTGCCTTCCTTTTCAAGACGGTCTGTCAGAACCAGCCTTGCGCCTTCTCTTGCTGCCCTCAATGCTGTGGCTTTTCCAATACCGCGCGCAGCGCCTGTTAACACGATGACCTGACCCTTAAACCGTTCCGGGAATATTTTTTTCATGATAAAGCTCCTTTATTAAATCGTTCTCTGTTTTATATTATAACTTAATTTTCACCGGGTATTATTCAAGTTTTTGTCAAGATTTTCTCCTAAAAGCCACGCTTTAAGCCAATTTAAAAAGCTGCCGATCAGCGTCTTTACACTGATACGGCAGCTTTCTTTTAATGCTTATTTAACTTTCCAAACCCGTTTTTCATAATCCTCAATAGAGCGGTCGCTTGAGAAGATTCCAGAGTGGGCAATATTGATGGTGGACATTTTCTGCCATTGCTTCTGGTCTCTGTACACATTGCTGGCGATATCCTGAATATCGACATACGGGGCAAAATCTTTCAGGACAAAATAAGTATCGTTGTGCAGCAGCAGGGAGTCATAAATCATCTGGAAGCCCGCGCTTTCACCAAAGAAGCCGTTGATCAGCTGACCAAGGATTTCCTGCAAGCGGGAATCGGACTCGTAAACTTCCAATGAGCGGTAGCCGCCATGGGTATTGTAATTGTACACCTCTGTATCGGACAGGCCAAAGGTAAAGACATTGTCCATTCCCACAGCCTCGGCAATTTCGACATTAGCGCCATCCATGGTGCCGAGGGTCAGGGCGCCGTTCATCATGAATTTCATATTGCCTGTACCGGATGCCTCTTTACCGGCAGTTGAAATCTGTTCTGAGATCTCTGCCGCAGGGTAGATGATCTCTGCCACGGACACGTTAAAGTTTGGCACAAAGACAACCTTAAGCTTATCCTTAACCAGCGGATCGTTGTTGACACGATCTGCAACCACGTTAATCAGGCGGATAACTTCCTTCGCATATACATAGGAGGGCGCTGCCTTGCCTGCGAGAATATAGGTCTTTGGTACAATATCGGCATTTGGATTGGAGCGCAGCTGATTATAGGTCAGAATGACGTGCAGGATGTTTAAGAGCTGGCGTTTATATTCATGGATACGCTTGACCTGTACGTCAAAAATAGAATCCGGGTTCAGGACGATGCCCTGGGTTTCCTTGATATACTTAGCCAGCCGTTCCTTATTGGCGTGCTTAATGTCTCCCAGCTTCTGGCAGAACGCCTCGTCCTGCGCATAGGGCAGCAGCGCTTCGAGGCTGCACATATTGCCAGGCTTTTTCCAGTCTGTACCGATGGTATCATCCAGCAGGGTTTTTAGTCCCGGATTGCTGCCCATCATAAAACGGCGCTGGGTTACTCCATTGGTTACAGAGGTAAAGCGGTCTGGGAACACCGCGTAGAAATCCCTGAAGGTCTCCTCACGCAGGATCTTGCTATGCAGCTCTGCCACACCATTGACGGAGTGGCTGCCGATAATGGCTAAATGTGCCATATGAACCTGGCCGTCTTTTAAAATAGCCATGCTGTAATTGCGGTCTACCTGGTCTGGATAGAACCAGTTCATATCGTTGATAAAACGGCGGTTAATTTCTTCGATGATCTGGTAAACACGGGGCAGCAGCTTCTGTACCATATCAATCGGCCATTTTTCAAGGGCTTCGGGTAATACGGTATGGTTTGTAAAGCTGATGGACTTAATGGTCATATCCCATGCAACATCCCAGTCATAGCCTTCCTCATCCACTAAAATACGCATGAGCTCCGGTACACAGAGCGCCGGGTGCGTGTCGTTAATATGAATACAGATTTTATCCGGAAAGCCGTCCATAGAGCCATGATTGTGCTTTTTATAGCGGCGGACAATCCGT
This sequence comes from Eubacterium limosum, assembly GCF_000807675.2. Lineage (NCBI taxonomy): Bacteria > Bacillati > Bacillota > Clostridia > Eubacteriales > Eubacteriaceae > Eubacterium > Eubacterium limosum. The sequence goes on along the minus strand of NZ_CP019962.1, from coordinate 2,856,157 downwards.
TTGAGGCCCGCGCATACAAAGAAGTATTCCTGCTTCAGGCGCAGCAGCTTGCCCTCAAATCCGTGGTCGCTTGGGTACAGGATCTGGCTGATGGATTCGGCCTCTGATTTACGCTGCATGGCTTTGAGAAAGTGTCCCTGGTTAAAGGTGGACAGGTCAAAATCTTCTACAGGCTTGGCGCTCCATAAGCGCAATGAGTTGACCGTGTTGTTTCGGTAGCCCTTAACTGGAATATCATAGGGAACCGCCAGGACTGGATCGTAGTTTTCATGGATAAACTGCATTTTGCCGTTTACCTCCTCTACACGCACATCCCCGTTATATTTAACCACAACAGCCTTATCGGGCTTTACGATTTCGAAGGGATAGCCGTTTTTAAGCCAGATATCCGCAACCTCAACCTGTTCGTTGTTAATGATTTTCTGCTCAAAAAGACCGTATTTATAGCGGATGCCATTGCCGTGGCCAGGAAAACCCAGCGCAGCTGTCGAATCAAGGAAGCATGCCATCAAACGGCCAAGGCCGCCGTTTCCCAGCGCAGGGTCATGTTCCTCGGACTGAAGGGCTTCATAGTCAACCCCCAGCTCGTTCAGCGTTTCTTCAACCATGGTATCCCAGCCCAGGTTATTGACGTAGGCTTTTAACAAACGGCCGATCAGGAATTCAATGGAGAAAAAGTAAATCTGTTTTTCTTCCATTTTGTGCAGGCGGCTGTTATTTACAGCCCACTCCGCCGTGATTTCTTCCATCACCAGCTCTGCCAGCGCTTCGTACTGATGTCTGGTGGTGGACTCGCTGAAGTCTTCGCCGGAGACTTCTTCAACTTTTTTGATGAAAGCGTTTCTAAAGGCTTCCTTTGTATTTACTTTATGCTTTGTATTTTTATCTGTAATTGCCATTTTATTGATTTCCTTTCAGAATTAATAACCAATTTTTTCGTTCTGTTTCCATCTTAACTTTAATGTCTGATTTTTTCAACCTTTCTGCCCAAAATAACCCCATAGATAACGGTATCAACTTTTTCTTTAAGAAGTTTTTTCTTTTATTTTAAGAAAAGTATCCTGATTGTTTATTTTAGCGCTGGGTTAAAGTGCTTTCTTTTTTTCTGGTTGTTCTTCTGTGTGTTCTGCAATTTTTTTCCTGGCAACCACTCTTTTTTTTAAGACTGACGCTTACTGTTATGCCACCTTTAACCAGTCCCGCGCCGCTGTAATTATTGACCAGCACCTCGTCTCCGCCATCTATGCTGATGGTATGAGGCCCGTCTGCCATCCCCCTTAAATGTAATATACCGTCTTTTCCTAGAATTGCCTGGAAGTGCGTTTCACCGTCAATACAGCCTGCAATACGCTTTCCCGAAGCTGGCTGGTTGCCGTGTGTAATGCGAACACATGCGTCATAGGGCTTTGGCTGATAGGCCCCGGCTGTTTGTATCCGGCTGATGGAGGGAGGCCTGTCCACCGCGCCTTTTTCCGCTGTTATTTTAGAAAGCCAGTCTCTGAAAACCGTCTCCAGGATTCCGCCGTCACCGAGCTCTGGAAGGTTCATGAGCATGGTATAACCATCGCCGCCGTCAATTTTTGCTTCGTCGATGACCAGTATCACAGGCGTTTTATCGTCCTCAGGATCCAGGAGCTGGCCAGAATCCAGCGTTACGGACATCACCCGTTCTCCGACTGGGCGGTCGGGGCTGTAGACCATGGTAACACCCGAAATCTGAGGGAAGCCGCCGCCAGCGCCAATAATTCTTCCAGTCTCCGGGTCCTGCCCCCTGACACGGCTTACACCGTTTTCCAAAGCCTGATACAGGATTCTGGGTGTTGCCTCTCTGAAATACAGCCGGTTGCCAAAGGGGAGTACATCCAGACAGTCTCCGGCTGTTATCTGACCGCGGTGAAGGCTGGCACGGATACCGCCGCCGTTATGGAGCGCAATGACTGGCATGTCTTCAAAAATACAGGCGCCGGTCATTTGGCTTTTAAAACGTTCCTTCGCCGCATCTGCCATAGCGTCGGCAATCGCATCTCCCAGATTCGTCTCGGCGACCCGCGCTTCATTAATCCCATTGACCGTACCGCCCCAAAGAGCGGTCTGAATCCTTGCCACCACAGGTGCCAGCTTCGCCGCGTGGCCTTTTACCAGCCAGTCTGCGAGCACTGTTACTCTTTTATCCGGTTTGCAGGTTTTTTTGATGGTCTCCTCTTCTAAAAAGCTGCCTCTGGCTCTGTGCGTTACAGGATTGATCATGATTTTTCCGATACGCTGGGCGCCGCTTCCGCTTTGCTGTAGAAGAATCCCATTGATCCTTTTTTCGGCAAAAACAGAATGGCTGTGTCCGTCGATGATGATGTCAAGCCCGCTGTTTTCTCCCAGGGCTTCCGCCAGACCAACACTCTGGTTCTCTGGCGCGCTGCCCGGATCTATTCCGAGATGAGCCAGACAGATAATAATCTCTGCGCCCAGCTCCTTTAATTTTCTGATGATTTCCCGACTGCTGGTCAGGGGGCTTATAAAGTGTATTCCACGCACTTCCTTCGGCTCTGCTTCCCCTGCACCGTTAGCTATTTCCGGTGTCGTTATACCAAAGATACCGACAGTGATACCCTGTCGTTTTAATAGGGTATAGGCTCCATTATTGATTTTATGGCCGCCGTTGTAGGCTTCTCCGGCCAGCACGGGTTTTCCGTCCCGGGAGCTGTTGGCCGAGAGAATGGGAAAATCGGCGCGGCGCGCATTTGACAGCAATGTATCCAGCCCATAGTCAAACTCGTGGTTTCCAGCGGCCATGGCATCATAGCCCGCTGCGTTCATAAGTGCGATGACATCTCTTCCTTTGCTTAAAGCTGCTAACGCACTGCCCTGAATGGCATCGCCGGCATCCAACAAAAGGGCGTCTCGATAGTCTCTTTTTAGGGCTGCTGTATAGTCTGCACCAACAACGCCGGGGCTGCTTACTAATGCGCCGTGCAGATCATTGGTGGTTAAAATAATCAGATTCTTTTCTGGTTTCATAGGATGGTCTTCTTTCCTGTAAAATTTAATGGCATTATATCACTCTTTTAATGTACCCTGGTAATTCCTCCGTTAACCCTTTGTAAATTTTCACCACAAAACAAAAAAAGCAGGCCGAGTGGCTGCTCGCGTCCTGCTTCTCTCTTGATTTTTATCATCCGATAAGGATATAGCCGCACAGAAAAGAAATCCGAGGTAGGTAGGTAATGAGAGATTGGAAAAGTGAACTTTTCTGTGCGGCAATACAAGCTCACTTTTATTATAATGGCTATTTTCCCGGGCAGCAAGCCCCCTGTATCGAATAACGGCCAGGCGGTACTGAAAACTTTTTTTCTTAAGCTTTCTGATTATTCTCCGCTGTTCCGAAGCTCCTCTGCCATTTGGTTAAGCTTTTTTAAGCGGTGATAAACACCGGATTTTCCTACCGGCGGGTCCATTTTTTCACCCAGTTCTTTAATCGTAAGTTCTGGATAGTTCAGCCGGACCTCCGCCATCTCAAACAGGTTTTTGGGGAGCTTATGCAGCCCTGTCTTTTCCTTGATCAGCAGAATATTGTCGATCTGCTCATAGGCTGCCGCTGCTGTCTTGTTCATATTGGCAGTCTCGCAGTTGACCTGGCGGTTGACGCCGTTCCGCATTTCTTTGATGATACGGATATTTTCAATTTCCAGCAGCGCCTTGTGCGCGCCGATGACATTTAAAAATCCGGCGACGCTCTCGCTCTCCTTCATGTAGAGAACGCAGCTTCCCTTTCTTGTGATCAGGCTGGCTTTAATATCATACTGCTCCATCAGCTCCCGAAGGCTGTTCAGATAGCTTTTCTGACGGCATACCAGCTCCAGATGATAGGTCTTTTCAGGATTTGAGATGGAACCGCAGGCTAAAAACACGCCCCGGATATAGCTTTTAATATAGCGCTGCTTTGATAAAAACAAGCCGGGCACTTCGTTGGTAAAGAAAATTTTTCCTTTAGCATTGTGCCTGAGGATACGGGTATCCTTCAAAACCTTCTGTACCTCTTCGTTTTCTTCAAGACCAATGGTATAATAGCGGTGCTCCTTGAATTTTCTGGTCTTTTTAATGAATACCTCTGGCGCAATGTTGTACAGCCTTTTCATGAGCTTGAAAATCCGTCCTGCCACCGCGGGGTTTTCTGTTTTAAAGCTTAAGGACATCCGGGATCTTTCACCGACCTCGATCACCGCGGTGGAGGCGATCATACCGGACAGCTCTGCGCGGGCGCAGCCGTCGGATTCGGGCTCCAAAGCGCTGAGGTCTTTTTTAATCATTGATGAAAAACTCACGCAAATCTTCCTTCCCTTATTTACTGTTTACATAGGCTTCAAAAATTCGTCTTGCCAGAAGATCCGCGTCGTGGCGGATTCTTCCGTTTTCAACGATGATAAAATCATCGGTCACATACTGGTACTCCGGCAGCATTTCGCCAATTTCCACTTTTTCGGAGCTGTATTTTTGATACTGCCGCGCCACATAGTCGGGCAGATCCCCACTGTTAAAGACACAGTACTGAAAAAGCCTGCGCTCTTTTATTTTCAGGTGGGCTTCAATAGCGCGGACGTGGTCGCACTGAGTATAGCCGTCGGTTTCACCGGGCTGCGTCATGATATTGCCCACATAAAATTTTCGCCCTCTGTTTTCCTTGATAGCGGACTCGATTCCATCCACAAGCAGGTTTGGGATAACACTTGTATAAAGGCTTCCCGGGCCTATAATGACAATATCCGCCATTTTGATGGCCTCAAGCGTCTCTTCCAGCGGTTCGATTTTGTCTGGTTTCAGAAAGATTTTTTCGATCCGGCAGTGCTTTTCGCAGGCTGCCTTTGGTATCTGCGATTCGCCTACGACGGTTTCACCGTTGTCCAGACTGGCGTTCAGGGTCATGTCGTCCAAAGTGACGGGCAGTACCCGGCCTTTAATCTGAAGGACGTCTGAGGTGCGGCGAACCGCGTCGTAGAAGTCGTTGCTGATACCGTTCATGGCCGCTAAGAACAGATTTCCAAAGTTATGCCCCTCCAGACCGCCTTCGGTAAAGCGGTAATTGAACAGAGACTGCATAACATTCTCATCGTCGGCCAGCGCCAGAATACAGTTCCTTATATCGCCTGGCGGCAAAATGCCCAGATCCTGCCGCAGCATTCCGGAGCTTCCGCCGTCGTCTCCCACTGTTACAATGGCGGTGAGACGGTTAGTATACTTTTTCAGGCCTCTCAGAATAACGGACAGGCCCGTACCGCCGCCCAGTGCAACCACCTTGGGGTTACGGACGGTGACGATATCCTTCAGGGTAAACTCCCTGATATATTCTTTCATTTCCATGGTATTTTTCTCCTAATAATCGGATAAGGCTTATTAATTGGCCTCCCGGTCCTTTGTGATGTCGCGGTGGCTGATCTTGGTCAGATAGCCTTTTTTCCGGAAAGCCTTCTCGATAAGGTAAGCAAAGGTGACGGAGCGGTGCTGGCCGCCAGTGCAGCCAAAAGCAACCTCCAGATGCTCCTTCCCGACCTTTCTGTACTGGGGAATGACGAATTCGATCAGGTCCTCGACCTTTTCATAGAATTCGCGCGCTTCCCCGAAGGACATTACATAATCGCGTACTTCCTGGTCTTCACCGGTTTTGCTGCGGAGTTCTTTTTTATAAAATGGGTTGGGGAGAAAACGGACGTCAAAAACGAAATCTGCACTCATTGGCAGCCCGTATTTAAAGCCAAAGGACGCTATGTTAATCTGTGTAAAGGCTTCGCTTGTCTCTGTTTGCAGTATTTTTTCAAGCGTTGCCTTCAGCTCCTTGTTGCTCATATCCGTCGTATTGATCACGTAGTCCGCTTCCTGCCGGAAGGTGCTCATCTTTTCTCTTTCCAGCTTAATGGATTCGGAAAGGCTTCCGGCAATGCCCGTCAGGGGGTGCTTTCTCCTTGATTCCTGATAGCGGGTGATCAGCGTTTCATCATCAGCCTCCAAAAACAGCATTTCGATGTCTCTGCTGCCGCCCTTAAAATTGATAAGGGAGTTCTGAAAGGCTTCTGAGAAAATATCCCCGCGGATATCGGTTACCAGCGCCAGCTTCTCAATCTCAGCGCCGGTATTCTCACACAGCTCGATAAAGGTTTTAATCAGTTTTGGCGGAAGATTATCGACACAAAAATAGCCCAGATCTTCTAAAATCTGTATTGCCTGTGATTTTCCTGCTCCTGATAAACCTGTGACGATAATAGTTTTCATAGTTTCTCCCTTAGGTATTATTCTTCAATATTGACAATGCGTTCATAGGGAACGCCGGCTTCTTTTATGATGGCCTCTGCTCCCTGTACCTGTCCGAGAGCCTGGACACTGTGAGCATCGCTGTTGACAGCAAACTGTACATTATACTTCAAAGCGATCTTGATCTCCTCACTGTTGAGATGACTGTGCCTCGGGTTAATTTCCAGGATAACCCCCTTCTCAGCCGCTTTTTTGGCAATGGGTTCAAGATCCACTGGCAGCTTATCACCAGGGTGGGTAATCATCTTAAGCTCGTAGCGGTCCATCATTTCCAGATAGGCTCTGGTATTAACCTTCCGTGTTTTTTCCTTCATAAACGGGAAAACCACGGTCAGATAATTTCGGATGGCGAAGTGAAAAACGTCCTTTATGCTGGCTGGTATGTAGCCGTAATGATACCCGGCATAGATCCAGTCGCAGTACTGACGTTCCTCTTTTCCGATATCGATGCTGCCGTCCGCTCCGGTGATATTGGACTCCACTGAAAGGTAAATCTCAATATCATCGTATTTTTCATTGAGCGCGTCAATTTCCCGGCGCATTTTCTCGAAATTTTTTCTGCGCACTCCAAACATGGGGTGGCTTCTGCCGTGGTCTGAAATTACGATTGCCCTGAGGCCGAGTGCACGTGCCTGCTCTACCATTTCCTCAATGGTATTCTTTCCATGGCTGTAGGTAGTGTGGGTGTGCATATCGCAGAGTAGCTTCATTATTCTCCTATCATGATTACTTCGGTGCGCATATCCACACCGTAGTCCTGTTTTACTTTCTTTTGAATGGTCTGAATCAGGGTGATGATATCGTCGGCCGTGGCGTTGTCCTTATTGATGACAAAGCCGCTGTGCTTTTCGGATACCTGGGCGCCGCCGACACAGTAGCCTTTAAATCCGCAGTCCTGAACCAGTTTTCCGGCAAAATATCCCTCGGGACGTCTGAAGGTGCTGCCCGCGCTGGGGTATTCCAGAGGCTGCTTGCTCCTTCTGCGCTCGTTCAGGTCATCCATCTTTGCCTTAATGGTATTGTAATCCCCTTTTCTTAACAACAGATTTACACCCGTGACAAACCAGGGGTTTTCCTGAACAATGCTTTTTCGATAGCCCATACGGCACTCCTCGATGGGAAGCTCAAGGATTTCTCCGCCCTCTGTCACGACTTCGATGGAGCGGATAATATCCTTCATTTCGCCGTCATAGGCGCCTGCGTTCATGACAACAGCCCCTCCCAGTGAGCCTGGGATTCCAGAGGCAAACTCCATGCCTGTCAGGCAGCCTTCAAGAGCCGCCTGAGCGACATCCTTGAGCAATGAGCCAGGCTCTGCGCTGATACCGGTATCCTCTACCGTGATCCTGCAAAGCTGACGGGTTTTTATCATGACGCCTCGGTAGCCATTATCTCTGACCAGAAGATTGGTCCCATTGCCCATTACATAAAAAGGGAGATTATTTTTACGGCAGCAGGCCAATACGTTTATAAATTCCTCACAGCTCTCGGGCACCACCAAAAAATCCGCCGGCCCTCCTACTTTAAAGGAAATATGGTTTTTCATGGGTTCATCGCATAAAATCCTTTCTGCTGCAATGACATCCATTAGTTTATTCTTGATCATTTCTTTATTCATTCTTTTACTCGTTCCTTCCAAAGGGTATCCGTATTATTATACCATACTAAAGCTGACGATAACATTAAAAAAAGCCAATCCTTTTAACAGGATTGGCTTTTATTGTATGGGTTAAAGGAAGGTTCTCCCTATAACACTGCTCTTCACTTCTTCTGTGCAGGGGATTGGATTGACAGCGATGCCGCCCTTATTCTTAATCAAGAGCTCTGGGTTACGGCACATGATCCGGTTCCATTCATCTTCCCCAACAAGGGCAATGCCTGCTGCTCTGGCCTCCGGATAGCGCTCATAGCCCTCCACCTGATGCGCGTCGCTCCCCATGAGCTGCACCATACGGTGCTTGAGTAAAATCTCAAGGGTGCGCCTGGACGGTTCGCCGTAATAGCCGATAAGACTCAGATAATTGCACTGGATCAGAGCACCGTTTTTCATAAAATCCAGAAGCACGTTGGGGTCGTCCTGTACAAAATCGTAGCGCTCGGGGTGGGCTAAAATAGCCTTATAGCCTTTTTCCTTAAGCTTGTGCATAAAGTTCTGAACGCCGATTGCTGTGCCGCCGTGCCGGATTGTCTCCACGAGAAACCACGGGGTGCCGGCCAGGGTGGTAAACTCTTCTTTGTCGATTAAATCGACCAGCTGATACTCATATAAAAGCTCGCTGCCGAGATACAAATTCAGTTCCAGTCCTGCGCGCTCCAGTATTTTTTTCAGGGTTTCACATCGTTTTTTATTTTCTGCCACAGGTGAGGTAAAGTTCTGATAGCACATGTAGTGCGGCGTTAAGACAACGCCTGAAAAGCCGACCTCTTTCGCCTTAAAAAGCATCTCGACACTATCCTCAATGCTCTGGGCTCCATCGTCAACACCATATAGTACGTGGTTATGCATATCAATCATTTTATCATCCCCCTGTGTTTCACTAGCTCTATTATATAAGAAGTTGAAAACATTCGCAATGAAAACTTCAATATCTTTGGGCAGCTGAACCGCTGCCTGCTCGCTCCTATTGAGCCCCGGCACATGCCGCTGCGTACACGGCTCTTGCCCCTGTCCGCTTCAGCACCTCTGCGCACTCCCGCAGGGTAGAGCCTGTCGTATTAACATCATCTACCAGCAGCACGGTCTTTCCGGCCACAGCCTTTTTCTCCAGGACATCGAAAGCGCCGGTCAGGTTTACCAGGCGCTCCTCACGGCTCAGCCCGATCTGATGGGGCGTGTCATAAAGGCGCTTCAGCACTCTCCTTTTATAGGGCAGGTTCAGGGCGTCTGCCAGCCCCTCTGCCAGGTAATCGCTCTGGTTATAGCCGCGTTCCTCCAGACGCTTTTCGTGCAGGGGAACCGCCACCACCAGTTCCAGCTCATCTTCCCAGTCCTTCTCCCTCACAGCTTCAGCCATCTGCTGGCCGATCCAAATGCCCAGCTGGGGTAAATGCCCAAACTTCAGGCTGTGTACCAGCTTCTGTCCCGAGCCGCTGTAATGCAGCCATACTGCCCCGCCTGCCAGCACGGGATCTTTCAGCGGGCCGCAGTCCCCGCAGAAATCCAGTTCCTTTTCAGGCAGTGGTTTTCCACAATATTTGCAGGCCGGCATGGTTACCTTTGGCAGCGACTGTGCGCAGCGCTCACACAGATAGCTTTCGGTCCTGAAAAGTACCTTGCCGCACACCGGGCAGACGCCGTTTGGCAGAAACAATGTCTCTCTGAGCAGTGCCTTCACACCCGCCTGAAAGCCAGACTCAGACATTGAGCTCTCCATACATTTTGATCCGCTGTTTGAGGGCTGTACGCCGTTCATTCGTATCACCAGATTTGACCATCCGGTAAAAATAATTCTGAGGCCCGATAAGCATCAGCATCTTTTTGGCTCTGGTCACTGCTGTGTACAGCAGCTTCCGGTTTAAAAACATGGGCGGGCCGCCTACCATCGGCATAACAACAACCGGAAATTCGCTCCCCTGGCTTTTGTGCACAGTCATGGCATAAGCGTGGGTAAGCTCGTCGAGCTGGTCAAACTCATAAACGACTTTTTTGTCATCGGTCAGCAGGATTTCAAAGGTCTTATTGTACTCATCAATGCGGATAATATTGCCGATATCGCCGTTATAAACACCCTCTCCGGTTTCAAAGCCATGGATATCCTCCCACTTGAGCTTATAATTGTTTTTGATCTGCATGACCTTGTCCCCCTCGCGGAACACTACTGTACCAAAGGTCTTTTCTTTTTTATAGTCCGCCGCTGGATTCAGGACCTCCTGAAGCTCCTTATTCAGCGAAATAACGCCGAGCTTTCCCTTTTTAATGGGTGAGATAACCTGCACGTCCTTCATGGCGTCAAAGCCTTTTTTTTCGGGAATACGCCAGGCAACCAGGTCTAAAATAGTATCCAGCACCTTATCCGGGTCCATTGTCCTGATAAACATAAAGTCAGATTGGTTATTGATTTCCGGCATCATACCCTCGTTGATGGCATGGGCATTTATGGAGATCATGCTTTCCTCCGACTGTCGGTAGATACGGTCCAGACGAACTACCTTGACCACATTGCTCTCGATCAGATCCTGTAAGACGTTTCCCGGCCCAACAGAGGGCAGCTGGTCGGCGTCGCCTACCAGAATGAGACGTGTGCCGGGCTTGATGGCCTCCAACAGGCTGTTGAGCAGCACAATATCAATCATTGAGGCTTCATCCAGTATAATGGCGTCAACCTCAAGCGGGTTTTCCTCGTCCCGGTTGAAGGATGGAAAATCATCGTCACCAGAGTAGTCGTACTCCAAAAGCCGGTGGATGGTCTTGGCCGGCTCGCCGGTGGTCTCTGTAATGCGCTTGGCGGCGCGGCCCGTCGGGGCAGCCAGAACGGTTTTCATGCCCAGACGCTTGAAAATATAGACAATGCCGTTGATAATCGTTGTTTTCCCTGTGCCTGGCCCCCCTGTAATAATGGCAATGCCGTTTTCGATGGCCGCCTCGATGGCCTCTGCCTGCCGGTTATCCAGACGGATGCTCATATCCTCCTCATAGGCTGCGATCATGGCTGGTATATCAACTTCCTGCATTTCAAAGACAGCGCCTGCCAGGCGTACCATAGACAAGGCCGCGTTGTCCTCTGCCTCGAAAAGGGCCGAGGGATAGTAGGCAGGCTCATCGTCGATGAACTCCAGACGCACGTCCCCCCGCAGGGCCAGCTCCTGAAGCTGAAATTCAATGTCCTCCCTTGAAACCCCGAGGATACTGGCGCTGTGCTCAATAAGGTCTTTTTCGGTCATGTAGGTGTTGCCCCTTGAGTAACAGTCCTGAAGGCAGAAGCTGATGCCCGAGAGAATCCGCTTAGGGTTCTGGGACTCAAAACCCAGCTGAGCGGAAATCTGGTCTGCTATTTTAAAGCCAATGCCGCGCACATCCTTGATGATTTGGTAGGGGTTATCCAAAAGAACACGCACCGTATCACTCTGATAGGTTTTATACAGCTTCATGGCATAGGTCGAGGAAATGCCATATTCCTGGATCTGGATCATGACATCCCGGATTTCCTTCTGTTCACTGTAAACCTCTTTTATTTTGTCGAGTGTCTTTTTGCCGATGCCGTGAACCTCGCTCAGCCGGTCTGGATGGTTGTCCAGGATATCCAGCGTGTCGGCTCCAAAATGGTTTACGATCTCAATAGCGGTCTTTTCGCCAATACCCGGCAGGAGTCCTGAACTCAGATAACGGATGATGCCTTCCTCAGAGGTCGGGAGATCCAGCGCATAGCTCTCGATCTGAAACTGCTCGCCATAGCTCTGGTGCTCCTTCCAGAAGCCGGTCAGCTTTAAAAATTCGCCCTCCTTCAGCTCCTCAAAATTGCCAACGACCGTTACCATTTGGCCGTCCACATCAAAATCCGCTACGGTATAACCGTTTTTGTCATTATGGAAAATAATATGATCTACTGTTCCTTTTAAGGTCTCCATAAATATCCCCTTCGTTATTGTTAAAAACATTATACACCAACGTACACCTGTTCGCAATCATTTCACCTTTAATTTGACAACGGTTAACAGTTTAATTTCGCCTAAAAAGCCGCCCTTTCGCCTTGACAGTTCGGCTGAAAAGCCATATACTAAAGCTTACAACAGATCGTACTGACAAACGTACCAGAATTACATTCAATAAGCAATAGCCTCAAATATCCGTGGTTATTGCTTTTCTTGTAATTAAGTGCTGATTTATTTTATTAAAGTAAAGAAGGAGAAACTAAATCTATGGCTTTTTATTTTGAAGAACCGTCCCGTACCTTTAGCGAATACCTGCTCGTACCAGGTTATTCCTCTTCACAGTGTATGCCGGCTAATGTTAACCTGAAAACCCCTGTCGTAAAATTCAAGAAAGGTGAGGAATCTTCAATATACATGAATATTCCCATGACTTCTGCCATCATGCAGTCCGTATCCGGCGAAAAAATGGCCATTGCGCTGGCGACCGAAGGGGGGATTTCCTTTATCTACGGCTCACAGAGTGTGGAAAACGAGGCGGCCATGATCGCCCGCGTCAAGGCTTACAAAGCCGGTTTTGTTCCAAGTGACTCCAACGTGACTCCTGACGCCACCATGCAGGACATCCTAGACTTAAAGGAAAAAACAGGCCATTCTACCGTTGCCGTGACCTCTGACGGTACCGCAAACGGCAAATTTGTCGGGATTGTCACCAGCCGTGACTACCGTGTCAGCCGTATGGACCCTTCTACCAAGGTCAAGGAATTTATGACTCCGCTCGAAAAAATCATCTACGCTCCTGAAGGCACCAGCCTGAAGGAAGCCAATAACATCATCTGGGACCACAAGCTGAACACCCTGCCGATCGTGGCAGCGGACGGGCGTCTCCTTTATTTCGTATTCCGCAAGGATTACTCCTCACACAAGGAAAACCCGCTGGAGCTTTTGGACGCTCAGAAACGCTATATTGTCGGCGCTGGTATCAACACCCGCGACTACGCTGAACGTGTGCCAGCACTGGTGGAAGCCGGGGCGGATGTTTTATGCATTGACTCCTCTGAGGGGTTCTCAGAATGGCAGAAGCTTACCATTGAATGGATTCGTGAGCATTACGGTGAATCTGTAAAGGTGGGCGCTGGAAACGTGGTTGACCGTGAAGGCTTCCGTTTCCTGGCTGAAGCAGGCGCTGACTTTATTAAAATCGGCATCGGCGGCGGCTCCATCTGTATCACCCGTGAGCAGAAGGGCATCGGACGCGGCCAGGCTACGGCTGTTATCGAGGTCGCCAGAGCACGCGATGAATATTTTGAAGAAACCGGCGTGTATATTCCCATCTGCTCCGACGGCGGGATTGTCTATGACCACCACATTACCCTGGCACTGGCCATGGGCGCTGACTTTGTCATGCTGGGACGTTACTTCTCCCGTTTTGACGAAAGCCCGACCAACAAGGTCAACATTAACGGCAGCTATATGAAGGAATACTGGGGTGAAGGATCCAGCCGCGCCCGCAACTGGCAGCGCTATGATATGGGCGGCGACAAAAAACTTTCCTTTGAGGAAGGCGTTGACTCCTACGTGCCCTATGCCGGCCCGCTGCGCGATAATGTCCGTCTGACCTTAAGCAAAGTACGTTCCACCATGTGCAACTGCGGCGCGCTAAACATTCCTGAATTCCAGGAAAAAGCCAAGCTGACCCTGGTATCCTCTACCAGCATTGTGGAAGGCGGCGCTCACGACGTTATGCTCAAGGATAACGGTATGTCTCCGGTTAAATAAGATCAGCCTCAAAACCTTTATAAAAAAAGCACTTTACATTTTATTCTGTAAAGTGCTTTTTTATTACCTCTCTTACGCGGACATCCCGACAAAAGCGCCTAAAATATAGGGGATCAGCCAAATTGCCCAGACGACAATGCTGAACTTATGAAAGGCTTCCTTTTTTTTCGCATCGCCTTTGTTCAGGACCCATGTGGACCAGACTGCATGAAACAGCATCAGGGCAATGGCAACAACACCAGTGACACTGTGCAGCATCTGAGCCGCCGGTGAGATGGCCTTAACCCCAGAACGGGCGATAAGGCTCATGATGGTTGTACCTGTCGTATCGCACAACAGCCCCAGCCAAAAAATAATAACGTGCTGTTTTTTCAGGGTCTTTGCTCTGCGCTCGCCAAATACCCCAATGGTATAAAATACCAGAGCCAGCGTGATGGCAATAATGGCCAGAATCAACTTCGTATCCATAACTTCCTCCTTTTCTGTAAATTTTACCAGTATATTATCATTCCCATTTTCAACGGATAATAAACACTAAGTTCCATTTTAACACAAATTTCAGAGGATATTATGATTCTCCTTTAAATTACAATAATTTATCTTACATATACAGGATCTCACCAGCGTCTTCCTGTTCTTCTGTTCGCTCGTGCCCTTCCAAAAGCCATCGCCCATTCCAAAAATACAGATACCTTACCTTTCCCTCAATCAGACAGGTATAGCGCACAGCCCTGCCGCCGGTCAGCAGCACATGCCGTGTATCAAAGACCTTGTTAATACGAAATTGCCTCTGGTCAGTGAGCAGAGTGACCGGAATCCTGTTCTGATCAAAGCAAAAACCAACCTGTTTCACATCATAATATACATTCATTCGATCAGCTCCTTTTTTAAAGAACATTTATTTGTATCTATTATATTACCAAAACAATCGTTCGTCAATGTTTTTTAACAGTAAAAAAACGGCCTCCCTAAGCGGGAAGCCGTCATTATTAGTCTTTCAGGACGTCAATCGACCGTCCCCTCAATGTTTTTAACATCTCATCAAATTCCATCAGAGGCATCGGTCTGGAAAATACATAGCCCTGTACCACATCACAGCCGATACTCTTTAAAAACTCGACCTGTTCCGTATCTTCGACTCCTTCAGCAATGGTCTTGATATTTAATTCCTTTGCCATGGCCACTGTATTCGCGATGACCACCCTTTCTCTTCGAAGGTCTGTCCCCTCTTTGAAGAAAAGAATATCAAGTTTTAAAATATCAATGGAAAGGTTTTTCAGCACATTCAGCGAGGAATACCCTGAGCCAAAATCATCCAGAGAACAACGGAAACCATTTTTCTTTAAGATCTCGACCACATTTTTAAATGTACTGGAGTCATCCAGCATCACGCTCTCTGTAAATTCCAGCTCAAGCAGAAAGTCTGGAATCCGGTATTTCTGTTTGATTCCAGAATAATACTCTACAAAGTCCTTCTGGAATAAGCCAAGCCGTGAGACGTTGACAGCCACATTAAGAGCTGGCCGTCCAGCGTCCAGATAATTTCTGAGCCAGTGGCAGGCCTTCTCAAACATATATCGATCAAGATCAACGACCAAACCGGTCTTTTCAAATAACGGAATAAACTCGCCTGGGGAGATCATCCCTTTCTGGCGGCTGTTCCAGCGGACCAGAGCTTCGGCTCCGGCAATGATATTATTCTTTTGTATGTTAACCTTAGGCTGCATATAGATGACAAACTCTTCTTTTTCGAGCGCTTCTTTGCCAAGAGCTTCCATCTCGGTTTCCTTGATGGTCTGGTTTCGAATTTCTTCTGTATAAAAGGTCATCTGACTGCCGACTTGATCCTTGATGGATTTTTGCGCCATATTCGCGCGGTCAATCATATCATTGAGTGTAAGCTGTTCAGACTGGTCATCGGTACAGTATATACCCATGCAAAGCTCGATGGGCAGATGTCTGGTTTTGTCCATCACTGATTCCGAGATTTCCCAGACCAGCTCGTTAAACCAATCCGTAAGCTCAACACGTTCATGATAAGAACGGATACCGGCAAAGTTATCCGCCGAAACCCGACAGAAAAGATCGTCCTTTCTGCTGTGATCCAGCAAAATATCCGATAAGCATTTCAGTATTTTATCGCCATTTTCATAGCCATATAAGTCATTTAAAAATTTAAATTTCTTTATATCGCAGTACCAGATACCATAGGGGGCGTTCTTGTTCTCCTTCAGTACCTCTTCCCCATCAATACGGAAACGCGTGTTGTTACGCTGTCCAGTCAGGGGATCAACATAGGCGGCTCTCAAAAGCTCATTCCGGCTTTTAGACATAATTTTGCTCTGATGGTACAAGAGATAAAGAAAAATCAGACAGGCAGCCAGCACAATCAAAATCATGCCAATGGCGGTTTTATTATAATAATCTCTAACGATGGACTGAGGTGCGACGGTTAAAATAAACCACCCGTTGATACCAACAGGCTCTAACACAGCCATCTCCTTACCATCTTCGCTGTCATAGACAAAGCTAAGGCTTTTGCCCTCTTTTAAAGCCTGATTTAGTTTTTCCTGTTCCCCGACAGACAATATTCCAAGCTCATTCAGCTTGGTCACATTGCTATAGCGTTCACCAGTCTGCGCTGAACGCATGATGATATCACCGCTGCTGTCGATAATATTGGTAAATCCCCGGTCATTAAAGACCGGCGTGTCAATTATCTTTCGGAGCACTGATGCCTCATTGACCGCACAGAGCACCCCGACTACCTCGTTGTTATGTCGTATAGGTACCGCATAATAATTGATATACTGCCCTGGATTTATTGGATCTTCTACCGTGCGTGAGATCACATCTTTACCTGTCAGGGCGTCGTTGAAAAAATATTCCCTTGAAATATCTATATTTTTATGGGTATCCCCATTAATATCATAAAAATCAATAATACCGTTTTTATCCGCAAATCCCATCCGGATAAAGACATTGTTGTCATTGATCCTCTTGAGCAGCTGGCCGATCTGGTCTGCGTTTAAAACATCCAGATCGCCGACACACTCCGCAATGCCGTCCAGCGTTTGAAAATCACCGCTGATCTGCTTCTCCACAGAGGTCTGGCTTTGCTGGGCCGATTCGTTAAGGTAGTTGGCGCTTTCCTGCTGATTCAATCTCATAATGTGAAAAATGAACAAAAGACTGAAAGCAAGGAATCCAATACAGATAATGACCGCAATCACATAGGTTTTTACAAAGCTGTGCTGGTTATCTTTATCAATCATCCGTTTCCCTTTCATCATCTTAAATTATTTTAACTCACATTTATAAGAAACCAAGCTAAAATAGACTTGTTTTTATTTTACATGATAATTCGCATAAACACAAGTAATTTGGCTGATTTAAAGGGTTTCTTTTGTCCCTGCTAAAATTCTGCAGCCTGTCATTTTCTCCAAGTTTTTGGACATGTTACAAATTCAGGCAACTTAGTATACGCATTTCCTTTTGCGGTATTAACCTGGGCCTGCGTCAGGAAAATACTTTCACGCAGGTCGGCATTCTTTAAATTTGCATCTCTGAGGTCTGCCCCCAGAAAATTAGCACCTCCTAGAGAACATCCCTCCAAATTGGCCGCAATGAGCAGGCTCATGCTAAAGTCCTGTCCGTCCAGCACTGCTTTTTTGAAATCTTTACCGATAAAATCTACTGATTTTTGGGGTTCAACAGTTGATTTTACCGTATTCTGAACCCTGTGCCAGACCTCTTTTAAAAGCCGGTTTGTCTTCTCGCGGCATGCTTCCAGATCAAGCTTCAGCAGCGCCTCTGGTGTCTGCCGGGTCAGCCTGTCTAAATCCTGAATGGCACTTTCAATTACTCCATAGATGTCCGCTGCGGGAATCAGCAGCGCCGCTTCGTTCAAATACCAGAGCATCTGGTGGAGCTGATATACCGCAAGAAATACCCGGTACATTTCATCAGGCTTAACATCTTTATCCTTCCAGCTTTTCCCATGATAAACTGTCTGCGTCACCTTTTGTCCTGCTCCAAAACAATCATAGGCCATACAGCCCTTTAGTTTCCTTTTTTCAAGCTCAGTATGTACCCTGCATCTGAAGTTCTTCTGTAAATTGACACAGGGCTTGCCTGCCCGCTTATTTTCCGGGAACCCTTCATTCTTTGAAAAATACAGGGCGACACAGCACAGCCCACAGCAGTTTTCACAGTCAATGGTGAGCTCTCTGTATTGATCTGTTTTTATTTCATTATGCAGCTTTTTTATAGCAATCCCTTCTTTCCATCAAAAAAGCCCTGAAAAGTATTGTCTTTTCAGGGCTTTTGCTCTGTTTATGTTCGTACTTTCATAACCTATTATAACCCAGCTGGCTGGTTTAGTATATCCACAAAATCAGTCATGGCCGAGGAAATTTTGAGCTGCTGCGGACAGACCTCCTCACAGCTTTTACAGCCAATGCAGGCACTCGGCTGTTTTTCTTCCGGCATGGCGCCCACGGCCATCTGTGTGATAACACTGTTGGTAAAGCGGGCGTCATTATAAAGTGATAGAATGGTTGGAATATCCAGTTCTTTGGGGCAATAGGTGGTGCAGTAGCGGCATGCTGTACACGGGAGACTGTCCACCATGCTGTCTGCCACCTCCATGAGACAGTCCAGCTCCTGCTCATTTACCGGTTTTTCCTCCTCATAGACTGCCATATTGACCCTTAGCTGTTCTTCATTCGACATGCCCGAAAGTACCATTGTCACCTCAGGGATCGACTGTAAAAATCGAAACGCCCACTCCGGTGCGCCTGCTTCCGGACGAAATGCTCTGAGTTTTGCCATATTCTCATCCGAAAGGCTTGCCAGCTTACCGCCGCGAAGCGGCTCCATCACCCAGATCGGCATATGATATTCATTGAGCAGCTCTACCTTGGCCTTGGCGTCCTGAAGGGTCCAGTCCAGATAATTCAGCTGTATCTGGCAAAACTCCAGATGGTCGCTGTAGGCCTCCAGAAAGCGTTTGATGGTATCATACCTGCCGTGGGCAGAAAATCCCAGATGTTTTATCCGGCCCGCAGCCTTCTGCTTCAGGAGGTATTCCATTATCCCGTTCTTTTCATCCATATAGGGATCAATATTTTTTTCATACACATTGTGGAACAGGTAAAAATCAAAGTAATCAACTCCGCATTTTCTCAGCTGTTCCTCAAAAATCGCCTCTACCCGGCTCATATTGGACAGGTCGTAGCCTGGAAATTTGGTGGCCAGATAGTAGCTTTCACGCGGGTAATTGCTCAATATTTTTCCCATCACAATCTCTGACTGGCCGTTATGGTAGCCATACGCCGTATCAAAATAGTTGATCCCATTTTTAATGGCTTCGTCAACCATTTTCGCAGCTGCTGCCTCATCAATGGCCGCATTCGGGTCATTATCTTTTACTGGAAGGCGCATCGCGCCAAACCCCAGGGCTGAAAGTTTTAAATCCTGAAATTCTTTATAAATCATTTTCACTAACTCCTTCTTATGCTTATTCTTTTTCTGCCTCGCTGACACACCGCAGTGCGTTTAGACTGCGTGGATACCCAATATAAGGGATACACTGGGAAATAACTTTAATTAGAAATGCCTTATCATTACCAATACGCATGTTAGCCGCCGCATGGCTTATGAGCTGCGGCTCACAGCCCCCCTGGGCAGCTAAAAAGCAAAAGGTGATCATTTCACGCTCGCGCTGATCAAGCCCTGTCCTGGTATAATAATTCCCAAAGCAATTGCCTGACAGCCACTTATTGATATGCCGGCTCTCCTCAGGGCCAGATTCAGCGAAACCTTTCATCTGCTCACCAAAAATATCGACCTGAAGCTGCTCTCCGGCTTCAACACGGTCATTTGCCGTTATTGTTGCCTGCCCTGGCAATGGCAGCTTTACACCCAGGTCTGTAAATTCCTTATTGGCTGCCCTTAGAAAGGGATATACCCGGCCGATTCCAAGATAGGCCGTTGCCTGATAGATCATTTCCTTCACCTCAACGGGTGTCACTTTGTAATCTATGGCTTCAGGCAGCATGTCCCTGAACAATTCTACGCCCTGGCAGCCGATCAGTGCTGCCAAAATCGCCAATGTACGGGTATGCGTGTCCAAATCATCCTGGTTTGGCACTTCATCGAACGCGAAACGGCTGAAAAAATCTGTAAACTCAGGATCTGTCCCAAACAGGCTCCCGTCGTTTTCTGAAAAAAGTCCACTAAAGTATTCCTTTGATTTTTCTGTCATTTTATTCCCTCTTTTCTACATCCCCTAGCTTAGCACTTGAAGTTCACTTCAAGTCAAGCGTTTTTTTCAAAAAATCAAAAAAACCGTATATGCTTGCCAGACAAAATATTGCTGGCTCATATACGGCTGTTATTTTACAGAAATGTTACTGCTTAAAATTATGATGTTCTTCTCAGGTTTATAAAAGGCCCATTTTTTGAGCAATCTCAATATTTACTTTTAACACATTAACACGGTCCTGACCAAAAATGCCTAAAACCTTACCTTCCGTATTATCGGCAATCATTTGCCGCAGCTCATCCTCCGGAATACCGCTTGCCATTGAAACAGCTGGCACCTGAATCTCAGCAGATGCCGGTGAGATATCCGGGTCGAGCCCAGAACCAGAGGCTGTCATCAGATCAGCTGGAATGTCCTCGCGTTTGACACCTGGATTGGCCGCTAAAAATTCATTGATGCTTTCTTCCACGCGGGCCTGCAGCTCAGGGTTACTGTTTCCATAGTTTGAACCGCCTGATGCGACGCCTGTGTAGTTCGCCTCTCCCGTTTCCGGATCTATCTGCAAGTCTTCTTCTGTGTAAGTGTTATAATTATAGGCAGAGACACGTCCCTTCAGGAAATATGGCTCTGTAAACTGCTGACCAACATGTTCTGATCCCACTTCCTTGCCGTTAACGGTGATAATGCTGCCGTTCGCCTGATGGTTAAAGGCAAGCTGTCCAATACCTGTCAGCGCGAGCGGATAAAGCAAACCACATATTACCAGTAAAACAATGGTTACTAATAAAGCAGGCTTTAGCGTTGTCGTGATGATTTCTTTCATTATAAATCAATCCTTTCTTATATTCCCAGCCCGATCGCCATGACCAGTGGCGCAATGATCAGGTCTATGAGTTTTATCCCTATAAAAGGCACAATCACGCCTCCAAGGCCATATATCAGAATGTTGCGCAGCAGCATGGATTCTGATTTCATGGGCTTATACTTGACGCCGCGCATTGCTAACGGGATTAAAAGTGGAATAATCACCGCATTAAAAATTAACGCTGATAAAATAGCACTGTAGGGAGTAGACAAATGCATAATGTTAAGAATCTGCATCTGAGGAATTGCCAATGTAAACATCGCCGGAATAATAGCAAAGTATTTCGCGATGTCGTTGGCAATACTGAAAGTTGTCAAGGCGCCACGTGTGATTAACAGCTGCTTTCCAATCTCAACAACTTCGAGAATTTTGGTCGGGTTTGAATCAAGATCCACCATATTTGCGGCTTCTTTTGCAGCCGTTGTCCCACTGTTCATTGCCAAGCCGACATCTGCCTGCGCCAGTGCCGGGGCGTCATTTGTTCCGTCACCGGTCATTGCCACCAGCTTTCCTTCAGCCTGTTCTTTCTTGATAGCTTCAATCTTATCTTCTGGCTTACATTCTGCGATAAAGCTGTCAACTCCTGCTTCCTTCGCAATGGTGGCCGCTGTCAGAGGATTGTCCCCAGTACACATAACGGTTTTAATCCCCATCTGGCGGAGGCGGTCAAAACGTTCTACCAATCCAGGCTTTACCGTATCCTTCAGATAGATAACCCCATAGATGCGCTCATTAACACACACTACCAGAGGTGTTCCGCCAAGAGCCGCAACATTATTTACGGTTTCTTCAAGATCTCTTGGAATGACACCACCCATTTTTTTGACGCGGTCTATAATAGCATCCGAAGCGCCCTTACGGATTGTTGTACCATCGGGCAGATCTATGCCGCTCATTCGTGTTTGAGCAGAGAACTCAATAAATTCTGCATTTTTTGCTTCCTCTGTTATACCCTTTGTATTGAGCTGTTTGCCTAATTCAACTGTCGATTTCCCTTCTGGCGTCTCATCATTGATAGAGCACATCACAGCATAATCCGTTAAATCGTTTTTACTTTCTACACCAACAGGGATAAAATCCGCCGCTAAGCGGTTGCCATAGGTAATCGTCCCTGTTTTATCCAGGATCATTGTATTGACATCTCCGCAGGCTTCAACGGCCTTACCGGACATTGCGATAACATTAAACCGGGTAACACGATCCATTCCGGCAATACCAATTGCAGAGAGCAGCGCTCCGATGGTCGTTGGTATAAGGCAAACTGCCAGAGCAATCATCGTCGAAATCGGAATCTGAACACCGGAATAGCCCGCAAGCGGATACAATGTGACAATTACCAATAAGAAAATGATGGTTAAGCCAACTAACAGAGTTGTCAAAGCAACCTCATTTGGTGTTTTCTGACGTGAAGCGCCTTCAACCAGCTTGATCATCTTGTCTAAAAAGGATTCACCCGGGTCCGCTGTAATTCTAATTTTCAGCCAATCGCTGACAACTGTTGTCCCACCAGTGACAGAAGCAAAGTCGCCTCCCGCTTCACGCACTACCGGCGCTGATTCACCAGTAATCGCCGATTCATCCACTGATGCTATCCCTTCGATAACCTCACCGTCGTTCGGAATCATCTCTCCTGCCTTGACAAAGACAATATCGCCCTTCTTGAGTTCATTTGAGCTCAATGTTTCTTCACTTCCATCTGTTCTGATAACTCTGGCCTGTGTGTCTTTTTTGGTTTTCTTTAATGATTCTGCCTGTGCGCGGCCTCGTCCTTCTGCTACCGATTCAGCAAAGTTTGCAAAAAGAACCGTAATCAACAAAATAACTGCTACGATGCCATTATAAAGCCTCAGATGACTGACATCCCCAATATCTCCAAATAAAGTTGGAAAAATGGTCAGTATCAGTGAGATAAAAAATCCAATTTCAACAACAAACATAACTGGATTTTTAATCATGTAGGCCGGATTTAGTTTTTTAACAGATCCAATCAAGGCATCTTTGAGTATATCTCTTGTTATAAATTTCGTTTGTTTTTCTTGTTTACTCATTTATAATCCTTCCTTTATTAGAACCACAATGTAAGATGCTCTGCAATTGGTCCAAGTGCCAGAGCCGGGAAGAATGTCAGCGCGCCGACTACATAGACGATTAAAACCAGCAAAATCATAAACATAACATTGTTTGTTTTCATCGTGCCTGCACTTACGCTGACAGACGCTTTATTCATCAGGGAGCTTGCAAAAGCCAGCTGAAGGATAATCGCTAAATAACGGCCAAAGAACATTGCCAGGCCGGCTGTAACATTCCAGAACACTGAGTTA
The DNA here is from genome assembly GCF_000807675.2 of Eubacterium limosum. Classification (NCBI taxonomy): domain Bacteria; kingdom Bacillati; phylum Bacillota; class Clostridia; order Eubacteriales; family Eubacteriaceae; genus Eubacterium; species Eubacterium limosum. The sequence continues at coordinate 2,833,044 of NZ_CP019962.1, read as the reverse complement.
TCAGCAAGCCCTTCAAAGCCAGAACCATTGTTGGCGGCCGAAGAAGCATATTCATAAAGCACCTGGGATAACCCATGGAAGCCTGGATTCGTAATGCCGTCAAGACCAGCCTGTACGGATACCGCCAAGGCTGAAAAGCCTAAAATCAGCAGTGGATGGATAATGATCACCAGCGCCGCCAGTTTTACTTCCCTGCTTTCAATTTTCTTTGTCAGGAATTCAGGTGTACGGCCAACCATTAACCCGCAGATAAAGACCGTCAGCACTGCATAGGTCAAAATATTCATCAATCCGACGCCCTCGCCGCCAAATACGCAGTTCAGCATCATATGAAGCAGTGGAACCATGCCGCCAAGAGGTGTCAGGGAATCATGCATATTATTAACAGTACCTGTTGTAAACGAGGTGGTAACCGTTGTAAACAGTGCTGACTGGTCAATCCCAAAACGGACTTCTTTCCCTTCAAAATTACCCATGCTCTGGTTTAAGCCTACTTCTGCCAGTGCCGGATTGCCGGCGTGTTCAGCTGTCATACATACGCCAAGGCCAATTACGAAAATAATGGCCATTGCTCCAAATACCATCCATCCCTGCTTTTTGTCCTTGATCATAAGACCAAAGGCAACGACCAGAGCGCCTGGAATGATCATCATTGATAATAATTCACAGATATTTGTTAAAATCGTTGGATTTTCAATCGGTGTTGATGAATTCGCGCCAAGGAATCCACCGCCGTTTGTGCCTAAATGCTTGATAATTTCAAGCGCCGCAACAGGTCCGCGCGCAATATCCTGCAAACCACCTTCCAAGGAAGCAACCGTTGCGGTTCCCAATAATGTTTGCGGAACCCCCTGAGAAATAAGGAAAGTCCCCAAAATAATGGATAACGGCAATAAAACGCGGGTAGTGATACGGATAAGATCCGCATAAAAGTTTCCCATGGCTTTTCTGCCGTCTTTACCGCCAGCCAGACCCCTGATAAACGCCACGCAAACGCCGTAACCCGAGGCCGCTGAAACAAACATCATGTAAATAATGACAAGCATCTGGCTCAAATAGGAAAGTCCGGATTCACCCGAGTAATGCTGGAGGTTTGTATTGGTCATAAAACTAATGATTGTGTTAAATGACAAACTGGCTTCCATTCCCTCAATCCCATTTGGGTTGAAAACAGGTAAAAACTGAATTCTTAAAATGATGTAACCAATAAAAATCATAAAAGCATTTGTGACGACCAGAGCAACAGCATACTGTTTCCAGTTCATCTGTCGATCCATATCGACGCCGCATACTTTATAAATGGCATTGTCAACTCTGTCAAAGACCGGATCAGCAAAGGTCTTTTTATTGGTTGCGATGTGATAAATATATGTTCCCAACGGAAAAATAATAATCACAAACAATGCTAAAGTTAAAGCAACTTGTAACATTTAATACTCCTTCATCTCTTTTTTTATTTTAGTGCTACTGCCATCTCAGCAATATGTTTTATTTTTAAAATTTTTCTGGATTTATGAGTGCGTAGGTGAGATAACCAAACATTGCCACAATAATAATTCCAAGTACCAGCATTCTCTATTCCTCCTTTTTGACAGGACTTTTTTTGTCTACCTGCTTACTGCAAAAAACAGTGAAGCCCAGCATTGAAACGATACAGACAATCAATGTCCCTACCATAATTACATCCATCATTTTTTTATTCCTCCTGTTTGCCTATTTGATATTGCCAGTTTATTCTATCTATTTTCATATAAATAAAGTGTACATAATTTAAAAAAGATATTAAGAAAGAATAAATGCGCATTTTCATGATACATGTCCACATAAAATAAATATGTCTTTTATCTGATTCTCCACAAAACGGATAACGGACATATATACAAAGCGTCTTCGTGCCGGTTACTTCTTTTGAGCTTAGCCCTGTATATGATTATATACAGGGCTAAGTAAATATTTTGTTAATATTTTTTGATTTTTGTTAAAATATCATAAATCTTATACAATAAAATAAACCCTCGAAAGGGTTTTGTATAAACCTTTCGAGGGTTTTGTTGTTTTATTATCTATTCCCATTCAATAAACCAACATACTCTTTACTATATATCGTGTGCATTATCTCTATTAAAAACAATATCTAGCGTTTCCTCATCTACTAAATTTCTAGTATTTCTCTTTTTGGTATCAATCTAGTATCATATATTTTCTTTTTTATGTCTATATTATACTATACTCAATTCCAATTTACTATATATTTGATGTTGAAAACAATAATATCCCTTTAAGAGTTTGTTTTACAAACGCTAGCTTCTTAATTACTTTATATTTGTAAAAATCGCACTTAAATTATCAAATATATAGTTAATGGTCTTTTACCTTTACTTGCTAACGTTTTGAGAACTGTAAAGGCCCTGAAATGCTTGTTTTTCTGTAGGGTTTGTTGCTTGTGTGTTTTATGTTCTGGACGTTGTCGTTCTGCTTACAACGATTTATAACTATCGTATTTTTGATATCTACAAACTCTTCAAGTATTCTTTTGGTAAATCAATATATTTTACTTTTTTCTTTTTTATTATATATCAGCTATACTGGTAACTTTTTTCAATCTCATCAAACAGAGGGAGAAGTATCATACAATCATATCTTTTTAAAATATTTATACCAACACTCACAGAAAAACTCGTATTTTCTGTGACTCTATTTCTTCTATATTGTTCCCAAAAACCCAGAATTGCCGAATGATCTATATTCGCATAATATTCAGTATACTTACTTTTTCTAGTATCCATGTAAAAATTCATCGTTTCCTTAATCATCGGTTCTACAAATTCCCATGTGACTCTTTTTATGACCAATGTACGGTAGAGAGCAACAATTCCTAGGGTTTCTCTATCAAAGTAATTATGAACTTTCTTTTCTGTATCCACTAATTTTTCATATTCATTTATAAACAAACGAAGGATATCTTGACCTCTTTTATCACCAAAATTTCTGATAAAAAATTTAGAATACCAATTATCAACATAATGATTACCAAATTTTTGTTCCTGTTTCATCTTCTCACCTTCCGACAAACTCACAATTCAAATTTTATGCCATGACGCATTAAAAGAAAATATAGGTTTAAAAAATTCAGGGCCAAAAAATTGACCCTGATTTAAGAGGAATAACTATTATTTCAAACTCTATTGCCAATCCGCAGGATAAGTGATATAAACAAATCTCGCAAATTGTGGAGCTGAAAACTGAATTGAAGACCCTTTGGGAATAAAAATAACATCACCTTTATTCCCAACAATGGAACGGCCATTTATATTAATGCATAGCGTACCTTCTATAATGTAGTCAAACTCATCATACCCGAGTGTCCAGTCGAATGTTGTATGCTCCATTTCCATTACTCCGGCTCCCAGACGCGGACTTTCATTTAATGTAACAATATCTTTTAAAAATACTTTATCGCCGGATTTTCCAGTATCAAAAGGTTCAGGCTTTACGGTATCCGTCTTTACACAGAGCACACCACTCTCATCAACTTTTTTTTCGAATTCCAAAGCTTTATTTTTAATTGTATTATCCGTCAATTCATCTAATACTTTATGAATAATTTCATATATCTGTTTATCGTCCATTTTATTCTCCTTCCACTTTAATTGCTTCATTTTTATCATTCTTTAAAAATAGCAGGGCAACCAAGACAGCAATAATACCTGCTGCAACTTTTCCAATGACTAAAGGCAAAAGATACTCCGATGCATTGGCAGAGACATATCCTAAATGATCGCCTAATGCTGCTACTGCTGGAACTGCAAAAGCAATTGCAATAACTTTTCCTCGATTATCCATATCCTTAACCATCCCAAAGGTTGGAATACTGTTTGCCAGCGCTGCAATCATCCCAGCCACAGCAATATCGTTAACACCCATAATTTTTCCAAATTTTGATAAAAGCTTTGACATCGTCGTCGTAATGAAATGCACGAGTGGGTAAGCACCTGCTAAAGTAATAGCAATTGTTCCAATAATCTCAAGTTGCGGACCGATAGGGTCCATTCCTGGAATGATAACAATTCCTGTCAGACCCTCGACAATCGCACATGCAAAAGACATTACAATGATGATCGTAATAATCTTAGAAAATATACTGAAGCCTTTAAGCAAACCATTTGGAATTTTCCATAATCCAATAGCCAGAAGTATGGAGAGTAAAGCCGCAGGTACAATGTTGATTAATGTTAACAATACCGGTATGCCTGCAATCATAGCACCAATAAAAGTTCCGAAGGGAATGGATATAATACCAATCATCATGCCCTTTGCCAAAAAAGTTTTATCCTTTTCTTCCACAATACTCAAAGATACAGGAATTGAGAAAACAATAGTACAACCCAGCATGGACGCAAGCAAAATACCCGAAAGAACTACAATGTCCTGATTTGATGTCATGGCCTGTGCAAGCGGAAATCCCCCCATGTCAATTGCTAATAGTGATCCAGAAAACATTGCCGGATCTGCACCAATCAAATTAAAAGCAGGTGCAACAATAGGTGTTAAAATATTTCCAATAACAGGCGCTAGACACATAATCCCTACCATTGACATTGCAAGTGGTCCCATGGTGTTTATGCCTTCTTCAAACTGTGCCCCATATCCAAAACGATTATTCAAAAAAACTTTATCGATGGCTCCCCAAAACATAAAAGCCACCATGATATAAATAATAATTGTACTAACACTCATCGTTTACTCCCCCATTCCCTTTAAATCTCAAGCGGCCGATCTACTGCAAACGCGACAGCGTTGGCAAAAGCATCCACTGCCGCCTTACAGGCAGACTGCGTTCCTGTTAAGAGAGCTCCTCCGCAGTTAGTAACTGTTGGCGGACCCCAAAATTCAGCCACATGAACATTTGCTGCTTTAAGCGCAGCGTCCAGAGCATACATCGACTCAAGCGGTGCAGACGCTACATAAGCAAGAGATGTCCCTTCCTCCAGTCCAAGAGAGTTTGCGTAAAATTTACCAATTCTCGATATATTATAAGCATAATATACAACCGAATCATCCTCATTTACACTGTAAAGGGAAGATTTTGTTTCAATAAATTCTTTGATATAGTTCAGACCACTTCGCACATCATCCGGGGAAGGGCCCGAAATAATGCCTATAACTTCTCCACCATATTTTGACCAGGCACAACTTCCCCCACCATAGGTTGATTCTGCATAAGCAACCTGAATATTTGCTTTTTTAGTAGCATCATCCATTGCGATAAAGGCCGCGTCATCATTATCCGCTGTAAAAATTCCAATACTGCGGTGATTATCAGGTAATTTTAATTCTTTAAACATGTCTTTATCAACATTTGGAATTAATTTTTGACTTAAGACATATGTTTTAATACGATCGCCTTTCATTTTTAAGCTCCTTTTAACAGACCGTTGTCTTATTTGAGTCAACGACTAAATCAACACCGCTTTTCTTTTCACGTAACATGGTATTAACAAGCTCCGCGATATGCGCACCAGCTTCAGATGGGGGTGTTCCATGCTGATGTATATTGGAGATGACGGTTCTCCCAGATTCCATCATACCTACTTTCGGATTATACGTCATATAGCAACTCATACTTTCGGATGAAGCCACCCCCGGCCTTTCTCCGATAAGAATTAAAACCAGTTTTGCACCAACGGCTTCAGCGATAAAATCACCTGCTCCCACACGGGAATACTCAACAAAAACTGGTGTTCCTGGATCAACACCAAAGGATCTCAACCCTTGTTCTAACGCCGGTAGTATTTCCCGGATATTTGCCTCAATCGCTGTGGAACTAAGCCCATCACCAATGACAATTTGAACATCTGGATTTTGTTTTAAGCGTTCCTTCATAATTTTCGTGTTTTCTTCATCGAAAATTCTTCCCAAATCTGGACGTAATAAATACTGAGCTTTATCTTCTGCCTTTGTTTTAACTACTGGCAGCTTCAGATCATCAATAAATTCTGGGGAAACCATTGTTTGAACGGCATCTCGCGCAGCAGCGAGATCAGCGCGTATTCTCAGCATCGTAGATGTTTTATAACGGGGGCCGGCTTTTCCAATGCCAAGTCTTGCGGGCGTTCTGCCTTTTAAACGGAGATACATTTCTCCATTTTGGGGATGATCTATCAGTAACTCTTTGCGCAGATCTATTTCTGTAATATCTATTAGGTCGCCATTTTTACTGGATTCTGTCAAAATAGATGTATTATTGTTTTGGGGTTTATGGTTTTTGTTTTCTCCCAAAACTTTCATAACCGCCTCTAATATTTGCTTTTCATTTATTTGATTATTCATCTACTCATCCTCCTTAGATTATTTAAAAAAGATTGATGCGTCACCAGCCAGATCTGTCAAATGGTCATTTTTATCCATAATTCCCCATCTGCGACACCAGTCGCCAAATTCTGGGATGACCTTTTTATCCGTCATTTCACGCAATGTTGCCATATCATGGTAAGAAGAAGTTAAATGATTTAACATTACATCATCACCGCCGTTAATACCCATAAAATAATTGCAGCCAGCCAAAGCCAACAGGGATTCAAGCATATCAAGATCATTAAATGAAGAATCCATATGGCAGGTCATTGTTGAATCCACTCCCATGGGAATTCCTTGTATTTTTCCCATGAAATGATCTTCAAGAGCAGCCCTGATAACCTGTCTGCCATCATACAGATATTCTGGTCCAATAAAGCCCACAACAGTGTTAACCAAGAACGGCTGATAGCGTTTAGCCAGACCGTAGCAGCGAGCTTCCAAGGTCATCTGGTCAACACCATGATGCGCCTCAGCGGATAGTTCAGAACCTTGTCCAGTTTCAAAATACATTACATTTGGTCCGATAGAGGTCCCTTGCTTGAGCATTAAATCTTTTCCAGTCTGAAGCATTTCGGCATCAATCCCAAATGATGAATTTGCTTTTTCTGTTCCCGCAAGACTTTGGAACATTAAATCCATTGGGACTCCATTTTTCAGACATTCAATTTGTGTTGTAATGTGCCCCAGAACGCAAATTTGCGTTGGAATCTCCAATTCGCGTTTTATTTCATCAAATAAATTCAAACTGCGTGTCAAACTGTCAATCGTATCATCAACAGGATTCAATCCAAGCACAGCATCACCACACCCATAACTAAGGCCTTCATACAGTGACAATTTTATTGAATCCGGATCATCCGTGGGATGATTCGGTTGAATCCGACTGGCCAAAACGCCTCTTTTTCCAATGGTGGTATTACAAGTAGCTTCCACGCGTATCTTCTGCGCAGCATAAATCAAATCCATATTCCCCATCAGCTTCCCAACGGCCGCGGCAACCTCTGATGTGATACCTCTAGCCATACGTTTTAAATCAAGTTCCGATGTTTTATAATCCAGGATATATTCCCTTAGGTCGCTAATCGTCATATTCTTGAATTCATTGTAGATCGCTTCATTGACATCGTCCTGAATAATTCTGGTTACCTCATCTTCTTCATAAGGAACACAGGGGTTATTTCGGATATCTGAAACTAAAAGATTGCTCAGCACCTCTTTTGCAGCTACACGCTCCTGTTCCGACTCAGCCGCAATTCCAGCCAGAATATCTCCAGACTTTTGCTCGTTTGCTTTTGCCAGAACATCATTGACTGAATCAAACTGGTAAACCTTTCCGAATAGCTTTGTTTTTAATCGCATTATTTCTCCTCCTTTAATAACTAAATGCTATTGTTTTTATTACAACGGGTACTGCTTCTCCTACACCAACAGGCATTCCAATGTCAATGTAATCGCCATTGCCTACATTAACACCATCCAAGCAGATGATCTGCTTATCCTCAGAAAGATATTTCTGGATAGATTGTCCTAATACCTTTCCATAGTCTACTTTTAAAACTACGATAAGCACTTTCTGTTTTTGTATAATCGGCTGCATCCCGATAATAATCTTTCGGGCCATCAACTGTATCTCATCGAACCTCAACATTTTTTCATTTTCAATAGCTAACGCAATATTCATTGATGTATTTTCACCTTGTATCCAATTTATTTTTTTTTCAAAAGCTTTCTTTATTTCTTCATCTGTATAGTTTATTGGGTTATCAACCTTCATGATCGGCGTATTCACAATCGGCAGACTATTTTTTGCGGTGACAGTAATGGTGCTTCCACTTATATCAACGCTGTGATTTCCAGCGCCAACAACCGTTGCACCAATCGTTTCTGCTGGCTTAACAACATTAACAGCATCCTTCGTTAAATTTTTTCTTAATTTCTTTGCCAGCAGTACACCAATGTCACCAAATGCATTTGTTTTTGGCATTTGCTCCTGATAGACAAGATCGCCAACCCCACCTGAAAGCGAAACATAGTCTGGAGTTTTAACAAAATTTTTTACAATTTTATTAGTCGCCAAAAAATCAGTGAGAAAGCTTCTTTGCGATGGATCAATAATCTCCATTAACCCTTTCGCTAAAACTTCTGTTATTTTGTCAAGCATATCATCTGTTAGTGGATCGCCTGCTTTGGCGGTTATCCCCATCGCCTGAAAAAGCTTTTGAATTTTTGGGAAAATATACTCGATTTTATTTGTTTCTTTTGAAAAGCGAATGAGTCTTCCCCCAATGTCAAAACAACTCGCTTCAAGCACCTCCCCATTTTCGAACAGCGCCACATTCGTTGTGCCACCGCCGATATCTAAATTCAAAATAGCTCCTTTATTTTTTCTTGAAAATTCTGAGGCACCGCTACCTTTTCCTGCCAAGATGCTCTCAAGCTCGGGCCCTGCTGTCGCGACAACAAAGTCACCTGCATAATCACTGATTTCCCGCAGTACATTTTCGGCATTTTCTTTTCTTGCCGTATCACCTGTTATAATTACTGCGCCTGTCTGTACATCTCTCGGTTCAATACTAGCTGTATCATACTCTTTCTTAACAATCTCTATTATTCCTTTTGTGTCAAGCACAGTGTTTGACAGCAGTGGCGTAAAATAAATAGGACTGCGATAAATAATCTCCTTATCGACAATTTGAATGTCCGGCACCCTAAAATTTGACGCAATATTTTCAATAATAATATGACTGAATACTATCTCAGTCGTTGAGGTTCCAATATCAATACCCACGCTTAAAACTTTTTCTTTCATATTTTCCAACCCCTTCAAAATAAAAAGCTCGCCAAACAGAAATAATATCTGTATGCCGAGCTTCGTCACTCTTTCATTTATACTTCACCGTATAAACTCATTATTTAATTTTAAAATCAAAGGTTGCCTGTGTACCGTCAGCACCTGATTGTATTTCCAATCGTCCCTTTAGTTTATTCTGCACAAGATTTTCGACAATTTTTAATCCAAGACTTCTATTTTCTTTCTGAACTTCATAACCGGTTCCATTATCAATTACCGTTATATTAGCATACCCCATATTTCCTTCAGACACCGTGATTGTAATGCGCCCGTTTTTTCTATTTTCAAAGGCATATTTCAATGAGTTTTGGATCAATTCATTAATGACTAAAGCAATTGAAGATGAAATATCCGAGGAAACACGCAGATCATCCCCCGTCACATCTATTTCAATTTCTTGATTTTCCAAATTCATTAAATCCGTAAAATTCTTTTTAATTTCCTCAATGACGGTAAAAAGACTAATCTCATCTACTCCGCTATACAAAAGGCTTTCATGCGTTGTCGCAATGCTAAGGATTCGATTCATAGCATCTGATAAAGCTGTTTGTGTCTCCGCTGATTTTGCCCGGCGCCATTGTAAACGGAGCAAACTGTGGACTGTTTGCAGATTGTTTTTAATTCTATGATGGATCTCCTGGATAGCAGTAGATTTTAAAATCAACTCCTGTTCGTTGATCCTGAGTTCTGTAATATCACGAATAACAATTAAAAATACGCCTTTATCCTTTAAATTAAACTGTCGTATGCGATAATAGTAAGCCCCGATTTTCATTTCTGCTCCGGAGCGTTTACTATCCCTTGGCAGTAACTCACCATGGAGTGAAACTTTTGAATATTCCTGTCCTAAAATATCATAAACATATCCCTGTTTTCTGTACAGTTTAGCTGCAACTGTATTGCGGTATAAAATCACGCCATTTTCACTTACAATAATAAGCGCGTCATCAAAATACTCAGTAATCCAGACACAATCTTTTAAAATAGGCAAAGTGCCTGCTGTATTTGTCACAAATCTTTTTGTACTTCTTTTTAAAGGTCGGTCTTCCTTGGTTGGTCTCTCAAAAATTAATACACCAATGGTTTTACCCTTATTTTTTATTGGCTGAACATTCTGAATGACTCTTCCCTCTAATCTTGAAGAAAAAATTGTGGCTTCAACCTCTTCAGTTTCCTCTCCAGAACGAAAAGTTCTGAAAACCGCAGGTTCATCCTCCTCTCGAACGATACAACCTAAAGTACTCAACTGATACAGCGAATCTTTTTTTAAAGCTTCTGCCACAACAACTGCCTCAGATATTTGAATGCAAGGACAGTCAATAAAGACATCTTGATCTGTTTTGGACGCAATATCGGCAAGTGCTTCTGACTTTTCTATAATGATATCAATATCTTCTTCGGTTAAATTAGTGTATTTTTTACATAAATTTCGAATAAGTACAGACATTATTTTCGTCTTCCTTTAAGCAAAATTTCAGCGACTCGCTGCATCGAAATCTGTTTTTCTTTGCTAATCAAACGGATATACTCATAAGCTTCATTTTCGCTGATATTTTTTTTCTTCATAATCAACCCTTTAGCCTTTTCGATAATTTTTCTTGCTTCTACAAGCTCCTTTGTCTTCTTCACTTCTTGCTTAAGGTGTATAATCTCCTTACTTCTGGCTCTAGCAACATTGATACAGGGCATGATAGAACGCTCATTAATGGGTTTGACCAAATACCCAGAAGCGCCTATCTCCATTGCCTGGTCTACAAATTTTTTATCATTATACGCTGTGACCATGATGACAGTTTCCGCAAGGGCCTCTTCCAAAATACAGCTAGCTGCCGCAAACCCATCAAGAACAGGCATCTCAACATCCATAAGCACAACGTCGGGCTTTTTACTGCGACATATTTCAATGGCTTCAAATCCATCAAGCGCCTTTCCCACTACTTTGTATCCAAGATTTTCCAGAACCTCTTCTAAATCCATAATAATAATGGGTTCATCATCTACAATAACAACCGTTGTTTTTTTCCTATCATCCAATATTGCCTCTTCCATCTTATCACCATCCTGCCCAACCTTAAAAATCGATACTAATAAAAAAGCAAACAGAGACCCCAAAAGTTATCCCAGTTTGCTACATCGTAAACCTATCAAAATGTTTGTATCCGTCTACAAACATATATTTAATTTTCTTTAATTTTATATTAGATATTTGGGTTTGTCAAGAACTTTATGTTTAGTGATTTCCTATAGAAATACAATTTAATCATGATGACAACCTATATTTATTGTTTCGTCTACACTATTCTTTTTCTCCTTTATCATTTCTATTATTCTTATTAAATTCCTCAACGATTTCTTTATATAATTTAACAATACAATCATACACACGAGATGCATCTTTATCCGAAGGAATCGTATTCTTAATCTCGCTATTTTTAATCTCCTCATCGTCAACAAAAAATGCATAATAAAATTCTTTTACATCAAATTTCATTTCTGCAATATCAATAGCAAACAACACGCTATCACCATCTACTAATTGATAGTCCTTTTCAGATTTCTGAAAATTTATGATTCTTTTCATATCGTTTCCACCTCCGTTTTAATGTATCTAAACCACCTTCAATATGATCTGAGATAATATCCAACATATTATAGTGATCATCTTTATACTCTAAAGCTCCAGACTGTACTTTATATCCATCTGAATTTTTACCAAGAAAAATTACGTTATCGACATCCAAATTTACAATAAATTGGGGATTATGTGTTACAATAAGAACCTGCCTATTTTCACCCATTATCTTAAATCGGTCAAGTAAATACTCTCGAATTGACTTTTGTGAAATATTATCTTCAGGTTGGTCTATTATATAAATGCCTTTACGCTCTGTCTCATATGAAAGTAAGTCGAAATATATTTTAGCGTTAAACCCAGACGACAACTCCTGTGTCTTATCCATTCCCTTTTGAGTTATAGAATATTTATTTTTAAATTCATCATTTAGTCTTTTTCTAAGGCGTTCCTTTAATTCTTCCAAAGCACCTGCTGCAGTTCCTTCATAATAAGGCAATGCATCTGCTAATTCTTCTTGCCTTACTTCTAAAATATCAATTTTTCTATCTTTTTTCAATACATCATTAAATAGATTCCAGATATATTCTTCCGATATTTCTGTGGCAACCAATCTGCTATTAAACTCGTATTCAAATACTTTGTTAGTTCGTATTTCGATTATTTGTTTTGACAATTTGATCATTGGTTTTTTATTCTGTTTCCGCCGAATCAAAAGTTCTACAATTGAATCTACTATAGCTCGATAGTTTTCATTATAAGTCGAAATTTTCTTCTGAGTGTCAGAAACCGCAGTTTGATATTTTTGTTTAAAGTCTCTAATAACCGCTTGATAAATTCCTATTTTATCATTTTCTTTAATTGCAGCACTTTTCTTGTCGGAATATTTAAGTGCAATCTCATTTAAACGTGTTTCAATTTGAATAAAGAACTCTTTATCATCTTTATCAATAAACTGATTATCTTTAATTCCTTTTATTTTCTCAATAACAGAAATAATTTCACTGCCTAAATCGCCATAATTTTTGACTTTTTTGTTATCTCTTTGTACTGTTCCAACAAATGTTAAGCTCTCAGCAATCACTTTATCAAAATTCTCTATTTTAAATTTTCCAAGCCCTTCTTCAATCCTATCAAGATCAAACTTTTCACTTAAATATTGATATATTTTGCTAAGTTCTCTTTCTACTATCAATCTATAAGATTCAGGATTTATCGCTGCTGGATAATAATTTTTTAAAAATTCATCTGATTTAATCTTTTCTTCTTCAAATTTCTCTCGTACTTCTCCTTGCATATCAAAGCCAAACAAGTCCGCTTCATCTATTACAGAACTAATCTTAATTTTATTATCTTTCAAATATTTTTCATAACTTTTTTCAATTGGTGCTTTTAATAATTTACTTTTCTTTTTGCTATAACCTGTTAATTTATGTAATAATAAAGATTTTCCTATAGAATTATCTCCGATAATAACATTTATTCCTCTAGATAATGGTATATCCATTTTAACCCCATTAATTTCCATATTAATGAAATCTAATTTTGTCTCTGTCGGATTAAAAAAACTATTAACAGTTTTAATCCTCCGATGGTCTGTTATAGCCATAACTAATCCTCGAAATGTTGGCAAACATTTCACATAGGTATATCTGAACTCTGAATCATCTTCCTCTGTTTCCTTAGGATAAAACTTCCAGTTATGACAGTCAGAACCCGTAATAAAGCGTAAATCCTCCGTCATACCATGTGAAGATAAAAACGATTTATTGAAAATTTCATTATTGCGATTTTTAAATTCATATGCTTCAAAATAATCCGTATATATGAATTCATTAAACTTTTGCATTCCAGCGGAGTTGGCATCATTTTTTCTTGTTCTTTTGCTAGTTAAACTATTCTTTTGATGAGCAATCAAAACAGTATCTAGATCAATTGCTTTAAGAATTGCCAAGAACTTTTCTTCAGAAAAGGCCATATCTTTATCATACACAACTTTTCCCGCTTCATCAGATAGGTTGCTTGCAATGGCAGTTACTTTTTCTTGATCCGAATCATCAAATACAGCAATCACATGAACAACAAAGTGTTCAGATTCAGTTGAAAACTCTACAGAAAATTCAACACCTGGAAGAACTTTAATAAGTGATGAATTTTTACTATTTTCGTATTTTTTTAATTCTAAATACATATCACAATTAAATGCATCATGATCTGTAATTGCACAAATTTCCACTCTATTTTCTGTCAACTTATTTATTAACTCTGGTACATGTTTAATGGTATTATAACTTACTTTTGATCCATCTTTCCCTCTTGAATAAATAGAATGAATATGTAAATCCATTTTGTAACCCTTATCAACAATTTTCACAGTCTCTCCTCCATCTTCATCATAAACCATTTTATGGATTTTCCTTTTTATTATCCAATATGCATGCGCTTCTTTTCAATTTTCTTAAATCCAATAAATCATCATTGCTATGAATATTGACTGTCCCATAAAGCATATGCATAGTTTTTTATAATATTCAAACTCCAAGTCTTTTATTTTCTACATTCCTCTTTTTTTATTAAAGTATTGTTAGCAAAATTTAATTGATTAAATGCATTCCTGTATATGTATACTATTATAACATACTCCAAAAAATAAACAGCACAAATGTATTATGAATAATTGGCTTTCTACAAGTCACCTCAGCTAGATAAAATTTAATCAAATATTATTGAAAAAGACATTTCAAAAAATGCAATCTATATATTTTTTCCTTTTTTAATCTATCTTGTATACTATCTATATCTCTGTTTTTCCTTATTTTTTTGCATCTCTTTATTCAACATTTCACGCGTTATTTCTAAGCTCTTCATCATATCTAAGGACCTTTTTTCTACACCAAAAGCTAATCTTAAATCCTTTCTTATTTCTGTAATCTGTTTAGTCAACGCCATTTTCTCTTGTCGTAGTACCTCTTTTTCCTCAGGCCCAGCTCGCCGCATCTTGTTGGTGAGCTTCTTTCTTTGGTTGAGCAAACCATCCATCTCTGTCTGAATTTCTTTCTGTTTTTCCTTGAGCTGTTCATAGGTATCAATCTGATGTTTGCATAAAAAGATGGTCTGTTGAGATATTTCTTCCATGCGGCGCACTTCTTCTTTGATGATAGGGCTCATTGAAACCTGTCCTTTGTTTTTAGGGTAGATCCCCAATTGGTAGCAGAAGAACCGGTAAAGGTTGCGGAGCTTTCGATACTCCTCACCAAACCCCAGTATGTCTTCGATCTGCAATTTCTTTGGTGTGGGCACAAAGAATAAAATGGGTTCTTTGCTTTTTTCCCGAACTTCTGGTCCTCTTTGCCGGTAAATCTGATCCTGAATTTGCAGCACGGAGTAGGCTTCTCCGAGTGTTTTAAAGCGTGTGAAGCGTGGATAATGTGGCAGCTTCAGCGCGCAGGAATCGACTTTTCCTTTAATCTGGTAGCCTTTTCGTCTCAGGTAGTCATAGAATTCTTTCATCGTCATTGAGCGTTCAATGGCTTCGTCGATATCGGAGCGATAAAGTGCATAGCGTGTCAGCTCTCCCCGCTTTTCTGCCTGGTAAAGGCCTTGACTCCGTTTGCGTTTTGTGGGATTTTCAATCACGGATAGATGGTACTCTCGGCAGAGTGCGTCGGAGGTATCCCGCATCCGCTGGTATTCTGCTTTGCGTTCATTGTACTTCTTTCCGTCAATAAAAGAGACGGAATTGATGACGAAATGGTTATGCAGGCAGTTGGTATTGAGGTGGGTGCTCACGATTACTTCATATTTGTCACCCCACATTTTTTGTGCAAGCTTGACCCCGATCGCGTGGCACGCTTTGGGGGTAAGCTCGTCGGGTTTGAAGCTTTGACAGGCGTGATGGGCCAGGGTTCCTCCTGTTTTTCCAAACCTTTCTTTGGTGATCTGCATCTGCTGGCCGGCGGTTTCCACGGCACAGTTGATGCCGGTTACGTAGTATTGTCGCTCAAATCTGGTCTTGTTTTCATCGGCTGCGTAGTGCAGCACCTGGTATAAATCGGCGTTTAGGAAGTCAGGATTTTCGGTTTTATCAACGTTTTTGGCATACTCAATGACGCGGTTCAGGCTGTCCTTGACGGGCCAGATTTTGGTGATGGCCATTGTCTTTTCTCCTTTCCGGGGCTAAAACGGCGTGCATTTCTAGCAGGGTTTCTTCTAAAACAGCGATGGCTTCTGGGGCGTCATAATCGCCCAAGGCATAGCGTATATCGTATAACAGTTCCATCATTTCATTGTATTGGATGGGGGGCAATGGCTTCGGTTCATACCCTCTGGCCAGCATCCGCAGGTATTCGGAAACGCTTAATCCACACTTTTGACTATTGGTAATGATCTGATTTTTTTCATCTTCCCGCACTCTTATTTGAATGGTTTCTCTTCGATTTCTCATGGTATTCTCCTTTTATAAAATGGGGGTTGCAGGGGGCTTTGCCCCCTGTTTCGGCGGCGTGGCAACACAAAGCCAATGCTTGTTACACCCTGTGACATTTGGCTGCTTCTTTATTCTTTGTATCTCTGGAAAAGGATGCAAGATTGCACCTATTATAGAAAGATGCATTCTTGCAAGACAAATCATTGAGCAAAGGCTCCGCCTTTTTGTTGTTTGTGACATTACCTTATATTTTTCCACATTAAAGTGACGATGTGACGCTGTTTTTGATCCCGACAGCGGTACCCTATATATCGTCACTATCGTCACTGTAAATTGATTTGTCTCTCTTCTTTACCAGCGTGATGTCACTTCCTCTGTTGCTCCGTTTATTTTCATATTCAATGCCATACTCTGTGGACAGACGTCCAACTTCAGGATTAAGATTTTTTGTGAGCATATTGGGACTCATCTTTTCAATGTCCAACAAATCAACTAAATCGCTTGCGCGGCCATGCCAGCTTTTTCCTTCTCTTTCTAAAAATTGATTGACCGCTTCCAGCAACGGATTTACAGGCTCTTTGAAGGATTCCTTTTCCAGTTCATCCAATTGCCAAAGACATTTTTGCGTATCAAAACTTAAATGAAATTTCTGATCGGGCAAATCCCGGCTGACCATCTCCATGATCGCCTTGTTGCTGCCGCGTTTTTTCCTCTCCAGAATAAAGGCGCCGTCGGCTGCCCCCAACAAACCATTGGTCCCGGAGATTGTATCAAAGCGATCGCTGGCCTCCTGTTTACGGGTATGATGAACAATGGTCTGGCAAAGATCATACTGATCGCCAAAGGCTTTTATTTGCGAAATCATCTCATAGTCTTTTTTATAACTGATATCGTCACCATCCTTTCCACGCACTTTTTGCATCGTATCATAGATAATGAGCTTGGTGTCGGGATGTTCCTCAAGAAATTTTTCAAGCTGCTCCTCCAAACCTTGGTTCATTCGATGGGCCGCAGTGGCCAGATAAAATTTATCATTATTTTTTGCTCCAAACATTTTATACAGCCGCTGCTGCATTCTTCGGTTATTATCTTCCAGTGCCAGATACAGAGCAGTTCCTGGATTAACAGGATTTCCCCAAAGCGGAATACCGCTGCTGGTATGGTAAGCAAGTTGAGCCATCATAAAAGATTTTCCTGCCTTCGGTGCACCGGCAAACAGATAGGTTCCGGGATACAAAAGATCATGAATAATCGGCTCCAATGGCGGATAGAGTGTATCCAATAACGTGGTCACGGTAACCGTCTTTAAGGCAGTGTCCTTTGCCGCTGCCGCTTTTTTCTTTGGAACATTGTCTTTCTTTTTTGTTTCTGGTATACTTAAATCATAGTTTTTGAATGGCGACTGCTCCCCATCTGCGTCAACAGATGAATCGGGAGGAGTCGTTTTTTCTTTTGTATCGGCCATTTATTTTTCTCCTTTGAGTCCCTGCAGTGTTTGCGCGATCAGCTGGAGCGTGAATAGCTGTTCTTCTGTCATTTCATCGCCATCATAAATGCGTTTCAGCTCATCATAAATTTGTGTCATCTGATTTCGAAGAGCCTTATACACTCTGGGATTTCCAATAACCTCAATTTCTCGGCAAGATAATCGTTTGATTATATAGTCTTGCTTTGTGAGCCCAGACAACATTACCCGGATATTTAACTCTTTACTCTCTTCAGAAGACATTCTAAAAGTTACATTAACATTTCGTCGACGTTTTTTCATTATTACACATCCTTTCAAAATCTAATTTTTCAGCCATTTCATCTTGTTTTGATGGAAAAAGATGGGCATAACGAAAAGTAATATCAATACTTTCATGCCCTACCCTGTCAGCGATCGCCACCGCTGAAAATCCCATATCAATTAATAAAGATACGTGAGAGTGTCGCAAATCATGAATCCGTATTTTCTTAATCTTTTGTTCATTTGTGCCTCTCTGCATCTCACTGAACAAATAGTATTTAGATATAGGAAAAATACGCTCATCTGATTTAATGCTATATAAGCTTTGAATATAATCCTCCATTTCATCACGCAGAAAGACAGGCATTTGGATCGTTCGATTACTTTTAGGTGTTTTAGGTTCTGTAATGACGTCTTCCCCTTTTATTCTTTGATAGGATTTATTGATTCTGACCGTTCTTTTTTCAAAATCAAAGTCCGACTTTGTCAATGCCAGCAGCTCGCCTTCCCGGATACCGCACCAGTACAGCATCTCGAAAGCGTAGTAGGATATTGGTTTGTCCATCATAGAATCCGCAAATTTCAGGTATTCCTCTTTTGTCCAAAACTGCATTTCCTTATTTGTTTCTTTCCCCATGTTTCCTGCTTTTGCCGCAGGGTTAGACGACAAGTCATAAAACCGAACGGCATAATTAAAAATGGCGCTCAGCTGATTGTGGACTGTTTTTAAATAGCCGCTGGAATAAGCCTTACCCTGTTTATCTCGATGCGCAAGCAGTTCATTTTGCCAGTGAATGACATCGGAGGGGCGAATCTCGCGAAGCTTTTTATGTTGAAATGCTGGCAGTATCTTCTTATCAATCACATAATTTTTGGTTTGCCAGGTATTTTTCTTAAGCCGTGATGCCATATCCCTTTTGTAGATTTCTATAAAATCTTCAAACAACATATCTGGATCTCCAGCCTGCTGTTGTTTAAAAGCTTGTTCCCAAGCCAGTGCCTCCTTTTTTGTCTTAAAACCGCGTTTCATTTTTTGAATGTTCTGCCCCTTCCAATCTTTATATCGGAAAGAAGCATATCAGGTACCTTTTTCCTTATCCTTATAAGCGGACATTACATCATCTCCCTTTCCATGCCATAAAATTTTTCTTCAAAATACTTCCGGCTCACACGGCCGGCAATGGTCAGGTACCCCTTTTTTTGAAGCTCTTCATTCATTTCACGCATTAATTTGTAGGCAAAGGATTTGGAAATTCCGAGCTCCGTTGCCATTTCTTCAGCACTGATAAACATTTTCTGATTCATCTGGTGTCCTCCTTTCTATATATTTCACCAAACCGTTCATATACGAACGGTTTTTTTCTTGTCCTCATCATAACAGTTCATTTCTGTGCTGTCAAGACCCCCGGCAAAAAAAGATTTCATATATGAACGGTCTGTGGTATAATCAATCCACGGAGGTATTTATTATGACCATTGGAGAAAAGATAAAAAAATTTCGAACGGCCCAGAAACTCTCTCAAAAACAGCTTGCGGCTATGGCAGGCATGAGTGAACCTGCTCTTCGCAATTATGAGCTGGGCAACCGCCACCCTTCAGAAGAACAAGTCCATAAAATCGCCGATGCCCTGGGCCTCAGTTTTTTTGCTTTGTCCGATCCTGATTTCGACAGTTATTATGGTGTGATTCATGCTTTGTTTTCACTGGAAGATCATTATCATCTCACGCCAAAAGAGATCGATGGACAAATCTATCTTTCTTTAGATGATCCCAGTCTTAAAGATAGCCTTCGGCTTTGGCATAATGAACTCAGCGCACTTAAAGAAGAGCAAATCTCACAGGAAGAATATGATCTTTGGCGCTATTCTTATCCTCGCTTACAGGCAGAACGTGATAAAGAAAAAAGAAAATTACGATATGAAAAAGATAAAGAAAATGGTTGAGGAATCATTTCATTTTTAGCTATTTTTAGCTTTATGTTATCAAAATGTTATCAAAAAATAAAAACAACCCTCGAAAGCACAGTATATAGCGGCTTTCGAGGGTTTTATTATCTATTCCCATTCAATCGTTGATGGCGGCTTGCTCGTAATATCGTACACGATACGGTTAACGTGGGGAACTTCATTGACAATGCGGGTAGAGATACTTTCCATTACATCGAAGGGGATTCTTGCCCAGTCAGAAGTCATACCATCGACAGAGGTGACGGCTCTCAGACCAACAGTGTAGTCGTAGGTCCGTTCGTCGCCCATGACGCCGACGCTGCGGTTACCTGGAAGGACCGCAAAGTACTGCCAGATTTCTTCGTCCAGACCGGCTTTTGCGATTTCATCGCGGAAAACAAAATCAGCTTCGCGCAGCAGATCAAGCTTTTCCTTTGTGACTTCGCCCATAACGCGGATGGCTAAACCCGGGCCTGGGAAGGGCTGGCGCCAAACCAAGTCATGGTCGAGCCCAAGCTCCTCGCCAAGCTCGCGGACTTCGTCCTTGAAAAGGTTGCGGAGAGGCTCAATGAGCTCAAAATCCACATCCTCGGGCAGGCCGCCAACATTGTGGTGGCTTTTGATTACTGCGGCGTTTTTGGTGCCGCTCTCGATAACATCTGGATAAATGGTTCCCTGGAGAAGGTAATCAATATTTTTCAGCTTGCTGGATTCTTCTTCAAAAACACGGATAAACTCTTCGCCGATGATCTTGCGCTTGCGTTCAGGATCATCTATGCCGGCCAGCTTGCCGAGAAAGCGGTCTTCGCAGTTGACACGGATAAAGTTCATCTTAAAACGATTTTTAAAAATCTCCTCAACCTGGTCGCCTTCGTCTTTACGCAGCAGACCGTGGTCCACAAAGATACAGGTCAGCTGGTCACCGATGGCGCGGTGCACCAGGGTTGAGGCTACAGATGAATCCACACCGCCGCTCAGAGCACAGAGCACCTTTTTATCACCGACTCGTTCGCGGATAGCCTTTATCTGCTCTTCGATGAAGTTTTCCATGGTCCACAGGCCCTGGCAGCCGCAGACATCGTAGATGAAGTTGCGAAGCAGCTCTTTTCCGTATTGGCTGTGCTCTACCTCTGGATGAAACTGCACAGCATACATTTTTGCCCCTGCGTTTTCCATGGCGGCTACCGGGCAGGTTTCGGTGGTGGCTGCAATCTCAAAGCCATCGGGGACCTGAGCGATATAATTGGTGTGGCTCATCCATACTATGGAATCGTCTTTGACATCCTTGAACAGCACGCTGTCTTTTTTCCCGATTTTCACAGCTTTTTTGCCATATTCGCGGATCTCAGCCGAGTCGGTGTCTCCCCCCAGCTGCTGGGCCATAAGCTGGGCGCCGTAACAAATTCCCAGCACAGGAATCCCCAATGTATAGATATCCGGGTTACACTTTGGAGCGCCCTCTTCGTGAACACTGGAAGGACCCCCTGTAAAGATGATCCCCTTTGGATTGATTTCCTTAATTCTTTCAATGGATACATCGTAGGGTACCACCTCAGAATAAACGCTTGCTTCACGCACCCGGCGGGCGATGAGCTGGTTATACTGGGCACCAAAATCGATGATCAGAATTGTTTCTCTTTCTGCCATTTTTCCTCCTTGATGAGTTAATGTATATAGTTTATCCGTTAATCACGCTTTGTCAAGCCCTTTTCAGCCAGTATTTTCTGTTAATCGTCAATCAATTGTAATAATTTCTGCGCCGAAGGGCATCAGTGCCAGCTTCATAAATTTAAAATGCTGAAGCCCAAAAGGAATTCCCACAATGGTAACGCAGTAGACAAGGCCAAAGGCCAGTGAGGCAAGCGCCAGCTCCCACCCAAAAAAGATGATCCAGAGGATATTCACCAGAAAAGAGCCTGTACCCATTCCGCTGAAATCAATATCCCGCCCGAAAGGCCAGAGCACAAAGCTGGCGAATTTAAAGGCCTGGAGCCCAACAGGTATACCGATGATGGTCACACAGCAGATCAAGCCTGAAATCACCCATCCCAGGGCACAAATCAACCCGCCAAACAGAAACCAGATGATGTTTCCCAGTGTTCTCATAGGCTTTTCAGGCTTCTTTCTTCGGCAGATGGATGGACATGCCAAAGGTATCCATAGCCGCCTCAAACAGAGCTTCGGAGATGGTGGGATGCGGATAGATGATCCGGCACATATCCTCAATGGTTCCCTCCAGAGCCATGATGGTCTCGGCTTGAGTGATCAGCTCTGTAGCGCCTGGACCGGCGACGTGAATGCCCAGAATCTCACCGTATTTATCCTCGGTGATGACCTTGACAAAGCCCTGGCTTTCATCACGGATCAGCGCTCGGCCGCTGGCGCTCATGGGGAAGCTCCCCACCCTGACGTTTGAATAGGCTTCTCTCGCAGCTTCCTCCCGCATACCGACTGAGGCCACCTCGGGAAGGGTATACACGCAAGAGGGGATCAGGCTGTAGTTCATCTTAGTGGATCTGCCGCCAAACATGTTCTCAACGGCCCGCATGGCCATAGCGGACGCGCCGTGGGCAAGATGGGATTTGGCTGTCACGTCTCCAATGGCGTAGACGTCTGCTACAGAGGTTTCAAGGTAATCATTGACATCTACCCAGCCGCGGTCAAGCTCAAGGTTCAGACTGTCCAGCCCTTTTAAGTTTGCACAGCGTCCGGTGGCCATGAGCACATCGGCGCAGCAAAAGCTTTTTGGCTGTTCCTCATTGCGCATCTCAACCTCCAGGTGGAAGTTGGAAGCGGAATCCTTGTAAATATCCCGGACAAAGGCGTTATAATGAATAGTAACGCCGTTTTTAACCAGGCTTTCCTCTACACAGGCGGTACCCTCCTTATCAAAGCCATTGATCAAGGTGCTGCCGTTTTGCAGCATGGTCACCTTTGTGCCAAAAATACTGAAAATGGTGGCAAACTCACACCCCACCACACCGCCGCCCACAATGATGAGCTCCTTGGGCAGATACGGAAGGTTCAGAGCCTCGCGGTTGGTCAGCAGCCCAGGAATATCCCTGAACAAATCGGGAATGGCGGGATTGGAGCCGGTAGCGATGACCAGCTTTTCCCAGCCGATGATTTCCTCTCCGCCCTCCATATCCGTAATTTTAGCGGAATAGTCCGGAAAAACCTCGCCAGTTCCCTGATAGACGTCCACCCCGTTGCTTTTTAACAGCATTTTGATGCCGCCTCCCAGCCGGCGGACCTTTTCATCTTTATTTTTAATCATCTGCGCCATGTTGACGCTTGGCTGTGACATGACAACGCCGCGCTTTGCCGCGCCGTCACAGGCTTTTATAATCTTCGCGTTCTGAAGCATAAATTTAGTGGGAATACAGCCGACATTCAGGCAGGTGCCGCCAAGGCGGTCTTCTTCAATTACCGCGGCCTTTTTTCCAAGCTGGGCGGCTCTTATGGCTGCGGTATAGCCACCGAATCCCCCGCCCAGTACCACCAGGTCATAATGTTTAAAATCTTTACTCTCACTCATTTTCTCTGACTCTTTCTACCCATTCAAAATAACAGCAGGGCCGGGTTTTCCATATAGCTCTTGACAGTCTGGAGGAATTTGGCTCCTGCCATGCCGTCTGCCACGCGGTGATCCAGATTCAGACTGATCTTCATTATAGATCTCGGAGTCGGCTCGCCTTTGAAGATACGAACCCTGTCTACCACCTCGCCCACGCTCAGAATCGCGCTGTTGGGCTGGTTGATAATAGCTGTGAATTCCAGGATACCGTACATGCCCAGATTGGTTACTGTAAAAGTGCTGTCCTTAAAATGGTCGCCTGTCAGTTTTTTCGCCTTGACAAGCTTGAGCAGCTCGCTGCGTTTTTCGACCATTTCGGAAAAACTTGCGGCATGGGCGTCGCGGATAACAGGGACGATCAGGCCATCATCCATTCCCACAGCCATGCCCAGATTTACAAAATCATGCAGCACAACGCCGTCCTCACACAGACTGCTGTTGATATAGGGATGCTCCATTAAGGCTCTTGAAACGGAAACCAGCAGGAAATCCGTATAGGTACAGCGATAGCCTGTTTCCTTCTCAACTTTTTTGCTGATTTTCTTGCGCAGGTCCTTAACCTCGGTCATATCTACCTCGGTTGTCAGGGTGATCACTGCGTTTTCAAGATTGCTCTTTACCATGCGGTCCGCAATAATTCTGCGTTTTGACGGCATGGCTTCAAGTCTGCCGTTTACCGGCGGTTTATCGGCTGCTTCTTTTGCTTCCTCAGGCACCGGGGTGGTTGGCTCAGGGCATGTGACGACAATGCTCTCTTCTTCATCTCTATTGTCGGGCTCTGACTGTTCTTTCTGTTTTTCAGGCTTCGGCTCCGGTTCTGCCAGGATGGGTTCTTCGGTGGTTTCCTCTTCCTCAGGTGCTCTCTCCTGAACCTCAACCTCCTCAATCACGCTTTCATGGCGGCTTGATCCTTCGGCCATGGCTTTCAGGACATCCTCCTTCATGATGCGTCCGTCCGGACCGCTGCCCTCGGGAATACTGTGAATGTCAATATTTTCGACCGCCGCTATTTTTTCTGCCAGCGGTGACGCACTGATTGCATGTGGCCCTTCTTCTGCCTCTGTTTCCGCCTTTTGAGCAGCACCTTCCATGACATCCTCCTCATGGGCTTCGCTGCCCAGCTCGGCTTCAAGGCTGCCCATCCCAGCTACCAGGTCCTCAAGGGTCATATCAAGGGCTCCGGTCATTCCCGGATTCGGCTCTGCGGTAAAGGCTTCTTCAGTTTCTTCAGCCACAATGCTTTCCGGTTCGTCAGCCAACTCATTGGTTTCCTCTGGAACGCTTGACGCCTCAATCTTTTCTTCCTCTGGCTCTGTAAAGACTTTTTGCTGAGGCACCTCGGTTTTCTCTACTTTTTTGGATACTTCCAGCAATGCCTCGATATCCTCTACCTGAATACGCCCTTTAGGGCCGCTGCCAGCTACGTTTGCCAGATCAATCTTATGCTCTGCCGCCAAACGTCTGGCGGACGGTGTGGCGCGTATGGTTTTGCCCGCGCTTGAAAATCCCTCGCGGGTAGAGCTGCGCATGGCCTTCAGCGCTGCGCGGTCCTCATCTGTGAGGTGGCCCGGGCTCTGCATATTGCCGCGCAGCGAAACCGTCTGATGCTCCGGCACCTGTTCTCCAGCCTCACCGATACAGCCGATGACTGTAAATACCGGTAGTTCCACGCCTGTTTCATAGTAGCGTTTCAGAAGGACACCATTATCCTCGGCCTCAACCTCGATATTGACTTTATCGGTCATGAGCTCAAACAGCGGTTCACCTTTTTTGACGGTGTCTCCCTCGTTTTTATACCATGTCATTATGGTTCCGGACTGCATGTCCATTCCTAGCTTTGGTAAAATAATATCTGCTGCCATATTTGTAATCCCTTTCTATTTAATCGTCGCATCCGACTACCTGATAAACGGCATCCATAAGATCTTCTATCTGTGGTACCACAGCGGCTTCCAGATTACGGTTATATGGAATGGGCACGTCCAGTCCGCCGAGACGGATAATTGGCGCGTCCATATAGTCAAAGCAGTCACTCTCTGCAATCCGTGCAGCGATCTCTCCGCCAACTCCGCCGGTTTTGGCTGCCTCGTGGGCAATGATCAGACGGCCAGTCTTCCTGACGGATTCCATAATGGGCCCCATATCCATGGGATAAAGCGTCATCGGATTGACAATCTCTACCTCAATACCTTCCTCCGCCAGCTTTTCTGCGGCCTCCATGGCCTTCACAAGCAGTGTGCCCCATGCCACAATGGTGACATCTGTTCCCTGGCGCTCCACAAATGTCTCACCAATGGGAATGAGGTAATTGTCATCAACAGGCACCATACCTTTCATTTTGTAAAGAAGCTTATGTTCAATGAAACAGACCGGATTATTATCCCGGATTGCTGCTTTTAAAAGTCCCTTTGCCTGAGCCGGAGTGGACGGCGTGACCACCTTAAGCCCCGGCACATGGCACATCCATGCCTCCAGCGTCTGGCAGTGCTGAGCCGCCGCTCCTGTGCCGGAGCCTGACGGCAGACGCACAACCATTGGCACCTGGGCCTCACCGCCGAACATATAGCGCAGCTTGGCCGCCTGGTTGACTAAAGAATCCATTCCAAACGAGATAAAATCCATAAACATCATTTCACAAATGGGGCGTAGTCCTGTCACAGCTGCTCCCGCAGCTGCACCTACGATTACTGATTCAGAGATAGGCGTATCCATGACGCGCTCCTCACCGAACTCGTCGATCATGCCAACAGAGACACCAAAGCCCCCGCCGTAAACGCCGATATCCTCTCCCATAAAAATCACATCATTGTCGCGCCGCATCTCCTCTGACATGGCCAGGCGGATTGCTTCACGATAAGTCATTTCCTGCATTTCCATAAAAAGCACCTCCTAAGCGTATACGTCTTCCAGAACTGCGGTAACTGGCGGTTCAGGACTGTTTTTTGCAAATTCTACAGCGTCCTCAATACTCTGGTACGCCGCTTCCTTTATCTGTACCATCTGATCCGGAAGCATGACCTTATCTTCTTCCAGGTACCGCTCAAAGCGGGTGATGGGGTCTTTCTGCCGCCATGCCTCTACTTCCTCCTTGCTCCGGTAAACCTGGGCGTCGCTCTTGGAATGGCCATTGTAGCGGTAGGTCTTGCTCTCGATGAGCACAGGGCCCTTGCCGGAATGAGCGTACTGACGAGCTTTTCTGACAATTTTATAAACCTCGATTATGTCGTTGCCGTCAATGGTAAGCCCTGGAATGCCATAAGCCGCCGCACGGTCCGAAATGTTTTCGATATTC
Organism: Eubacterium limosum; assembly: GCF_000807675.2. Taxonomy (NCBI): domain Bacteria; kingdom Bacillati; phylum Bacillota; class Clostridia; order Eubacteriales; family Eubacteriaceae; genus Eubacterium; species Eubacterium limosum. The sequence goes on along the minus strand of NZ_CP019962.1, from coordinate 2,806,294 downwards.
ATATGCTTTTCGATGGGGGTTGACATGCCGTACAGGTTGTTTTCAACATAAAAAATGACCGGCAGCTTCCAGACCGATGCCAGATTCAGAGATTCATGAAAGTTCCCCTCATTGGTCGACCCGTCGCCTGCAAAGCAGAGTACAACCTTGCCGGTTTTTTTGTATTTCTGAGTCAATGCCGCGCCGCAGGACAGTGGATAACCACCGCCGACCACGCCATTGGCTCCGATATTTCCGGATTTCAAATCCGCGATGTGCATGGAACCGCCCTTACCCTTACAGTAGCCGGTTTCCTTGCCTAAAAATTCCGCCATCATCAGCTTGACGTCAAGGCCAAAACCAATGGCCTGGGAGTGGCCGCGATGTGTCAGAGACACAAGGTCTCCCTCGTCCAAAGCCAGACAGGCCCCTACTGCAGAGCCTTCCTGTCCCATAGACAGATGGGTGGTCCCATGGACCTGTCCCCTTGAAAACAGCCAGGCTACCTTTTCTTCAAAAAAGCGGGCCTGGTTCATTCTATAATACATTTTTGTTAATAATTCTTTATCAAATTCCATCATCGATAATCCTCCAAATCTTCGTATCTTTGATGTTCTAAGGCCGGGCAAATGTCCTATTTACCCATTATTTATTGTTCATTATATAATATTATAGCTTTTTTTGGCTTAAAAGGAAAGTATTAATTCCCTTCTGAAAAAAGAATGAAGCAGAAACATCTTCCTGAATTCTTCAAGTGTTTTTCAAGACGGCAAAAGCCGGTTGTTACGGGCCTTTTCAAATGATATACTCTTTTTATGATTACATTTAAAAGGAGAGGTTTATTATGAAATCAAATGCAAGATCATTCCATTTAAAAAGCCGCTTTTCAAGGCTTTTTTGCTGTGCTTTTGTGGCATTGACACTGCTCGTCTGGCCCTTTGGCGTTTTAGCTGAGGAGGCCGGCGCTGCGGCTGCGCCCTCCGCATCCCTGAGCATTGAAACACCCTCTGAAGCAGAAACCACCATCGCCCCTGGCAGAAGCTTTTATGTTCTCGGCAGCATCGAAAACGGAAGCAGTCTGCCAGATGACGCTGTCCTGACCGTTTCGCTGACAGATGCAGACGGCACTTCAGTCAGAAATGTCACTACCTCGGTCAAGGGAAACACAAGTCTTTATCTACCCAACAATCTGAATTACTACAGTCCGGTTACCACAGAGGATATCAAAAGCTCCGGCATGCCAGAGCTGATCAGCACCGACCCAGTTAATGGGAGCGACTTTAACAACGCCTCTATCAAATGCTATTATAATGATAAATCTTTTTATGCTATGATCGCAGGAGGTAATGAGATTGACCAGATGAAATGGCGGGACGCAAATGGTGCGGCCTATCCAGAGCTTTCTGAGGGGAATTACACCATCAAAGTTACGCTGGAGGAACAAGACTCCACAGTACTCGCCCAGACTCAAAAGGCCATCACCATCGGCGTTTCTGAAAACAAGGTACTGGCACGTTTTTCTCCAGATGAACACTTTAATTTTGTAAAAACCTGGGCAGACGATAACGGCTACCGTGTTTACAGCGATCCCTTTCCCGGCTACTGGTCACAAAGTATTTTCTGTGAGATCCTACCTGAATGGCGCGCTGCTGATGCAGCCGAGTACGCTTCCGGCAAGGTCCACTGTGTTTTGTACAACCTGAAAAAGTCAAGCTCCAGCTACAGCGTTGAGCTCGGCGCTCTCCAGGCCCAGGGCGCTATTGACAGTCCCGACCGTATGGCTTATTACTATTACAGTATTGGAGAACCCTCTCTCACGATCGGCGGCAATACTGTTAAGGCAGAGCTGGAGGCGCTGCCCACCGGGCAAAAGGTTGCCATTACCCGGGCTGAGGTAATCGCAGGTGCTACGGATGAAAACACCTACAATACAGCCGATATTGTCACCGCGACAGACCTCGACACCAAAGATGGCATTACATGCGGAGATGCCGGAGAAACTCTTGCAATTTATGGCGTTACTGCGCCCATTCAACTGGCCTCTGAGGATATTGTCGACAACGGCGACAATTCCTATACCCTGAACAATAAAATTACCCGTCTTCATTATGATATCACTGGCGATGGTGTCGACCTAAATATTGACAAGCCTGTCGATACACTAGTACGCGCATCGGGCCCTTCTGAGCTTGAATTTAAACATGATATTCCCATTGATGAAAGCATGGCCGGCAAAACACTTGGCGTTCGTGTTACTGCCTATGACAGCCATAACAATGCTGTCTATAGCGGTACGCTCGCTGCACCGGGCGAGTCACCGGCCGATGAACCAGAGGTACCACAGCCAGTAACCACAGCCAGCCCAGTCAACCCCAAAACCAGTACAGATAACGCCGCCTCACCAGTCCTGCCCTTTACCCTGCTGGCGGCAGTCCTCGCAGGAACGGCAGCTTTCGCCCGTAAACGCGCCAGCTAAACTAAAGCCTGTTTTCAGCTGCCCGGTTTATAATACGGGCAGCATTATAAAGGAGGTCTGTCTATGTGCGGACGTTACACCCTATTCTCACATAAAACCGATACGGAAGCCCGGAGGCTCTGGCAGGCTCTGATGAGTGCAGAGACCAAAGCACCTGCGTCAAAGGGCGACATCGCTCCCTCCGAGTACGCACCGGTTTATATCGCCGGAGATAAAAACGGAAGAGTGCCAACAGTCATGAAGTGGGGTTATCCCAATCCCTACCGCAAAGCTTTAATCATCAATGCCCGCTCCGAAACACTGCTTGAAAAAGAGACTTTCCGGGAAGATTTTTTAAACCGCCGTTGTCTGGTCCCCGCCGAAGGCTTTTATGAGTGGACGCCGGAGAAAAAGCTTTTTGTCTTTGAGGGCAGTGGCCCTTCCCTCATTTATCTGGCAGGCATCTACCGTGAGGCAGGCGATACCCGCGAATTTGTCATTCTGACCAGAGAGCCTGTCAGTCTGGTTGCCGAGATCCACAACCGGATGCCAGTCGTTATTCCAAGAGATCAGGCAGAGGCCTGGCTTTATGACACCAACGCCGCCCTTGAGCTGATCCGTACAGTGCCTCCTGAACTGGTCCGGCACTGTCTAAAATAGCCAGAAGGCTTGATTTATTCCTATAGGTTTAGTATTTGCTGCATCGCTTAATAGTTTCCTTTTTCGGTTTAAGGGTATATAACCTTTAAACAAAACGATAAGGAGCTGATTAATTTGGCCAAAAAAGTTACAATTATAGGTGCCGGGACAGCCGGACTCGCCGCCGGCATCCGCCTCTTAAAAAACGGCTATGAGGTCGATATCTGCGAACGCCTGCCCCAGGCTGGCGGTAAAATGAACCAGATCAAAGAACAGGGCTTTACCTTTGACGTGGGACCGACCATTGTCATGATGCCCGATATTTACAGAGAAATTTTTGAATACGCCGGAAGAAACCCTCAGGATTACATTCCCATGAAACGGCTGGACCCAATGTATGTCCTCACTTTTTCAGACGGCGAGCAGCAGCGGGTATCCTCAGAACTGACCGAGCTGACAGGCATGCTGGAATCCATCAGTCCCGAGGATACTCTCGGCTATTTTAACTATCTGGCTGATGTCTACAAACGCTATCTGGTAGCCAAGGATGAGTTTATTGATAAATCCTTCCGGGACCGCGGTGATTTTTACAACCTCAAATCCCTGGCCAACGCCATGAAGCTCAAGACCTTTGACGACGCCTACACCTCGATTTCCAAATTTGTAAAAAATGAAAACCTGCGGAAGGCTCTGGCATTCCAGACCCTTTATATTGGCATTTCACCCTATCAGGGTCCTTCGATTTACACCATCATTCCCATGATCGAGCTGCTCTACGGCGTGTGGTACATGCCAGGCGGCATGTATACCATGGCAGAGGGCATGGTGCGTCTCTTTGAAGAGCTTGGCGGCACCCTGCGGCTGGACACACCGGTTGACTGCATCGATATTGAAAACGGCCGGGCTGTGGGCGTCCACATTGGTGATACTGTGGAATCTCCGGACTACATCGTCTGCAGTGCGGATTTCCCCTATGCCATGAAATCCCTGGTTCATAACGAGGAGGCAAAGGGCAAATATACGGACGATAAGATCGACGAGCTGGAATACTCCTGCTCCTGCTTTCTGCTCTACCTGGGGCTGGATAAAAAAATCCCGGATCTGGCAGTGCACAATATCCGCTTTGGCGGCGATTTTGACCAGAATGTCCGTGAAATTTTTGAAACCTATACTCTGCCCGAGGATCCTTCCATCTATCTTTATCTGCCCTCAAAAATCGACGCGTCCATGGCCCCTGAGGGTTGTGAGGCGCTTTATGTACTGGTACCAGTATCCGAGCTCTCCAAGGGCGATGTTTTATGGGACAACCGAACCATCAAAGCCTACCGTGAAAAAATTCTGGACAAGCTGTCCGCCATCCCGGGACTTGAGGATATCGAAAGCCACATCGTCTTTGAGAAAAGACTGACCCCGCTGGATTTCCAGGATACTTTCCACGCCTATAACGGCGCGACCTTTGGGCTGAAGCCAACCCTGTTCCAGAGTAATTATTTTCGTCCCCACAACAAGGCTGATCACTGTGAGGGGCTTTACTTCTGTGGCAGCAGTGTGCATCCCGGCGCCGGGGTTCCCATTGTCCTCACCTCAGCCAAGCTGGCGGTGGATGAGCTTTTAAGGGATGACGGCCTGCTATGAACGCCACTCTCGAACGTGATTACGCCTTCTGTGAGGACGTGATCAAGGAAAATTCCAAAAGCTTTTACCGGGCTTTTTCGGCGCTGCCCCGTCAAAAAGCTTTATCCATCTTTGCCATCTATGCCTTTTGCCGCAGGGCTGACGATCTGGCCGATATTCAACAGGATCGCCGCGGGCTTGAAGCCTTTCAGGAAACCTTTGAAGCTTTCAAAGCCGGTCTCACCCCGGATGAGCCCATGTGGCGGGCGCTCCGGCACACAGCTGAGCACTACAATATTGATTTTTTGCCCTTTGATGATATGCTCACTGGTCAGCGTATGGACCTAAACTTTGAACAGCCTGCTACCCAAACCGCCCTTGAGAGCTACTGCTACTATGTCGCCGGCAGTGTCGGGCTCATGATCTTGCCTGTGCTCTCAAAACATCACCGGCTTCTTACGCAAAACGCAGTGGATCTCGGCAAGGCCATGCAGCTGACCAATATCCTCCGGGACGTGGGTGAGGATCTGACAAACAAACGGGTCTATATTCCCCGGGAAATCCAGCTGCTTTACGGCTACTCTGACGAGGAACTGCACGGACAGACTGTCAACCACACCTTTAAACAGCTTTGGGAACATGAGGCCCGCCGATCCGAGTTTCTCTATAAAAAAGCGCTGATGGGACTTCCTCTGTTTGACGCAGACAGCCGCCTGCCTGTACTCCTGGCCACTGTCCTCTACCGCCAGATACTGACCGCTGTCCGGGACAACCAATACGACTGCTTCAGCAAAAGGGCTGTGGTGCCAAAGGCACGGCAGCTCTTACTCTACCGCCAAAGCACCCAGGCGGTTCGAAATTTGAGAGGTAACCCTTTATGATCGACACAAATCTTCTCGGGATCATTCTGTCTTTTATCTATGTTTTTATCATACTGGGGCTGTCCACCCTGCTGCAAAAGCGTGGGCTGTCCACAGAAGGCTCCCGTAAGCTCGTGCACATTGGTGTATCTAACTGGTGGCTCATTGCCATGGCCTGTTTTAATAACGTAGTGTGGGCATCCGTGGTGCCGGCAGTCTTTATTGTGCTTAACGCTATTTCCTATCGGAAGGATCTGTTCAGCGCCATGGAGCGCCACGAGGGCAAAGGGGATCTGGGTACCGTTTATTACCCCATCTCCCTGCTGGTTTTGACCATCCTATGCTTTGGCGGCTACAGCCCGCCCTATGCCGGGGCCCTCGGCGTCTTTATCATGGGATATGGTGACGGTCTGGCCGCAGTCATTGGAAAACGCTATGGCATAATGGCGTACCGTATCTTCGGCAATACCAAAAGCTACGTAGGCAGCCTGACCATGCTGGTAGTTTCCTTTGTGGTCTGCGCCGTGATCCTCTGGGCTGCAACACCAGTCTTTCTGGGAAGTATCCTGCTTCAGGCCCTGATTCTTGCGGTTTTTGCCACGGTAGTAGAGGCCGTCTCCCCCTTTGGTCTTGATAACCTGACCGTTCCTCTGCTGACCTTTTTCCTATACCAGCTGTTTTTTTAAGGAGTAATCAATGAAAGCTTTACTACTCGGCGTTCTTCTGAGCGCCATCATTGGCTTTGCAGCCTATAAAAAAAAGGCCCTGAGCCTTAGCGGCTTCGCGGCGGCAGTGGTGCTCGGCACCGTTATTTACCTCTGCGGCGGCCTCCTGTTCTGGCTGACCATGATCGCCTTTTTCATTTCTTCCAGCCTGCTGACCTTTATCAAATCCAGTAAAAAGGAAGCTGCCCAGCAGCTCAATGAAAAAGGCGGCCAGCGCGACGCAGTACAGGTTTTTGCCAACGGCGCTCCGGGCATGGCAGCGGCAATCCTCTTCTGGTTCTATCAGAATCCTGTTTTCCTCATTATTTTTGCCGCCTCCTTTGCCTCCTCCAATGCGGATACCTGGGCCTCGGAGATTGGCGTTTTAAACCGGAAGCCGCCGGTTTCAATCATTGGCTTTAAGCCCATGGAGGCTGGTACTTCAGGCGCTGTGAGTCCTCTGGGGATGGCCGCCTCGTTTTCCGGCGCGCTGTTCATTGCTCTGGTTTTCTGCCTGTCCGGCGGGCTGTTTTGGGGGCTCCCGGTTCTCCGTCTTTCATGGGTGCTCATTATCACCGTCAGCGGTTTTCTGGGCTGTGTGACCGACAGTATTCTGGGCGCTGTGGTTCAGGCTCAGTACCGCTGTGCCAGCTGCGGCCGCCTGACAGAAAAGACCGAGCATCACGGCGAGGCTGCGGTGCTGGTCAAAGGCTTTAAAATCATGAACAATGATGTCGTCAATTTCCTGAGCGGTATGGTTGCCGGAGTGTTTGGCAGCATCTTCTTTAATCTTTTATAAAAGCTCAAATATAAAAAGACCATTTTCCCGCTGGAAAATGGTCTTTTCTAATGCTCTCCTGAAAAAAGGTCAATGAGCGACTCCGCGATGATCAGATCTTCAGGTGTCGTTATTTTAATATTGTTGTAGTGTCCCCGGACAATTTTGACTGGCACACACATGCGCTCAACCAAAAAGGCATCGTCGGTGCCCTCCACATCCTCCTGGATAGCCTTCTCGTGGGCGTCCAAAAGCAGATCATAGATAAAAGTCTGTGGCGTCTGGATCTCAAACAGGAAGTCTCTGTTTGGAGTATATTCCACAAAGCCGTCTTTCTCAACAACTTTAATGGTGTTTTTGGCTGGTACGGCCACAATGGTGGCCTTGTGCTGGATGGTTTCATAAATGCTCTGAACAATGATATCCTCCTTGATCAGAGGTCTTGCACCGTCATGGACCAGTACAATATCGGTCTGAGGACTGACTTTTTTCAGCCCCTCATAAACAGACCTCTGACGGGTCGATCCACCCTCCACCAGTTTGATTTTGGAATAGTTGTGAGGATTTAAAACCTGCTGGCGGCAGATTTTAAACTCATTTTTATTGATGACCAGAATGATCTCATCAATGAGGGAGCAGCGCTCAAAAACATCCAGAGTATAGGACAGAATCGGCTTTCCCCGCAGGGTCAGGTACTGCTTGTTGATGGGCGCATTCATGCGCGTTCCCTGACCGGCAGCAGGAATAATGACACTGGTTTTTATCTTTTCCATACTTTCACCATCCCAATTCTTTAAGGCCGTTAATGACTGCTGCTTCCTCTGTCTCAATGGTGATGAGGCGTTCCTCCGGTTTTTCGGTCTGATCCAGAGCAAAGATTATTTTGGACGCAAAGGGATAGTCCCCAGCCACCTGAGGCCATTCAATGATCAGGCTGCACCCCTCGTTCAGGTAGTCTTCAAAGCCCATTTCGTAGAGTTCCTCAGGGTCCCCAAGGCGGTACAGGTCAAAGTGATAGACCTTTTTATCCCCGTCTTCATAGGCATTGACCAGGGTATAGGTCGGACTGCTGACGTCGTCAAAGATGCCCATTCCCTCAACAATCCCCTTGGTGACAGCCGTTTTACCAGCCCCCATACCTCCTGTCAGCAGGACGGTATGAGGGCCGCTTAACAGGCTGCCGAAATCTACTCCCAGCCGTCTTGTGGCTTCAGGAGATTCCGTCTTTATTGTAATTTTCATGAACATTCCTAACTATCCGATTTTTTCTGATCGTCTTCGTCATCGACAATCTCGTACTCAACCTCGACCACATTGTCATCCTCGCCTGTTCCTGCGCTGCCGCCCTTATCCTTGATCACTGCGGATAAAAGCACATAAAGCAGAATACTGACAATACCGGAAATAAAATTGAGTACAAACGGCAGTACGGGCAGAATAAATAATACCCGGAAAATCCAGGGAGAAACCCCAAGATATTCCCCGATCCCCTGACAGACGCCGGAGATAATTCCGTTTTGTTTGTCTCTGAGCAGACGTTTTTTTCGATTACTCATAAAATTGTATTATCCTTGTATATAACCGCTCATGAAGCGCTGGAGGCGGTCCATGGTCTCTTCAAGCTGGGTGGGCGCCGGCAGAAAAACCACTCTGAAATGGTCAGGCTCTGCCCAGTTAAAGCCTGTGCCCTGTACCAGCAGCACCCGTTCCCTTTTGAGGAAATCCAGGGCAAACTGAACATCGTCTGTGATGTTAAAGCGTTTGATGTCAATCTTCGGAAAACAGTACAGCGCGCCGTCAGGCTTGACACAGCTGATACCCGGGATCTCGTTGAGCCGCTTATAGACAATGCTGCGCTGCTCGTAAAGGCGTCCCCCCGGACGCACCAGATCATCGATACTCTGGTATCCGCCGAGTGAGGTCTGGATAGCATATTGTGCCGGGACGTTGGCGCACAGGCGCATGGTTGCCAGAAGATTGATACCCTCAATATAGTCTCTGGCCATCTCCCTGTTCCCTGAAAAAACCATCCATCCGACTCTGAAGCCCGGAACACGGTGGGATTTTGACAGCCCGTTGAGGGTGACCACCAAGGTTTCATCGGTCAGGGTTCCCATAGGCACATGCTCGATTTCATCGTAAATGATCTGGTCATAAATCTCATCGGAAAAAATGATCAGTTCATTTTCAACCGCGATCTTGACAATTCCCTCAAGGATTTCGCGAGGGTAAACAGCCCCCGTTGGGTTGTTGGGGTTGATGACGACAATGCCCTTAGTGTTGGGCGTAATCTTTTTCCGGATATCCTCGAGGTCCGGGTACCAGTTGGATTCCTCGTCACAGATATAATGAACAGCCTTGCCCCCTGCCAGGGTAGCGCAGGCAGTCCAGAGCGGGTAATCCGGCGCCGGGATCAAAATTTCATCACCGTCATCTACCAGTGCCTGCATACAGAAAGAAACCAGCTCACTGGAGCCGTTTCCGATATACACGTCCTCTTCATTCAGGTCCATAAGTCCCTTTGTCTGATAATACTGAACGATCGCCTTGCGCGCCGGGAAAATCCCCTTGGAATGACAATAGGCTTCTGAGCTTCTGAGGTTATAGCGAATATCGCGAATAACCTCGTCCGGAGCGTTCAGGTTAAAGGTCGGCGGATTTCCGGTATTGAGCATGATGATGTCAATCCCTTCCGCCGTCATCCTGTCTGCTTCCTCGACGACCGGGCCGCGGATATCATAACAGACATTGTCCAGCTTTTTGGATTTTTTAAAAGTTCTCATTAATCCTCACCTTCATTTTGGTCAAACATCCTCTCGATAATCTGACGGTACCCCTTTCCATGCTTCAGGCAGCGGTTGACACGGCTGATGGTCGCAGAGCTTGCACCAGTCTGGTTTTCCACGTCAATAAAGGTTTTTCCTTCATATAATAAAAGGGCGATTTGAAAGCGGTTGGCCATATCGTCAACCTCTTTTATTGTACAGATATCTTCTAACAGTTCAAAGCATTCTTCTTCCGATTCGATTGATAGAATGGCCTGAGCCAACATTTTGCGTTTATCATTTGTATCCATGGTTTTACCTCTGTTTTCTTAAATTAAAATCATTATCTTTGATAACACTTAAAATTATCTTATACTCCATTAAAGCGTATGGGATTATTATATCATGCTGAACAGCTAAAGCAAAGAAATATCAAAAAATCACCTGTGTTGGAAGGTCTTTCACAAAGACGAGTTCACTGTCAGACGAAAGTACTTCATCCAGATGGTAACCATCCCCATCAAAGTCCCTTAATGCTTCAGCACTCTCTGCCCGGTTTCGGATAATCCAGCCTGCCATCAGACCTCTTGCCTGCTTGGACTGGGTAGAATGGGTTTTGGGCTCACCGTTTTTCATGACCTTAAAGGTGCAGGTGATCATTTCATCCGGAGATTTCAGATGTTTTTCGACTGCTTTACCATACTCGCCGGAGGCCAGGTTCACAATAGGAAAATCATTTTCCTCCGTGATCTCACGATAGAGCAGATCGCCCCAGAAAGCGTACAGGGACTGCTCTTTTAAAATTTTGTTTTTCATTTCCAGACGGTAGGGATAAATGCTGTCAAGGGGCTTCAGCACGCCGTAGAGAGCATCGAGAATCCGCAGGTGTGCGTTTGCGTACTGCCAGTCCTCCGGCGTGAAGGTTTCGGCCGCCAAAGCTTTGTACTGCTGTCCATCGTAGGCCAGCAGGGCCGGTGTGCCGTCTGTGTCAAACCGGAATGCCGCAAAACGATCTCTGTTGAGAGCTGCCAGCTGGTCACTCAGCTGCATTGCCGCCTTAAAATCATCCTCTGTCATGGCTTTAAGAATATCCGCCAGCTCTGCCGTTTTTGCTTCAAATACCGGCAGACTGGTTACCGCGCCTGGCAATTCAAAGGTTCTGAGATTCTTCGCAGGCGATAAAATCATCTTCATCCGTACACACCTTCTTTCGTTTTTGTATTTCTATATAGTATACACTAAAAAAAGCCCTCTTACGAGAGCTGATTGATAAATTTTCAAGCTTTATTAAGATACTTTCTCAGCAACACTTTCACGGCTCGCCAGTCGATCCAGACAGAAGCCTGCCATGGCCGCCAGAATCTGCTGAAACAGCGTCCCGATCATGACTGGAAACATGACCTCAGGCGGAAAATACTGCCCGGCGATCATCGCTCCGGCGCTGATATTGCGCATCCCGCTGTTAAAAGTCATGGAGACACGCCCGTCATTGTCCTCCCTGAAGATTTTAGAGGCCAAAAATCCCCAGATAAAGCCACTGACGGCCAGCAGAAAAATGACAAGGGTTACCAGCAGCAGCGTGGGCGTCATCTGGCTGAAAAAGGGAGCGACCTTGGTGGAGTTGATGATGACAACCAGAATGAGTCCTATTTTACTGAAAGGCGCAAGCTTCGGCGACAGTGTATGCTTGACACGCCCCTTGGTGGCATGGTTGAGTGCCATGGCCAGCAGCGCCGGAACAGCAATCATCAGCACCAGGTCCTTCATCATGCCGGCAACCGAGATTTCAACCGCAGACCCCATAAGCACATGCAGGCTGAAGGGCACCAGAAAAGGCGCGACCAGCGTATCTATAAGAATGATCGACAGCGTCAGGGCCGAGTTGCCGTGGTAAATATTGACCCAGACCAGGCTCACAATGCCTGTGGGCACAATGAACTCCAGAACGATCCCAGTGACCAGCAGCGGATCGTCAAAAATCAGGCTGCCCACCAGAAAGGCTGTGACCGGCACCACAATGTGCAGGATCAGCAGAACCACGATCAGCGGGACTGGATGCATGGCGATCTTCTTCATATCCCGAAATCCAGAGCCAAGGCTGCCCGCAAAGGTCATAAAAGCAAAAAGCCAGGGTACCAACGGCGCAAACCGCCCCAGCCACACCGAAAAAACCACCCCAATAATCAGGCAGGCCGGCGTAACCAGTGGCATCCACTTTTCGATAAAAGCATTAAAACGGCTTAAATACTGCATTCTTCTCTCTCTTTTCAATCCTAAATTTAAAAACCTTTTAATCATTATACCACTCTCATCCTTTCTGTATACAATACTTTTCCATGAGAACGTAAACAGATTTTTATTTCCTTTATAGGAAAACCGCTTTGCCTATGCTATAATAAACACAATCGTAAAAAACAAAGAAGGAGAAAGCCATGAAATTATACAATACCCTTACCCAGAAAAAGGAAGCGTTTGTTCCCATTGAAGAAGGCAAGGTACGGATGTACTCCTGCGGGCCGACTGTTTATAATTATTTTCATATCGGCAACGCCCGTCCCTTCATCGTCTTTGATGTGCTCAGACGTTTTTTAGAATATATCGGCTACGATGTGAAATTTGTCCAGAATTTTACTGATGTGGACGACAAGATCATCAACCGCAGCATCGAGGAAGGCATCACCGCCGCCGAAGTCGCCGACAAGTACATTGCAGAATACTTCGAGGATGCCGACGCTCTGGGCATCCGCCGGGCCGACGTACACCCGCGGGTCAGCGACCATATGCCCGAGATCATCGAAATGATTAAGGCGCTAGAGGAACGCGGACTGGCCTACAACGTTGACGGCAATGTCTACTACCAGGTTGATCATTTTCACGATTACGGAAAGCTTTCCAAGCAGTCCATCGACGATCTGAAATCCGGCGCGCGTATCGACGTAAACGACGAAAAGCGAAGTCCTCTGGACTTTGCCCTCTGGAAGAAGAAAAAAGACGGCGAACCCTACTGGGAAAGTCCCTGGGGCCAGGGACGCCCGGGATGGCACATCGAATGCTCCGCCATGTCCCGCAAGCATCTGGGAGAAAGCATCGACATTCACGGCGGCGGCCAGGATCTGATCTTCCCCCATCACGAAAATGAGATCGCTCAGTCCGAGGGCTCCTGCGGCTGCAAGTTTGCCAACTACTGGGTCCACAATGGCTATATCAACATCAACAATGAAAAAATGTCCAAGTCCAAGGGCAATTTCTTTACTGTACGCGACATCGCCAAGCACTATGACCTGGAGGTGGTTCGTATGTTCATGCTCATGGCCCACTACAGAAGCCCTGTCAACTTCTCTGACGAGCTGTTGGGACAAGCCCAGAATGCTCTGGAACGGCTTTATAATGCCAAATACCAGATGGAATATCTATTTGAAAATAATAAGACAGAAGCTGCCAGCGAAGATGAAAAAACATGGATGGACAGCCTGACGCAATACAAAAAAGGCTTTATCGACGCCATGAACGATGACCTGAATACTGCCGATGCTATTGCCGCCATTTTTGAGCTGGTGCGGGATACCAACTCGCATCTGAGCGAAAGCTCCTCCAGGGAATCGATAAAAGCCGCGCTGGACCTTTTTAAAGAGCTGACCGGCGTTATCGGGCTGGCTGCTAAGGAAAAGGAAACAGATCTGGAATCCGAGGTTGAAGCCCTCATTGCCCAGCGCCAGGAAGCACGTAAAAACAAAGACTTCGCCCTGGCCGACGAAATCCGTGACGCGCTGCTGGCTAAAGGCATTATCCTTGAAGACACACGCGAAGGAGTCAAATGGAAGAAAGCGTAAAACAACGTCTGCACAAAAAATACACCATCGCTGAGGCAAGAGCCCTCAATCCATTGACCCTTGCCTATATCGGAGACGGCGTTTATTCCGAATATATCCGCCGTTTTCTGGTATCCGGCGGCATCTCCAACGTCAACCACTTGACAAGGGAATCAGTAAAGTACGTCAGAGCCGACGGACAGTCCAAAATGGTACTGGCCCTCATGGACTGTCTGACAGATGAGGAGCAGGCCATTGTAAGGCGCGGCCGCAATACCCGCTCCCATGTGCCCAAGCATGCCAGAACCATTGACTACCGTTACGCAACCGGCCTCGAGGCCCTTGTCGGTTATCTGGATCTGACTGGCCAGGAAGAACGGCTCGAAGAGCTGATGGTACGGGGTATCGACCTTCTGTCTGAATAAAATAAAGCCCTGCTTATTAACAAAAGCAGGGCTTTTTTACTGTTTATCATTGGCGTCCGCGCGCCAGCTTTCCAATACCTCACGGGCCTCCTGAACTGCCTCCTCAATGTTTTCCACTGTGGCGTTGACACGCGTTTCTCCCAGGGCAGACAAATGAATGCCTTCAACCAGAGGGTGATAGCAGTCAAAGATGTAGGTCCCGAAATACTTCTTTTTATGAAAAGTATCATACTCTGTACGCACAAACCGCTTCAGCTCCTTAAAAGCAGCGCGCACGATCATTTTGTCTTCGCCAGCCTGGAGCAGCTTTTCAACAGAGGCTATTTTTTCTTCAACAATACGTGCGTTTTTCTCAACGTATTCTTTTTGATTAGTAATCCCATCCATCACTGTTACCTCCCATGTATTTTGTATATTTTATCATAAAAATACTTAATTAGATAGATGAAATCTATCATTTCTTCTATTTTTTTTCATTTTTTCCTGTAAATTTTATTTTTAATTGCGCCTTACCATATTTTATGATTATTTTTGAGAGGCAACACAAAAACCGCCTGCCGTAATTGGCAGGCGGTCAGCTTATAGACAACACTTAGATTCTGTTTTTACAGGGCTTAAACGGCTTTATTTATATCTGAAAGCTCTTTCACCTCTTCGTCAATGTTTTTATTTTCCTCAGAGTCCGTTTCCGTCTTTTCTCCAGATTCATTAGAAGCTGTCTTTTCATCAGAGCTTCCTGATCTGTCTTCCTCCGGCTCCGCTTTATCCACAATGGTTTCTGTCACATCAGTTTCCGCCGCTGCATCCAGTTCGGTATCTGGGACTGTATCTATAGCCTCCTCAACAGTCATGACGTCATCCACAGCAGTTTTTGCTTTGCGAGGTCCTGCGATCATTTCTACCAGATAGCCCATACCACCCAGGGCCGCTGCGTAGAAAACATACGGGCCGCAATTAGTGACAAAATAAACAATGATATCCGTCAGGCTCTCCGATACCGTAATATACTGGGTACTGATCAGGTTTGAAATATAGAGGGCCGTATTGATTAAGGAAAAAATTGCATAGATACCAAAAAGCACAGCGACAATGTAGAGAGCCAGACTGGCTTTATTCTTCTTTTTAACTTCCGTTTTCATGTTAACTCCTTTGTGAATTGATAATTAATAGGATAACAAATCAATTTGATGGCTTCCTGACAGCTATGTGACCGTTTGGTGAAGTTTTTCTTTCCCGAACCTTGATCACAACCGCATTGCATTTCACTGCTCAATTCATGGCATTTCAAACCTATAAATGGTAAAATATAAACTATACACTAAAGATAAAGGATGAATACCTTGAAAGATACACACGAACTCTACCAGATTGTTTATGAGCATTACGCCGATAAAATCCGCTTCGGGCTTTACCGTGAGGGCGATTCACTGCCTACCATTGAAAAAATCAGTGACCAGTTTAATATTTCCGTCAACACAGCGCGCCAGTCCCTCATTAATCTCGAGCGGGACGGCTACGTCCGCCTGACACGGGGAAGACCAGCCATCGTCACCGTTGCCTACAGCGACGAGGAGTGCCGCGAGCGCTATATTGAGCATTTCACGGCCCGCCACGACGCTCTGGAGGAGCTCCGGGCCTTTCTGCCTGAAATTTTTGCAAAAACCCTGCTCCATTCCCTTTACTTTATGAAACCAAAGGACTCTGAAAGGCTGATGGATCTGCTTTTGCAGACCAGCCTTGAGGACAGCCTTCCCTTCTTCGACCCTCTGCGTTTTGTTCTATCAAGTCTGGGAAATCCTCTTCTCGAAAGCATGCACTTAGACGCATCTATGTTCACACACCTTTCCCAGAAGAAAATGAGCACCATTGGCCTTCCCTATGATTTGGGGACTTTTGCTGCCTTCTTAAAAGACTTCAGCCAGCTGACTCATTATAAAGACCGGGAAGACTACGCTGGTATGTGCCAGGCCATCACTAGAGTCTGTGCCCTTTTGTCCGAACAGATCGGCTGCCTGAACAGAGAAATATCCGGTCACTTTGGCAAAAACCCTAATCAACTGCCTTTTATATGGCACATACGAGCAGGCAGACCGCAGGTATATTATAATGTGGCGGTTCACATGATCATTGAAGTACGCAAAGGAGTATATAAAAACGAAGAATTTTTGCCGACTCCGGCCATTCTGGCCGAAAAATACGGCGTATCTCTGATCAGTATCCGCAGGACTATCTCACTGTTAAACAGTGTTGGCCTTACCGAAACCATCAATGGGCGAGGAACACGGATAAGCCTGTACCACAAGCCTTTAAAAAGCCTGGATCTGTCCAGCCCGGGAACACGTAAAAGCCTGCTTTTTTTCCTTATGGGCCTTCAGTTGATCACCATTAATGTCCGAACAGTTGCCAAGCAAAGCTTTGAAGATATCACACCCGAAAGAATCGAAACAATCATCCGACTCTACGAGCAGGAAAAGCAGAGTGGGGATTACCTTTTTACTCATGGGCGAATTTTAAAAACGGTATTTTACTCTCATAAAAACTCTGAAATCCGGGCAATCTTCAGCCCGCTCATCCATATTATGTCCTGGGGGATTCCATTGAGTTACATTGGCAATTCCGATATGGCTGCAAGGGGAGAAGAACTTGATCTTCTGATCAGCCTGCTGAAATCTGGCGATAGTGAAGGCTTTGCACGCCAGCTGGAACAAAACAACTGGAGCATCCTTGTCCGTGAACGGCAAAAGCTCATAGCTGCAGGGCTGTCCGACGCTGAAAATATTCCAGTGCCAACCCCGGCAATTCTGGAGCTGGCGGAATCCCATATTCATTTTAACCCAAACTAAAAACGCAGGGAAAACTCATGGTTTTCCCTGCGTTTTAATTTTTATCGATGGTAAGGCTGGGACCGCTGGCCAGAACACCGTTTGGGGAGTGCTGCTTCCTACAAGAGCCATTCGCTTTCGAAAATCTAACAACATGATAGGTGGAGAAAGGTAGGTTTACAGCAGTGCCTGGCCGTCACAGTCCCTCCTTACTTTCCAATAAAAAGGAGTCATCTGCTTTGGATATACACCAGTCGGAAACTTTATCATCGCCTTATTATAATCCAAAGTTGAGGACAGCGCAAGCTTAATTTATATTTTAATAATGCCTCTCCAATATTATCCACAGGGAAATTTTTGCACCCCTGTGCTTCTTCAAATACTACTCACTATATTTTGTTAAATCTTATACATAATTGAGTTAAAACTCCAATATCTTGTATCTATTCACATTATCCACAACTTATCCACAGCACCAGTGAATATATGTGAATATGTGGACAGCCTAGCTCCAGAAAGAGGTTTTTCCTTCCTGGTCAAAGCGTTTGACCATGGCGCTCAGCTTTTCCGCACTCTTGGGGAACAGGCCACCGCGGTTGCCCGCATAGTTTCTTACTGCGTTACCCGAGCGGGTACCCGCGCAGATCTTAAAAAGGTCGGTAAGGACAGACTCCACAGCAGAGCCGCCTCCCTGGATACGCGGCAAAATCTTTTGCAGAATGGCGTGATCCAGCCCATCCTCCTGGCTCATAAGTCCATACTCAGCATTGTAAAGCAGGTAAAAACAGATTTCATCACGCACACGGTAACCGATCTGTGCGTTGGCCTTCATGAGAATACCATTCATCGCTTCAAGCAGCGTGACAACCTCCTGGATCATATCCCGCTGGCGGGTACAGTTGGCCAGAACCAGAACATCGCTTTTTAAAAACTTGTTGCCCAGATGAATGGGCTCCGGCATGGTGCGCGGTGGATTCTGCAAATGCAGGCTCACCTGTCCGATCTCGATGAGGCTCGCCCGGTCCAGCACTTTGCGGCT
Source organism: Eubacterium limosum (assembly GCF_000807675.2). Lineage (NCBI taxonomy): Bacteria > Bacillati > Bacillota > Clostridia > Eubacteriales > Eubacteriaceae > Eubacterium > Eubacterium limosum. The sequence goes on along the minus strand of NZ_CP019962.1, from coordinate 2,788,405 downwards.
CAACGCAAAAGCCGTTTCCTCACTGCTGACAGTACCGATGATATAGAGGTTTTCGGGCAGGTAAAGCTCACCATAGCGTTCCCTTGCCAGTTCGTCGCGGCCAAAGGCCTCATCTCCCAGCAGCGGGTCCGTGACCGTTCGCCCTTCCCGGTCGCGCCGGGTTTCCATGACAGATAAAATCTCACTGAAATAGTATTCGACCCTGGCCAGATTCATCTCATCCAGACACAGGAAGTAGGGCTTTCTGGGATTATCCACCGCTTCTCTTATAAAGTCGTTGAGAGCGCCTGGGACAAAGCGTCCGGAGGAATCCAGATAGCCGAGCAGACCTCTGGAATCCTTCCAGTCCGGGCGAACCGGCACCTGCTTGTACCGGCTGTTTTCAGTGTTAGCCCCCATGGCTTCAGCAAACAGGCGTGCCAGGCTGGACTTTCCAATACCCGCGATACCGGTCAGGATAACAAATGGCTTGGCCTTCAGACAGAGATAGAGATTTTCCACAATACCTGGAGTGCAGGTAAAGCCGTGGGCGGTAATGTAAGCGCCTACCTGGCGAAGGGTTCCTGGAATGTCTAGCGGCTCTTCCACCAGATTTTCAACCCGCTCCAGGATACGTTCCACTGCGTTGACCTCTTCAGTCTCAGCGGATGATTCCTCCATGACACGCTTGGTTTCAAGATAAGCTGTCTCGCTGATGCTGCGCGCAGTCTTTTGAGGCGCTTCATTGGATACCTCAGCCGCCGGCTGCTCTGCCACAGGGGCAGGCTCAGTCTGAGCCTGCTCGGAAGCTGATGCCACGTGCTTGGACTGTGCTTCAGCCACAGGCTCTGCCGCTTCTTCTACCGGCTCCCATTCAATGATTTCAGGCTCACTGCTTTCCTCAGGTTCAATACTCTCAGCTGACTCTGTTTCCTGAAGCTCAGCTTCATCTGCGGTTACCGGTTCTTCTACAAACACTTCAGTCTCTGAGACTTCCTCAGCAGGCACTTCAAGAGCTTCGGGTTCCTCTGGTTCTTCCTCCTCAGGGTAAAGGTTCAGGATACAGCGCTCGTAATAATCATTGTAGACCTCCAGCATTTCCTGAAGATCCTGCTCCAGCTTTGTGTCCCCCGGCACCATACGGTCGTATTCTCTGTAAAAGATCACGCCCTCACGAAAGCGGTCGTCATACAGATCCACATCCTTGCTGCCAGAGTCGAAGCCTCTGGGGTCCACTCTCCTCTGGATTTCTGCCACCAGGGGACGCAATGCAGCCGCAACAACAGGCTTCACATCCTCCTGTCCGGTTTTCAGCGCTTCCTCCTCAATTTCCTTAAAGCCGTGGAACAGGGTCAGATACAACTTCTGAGTATCCTTGTTAAGCAGGTACTGCACAAAGACGCCGGTATTTGGCACTCTGGTGATATTGCGGTCAAGTACCGCCACCCATGGTGTCTCGGTCCACTCCTCTACACCAGCAAAACCAGTGACCTTATAGCGGTCACCGTCCACAAATTTCAGGGCCTCAATGCAGCCAGGAATGCCATCGGTCAGAATGTCTTTAAAGGAGTAACGGAAATCTCTGGTAAAATAATGACCGTACTCGTCGATCAGACTGGTCAGGTTTTCCTGAAGGCCGGGACCGTCCATACGCTCAAAGTAGTGTTCAATTTTCTGATCCAGCAGCTCGATGATCAGTCGTTTGTCGTCAGTGCTCAGCTCGTCCAGCATGGAAACCTCAAGGGCAAAGTAAAAATGCTCGTCGATGGTTTCCATGACCAGAAATCCCTTTTCTGCCATGAGAGCGTAAGGGCCATCCATTAAAAAGGCCAGTACGTCATCCAACCCTGCTTCTTTCACGTTTTCGATAATCTTATCCGCGTTTTTATCCTGTGCCTTGCCCTGTGCCTCCCGGGCTTCGTAAAACTTTTTGACGCTCGCAGACACCATAAATACATCGGCTTTTCCTCGATTATCTGCCTGCTCCAGATAATTTTTCAAGAAGACCATTTCGTAGGAACTCTTAAAGGAAACCACTGTTTTACCAGGTCCCAGGTAATCGAAAAGCTCCTGCTTTTTGGTCAGCGCCTCATCGCTTGGCAAGATCATTTTGACCAAAAACTCATCAGCCTCCAGCTTCTCAAACTGGAGGATCGGCCGCTCATCCATCTGGTACTCGGTCATATTGGCAAAGAAATTTTCGTAATCAGGAAACAAGCCGATAAATTTGCTGCTCAGGGCCTTGCTCCAGGTCAGCTTGATGTTGTTCGCGCTGTTTTCGCCGTAACCGCACTCAATATAGGAGGGGAACTCCCGTCCCTCAAACAGGAAAACAACCCGTGTCTCGCCGCTTTCTGCGCCAAAAAATTTGTTCAGCTCCGCCGGAATTGTCATACCGCCGTCTCTGAATACTAACTGGTCGGTAATAAAAGTCACCGTATAATCGTTCAGCATTTTCCACGCATCATTGGGTCCGAAATTTCGCTCTATCATATATGAATCACCTCGTTGATTTGGTTATCGTTTAGTTTTTCCTTACAGGTACTATTGTAACATTTCTATCCTTAAAGGGATATTCAATATTTTTACCTTTAAAGATAAAATCCCACGGTTCGGGTTCTCTCATGTTTACTTAACCTCTGGTGAAAATAATCCCATGATTTTTAAATAAAATTATCAAAGCTGTTGCTGTATACCCTCAGAAAATCATAAAGCTCATGATCCCCATCCATTTCACCCCAGACTTTCGGGGCAGCAGTCCAGTATTCCTCCTGGAACCGCTTCCAGTTTTTCGGACCGAAGAAAACCGGCCCCAAGTGCAGGCCTATTCTGATAAAGTAGAGGCGATGTTCTCTCTTGAAGGCCTTGATCGCACGGTGGGGATCCTCAAAAACAGGCTTCCCCTCGGCGTTCAGACCCACAGCGTAATCCCCTGTATTGGGAATATGGTAGCTCCACTCGCTGGTTGCTCCCAGTGGTGAGACGACCTTTGCTTTTTCCGGGTTCAGATAGCGGTCATCATCGCCGAACAGCTGAATTCCGACCCAGGCAGCTGCATAAAAAAACACGACAGCTGCAAGCAATACGCCAGCCCCTCTTAAAATTAGCTGACCTTTTTTCATTTAATCTCCCTCCCAGCTTCGTCTATAAAAGCCTCTCATGTTAAACCATCCATTTAATTGATTTTAGCACAGCCTTTGTTATTTGCATAGATCCGCTTTAAATAATACTTTGGGTTTAAGAAACAAAAAAGAAAGAGCTGTGTACTATAAGCAGCGCTCCTTCTCACTAGTGTTCGCTTTCTCTAAAGATCCCGGAGAATTTCCAGAATATTCTTTTTTTCTTTTCCAAAATCTGGGTCTGCGAGCTGATCCAGAGGGTCTTTTTTTTCAAGCTCCCGCTCAATGTCTTTGACGATATGGCCTGGCCGTTTGCTGAAAACCAGTATCCGATGACCCAGCACCAAAGCCTCCTCGACATCATGGGTAACAAAGAGCACAGTGGACCGCAGATCCCGCCAGACCGATAATACCAGTCCCTGCATCTTTGGCCTCAGCTGGGCGTCCAGCGCGGCAAATGGCTCATCCATGAGCAGGCATTGCGGCTCCATAACCAGAAGCCGTGCAAGGGCAGCGCGCTGCTGCATACCACCGGACAGGGCACCGGGGTAGTAGTCCTTGAAATCAGCGAGGCCTGTGAGATCCATAAAACGGTCTACCCGATCCTGCTGCTCCTTTCCCCGCACACCTGCCTGCTTAAGGCCAAAGGCCACATTACCCGCGGCGGTAAGCCAATCAAACAGGACTGGCGTTTGAAACATCACGCCACGCTCCACGCTCGGGCCAGTCACAGGGCTTTCATTAAAGCAGACCGACCCCGTCACTGGCTTTTCAAAACCGGCTGCCAGCTTTAAAAGAGTTGACTTCCCGCAGCCGCTGGGTCCCAGCAGTACGGTGATCTTCCCCGGCTCGGCCTTGAAACTTACATCCTTTAAAACCTCCAGACCGCCATAACCATGGGATATATTTTTAAACTCCAGACTCATTTTTTCTGCCTCCCTGTGGGTAGATTCTCCTGCATACAGCCACGAGCAAAAAATCCGTCACCTTTGCTGCCACAGCAATAACAATCATGGCGGCCAGAACCATGTCCACATGGCCGAGCATCCGGGCGTCACTCATAATAGCGCCCAGTCCCTTTGTGACCCCGGTGACCTCACCCAGCACCAGATAAGCCCAGGCGACCCCCAGCCCCAGTCGAAGCCCCACTGCGGCCTGAGGGAAAGCCGCTGGAAAAACAACGTCACGGAAAAGCCTGAAGCCCTGCGCCCCCAGCATCTGCCCAGCCTGAATATACATCTCCGGAATAGCTGCCGCCCCGGCAGCAGTATTGACATAGACCGGAAAAAAAGCCGCCAGCGACATGAGAAAAAGGGTGTTTCCCTCGCCCACGCCAAACCAGACAATGGCTATAGGCAGCCAGCCAATGCCCGGCACCGCCTTGATCAGGTGGATCACCGGGTCAAAAAGACGCCTCAATACCGTTATGCGGCCAGTCAGAAAGCCCATGAGCATGCCCAGGCTCCCGGCGATGAAAAAACCGGCCAGCACACGAAGCAGGCTGGCACCTAGATTTTCCCACAGAGCTCCGGAATAGGGTGTGATGCCCAGACGGCCAGATGCAAAATCCGTCAGCACCCGAAACAGTTCCACAGGAGACGGCAGCTTATAGGCTGGTATATGCCCAGAAGCAGACAGCCAGAACCAGACCGCCACCACCAATGCCGGGACGATCCACCCCACCGGGTCTACCCGCTTTACAATATTCCGAAATCTTTCCATGGGTCTTCCTAACGCCGTTTAGCGGCCTGTTCCAAAAAGCTGAGGTCAAACATGGCGTCAATATCCGGCACATTGTCGATCATACCCAGCTCTTTCATACGGTCCGCCAGATTTCTGGTGTTCTGGATAAAGGTATTGTCAATGTCTGAACAGAGCTCAATATTGTCTGCCGAGATTTCCAGCAAAGCCTTGTCCGTCCCAAATTCTGCCGATTTATTTAACCATTTCTCCCGATCTTCGTTCAGCATCCTGATAGCGTCCACATGGGCATTCACCAAATCCTGAACCATTTCCGGTTTGTTTTTAATGGTATTCTCGGTAACGATCATAGCTGCGTTGATGGTTCCAATGCTGTCATCAAAGTAGGGATAGCTCAAAATACGTCCATAACCCTCCTGAACAGCTTGGGACGGGTAAGGTTCTCCGCTTAAAAAGGCATCAATATCCCCGTTTAAAAGAGCCTGTCCCATATCGAAAAAATCGATGCGCTTAAGCTCCACATCGGTGTCCGGGTTGATGCCGCTGCGCTTAAGTACCTCCAGCAGCAGGGCATGGTGCATGGTGCCCGGCACATAGGCAATACGTTTGCCCTTCAAGTCAGCCTCACTCTTGATACCAGAGTCCTTGTCCACCACAAGGGCCGAGCATTTATTACACAGGCTGGTAACAATTTTGACTGGCTCCCCCTTAGAGGCAGCTGTAATGGCAGTGACCAGTGTCGTGCCACACATATCCAGACTGCCTGCCAGCAGTGCGGTTTTCTGGTCGCCTGGGTTGGTAAAAGGTAAGACCTCAACGCTTTCTGGCATAAATTCATTATAAAAATAAGGTGTGATGGTCTGGGCTGTTTTCCATGTTCCCACCGTTATCTTCTCACTCTTTGCCGCTGTATCCTCCCCTGGGCTGCCGCAACCAGCAAGCAGGCCCGCGGCCAGCAACACCGTCAGAGCCATCGCCACGTATTTTTTAATTTTCATTTTCTTCTCCTTTTTCACTGCATTTCCGGTCCGTCACACAGAGTATAGCCAGCCTGTTCAAACCATTCGCCCGCTGTCTGGGCGTCAAAATGATTCCACTTTTCCTTTGGAAGACAGCAGCTGTCCCGTGGAATCGAGCCAGTTTCCACAACAGCCACATTAGCACCAAAGCGCATGGCCTTTGGCGTTGCCGGATGTACGCAGATGTCCGGTACACGGCTGCCGCCAGCCAGACGCGTGATGGCTATAATCTGTGCCAGGCGGTTTTCAGTTATCTGCGGGTGTACACCCAGAGGGGTTCCCGGCACCGGTACACGGGCCATACCACCCGTTACGATGGCCTGGTGCTCAATGGCGCATAGACAGATATCCGCGATTTCCTCATTGCTGTGCTCGACGCCGATGGGCTCGACCAGGAAAACCAGCTTCAGGGGCGAATTCTTGACGGCGCGCAGGGTTTTAAGACGCTCCTCAGGCTCAAACCGGGTATCCCGGCCTTCCCCCAGCCTCAGAGAATGGTATATAAAGTCCACACCAGCGTGGTGCAGGGCATTGGCCTTTTCCAGATCAAACTCACCCACGTTCAGGCCAATTTCATAACTTCCCGGCACAGCCCTTCGTATCTTTCCAATAAGTTCTGAAAGTATCTCCAGGCTGTAAAACTCTGTGGTCCTGAGGACGATCCAACGCACCTTATTTTCCGCGTAGTCCCGGACACTCTCAATAATTTCCGTTTCCGAGAAATCCCGCTCCTGGCCAGACTCCACAATTCCCCAGGCTTCACCCAGCGAACAAAAATCACAATTCATGGGACAGGCCTTGTAATCCACTCCCATTGCCCCCCAAAGATAGGCTCTATCACCGGTCACTTGTGAGGCCACCCGGCGGGCCGCCTGTCCCAGGCGCTCACAGGCCTCCGAATCCGGATCAATGTCGAGCAGACGGATCAGCTCTGCCCGTTCCAAAGCCTTGCCCCTAAGCACATTTCTTTCGGCTGTTTCAATAAAGGCAAACAGCTCTTCTTTCTCCTGCATTTCATTTCCTTTCACACATATCTTATTATTCTTCTATTAGACTTTGTCATATAGATGTTAAAATGTAGTATAGCGTGTTTTAAAGCGTTTGTCCAGATGAATTTTACGCTGCTGTCAAGCCTTTAAACAAAAAATTCCGGAACCAGCCGGTCCGGAATTTTCGATATCTATTTATTTTTTAATCATGTCTGTGGCCTTCTGAGAGCCTTCTAGCATCAGGCTAGAGGCTTCCATAGCCATACCGTCAGCTTCACCCGCCTTGTCAATAAGAGCGTTCAAGCCTGCTTCATCGACGTTATTAGGATCAATGGGCGCATTAAAGCATTCTTTATAAAGGGCAATGGCAGACAGCATTTTATCCGATGCGCCCTTAAAACTTGACTGGACGTCTTCCATCTTCTTCGGGGCCTTCAAAGCCCCCAGCTTCGTCCAGCTGGCCTCCATTTCAGAAAGCTTTGACTGCACACTGTTAATCCAGTCCTGACTTTCATAATCTGCTTCATTTAAAAGCTTCTGCCAGTCTGTGTTCTCCTGGGAAATTTCAGTCGCCAGATTCGTAAACTCCTCGGCATAGGCCTGGGTTCCATCGTCGCCACAGCCGGTAATGGACAGCATCAGGCATAAAACGACCAGTAAACCCCCCAATGTTTTCATTTGCTTTTTCATTTTTTCTCCTCTCAGCGTAAATGATTACAACCATTTTAACATATTTTCAACACTAATAAAAGAAGACTTTGAATCACTTTTGACAAAATATCCCCTTGTCATTTTCCGTCTTTTGAGCTATTCTAATGGCAAGGCTTACATAACAGGAGGACTTTATCATGTCCAATATTTTTGATTACCTTGACTGGCGGGGAGATCTCACCCTGGATCAGTCTCCCTTTAACGCAGTAGACAACCTGATTCTCAGCTGTATTTCCTATATCCGCTTCGAAGGTATTGTTCCAAACAGCACCAAAGCGGTCAGCATTACCGAGGCTTATGCCCGTTTTTCGGCACTGCCTGAGGAGGAACAGCAGCTGCGCCTGCGAGTGGATGAGGACAGACGCCTTTTAAAGGAGCTGGCGCAAAGCCGCCGTTTTGCAGATATGGGACTCTGCCTTTATGATGATCAGCTGGACCCCATTCTGGAAAAGCAGTTTTGTGGGCTCACCGTTCTGACCGGTGACGGGCTTGCCTTCATTGCCTACCGTGGCACAGATGACACCCTTGTGGGCTGGAAGGAAGACTTTAACATGAGCTTTAAAACCTGTGTTCCCTCCCAGACCGAAGCCGCCGAGTATCTGAAGCGTACCGCCGGGAGCCTTGGCGCCATCCGCCTGCGGCTGGGTGGTCACTCGAAGGGAGGTAACCTGGCAGTGTATGCGGGCATTCACTGCGGGGCTTACCTCAATCGTATTGAGGCGATCTACAGCAACGACGGTCCCGGCTTTCCCGCCGAGGTACTGGAGAGTTCCCCCTATCAGGTGGTGAGCGGCCGCATTCGTACCTTCGTGCCGCAGACCTCCATTGTCGGCATGCTCCTTGAGCACGCCGAGGACTATACCGTGGTACACAGCAAACAGATCGGTATCGCACAGCACGACCCCTACTCCTGGGAAATTCTGGGACCTGATTTCGTCTGTCTGGAATCTGTGACTGCTGGCTGCCGTTTTATGGACGAAACCGTCAAGGCGTGGGTCGATGACATGTCTCCTGAGGAACGCGAACAGTTTATCGATACCTTTTATGACATCCTGTCTGTGACACAGGCTCAGACCGTCAGTGATCTGGCACACTTTTCCCTGAAAAATGCCCGTGCCATCAAACAAACCCTTGAAAATACCGACCCTGAAACAAAAAAAATGATGACCGAAGCCATTTCCAAGCTTCTGGACGCCGCCAAAGATTCCTTTCATACACTGCTGCCGCACAAAAAAGCCTCAGACTAAAATCTGGGGATTCTTCTTTATATAGCTTCACAGCACTGGCCAATCAAGCGCCTGCCGCAAGAGGTCATGGTAATCTCTCCAGACTGCCTCCCAGACGCTTTTTTCACCGTAGGCGACGTCGTCCAACTGACGGACAGGCAGCATCCCCATCAGAGCGTTGGTGACAAAGGCTTCATCAAAATCACCAATCTCCTCCGGAAAGACCACTCTTTCCTCCACATCATAGCGGCTGATCAGGTAATTTCGGACCGTTCCCGGCAGCAGACCGCAGGACAGAGAGGGTGTAATCAGCCGCCCTTTCTTTACAAAGAAAAGATTTGTCACTGCACCTTCTGTCAACTGACCTCTGGTGTTTAAAAATACCGGCTCATCAAAGCCCTGGGATGCCGCCCGCCTTTTTTCCAGAATGTTTTCCCCATAACAGAGCGTCTTGTGGCAGGTCAGGGGGGAGGTTTCATTGCGCCGCACTGGACTGGTTCTCAGCACAAAACCACGCTCGTAGTCTGCCAAAGTATAGGGGTTTTGCCGGCAGGACCACAGACAATTCTCCTGGGAAACAATGATCTTGAGCACCCCATTCTTCATAGGATGTTTTTTTAGAGTTTCGTTCACCCATTCTGTAGTCACAGGGTTTGGGATTCCAAGGAAATCCAAAGCTTCTTTTAACCGTTTCAGATGTGCCCCTAAAAACACAGGCTGTCCGTACATTACTGCAATGGTTTCAAAGGCGCCCAGACCAAAACAAAAACCATCGTCCAAAATCAGCTCTTGCTCGCTCATCGCATGGCCTCCAGAAGCGCCCTGGCCTTTTGCTCAGTTTCTTCGTACTCAAATTCCAGATCCGATTCGCAGGTAATGCCGCCGCCCACGCCCAGAGTGTAGCAACCATTCTGGTAAACTGCGGTGCGGATCACAATGTTCAGATCACAGCTTCCGTCCAAGCCAAGATAGCCCATAGAGCCCGTATACAGCCCCCTGCGGCTATGCTCCAGCTCGTCAATGATTTCCATGGCCCGTATTTTGGGCGCTCCGGTAATTGACCCGCCTGGGAAAGCGGCGCGCAGCAGGTCAGGGGCTGTCAGACTGTCCCGCAGCTTTCCGACAATATTGGAAACCAGGTGAAAGACCGTGGCGTAGGTTTCCACGTCAAACAGGCTGGTAACCTTCACGCTGCCCGGCTCACAGACCCGGTTAAGATCGTTGCGCTCCAAATCAACGATCATAAGCAGCTCGCTCTTATCCTTCTCTGACTCCTGAAGCTCCTTCTTCAGAGCAGCGTCCTCTTCTGGCGTCACGCCCCGACGGCGTGTGCCCTTGATGGGCCGTGTTTCTACCAGACCGTTTTTCATGCGCAGAAACCGCTCCGGCGAGGCACTGATGACTTGAAAATCCCCATAGTTAAAATAGCCGCCAAAGGGTGAAGGATTGTTCTCACGCAGGCTCTTAAACATGGCGTAGGGAGACTTCCCGCTGTAAGCCATAATACGCCTGGTCATATTCGCGATATAAATATCCCCTTCTACAATATAATCGATCATCCGGTCAATGGCTTTTTTATAAGCCTCCTTCTCAAAATCCGATGTGATTTTCACAGGGTATTCTTCCCATTCCCCAGCCTCTTTGCTTGGCTTAAAGGCTATAATTTCATCTTTTAAGGCGTCCAGAGCTGCTCCAGGCTCTGCCAGCATACCGCTGGCTGTCAGGTACAGCTTTTTTTCATGCCGGTCCTCAATGATGAGATTGTCATAAAAGTTCAAAATACAATCCGGGATCTCCTGAACTTTGGCATGACGGGTCTTTATCCGCTCAAAGCTACGCCCGTAGTCATAGGTAAAGTAGCCGATAGCGCCCGAGATCATAGGCAGTCCAGTATCGTTCTTTTCATAATGCGCTGCCATATACTCGCCCAGGACCTCCTCCAGACTGCCCTCAGTCAGGCTGCCGTCCACATACAGGGCGCCATCCTTTACCTCCAGATTCTTATAGGGATTCAGCCCGATCATAGAGTAACGTCCCATTTCATTGACCAGGGAGGAATCCAGTAAAACAGCGCCAGGGCAGCTGCAGTAAAGATCAAAAAGCTCAGCCGCGCCGTATTTAAGAGGCCATTCGACAATCTGTGTTTTCATTTTGACACCACCACTCCTCGCATAATCGAATAAAATTGCCCAACACCGCATGCCCCGCTTCAGTCAGCACTGCCTCGGGATGGAACTGGACACCGTAAACCGGGTAATCCCTGTGGGAAAGCGCCATAACCACGCCGTCCTCCGACCGCGCGTCAACGAGCAGCGCCTCCGGCAGGCTGTTTTCAGCCACCACCAGTGAGTGGTAACGGGTGACCGACATCTCCTGCCTGAGCCCCTCAAACAAGTTCCTGCCCTTATGAAATACTGGCGTAATCTTGCCGTGCATGGGTCTTTCCCCTTTTTTCACAGCTGCGCCAAAAACATGGCCGATGATCTGGTGCCCCAGGCAGACCCCCAGGATCGGCACTCTGCCCGCAAAAGCGCGCACGACCTCGGCAGATTTACCGCAGTCCTCTGGGTTTTTGGGGCCTGGGGAAATGATGATTCCCTGGATATCCCCACGTTCAAGCAGCGCACGGACGTCCACCGCATCATTGCGGATTACCTCGATCTCCTGCCCCAGTTCCTTAAAATAGGCATCGAGGTTATAAACAAAGGAATCGTAATTGTCAATCATGATATACATTTATGGTCCTCCCTGTAAATTTGGTGCACAAAAAAAAGCCAAAAACAGGCACGCCTTCAGCGCGTCTGTTTTTGGCAGTCTTCTTTTCATTGAAAAGGCACACCCTATTTGGTTGATTGTTTTTATCTTAACTGATTTTCACACAAAACTCAAGGATATTTTTCAAAAAAGGGAAACGGCGCCGTGATGATTAAAAACGGCGCCGCTTTCCAAATATATTTTAATTTAATAGAGGGAGCGATTTAGAGGTTTTCTTTGAAGAATGCTTCTAATTCAACAATAGCGGTATCTTCGTCAGGACCTTCTGCCTGTACAGTGATGGTTTCGCCGTTTTTAGCACCTAAGCCCATAACACTTAACATGCTCTTGCCATTACCGGTTTTGCCATCCTTAACCAGACTGATTTCAGATGCGTATGGCTGGGTTTTTTTAACGAGTAATCCTGCTGGTCTTGCGTGAATACCTGCTGGGTCCGTAATTGTGTAATTAAATTCTTTCATTTTATGTTCTCCTTTGGACTATAAAAATTTCTAGTATTATATTAACATTTTTACCCAAACTTGCATAGCAAATCTTGTCTATTTTCTAAAAATTTTTATATTTATACTAATCTGGCATAAATATTGCTATAAAGTGATTATGCCGCTTCTTTCTTCAATGGTTTTTTCAAAATTGCCAGCAGAATCATGCCGACAACGGAGCCAATCAACAGCGATACAACATAGAACAGCGGGTTACCCACAACCGGGAATACAAACACACCGCCGTGTGGCGCCATCAGGGTACAGCCAAAGAGCATTGAGAGGCCGCCGGCCACCGCCGAGCCCACAACACAGGATGGAATAACACGGATGGGGTCTGCCGCCGCAAAGGGGATCGCCCCTTCTGTGATAAAGCACAGCCCCATAATGTAATTGGTGAGGGCTGACTGACGTTCCTTCCGGGTAAAGCGGTTCTTAAAGAAAGTGGCACACAAGGCAATGGCGATGGGTGGTACCATACCGCCGATCATAACCGCTGCCATGATGTCATACTGTCCTGAGCTGATAGCTGCCGTACCGAATACATAGGCCGCTTTGTTGAATGGGCCGCCCATGTCAATGGCCATCATTCCGCCCAGGATAATACCAAGGATAACTTTAGAGCTTTCACCCATGCTGTTTAAGCCATTGGTCATGGCCGTATTCAGCGCTGCGACTGGCGGGTTGATGATAAACACCATCAGCGCGCCCATAATCAGGAGGCCGAAGAAAGGATACAGAAGCGTTGGCTTGATTCCTTCCAGGGCATCGGGCAGTTTATCAAACAGCTTACGCAGCCCCAGCACCAGATAACCTGCCAGGAAGCCAGCGACCAGCGCGCCGAGGAAACCCGAGGTCCCACCGGTAGTAATGGTCATGGTGCCGTCTACCATCCCCAGGATGTAACCCTGGCTGGCGATATAGCCGCCCACAAAACCAACCGCCAGACCCGGACGATCCGCGATACTCATGGCAATGTAGCCTGCCAGAATCGGAAGCATAAAACCAAATGCCGCGCCCCCGATGGTCTTTAAGAATGCCGCGAAGGGTGTATTCATCCCAAAATTGGCCGGATCGATGGCGTAATCGTCAAAGAGGAATGCCAGGGCGATCAGGATACCGCCGCCGATAACAAAAGGCAGCATATGGGAAACGCCATTCATTAAATCCTTGTAGATCTTGCGGCCAATACTCTGCTTTTCGCCGCTGTCAGCGGTATTTTCTTCCTTACTGTCCGCATGGTAGATGGGTGCCTTGCCCTCCAGCGCATGGCTGATCAGCTCCTCAGGCTTATGGATGCCGTCAGCCACCTTGGTTTGAATGACCGGCTTGCCATCGAAACGGGCCATGGGCACATTTTTATCCGCTGCCACAATAATGGCGTCGGCATTAGCGATTTCGGCGCGAGTCAGTTCGTTCTTAACCCCACCGGAGCCATCTGTTTCAACCTTGATGCTGACGCCCATGTCCTTGGCTTTGCCCTCCAGGGCTTCAGCAGCCATGTAGGTATGGGCAATCCCGGTTGGGCAGGCAGTGACCGCCAATACCTTCGGGTATCCTGTATCTACCTCAGCTGCGGCTTCCCGCACCTTGGCTTCCTCTGCTTCTACCTTTTCCACAACCTTTTCTGCCGCATTTTCCTTTTCTTTTTTGGCGTCTTCCTCACCAAATTTCTCAGTTTCCTTTTGGTCAATAAGCTTCAGGAATTCATCCTTGTCCGTCGCATTTATAAGCTTTTGCCTGAATTCCTCATCCATGAGCATCATGGATAAACGGCTTAAAAGCTCGAGATGCGTATCATCGGAATTGTCCGGTACAGCGATGGCAAAGAGCAGATGGGCGGGCTGTCCGTCCATGGACTCATAGTCGGTGCCTTCCTTGCTCACCATGACAGCCAGTCCGGCTTCCTTCACAGCGCTTGTTTTGCCGTGCGGGATAGCGATCCCTTCGCCGATTCCGGTCGTTCCCTGTTCCTCTCTGGCAACAACGGCTTTTTTGTAGCCTTCCTTGTCGTTAAGGTTTCCGGTCGCGTCCATGAGATCGACCAGATTATCAATGGTCTCGCTCTTGGATGCCGATTTTCCCTGAAGGTCAATGCCTTCTTTCTTCAGCAAATCTGTAATTCGCATTTCTTTTCCCCCTGGAATTAGATTTTATTTAAAAGGTCTGCGACCTCTTGTCTGGTTGCCAGCTCTTCCGAGAAGGCACTGGCGCTGCCGGTAGCCACGCCCATTTTAAAGGCGGCTGCCAGATCGCCGGATTCCAGGTAGCCCGCCAGAAAGCCTGCCACCATGGAGTCGCCCGCACCCACGGAATTTTTAACCTCACCGCTGGGTGCCGCGCTTTTATGCACACTGCCATCCTCGTTCAGGAAGATGGCTCCGTCGCCCGCCATGGAAACAAGCACGTTGCGCGCACCCATTTCCTGGAGCTTTTTGCCGTATAAGATAATCTCATCATCGTTTTTAAGGGTAACCCCGAACATATCGCCAAGCTCATGATTGTTGGGCTTGATTAAAAACGGATGGTATTTTAAAACCTTTTTCAACAGATCCTTCGTGGCATCCACCACAATGTTAATCCCCCGGTTTTCAAGACGTGCCATAATACGCTCGTAGGTATCTGACGGCATGGAACTGGGGATACTGCCCGCCAGCGCCAGCACATCGCCCGCCTTCAGCCGGTCCAGCTGACCAAAGAGCTTTTCAAGAGCCTCCTCAGAAATCTGAGGCCCACGCCCATTGATCTCACTCTCCTCCTGGGATTTGAGCTTGACGTTGATCCGAGACAGACCGTTGTCGATTTCAATAAAAGCAGAGCTGCATCCAAAGTCCCGGACACGCTTCTCAATTTCTCTGCCGGTAAAACCAGCGATAAAGCCCAGAGCCACGTTGTCGAAGCCAAGGTTTTTAAGCACAATGGAAACATTGATGCCCTTGCCGCCTGGGAACAGCCGCTCCGAAGCGGTTCGGTTTACCTGGCCGGTTTTAAAATCATCAACCTTTACAATATAATCCAGGGATGGATTAAAGGTCACTGTGTAGATCATTTCTATCTACCTCCATTATCTCTGTGAATTTCAGGTATTTATGATCCTGTAAATCCGTGGTGATGATCGTCGCGCTACCGATGTCGCCAAAGGTAACGGAAGAAATTTTATTAAATTTTGAAGGGTCGCTTAAAATGTAAGCGTCCCGGCAGTTTTCAAAAGCTTCTTTTTTAACCATAGCCTCATGAACATCCGGCGTGGTGTACCCCGCCGTAGGGCTGATGCCGTTGGTCCCGAAAAAGCCAAGGGTAAAATTATATTTTCTGAGGGCTTCCACCGTTTCCTCGCCCACCATAGCTTCGGTTGAAATCCGGAGGTGTCCACCCGGGATAAATACTTTATACCCCTTTTTAAGGAGTTTATTTGCGTGTCCAAGTCCATCGGTCACGTAAGTCGCCTCCTTTTCACTGATATAATCAATGAGAGCCTCGGTGGTTGTCCCCGCATCAATAAAAACAAAGTCACCTTTTTTAATGAGCGAAGCCGCATACTGCCCGATGCGCTTTTTTTCCTCACTATATTGGCCGTGCTTGTAAGCCACATCATCTTCACTTGTCGTATAGCTGTTATCAACGGCTGTAGCGCCTCCATGAACCTTATTGATGAGGCCCATCTCATGCAGTGCGGTTAAATCCCGCCGCACCGTTGATTCCGAGCTTCCAAGCAGCTCAGTCAGTTCCTGTACTGTCACTGCTTTTTTGCTCTCCACGGTTTTTAGTATAATGTTAAATCTTTCTTCTGTTAACATCTCTTTGTCCTCCGCAACTGTATGATATCATCATTTTCAGTCAATGTCAAACATATTCATTCAAAAAACTTCAAAAATAATCATATCAGCCTTTATTTTACACTTAAATATGATTATTATTGACTGAATTTGACTGTTTAAGCCTATCATGCCCGGGTATAAAAGTCAACAAGCCAGAAACACTGGCAGCCGGACCGCCAATCCTTGTTCTTTTCAAAAAATAAAAAAGAACCAAACACGCGATTTGGTTCTTTTTTATCAGTGATATGCATATACTAAATTTTTTCGATCATGACATCAGACGTTGTCGCCGTCCTTAATGTCAAAATAATCTGGTAAATATTGCTGAACGTCGTTAATGCGGATTTCAAAATGGGAGTGCGGTCCGGTTGAGTTACCAGTGCTGCCCATCAACGCAATAACCTGACCCTTTTCGACCCGGTCACCAACGCTTACCTTAAATTCGGAGTTATGACCCATTCTCAGGACGGTTTTTCCATCATCCATCATAATGTCAACGCATAATCCGTAACCGCCAAAATCACTTGCCCGGATGACTGTACCACTCTGCGGTGCGTAGATCGGCGTACCCATTGAGTTCGCGATATCCACTGCAAAGCAGCCTGCGTGGCTTCCTGGCTTATCTAAAGCGGAAATATTACCGACTGCCGGTAAAATAAAATTGTCTTTCTTTGAAGACATGGTCGGGTACTGCTTCGTTCCCTTTGAAACAATCTGAGCCACTGGCTCTTTTGCAACTGTTTCGGATAAGGTTGTTTCGCTCACAACCTTGCCGTCTTCATAGACGGTTTCGACTTCCTTATCAAGTTCTCCGTTCACACCTTGCTGTGTAACTACAGTTTGATCAACATATACATTGGGATCTTCCTGCTCAACGGTCTGGAAAGGTATGTCTTCTTTTTTAGTTGATGTTTTAGTCAGATTAATCTTTAAGATACTGGAGCTTGTCTCAGTCTCATTATTCTGGTTTTCTACATTCTCATTACTATTATTTTCAACGGTACCTTCAGCTGCTGGAGCTTCCTCTTGGGCTGGCTCATTGCTTTGGTCTCTCGCCACATCGGCTCCACCACGGCTTGCTACCTGGATTGGAGCGTTCGTACTCTCTTCACTCTTACTCGGATTAGTGTTACCTGTTGCTAAAACATTAGCACATGCAGTTGGATCGACTAAATCATCGATCGAAAAATTCTTAGGCGTTTCTACAACGTCACTCTGGATGTCGCATTTTACCAGCTTATCTGTATCCTGTACGTTACCGATCTTATTAATTGCACCTGCAATAACGGCCTGTACCTGATCAGATGAAGCCAGGTTTCCGACTTCCTGTCCGTCAACCTTCAATTGTACACCATGAACGCCGACCTGAAGGTCCTGTGCGTTCAATGCATCAGTAAATTCTTCTTCTGAAAACATTGGTTTATTAAATGTGATGCTCTTTTTAATCTGTATATCATTGTAGACATATGCTGTTTCTATCGACGTTTTCGATCGCATATCCTGCTCTACCTGATCCAGACTCTGTGTAAACACAGCCGCATCTTTGGTATAGCCTAAAACCTCTCCGTCAACCATTACCTTGTAACCAAGACAGGTTGAAGAAAAGAATCCGAGAAGAAGCGCTACACAGAAACCTGTGAATACGACTTTTTCTCTTTTGCTCAGGTGCTTGGCGTAATGCGCAAGCTTCTTAAAAAACATTTGAAGCTTGCCACCTGAGCGATGGCTTTCGTTGCTAATGCCTAATCACCACCCTCCTATATAATTTTGACCAAATTGTAAAGTTATTTACAATTTAGATATATTTTAACATATCCTTTGGCACTTGCCAATACCTTAACCGAAATTACTTAATATTTTATGAAAAATTCATTAAAATATACGTATTTTAGGTTTAATTAAGGCGGTTCTCGCCCCTTTATCGGATATTCATTATTTTTTTCTTTACAACTAAAACTAAATTAAAGAGGAAAATATTGTTATAAAAAAATAAATTTACGAGAAGTCCTTTATCAGGGCCGAATAAACCTTGACAAAAGAAAATCAAAGGGATATGATAAGGATAACTTAATATTGTAAACATTATGTAAATGGGAAAAAGGTGAAAATCCTTTGCTGTAATCGCAGCTGTAATGCAATATGTCCCCTTATATGCCACTGTCCGCCGGATGGGAAGGTAAGGGGAATGCCATTGTAGAGCCAGAAGACCGGCATAATGTTTTCTTAAAACACTCCGATTTAGAGTTATTTAAGAGATACGTTCCTTAATTGATTTCGTATTTTTTGCCTTCTCTAGCCGGAGAAGGCTTTTTTAATGTACTAAATGAAGGTGAGGTATTCCCATTGATCGAAACAAAAAAACAGGTAGAGCCTGCCAAGGAATTTAAAGGCGACACCGTCATCAAGAGCCTGATGACCCTCAAGCGCCAGCTTGAGGATAAACGTGAGCTGTTCGGTATTCATGAATATGCCTTTGCCAAAACCAACGACCTGCTGTTTTCCATGGGCACAAGACTTTTGTGCGAGGGGAACCAGTGCGGCCATTACGGCGCCACCTGGGCCTGCCCGCCAGCGGTAGGCAGCTATAACAGCTGTGTTGCCAAATGCCGTTCCTACGAAAACGTCTGTCTGCTTTCAACCGTTACCGATTTAAAAGACCAGTATAGCTTCAGAGGCTGGCACCAGGCGCGCATGGTTCACGAGGCCGCCACAGCCAAGTCTGCCCGGCTTTTCAGAGCCCATTATCCAGGCTCACTGGTGCTATCTACAGAAGGCTGTATCATCTGCGACCAGTGCACCTACCCCGATGCCCCTTGCCGTTATCCAGAGCAGATCTTCCCATCTGTGGAGGGCTACGGCATCGTGGTCATGGATCTGGCCAGCAAAACCGGCCTTTCCTATAATAACGGCCCTGAAACCGTCACCTATTTCAGCTTTGTGCTGTTTTAATCCCCATTCAGAAAGGAGAATCGCTATGAACATGACCATTTCCTCCATTCCTGCTGCCGAGCCGTTGCCTCCCGCTTTCACTGTTTCCGATTTTTATGCCCTCAAGGAAAAATACAGCGGCCTAAGAAAAAAGGCAGCCACGTCCTACTGCGCCCTGGATGGCGTCATCTCTCTCTTTCAGGCCATCGCCCAGGAAAAGGGTATTGACTTTAACCCTATGGTTTTCTATCCCATGTCCTCCTTTGTGAAAGAACGGGACATCTGCCGGTTGACAGAGATTCTGCTGGAAAGCGCCTTTTCTGCGGGAGAAAAAAGCGTGGACTTCACCATCAATCTTTTTAACGCAGGCGTTATCTCCCTGTCCATCAAAACCAAACAGCCCTGCAGGCCCCTTTCTCAGTATACAGAGGAACTCCAGGCACTTACTGACGCCTATGACGGCATCCAGGATACCCGCCGAATCGGCGGCCGGGAGCTGACCGCCTTTATCCTGAGGCGCAGCCCCGAAAAGACTGAAGAGTGCTTTGGCAGTGACCTGCTATATGTCCGTTTTTAAAATTTTTTCAGCCGTTTCCTCATCTATGATGAGATGGCGCGCAAACCCCGTATTCAGACAGCCAATGGCCGATCCTATATTCGCTTCAACAGGCACAATACCAATAAAATTCTTAATTTTAGAAAGCGGCGCCAGAGGAATCTGGATGGCAAAATCATCCTCCCCTTTAATCTGCTGTCCCTTCCAGTTAAAAAAGTAAGACAGAATATTGGAAGTAGCTCGCTCCGTAATCAGCCTCCGCCCAAAGCGCAGGGCTGTGGCGTGATCTGGCACACAGGGGTAGCCCCCAAGGGTCACCAGGGCTGTGTCCGTCTTTTTCCACAGTGCCAGAATACTGTTGTAATTATCCGTCGTCACAAACAAATCCCGCTCCTGCTTAGTAGTGGGGAAAGCCGGTGAGATCAGAAAATCCGCCTCAAAGCCCGTTTTCCGTGCAAAATCCGTGGCCAGCTCATTGGGATGGTAACCCTTGTGGGGCACTGTCGCCGTCCCGATCAGGGGGCATACCTTTCCGCTATACTGTCCAGTGAGCTCCCGGTTCGCTAAAATATCAATGACACGGCTGATATTATACCCCCAGCCAAGGCCCAAAATACGGGTTTTTGGGAGAAGCTCCAGAAGAAAATCCACAGCTGCCTCATAAAGGCGCTCCTGGGTTTCATTCTTATCCTCCGTACAGCTCACGACCTGGCAGCTTTTTAAGCCAAACCGGTTGCACAGCTCCCGGCTTTTTCCGATGCTGGTGCTGTCAAAGGACTTAATCTCAATTTTAACAATTCCCTCCCTGCGGGCCTTGTTCAGCAGATTGCTGACCGAGGGACGCGAGATGCCCATAGACTTTGCGATCTCTGCCTGGGTCATATTCTCTTCATAATACATTTGTGCCGCGGTAATAAGGCGGATCAGTTCTTTCTCTTTCACGATGCTCTCCTTTACAAATGTCAGCTGCTTTTTCTAAATATACTCTTTTTTTTGACAAATGTCAATCTGATGTTCTTAAGATTTAAAAACCAACAAACTTTACATTTGTCAAAAAATAGCTTATTTTTTGTATTTTCATGGTGTTTTTTAAAGTTTTTAAATTATTTTACGTTTTTTTAATTGACAAATGTTAATTCCAGTGATATTCTATAACCAAGTTGAAACCGATACCGGAGGTGAGAGTATGTCAGTAGAAACCTTAAAAATTAAAAACATGTTATTGACATCTGCTAATAAAATCATAAGCAGCGTCGAAAATTTAACCAAACTGGACTGTGAGCTCGGCGATGGCGACCACGGGACCACCATGGAAAAGATCGCTAAAGCACTGGTGAGCGAAGTTAATGTCTGGAACGAAGAAACCAACCTCAAAGAAGCGCTGGAAACGCTTAATGATACCCTGGAGGATATCAGCGGCGGCTCCGCGGCTCCTCTGTTTGGCTCCTTTATCTGCGGAATGGCCGATACAGCCGACCCCAGCGAAGATACCGACTCCTTCATTAAGACCATCCTGCTCGGCGCCTACGAAGAATTTTTCGATACATCCGGCGCAAAGCCAGGTGGGAAATCCATGATGGATGCCATTTATCCGGCGACTGAGGTTATCCGAAACGCCGATAAGATTAATCAGGAAGTCCTGAACCAGGCTGCCAAAGCTGCCCGTGAAGGCTCCGATGCGACCTCAGATATGCTGGGGAAATATGGACGCGCCCGCTACATCGGCGACCGCGCCATCGGTCACACCGATCCCGGCTCTGTCTCCTTCGCCCTGTTCTACGAAGGTTTGGCAGAGGGCTACGCCCTTTAATTTATTCTAATTTATTAAGTTCTTAGGAGGAATTTAAGATGAAATATGAAATCATGCACGTTGGCGTTCCTGTAAAGGAAACTGTATTACCTGAAGATTACGCTGAAGGCCTGAAGGTTTATATCTCCGGCCCGGACAACAACGATCTGAAATTTGAATACCTGCGTTTTGAAGAAGGGACTCCCCTTCACCCGGATGTTGTAAACAAAACCCACGTTGCCTATAAAGTACCAAATATCGACCAGTTCATCGAAGAAGAAGGCGCCACCGTCTTAAACGGAAGAATGGCCGTTGACGAAACCCTGGACATCGCCTTTGTATCCGTACACGACACCGTCCTCGAGCTGATGGAAATGAAGTGAGGTCCAGTTTTCAAAGAAAACTGGCAGCGAGCAAGAAGCGTTAGCGGGCGAGCGGTAACCGAACAAACGCATTTTTTCTGAAAAACACTCCAATCTGGATTTCTGTTTTTTAGAAAAAATACGCTCCTTGTGAGGTCCCGTTTTCAAAGAAAACTGGTAGCGAGCAAGGAGCGTTAGCGGGCGAGCAGTAACCGAACAAACGCATTTTTTCTGAAAAAATACGATCCTTTTAAAAAAACAAATTTAAAAACCAAATATAATCTAAATTAACAGGGGGAAATACTAAAATGACCATGAAAAAATTTTTAAACCAGCCGGAAAACATCGTATCTGAATTACTGGAAGGCCTGGAACTGGCAAACCCAGATATTATCGAAGTGACAGGCAACAACCTGGTTGTTAACAAAAAATTAAAGGATGCAGACCGCGTAACCGTCGTAACCTTAGGCGGCGCTGGCCACGAACCAGCCATCGAAGGCTTTGTCGGCGAAGGCATGGTAGACATCTGCGTTATCGGGGATATTTTCGCAGCGCCTGGCTACAAGGCCTGTATCGAAGCTTTAAAGATGGCCGATAAAGGCCACGGCGTTTTATTCGTTGTTTTAAATCACGCAGGCGATATGCTCACAGGCAACAAAACAATGAAAGAAGCCGCAAAATTAGGCTTAAACGTTAAAAAAGTGGTTACTCAGGAAGATATTGCCAACGCACCGCGCTCCAACGCAGACGACCGC
Source organism: Eubacterium limosum (assembly GCF_000807675.2). Classification (NCBI taxonomy): domain Bacteria; kingdom Bacillati; phylum Bacillota; class Clostridia; order Eubacteriales; family Eubacteriaceae; genus Eubacterium; species Eubacterium limosum. The sequence continues at coordinate 2,766,196 of NZ_CP019962.1, read as the reverse complement.
CGCGGCCTGGTTGGCTGTGTACCTGTATACAAAATCGCTGCTGCTGCCGCAGCTGAAGGCAAATCCTTAGACGAAGTAGCTGCCATTGCCCAGAAATTCGCAGACAACATGGCAACCATCGCTGTAGCCGCCAAGGGCGCAACCCATCCGGCAAACGGCGAAGTTATCTCTACCTTAGGCGATGACGAAATGGAAGTTGGCATGGGACAGCACGGTGAAGGCGGCGGTGGACGCCAGCCAATGAAATCAGCCGATGAAACCGCTGTGATCATGGCAGACGAACTAATCGCAGACCTTGATCTTAAAGCCGGCGAAGACGTGATGGTATTCATCAACGGCAGCGGCTCCTCCACATTAATGGAACTTCTCATTGTTTTCCGCAAGGTTTACAAATACCTGGAAGAAAAAGATATCCACGTTAAAGCAAGCTGGGTCGGCGAAATCCTAACTGTACAGGAAACAGCAGGCTTCCAGATGTTTATGGCCCGCGTAGACGAAGAAGAACTGAAATACTGGAATGCTCCATGTAAAACCCCATACAAAGTAGTTTAAGTTAAGCAACGACAAATCACAAAAGCGGCCTTTAAACGCCGCTTTTTAATTCAGAATAAAGGAGATTAAACTTATGGCAGATAAAGACGGCAACAAACACGCAAAAAATTTCGGTTTTGACCAACCGGCAGAAAATAAAAGTTTCCACGTCAAAGGCATGGAAAACGTAGATTGGGGTATGAAAACACGCCTATCCCAGATCTTTGACCCCAAAAGCGGCAACACCATCATGCTCGCTTTTGACCACGGCTATATTATGGGACCAACTCAGGGCCTCGAACGCCTTGACCTGGCTATCCCACCACTCATGGACTACGCAGATGTCCTCATGGGCACCCGGGGTGCACTGCGTACCTGTATTCCGCCAGACTGCAAAAAAGCCATTGCGCTGCGCTGCTCTGCTGGAAGCTCTGTCCTTAAAGATGATATGAGCCATGAAGTCATCGGTGTCGATATTGAGGACGCCATCCGCATGAACGCCACCTGTATGGCCATCCAGTCCTTCATCGGCTCAGAGGGCGAATGTGAAAGTATCAGTAACATCGTAAAAACCATTGACGCAGGCAACCGCTACGGCATTCCCACCCTCGGCGTTGTCGCCGTTGGTAAGGAAATGGAGCGCACTACCAAGTATTTCTCCCTGGCAACCCGCATGCTGGCAGAATTCGGCGCACAGATCGTCAAGGTCTACTACTGCGATAACTTTGAAGAAGTTGCAGCTGCCTGCCCAGTTCCCCTCGTCATTGCCGGCGGTAAGAAAATTCCGGAGGCCGAAGCCCTCGAAATGGCTTATCAGGCTATCAGCCGCGGCGCCCACGGCGTTGATATGGGGCGTAACGTCTTCCAGGCAGACGATCCTAAAGCCATGATCCAGGCCATCCGCGAGGTCGTTCACAACGGACGCACTGGCGCAGAAGCCTATGAATGCTATCTGGATATCAAAGCAAAATAAAGCATTTAAAAAGAAGCCCCCTGTGATGTGAACCCAGATTTCTGGACACATATCGAATAGAAATTATTGTGTGGATGCTTGTCTGTAAATCACAGGCGGCATCCATTTTGTTTTAGCCTGAATTCTTTTGTTATTATAGTAGTATCTATATTCTTTAACTGCTACTGAGAACGCTTCAAAAGATTTATATTCCGATTCATGGTTATAGTACATTTTCCACGGGTGATCCACCTCGTTTTTTATTTACAAGTCCATTATATCCCATTGTCTTATATTTTTGAACCCATTGGCAAAGCAATCCATTGCTAATACCAGCAGAAACAGCAACGATAGAAATAGATTTACCAGCAAGAACAAGTGAAACTAACTTCAACTTTTCTTCAGGTGTCCATTCTTTAGATTGATCAGAATGTTTTAACGCCTGCGAACCACACGGTTCTACAATTCGACACTATTGTCTAATTTTATCTCTGAAAGATTTTGTTTTAACATCTTCTGGTGTTTCCATCCAGCTTCCTTCTTTATACAATTCTACACATTTTAATTAAAATTCATAACTGTAACACATAAGAAAAACCCCTCTACTGTTTTGTCCAGTAAAGGGTGGTCACATCACATGGGACTTCTTTTTAATACCATACTTTAAAAAATCACCAAAAGAACAGTGGGGTTAAAAATAGCTTTTCCGTTCTTCAGGTGTCATTGCAATTAATCCTGTCGGAGCACAGGCCCCTCTATTCTGTTTTCTCTTCCATGAAAAGCTCGATGCGTGCCGATTTACGGACAGGGTCTGAAAACCGGCTTTCCTTGATCTGCACCTTCCGCTCATACAATTTGTTTTTGACCGCCTGGACGCCTTCCAGGGTCATGGCGTTAACGGCCTCAAGGGCTTCCCGCAGCTTTTCAGGGTCGCTGCACTCCACCACGATCTCATACTCGGTTTCAACCACTCTGCAGGCCTTTACCCTGTAGCGGTGCTGACCGCTCTCGGGCTGCCCATTGCAGAGGGCGTTGTACTGGCGGGTGGCGGCGTACACGCTCTTAAAAAAGTCGGGATAGTTTTTGATGTCGATGCCGCGGCTTATGGCGCGTCTCATCCAGGACATGTGCTCTCTGGTGTAGGATGGGTTGGCGTAAACGCTGGCGTCTACCCCGTCCTTCAGGCCAATGGCGATCTCGTGCATCTGGCCGAAGCTGTAGGTCGGATCTTCCATCAGCCTGGTGTCGATGCCTGCGGCCTGGGCCTCGAAAAGCTCACGTAGCTGGCCGCCGTCATAGACAGGGTCGGCGTAGCGCTCCACCTCCGCGCCCAGGCTGAGGCCGTAATGGAGGGCTCCGCACTGCTCGGGTGTAAAGTGTATGCCTTTCTCAAGCGCCAGTGTCTCGATCAGGTCCTCGACAGCCGCATCCTCCTTATAAATGACTTTCTTTCTCATGTTCCAGCTCCTGTAAGCCTGACCGCTCATAAAAACCCTTGGCTCTGGCCACTTCCTCCTCAGAGGTGCTGCGCACTGCCTGCACACGGTGCAGGGTGCGTTTTGGCCTTTTGACCATAGCGCGCACGCCCCGCATGACCCATGCTGCCGGCAGCAGCGCAGGCCTGCCCTCCACCCAGGAAAAGACCTGGCGCATATGGTCCATGCCCGGAAACAGCGTGCGCCAGAAATAGCGGCGCTGAATGGTCTGGAAATCTGTATGGGCGTCGTAGACTTTTGTAAAGGCGGAGAGCTCCATATTCTGGGTGGTGCCGTAGGTGCCGTTGCCCAGAATAAAGCGGCTCATCTCATCGGTGACCGCATCGCCTGGGCGGCCGTCAAACCAGACTTCGGCCAGACGCATGAGGTTCTCCCCAAAGGCTTTCAGACCCATGGCCTCAAGCCCATCGCCAATGGCCTTCCAGTCGGCAGTTTCTCTGTAAAAGCGCCGATATACCCACAGATCCATGACGGAGCGGATACCGGTGCCGCCCTGGGCGTAGTGCTTGGTCAGGTGCGCTACCATGTAGAGGTAGAAATCCTCTGGGGTCATGGCGTAAACACACTGGGCCCCCTCCTTTAAAAGGACTCGGTCAAAGATATGGTCAAAATAGCCCCCGAAAGTGTATTTTTCCGGGAGGATATTACGGTGTATCTCCAGATTCATATAGGGTTTACGGTAGTAGACATCGTGGTTTCCACCCTCGTGCTCACAGGAAAAGCCTCTGCCGGTCAAAATTTTCCCGACCGCCTTTGTATTGGCGTCATCCACCAGGATATCCACATCGGCCATGAGCCGCATATCCGGCCTTGGATAGGCATATTTGAGCACAAAGCCCTTGAGGGGGAGTGCCCGGATGCCCTGTTCATCGAATGTTTTCAGCAGCTCGGTCACAGTGACATGCTGGGTGGCCTCCTTGGCAATGCCCGTAAGCCTGGCCTGCCGGAAGGACTGTCTGACAAGTTGCGGGGGCTGCTCCTCCTTCGCGAGCTTTTCAAGCCCGTAGTCTGCCATCCCCGCCACCGAATGCCTTCTGGCTTCCCTGTAAACCACGTCCCAATCGCAGCCAGACGCTGGCGGCCTGGGCTGCCGATCCTTTAAAACCGCTGCCAGCAGCTCTACCACGTAATATTTTTCGTCTCTGATCATTTTACTTCTCTCTATCTTTTTTCCATGATTATTTTTCCATCCACGATCCGCAGCACCACATCACAGACGGTGAGGGCGGCTGCCTTGTGGGTAACGATAAGGCATGTCCGGTTTCTGAGGCATTTAATGTTCTCAAGCACTTGCTTCTCTGTCTCAGCGTCCAGGGCGGAGGTCACTTCGTCCAGAAGGAGTATGGGCGCGCCGCCCAGCAATGCCCGGGCGATGGCCAGACGCTGGACCTGCCCCTCGGACAGGCCGAGCCCTTTCTCTCCAATGACGGCATCCATCCCCATTGGCAGCCCGTTAATAAAATCCATGGCGCAGCTGAGCTCTGCTGCCTGGATGATTTCGTCTTCTGTGGCCTCTGGCCGGATGAAGGCAATGTTTGCCCGGATGGTGCCGGAGAGCAGAAAGTTGCCCTGGGGCACGTAGGCAAAAAGCCCGCGTGTCTGCCGGTCTGCCGTGATCCGGAAGCCGTCGTCCATTCTGAAGCCGATATGCCCGGAATCGGGCGTAAAAACACCCAGCAGCAGTTTGAGCAGAGTGCTCTTCCCAATGCCCGACAAACCCGAAATCACCGCGAAGCTACCCTTCTCAAGGTATAGATCCGCCTGGTTAAGCACAGGATCCCGGTCATAGTGAAAGCTAAGGCTGCGCAACTCGATCCCCAGCATATGTGCGTACAGCGCCCCGGCGTCATAGGGCGCGCTGTCCACCGCCGGCTCATCGGGCAGGGCTTCGATATCCATCATCCGCTCGGCAGAGGCCAGGGCGCCATAGTATTGGGGCAGCATGCCGGACAGGCCCACAAAGGGGGACTGCACCTGGTTGACCAGCTGCAGCACAGCGGTCAGTGTCCCAAAACTCACGGTTCCTGCGATCAGCCCGTGGCAGCTCCACACCAGAGCATAGAGGTAGCCCAGATTAAATATAAAGCTGATACCTGTATTGGCCACCACGCTGATGGTGTTCTTGCGGATTTTTTCGTCGTAATTGGCCTGCTGAAGCTGTCTCCCTTTGTCCTCCATGGCCTCCTCCACCTGAAAGGTGCGGATAACCAGAAAGCTCCCCAACAGCTCCTGCAAAAAAGAACGCACCCGCCCGTCCGTCTCCTGGACCCGCTTGTGCAAAGCCTTGAGCCGCTTCCTGAAAAAGCGAGTGACCACAAACATGGCCGTCCCGGCCAGGGCAAAGATCAGTGAGAATCGCCAGTCCAGCATGCAGAGCACCCAGAAGGCAGACACGATCTTGGTGATGAGCCCGGAAAAGGTGGGCAGCAGAGAGGTCACGCCGTTTGCAATGGCCTGCACGTCGCTGCTGAGCCGGTTGAGCAGATCGCCGCTGTGGTAAGCCATGACCGCCTGATAATCTTTTTTTAAAACAGCCGACAGAAAGCGGGATTTAAAGCCCATTTCCAGCCGGCCCTGAATGGTGGCCTGGGCATGGCGGCAGTAGGCCTGCAGCAGTGCCTGAAGCGCGATAATGCCAAAGAAAACCGCGCTGCGCCAGACAAGCACCTCTAGTCCCCCTGCCATGGCCCCGTCAATGACGCTTTTAGACGCCAGCGCGAAAGCCACCCCCATGCAGGCCAGCCCAATATTGGCAAAAACCAGCAGCACACAGGCCAAAATCTGCCCTTTTGCATTCTGGTAAAGCCAGGAAAAAACTTCCCGATCGGTGTATGTACGCTTGGTATTCACGAAATCTCCTGTCCCAAAGCCCCAGGCCTGTGCACCCTCGCCATCCCTGAAAGAACGGAATCATCAGGGTTGGGACAGCATGGGTGCAGAGGCCTGGGGCTGTTAACGAAATCGGCGCCGCAGCCGGGAGGCTGCCCCCAGACTGTGTCAAAACACAGTCTCTTGTTGGTGACTCCGTCCCCAAACCCCTGGGTAAAGGTTGAACTTTGAAAAAAGAGCAAAAAAAGAAGCGCTATGCTCGGATTGCTTGGATTAATGGCTGGATTCCCATGATATGGATGGCTCTTTTAAGATTAAAGGCAAGAAAAGCAAGCGCAATCTCACCTTCTACCTTTTGCTTGCCTTTCAGTAAAAGATAGGAGATGCCCATTGCGCGTTTTACGGTTCCAAAGGGGTGCTCAACAATGGCCTTTCTTTGTCGAACGATCTCTTTATTTTGAAAGATGTGAACTTTTCGAAGGAATAAGTCGGAATCATCGAAGGCCTTGGTGTATTCTGACGGTTTCATGACACGCTCGGCGCGGTAATAGCGCATTTTTGTACATTTTTTAGGACAGTGTCTACAGGCTTGTGTATTATCGTATTTGGCAACATGTTTATTTTTATTATAAGTACAGGGCCTTAACACTTTTCCTAGTGGACAGATGAAAATATTACGCTCTGGAAGATAAATCGCGCGTGCAACGTTCGAATCATAGTCGGTAATCTTTTCAGTATTTGCCGCATCTGTAGGAATACAAAATTCATAATCCCCTCCAGCAACAACAGGACGATGACCACTGAGATAAAGTTGAGCCACATCACTTACACTGTCGTAGCCGTTATCTGCAACGACGGTCATGGCGGGCACTTCCAATAAATCTGCCGCTTTTTGAGCTAAAGGACCCATTAAATTTTTATCCTGAGCTTGATTTTCAACCGTGAATTCAACAATCATTTTGTTTTTACTGTCGACAGCGGTTTGAATATTCAAACAGACATCAAGCCCGTTTTTAGTTTTCATCAGACGGCTATCGGGATCGGTAAGCGAAATTTGGGTTTCGTCGCTTTCAGCGAGCTCCGCTAAAAAAGATTCATAAAGTGTTTTGCGGTCAGTGAGCTGATGAATAACTTCGCTTATATCGCTGGATATTTCAGAAGTGCTTTGATTTTCAAGTGCATCATTCTGATTTAAAGCATCAAGATAGCTTTCGATTTTTTCTTCGATATGCTGAATCCGATCCTTTAGTTTGTTTTTGGTGAAGTTGCGGTCTTTGGTATTCCAGGCTTTAAATTTGCTGCCATCAATCGCAAGCAGTTCTTTACCGTAAAGCTCCCATTGGGTACAGAGCTGTACAAAGTTTTTAAAGACATTCTTAAGTGCCGTTGGATTTTGCTGGCGAAAGCGGGCAATGGTTTTATGATCCGGGGAAAGTTTTTGAAGCAGCCAAATCACTTCGAGGTTTCGTTTGGTCTCAATTTCCAGACGCCTGGAAGAACGCACGTGATTCATATAGCCATAAATATAAAGTTTTAGAAGATCACGTGGCGAGTACATCGGGCGGCCTGTTTGATTGGGTTTCCACTTATTAAATCCGAGATTTTCGAAATCTAAGGTATCAACATAAGCATCAATGACACGTACAGGATTATTTTCATCGACATAATCCTCGATACAGTCTGGAAGTAACATCCCTTGATGACGATTATTTCCAATAATGAAATCCATAAGAATACCCTCCCGATTATTTTAAGATTATGTATTAATTATACCACGATTTTGGGGATTTAGGTGGACTTTTGACACAAACTCCCCCGCGCCCCCGCAAAACCACACAACGCACCGGGTACAAAAGCCACCAGACTCGGCAATACAGACGGTACCAGGGGTTTTTACAAGAGATGTAGCGGCCGCCGCGCCAGAAGCCTTTGACGAGACCGATGATCTGGTCGGGACGCACCCCCTCTTCATTCACAAGCTGATGATCTCCTCGGAGTGTGTAGGTGCCGTCTGCATTTACCTTTACGATCCGGTGCAGCACGTATTGGCCGCTGTCTCTGGTGTAAAACGGCAGGTCATACTTACGCAGGCGTTTCGGAGGCCGCACAATACAGACCTGGTCCTTACGGTCACGAAGTGTCGGAAGCATGCTGGTACCAGCGGAGGTGAAAATGACTTCGCCGCCGGAGGACAGCTTTTCGGTGATGATGGGGTGCATATGTTCCAGATCAACCCGGCGGCCGCCTATTTCATCCATCAATCAGTCCGGCATCGCCTGCCAATTTAAGAAATTCATTCACATCCTTCTCGGCTGTTTCAGCGTCAACTTCATACTCGTCTAAAAGTGCCTGAACCAAATCCTTCTTCTCGCAGCCCTGCTCCAGCTGTTTCCACAAAAGAGCTCCGGTTTCGTTAAGGGAGATGATGCCCTGAAAATTGAGGGAAACTTTACCCGAAGGTACGACAACAGCCTCTCCGGCAACTTCTCGCAACATATATCCATTTTTTATTTTCATAAAAGATTCTCCTATCCTATTTGCCAAGTATTGTTGTATTATATGAGAGCTCTACGGCTTCCTCGCTGATGGTACATCCCATTTTATAGATGGGTATCTGGCATACTATTTTATCCAAAAGATTAAGTAAGTTACTTGTTTTTTCTTCACTTCGAGGGCCTGTCGGTCGCAAGCTCTGATAATATAGCCATCTGACGGCATCTTTATTACTCAGTCGTTCAATACAATTTTCAGATGCCTGCTCCAAAAACACAATGGCCTGCAACGGCACTTTAACATTGGTGTTTAAGTCCGATTTACCACTCCACGGCGTACCATACACATAAAAGGTATCTCCCATCAAGCGGATGGCCGGCTTATCGTCATTGATGATGATGGCTTTATCTTCCCCAAAGTACTTTCGCCACAATCCGGTATGGGTTGATTTTCCAGTACCGCAAGGCGCAGAAAATAAAACAGCTTTATTATCCAGCGCCACCGCTGAGGAGTGGAGGCAAAAGCCGTTGTAATCAAGCAGTGCTCTTGAGAAGGCAAAGCCAGTTTCGATGTATTCGTAGTTGTCAAGACTGGGAAGTGGATATTTTTTTAAAGGTTCCTGATAATAGAATTCAGCATTGTTATTGTTTTTATAATAAATTTTTTCTGTTTTCAGGATACTGTCCTCTTTGCGATAAAATATCCATTTATCAATGGTTTCTGAGATAATTTTTTCTTTAGTTCTTTGAATAATATTTCCTTCGATCCGTATGTTATCTTGTTCACTTCTAAATTCAAACTTATATTTCTCCGGACTAATCAATGATTGATATGCTCTGGACTGATCTTTCAATATTTTTCCAAAAATTGCCATTTTGATATTAAGTTCAGCTATTATGTATCTATTCATTATTTTACTTACCTTAAATATTGACATAGGAAACTCTATTCTACGATAAAGTTTCCTATTCAAATTTACTTGTTGCTCAGTGAAGAATCCATATAGTATTCACTAGGTTAAAGATCTTCCTCACCACTGCTATCCACCATAATATCTTCTACTTCAAATTCCTGAATATCGAGTCCCGGTTTTAGATAGTCTTTCAAATTTTTCACCTCCACTTAAGTTTTTTATAGCAGAGTACGAAGCCCTCTGCCATGGCGTTCATGTTTTAATTCGCTACTACAGTTCCCTTGACCATGTCGGTGTAGATAGTATATGTCTCACCATTCTTCATATAAGTCAGGTATCCTCTCGCGGAAACAGTCGTACTAACCGCCAGATTTCCCAAGTTTACTGTGTAGGTATATTGATTGCCGATATTTGTTTTTCCACCTACGATTACATCAGCTGCACCTAAGGCTAATTCTTCTGGGTTTGCTACATCTGCTTTCTTTGCCACAATCCCACATTTAATTGGCGTGTAACCATCATCATCTGGAACTTCCGACCTTACAATAAAGCGTAGCTTATACAGGCCTTCACTCTGATCAATTTGAACAGGGTTCGGATCAATAGAAACCGTTGGTTGCTTTTCTACTGGAAGTTCTGAATAAGTTGCCTCAATTGACGTATCTGCTTTTAGCGTAAAAGTATAGGTTGCGTCGTAACTGATAATGGAATCACCATTTGTATACTTCCATCCGGCAAATTGCTTGCCTTGTTCCGGCGTATTTGCAATAACTGTTACGCGGCTATTAGCATCTTTTTGCACGCTTGTTCCTTGTTCACCATCGATACTTCCGTTAGTGACTGTTACAGTATACTGTATGTGTTTTTGTGTATAGCGCGCTTCATAGGTTGTATCCTTTTGGACATTTTGAATCTTGCCATTCACAACACTTGCTTTTATATTACCGTCATACCAACCGACAAAGTCTCTATCCAAATAGACTGGCGCTTCTGGTACAGCCACTTCACCATTTTTATCAATGGTCTGGGGTTGTCCAATGATCGCACCTGTTACAGAGTTTTTGAAACTTACTGTTACTTTATCAGCCTGAATTTCTTCAAAATGCGCGAGATATTGTAAATTGCTGGTTCCGGCATAAATCGTAAACGTATCTTCCACTGAAACCGCGGTATTCATGTCCTGGAGAGTCGTCCATTTAACAAATTTATAGCCAACCTTTGGTGTTGCCTTTAATCTTGCCATAGTACCAACATTGATCTCAGCATTCACAGCATTTGAATTTTCTATGCCATTTACGCTAATACTGCCTGCACTTGCATTGAAATTCAATGCACTTACTGTAATTGTTGGTTTGCGTGTAAAGTTTGCTGTAAATGTTCCAACATCATCTTTTGTGCGCAGCGTATAATCACAGGTCCGATTTGTTCCAATAATTTCGCCGCTTGCATTTGTCCAAGACAAGAAATCATAATCTGAATTTGTGATTTCAGCTTTTAAGGTAATGGTATCTTTTGCGTAGATTCCATCGTCTGGTTGCACTATTGATACTTTGCCAATACTTGCATCACAGCTAACATTAACTTTACCTAATTTCTGAATCGTTGTCGTTTTGTCATCCTTCATCACAAACGGATACGCCGATGGTGCTTCGACATCTGCGTTATAGTCCCAGACACCTTCTGTTCCACTGTTCAGCATATTAGCAAAGCGTGCTTTCTGCATATCTGCTTTGGTCATGGCTGTACCAATACCGCCTTTTTCACCACAATGGTAGACATGCAGTATTGTACCACCTGCTTCATTAGTCTGTACCGCTTTTGTTCCAGCCGTAAAGCTGTCGGTCAGTGTTCCGCCGCTGCCCATGATATTGACAATCGCGGTGGTTTTTTCTCCAATGGTATAACAGTTTTCAATGGTACCATTATTGGTATTCACTAAATTGGTAAAGCCTTCAAATCGGAGTTTTTCAACCTTGGCGTCTTTGGATAATTCGTCAATAAAGTTAACGGCATTGCCGGTAATGGAATAGCCATTACCATTAAAACTACCTTCAAATTTTGCCAACGCGTCCCAATCAGATACATTGATGTCATTGGTCAGCTTAAAGTATTTGTCTTTTGTTTTAAATTCTGGCGTTTGTAATAGCTTCATCTGTTCCGGCGTATTGATCTGCCATGGTTTTTCGGCGGTTCCATCGCCACCGTTAAAACGGTCGCTTGGGCTGCCGTAGGTCCATATGCTGTTCGGATCACCTTTGACATAGTCCATCAGTCCGCCTTTGGCGATGAAGGAGTTTTGTGAGGTGTTAACTGTTGGCGCAACAATTTGTGTCGGAGTCTCTGCATTGAAGTTTTCGACATCAACTGAGGTAAAGTACTGAATCGCGTTTTGCTCTGCATTCGTAAAGGTCGCGGTTGTCCCATTCTCTAAAATCAGGCTGGCTCGGGTTGATCCTGCAAAAGTACCGTTAAAGGTTGTGCTGCCCATGAGTTTCAGGTCCGCATCTTTTGTGTTCATATCGACCGCTTCATCAATGACTGCGTCGCTTCCATTGGCAGCTCTGTTGATGACGATAGTATCGCCTGCATGTGCCGCTTCATATGCTTTGGCAATGATGCCGAAGTATTCGTTTTTTGCACCTTCATCTTTATGCTGTACTTCTAACGGCGCGTAAGTTTTTGTCATCTCCTTATCAACGTAATATGGATAAACGTTGACCTGATCGCCTTTGTAATCTCTTGATCCATCAAAATGTGTTCCTTCAGAAATATCGGCGTCCTCAATTAACATCGGAGCGGCTATTCCTGAGCCATCTGGTTGTGTTCTAGCGTAGTAGTTTTTGGATAAATCATATACACCGCAGCCTTTGTTAACCGTAGAGCCTAACTCAAATCCATAACGCACGTCAATGAACTGGTTATCTTTGATGGTTACCTTATTCCCGCTTAGCATCTTTGAATTATCTACTGCGATGGCGCGGTTCGCGTTTTTAAAAATATTGTCTGTAATAGTAATAATTCCACTGTTATCATCAGCTACCAGTGAAAGTACAGAGGTTCTGTTACTATCATTAATTCTGTCACTGGTATATACAAATTCATTCCCGGTAATAACACTATTGTTTCCTGCTGCGTTAATACCATTTCGGAAGCTGAAGTTTACCTTATTGTTAACAAAGCTCAGTTTGCCTGTATTTTCAACGCCAGCACCCATTACAATATTTCCACCGTAATTTATGCCCTCGGCCGAATTGAAGCTACAGCCTTCAATGGTTAATTCTGCTGATTTTTTGTCTGAATAGAAAGTGGATGCTCCTTCTTTTGTTGTGACAAAGTTCAGGTTTTTAACCGTTGTTTGGACATTTTCTTGTGCTGCTGAAAAAATGATGTTATTACCATCGCCACCGACTGCGCTTCTCTGCAGTGTTGTCAGTAATGCGCCACTGTCGGATACTGTCCCTTCAAACGTCAGGTCTTTTCCACTTGGAATGGTGATACTGCTTGATAACGTCTGGATACCCTCGGAAATTACAATATGATCTTTAGTTTCTGCGTCAGCAACAGCTTCAGGGATCGTTAAGTAGTTTCCTTTTAAATTCCCTGTACTGTCTTTTACTTCAACCGGTACTAAAGGTCTCTTCATTTCTTCGTCAGCATAATATGGCAATGCATTGATTTTTGCACTACCATCTGATATGACAATGACAGAGCTATCTTCTGCTTTACCATAGGTTGTCACTGGCAACTTGCTATTCCAGTAGTTTAAGCTAAAGTCAAGTGACCCTTCATCCGGTATTGTGTCAAATTTTGCCATTTGATCTTTATCTTCACCAGGCTCTAAAGCTCGAATCATCTTATTGTTTGTAACAGTCATTGAGTCGACCTTTGCAAACTTGCCAAAACGCATGGCGCGTCCGCCGTTCGCTACATCCTGATCCCAGTTTTTAAAGGTGTTGCCAGTAATCGTTACATCTCCTGTGGCTGTGCCCTGAATTTGTAATGCGCTATGGTTTGTATTTTCAATGTAATTACCGGTAATGGTTGTTGCTCCACTGACCGTAAAAACATTAATCCCGCTGGAGTCACCATTGGCAACACCGGAAATACGATTGTTTTTGATGGTGCAATTTTGAACTGGTTGATTATCTGCTAAATTAAAGTGAATAGCTGATACATTTTTTTCACTATTATTTAACTCGTTCGCGATATTTTCAAACACATTGTTTTCAATCGTGATACTATTCAAATTAGGATCATTCCCCCAACCAACTGAATAGATGCCGCTTTTTGTAAATTTTAATCCTTTAATACTGATTGACTCACTACTGTCCTTATCTGGTCTGGTGATATTGATACCACCTGTTAAAATCGCTTCGCTTTCATCTGGTCTGTTATCCGTTGTCGCTTCCTCAGCTTTGATTTCTGTATCGGCATATGGGCCTATGAGATTTACTGCTTTTGTTAAGGTGATTGCTTCATCATAAGTGCCCGCACCGATTTTAATGGTGTCGCCGGAATTTGCTTTGTCTATTGCTTCCTGAATGGTTGCATATGGTGTCTCATTATTTTCATTGTAAACGGTAAGTGTCTTGATATAATCTTGATTACCACCAACCAGTATATCTTCAAGTCTTTCCTCCATACCCGTTGAACTGTTATATGCAAATAACGGTGTGTCAGACGTACAGTTATAAATTGTTGATGCACCAGCATTTGTCACTCTTCCTAATATTTGACCGTAATTCTGTTTAAAACGAACACTGACCTTTCCGCCTTCAGATTTACAGTTTTGTAAAACAATATTCGAATTAGCGCTACCAATAATACCACCACAATCCCAAAATCTGCTTTCAACCTCAACATTTTTGACTGTACAGTTTTTAACTTGATAATTTCCTTCTCCATTAAATCCCATAAGTCCGCCAGCATCTTGGTCATTAGCAACAACTACTCCGTTTTCTCCATTACAGCTATACATATTTGTATATGAATAGCCCACAATACCACCGACAAACTGGTTTCCATTAACCTGATAGTTTAACAGTTGTACATTGCTTATTGCCGATCCTACAAATTGGCCTGTGAGAACACCGGTTTGATCTGAGCCTATAATTTCTACGTTTTCAAAAATAACATTTCCTAATTCTTTAGCGCCCCATGCTTTTCCAAACAATCCAGTATAATTTTCACCTGGCTTGTTTACATACAAATTAGAAATTTTATAATTTTGGCCATCAAAAGATCCTACGTAATCATGATCTTTTACTCCCACTGGCAACCATTCGTCATTATGGAAATCAAGGTCGTTCCCTAATTTAATCGTTACTTTTGAAGTATCAATGCTACCTTTATTAATCTGCTGTGACAGCCAGTAGAATTGGGCTGGCGTTTTGACCGTATAAGATACTTCATCTGCTCTGAAAAGCTTCATATCTGGTTTTATTTCTTCACCCAGATAAACAAATGAGAGCTTATCTTTTGCAACCTCCTGATCATTTTGTTTAATGATACTGGTGTCATATTCTGTTCCGAAAAGTTTCTCGACAGTAATATGTTGATTTTCAACAAAGGCATCACTGTTAATCAGTGCTAAATTCGCACCTTTTTTAACCATAACGGCAGCATTTGTTCCCGCATTCAGGTCACTGAGTGTTACTTTTTTACCTTCAGCCACAGTAATATTTCCGTCTAAAACACAATCACTTTCTGCCTTTTCCACTTTCTTCAGGATGACGGATTGTGTTATGTTCAGGTCTTCCGCATAGGTTCCTGCTGGAATCAGAATCGTATTGTTCCGGTTCGCATCCTCAATGGCTGCCTGAATGGTTGGATAGGTTCTGTTTTTATTTTGATTCTTGATCATTGTTGAAGAATCATTCCAATAAACGGATTTATTCTCCAAATCACTTTGTACAAACGCGTCTGGCAGATTTACCTCGATGTTATCACTTGAATTATATTTATCGGATACAATTTGATAAGTCTCTCCAAAACGGTAAGGTGCATTGAGCGTGAACTGGGTATCATTGATCACACCGCTCCCCTGGTCCACATTCACGCCATACCAGGCATTTCCACTGGTGTACAGGCCTGTGGCGGTTACGGTTGAGCCGTTGACGACCACACCCGCGGCAGCGTTATCTTTTGATGTGATATTCTTTAAAGTTACATCGGTGGACTGCACAATGTTAATGCCGTGTCCGTTGGCGTTTGTAGTGCCTTCCACTTTACGTGCTCCTGTAACCGTCAAATTTTCAAGGGTTACATTATTCGTATTTAAAATGTGAATCAGTGAGCCCTGGCTGCCTTCAGTCGATGACACTGGTGACCAGGTATCACCACGCGTAATGACAACTATTTTATTATCTTCACCTTTGATTGTAACCGGCTTACTGATTAAAAGCGTCTGGTCCAGATTATGTGTCCCTTCCTTAACGGTAATCGTATCATTACCGGCTGCATCATCAATGGCTTCCTGAAGATTCTGGTATTCTTTTTCGCCGTTTACCGCAACGATATCATAAAACGGCAAAGACTTTGCTTCACCCTCTGCTGGCTGATAAACGGAAGTTGATGCTGCATCCATCAACGTTTTGGCCTTAACGGCCGCTATGGCTTTTGAAATACTACCTGATTTGTCACCATTATCGTAAACAGTGATAGCTGAATCTATTGTCCCGGTTGCATCAACAAAATGTGCGCCTTCTAAGTTAACACTTTTGATCGTTTCTGCATTGTCAATTGTCAAAAGATCCTGATCGAAATCACCGGTTTTACTGTTGGTAATAGTTGAATTGGTTATATTTAAAACATTATCATAAGTTTGATAAGCAGGTGTATCACCAGACGGCCAGTCATAATTTAATTTGATGGTAGTAAAATCATTTGCAGACCCTGGCGTACCCTTTACTGTATTGATTCCTTTTAATACAGAACCATTTTGAATATTGTAGGTACCATAGCTGGCCCAGATATTAAAAGCAGCCCAGCCATAAATGGTCGAATTATCTACTGTAACATTCAGTCCTTCGGCATCGGCAAGTAACTTATCGCCAACTACCTGTTGTGTACCTGAAACATTGACTGCATATTTAAAGCCTTTAAGCGCGCTGTTTTTTTCAATATTAACAGTCACATCTTTGGGGTTCCAGAGTGACAATCCTCTTGATCCATTCCCACTGTTCCCCCAATTATTTTCATACTCCTGATTGAGTCCATTTAAAATTTTGCTGTTGTTCGTCAAAGTAATCACAGATCCTTGATGTTGCCCGTCACCAAAATTGATTCCTCGCGGATCAACGCAGAAATCAAACTTGAGCTCAGCATTATCTAATGTGATTTGTGATTTATAGTGATTATTATCTGTTGTATCTGTTATGTCACCAACATGAATCCCGCGTTGGTTCGTATTATTTCCAATAACTTCCAAATTTTTTAATGTGAGCCCTGTACCTGTGTCCCCCGTACCTGTCAGCATAAAAATACGATCTTTGGCTGTGGATGTCAATTTATATGTTTTATTATTTCCATCAAAAGTTAAATTTTTATTGCGATATTGAATGGTTTGATTGATATCAATGTTCTTCTGAAGCTTTATGATACTGTCTGATGGCGCTTCATCTACAGCAGTCTGGATATCATCATAACCGCAGATAACTTTTCCTTCCACATCAGTAACCGCAATTGCTTTGGCGGTTTTACCAAGAACAGCTACGCCAAAACGCGTTTCGAGCTTTTCTAAGGTATTTTCACCTTCGTTGATTAGGGCTGAATCATCATAATTCAATGTAATAAGTTCTGTGCTGTTTGGAGCTATTTCTATACCGCCATTGGTACCTGGCTGTAAATTTGCAACAGCACTGTCTGCGGCGATATTCACTGTGGCTTTTTCGATGGTACCTGTGACACTCGAATCCCCTGTTTCGCCACCGGCATAAACCTTGTCGACTTTCGCACCTGTTTTAATGTCAATAACAATATTCTCAGTTTTGCCGCGATTGACCCCCTGAACAATTGAGTCCTTAATATCTGTCGATATTTCTACCTTCGCTGTTCCTGTCGTAGTACCATTAGAACCACCTGGGATAATATAGGCTTTATCAAATGTACCGCCGGTAATATTCAAATTAGTATTGCCAGTCTGGCTCATCCCTTCGCCACCACCGTAAACCAGCGCACTACCTTTGATGGTGCCGCCTTCAATGGTGGCATTGGCAGTATCGACAAAGGCATTTGGACTATCGCTCCCCGGCCACGGTTGATGACATGTAGTTCCACTAAAAGATGATGCCGCACCACCGGCAATTTGCCCAATGACTACGCCGTCTTTAATGACAATATTTGCTGTTGCTACATGACTTTTATGCAGACCGCCGCCAAAAACAGCATTGACCGTCCCACCCGTCATGGTGACAGAGGTGGACTCATAGGTTCCATCATGATTGTGTCCGCCGCCAAAAATATTCGCAGCACTTGATACCTCTTGACTTCCGCCATCCCAAGTGATTTTAGCGCCTTTACCTTCTGTAGTTGTTGCCTCAATAGTAATTGGTGTACCATTTGCGAAAAAACACTCTTTTCCAGTCATTTCATCTAACGCTGGAGTTCCTGGTGCTAAATACTCTGAATCGCTCAGTGCCATCATTGCAGGTGTTTCCTGAATAACGGCATTTTCTTCTGTTGTCCCTGTTTCCTCATTCACCGGTGCCAGTGCCCCGACAGCCGGTGTTTGTTCTTCTGCGGGCTGCTCAGCTGGCGCTTCGACAGTAGTCGTTGTTGTCTCGTCAGTCGGAGCGGCTAATTCTTCCGCAAACACTGAGAAATTCATGGACATAGATACCATCAATACTGCGAGCAGCATTGACATGGTCTGTTTAAATTTAGACTTTCTCACTTTCTTTTACCTCCTGTTTGAATCCCTAATCCCATATACTTCCACACATTTTTTGTTTCTTCTTCACCTCTTTCTGTATTTTAAAGTAATTTTAATTTTAATATCGTACACTATGTACGATTTGGGCTAAGAAATGGGCGGAGGAATAGGCATGTCCTCCGCGATTACAAAAAGTTTTATATTCTAGAGTTGCCATCTCTGAATACCAGAATAAAAGTACAATGATGCGTAAGCTAAGAAGTCGTGAATTTACTCGTGAAATAGTACCATTTCACGAGTTTTAATCGCTAAGTCCCTGATTGACACCATTCGGATAAACTCCGACTATTTTTTTGACCATTTTTATTTTTCTTTATCTATTGGAATCTCTGATATTTTATTCATTTCAATACGATCCTGTTCTGTCAGTGGATGGATATAGCGTTTTAATGTGACAGCAATATTGGAGTGTCCTAAAAGCCTGCTCAGGACAGATAGCTGCATATTTTTACTTGCGGCTCTTGTAGCAAAGGTGTGTCTTAAAATATGGAAATTCCTTTTCTTGATGTCCGCATTTTTTAAGACATCTGCAAAGTAAATTTGATAAACTCTTGGATCAATAAAAGATCCTTTTTTACTCGAAAAAACAAACTCTCCTTTCACAGAAAGGCCTGCCTCATAGCCCTTCAGCAAAGCATAAATCTCATGATTCATCGGAATAGTCCTTTCAGAATAATAGGATTTCGTTCCTTCAAAAATCATTTCTGTTTTTTTACCACCAGCTTCTTCTGATGTGTTCACACGATGAACAGCATCGCGCACCATTATCGTTTTTTCCTCAAAATCAATATCATACCACCGAAGAGCTGCCAGTTCGCCAAGCCGCACGCCTGTTTTTAACGCCAACAGAACCGCGGTCGCCTTTACCTTGTCTTGGTCACGGCACAGAGTTTTTTCAAGCTTCAAATATTCATCTTTATTAAAAACATCCAATTTCTTTTTTCTTGTCGTGGGAATACTCACGTTCATACAAGGATTGACCGTGATAATCCCTAATTTCACAGCCTGTTTAAGTGCAGAGGATAAAATCGAAAGATGACGTCTGACCGTCGCGCTAGACAGTGCATTTCGATGATTGTTTAATTTTGCTTTCACATAATCCTGAAGGATTTCACTGGTTAATTCGTGTAGCTCGTATCCTCCCAAAGCAGGAATTAGGTGGACGTGAATGACGCTGTGATACTGCGTATAAGAGGATTTTTTGATCTCTGATTTTTTGCTGTTTTCAAGCCAATCCACCATCCACTCCTGCAAAAACAAAGAATTACCCTCAAAGTTTATGATTTTCTTTTCTTGAAATTTTTCAGTTATGACACCGCTAAAATTTTTACGCTTTCTATTTTTTCTTAAGACCCTTTGAAGTTCAACTTCTTCAAAATTTTCTTTTTCACAACATTCTAATTTTTCAACTACCTTCTGATAAGTTTTTGCATACAAATACCGATAGACCGCTTTGCCATAAATATTGTTATAACCTACAATACACCGCGCTTCATAACGCCCATCCGCTCTTTTTCTTACATTTTTACGGTAGTGCTTCATATTGTTTTCCTCCCTTGGTATGACCATTTTTTGACCATACTCTTGTCAATTATATCTAAAACAAAGGGTAAGAAATGGATTTATATGGTGTTTTTTTTATTTCACACGTAAAAAAGTGCGTGCAATTATTTTTCAAAGGTGATATAATATCCCCATCTGATAATATTAATAGTTTTTTTATCGAAATTCGGAATATATCGCACTCGTGAAATGGTACTATTTCACGAGTTTTTTCTTTTTTTCACAAGTTTTTACAATCAAATTGATGCATTATTTTCGGACACGCTTTTTAGACAACCCTATAAAAAAAGCGGTACACGTCGTTTCGGCGTACACCGCTATATATTGCGCTATTTTTAAAAAGCCATCACTTTAACACTATATACAGAATTTTCATCTCAATTCCACACGCCTTTATCTTCCGCCTCAACCGCCATTCGGCTTGTGTCCACCACCTGTATGCTATCCGAGATCCCTCCACCTTTATCCACTATCCCTATATTTTTGCCTTATTGCCCTGTTCCTTTTGCTTTGATATAATATATTAAAGGATTTTCGTTCAATATGCTGTTTCCAAAAGTGCTGGAGGAACTCGATCATGTCTAAAAACAATTCTTTGCTTTACCGCGAATTAGAAGAAGTTACCACCATGGGTATTCAAATAGTCGATATCAATCACAAGGTTATCTGCTATTCAAAGGGTTGTGAGTTAATTGAAGGTTATAAAAGAAAAGATGTTCTGGGAAAGGACATGAATTCACTTTATAATCAAAGGCCGGAGTTGAAAAATAATTCGAGCCGTTCTGTTATTGTAGATACCTTTGAGACGAAAACGCCACAGAGGGATGTTTTTGTGTCCTATACGACAAAGAATAGTGACCGAATCATTAATGTTCTTTGTGACACTTATTTACTTTATGATAACACTGATAATATTAAATCGGTTATTTGCGTTTTCAGGGATATTTCTGATTACTTAAATCTTATCAGTCTGGTCAATCGCCTCAATGCTGAATTAAACTTACAAAACCCTAATTTGATCAATGATACGCAATATACATTTGACCATCTCATAGGCATCAGCCCCGAGTTTCTGGATGCCGTTGAACAAGCTAAACGTATTTCTGCGAGTGATGAATCGGTTTTGATTGTAGGAGAGACGGGAACAGGAAAGGAGCTTTTCGCCCAGAGCATTCACAATGCCAGTAAGCGGAGCCATAAGCGTTTTATCGCGCTCAACTGCAGCGCCCTGCCTGAAAATCTTATGGAGAGTACTTTGTTTGGTACTTGCAAAGGCGCCTTTACAGGCGCTCTCAACCAAAAGGGGTTGCTTGAGGCGGCTGAGGGCAGTACACTGTTTCTTGATGAGATCAATTCGATGGATATCGGCCTTCAGGCAAAGCTACTCCGCGTGCTGGAAACAAAGCGATACCGTAAAGTCGGCAGCAGCCTTGAACAAAGCTGTGACATCCGTTTTATAAGCGCGATGAACCAGCCTCCTCAAAAAGCCATTGCGGATAAAGAAATCCGCCTTGATCTTTATTACCGCATTGCGGTCTTTTCTCTATCAATCCCACCACTCAGAGCACGTAAAGAAGATATCCTCTATTTGTCAAACTATTTTATAAAAGCACTGGCCCCACCATCAGGTAAAAAAATATCTGCCCTGTCTCAAAAAACAGCAAAATTATTTGAAAATTACGCATGGCAGGGAAATGTACGGGAGCTTAAACACGTTATTCTGCAAAGCATCTATTCTGCTCGAGAAAATGAAATGCTCATAGAACCCAGACATTTACAAAATCATTCTTTTGAAAATATTCTGTCTCATCCTGTAAAAGGGGATTCTTTTATCTCTGTTTCCACCTCATCGGAAAGGGATTTAAGCAAAAAAATGAATGCCTATGAAAAAGGGTTGATCCAGCAGGCGCTTGCAGAAAATAATCACAATATCACAAAAACAGCTGAATACTTAAAAATAACCCGACAGTCTCTCCACGGTAAAATTAAAAAGCATTCCATTATTACGAAAAAGGATAATTCTTCGGACAATTAATCTTTTTCGCAGAAATACTGTAAAGTTTCCTGACTATTTCAGTCTACTCCCCACTTTTTCATGATGTTTTTATGTAAAAAAAACTGACTATGTCGGTTTTTTTTACTTTATTGAAAGGAATTATCCATTAAACCGTCTCTTTTTTCGCTAATTATTCTTTTTTTATGATTTATTTTTGGCATATATCTTGCGTTACAATGTCATATATCCTTTGCGCATTGAATAAATACTGAGGAGGTCTATATGTATTCTTATGAGAAATTCATTTCACACAAGGATGTGGAAAAAATTCACGATGAGTCCTTACGGATTTTACGGAAAGTTGGCGTAAGGTTTGAGCATCCCAAAATCATTGAAATATTCAGAAAAAACGGGCTTCAAATTGACGGAAACACGGTTTACATGGATGAAAAAATAATTGCAGCACATTTGGCGCTTATTCCCAAAAGCTTTACGATACGCTCATCCAAAGGGGATTCTGCTTATGGGGAAGGCTTCTGTCATAAAATGCCAGCCGCCGGAAATATCTATATCCAGGATAACGGCGCTGTCCGTAAAATGACAAACGATGATGTGGTCAATCAATTTAAGCTTTCGGACACCAGTGATTTAATGGATACAAACTACATGAATATTTTTTTGGAGGACAAAGATTTTACCCAGGATCAAAAAATCTATGCTGAACTGGCGATGCACCTGAAATATTCAAGCAAGGCTGGCCCTTACGTCCTCCCAAATACCTTCCAAATCGAAAATATCCATGATCCATACGTCAGAGGATTGCGTCTCATAAAAGATTTCGAGGCATTGCAAAATGATTATGTCTGTATCATTTCTATTAATACGCTTTCCCCTCTCTGCTATGATCATGATCCTCTTGAAAAAATGCTGATCGCTGGTGAGGAAAACCAACCCATCTGGATTTCACCATGCGCTATGCCTCTCCTGACAGCGCCGCCATCTGTAATGGGCATGATGGCAATGACGAATGCCGAAACGCTGGCCGGGCTTGTCCTATCACAAATGATTCGCCCTGGGATACCCTGCGTTTATGGAAACACCTCGGGCTCGACCAATTTAAAAACGATACAGCTGAGCATTGGTTCTCCTGAAAGTGTTTTAATCACTTACGCGACTAAGGCCTTGGCGGATTACTATGGCCTGCCCTGCCGCGCCGGCGGCGGTTTAAGTGATTCAAAGGATTTTGATTTCCAGGCTGGTAGTGAGTCCATGATGATGATTTATGCGTCACTGGACGCGAACCCTGATTTGTTATTCCACGCCTGCGGCATCATCGGAAGCTTCAATATTGTAAGCTTTGAAAAATTTCTTGCAGACGAGGAAATGTATCGTATGTGCGAACGGATTCTTCGCGGTATTGACTGTTGTCCAGAAAAAGAATGCTATGAGCTCATTTCAAAAACAGGCCCCCGCGGAACTTTTTTGAAAGGACGAACGCCGCAGATCTATCGTGATGAATTCTTTATGCCAAAATATTTTAACAAGGATGATCCAAACCAGTGGCAGCAGCACGGTTCTGAATCGGTTCGGGATTCCATCCAAAAAAAAGTAGAGCAGCGTATCCAGTCCTACGAGCCTCCTGAAATTACCAAAGAACAGGAACGACTCTTAAAGCCATATCTGCCACAAAAATACATCGAAAAAATATAAGAAAAAGGAGAACTAAAATGACAACCTCTATGTCAAAGGGAAAAAGAAACTTTCTGGTATTTCTAATCAGCATCATGTGTCAATTGATCTACATTGTCCCTTATATTCGGTTTTATTTTTACGACCAATACGTTGCCGCCTATGAACTGACCAATCTTCAATTAGGAAATCTCGGATCAATTTATGGGCTTGTCGCGCTGTTCAGTTACTTTATCGGCGGCTTCTTCGCTGACCGCTTCAGTATTCGGAGCCTGATGACGGTTTCCTTTACGGTCTGCGCCGGACTCGCCTTCTGGGAGGCCATGTATCCATCCTATAGCTCACTGATTCTTATTTACTCGCTATTTGCTTTTTTTAACTCTGCTACCATGTGGCCAGCCTACATCAAATTTCTGCGTGGCCTGGGGAGCGATGACGAACAGAGCCGCCTGTATGGAACCAGCGAAGCGCTAAGAGGAGTTCTCGGCTGTGCGGCTGGTCTTGGCCTGCTGGCGCTTGTCGTTCAATTTTCAGATATCCGGGTCGGCGTCCAGACAATCATTATTACCCTGGGGGTCTCTTATATTGTTTTTGCTATTTTGAGCCTTGTTTTCCTTCCCAAATCTGACCCGGCTGAAAAAAGGGATGTCTCGGCAAACCGTAAAGACAAACATTCCACCTGGAATAATTTCATAGCGACGATCAAGCTGCCTGAAACCTGGATTTTATCTATCTTTATGTTTGCCTGCTACTGTACTTTTATGGCAGGTGTTAACTATCTGGGAACCTATACCACGCAAATTTTGGGGATTTCAGCCGAAATCTCAAGCGGTCTGGGAATTGTCCGAAACTACGGCATTCTGGTGATTGCCGGCCTTCTGGGCGGCATTTTGGCAGACAAGGCAAAATCAAGACTGATTTTCATTGTTTATCTTTTGATTGGCGTCATTATTCTCGCGGTCGCAACGCCGCTGTCAAGCACAATGGTCATGCTCTGCCTGGTTATCAGCATGGTTCTGCCTTTATTCTATTATGGGATCAAAGCTGTCTATTTTTCTGTTTTAGGCGATGCTGGTATTCCAATGGCCCTAACCGGAATGGCCTCGGGCATTATTTCATTTATCGCGCTGTCACCCGATGCTTTCATGACCAGCATCATGGGCGCGTGGCTCGATAAAGACCCTGTCATGGGCTTTAATATGATCTTTGGATGGATGGTCGTTTGGGCGATAATCGCCATTGTTTTCGCCTTGATTATTTACAAACGCGGCAAAAACAAACAGCTGAAAACGGAAAATACATTACAAAAATAAGGAGAAAAATGATGAACACAAAAAAATACAGCCACTATGTGTCACAGGAAACCATTGAAAAAATTCACGAAAATTCCTTAGTTCTTTTGGAAGAAGTCGGCGTTTTATTTGAAAATGAACGCGCGCTTGCTCTATTCCGCCAAAACGGCTTTCGAATTGAAGGCGAAAAAGTTTTCTTTGATCGAAAAAAAATTGAATCCCTGTTGCAGCAGCTGCCCGAAAGTTTTGAATTAACTTCAAGTAAAGGTAATCTCAAGATCGGCAACGGCAGCCGAATCACCATGCCCAGCGGCGGCCCAGTCTATATTTCTGACCATGGCAGGGTTCGGAAAACCACCAATGAGGATATCACCAATATTTTTAAAATCTGCTGTACCAGCAAGGAATTAAAATATAACCGACTGGAGTATTTACCAGACACAAAGGGCCTTGATCAAAAACAGCTCATTCATTATCATACCGCCATGAGCTTAAAATACAGTACCCTGCCCCCTTTTATGCTCGTAAACACGTTTAACCTCGATAAAGACACCATCTACCAGCACACGCTGGATGATATCGAAATCATCAGGCGTTACGAGGGCGTCACCGATAAAACAAAGATTGTAAATACCTTTTGCGTGAACTCACTTTCGCCCTTATGCTATGACCACGATCCCCTGGAACGCGTTTTTGCCTATGCCGAATCGAACCAGCCGCTCTGGTTCTCACCCTGTGCCATGCCTGTCCTGACAGCGCCCTACAGCGTGATCTCCACGATGATCCTCACCAATGCCGAGATTCTCGCTGGTATTGTGTTCGCCCAGCTCATACAGCCTGGTCTTCCCTGTATTTACGGCAACACCTCTACCGGCACAAATTTGAAAACGCTGCTTTTAACCTTTGGCGCGCCTGAAACCATGCTGATGATTTACGCTTCAAATGCGATGGCCGATTTTTATAAAATTCCATGCCGAACCGGCGGCGGACAAGCCGATGCTAAAGAGGTTGATTACCAGGCAGGGCTCGAATCCATGTTTATGATACAGTCAACAATGGAGGCGGGTACTGATTTAATTTTCCATGCTACCGGTATGATGGGGAGTATGAATCTGTTCAGTTATGAAAAATTCATTTTAGATGAAGAAGCGGTTGCCTTTGCGAGAAGAATGGTCGATGGTATTGATTGCTCTGATGAAAAATTATGTATGGATATTTTACGCGAAACCGGCCCCAGGGGATCTTTCTTAAAAGGGCGGACGCCAAAGATGTATCGAGAAGAATTTTATATGGCAAAATACCTTAACAAGGAGGATGTCAACACCTGGCAGAATGAAGGTTCTGTTTCGATTCTGGAAACTGCACGAAAGGAGGTCGCAAAGAGAATTTCGTCTTATGAAGCACCCGGTATTACCAAAGAACAAGACAAGCTCCTTATGCCTTATCTGCCTCCGCAGTATCAGGATAATATCTAATTAAACTCGATCAAATCACTCAATTGCCTCCTGTAAATCAGATCATACAGATTTCAGTTACAGGAGGTAATCTTCAACTAATATTCTATTATTAAGCGAGGCCAAAATGAAAAACAAAAAAATAAATTCAATCGTTTTTTTGCCGGCAATAATTTTGTTTTGCAGTTGTATTTTTTTAGCTTTTTATGACAACGATGTTTTTGTTATGCTGACCAGCAATTTTTACGCCTGGATTCTCGATCAATTTGGCTGGTTATTCATCTTAACAACTTTGGTCGTATTCATTGTGTGCGTTGCTCTGTACTTTTCGCCGCTTGGCCATATTGTCATTGGTGGCAAAGCGGCAAAACCCACCCTTTCGATTTGGAACTGGTTTTCAATCACGCTATGCACTACAGTAGGCTCGGGCATTGTTTTTTGGGGGGCTGCCGAACCCGTTCAGCACATGCTGTATCCTCCAGCGTCTTCTGGTATTGAAGCCCTGTCTCCTGATTCAGCACTTTTTGCAATGTCTGCAATTTTTCGTCACTGGACACTGCTTCCATATGGCCTCTATACTCTTATGACAGTTGTTTTTGCCTTTGTTTATTATAATATGAAAAAACCATTTTCTTTGGGATCAGTTATTTCACCGATTATTCCAGAAAAACATCAGAACTCAACTGGAAATATTATTGATTTTATCTGTGTATTCTCTTTAGTTTCTGGTTTAGCGGCATCCCTATACACTGCAGTTTTGAGCATCAATGGCGGGATCAGTAAAGCTTTCGGGGTCGATTCAAATATTTTTGTCTGGGGAATTATTATTGCTATTATCAGTTGTATAACTTTTACAAGTGCCGTTTCCGGGATTAATAAAGGTATTAAATATCTTTCAAATATTAATGTTTACATCTTTTTTATTATCTTAGCGCTTATTTTACTTTTTGGAGGGAGTACATTTATTTTTAGCTTTGCAACTGAAAGCCTCGGAGATTTTATCACTACATTTTTTAAAGGTTCTTTGTTTACAGGTGCAGCTGCAAACGACCCGTGGTCTAAAAGCTGGACCATTTACTATTTTGCCAATTGGATGGCCTGGACGCCCATTACCGCTGTTTTTTTAGGACGAATCTGCTATGGACGAAAAATAAAAGAAATTATTCTCATGAATCTTCTTGTCACTTCTCTCTTTGGCATTATTTGGTTCACCATTATCTCAGGCGCTACGATTAACAGTTTGATGAACAATCCCTCTTCTGGCCTGATCGAAGCCTTTAACACTGGATATGAAAATGTAATTTATCAACTTTTTAACAATTTACACCTTGAGGCCTTTCTTATTCCAATCTATCTGATTGCGGTTCTGATCTCGCTTGTTACAGCATCAGATTCCACTACTCTTGCCATCTCCAGTCTTTGCAGTAAGGGTATCTCTCCTGAGTCGCCTGAACCGCCTAAATTTCTTATTATGATATGGGTAGTCGTTGTAGGTATTGTAACTTGGATTATGATGTCTGTCAGCGAGGGGATCACTGGTATAAAAATGCTTTCAAATATTGGCGGTCTTCCCGCAATGTTTTTAATTATATTGGTAATTATCTGCGCCGTTAGAATCGCCATTGATCCCCAAAAATACAACCATATTGATCATGATTGACTTCCTCCTCAAACACCATTCCGGCTCGTGGCCACCACCTGTATGCTGTCCGCGATGGTGTAGGTCTGGCCAACGGCTACCAATTGGTCATATTTATCGTAGTATTTCTGTTTAAAATAAAACACCGGGGTGCTCTCTGAGATACTCAGTGCGTTTATGATGTCCTGGGTTGGACGGATCATACGGACTTCAAGAGTCTTGTTGATTTCCTTTTCCAGAAAATAGTCGATCCGGCGCAGGTTGTCGTAATAAAACATTTTCTTCGTGTCACCGCTGAAGTGGTGCAGGAGGTATTTAATATCATAGGATACCGGCGCATCAAGATAGGAATTGAAGGTCCGGCGAATTTTAATGGTCTGGATCTGCTCACTGCTCTGGCTGTCAAATTCCTCCAGGCCATTGAAGTCAAAGATCTGGGAGATACTCAGTATCTTGGTGTCCAGGATAGTCTCCTTAATATTGGTGATCTCGTTAAAAAACATGTGGAACAGGTCGTTTTCGCTCTCCTTTACATAGCAGCCGGAACGCTCCCGGGTTTCGATATAGCCTTCATTAGACAAGATGGACAGGCTGTTGCGCACAGTAATACTGCTCACGTTATAAATTTTAGTCATTTCCTTAATGGAGGGCAGTTTATCCCCAGCGACCAGTTTATTATTAATGATCTTATTTTTAATGTCCTCTACGATGTTTTCGTACTCTTTCACGACGATTCCTCCTACTCTGTCTTGGCAAAAAACCGTGTTTTATCCGGCAGGATATAAAGCTTGCCCCATCCAAAGGGCAAACCGCTCTGGTCATAGACGTTAAGCTCGACGAGCATGAGGATACTGCCCACCGGAATCCGCAGTTTTTCAGCCACATCCACATCGGCATTGACGCCTTTGATCCGCAGATCCTGGTACATCTCATAAACAGAAATCTTGTTCTTAACCAGATCCGAGAAATCTTTATATTTCAGACTTTTCTCTGAAATATTGATCCCCGCAAAGTAGGGCAGGTATTTTTCATCATAGGCGATGGGCAGCCCGTCCTCATAAATCAGCCACTTTAAGGCCACGACTCTTTCATTGGGTGCAATGTTCAGATTATAAACCATATAAACATCCGGTGTTACAAGGCTTGAGGAAATCAGCTTGGCTTCGTCATAACCATTGTTAAAAATAGTTTTACAGCTGTAGCGCATGGAAAACTTGTTTTTCTTAACATTTTTGATGTAATTACCTTTCCCTTGAATGGAGTAAAGATGCCCTTCTGACAGAAGGACTGATATAGCCTTTCGGACGGTTATCCGGCTGGCGCCGTATTCGGCGCAGAGGGCTGTCTCTGAGGGCAGAGGGTCGTTGTCCTTGTAAACATTGGTGGATATTTTATGCTTAATGCTCTCAATGATTTCTTCATACTTAAATTTAGAATTACTCATTGTTTCTTATCCTGTCTTTTTTCGTTAAACAGCTTTTTCAGTCGGATACACTCAGCGACGCCGTCCTTGGCGGTTTTGGCAAAGGCATCGGCACCGGAAATGGCCGCAATGTCGATATTGACCATGGCACCGCCGATAATGGTGGTAATATCCTTTGTTGCGGGGTCATTCTTCAGCAGGTCAATGGCCCGCTGAATGGCGCCCACAGTGTTGGTCAACACTGCGCTGATACCGATAATGCTGGGGTGGCAGCGCCTGGCCTCTTCCACAAAACGCTCAGCTGGCACATCCACTCCAAGGTCGATGACATTAAAACCAACTGAAACGGCCAGGGAATGGAAAATTGTCTTTCCAATATCATGGATATCGCCTTCAATGGTTCCCAGCAGGATTGTATCTGCAAAAACCTCTTCCTGCTGGCTTGCCGGAAACTGCATCCCCTCCATGTTCAGTATATCCTCGAAGATAACACCGGCCATCATCAGGTCTGAGATGCTGTATTCTCCGCGCTCGTAAAGCAGTCCCACCTTGTCCAGCCCGTCGTTGACGGCATTGACAATTTCCATAGGGGCAGCCCCAAGATCCAGCGCCCGCTCTACAATGCGGGTCACCATTTCATCTTCCAGCTCTACGACTTTTTTGGTCAATGCTGTTAAGTTCATTCGCTTGCCTCCTGTATATCATATTATATGCTCAAATTTGTTCTTTATTTTTACTGATTATATCATAATTTGGAATTCATTGACACTGCAAAGCCTTTTCGTCCACTCTCGCAGTATCCTTTTCCTGTTCTACCCTTCGCCTTTGCTCTCAATATACTGCATATAGACAATGGCGCTGACGGATATGACCATCCCGATGATCTGAACTGCTGAAAGCCTCTGTCCATAGAGAAAGAACCCCGCTGTGGCCGCGACGGTCGGCTCCAGGACGTAAGTCATGGAGGTATAGGACGCGTCGATAAAATTATAGGACGCTGTGGTGGCGCCGTAAGAAATGGCGACATTGACAAAGTACAGCAGCAGCACAAGCCACAGCACAGCGCCGTGCTGGACGGTAATACTACCCATCTCCTTAAAAAGATCCCAAACCGAATAATTAAAGGAGTAGACAATCATGGCCCCCAGACAGGTATAGGTCTGGACCACATAAAAGGGGATCTCTTTCTGTATATGAAAATAGTCGATGGTATAGGCAAAAGCCAGGCTCACCGTCACTGAGACGCCCCAGAAAATACCGATGGTTGTAATGTCGCCGTCTCCCCCTGAGAATATCTCAAGAACAAACAGGATTCCAACCAGGCTGATCAGACAGCAGATTACCTTTTTAGCTGTAATTTTTTCTTTAAAAAACAAACGCATCAGAAGCACCAGCACCACGGCATTGGAAAAGTTAAACAGTGAGGTGATGGCCAGGGGCAGGCTTTCAATGGCTTTTACATAAGCAAAATTGTAAGTGGAGTACAAAAGCCCACCGCTCAGGCAGATAGTTGTCAGGTACAAAAGCTTATTTTTTAGGATCAGGCTTTTAGGATTCTTGACCAGTGCCACTGAGAAAAAGCATATGAATACGAAGAAGGGCGTTAAAATCGTCCGGCCGCTCTCACTGAGACCAATGAAATCAAAATAGCTAAAAAAGATGCCAAAGATACCGGTTGTAACAGCGCCAGCACAGCCCAAAAGAATCCCTACCATGGGTTTCCTGTTTTTAAAAAGCTTCATTTGCTCACCTTATCCGCACAGCTTCTGTGCATAATATTATATGTTCAAAACGTATTTTTGGTTAATTCTGCTTTTTCAAATTTTGTTTATTATAACACGTTTTTAGTTTCAATCACAACAAAAAGTTTTTTTTGGGGATAAAGCGCCTATTTTAAAGGTTTTCTTATCTTTTTATTTGTAAATAGATTTTTTTTAAGATTTTTCTTGACAAGCCCCCGGGATCGTATTACAATACAGGTACAGTGTATAACACAATATGCACAAAATTAGGAGGAAAGAAAAATGAATTTTACTTATGAACCCCTGACTAAAAAACAGATCGAAGACGTTCATCAGGCTACCCTGGATGTGCTGGAAAAATGCGGCGTTGAAATGTGCGACGAACGCGCCCATGAAATTTTCAAAAAACACGGTGCAACGGTTGAAGGCAATATCATCAAGATTCCGCCAAAGGTTGTTGAAGATTGTATGAAGCTTGCTCCGAGATCCTTCATACTGGATGCGGCCAACCCGGACCGCTCTGTCAATATCGGCGCGACCGACCGTCCCCTCATCGCTCCGAACGCTACCTCCCCCTTTATCATCGACGAAGAGTTCAAACGCCGTAAAGTCAATTTTGATGACATGCGCAATTTCTTCAAGCTGTCCCAGAGCAGCAGCTGTGTCGATATCGGTGGGCAGCTGATCGTATTCCCGACAGATAACTGCACCTACAAGGAAGGCGTTATCACCGCCATCTATGAATACTTCCTGCACATGGACAAACCCATGAACCTGTGCTCTGTTGACCGCAATACCATTGATATGACCATGGAAATGATGCACCTGCTCACAGAAAAGGAAGGCGGCTATCCTCTGTTCGCATCCTTATCTCCGATTTCTCCGCTTCGCTTTGACGAAGAACTGCTGGACGGTTTGTTCTACGCAGCCGAAAAGAATCAGGTCATGGAGGTTACTCCCTGCTCTGCCGCCGGCCTGACAGGCCCGATCACTGGCATCGACAACGTGGTTCTGACCAATGCGGAAAACGTGGCCATGTTTACACTGATCCAGCTCATTAATCCGGGCCTGCCAGTGGTTTACTCCACCTATACCTGTATCACAGACATGCGTACCCTTCAGCTCTGCACCGGCGCTTCTGAAAGTATTAAGATGTGCGCCATGGCCCGCCAGATGGCCGGATACTATGAAGTGCCCTTTGATATGCCGTCCGGAAGCACCGACGCCAAAAACTGCGACGTTCAGGCTGCCCTCGAAGCGACGACTGCCATCATGAATGCCTTTGCCGCCAAGCTGGATATCGCCATGTTTATGCTGGGCAGCCTTGACAGCTTCAACAGCGCCAACTATCGCAAATTCATTCTGGACGAAGAGATCATCAAGCATGTCCAGGCTTATATCAAGCCGGCCAAGGATATGAATATTGATAAAACTGTTGACCTGATCACCGAGGTTGGGCAGCACGGCACCTATGTCAAACATAAAAATACGCTGCGCAACTACCGCAAAGAACACAGCTTCCCGGATTTCGGCGTCCGCAGTACCTACGAAGAATATGTTATCGAAAACAAGGATATCACGCAGCGCATCGACGATCAGCTAAAGAAACGGATGGACTCTTACGTTGCGCCTGAAATTCCAGAAGATAAAAAAGTCAAAATGAAGGAAATCTTTGAAAAATATTTACACTAAGCCTTTTTAGGAGGCCCCTGTAACAGGGGTCTCCCTGTTCCCACTGGTTTTTAAGTTCTTATAAAGGAGAAAAAAATGGACGCAAAGAAAAGAAAAGGCGTCGGGTTTGGTATCTTTCTGGCGTGCAGCTCCGCGGTTGCGACTGGTACCTTTGGCATCTTTCTGCACTACCTGTCGGTCTTTGGACTCAGCGATGATACGGTTACCCTCATCGGCCCGGTATTCATGTTTATTGCTTTTTTACTGATCGCGCTCATCAAGGACCGCAGGCTGCTCCTCGCGCCAAAAAAGCTGTATTATTTTACGATGATCGCGGTCAGCGGCTTTATTTTATACCCACTGTATAATTTTACCTATGTGCGTGTATTCGCCAACCTGCCCATGGCCATCGCCTCCCTGTTCCACTTCTCAAATTCCATCGTTTTGGTATTTTTGATGCGGATTCTGTTTAAGCAGAAGATCACCAAAGAAAAACTGATCTGCTGTGTGCTGGCCATTGTCGGCATCATGCTGGTGCTCCAGGTCATTAGCTTCGGCGCTGTAGCTCCGGATAGCAGTGTCCCAATCACGAGCATGGGGATCTTCTGGGGTGTGGCTGTTGCATGTGCCCTGGCGTTTGTCTATTCCATCGACTATTTCCATATCAGCCATGATGTACCGGTTATCACTACTCAGATTTATGCCTGCCTGTGCAGCTCCATCATCCTGCTGATCACCTCTAATCCAGCGGCTGTCGGTCAGAACATCATGGAATCTATTTCCGCAAACGGCGCCGTCGTCATTGTGGTTGCCCTTGTCTACTGCGCAGTGCTCATGTGGTCTTACTACTCCATTACGGCCTGTTATAATTATATCGACGCCTCCTACGGCGCGCTCACCTTTGTTCTGGAACCCAGTGTTGCAGCCATTCTAGGCTTCATTATCCTGCACGAAACACTGACGCCGCTCCAGATGCTGGGGATCGCCATTGCAGTTTGCGCCATTGTCTATATGCAATACTCCGAGGGCAAACGCGAAAAGGCTGAGCTTGCCGCCCAGACCGAGTCCGTAGATCTCACTCAGGATTCTGCAAATGCGAACCCTGAAGTTGACGTCGAATAGCCTTTATGCCCAAAGGAGTGTGAAAGATAATGCCTCTTCTCAGACATAAAGGCGCCGCTTACGGCGTCCTGCTGGCCGCTTCCTCCGCGGTAGCTACTGGTACCTTTGGTGTGTTTTTGAACTATTTTGACAGCCTTGGCATTTCCGAAAACGCCATGTCGACTTTTACGCCGCTGGCTGTCTTATCCTTCTACCTTATCTACACCCTTGTTACACAGCCAAAGGTTCTCAGGCTGCCCAGGAAGCTGTTCTACTTTACCCTCATTGTGTGCAGCGGAATGATCGCGTCGCCTATCTATATCTATACCTCGATCCGGTCTTTTAACACGCTGCCCATCGCTGTCGCCTCGCTGTTGGATTTCTCGAACGCCATTGTTCTGGTTTTCCTGATGCGTATCTTCTTTAAATCGAAGATCACCAGGGAAAAGCTGATCGCCTGCGTCATTGCCATTTTCGGTATGGCGCTGGTGCTCAATCTTTTCAGCACTCATGTCAGCGATATTACAACCATTGGTATTTTCTGGGGGCTGGCCAACTGTTTCAGCTTAGCTTTTGCCTACCTTTTTGATTATTTTCACATTTCAAACGGCGTTTCCTACCTGGCGTACCTGGTCTATTCCAACGCCATGGGTCTCATTGTTTTTTCCTTTAAGACCACGCCAGCCGAGGTATTCCGGGAATTTGCGGCCGCCGCCCCTTCAGGCGGCCTGACCATGTGGCTCATGCTGCTCGGCTACTTTGCCGTTTTGGTCATCTCCTATGGAACCATCGCCGTTTCTTACAATTATATCGAAGCCTCAACGGCTTCCCTGACCTTTGTCCTTGAACCCACCACGGCCGCGCTTTTGGGCTTTCTAGTCCTGAGCCAGCATCTCGGCTCCCTCCAAATCGTCGGGATGGTCATTGCCGTAGGCGCCATTGTCTATATGCAGTATACTGGTGACAAGGCAGATGAAGTCCAGGCAAAACAGAATGAAAAGAAAAAAGTGGTTCAAAACGAGTGATAAATCTGGAAATGAAAAGAAAAAATGGCAGCCGTACCGATTGGGGTACAGGCTGCCATTTTTTATTGATTTTACAGACAAAAATCGCCTCATAACTTTTTTATAGTCTTTTTCAAAAGCATTGCGAATCATGGATTTTTACCGTTTCCACTTAAATAACGAAACAGATTATACTCATTTTCTGTATATACGATAGTAATAATAACTATCGCTTTCCATATTAGGTTGTATATGCCCAATAGGAGTTCTTTTTTCAAATAATTCAAAACCGCAGCTATCTGCCAGCTTGCAGGAAGGTGTATTTGCACAGTCGATTGTTAAAATTAAATAGGGAACATCCGACACTTGAAAACACCAATTAACAATAGCAGTTACTGCCTGTTTTGTATAGCCTTTGTGTTGATACTTCTCACTCATAAAGTATGCAACCTCAACTTCATTTAATGTGTCTTCAATTCCCATACCGACCATTCCAATTAGTTCATCTGTTTTTTTTAACACAATAGCATATCGTTTGTTTTCAAAAATATCAGTTGACGCTTTCTTTGTTTGCAGCCAATCAATAAATCCATACAAATCTTCAGGATTCTTAGCATTCTCAGACCAATCTTTCATAAACTTAACAATCTCACTTTCGCGCACAATGCTATGGAGAAGCTTAGCATCTTTTCGATGAAAATCCCTGATTAATAGATCATTTAACTCTATCTGCATAAAACGATGCTCCTTATCAATCCTAATTGGTGAATGCTTCTTTCATTATTATACCTTATGGCTTTTACTTTGGCAAAAAATGTTTCTTCACGCAGAATTCTTAAAAACATCATAAATTCATCACATTAATCATGTAAAATTTTTGTAAAGTTTGAAATGAAAGGAAATATTTATGAACACACTCAGTCAGAGCAACAGCGTTTTCCAAAGGATCGAGAAAAAATACCATCTGTCCGGCGAAAAATACTGGTCACTCATACAGGCTCTAAAGCCCTATATGCAGATGGACGAATACGGACGCCACACTATCTGCAATATTTACTACGACACTCCCCACTACGACCTGATCCGCCATTCTATCGAGAAGCCCCCCTACAAGGAGAAGCTGCGTCTGCGCAGCTATGGTGTTCCCGGCCAGGAGGACACTGTCTATATTGAAATCAAGAAAAAATGGCAGCGCACCGTTTACAAGCGCCGTGCCGCCATGCCTCTGAACCAGGCCGAGGCTTGGCTCAACCACGGCCTGCGCCCAAGCCTTGACAGCCAGATTCTCCGGGAGATCGACTATTTCATGGCTTTTTACAAGCCCGTTCCCAAGCTCTTTCTGGCTTATGACCGCATCGCCTGCTACGGTATCGAAAACAGCGATATCCGCATTACCTTTGACGCCAATATCCGCAGCCGTGAGTCTGATCTGAGCCTTGCCTTAGGCGATAACGGCGTATCCCTGCTCGACTCGAAAGAGATTCTCATGGAGATCAAGATTCCTGATGCCATGCCGCTCTGGCTGAGCGGTATGCTCTCAGAGCTTAAAATCTACCCTGCATCCTTTTCCAAATACGGCAGCATCTACAAGCGCAAACTTATAACCGAAAGGAGGAACCCCGCTTGTTTACAACAATCATAGACACTGCCACCACCGGCCAGATGACCATCAGCACTGCGCTCATCTGTACCTTTGTGTCCCTTATCCTGGGACTTGTCATCGCTTTGGTTTACATGGCCCACGGCACCTATTCCAAAAATTTTGTCATTACGCTGGCTCTTCTACCTGCCATGGTGCAGATTGTCATCATGCTGGTCAACGGCAACCTGGGCACAAGCGTGGCGGTGCTCGGCGCCTTCAGCCTGATCCGCTTCCGCTCAGTTCCAGGAAGCTCCCGGGAGATCAGCAGCATCTTTTTTTCCATGGCTGTAGGGCTGGCCACAGGCACTGGCTACGTGGTGTTCGCGGCGGTCATCACCATCATCATCAGCCTGGTCATGCTCATCCTCTGCCGCTCGCCCTTTGGCGAACACAAGCCTCTTGACAAGGAGCTGCGCATCACCATCCCTGAAAACTTGGACTATTCTGAAATCTTCGATGATATTTTCAGCGCTTACACAAAAAAAGTGTCTCTGGAACGCGTCAAAACCACTAATCTTGGCAGTATGTATGAGCTTTCATATCATATT
This sequence comes from Eubacterium limosum, assembly GCF_000807675.2. Lineage (NCBI taxonomy): Bacteria > Bacillati > Bacillota > Clostridia > Eubacteriales > Eubacteriaceae > Eubacterium > Eubacterium limosum. The sequence continues at coordinate 2,729,286 of NZ_CP019962.1, read as the reverse complement.
GTCCTGAAACGGGCTGAGGATGAAAAAGCGCTCATCGACGCCATCCGCTGCCGCAACGGTAACCTCACTGTAATCTGCGGACGGCCCCAGACTGTTTCCGAGGCCCTTTAGGAGAAAACCCATGAAAAAAACAAGTATTTTGCTTTTAGCCTTTATTCCTCTCTTTATCCTCCTGCTGATCCTCACAGCCGGCTGTACTGCCAGGACTGAAACGTCATCCGGCGCAAGCGCCACGGCTGCTGGCTATGACGCGGAGGACTATGACACGGATTACAGTGATGAAAACCCCCAGACTGTTACCCTTAACGGCAGCGGCATTGATTTTTCCGGCGACGGCGCCACCGTAAACGGCAGCACCCTCACCATCACAGGGGCTGGGGCCTATGTACTCTCCGGCACTTTAAATGATGGCAGCATCGTCATAGACGCTGACAAAAACGCCACAGTCCGTCTTGTACTCAAGGACGCCCACATCACCTCGGGCAGCGGTGCGGCTATCTACAGCAAGCAGGCCGGCAAAACTCTCGTTACCCTGGAAGCCGGCACCCAGAACAGCCTGGCAGACAGTGCGTCCCGGGACAGCGCGGATACAGAAGCGCCAAGCGCCGCCCTTTATGTGCAGGATGACCTGACCATCAACGGCGGCGGAGCCTTATCAGTGACTGGCAGCTACAATGACGCCATCACCTCAAAGGACGACCTGAAAATCATGTCGGGCAGCATCACCATTGCCTCCTCGGCAGACGACGGCATTGTGGGGCGCGACGCCACCAAAATTGCGGGCGGCACCATCACCATCAACGCTGCCGGCGACGGTATCAAGTCCACCAATGATGAGGATACCGCCAAGGGTACCATCCAGATTGATGGCGGCACCTTTGACATTACCGCAGGCGCTGATGGTATCCAGGCTGAAAACAGCCTGACCATTAACGGCGGCACCTTTAGCCTGGCCACAGGCGGCGGGAGCACCAACAGCAGCGATAAGGCCGGAACCGCGGGCAACACCTGGGGCAGCTGGCAGCAATCGCCCCAGACCGCTTCTGACGACACCAGCGACACGACCCAGAGCGCAAAGGCTCTGAAGGCCGGAAACGCCATTGTCATCAACGCCGGCACCTATCACATTGACTCGTCTGACGACTCGATCCACGCAGATGGCACCATCGACATTAAGGACGGTGCCTTTAATCTGAGCTCCGGTGATGACGGTATCCACGCTGACACCTCCCTGACCATAGATGGCGGTACCTTTGATATCACCAAATCCTATGAAGGCCTTGAAAGTATGAGCATTACCCTGAACGGCGGTAAGGGCAGCATTGTGGCGAGCGATGACGGCATCAACGCCGCGGGCGGCGACGGCTCCTCACAAAATGGGCGTCCGGGGCAGAACCCCATGGAAAGCGCCAGCGTGGACGACGGCTCCATTGTGCTGAACATTAATGGCGGTAACTGGGCCATCAACGCCGGTGGTGACGGACTGGATTCCAACGCCTCCATCAACCAGACTGGCGGCACAGTCACCATTGATGGGCCCACCGATGGCGGCAACGGCGCGCTGGATTACGACGGCACCTATAATCTGACCGGCGGCACCCTGATCGCGGCAGGCAGCTCCGGTATGCTCCAGACACCATCGTCCAGCTCTGCTCAGAACAGCATCTCACTGACCTTTAACACCGCCCAGACAGCTGGCACAGCCATCAGCCTGAAGGATGCAAATGGGCAGGAAATCGCGAGCTACACCCCAGCCAAGGCATTTCAGAATATCATCATCAGCACGCCGGATATCCTGACAGGGTCTACCTATACCCTGACAAAAGGCGGCGCAGACCTGACCACAGTGACACCCTCCACCTCAGTCACGAGCATTGCCGAGGACGGCAGCACCTACAACAGTGGTATGGGCGGTGGCCCTGGCGGCACCCATCCCGGAGAAAGCGCCCCGCAGGATATGCAGGGCGGACAGACGCCACAGGACAGGCCAGGAAATTAAAGCATTAAAAAAGAGCTGCACTACACAGCTCTTTTTTAGATGTTCTCTTTTAAAAATCGTTCTTCAAACTCTTCTACCGGCATGGGTCTGGAATAATAATAGCCCTGAGCTGCCAAACACCCGCAATCATTCAGGAAACCCACCTGGTCTCCCGTCTCTACACCCTCGGCAATGACCTGAAGTTTCAGATCATTAATCATGCCGATGGTATGCTCAATGATGGTCTTGCCCTTCTGGGTCGCCACACTCTCGTTAAAGAATTCACGATCCAGCTTAATGGTGTTGACCGGTACATTTTTAAGCATATTGAGTGAGGAATAGCCTGATCCAAAGTCATCCATTGAAAAGGAAATTCCTTCCTCTCTCAGCCGCTCCATGCCACGGTACAGGTCTACAGTGTTCTCCACAAAGCTGCTCTCGGTCAGTTCGACCTCCAGAAGCTCCTTGGGAATATCGTAGCGGCGGATAATATGCAGCAGCTTTTTATAAAAATTCGGGTTATACACCTGCACTCTGGACACATTAACCGACACCGGAACTGCTTCCATTCCCCTGTCCAGCCAGGATTTGACGATCCGGCAGGTCTCTTCCCAGACATATTCGTCCAGCTTGATGATAAAACCGTTGCGTTCAAAAAGCGGGATGAAGCGGCATGGTGTCAGGAACCCCCTCTCGGGATGGTCCCACCGCACCAGCGCCTCAGCGCCGATCACCGCGCCGTTCTGCACATTATGCTTCGGCTGGAGGAATACTTTGAACTGGCGTTTATTAAGCGCCTCATCCATTTCATTTTCGATTCGCTGCTCCTCAAGCTGTTTGGCTCTCAGCTTTTTATCATAAAAGGCCCATTGCTTGATCTGGCTTCCCTTGATGGTTTTCTGGGCCAGGTTTGCCCAGTCGCAGAGGATACTCATCTGGGTATCACGGTCTTTCACAATGCAGATTCCGCAGGAGGGCATGACCTGGTAGCTCTCAGAAAACTGGTTGATCTCTTTCAGGATCTTCTTTATGCGCTCGAGCAGAGGATTGCCTGAAGCATAAGACATGCAAAGGCAGAACACATCGCTGTTCATCCGCCCAAAGGCATCCAAAGGCCCCATATTGGCCGAAATAACCGTTGCCATAAACCTGAGCAGTCGATTGCCCTCCTCACGCCCGTGCAGATCGTTAATAAATTTAAAGCGGTTGACATCCAGCCGCACCACAGCAAATTTTTGGTCTGGATAATCCTTGACCAGTCTTTCGGCCTGCGCATAAAAGGTATTGATATTATAAATACCAGTCAGCCGATCAAACTCTGCTCGGTATTTCAGGGTTTCGTGAGCCCGCTTGGATTCGTCGATATTGTTCAGGGTGCCGATCACCCGCTTGATGCTGCCATCCTCATTATAAAGTACATTAAAGACAATCTTACACCAGATGTACCGCCCTTTCTTATTGCACAGGCGTATCTCCATTTCCACCTGGCCGTTACTGATGGCTTCCATATTCATTTTCTGCTTTAGCACTTCAATATCCTTGGGATGGACCACTTCGTCGTTAAGCCAGATTTCCTTGATATCCCGGCCGTCATAGCTGCCCATGAATATTTCTGAAAATTCAGGCGCATAGTAACGCTGATCCGTCTCAATGATCCACTCAAACACCAGGGTATTGGTCTGCTCAATGACCAGACGGTAGCGCTCGTCGTCTATCTGTTTTTTCTGGAGGCTCTCGTTTTCCTTTTCAACGGCTTCCATCTGTTTTTTATAGTCGATATCCATGATAAAGCAGAGCAGGATCTCATCCTCCCCGCCATAATCGACCGCCGGAAAAACGGTCAGTGAAGCCCAGTGAAAGCTCCCGTCCACCCATAGTTTGCGGAACTCACCGATAACGCTGCCCTTTCCAGATTCCAAGGCTACGTGTATTTTATCAAGGTCAAAAAATTCCAAAAACCGTTTCGAATCCTCCGGGTGGATCATGTGCGCTGACACATCGGCAACGGCATCTGCCAGAATACCTTCTTCCGGCGGCGTCACATATTTATTCTCCACATGGTAGATAATGCGATAACGGTTCCTTGTAACATTCAATTCATAAAGCTCATCGTAAATATTGCGCAAAGCTACATCGTAAATATTCTTTTCAATGGTTTCATTCATCTTTTTTTCTGCCATTTTACAGCTCCTATTGTGGGGTTCAACTGCAGCTGGCTGCCCTACAATTTATGTTTGTTTAGGCCCTTTAGCTTTGCGTCTCTATCTTTCAACAGATTTGCCCTGATATCAATTATATTTATAACTGTCTTCTATTATATAATAGTTTTTTTTGAAATACAACTCCTATTTTTTACAAAAAAAGCAGGCTTCACGCCTGCTGTATACATTTATTCATCATCGTCATCTTCGTTAATCAGATAGGTCAGCGTAAAGAGGCTGTCGGTGATATTCACACTCTCTACCACCACGTCATCAGGCACTGTCAGATCCAGAGGAACAAAGTTCAGAATCGCCTTGATGCCCAGCTCTACGACACGGTCCGTGGTTTCCTGCCCGACTTTCTGCGGCACACTCAAGATACAGATATCAATTTTATGGTGTGCGACAAAAGCGTCGAGATCATCCATATGGTAGACTGTCACATTGCCGACCTTCTTGCCGATCTGGTCCGGGTCCACATCAAACATGGCTTTGAAATGGATGCCTTCTTCTTTAAAACGCTCGTAATTGACAATGGCGTGGCCCAGGTTCCCAGAACCGATAATAATGCAGTTATACTGGAGATCAAGCCCAAGAATTTTGCGAATGGCCTCCTTCAGCTCTTTTACCTTATAACCATAGCCCTGCTGTCCGTAAGCGCCAAAGGAATTCAGATCCTGCCGGATCTGCGAGGCGGTCAGCCCCATCATTGCCGCCAGCTCCTTAGACGAGATTTTTTCAATATGTTGATCCTGTAAATCGGTTAAATACTGGTAATACTTGGGCAGACGCTTAACAACTGTCATCGATACCCTTTTTGAAAAAGTTTGCATTCTGCACTCCCCTCCTGCGTCGTACTTATCCTTTTTATTATATCAAGTTGTTAAAAAAACGTCAATTTTTATGACCGAATTAATCAAAAAAGTGTCAAAGTTTTTTGAATCCTTCAGAAATCGAGCAAATAAGCGCCTTTGGGGTATCTTTAAAAGCAATTAATCTGCGATGTCCGACATCAGGTTAAGATGCGGGCTGCCGATCACCTTGGATACATCCAGCACAAAGGCGATGCCCATACCCGGCTTGTCGATTTCGATTTTCCGCTGGATCGAGCAGAGTACCGCGTTCCTTATGGACGCATCCACCAGAATCAGAACAATCTCCTTTTCCGGTTCAATGGTGATGCCGAAAAACCGCGCGTTCTCATGGATGCCAGACCCGCGGCCGTACATGACAGTCGCTCCGTCAGCGCCGCCCTGTTTAGCAGCGTCAATGACCTCGCCGGACATATCCTTTTCCACAATCACCACAATCAGTTCGGTCTTAATTTTATTTCTGTCTTCCATTTTTTCCTCCATCATTCGCTAAGTAATCTACATATTATATATGATTAAAATCTTCTGTCAATACCGGTTAAGAATCACGGGATTGCTTTTCGCACTGTCTTTTCCTGTATGCCTCCTTCTGCTTATAAAAGAAGCCCAGAAGCAGGGTTGTCAGGATCGGTGCAAGAGCGATCAGTGCCACAACGCCAAAGCCGTCCAGCAGCGGATTGCGGCCGGGAGTCGCGCCCGCCACAGCCACCGAAAGGGACAGGATAAAGGTCGAGCACATCGGGCCAGTGGCCACACCGCCGTTATCAAAGGCCATGGCTAAAAAATTTGGTTCCACAAAACGGCCGAGAATAAAGGCCAGTATATAGCCGGGAATCAGAATCCACCAGAGGGAGATACCGACCAGCAGCCGGATCATGGCTGTCATAACCGCTAACGCTACCCCCAGTGAGATCGCCAGCAGCATAACCCGCGCCTTGATGGCGCCGCTAGTCATTTCCTCAACCTGCTTTACCATAACCTGGACGGCCGGCTCGGCAAAGGCGACCAGAAAGCCGATGGCAAAGCCCAGCGGAATGAGAATCCAGCTGTACTCAAGCTCTGCGAGCGCTGTTCCTAGAAACTCACCTGCGGGCACAAAGGCAATATTTACACCCTGGAGAAACAGCACCAGCCCCAGATAGGTCACCACAAAGCCACCCATAATCCGCTTGATGATAGGTGCCCGCAGCCGTAGTGCAATGGCGTTTAAAAACAGGAAAATCAAAATTATGGGCAGGATAGCCAGAAAAACCTCCCATGCCACCTCCGGCATGCCGTGAAATAAATTATAGATCAGGTTCATCTGAAGATCACCCCCAAAATCATGACGGCCAGCACCGGTCCGAGCGAGGACAGCGCAACCATCCCAAAGCTGTCTGTTCCTTCCCTGCTGGTTCTTACGCCGCTGGTAATCCCGCTGCCCAGACTCAGTATAAAGGGTACTGTAATGGGACCAGTGGTGACGCCGCCGGAATCAAAGGCTACCGGCGCCATCTCAGGGTTGGTAAAAAAGGACAGGGCAAAAACAGCGATATATCCGATAATCAGGATATGGTACAGCTTCATCTGGAAAACAAACCGCAGCAGAGCGATGACCAGAAAAATACCGACCCCAACGCCGACCACAGCAATGAGCAGCGTCCGATTAATCGTTCCATCCGAGACCGCGGCCACCTGACCGGCCAATACCTGTACATCCGGCTCGGCAATGGTCACAAACATGCCCACGAAAAAGCCCGCAACAATCAATATTTTTAAGCTTCTCCGGGAGACCAAAAAGTTTCCCACACGCTCGCCGACCTCCATCATGGAGATGTCCGCACCAAACAAAAAAAGCGCCATGCCGATCATCATCATGATGGCACCGCCGATAAAGGACACAAGCATTTCAGGCGTAAAGGGCGCCCAAATACCACTGATGATCATAATCAGAACCGTCATCGGCAAAATTGATACAAGGACTTCTTTAAAGCTATTAAGCAGTTTTTTCATCAAACCTCCTCCTCGTTTTGGAATACATTCTTTTTATACCCACTTAGATGCAAAATATTCATCATTTTGCAAATTTCTTTTCCCTGCCTCTGTCCGCAGTCGACACACCCCCTCTTTTTTGGTATCATATATAAGGAATACTATGGAAAGAACAGGCAGAAAACCTTATGCTTATAAATATTGAAAATCTTAGTTTTAGTTACGGCATCAATGAAATTTTTAACCAGCTGAGCCTCTCCATACAGGAAAAGGAAATGATCGGCCTGGTGGGGCGCAACGGATCAGGCAAGTCCACCTTTCTCAGGCTACTGGCCGGCCAGCTTACCCCCGACAGCGGCGTCATCAGTAAAAAATCCAATCTGACCATCGGTTATCTGGCTCAGGAGGCCGATTTTTCTGCGGACACCACGCTGGACGCCCTCTTCCTCTCTGTCTTTGATCCCCTCATTAAATTGGAGGAGCGGTTGCGTGAGCTGGAGCACCAGATCGGCGAAACAGACGGCGCGGAGCAGGAAAAGGTCATGAAAACCTATGGCGAGCTGCAGGATCGCTTTGCAGAGCAAAAGGGCTATGAATACCCCAGCCGCATCCGAGGTATCGCCAAGGGCCTTGGATTTACCGATGAGGATATGGCAAAGCCCTTTGGCGTCCTGTCGGGCGGCGAAAAAACACGGGCCGCCCTGGGACGCAATCTGCTTCAGGAACCTGAGCTTCTGCTCCTCGACGAGCCCACTAACTACCTGGACATCGACTCTCTCCAATGGCTGGAGCAGTTTCTGAAAGCCTATGACGGCGCCTTTGTCATCATCTCCCATGACCGCTACTTTCTGGATAAGGTCTGCGGCCGTATTTTGGAAGTCTCACGCCATTCCCTGGACAGCTACAACGGCAACTACACCACCTATGTGGAAAAGAAAGAAAAGCTGCTCATGGATCTGGATCACCAGTATGCCCAGCAGATGCGTGAAATTAAGCGCCAGCAGGAAATGATCGCCCGGTTCCGCCGTTACAACTCTGTTCACAGCTCTAAACGCGCTGCCAGCCGTGAAAAGGCTCTGGCAAAAATGGAGGTGGTGGAAAAGGTCCAGACCGAATCCGACGCCCATTTCAACTTCAAGCCCCGCATCCAGAGCGGTAAGGATGTTCTGACCGTCCGTGACGTGTCAAAATCCTTTGACGGACAGCCCCTTTTTGAAAATATTTCTTTTGATATCCACCGCGGCGACAAAGTGGGCATCATCGGCGCCAACGGCATCGGCAAGACCACCCTGTTCCGCATCATCCAGGACAAGGTATCACGGGACAGCGGTGTCATCGAGTACGGCCACAAGGTCCATGTTGGCTATTATGACCAGGAAAACAATGACTTAAAGCAGTTTTATGATGAAAATCTTCTGGAGGCCCTCTGGGACGTTGATATACATTTTACCGAGGGCGAGCTGCGGAGTATCCTGGCAGCCTTTTTATTTACTGGTGACGATGTGTTCAAAGCTGTGAACGCTCTGTCCGGCGGCGAAAAAGCCCGGCTTCTTCTGGCACGCCTGATGCTGTCCCAGTCCAATTTCCTGCTCATGGATGAGCCCACCAACCACATTGATATGCGCACAAAGGAGATCCTCGAAAACGCCCTGATCGCTTATCAGGGAACGCTTTTGTTTATCTCCCATGACCGTTACTTTCTCAACCGGGTGGCGACTAAGATCTATAACTTCACCCCCACCGGTATTGAGGTCACCCTGGGCAATTATGACGACTATATCCATTACAAGGATGAGGCCGCCCTCCGGGAATCCCTGGAAGCGGAAAAGAACCGGACCGTGGTCACAAAAACGCGGCAGAAGGCAGACCGTAAAAAACAGAAGGAGCAGGAGGCTGCATTCCGCGGTAAAAAGAAAGAACTGAAAACCGTGGAAGCCGACATCGAGCGCCTGGAAAACGAAATCGCAGATTATGAAGCCCGGATGTGCCAAAATGATTTTTATGATGACTTGGACAATGTAAACACTGTAACCACCGCTTATAATACCGCCAGGGAAGCTGTAACCAGCCTGACAGACCGCTGGGAGGAGCTGCTGCTCGAAATCGAGGAGTGGGAGGAACAATAATATTCTTCTTATCCCGCCAGATAATCTCTTGATTGTCATGGGATAATTGTTATAATAGTCTAAAACCAGAAATCAAGGGGATAAAAATATGAAATTAAACGAACAGGAAAAAAGAGTCCTGAACAGTTTGTTCAGCGGTATTACAGGAACAACCCGGAACGAGATGCTCTGCGCGCTTTACGCCGCCAAACCAGCCAACGACGGCACTGTGGATTCACAGGAGATCATCACGTTGGTCAATGGGCTCATCTTAAAAATTTATAACGCAGAGCCTGAGGAAATGCAGGAGGTATTCGCCGGCATTCCCTACGAGGTTTAGAAAAGAAAAAGCTGCATGGCCTTACACGGGTCATACAGCTTTTTTATTACTCTGTTTTAGCGCTCCACATCATGAGCTCACTATAATCCGGATAGGCGCCCTTTTTCCAGATTTCGCCGCCAACAACGGTAATGGGCATTGCTTCAACGCCCTCCTGCAGCAGTACCTGCTCCACCGGACGGACCTCTGTCATCAAGCTCGGATTGTCCCAGATATTAAACACATTAATGGTGATCCCTGCATTCTGGAAAGCCTTCAGAAGCACATTAAAATCAATGATTCCCTGCTCACCGTTATGATTTAGTGTCGTTTCATAAATATTAATTTCTGCCATCCCCAAAACCTGCCTTCTTTCGTTTTTATTATTATACCACAGTCCGTCTGCCCCAGTTAATGGTAATATCTGTCCTTCAATAGAAAAAAATAGAAAAAACGGTATACGCCATTTCGACGTATACCGCAATATATTGTTGCTTTTATATGTGTTTCGCATATTTTACGCAATATATACCATCTCACCATTCTGGCTATAAAAACGCCCAAAATGCAAGGCGCGGCGTTTTTGAGCCGAAGGAGCATATTTTAAATATGTGACTGAGGCTCAAAAACGCTGTAACGCAGCAGTTCGGGTGTTTTTGACGCCAGAATTAGTACCAGCCTTTAAGCTTCATGGCCTTTGCAATCTTCTTAATGGCATAGTTGAAAGCCGCTGTACGCATATTGGAGGCTTTTTCATTGACCAGTACATCGTATACGCCGTTGAAGGCTTTAACGATCAGGTCTTCTTCTTTTTCAAAAACTTCTTCCTTGCTCCAGTAGTAGCCCTGAAGGTTCTGAACCCACTCGAAGTAAGATACGGTAACCCCGCCGCTGTTTGCCAAGATATCCGGTACGATAAATACGCCTTTTTTAATTAAAATTTCATCGGCTTCCGGTGTCAACGGTCCGTTGGCGCCTTCGCTGATAATCTTAGTATTGATCTTATCCGCATTGTCCTTGGTAATGGCTCCGCCCAGACCGCAAGGCAGGAGGATATCACATTCGATTGAGAAGATTTCGTCTTTATCAAATGGTTTTGCGTCTGGATAGCCTGCCAGGTCATTGCCGTTTTCTTCGTAGTATTTCATTAAGGCCGGAATGTTCATACCTTCTGCATCGTAGAGACCATTACGGCTGTTGGAAATAGCGATGATCTTGCAGCCCTGTTTGTAAAGCCATTCTGCCGCAAAGCTTCCGACATTACCAAAGCCCTGCAGCACAACGCGCGCACCCTTCAGGTCCAGACCAATTTTAGCAGCCGCTTCACGCACGGTAAAGCCTACGCCGTAGCCGGTAGCTTCGGTTCTGCCCAGAGAACCACCCAGTTCCAGTGGTTTACCGGTGAATACGCCGATGTTCTGGCTTCTGGTGATGGCATTGTATTCATCAATCATCCAGGACATGATCTGGCCGTTTGTGTTAACATCCGGAGCCGGAATATCAAACTTTTCACCGAACGCCGGATGCATTGCTTTCACAAAACCTCTTGTCAGATTTTCAAGCTCACGTTCAGAGAGCTTCTTAGGATCAACGGTGATACCGCCTTTACCGCCGCCATAAGGGATACCGGCTACAGCACACTTCATTGACATCCATGCAGATAATGCTTTTACTTCGCCTTCGTCAACGCCCGGATGGAATCTTAAGCCACCTTTTGTTGGTCCAAGTGCGGAATTATGCTGTGAACGGTAGCCCTTAAAGACTTTCTTCGTTCCATCGTCCATCTGGACTGGGAAAGATACTTCATAAAAGCGGTTAACCTCGCTCAAAAGATCGTATACGGCTTCCTTATTATCCAGTTCCATTTCATCAATTGCGTTGCGCAACTGCTGTCGGTACATTTCAAATTCACTCATCATTTTACGTGTTCCTCCTACGTATTGTATTAAGTTGTTGCTTCCTTGGTAAATATTATAATATTAATGTATACATTAGACAATATTTTTTTGCTAATCTTTGGTTTTTTTTTAATACACTAAAGCAAAAGACCGAATCCATCCGGGATTCGGCCTTAAGAATTTTTAATTTAAAGCTCTTCTGGACCACAGTATCACACCTGCGATCATCAGTGTGCATAAAAACAGAGGGATAAAATCAATGTGATCCTCGATGCCGGTAGACGGCGCTTCAGAGATCTCTGAAACCTCTGGCTGTGCCTCTCCGGCCTGCTCAACCATGGCATTGTCCGCTGTCTGCGCGTTATCCGCCACAGTCTCCAGCTTTTCCTCACTGTTTACAATGGTCTGCTTGTTGATATTGTCCGACGCAGTCGATACGGTAAAGCTCTTGGCCTCATCGCTGGTATTTTCTTCACGATTGCCAAAGAAAACGGCGCCTGAAATTCCCTCAGCGTTCTCCGGCATCTGGTAATCCTGCGCATTGTCCTCCTCGCTTAAGGGTTCGACGGACGCCACCGTACCATCCTTGGTTTTGACCATCATGTTAACTGCCATACGCTCGCTGCCTTCTGCCGGCTCTGTGATCACGCGGAAATGCGCGCCTGCCGGTATGACGGCCAGCACTTTATTGCCGGGGCCGCTGACAATTTCATCGTTCAGCTCAATGCTGATGGTACTGTTCAGGGCGTTGGAATCCACAAAAACCTCCGCCAGATTTTCCGGTATTTCCGGAGCTGCTGCTTCATCCTCCGGCTGCTGAACCGTAGTCTCTGGAACTGGCGCTTGATCCTCTGCCTGCTCTGGTGTAACCGCTTCGGTATTTTCCTCCTGTACCTCTGTCTCCGGGCTCACTGTCACGGCCTCATCCGGCGTTGTCAGCGGTTCCTCTACAGAGGGTGTCATCTGAGATTCAACCGTCGTCGACGGTTCTGTTGTCAAGGTCGTTTGCTTTGGCGTCGTCTCCTCTGCCAAAACAGGGAGGCAAACGAATACCAGTAAGCCAGTCAAGACAAATAACATCTTCTTAATACTGTTCATTGCTCCTCCTATCTTTTTCCTTTTTAAAATTCTTAGTCATTATACCATAAGCCTGTTTCTTTGAAAAGCCGTTTAAGACTATCTACCTCTGCAAAAAAGAACGCCGCACCCTTTTTTATAAAAGGGCCGGCGCGGCGTTCTGTGCACAGCAGACGTTTTTTTATTTATCTCTGTATTCTTCCTCGAAATAGCTGCCCATCAGAGCGGCAGCTTCATCCCTTGTCATTTCCGCTGTGTATTTTTTGTAGGCGTCCTGGTTAATCCTGCCCACAATGTACGAATTTGCCTTTCCCAGCATACCCATGCCTTCCTCTACCACTTCCTGTGGCGTCATGGCCTGGCTGTTGTCTATGTCACCCTGGGGCTGGTTCCTAAACCAGTCCGGTGTCTGGGTAGAGCCCGCGGTAATGACCAGAATATCCACATCGGCATCATGGAACTCTCTGGCCACGCCTTCTGTCAAAATGAGCTGAAAAGCTTTGGCCGCTCCATAAGCCGCATTGTAAGGGGATGCTGTCACAGCGGTCAGCGAGGTCATCGTCACAACAGCGCCTCTGTCCCGCGCTGCAAACAAAGCGGTAAAGTGGTGCAGCAGCTTCGCATAGGTATTGATGTTAATGTCAATAATCTTCTGAATATCTGGATAGGCGGCATGGGAATATCGTCCCATCTTATGGAAGGTCGCCACATAATTTAAAATGCCGATGTCAAGGCTCTCTGTGGCTTTGATCAGGTTTTCTGAAGCGCTGTCCGCGGTCAGATCCTGCGGCACAGCCATTGATTTAACTCCATAGCCTTGTTCCAATTCTTCTGCGAGCGCCTGAAGCTTTTCGGCCCGCCGGCCCACCAGCACGACGCTCAGCCCATTGGCCGCAAAATACTCGGCAAAGGCTTTTCCTATGCCATCTGTGGCGCCGCACACCAACGCCCATTCACCATACTTTTGCTTCAAATTCATATTACTGCCTCCTGAATAGTTGATCGTTTGTCGTTTTATTATACGCCCGACATACACTGTATTCCAGAGGCCGCGCTGCTATTTGAAGCTTTCTTGAACATGCTTAAAGAGTTTTAAGCCGGATGGTAAAGGTCGTCCCTGCCCCCATTTCCGACGCAGCGTCGATGGTGCCGCCATGGGCCTTGATCGTGTAGCGGACAATAAAAAGCCCAAGCCCCTGCGAATCGCTGTTCTCACCGCGTGTGGTATAAAAGCGATCGAAAATCTTAGGCTGAATATCCGGCGGTATGCCCGCGCCGTTATCCGAAAACCGGATCACCACCCACTTTTCCTCCAGCGTGGCCTCGACCTTGATCCTGCCGTTCATGGGGGTGAAGCTCATGGCATTGTAAAACAGGTTCTCAAACACGCGGTAGATAAGTTCCGGGTTTCCCATCATTTCTATGGGTTTTCCAGGCTTGATTATACTAAAGCTTATACCGTTTGCCTCTGCGTCGGGACGGTTATTTTCATAAAAATCATCCAGCAATCTTCCAAGATCTATTTTTTCCTTTTTCATAACAGCCTCATCCTGACTGGTAAACTCCTGAAGACTGCGCACCTTTGTCTGTACCTCGTTGGATTTCTGGTTAATGACCTCCAGGTAGCGCTGGATCTCTTCGTCCACCTGCACATTCCCATACTTCACCAGCTCAATGAACCCCTGGATGGCCGTTACCGGCGCTTTGAGATCATGGGCCAGATCAGAGAGAAACTTTTTACGCTCGTTCATCAGGGTTGTCAGTTCTCTGGTACGTACGGCCACTTCCTCTTCAAGATGCGCTGTGAGCCGTTTATTTTCACTCAAAACCTGCCGGTAATAAAACACCATCATCCCGCCAAAGATCAGCACCAGAATAAAGCCGCAGTACTCGCTCTGCCAGCCAGTATAAATGGGCTCAAAGGCGTTGCTGCTGGTAATCTGAACCAGCAGGCTAATGCCAAACACTGCGTTGGCGGCCATGAGGAAATAGGCCTTTACCTCTCTTCTTTTAAGGGCCAGAACCGCAGCAGCCATCAGATAGACAAAGGCCAGAAGCTGATAAAAATCCAGGAAACCGCCATAGAGGTTGATCAACCAGGGCGCTCCCGGCAGCACCAAAAGCGGCACCACTACCGAAACCACACACATAGTGACAGACAGCGGAAAAATAAAAGCCCGATAGATGCTTTTCCGATCTACCTGTGATATAATACTGCTGATAGCAATAACGCATAAGAGCATGACATAGCTGGTGCAGTCCTCCAGCGCATAGAGGGATTCCGTCAGGGGAATTCCCAGCCACCGAAGCGGCTGATAGGCCACATGCAGCCCAAAGGACAGCGTCATGAGACCATAGTAGAAAAAGAGCCTGTCCCTCCCCGGTGACATCCAGACCACCAGTGTAAAAACTGCGATGACCAGGCTGGCAATACACAAAAATGCATAAAACAGCTGATTCACGAAAATCAGGTAGCTGACTTCCTGCGCCTCTCCCAACACAGGCGGATAGTAAATCCCGCTATAATAATGGCTGAAATTGGCGGTGTTGATGAGAATGTCGGTTTCTGCCCCTGCCTCAAAGCTGATCACTGTGTTTTTAATATAAGGCTCATACTGCTGAGGATTTGTGTTTCCCAAAGTTTCCACCGGCTTGCCGTTCACCCAGATATCCGCGCTCGAAAAGATCTCCTGAAAAGCTATACTCAAGATAACAGGGTCGCCTTCGTTAATAATTTTCAGGTGATAAGCGCCAATCCCATAGGGGGATGTCCGAAGATTGCGCATGGAAAAATCAGGATATTCACCGATATAAACGTATTCTGTCGGCTCAGGCTGCCCAGGCCCATCCGCGGCAAAATCCGCCGGATTCAGCTGTTTTCCCTGGTAAAAAGCCCATCCGTCAACCAGACAGAAAAGCTTATCTTTAGAAAAAGCATCTGCCGTCAGTGTCAGAACACCGTCTTCGGCCTGTGGCGTCGTTTGGGTATACTTATTATCCACCCGGTAGAGCCATTGTATCAACGCCAGGCACAGGACAGCGGAAACGATTAAAATAATCATCCCGATTGTAATAGCATTCAATTTCTTTTTCATCTCATCATTCCATTTCGATTATTTATAAGGAGAACCGTATGTTAGCAATTCGTTCAGTAAAATACTTTATTTTGTTTATGATCCTCCTCTTAGGCTTCGGGGTCATGCCCGGCAAAGCCAGTGCCATGATCATCGGCCCGCCCGTTCCCCCGGCGGAGGAATCCCCCAGCTGCGACGCCATTCAGGCATGGCTGGACGAGAACCAGGACATTGGCGGTACCTATGTTCTAAGCGGGGACCTTATCATTACGGACTCCCTGAGCATCTATATGCCCGAAGTGCCAATCTCCATCGAGGCCGGCCCCTACCATATTTATGTCGAGGATACTGCTCTGCTTGAGCTCATCGGCTCCAACATCACCATCACCGGAGACGGCGGCACAGAAGGGCTGATCCGAACCTCAAGCATGGGAACCCTTGTTTTTGCAGAATGCAGCATCACAGCTGAAAACGGCACCGCACTCTTTTACGAGGGCGGCAAACCCACAAACTGGTCCATTTATATAGGTGGCACGCTGAACTCGCCGACCTTTATCCAGGCTTTCGGCGACAATGCCCGCGGCATTGTCTGCGAACAGCCCGACCCGCTTCAATTGTCTAACACCTTCGTCAAAACAGATGGCTCGGGCAGCGTCGGAGTTTCTGCGGTTTCTGATATTTTCATGAGCAACTGCAGTGTTACGGCGGAAGGTGCTGAGAGTGTCTCTGTCGTTTCACAAAGCGGCGAGGTTACAGGAACCCTGTGCCGGCTTACACCAGAAGCACCCCAGTTTTCCGATGATGGCACGCAGTGGATCATCACTGAAATCGACAAGCTGAATTTTGTGCTGCCGCCCTTCACCGCCTATGAGGAAAGCGGCTTGCCAAACTACATGACTGTAAACCTCGCAAACAGCGAAGACCCATATGACACCCGCTACATTGCTCTGGCTGTCACCTGGGACCGAACCGCCTATGACGCGGGGCTTGAAAAAACCGACCCCTTTACCCTCACCGGTACCCTGGAAACCCGGGAGAACCTCCTCAACGATAGTAACCAGACACCTATGGCATCTATTTCCTTTAAAACGGCCACGCCCATCGACGACCTGAGTGTCACCACTACGCCCGATGTTAAAATGTGCCGGCTCGACTTCAGCTTTACCCCGCCCACAGGCGCATCCTCTGTAAAGCTTCTGAAATCAGTCGATGGCGGCAGCAGCTGGATCAGTGAGGATATCACTCAGGCCTACAGCCAAAATGATGTGGGCAAAGCGCTATACGACGATATCATGAAAGAACACGGCACAGCCCTCTACCGGCTAAAGGTTACAGGCTCTGCCTACGCAGGCTACTCCAACACAGTCACCTGCACCTTTGAAGCCCTGCCCCTCACTGGCGATGCGCCTGAGGATATCGACGGCACCCGGGGCGGCGGCGGAAGAATTGAACCAGACCGGAATACGGACAGCAATATTTTTGAGAATATGCTTGAATACATACCGTCTGGAAACGCTACAATCAGTGCGGCGGAGCGTTTTTCCGCCGGAGATGAGAAAATCGCGTCTCCGCTTGCCAAAAATACTGGTAATGAGCTTCAACAAAACGTGCCTTCCTCCGAAGACAGCATAACAAATTCATCCCAAAACCAAAACAATCTTCAATCCGCCGCCGATGTTTACAGTATCTGGCCTGCATTGGGCATTCTACTCATTCTCCTGTTTTTTATCGGCGCACTCCTCTGGTTGAACCCGGTTCTCCGCTCCCGCTTTTTCAAAAAATAGTTTTAAAGCTGAGGCATCTATGCCTCAGCTTTTTTATCTGCAACAAATTTATAACCTTTTCCCCAAACTGTCTGGATGTACTGATGTTCCTCGGAGAAAGAATTGAGCTTTCTCCTGATCTGTGCTACGTGTACCTGAACGGTATGCGCGTTTCCCAAATCTGGCAGTTTCCACACCTTTTCAAAAATATCCTTCTGGGAAAACACTTGATTTTCATGGTTTGCCAAAAAAAGAAGAATGTCAAATTCTGCCGCGGTTAAAGAAATAATATCATCCTTATAGGCCACGCTCCTTGCCGCTTCGTTGATGCTCAGCTTTCCAAAATCCAGGGTTTTACCGCAATTAGTCTTTCCCTCCTGCTGGCGTATACGTGCGCAAATACGCAGTTCAAGCTCTCTCAGGCTAAAAGGTTTGATGACATAGTCATCGCCTCCGGAAACAAAACCGCTGATCCGCTTGTCCTCCTCCGCATAATTTGACACAAAAATAATTGGGACATTCGTCCTCTTTTTTACTGCTTCACACACCTCAAAGCCGTCCATATCCGGCAGCGCCACATCCAGCACAATACAATCCAGAGGCATGTGTGCTGCGGTTTTCAAACACTCCTCTGCGTTCTGAGACGTATAAACCTTATAGCCGCGGCCTGTAAAATAAATCCGCGTTACTTCCAGTATCGAAGCATCGTCGTCTACAATCAATAAATTATACATTTTGCTCTCTCCTACCTAAGCTCCAATAGAGTCATTATACATAAAAAAGCCCTCTTTGAAAACTAAAAAAAGCAGGATATTAAGCTTTCACTTAATATCCTGCCTGTTATAAAATCATATCATTTTATTTATATTGGCTTCTATTACATCATTGGCATTCCGCCGCCGCCCATTGGTGGCATTGCAGGAGCTGCTTCTTCCGGTAAATCGGCAACAGCAACTTCGGTGGTTAAGAACATAGCGCAGATGCTGGCTGCATTCTGGATCGCTGTACGGGTTACCTTGGTCGGGTCGATGATGCCAGCTTCGATCATGTTGACGAATTCGCCTGTAGCGGCATTGAAGCCAACGCCAGCGTCTTTGTTACGCAGTTCATTGACGATAACAGAGCCTTCAAGACCAGCGTTTTCAGCAATCTGACGAACTGGTTCTTCAATAGCACGGCGGATGATTGTCGCACCGATTTTTTCGTCGCCTTCCAGTGTTTCAATTAAAGCGTCTACCTTGTCTAAGGTTTCGATGAATGCAGATCCACCACCAGGTACCATACCTTCTTCAACACCAGCTCTTGTCGCGTTTAATGCGTCCTCGATGCGGTATTTGCGTTCTTTCAGTTCTACTTCGGTAGCAGCGCCAACCTGAATTACAGCTACACCGCCAGCCAGTTTAGCCAGACGTTCCTGTAATTTTTCTTTGTCGTAATCAGATGTGGTTTCAGGGATCTGAGCCTTGATCTGAGCAACTCTTTCTTCAACAACCGCACGGTCGCCCTGGCCGTCAACAACAATGGTATTGTCCTTGTCAACCTTAACCTGACGCGCGCGTCCTAACATAGACATGTCGGCATTTTTCAGTTCCAGGCCAACTTCTTCTGAGATTACCTGACCGCCTGTTAAAGCAGCGATATCCTGTAACATGGCTTTTCTTCTGTCACCGAAGCCAGGAGCTTTAACAGCGACACAATTGAAGGTTCCTCTTAATTTGTTCAGTACTAAGGTTGTTAAAGCTTCGCCTTCAACATCTTCAGCAATGATTAAGAGCTTAGCACCCTGCTGTACAATCTGTTCCAGCACTGGGAGTAATTCCTGGATATTTGTGATTTTCTTGTCTGTAATTAAGATATACGGGTTGTCTAATTCTGCAACCATTTTTTCAGTATCGGTTACCATGTAACCAGATAAGTATCCTCTGTCAAACTGCATACCTTCTGTAAATTCCAGTTCAGTACCCATGCCCTTGCCTTCTTCAACCGTGATAACACCATCGTCACCGACTTTAGTCATGGCTTCTGCAATTAAATCACCGATTTCGGTATCAGCGGCAGAAATAGAGGCAACCTGAGCTTTTGCTTCTCTGGTTTCTACTGGTTTGCTGTTGGCTTTCAGTTCATCAACAACAACTTCCACAGCCTTTTCGATCCCTTTTTTCAGAACCATCGGATTCGCGCCAGCTACAACGTTTCTGTTACCTTCTCTTACGATAGCCTGAGCTAATAAGGTAGCGGTAGTAGTACCATCACCAGCTACATCGTTTGTTTTGGTAGCAACTTCTTTAACCAGCTGAGCGCCCATGTTTTCAAAAGCGTCTTCCAGTTCAATTTCTTTAGCAATGGTAACACCATCGTTTGTAATGGTTGGAGCACCGTAGCTCTTTGCTAAGATAACGTTTCTTCCTTTTGGTCCTAAGGTTACTTTGACAGCGTCTGCCAATTTATCTACGCCAGCAATCAGTGATTCTCTGGCGTCTGCACTGAATTTAATATCTTTTGCCATTTTAATCTTCCTCCTGAAAATTTATAATCTATTAAATGTAGTTTTCTGAATTATCCAACAATTGCTAAGATGTCAGACTGTTTCAAAATCAAGAATTCTTCTTCACCGACTTTTACTTCAGAGCCAGCGTATTTAGAATAGATAACTTCATCGCCTTCCTTTACATCCAGCGGCACTTTTTTGCCATCAACGATTTCACCGGAGCCTACAGCGACAACGGTTCCCTGCTGTGGTTTTTCCTGTGCAGAACCTGGTAACACAATACCGCTAGAAGTCGTTACTTCTTCTTCTTTAACTTTGATTACAACCTTGTCTCCCAATGGTTTTAAACTCATTTTTGATTCCTCCATTTTTAATGATTTATAATTTTTATTATTTTCTTCTTGTTAGCACTCATTACCTCCGAGTGCTAACATTATATTAAACCATTCTCTCAAAATTTGCAAGACCTTTTTAATAAATTTAATGACTTTTTTCAGGATTACTTAATGTTTTTTGGAAATGTCCTCTCAAAAGAGCTTTCAGACAATTCTGATAATTTTTCTGGATCAGTATTATTACAACCACATCATCTGATTATAAGTCTGCTAAAAAACAACTCTACTTTAATTTTTTCATATTTTAAATCTGTATCTTTATCTTTATCTTAATAAGTTCGGCAAAAATCATCCAAGAAATACCATTAGAGCTAGCATAATCTTGTTCTCCATTATCCATGAAACCCCAGACTACACCATGGCCGCCTGAAGACCACCAGTTTTATTCCCAGATCGCTCCTGCCATAAACATGGAAAAGCTGCTCTCAATCGGTATTGATTGAAAGTAGCTAGTCAATAATAAAAAAGGTATACGTCAAAACAACGTATACCGCTACATATTCTGGTTTATTGCGTTTTAAGATCCAACCCCCACTAAAAACTGCTCACCAGCAACATAATATTAAGCGCTGTAACCAGCAGTCCGACAATCAGCAGGATTGTAAAGTCAATTTTGCCATTGGCAAATTTTCCCATGATTTTCCGGGAGGTAGTCAGATAAATTTGCAGGAAAATTGTGATGGGCAGCTGTATGGACAAAAGCATCTGGCTGTAGACCAGCCCCATAAAAGGGTCGGTAATAAAGAAGATAATGACCAGCGATGCCAGAAAGATGCCAATGATCCCCAGCTGACTGTGACGGTCATGAATATCGTAGGGCTCCTTGAACATCCCCGCAACAATGGTACCACCCGCCATTCCAGCGGTGACGGATGAGCTGATTCCTGCCAGCAAAAGGGCGAAAGCAAAGAGGAGCGACGCGCCCGAACCTACCAGCGGCTTGAGCATATCCGCAGCCTGCGAGAGCTCTGTGACCTGAAACCCCGCTTTATAAAAGGTGGCTGCCGCCATCAAGATCATGGCGCTGTTGATCGCCCATCCGATAATCATGGAAACCAGCGTATCTGTAAACTCAAATTTCAGCTGATTTTTAATGACGGATTCTTCCTTCGTGTTCCACTGGCGGCTCTGGATAATTTCAGAGTGAAGGAAAAGGTTGTGTGGCATTACCACCGCGCCCAGCACACTCATGATGACCAGCATGGAACCCGGCGGCGTTGAGGGCTTAACCCAGGAAACAGCAGCAGCGCCCCAGTCGACATGGACCATCAGTATCTCGATTAAGAAAGAAACACCGATCAATGACACAAACCCGATGATCCAGCGTTCCAGTTTTTTATAGGAGTTGCTTAAAAGCAAAAAGAGTGCCAGGGCTGTTACCAGAACCGAGCCAATTTTTATGGGAATCGAAAAAAGCATTTCCAGCGCAATGGCACCGCCCATCACCTCTGCCATGACCGTGGCGACAGTGGCCAAAACCGCGGTCGACAGAACTGGCATGCTCAGCCACTTGGGCAGATACTGGCTGGCCGCCTCCGACATGCAATAGCCTGTCGCAATCCCCAGATGGGCAGCATTGTGCTGTAAAATAATAAGCATAATGGTCGAGAGTGTTACCA
The DNA here is from genome assembly GCF_000807675.2 of Eubacterium limosum. Classification (NCBI taxonomy): domain Bacteria; kingdom Bacillati; phylum Bacillota; class Clostridia; order Eubacteriales; family Eubacteriaceae; genus Eubacterium; species Eubacterium limosum. The sequence goes on along the minus strand of NZ_CP019962.1, from coordinate 2,707,526 downwards.
TCCACAGCAGCGAATAGCCATACTCCGCGCCGGCCGCCACATTGGAAGCCCAGTTTCCTGGGTCAATGAAACCCACCGTAACCAGCAATCCCGGGCCAATATATTTTAAAATTTCAAGACCGCCTTTATGCTCACTATGAGGACCGCCCTGAAGCCATTGCCTGATTCGATTCAAATCGGATGCACCTCTTTCCAGTTACATTAAAATCGGTATACGTTATTTCGACGCATACCGCTATATATTGTGTTTTTTCATCAAACCAATCGCAAAACACCTGTATATGGTTTATCTGGTGCCGATTTTCAGTCCCGGCACAGCATTCAAATACAAATCGCTTTTTACATCACTGATATAGTTATAATAAGCCATAGAGCCGATCATCGCCGCATTGTCTGTACACAATATGGGTGCTGGGTAATAAAGCTCGAGTCCGTTTTCCTTTGCTTTTTCTCGCATCATTTCCCGCAGCAGACTGTTGGCTGAAACACCGCCGGCCATACATATTTTATCCACCTTTTGCTCCAGCGCGCAATGAATGGCTTTTTCAACCAGCACCTCAATGACGGCCAGCTGAAAAGAGGCTGCTACATCTTCCACGACAATGGGTTCTTCCTTCATCTTTTTACTGTTCAGGTAATTCAGCACCGCAGATTTCAAACCACTGAAGCTGAAATCATAGCTGCCCTTTTCCAAAAATACCCTTGGGAATTCAACCGCATGGGGATCTCCTTTCTTTGCCGCGCTGTCGATGGCAGGGCCTCCGGGGTATCCCAGCCCCAAAACCCTTGAAATCTTATCGTAGGCTTCTCCGGCTGCGTCATCCCTTGTTTTTCCGATGATTTCAAAGGTCTGGTAATCGCGTACCATCACCAGATGGCTATGGCCGCCGGACACCACCAGGGTTAAAAAGGGCGGCACCAAATCGGGGTACTGGATAAAATTCGCAGCGATATGCCCTTCAATGTGATTGACGCCAATTAAAGGCAGCCCCAAGCTGTAGGCTAAGGCTTTAGCCTCGGAAACGCCGATCAGCAGCGCGCCCACCAGTCCTGGGCCGTTTGTAACCGCGATGGCGTCAAGGTCTGAAAAACCGAGTCCACTTTCCTCAAGAGCCTCCTCGATAATATACGGCAGTTTCATCACATGATTTCTGGATGCAATCTCAGGCACCACACCGCCATATTTTTTATGAATATCAATCTGTGAGTAAATCCGGTTGGTCAGAACTTTTCTTCCGTCCTCGACCACTGCCACCGAGGTTTCATCACAGGATGTCTCAATACTTAATATTTTCATAGAACTCACTTTCTAAAATTTTCTTTTTGAATTTTTCATAAACTTTCTCTGGGCAAGACGCCGGCTGAAAAAGCCGCCGCCCACAGCGAAGATCAGGTAAACCACCGCTGCGATAACAACGATTCTTAACCCCAGAGCAATAAAATAAGGCTCAGGTACAATGTTGATCAAGACACTTTCATTCGGGTCCAGATACCAGTAGTCATTGGTAAAAATCAGTCTGTGCGCCGCCTGAAAAACAGCCGTAAAATCAAAAACAGCTGCCAGTCCGGACGCCAGAAGCAGTACCAGACCGAAAACAGAGCCGCCAAACACTGCTTTGGCCATCGCCGCCCGGTTCCAGAAAAAAAGCAGAGCGAGTCCTGCCAGAAGCAGAACACCGCACACTGCCTGAACGATCACCGCTGCCTTTAAAAGGCCGCGCACATCCTCCATATGAATCAGCTCTTCCTGATTGAAAAGCGGCACATACAGATCATTTTCCTTCTCGGCATAAATATTAAAATCCTCACGCTCTCCTTTCAGGAAAGCAAAAATCTGGTCTGTCACAGCTGGCAGCTCCTTAGACGCAATACCGGTTGTCTGGGACACATTATTTTTATCCAGCTGATCCAGAAAAAAACCGCGGTTAAACACCGCACACTCTATCGAGGTTATAAGCACAAAAACAGGGAATACGATCCCTACGATAATCGCTGTCACTAAAGATTTTTTATCCAAGATCACCCCTCCTCATCATAAGGCCGTTCACGTGGTCCGGGTAATAGTTCTCACGAATACTGGTGGCTGAGAAACCCATTTTTTTGTAAAGGCAGATCGCAGCCATATTGGTTTCCTTGACCTCCAAGGTCATACAACTGCATCCCTGGACTCTGGCAGTATTGACCAAAGCCTCCATGAGCAAGGTGCCCAGACCGTTTTGCCGGTATTTTCCAAGAATACCAACATTCATAACCTGTGCCTCATCCACCACGCACCAGATGCCCGCAAAGCCGACCACCTGGTCCTCTGCCTCCACCACCAGATATTTGGCAATGGGATTATTGTATTCATTGATATAGGACTCGAGCGACCATGAACCTAAGCCGCAGGCCTGTCCAATTTCATATAAGCGGGGAGCGTCCTGCTCCTGCATCTCGCGTATTTTTACGGTCATCCTATTTTTTCTGCTCTTCGGCATAGGAAGGACGAATGTAAACCGGCTCGACGCTTTTGTAATCCTGCCACTGCTTTTTAAGTGCGCGCTCAACCGCCAGAGTTCCCGCCGATGAAGCCCGGTTCATGGATAAATGCTGCTTCACCTTAATGATTCCCGGCAGGGCCTCGACCATCGTTTCATAAAAACGCGGAACGCCGTCTCCCAGAAGATAAATCGGGCCATCGGCATAATTTTGCAAAATTCCGATAAGAGCCTCGATGTCCATGACGGAATCCTCAAGCTCGGCCACCATGCCCTCCTCCTCGTTAAAGCGGAACAGACCCGTATAAACCTGTGACCGCTGGGCGTCAAGGATCGGACAGACAACACCGTCTGCATAGGGCAGGTTATAGGCCAGTGCTTCCAGCGTAGAAATCGGGATCACCGGCTTATCAAGGGCCTGGGCAAACCCCTTGACCGTCGCCATGCCAATGCGTAGCCCTGTAAAGGAGCCTGGCCCGTTAACAATGCCAAAAGCGTCCATATCCTGAATGGTCAGACCTGCGTCCTTCAACATATGGTCGATGGCGGGCATCAGCTTTTCAGAATGCTTTTTCTGAAAATTGACGATGGTCTCGCAAATCAATTTATTTTCATCCACTACCGCTGCGGTTGCGACGATCGTGGCCGTATCAACTGTCAAAACTTTCATGGTTAACCTTCTTTATCTTTCTTTTACCTTTTATTATAGCCCAAATGATCTGAAAATAAAACTAAAAAAGCCTAAACTGCAAAAACAGGCGCATGCCGCTTTGGCACGCGCCTGTCTTAGCTTACTTTACTTTTAAATTTTAGGCCTCTCTTTTTTGAAGGCGCTTTTCAGCGGCATGGATTCCTTCCTCATAATGCTCGATCTTCTGGTTCAGACGCTCCAGCGTACTCTGCATTTCTTTCATGCGCTCAACCAGCACATCACGCTGCTCAACCAGAATGGTCTTGCGGGCTTCGACAGTTATGTCCCCCTGCTGAAAAAGAGCAACATAGTCGATCAAGGCCTCAATGGGCAGCCCTGCCCCACGCATGCATTTGATAAACTCGACCCAGCCGCAGTCATTTTCTGTAAAATCACGAATCCCGCTGGCGTTTCGGTTTACTCTGGGTATCAGCCCGATCCGTTCATAATAACGGATCGTATCCGCGGAAAGATTATATTTTTTTGCCACTTCCGAAATGGTCATGCTTTTCTACCTCCAAATTAAAATTCGTTTTGTCTCTTTCTATACAGCATAACACCTGGAGTCCACTTCAAGTCAAGCAAAATTTACATTTCTTCTTTGTTATCTTTTGAAATCAGCCTCAGCTCTTCGTCAATGGTTCTAAGCAGACTGTAGGGGTAGTACTCATCAGGGATCAGCTTCTGCACCTTACGCATGGTGACCCCCATACTGATGATCATATCCATGATTTCGCCATTCAGGTACTCATCCGGACAGTATTTCTCCAGCACAGCCCTTGTTTCAGGATTCGCCATCAGGTCACGAACCGAGCAGTCTACTGTGTAAAAAGCATTGTCCTCTTTTTTACCAAAAATGCCCTCCAGCATGGATTGGAACCAGTTCTTTTTTTCCTCCTTACCCTCAAAAAGGCAGCGGATGTCAAAGGTCTCGCTGTCGTCCTCACCGTTGACAAATTCCAGAATCCGATCCACACTTTTATCACTCAACAGCCCATTGGTAAAGGTCACAATTTTGGAAACCGGCGTACCGTGCAGCATCGTCATGAAAAAAGCGTCCCCTGTATCAATGGTTTTCCCTGTCACACTCTGAAACTGCGACATGATCACCTCGATCACCTGCCATCCCCTCGGATTTGCCATGAAGTCATCCATATAGGAATAACGTGTGAGCTTTGGAAGGGGAGGCGCCGGCAGCGCAACCTCTGCTTCAAGACGAATGTCCCGGCTCGATGCGCCAATGGAGATCAAGTATAGTCCTTCCTCCTGAATCCAGGCGTTTCTGGTCGGATTAAAATAAGTGAAATCATCTTTGGAGAGCTCAAAGACAACCACCTTTTCCTCTCCGGGCTTCAGATCAATTTTAGTAAAACCCTTCAGCTCCCGAACCGGACGCTGGACCTTTCCGTCCAGCTTTCCAGTATACAGCTGAACTACTTCTTTTCCCGCGCGCTCTCCGGTGTTTTTAACACGGCAGCTGGCGATCACTGTGCCGTCATCCGCCGCTGAGGCCTTCATATCACTGTACTCAAAGGTGGTATAGCTGAGTCCAAAGCCAAAAGGATAGCGCACAGACCGGTTCACATAGTCATAATAGCGGTATCCTACAAAAATACTTTCACCATAATTGACACTGTCCTCTGTTCCTGGAAAGTTGATGTAGGCGGGCGTATCCTCCAGACGCATGGGAATAGTCTCTGCCAGCCGCCCTGATGGATTGACACAGCCAAAAAGGATATCCGAAACTGCAGCGCCTACGGCCTGGCCGCCCAGCCAGGCTTCCAGAACGGCCTTTGGCTGATCTTCAAATTCCAGGTCTACCACGCCGCCGTTGAATAATACAACGATGGTGTTGGGCTGTTCCTCACAGACACGCTGGATCATTTCCAGCTGGTTTTCGGGCAACTTAAGGGAGGTGCGGTCATATCCCTCGGATTCCAGCTTATCTGGCAAACCGGCACACACCACTGCCACATCGGCCTTTCCGGCCGTTTCCGCTGCTTCTTTTACGATTCTCCTGTGCTTTTCATCAGAGCTGTCTGAATAGCCCTGGGCCGTCAGCAGCTTCACCCTGTCCGCCATCTCAGCCGCAATGGCGTCATAGGGCGCCTCAATCCGGTAAGGATTGATCTTCGAGCTTCCTGAGCCTTGATACCTGGGGTCAAAGGCCATTTTTCCGATAACGGCAATGGTTTTTAACTTTTCCTTATCCAGGGGCAGCAGACTATCTTCATTTTTGAGCAGAACCATGCTCTCAGCCGCAATACGGCGCGCCAGCAGGTGCTGCTCATTAATATCCACAGGCTCCGGTGTGCCGGCTGCCTGTCGGTTTTTCTCTGCCTCAAGGGCAAAGGCAATGAGCCGCTCTGCCATTTCATTCAGCCTTGTCTTTTTAAGTTTTCCTTCCTTGATGGCGTCAAATATTTTTTTATCATTGACGCCGCCGCTTCCTGGCATTTCAAGGTCAAGTCCTGCCTTCACACCCTTTACTCGGTCATAAACAGCCCCCCAGTCGGTCATTACAATCCCCTGGAAGCCCCACTCATTTCTCAAAATTTCTGTCAGAAAATGCTTGTTTTGGGATAAAAATTCACCGTTTATACTGTTGTAGGAGCACATAACCGCCATTGGCCCCGCTTCCTTAACCGCAATCTCAAAGCCCTTTAGATAGATTTCGCGCAAGGCCCGTTCATCAATAAGTGCATTGACGGTCATCCGGTGTGTTTCCTGGTTATTCCCCAGAAAATGCTTTAAGGTCGCGCCGGTGTGCTCTCTCCTGGCGCCCTCAACAAAAGCCTTGGCCAGATGGCCGGACAGGTACGGGTCCTCTGAATAATATTCAAAATTCCGGCCGCACAGGGGCGAACGTTTAATGTTCAGCCCAGGACCCAAAATCAGGTCAACGCCTGCCGCGTGGGCTTCCCTGGCAATAGCAGAGGCCATCTCCCGGATCAGCGATTCGTCAAAACTGCAGGCCGCAAGGGTAGCCGGAGGAAAGCAGGTTGCAGGCAGACTGTCACCCACACCAATTTTTCCCTCTTCCTTTTCAGCCTCAACCCGCAGGCCGTGAGGGCCGTCTGACATCACCACTTTCGGAATTCCAAGCTCCTCATAGGACTTGGTCTCCCAGTTATTTTCACCAGAACAGAGTGATGTCATCTGCTCCAGATTCAGTTTTCTTCTCAATTTGGTAATTAAAGAAGAATCCATGCTCAAAACCTCTTTTCGTTTATTTCTTCAATAAGCTGATGGACTTAAGCGCGCACGCGTCAACCGCTGAGATTACCGCGTCTCGGAATCCCGAAGCCTCCAATGCCCGCACTGCCTCGATGGTGGTACCGCCGGGGGTGCATATCTGGTCTTTTAGAACGGCTGGATGCTCACCTGTTTCCAGCACCAGTTTCGCCGCACCGTATACAGACTGGGCGGCCAGACGATAAGCCTGATCTCTGGGGAAACCGTGCAGTACACCGCCGTCAGCCATGGCTTCGATAAGAAGCATGGTGTAGGCTGGTGCCGAGCTCGCGATGGAAGGCACAACATTCATCAGCTTTTCGTTTATGATCTCAACCCTGCCAAAGCTTTTGAATATGGTCATAACCTCTTCAATATCCTGCTCTGTCATTAGCTCATCCGGACAGACTGTCGAGTCCGATTCACCGACAAAAGCAGGTGTGCTTGGCTGAGTCCGGATCACCTTAGTATCCTTACCCAAAATATCTTTAACATCACTAAATTCCACACCCACTGCAATGACAATCACAATCGCATCTTTTTTGGTATGGCCGGCAATCTCACGCAGAACATCGGCATAGACAAAAGGCTTAACCGCCAGCACCAGGTAATCCGCTTCGCCTGCAACAGCGATATTTGATTCGGCCGTCCGAATGCCAAATTTTTCAGCCACCTTCTGGCGCTGTGACTCCGATGGGTCGTAAGCGATGATGTGCTCCCCTGTAAAGAGACCGCTGCTCACCACGCCGCCGATCATGGCCTGAGCCATATTACCGCATCCAATAAAACCAATTGTATCTTTCATTCTAATCCTCCGTCCGTTCAATTATTTTTAAATTGTAAACCTCAAAACTCAATTACACCTTTATTTTAAACCTCTTTAACCCTTTATACAAACAAAATTATGCGCTTTTTACTCACTCATTATTTTTCTGCCTTCCGTATACTAAAGGCAAGCTTAATAAAAACAAGGAGAACAAAATCATGTCCGTTTTACTGAATGCACAAAATCTGACCAAATATTATGACAAAAACCAATGTCCGGCTCTGGATCGTGTTTCGTTCAAAGTAGCCTCCGGTGAATTTGTAGGGATTATGGGCGCCTCCGGCTCCGGGAAAACCACCCTGCTCAATGTCCTGTCCACCATTGATTCACCCACAGAAGGGAGCATCACCCTCGGCGGGATGAATATACAAGGGCTCAACGACAATGCCGCAGCAGATTTCCGGCGTGACCACCTTGGGTTTATCTTTCAGGAATATTTTCTGCTCGACAGTCTGACAGTACAGGAAAACATCGCCGTACCGCTTACGCTGATCGGCGCTCCGGCCCACAAAATTGACACAACGGTTCAAAAGCTGGCAGAGCGTTTTGGCATCGCTTCCCTTTTGGGCAAATACCCCGCCCAGCTCTCCGGTGGACAGCGCCAGAGGACCGCTGCAGCAAGAGCCTTGGTGAAAAACCCCGACGTCCTCTTCGCCGACGAGCCCACCGGAGCACTGGATTCCGCCTCAGCGGCTGCCCTCCTGAAAAAGCTCAGCGCGGTAAATGCCGAGCTGAAGACCACCATCCTCATGGTAACCCATGACGCCTATGCCGCAAGCTTTGCAAGCCGCATCCTCATTTTTAAGGATGGACGCATCACTAAAGCGCTGCACCGAAAAGAAGAGACATCTTCCCGTTTCTATACGCAGATTCTAAACGCTGTTTCAAGTTTAGACCAGTAGGAGGCTTTTATGAAACTTTTTGACCTTGCCTATAAAAACCTTAAAAAAAATTATCGCTTCTACCTGCTGTATTTTCTTTCTGTCACCCTTGTTCTCGCAGTTTACAGCTGCTTTAAGGCTTTTTCCATGAATACCTTAGTCATGGAAAAAATATCTGAGGACGGACGGGTTGAGACAATGACGAGTGTGGTCTCTGTGATCCTCATGGCTTTTGTCCTGTTCTATATGGCCTATTCCAACAGCTTCTTCACAAAACGGCGAATGGGAGAGCTGGGTATTTACGCCCTGCTTGGCTTTCGAAAAACAAAAATAATGGTGCTTCTTTTTTTTGAAAATCTTCTGATCATTTCTGTTGCCCTGCTTTCAGGCTTGATCATCGGCAGTTTTTTACATAGAGGCGTGATTCTTCTGTTGACAGTTCTCCTGAAATTAAAAATTAATCTGTCCGAAATTCCACTTTTTAATCCAGCTGCATTATCTCAAACGATCCTGTTTGTCTCTGCCGCTCTGATTTTTCTTCTCCTGTCCAATGGCTTTTTTTTAAAAAAGGTCAGCGTCTTGTCCATAGTAAAACTTGAGAAGAAAAGTGAAAAGCCCTTAAAGCTTCATCCTGCTTCGGCTGTTCTTGGGCTGGCATTTCTGGTTTCAGGCTACTGCCTGGCTTTTAACATTACCGCAGGTATCCGATCCCTCTGGGTCACCGTTGGATTTCTGCCCATGGCTGGGCTGACCTTTCTTCTGGTAACCACTGGAACAATATTCTTTATTCACTCCTTTCTGCCCTTTGGCATCCAAAGCATCCGCAGACATAAAAAAATGTTTTATAGGCCGGATACCATCATAGTTTTACCAAAGTTTGTCCACCGCATCCGCAGCAACGCGCGGATACTTATCCTGCTCACCCTCCTCTCTGCCGCAACCCTTGGTATCCTCGGCTCCACGCTCTGTACCTATTCCTTTTCGGAGCAGGGCCTTTCCAGAATCACCCCCGCCGCCCTTGAATTTCCTGGCGATAATCCAGAAAAAATGCAGGAGGCCCTCAGCCTTATCCAGCGCCATCACCCCGTGGAGGATTATCAGGTCATTGAAACGAACCTGCTGATCGCTGCTTCCAACTCATCTGAACTTCCAGATTTTGAGTACACCAGAAAAAACAATGGCCCGCATTTCGCCATTATGAGCGAGACCGACTACAATCAGAGAATGTCCGCCATGAAAAAAGCTGCCGCACCGTCTCTCACACAAAATGAAGCGATCCTCGTGCGCTATCTGAGTGACAGCAGCCTGTCTGCTGGAGCCACCTATGACCTCGCATTGCCAGACGGAACATCGCAGCGTGTTTATATCGTAGAGACCACTCTGAACAACGCTACCGGCTTTGCCAACGAAGGCGTTGGAACACTGGTTATTTCAGACACCCTCTATGCCGCGTTAGTGCAATCGAACCTTGAAGCGACCTCAGTGGTCAGTATTTTTGGGAGCAGCCTGTCAGAGGACTCCGCCACAGCCGAAGCCCTCTCACCGCTTTTCGAGGATGACTACCGTTTCGCAAGCGCCTGCCTTAAGAGGGATGAATTTCTGATTGCCAGCAGTCCAAACCTGCTCTTAACCGCCTTTGGCGCGTTCATATTTTTTATTGCCATGGGCTGTATCCTCTATTTCAAAAGCGTCTCGGATACCAGCTATGACATAAAGGATTTTGAGATCTTAAAAAAGCTGGGCTGCCAAAATAAAGCCCTGCACCGCATCATTGCAAAACAGAACCTGATTCTTTTCAGCATTCCCTGTATTCTCGGCGGCTTACACAGCTTCTTTGCCCTGCAGTGCTACAATGCCCTCATGCCGCAAATCATCAGCAGCGCTGCTCTGCTGCCGCCTTTTATGCTGTCCTACGTTTTGTACCTGCTCGTTTTTGCGCTGTACTATATCATCACACAATATGCCTGCTGCAGAATCGCCGACAAGGCCTGATTATGCTATAATAAAACTATCACAAAAAGGAGAACGCCATGAAAAGCCAATATCTTCACTCTCTGCTGCTGATTATCCTCCATCAATTGCTCCTGACTGTCTTTTTGTGCTGCGAATTTTGGCTTCATCTGGATTTTGGAGTGGAAGCGGTGATGCCTCTGACGGTCATTTTGCTGACAGACTTTGGCGCAGCTTTTATCCAGCTTCAAAACTACCGCTCCAATTCCTTTTTAAAACATTACACCCTGGTGCTGGTCTTTGTATCCTGGTGCATGCTCTTCCTGCGGCTGGAGCTCCCAGTTTTTTCGGGACTTGGCCTTCTGCTCTACGCAACCCTGCCTCTGGTACTCTCCCGCTTTTTCCTGAGCTTTATTTTTCAGGCGTCTCTCTACTCAGGCAGGAAACTTGCTTTGTACCTTCAACTGATACTCACACTGATGACACTGGTGAGCTTTCCCAGTCCTTACCTGTTTAATCTGCTTCTGGGTGTTCAGTGTCTGGTAAACATTGCCTCCTTTGGCGTAATCCTTCTGGCCAATAAAAAAAGAAGCCTGTACTTTTTCAGACAGGAAGGGCGCAGTCTGCTGATTTCCCTGCTGCTGATTCTCCTTCCCGCTGTTCTGTACAGCCTCGTCTTCCGGTACAGCCCTGTCTTTCTGTCCAACACCGGCCTTTACGTTCTCATCGGCCTGCCGTTTATCAGCGTTCACAGAATTTTAAAAACCAGCCGGCAGAACACCTCTGCTAGCGGCCATCCCGCAGTCTCTTTCCTTTTATCGCCCATTACTCTTTGCGGTGCGGCTGTCTTATCCGCGCTTGGCTGGTTCCTCGCCCTTCCTGTTATTGCGGTTTTTATTTTGCTGCACACAGCCCTTTGGTTTATTCTGCTTTACTATTTTGGCGCTGCGTATCAAACTTTTAAGATTTCAGCCAATAAGGGTGGTGCTCTCTACAGTGATCCCCTCACCTGGCTTAACCGTGAGGAAGCTCTGAAAAAAGAGTTTTCAGACTATCTGCACGATGCGGTTCTGCAGGATCTTCTATCTGTGAAAAACCTGGCTGCAAAGGCAGACTGCCCAGAGATCAGAGTCCTAATCATCCGCACCTTAAATCAGCTGAACACCTCTATCCGTGATGAAATGCAGGCTTACTCACCAACGCTTCTAAGCTCAATGACTCTGAGAGAAAATTTTGAAAAGCTGCTGGAAGGCGTTGCGGAAACTTATTCCTTAAAAAAGGTGCAGGTCCGTCTGGACTGCCCCGATGATCTCTTTCTCATCGAGCCTTATAACCGCATCGTTTTCCGTTTAATAAAAGAGCTGGCGAATAACGCCTTTAAGCATTCCGACGCGTCAGAAATCAAGGTCTGCCTGTCTGTGAAGGACTGTTGTATCCACCTGTCTGTCCTCGACAATGGAACTGGCTTCACCTCCTTACCTTCCGACCTTTTCAGGCATAAGGGCCTTGTATCTGTTTCGGAAACCCTCACAGCAGCCGGAGGCGATCTGAATATTGCGCCCAATGAACCTTCCGGGCTCTGTGCTTCTGTGACCCTCCCCATGAAAGGAGATACTTCTTATGAACATTTTATTGATCGATGACCACGCTCTTTTTGCCAAAAGTCTTGAAATTGTTTTGGCGGATGCGCCTGAAATCGAGAGGTTCACGACACTCCTGAACCCATCAGAGGCTGCCGCGCATATTCGCTGGCTTCATCCGGATATCCTTCTCCTCGATATCAATCTCGACACAGTCAGTGATGAAGACGGTATTGCGCTTGCTTCCGGGCTTAAAAAGGAATTTCCCGGCCTAAAGCTTGTCTTCCTGACCGGCTACGACCTCCCGGTTTACCGCCATGCCGCCGAAAAGCTGGGAGCCTGTGGTTTTTTAAACAAAAATCTTGAGCCTGACAGGCTGCTTGAAAGCCTGATTCAGATTAACAAAGGCGTTCTTGTCTTTCCCAGGGCAAATGAATATATCGAAGAACTGACCGCAACAGAAACGAAAATTTTACAGCTTTTATCGGAAGGGTATAAGCGCAAGGCCATCGCCGAGATGCTTTTTTCAAGTGAACGCACAATTTCAAACCATATTCAGCATATTTTTGACAAGCTCGATGTCTCCTCCTCGCTTGAGGCGGTGACAAAGGGCATAAAATTAGGCTATATCCGTCCTTCCTACCATAAAAAATAAGCCTGCCCCACAATGGGAGCAGGCTTAGAATATCAAAAAAATTGAGAGACGAAGCTTTTTACCTAAGGAAGAAAAAATCATCCTGCGGACACTACGCCCGCGCCTATATCTTCTTCACTAAAGTTGTTGCTTTACGACGCCAGTGTCCGGACATTCCTGTAAAGCGGCACGATTCCTGGCTGTTTACCACAGCGCCTGGATCTTTTTTCTTATCTGGATAAAAGGCGCAGTCTCGGGCTTCTCCACTTCTTTGACAGTCTACAAACCCAATCTTCAATGGGATAGGCTTATTTTCATTTTACATCAGCATAAACATTGCAAAGCTGAACATCTGCTCCTCCAGCCCCTGGAAGGTATCCTCCGCCATGGGAATATCTTCTTCCGCAATACCATACTTTTCCATGTTTTCGTCTAAATTATTGTAATACTCTGATTTAATCTCCATTCCTGCCTCCTAATAAACCGCGTATTCTTTCACAAAACGCAGCAGTGCCTGATATTTATCAATTTCCACATCGCTGACTCTGAGAATGGATTTATCCAGGCTGAAGATATAACGCCCTCCGGGTGCCAAAATGTCAATGATTTCCTTTGCCTTGTCCTGAATTTCATCCAGTGTTCCTGTCTTCAGCATTGCCAGCGGATAGAAACCAGTCAGTATGAACTTGTCTCCCAATTTTTCCTTAAAGGCCTTCGGATCTCCAAACTCAGCCATCAGCTGGCAGCCTGCGGGCAGCTCACGAATATAATCAAGGAAGCGTGTGAAGTCATGCTCGAGGAAAATCGAGACATTCGTATTTGTTTTTACCAGCTCTTCCACAAGCTTTTTAAAGGTCGGCCAATAAAAGCGTTCAAAATCCTTTTCCTTCATATAAGGTGCCATGTGCAGCGGAATCATACAGCCCCCTGCCTTTTCCGGCGTTCCCTTGGCGCCAGCCTTGATCATCAACGGCAGAATCGCTTCACAGGCAGCTTCCACCTTGTCCGGCACACGCCGGATATCCATCATCATGCCCGTGAAAGATCTCAACAGGTCAGCGATAAAATCAAAGGGAGCGTCAGTCTGGGCAAAGGCTCCTCCCAGATTTGACTTCCCATATTTCAGGCACAACTCATTTTTCGCTGCCCCAACCTGCCCCATAGTGCTGTAAAAGGTATGGAAGCCCTTTGCCAGCGCTGCCGAGGACAAAGGCCAGGGCTTATCCAGCTCGGTATAAAGTCTGGGAATAACGCTGTCCCATAAAAATTTATAGGGTTCCGCGGTCAGGGCATCGTATTCTTTGGGTTCCATGGCTGCAATCTCAGGGTGCTGTAAAAAACCATCTGTCCCCATCACAAAATGTTTTGCCCCTAAAATTTTATAAAAATGGGCAAAACGGACTGCTGTTACGCCGAGATTATCACTCTCAAAATCCTGCGCTGCTTTTTCCATGGCGTCGATCAGATATTTTATATCATACTGTTGTGTCTTAAGATCATAACCGGCGTATTCCAGGGCCGCCGCGCCATCCATGTTCAGGTTGATGGGTACGCGCTTTGGTATTTTACCTGCGCGCACATCCATATAAAGCTGATTTCGTTCCTCTATCATTTTCTGTAAATTATTCTCCATTTGTCTCCCTCTGTTCCACCCGAACTTAATTTTTCCGGTTCATAATCTCTTCACGCATTTCTGGCAGTTCCTTTTCATTGATATTGTAGAAAAACAAAAATACAACACCAACAAGGAGTAATCCTGCCGGCAGCAGCATAGAGATCATGTTAATGCCGCTCACCACCTGGGCTGTTGGTTCAACCCCGGCCTGAAAACCGGTTGATGCCAGCCCGAAGGCAGCGATGCTGGTTGAAAAGACAGCTGCAACCTTAATGGACAGCTGGAATACGCTAAAGATTGCCGCTCTGGCGTTCTTACCGGTTCTATACTCACCAAAGTCAACAATGTCTGCGTACATGGCTGTATTCACAACATTCCCAAGGGAATAACCCAAGTACCCAATGGATGCCAAAATCGTAATCAGTGTCGGGTTTCCGCTGTTTAGAAACATTAACACAAAACATACCGCCATCACAATGTTGCCGCACATATAGGTCGTTCTCTTGCTGAGCTTTTTGGTGATAAATGGAACCAGCGTCGCCCCGATGAACAAAAGAATATTAACAGAACCAAAGAATACAGCAACCTTGGCCGGATCGTTGACCACATATTTAAAGAAGTATGGGAACATCGAAAATACCAAAAGGCTTGCCAGAATCCGGGTAACGTCGGTCAGGAACAGCAACAGCAGCGGCCGTGTTGTCACAATCTGCTTAAGCATATCCTTTACGGAAGGCCCATTATTTTTAGCGTCTTTGATTTCTTCCTTGCTGCTCATTACTTTACGGTCTTTGGTTGCAAAGAAAAGGGTCAGATAGGTAAAGACGATCATCAGGCCCACTAAAATAGCAGTCAGCAGGAATCCCTGCTCGGTATAAGCGTCCGCGCCGCCGAAGAAATAAATCATCGGAATCAGCGTCCAGCCGGCAATAATTTTACCAATGGCAGCTCCCTGGCCGCGGAAGGTGGAAAGCTGCACCTTTTCCTTGGGATCATCGGTTAAGGATGAGTTCATGGAGGTATAGCCAATGTAGGCCACATTCGTTGAAATACAGAAGACCGCGTATACAATGGCTCCTACTGCAATCAATGCCGCCTGCGGCAAAAAGCTCAGATTAACAAATAAAATTGCGTTGGTGATAAATATACATATCGCACCGATAAACAGCCACGACCGGTACTTGCCCCAGGGCAAATGGCTTTTTTCAATAAACGGTCCCAAAATAGGAACACTGATGGTGTCTATAATCCGCCCTACGGTCATTATAATCCCTGCCGTTACCGCCGAAATACCAGCTACGTCGGTAAAAAAGATCAGCAGATAGGAATTTGACAGGGTTACCATCATCTGGAATCCAACATCTGCAAAGCCATAGGAAAATTTCACAAAATTTCCTAGTTTTCCTCTTGTATCATTCATTATTTTTTCGCTCCCTCTCTCCCATATCTTTTCATATCAAAAGCTTGATGATAAATCCGAACAGTTTTTCCTGCGTCGCCTGCCAGTATGGCTCCAGATAAGCGTTTTCCTCATAATGCAGACCATTGGCCTCACAGTATTCTTCCCAGCTCGCCAGATAGTTTACTTCCTGATTCATGATTGACCTCCTAATATTTTCCGTATTCTTCCACAAATTCGTACAATGCCTTAACATTTTCAGGTGTTCCGTCATTGGGATAGGTAATGCCCTTGGAAACCGTGAAAATATAGCCTCCGCCGGGTGCCAGGATATCCATTTGCTTTTTGGCCGCATCGATAACCGCCTGCTTTGTTCCGTACTGCAGGAGTGATACATCGTAACCACCGGTAATGCACATCACCTTTCCAAGCTTGTCCTTGGCCAGCTGATGATCCATGTATTCAAAAACACCAAGGATACGGCCCTTCGGTAAATCCTGCAGATAGTCGTAGTAACGCGTCCAATCCCCCTCAAAATAAATGCGCATATACTGTCCTCTTGCCGCCATCCGCTCCACCAACGCTTTAAAGCTTGGCCACCATAGCTTCGCAAAGTCCTTTTCCCTCATAAATACAGGCATATGGAGCGGCATACTCACCAGCTTGCCCGGGACTGCCGGGAGCTGTGCTGCCAGCCGGTCCATCAAAGGCATAACCGCTTCTGCAGCTGCTGCCACCTTCTCAGGCTGTCTCCGGATATCCATGGTCATAGCAGAAAATCCGCGGATCATATCAGCAATATAATCCATCGGTGCCTCGACAAGTCCTCCGCCTGTCAAAGGCAGTCCATATTTTTGGCTCACCCGGGCTGCTTCCATCAAAATCGGCGTATTCATATCATTCTGAATATTCATGGCCCGTACCAGCGAAACGCTGCTGCTTCCATTGGCCGGATCTAAAGCTTCGTAAACTCTTGGCAGTATCCTATTGACAATACATTTAAAAGGATCTGCAATCAATTCGTCGTATTCCTCTGTTTTCATACAGCATACCTCAGGGTGCTGCATAATGCCTGTTTTCCCCTCATTAAAGCTCTGTGATTGTAATGATTTGTAAAACAAAGGATTTCTCGAAAACAAAAATGGCGCTGTATCTGTGGCAAAATCCTGGGCCAGTTTTTCCATGGCCTCACCCATGATTTTAGGATTGACAGTCGAACCCTTAATCGGATACCCAGCGTAATCAATGGCCCAGTATTCGCCAAATCTTGTCTCATGGGGTACCCTGTCTGGCTGCTCAAGACTGACCGCCTGAATGTAGCGCTTTTCTCTTTCTTCATACAACTTCATAACGTTCGCATCACTCATAATTTCCCCTCCATATTTTTGAATATAAAATAATATATTCAATTTTATATTCAATATGATATACCTCAACCATTTTTTTGTCAAGCCTTTTATCTTAAATTTATTTTTTTTACAAAATAGCATTTTCATCCTTTAAATCGTGCGGTTTGTAAACAATTATGTTATAATAATTAAAATAGTTTAAAATCGAGGATACTATGGCACAATATAAAAATGGCATTGAAACAAAGAAGAAAATTTTACAGACCGCAAAGGAGCTTTTTTATAGACACGGCTACCGCCAGACGACCATTGCGATGATCGCTGAAAAGGCCGAAATTCCAGTTGGACTGGTTAATTACTATTATAAAAAAGAGGCTCTGGTTGGCAGTATTTACCACGAATTTATACTCGCGATCAACGAAATGGTTGAGGAGCAGCTTGCAGCGCAGCTGGAAAACCATCTTCAAAAGCATATTTTGTTCAATCATATTTTTTATATCAAAATTTTTGAAGATCCAGCCAATAAAATCCTCTATGAACTCCTTCTCACGAAGGATCTGGTTTTAAAGGAAACACACCAGTTTGTGCGTGAATCCATGATGGCTGTTATTTCGGAGTTTGACCTGCACATCCAGAAAGAAGTGTTTCAAAAGCTGATGATCGCTGAATATGGCGCGAGGAAATATCTTTTGAAAGACTGTTTTGAAACGCTGGACCCTTTAAAATCAAAGGACTTTATCAACTTCCTGGCAACCATAACCGTACGTCTTGCAGGTGTTGACACAAATATTATTGAAAAGAATTTAAAAAAAGCAGACAGACTTCTAAACCTTCTCGATACCTCTGATATCTGCTTTTTAATTAAAAAAGACTGCTAATTGATACTTAAGGACATTTATCATGAAATCTATGCTATGCCAATTTAAAAAAGTTCAGACAAAACCTCTTCCTCATATTCTTAAAGTTATGAACATCAGCGAAAAAAAGCTTTTTGAACTTTTTGAAATGTGGATTAATCAGGGCAATATTACCCCCGTTCATCCGGTTTTTAAAGAGCTCAAAAAAAGACGTGACGCCGAAATCAAAAGAAAACGACAGGAAAAACAGGAGCTTGAGCTTTTAAAGTACAAAGAGCTTCGTCAAAGACAATATTCAAATAAGCAAATCGCAAGAGAAATGCATTATCCCTACGACAAGCTCAATTCCTTTCTGAAAAAATGGTATAATACGCTCAGGCGCCAAGGCTTAAGCAATGAGGCTATTGCTAAAGAGCTAAATGCCAGCAAAACTGAGCTGACCCCCATTATTCTGGCCTATGAGGAACGCCAGCGAATGCATGAAGAAATGCGAAGACACCGCATCGCGGAAAACAAGCGTTATGCCAAGACTCATCTCAAACGTATCCGCGAGGATCTGAAAGGGCCCTCCGAATATTTTATTTTTGATACTGAGGCGGTCCAATGCCCGGATGAGCTTATTGAAATTGCCGTCATCGACTGCAAGGGTACCACCGTGTATAACAGCCTGGTGAAACCCAGCCACAAAATCAACTGGCGCATCAGCTCACTTACCGGGATTACCAATCAGATGGTCATGGATAAGCCCTCTATCCACCAGGTAATGCGTGATCTGCGTGATCTGATCGCCGGAAAAACGCTTATGTCCTGGGGAATTGACTATGATTCCGTACTGCTGAGAAAATCCATTGACTCCACTGGCATCGACCTAGATTGCAAATTCTGTTGTGCCCAAAAAATCCATATGGGATTAGTGGAAGACATCAATCAGATTGCACTCCAAAGGGCGGCGGACTGTGATATGCAGAACCACCGCGCTCTGGATGACTGCAAACTCGTGCTGGATGTGCTCAGAAAGGATATCGAGATGATTGACAATAAGTCCGCTGGACTCAAACAGCGTATGCCTGCCGAAAGCAACAGCAGCAATACGATCTTTATTCCGCGAGCAGAGCCTCTTGCCGCTACTACCTAAAAGAAAGGAACCGATTCATTGGATAATACAGAAAAGCTAACCTATGCCTACCCCGCTGTTTTTACACTTAAAAGTGAGGATAATATTACCTTTGGCTTTCCAGATCTTGGCGTTGATGGGATTCCCATAAAAGCGGCCGACCTTTCAAAGGCTTTCGATATTGCCGCCGAGGTTCTGGGAAAATGGATAAACGAATGTTTTATTCTGGAAAAGCCGCTTCCTGAACCCACAACATTGGAAAACCTCAATCTGACCCCGGAACAGAAAGGGTTGTGGATTGAAATTGTAGAAGCATAAAAAAGACCCTTCAGTGGGTCTTTTTTGTTATCTTATAATCGGTATACGTCATTTCAGTGTATACCTGCTTTCGTATCGACTTCTTCTTTTAAAGGAATTGACGGTGCAGCGCCCATTCGCGTAATACAAATGGAGGAGGCTGTTGTCGCTCTGTAAATTGCCTCTTCATCACTCATTCCCGCTTCAATTCCAGCCAGATAGTAGCCAGTAAACGTGTCTCCCGCACCGGTCGTATCCACCACTTTTTCGCATTCTACCACAGGTTGCAAAAAACTTTTACTCGAATCAGAAAACATCGCACCTTCACTTCCCAGAGTTAAAACAATTTTTGCTTTTGGGAACCGTTCACGTAACCCTGAGAGGATTTTATCCGGCGCTTTTTCTCCTGTCAGCGCCGCTCCCTCAATCTCATTGAGCAGAAAAATATCCACCAGCTCCAGCGGCAAATTCAGGCAGTCATTATCCATTGGAGAAGGATTCAGAGCAATTCTAGCTCCCTTCTCTTTTGCAGTCCGCATCATTTCCGCAATGGCACTCGTCTCGTTTTGAAACAGAACCAGATCACCCTCGCAAAGTGTCTTTCCAATCTTCTCGACATAAGCACTGTCCGGCATACCATTGGTTCCCCGATACAGTATAATACAGTTCTCGCCATGCTCATCTACCTGAATAACCGCATGTCCGTTTGTCTCTGGAACTCTCTGCAGCAGCCCGATCTCTACACCGCTCTCTTCCATAATATCGACCAGAAACTGAGCGTCCTCGATTCCGGCGAATCCGGCATGCCGTACCTCAGCCCCGGCGCGCGCCAAAGCGACAGACTGGTTAAGACCCTTTCCTCCCGGAAAAACCGAGCGGTCCTTTGAAGATAGTGTCTCACCCGGACTCACAATTTTTTCCATGGAATAGACATAATCAATATTTAAAGAGCCAAAATTCATGATCATCTTTTTCATCTCCTTTTTCTCTTTTCCTCATTATAGCTGGTCTCGCTTAAAATTCCCAGTATTTTATTCTTGAGTAAATCTTGAAAGACTGCTGGTGTTAGCGCTTATAAAATTATGGTATAATACTAGGGAATAACTTTTATAGAAAGGAAAACCAAATGTACTATAACTTATGCCTGCTTTTCACATACTTTTTTCTTTACGCTGTTATTGGATGGTGCTGTGAAGTCGTATTTTGCTCTATCCCAAAGAAAAAGTTTATTAACAGAGGTTTTTTAAATGGTCCATACTGTCCGATCTATGGGGTTGGTGCAATCATTATTGTTTCTATTTTAGGGCCATATATTAACGATCCTGTCAGTGTATTTTTCGTAGGTGTCGTCTCAACCTCTGTTCTGGAATACATTACGAGCTGGGCGATGGAAAAGCTGTTCCATGCAAAATGGTGGGACTATTCAAATCGCAAATTTAACATCAATGGCCGTGTCTGTCTCAGAAATTCGCTGCTCTTCGGTGTTATGGCGCTTACTCTGATGTATCTTGTCCACCCATTTGTGGAGCGTATCATCTCGCGTTTTTCACCCTTTTGGCTTGAAGTCCTGGCGACCTCTTTTGCTGTACTTATGATTGCCGATCTGGTTACCTCTACACTGGAAACTCTCAACTTCAAGAACAAGCTTAACCGCGTATCCGAACTGGCAACCAGTGTCACCAATGACCTTAAAGAAAAAGGCGTGGAGACAAAAGGACAGCTCACTCAAAAGATTACAGATGTCCGATATGCACAGCATGAACTTCTCGAAACAGCCAAAGACGATGTTCAAAAGCATGTTGAAGAGTTTACAGGCCGACTGTCTGAAAAGGCCGCCTTCCGCCGCTATTCACACAGCCGTATCATCAACGCTTTCCCAAACATGATCTCCAAGGATGATCCTGATTCCCTGAATCTGTACCGTGAAGCAATGCTGCACACGAAAAAAATTCGAAAACTGCACAAAAAAGCGAAAAAACAGGCTAAAAAGTCTCAGGAAAAATAATTTGAACAATGCTATAATAAAAGCGGACCCATTTGGTCCGTTTTTATCATTTTACACACTTATTAATACAGAAAGGACTTTTTATGTCACAAAATAAAACTCTTGTTCTTGCAGAAAAACCTTCTGTTGGAAAAGATATTGCCCGCGTCCTGAAATGCAAAAATGGACAAAACGGTTATCTCGAAAACGAACACTACATTGTCACCTGGGCTCTTGGCCATCTGGTATCACTGGCCGATCCCGAGGCCTATGGCGAAAAATATCAAAACTGGAATATGGAATCACTCCCTATGCTGCCGGAGCACATGAAACTCACTGTTTTAAAGGGCAGCGGAAAGCAGTATAAAATTGTTTCCTCTCTTCTCGGCCGTTCCGAAGTAAAAGATATCATCATCGCGACCGATGCTGGCCGCGAAGGTGAACTTGTTGCCCGATGGATTCTGGATAAGGCACACTGCCGCAAACCAATCAAACGCCTCTGGATCTCCTCTGTGACTGACAAAGCCATCTCAGAGGGTTTTAAGCATTTAAAACCCGGCGCCGAATTCAATAACCTCTACCGCGCTGCGCAATGCCGCGCTGAGGGGGATTGGCTGGTCGGGCTTAATATCACAAGAGCCTTGACCGTCAAATATAACGCCCAGCTCTCTGCTGGCCGCGTTCAGTCTGCAACGCTTAACATGATCGTCGAGCGTGAAGAAGCAATCAAAAATTTCAAACCCAAACCTTACTACAACATTCAGGTTAAAACGCCACAATTTATACTCACCTGGCAGGGCCAGCACGGAAAGAACATCACTTCAAGGGAAACTGCAGAGAAAATTCTTCAGAAGGTGAAGGGCAAATCCGCTGTTATCAGAGATATCGGCAAAAAGCCAAAGAAAAGCTATTCTCCAGGTCTCTATGATTTGACAGAGCTTCAAAGAGACGCTAACCGCCTTTTTGGTATGAGTCCCAAAGAAACCTTGAATATCATGCAGCGCCTTTATGAAAATCATAAAATTTTAACCTATCCCCGCACCGATTCAAAATACCTGACACAGGACATTGTGCCAACGCTCTCCGAACGGCTCAAAACAATTTCCATTGGTCCTTATAAGGCGGCTGTCAGCGAGATCTTCAAGCTCGGCATCCATACAAACAAAAGCTTTGTTGATGACAGCAAAGTTTCCGATCATCATGCGATCATTCCTACCGAACAGCGTGTTATACTGGCAAACCTCAGTACCGATGAACGAAAAATTTATGACCTGGTCATAAAGCGCTTTCTCAGTGTTTTTCTGCCCCCTTATGAATATTTGCAGACAACGGTCACAGCCGATATCGCCGGGGAAGCACTGACTGCTAAAGGGCGTGAAATTGTAACACTAGGTTATAAAAAAGTCTATGAAAATCAATCTGAGGAGGAATACGATGAGGATAACGAAGACCAGAAATTGCCTTCACTGAAAAAGGGGGATTCGCTTGCTGTCTCCCAGATTTCTCTAAAAGAACTCGAAACAAAGCCTCCGGCACGTTTTACAGAAGCCACGCTGCTGTCCGCCATGGAAAATCCTCAAAAAGTGGTGAAGGTTGACGCTAAAGCTGCCAAAACCCTTGGTGAAACCGGCGGAATCGGAACCGTTGCCACCAGAGCCGACATCATTGAAAAATTATATAAGATGTTTGTTATTGAAAAAAAGGGGAATTCCCTTTATCCTACCTCAAAGGGAAAACAGCTTATCGACCTGGTTCCTGCTGATTTAAAATCGCCGCTCATGACCGCAAAATGGGAACGCCAGCTGGAATTGATCAGCAAAGGCAAAAGCGATCCTGAAGCTTTTATCGCAGACATTAAAACCTACACCACCGAACTGGTCGCTGATGTTAAAAACAGTAACGAAAAATTTGTTCACGACAACAAAAGCGGACAAAAATGTCCAGAATGCGGAAAAAACCTTCTTGAAGTTAAAGGCAAATACGGTATGATGCTCGTATGCCAGGACAGAACCTGCGGCTACCGTGAAAATGTCAGTAAAAACACGAATGTCCGCTGTCCCGAATGTCATGTTAAGCTGGAAATACGCGGTAAAGGCGACGGTGCTCTTTATTTCTGCAAACGCTGCGGGTTCAGAGAAAAGGTTTCTAGCTTTAACAAAAAACATTTTGACGGCAATCGGAAAAACAGCAAACGTGAAGCTCAGAATTATATGCGCAAAATGAAAAAAGAAAATCAGGAAGCTGTCAACAATCCTTTTGCTGAAGCTCTGGCAAAGCTCAAGGAATCCGAATAGTTTTGGCGCTTCCCAACACCTATCAGAAAGGAGGTTCCTCCAATGCTTTGTCATAGCCAATTGAATCTTTTAAGCCAGCTAACAGCCCTTCCACTTCCTGTTCATCCGGAGGACCTGCCCATCCCTATTTCTGAGATGGTGGCTGTTCACCGCCGTCATTATCCAAAACTGGCAGGCGACGCAGCCATGACCTCTAAAGAGTGGCGCCATTCTCTGGAGCTTATTCAGAAAGACAGTGCTCTGATGTCCCTTCAGATTCTCAGTCAGGCCGATGAACCCCGAAATGGGCTTTATGGTCTCTGTTTCAGCTCAGATTCGCCTGAAACAGGCATTATTACCTTCAGAGGAACCGTTGGCCTTGGCGGATGGATTGATAACTATAAAGGCGCTTTTTCCGCAGAAACAGACCAACAGAAAAATGCTCTCCGTTTCTATGAATACTGCAAGAAAAAATTTGGCTTTTCAAACTTTGATTTAGCAGGCCATTCTAAAGGCGGCAATGATGCGCAGTATATCACTATTCTAAACGGCGAGTGTGTCAATCAATGTGTCAGCTTTAACAGCCCCGGTTTTTCAGCTGATTTTATCGGCAAATATTATCATCAAATCAAAAAAAACAGGGAAAAGATCACGGCCTATGAGGGCGCTTATGATATCGTCAATATATTGCTGACCAGCATTGCCGGAAAGCGGCTGGTCATTGAAACCGGCTCAAAAACACCCAAAAACAATCATAAGCCTAATCATATTCTCAATGCGTTTGGACATATTGGCCTTCCTGGAAAACGCCATCCCCTCTACAACAGCATCCAAAACATGACAGTTGCCATGACCTTTGCTGTCTTCCAGGCCAAAAGAAATTTAAAACGTAAAAACAAAAAAAATCCTGCATAGAACAGGATTTTTTTGTTGCTTTGATAATCAATTTTAATAAAAATAAAAACAGCCGTAGCTGTTATAAGTCTCAAAAAATAAAATGGAGCGGAAGACGAGATTTGAACTCGCGACCCTCGCCTTGGCAAGGCGATGCTCTACCACTGAGCCACTTCCGCTTATCTTCGCTTGAACAATTTTCATCAGCGAACATATATTATTATAATCGCTCCTCTTTATTTTGTCAAGCACTTTTTTAACTTTTTTCATATAAATGTGTTTGTTTTATATAAAAAGTGGTGCGGATGAAGGGAGTCGAACCCCCACATCATTAGATACTAGATCCTAAGTCTAGCGCGTCTGCCAATTCCGCCACATCCGCACAATGCAGCGTTACTCAGACGAGCAAAGCATCTGTATGTAACGTGCTCAATTATAATAACAAATGACGCCACCAGTGTCAAGATTTTTTTAACCTTTTTCTGATGATTTTTTTACATTCAGGCGTATAAATTCAGTCGCTCTCCCCTTACAAATCCCATCAAGGTCACTCCATGCTTTCTGGCCAGCTGAACGCTTCCGTTTGTAGGCGCAGAAATGGATAAAACACAACGAATACCATTTTGGATGATCCAAGTCATTACCTCGCTTGGAATCCTGCCAGTTGTTAGAAGCATTTTGTTTTCAGGGGTGATTTGGTTCAGCAAAATACCGCCAAACAGCTTATTATAGGTATTGTAGCGGCTGACGTCATCGTAGAACAGCACGGCTTCTCCCTTTTCATACAGACCAATGCTGTGCACTCCGCCAGTTTTTACAAAAAGCTCCGACTTCTGGCTGAAGCCTTCCATCATTTCAAAAATGCCTTTTTCCGTCAACCCGTATCGTTTCAATACTGTTTGAAAATCGGCCTCAAAGGGATAGGTCTGTTTTTCTTCATTCCTTGTGAGAATGCTCTCCTCAGACAATTCAAAAAAATCTTTTAATTTCGATGTCCTCTCATGGCTGTCAATATAAACAGCCGCTCCTGTCTTAACAGTACTTCGCTCAATTTCTATTTTATTTACCTGATGAATATCCTTTATAAGACCTTTCAGATAAAAAAAGCCGACACCCAGCTCTTTTAAATTTTGGGGCGTACTCATCAATGAGATCATTTTCTGTCCATTAAGATACAACGTAACCGGATACTCCTCAACCATTGGGTCAAAGACCCTTTTGGCGCCTCTTGGCGTGATCTTTACAATTTCTTCCAATTTCACTGACATCGCCAACTCCTTTTAAATGCTTTGATAAATCTCCAGGGGTGTTTAAATTACAAAAAAGGCGCCAATCCGGCGTGTAAATACGAGCATCCTTCTCTGCTATATAATAAATATTTTCCCGGCTTAAGTAATGAAAAACGCTCTTTCTTCCACTTTTTAAAAAACGCTCTGCTGATGGCAGCAAGTCCCTTGAATAAAAAGCATTGAAGGGCTCAATCCACTCTTTATAACGTGTGACACAGCCTTTTTTATCAGGATTTTCTTCTAAAAGTGTCATCATATGCCGAATAAAAGCCAAATCATAATTAGGCATATCACAGGCTGTGACATAAACATAGTCTGACTGGCTGTAAAGCAAGGCGGTATAGATTCCTGTCAGGGATGCTGAGATATCCAAAATATCCGGATATACACCTGTAATGCCATGAATACCGACAATCTCATCCTCACTGCAGCCGACTATGATTATTTCATCAAACAAAGCGGCCAGCTGGTCAATAATGGATTGCAACAGTGCTTTACCTGAAATGACGAGGTTTTTTTTATCCTTTCCCATTCTGGTGCTTTTTCCACCAACCAGGATGGCAGCTGTTTTATACTTTTTCATTGTCTTTCTCCCAGAATATGAAAACACTCCCTCCACCACCAGCCATGATGAAGGGAGCCCACATTTATTTTGCTTCTTCTAAAAAGACTTTACAAACCTTGAACGGTGGAATCTTAGCGATCGGATCGACCTTACCGCCGGTCAGGCAATTGGCACCCTTGTCACCATAATGGAATGGCATAAACAGGGTGTTTTCCTGAATTCCTTTATTATAGACTGCTTTTGCGGTTACAGAACCTCTTGGCGATGTTACCTGAATAAACTGACCTTCTGAAAATCCGTTTTCTTCAGCCGTTTTGGGATTAATTTCGAAGAAAGGATCTCCAACAATCTCCTGAATGCCCGCAGTTCTCTTAGTCATCGTGCGGGTATGATAATGCTGCAGAATACGTCCAGTCATGAGAATCATCGGATAGGTTTCATCCGGCTGATCTTCCGGTGCAATGTAGTGCGCAACATTGAACATGCCTTTTCCGCGCGTAAACTGGCCTTTATGCAGGAATTTAGTACCTTCTGATTCTTTGTCAGGGCATGGCCACTGAATTCGGTCGCCGCGTTCCAAACGCTCGTGTGACACACCGGCATAGCTCGGGGTGACCGATGCGATTTCATCCATAATTTCGGCTGAGCTGTTAAAATTAAAGCCTTCAGAGCCCATACGCTGTGCAAGCTCACAGATGATACGCCAGTCCTCTTTGGCCACGCCAGGCGCCTTTACAGCTTTTCTGAGCAGCTGGACCCGGCGCTCGGTATTGGTGAATGTACCGTCTTTTTCGGCATAAACCATTGCTGGCAGAACAACATCCGCATATTCTGACGTTTCAGTCAGAAAAATATCCTGGAGTGCGATAAAGTTTGCCTTCTCAAAGGCTTCCTTAACATGGTTTGTGTTGGGATCAGAAACCAGTGGGTTTTCACCCATAATATATAAAAACTTCACGATGTTTTTATCCACATCGTCAACAATTTCCGTAATCGTATGGCCTGCATTTGTCGGCAGCTCTGTTCCCCAGGCCTGCTCAAATTTCGCAAGAACGTCTGGGTTATTCGTCTTCTGGTAGCCTGTAAAATCGCCTGGAAGAGCCCCCATATCACAGGCCCCCTGGACGTTATTCTGACCACGAAGCGGGTTAACACCACAACCTTCACGGCCAATCTTGCCGGTTATCATTGCCAGATTAGCGGTACTCATAACACCATCGGTTCCGGTAGCGTGCTGGGTCACACCCATTGAATAGAAAATGCCGCCTTTATCCTTAGTCGCATATAAACGTGCTGCCTTGCGCATTTCTTCGGGATCAACTCCACATATCTCAGCACATTCTTCTACTGTAATTGTGTTTAAATATTCTTCAAGCGCATCGAAATTTTCAGTCCGCTCGTTAATAAAATCACGGTCTTCCAGATGTTCATCTAAAATCGCTTTCATCAAACCATTAAACAGGGCAACATTGGTGCCTGGCTTGATCTGAAGATATACATCGGCATATTTTGCCAGTTCAATTTTACGCGGTTCCGCCACAATCAGCGCCGCGCCTTTCTGTACTCGCTGCTTGATCTTAGCACCGATGACAGGATGTGTCTCAGTGGTATTTGAACCGCTGACGAGAATAACATCCATCACATCCACTTCTTCGATGCTGTTTGTCATAGCACCGCTTCCAAAGGATTTAGCCAGCCCAGCAACGGTAGAGGCATGACAAAGTCGCGCACAATGGTCAACATTGTTCGTCTTACCGACTGATCGGATAAATTTCTGGAACAAATAGTTTTCTTCATTGGTACAGCGGGCTGACGAAAAACCTGCCACAGCCTGCGGGCCTTCTGAAATCGCTTCTTTCAGCTTCTGAGTAATCAGATCATAAGCTTCTTCCCAGGTTGCTTCTTCCAAAACGCCATTTTTTCGAATAAGCGGCGTTTTCAGACGATCCTCACTGGCCACAAAATCATGGGCAAAGCGCCCTTTAACACAAAGAAGATTATTGTTAACATTGCCCGGAACACTCATAACATCTGTAATCTTGTTATCCCGAACCTTTAATTTCAAAGTACAGCCTACGCCACAATAAGGGCAAATTGTTTCTACCGTATCGGTATAAGGCAGCGGCATGAACTTTTTCGGCGCCAGTGCTCCTGTAGGGCATTCGGCAATACAATTTCCACAGTTTACACAGTTTGAGTTTTTATCACCGCGCAGCATATCGAAAACTGGATTAATATTTGTTTCGTAACCACGGTCGCATTTTGCTAAAACATGATTGCACTGAAGGTGTTCACAAACCTTAACGCAACGATTACATAAAATACATTTGTTGGGATCATAAGTATAAAAAGGACTTGAGTCATCGATTGGCTGACCCTTTTCCAAAGATTGACCAAAGCTTTTCACTTCGTCATACTCGATACAATTCCCATTTAGATCGACAAAACGACAGGTGCCGAATTTGTAGCAGGTAAAGCAATCAAATGTATGATCTGAGAAAAGCATTTTTAAGACAAAGCGGCGTGCTTTACGAACAACCGCATTATTCGTATAGACGACCATCCCTTCGCCTACCGGTGTTGAACAAGCGGTCTCCAGTCTTCTGGCTCCTACCACTTCAACAAGGCACATCCTGCAGCTTCCTTCAGGATCAAAGCCTTTAAAATAGCACAAAGTCGGGATATCAATCCCTACTTCTTTAGCGGCGTTAAGGATCGTAGTGCCCTCGGGAACGCTCACTTTCTGATTGTCAATTGTTAAATTTACCATTTCAAACATCTCCTAATATAATCTACCAAAATTACATTGTAATCCTTATTATAGTATCTCATTTTTCGCATTTTTGTCAATCACCCCAGTGGAAATTTACTTACATTTCCTCGATTTTGTTATTTTCTTAAATCTTAGGGTATAATTTCATATAAAGATAAAGTAGAGGCTTTATTTAAGCCGCCTATTTTGATTAGTAGTAAATTTTTGACATCTTGTGGACAAGACTTCAAAGTTATCGTATAATCAAAATAGGTCACGTAATCGATGAAAGGATTAAAGGTGGTTACTATGTTGAATGATATTTCAAAAACCTTACTGAAAAAGATGGAATCTGCAAATTATTCAGATGATGGCATCGCTACAGTTTCACTGGAAGAATTTACAAATGTTGATGAAGCGAAGGCTGCTGTTTTGGAAATCGAAAAATTAACCGAGTATTCTGAACACAAATTAGACCTTAATGAAGGAACAATGATTCTTTCTGTTTACAACCCAAAAGAAGATATTAATGGTTTTGTCACAAGACATCCAAATCGAACAGCCTGTGGCGGTAAATAATTATACTTTGAACCTTGGGGCCTCTCAATTAAGAGAGGCCTTTTGTATTCAACCCGTATCGTAACAATACGGGTTGAATTTTTGCAATAAAAAAAACGATCCAACGATCGTTATAATGGTGGGGAGAGATGGATTCGAACCATCGTAGACTCAGTCAACGGATTTACAGTCCGCCCCCTTTAGCCACTCGGGCATCTCCCCAAAATAAAAATGGAGCTGATGATAGGACTTGAACCTACAACCTGCTGATTACAAATCAGCTGCTCTGCCAATTGAGCCACATCAGCTTAATGATAAACCTATTAAATTCCAATTCGAACAATTGCTGCTCCCGGCCATCTGCCTAACTAAGCGATTCACACCAAATCACAGATTTGGGTTCTCTGCTTATGCCAATTGAGCCACATCAGCTTAATATAAACTTATTGAATTATAAAACCTAAAACAAATAAAAAAATGGTGACCCATGGGCGACTTGAACGCCCGACACCCTGATTAAAAGTCAGATGCTCTACCAACTGAGCTAATGGGTCACAAAAATTGGTAATATTAAGATAAAAATGGCGACCTGGAAGAGACTCGAACTCTCGACCTCCAGCGTGACAGGCTGGCATTCTAACCAACTGAACTACCAGGCCGCATGGTGTTATTAAAAATGGTGACCCCTGGGGGATTCGAACCCCCGTAACCGCCGTGAAAGGGCGGTGTCTTAACCGCTTGACCAAGGGGCCAAATGTCTTTGGCTTAAAAAGACGGATATGGAAAAGTTCCTGCTTATCCATATCCGTTTGTCTTCAAATGGCTCCCCAGGTAGGATTCGAACCTACAGCCTATCGGTTAACAGCCGAGTGCTCCACCGTTGAGCTACTGAGGATTATTTAAGACCCCGCGATGTCCTATCCTCCCAGGCAGTTGCCCACCAAGTACTTTCAGCGCTGAAGGACTTTACTTCTGTGTTCGGTATGTAAACAGGTGTTTCCCCTTCGCCATCATCACGAGATCAATCTTGCGTTTTTATTCGGTTTTTGGTCATTCAAAACAACATAAAGGAAAAGAGTTTTCAAAATGTCTTGATGGGATCAAGACCTCGGCCGATTAGTACTGGTCAGCTCCATACATTGCTGCACTTCCACCTCCAGCCTATCTACCTGGTCGTCTTCCAGAGGCCTTACTTCTTTCGAATGAGATATCTTATCTTAAGGGGGGCTTCGTGCTTAGATGCCTTCAGCACTTATCCCTTCCAAACTTAGCTACCCAGCGATGCTCCTGGCGGAACAACTGGTGCACCAGCGGTTTGTCCATTCCGGTCCTCTCGTACTAGGAACAGCTCCTTTCAAATATCTTACGCCCACGACGGATAGGGACCGAACTGTCTCACGACGTTCTGAACCCAGCTCGCGTGCCTCTTTAATGGGCGAACAGCCCAACCCTTGGGACCTGCTTCAGCCCCAGGATGAGACGAGCCGACATCGAGGTGCCAAACCTCCCCGTCGATGTGGACTCTTGGGGGAGATAAGCCTGTTATCCCCGAGGTAGCTTTTATCCGTTGAGCGATGGCCCTTCCACTCGGAACCACCGGATCACTAAGCCCGACTTTCGTCTCTGCTCGAGATGTCTCTCTCGCAGTCAATCACCCTTCTGCCTTTGCACTCTTACAGATGGTTTCCAACCATCCTGAGGGTAACTTTGGGCGCCTCCGATACTTTTTAGGAGGCGACCGCCCCAGTCAAACTGCCCATCTGACACTGTCCGCTTGCCGGATTACGGCAACGCGTTAGAATTCCAATATAACAAGAGTGGTATCCCAACAATGGCTCGGCACACACTGGCGTGCATGCTTCTCTGCCTCCCACCTATCCTGTACATGTTATATCAAAACTCAATGCCAGACTACAGTAAAGCTCTACGGGGTCTTTCCGTCCTGTCGCGGGTAACTCGCATCTTCACGAGTACTACAATTTCACCGGGTGTGTTGTCGAGACAGCGCTCAAATCGTTACGCCTTTCGTGCGGGTCAGAACTTACCTGACAAGGAATTTCGCTACCTTAGGACCGTTATAGTTACGGCCGCCGTTTACTGGGGCTTAAGTTCGCACCTTCGCTTACGCTAAGCACTCCCCTTAACCTTCCAGCACCGGGCAGGCGTCAGCCCCTATACGTCATCTTTCGATTTAGCAGAGACCTGTGTTTTTGCTAAACAGTCGCTTGAGCCTCTTCTCTGCGGCCCCCGAAGGGGCACTCCTTCTCCCGAAGTTACGGAGTCATTTTGCCGAGTTCCTTAACAACACTTCTCCCGCTCATCTTAGGATTCTCTCCTCGCCTACCTGTGTCGGTTTACGGTACGGGTACCTCTTTGCTCGATAGAAGCTTTTCTTGACAGCGTGAAATCGGCGACTTCCCTACTTATTTTTCGTTCCGCATCACAGCTTGACCTTATGCAATGGGGGATTTGCCTCCCGCTGCAGTCTCACTGCTTGCCCCGGCTCTTCCAACGGCCGGGTTCGCTTATCCTTCTGTGTCACTCCATTTCTCAAACGCATTGAGGTAGTACTGGAATTTCAACCAGTTGTCCATCGCCTACGTCTTTTGACCTCGGCTTAGGCCCCGACTAACCCTGAGCGGACGAGCCTTCCTCAGGAAACCTTGGGCTTTCGATGGTGAAGATTCTCACTTCACTTTCGCTACTCATGCCAACATTCTCTCTTCTCTTAAGTCCACCATCCCTTACGAAATGGCTTCGCCCCTAAGAGATTGCTCCCCTACCACTGTACCTTATGGTACAATCCATCGCTTCGGTGCCTGATTTTAGCCCCGTTCATTTTCGGCGCACCACCACTCGACCAGTGAGCTATTACGCACTCTTTAAATGTATGGCTGCTTCTAAGCCAACATCCTGGTTGTTTGTGCAGTGACACATCCTTTCCCACTTAATCAGTACTTGGGGACCTTAGCGGATGGTCTGGGCTGTTTCCCTTTTGACAATGAAACTTATCTCCCACTGTCTGACTGCCCTGTTAAAATGCACGGCATTCGGAGTTTGATATGGTTCGGTAAGCTTGACGCCCCCTACCCAATTCAGTGCTCTACCTCCGTCATTCATCACAGAACGCTAGCCCTAAAGCTATTTCGGGGAGAACCAGCTATCTCCGTGTTCGATTGGAATTTCACCCCTATCCACAACTCATCCAAGCCTTTTTCAACAGACACTGGTTCGGGCCTCCACTTGGTTTTACCCAAGCTTCACCCTGGTCATGGATAGATCACACGGTTTCGGGTCTACAGCATGCAACTAAGGCGCCCTATTCAGACTCGCTTTCGCTTCGGCTCCGCACCTGAAGTGCTTAACCTCGCTACATACCGTAACTCGTTGGCCCGTTCTACAAAAAGCACACTGTCACTTGCGCTCCAGCTGCTTGTAAGCACAGGGTTTCAGTTTCTATTTCACTCCCCTCCCGGGGTTCTTTTCACCTTTCCCTCACGGTACTTTCCGCTATCGGTCACTGGGTAGTATTTAGCCTTGGGGGGTGGGCCCCCCATCTTCCCACAGGGTTTCACGTGTCCCGTGGTACTCCTCGAATCTCCTCATCTCGGCTTTTCGCATACGCGCGTCTTACGCTCTTTGCGGGGCCTTCCCATGCCCTTCTGCTAAACGGAAATGATTGATGGATTCTGGGCTCTTCCTCGTTCGCTCGCCGCTACTTAAGGAATCGATGTTTCTTTCTTTTCCTCCGGGTACTAAGATGTTTCAGTTCCCCGGGTTCCCTCCGTTAAGCTATGGATTCACTTAACGGTGACGGCCCTTCTGACCGCCGGGTTTCCCCATTCGGACACCCACGTCTCAACGGATATGTGCTCCTAAACGTGGCTTTTCGCAGCTTGTCGCGTCCTTCTTCGGCTCCCAGTGCCAAGGCATTCACCCTGTGCTCTTTGTTTCTTGATCTCCACGAATGCTTTCGCATTTCGTTTTGTTTTTCTTTTGTTCTCTTTCTGAGCTCAAAAGAATGTTGTTTTTGAAATTGCATTTATTAAGAAGTTTTTTACTTTGTTTAATATTTGCTCTTTACTCTTTTTTCTTTATGTTGTTTTCAATGACCAATGTATGATGTTTAATCATGGTGGGCTTGGGAGGACTTGAACCTCCGACCTCACGCTTATCAGGCGTGCGCTCTAACCACCTGAGCTACAAGCCCATATTTTATTATCAATATGGTGGAGACGAGGAGACTCGAACTCCTGACCTTCTGCATGCGAAGCAGACGCTCTCCCAACTGAGCCACGCCCCCGCAATTGCTTTTTATGATAAGATGGTGGAGATGAGGAGATTCGAACTCCTGACCCCCTGCTTGCAAGGCAGGTGCTCTCCCAACTGAGCTACACCCCCAGATTATCATTTTTGTGTATGACTTTGGGTCATACAAAAGAAAATAGTACCATGACTTCCTGTTCCCTAGAAAGGAGGTGATCCAGCCGCACCTTCCGATACGGCTACCTTGTTACGACTTCACCCCAATTACTAGCCCCACCTTCGACTGCTGAGTCCTTGCGGTTCTCTCACAGGCTTCGGGTGTTGCCAACTCTCGTGGTGTGACGGGCGGTGTGTACAAGACCCGGGAACGCATTCACCGCGGCATTCTGATCCGCGATTACTAGCAACTCCAACTTCATGCAGGCGAGTTGCAGCCTGCAATCCGAACTGGGATCTGTTTTAAGGGATTTGCTTCACCTCGCGGCTTCGCGGCCCTCTGTTCAGACCATTGTAGCACGTGTGTAGCCCAGGTCATAAGGGGCATGATGATTTGACGTCGTCCCCACCTTCCTCCGTATTGTCTACGGCAGTCCCTCTAGAGTGCCCAACTTAATGCTGGCAACTAAAGGCAGGGGTTGCGCTCGTTGCGGGACTTAACCCAACATCTCACGACACGAGCTGACGACAACCATGCACCACCTGTCTCTCTGTTCCCGAAGGAAACTTCCTATCTCTAGGCTCGTCAGAGGATGTCAAGACCTGGTAAGGTTCTTCGCGTTGCTTCGAATTAAACCACATGCTCCGCTGCTTGTGCGGGTCCCCGTCAATTCCTTTGAGTTTCAACCTTGCGGTCGTACTCCCCAGGCGGAATGCTTATTGTGTTAACTGCGGCACTGAGTTTCCCCAACACCTAGCATTCATCGTTTACGGCGTGGACTACCAGGGTATCTAATCCTGTTCGCTCCCCACGCTTTCGCACCTCAGCGTCAGTATTTGTCCAGCAAGCCGCCTTCGCCACTGGTGTTCCTCCTAATATCTACGCATTTCACCGCTACACTAGGAATTCCACTTGCCTCTCCAATACTCAAGTCTACCAGTTTCCAATGCACTTCACCGGTTGAGCCGGTACCTTTCACATCAGACTTAATAGACCGCCTACGCGCCCTTTACGCCCAGTCATTCCGGACAACGCTTGTCCCCTACGTATTACCGCGGCTGCTGGCACGTAGTTAGCCGGGACTTCCTCATTGGGTACCGTCATGTTTTCTTCCCCAATAACAGAGCTTTACGATCCGAAAACCTTCTTCACTCACGCGGTATTGCTGCGTCAGGGTTGCCCCCATTGCGCAATATTCCCCACTGCTGCCTCCCGTAGGAGTCTGGACCGTGTCTCAGTTCCAGTGTGACCGTTCGCCCTCTCAGACCGGTTACCCATCGTCGCCTTGGTGGGCTGTTATCTCACCAACTAGCTAATGGGACGCGGGTCCATCCTATGGCACCGGAGTTTTCATGATCTTGCCATGCGACAAAACCATAATATAAGGCTTTACTCCCAGTTTCCCGAGGCTATTCCTTTCCATAGGGCAGGTTACCCACGCGTTACTCACCCGTTCGCCACTTTCCAGTTCTAATTTCACCCGAAGGATCATTCAAAACCTTCTCGTTCGACTTGCATGTGTTAAGCATACCGCCAGCGTTCGTCCTGAGCCAGGATCAAACTCTCAATAAAAAGTTTATCGTTTAGCCTTTCGGCTTCTTGATCTGGTTCATGTGATGATTTTTTTGAAGTGTTCATCGCACTTGCGTTTTATCCTTTGCTGATTTTCATCAGCTGGAATTTCAGGTTTTATGGTACTATTCTCTTTTCTATGACCCGAACCTCTTTATCTATACTAATGAAGAGATTCATCTGCCGTCCTTGACAGCTTGTTTATGATACAACATCTCACAGGCTGTTGTCAAGCGCTTTTTTGCTTTTTTCAAAATCTTTTTTCGAAGACTTTTACTCAAAATCAGCAGCGCCTTATTGCTGACGACTTGACATAGTTTATCAGCTTTTTTATGAACTGTCAATAGGTTATTTGATTTTTTTTATAAAAAAAGCGAAATCCGTGAAGATTTCGCTTCTCAATGGCTTATTCAGGCTTATTCAGCCAGCTTTGTTTCTTTGATTTCCATGCCTAACACCTTTGATACAGACTTGTAGACAATAAATGTAATGAGCGCATTGACACCTGTTTTAATTAAATTAAATGGTATAATGACTGGAATGAGCATTGCTATAACCGCCTCAATTGGTGTTCCCATAAACAGCGGTGTGAAAATCAGATTCCAGATAACCATTGTGATCGTCATTGCCAGGGCTCCAAAGAGCAGTCCAACAACAGCGCCCTTCCGTGTACGATGCTTCTTATAAATATTGCCTGCCACTAGGACAAAGCTTCCCGTCGCAAAGAAATGCATCATAATGCCGATAATACCGCTGGCCGAACTTACCGTTAATCCCTGTAAAATAGAGACAACCGCTGTTAAAACCAGGCCACCTAACGGCCCAAACATAAATGTACCGATCAAAATGGGGATATCCGCCGGATCATACTCTAAAAAAGGAGCTGCCGGGAAAATTGGAAAGTGAATTAAGTAGACCAATAGTATGGACATCGCTGCCAATACCGCCATTTGAGTGATCGTCTTCGTTTTGACGTTCATGATGATACCTCCTGTGGGTCTGTCAGGTCGTATTAAAAAAGCCCTTAGGTCTGTGTACCTAAGGGCTCAATACTAAGCGCATCAACTGTGCTAATTTCTTTCATCCGGACTATACCGTTGGTTCTGGATTCTAACCAGATCGGCCTTTCGGCTCGTAGACTTATTGCTCCTTCGCACATCACTACCAGTGAGGAATTACACCTCGCCCTGAAACAGACATATCATTTAATTTTCTGTATACATTATAGCGCCATTCGTCTATATTGTCAAGCAGCTTGAACAATTTATTGCTATGAGAACATGTTTTTTCTGAATAATATCATTGCTACCAAAGCGGTTAGGATCACAACGATAATCACAACTGCTCCAAAATTAGCAAACGGCAGGCCCGAAACGTTCATTCCATAAAAGCTTGAGACCATTGTTGGTATTGCCATCAATATTGTAATGGAGGTTAAAACCTTCATTACAATATTCAAGTTGTTTGAAATGATCGACGCGAAAGCATCCATCGTACCGCTCAAAATATTGCTGTAAATATTGGACATCTCAATGGCCTGCTCCACTTCAATCAGCACGTCCTCTAACAGCTCGCGGTCATCTTCGTAAAGCTTGATGACACGCCCCCGCTGAAGCTTTTCAAGCACGGACTGGTTCGCTTTTAATGAAGTGGAGAAGAACACCAAACTCTTTTCCAAATCCAATAACTGGATAAGTTCTTTGTTTTTCATCGAACGATGCAGTTCCTTCTCGATTTCGGTGCTCATTCGGTTAATATGTCTCAGGTAAACCAGGAACCGGGTCGCAACACGGTAAAGCATCTGAAAAATAAACCGGGTTTTCAGATTTGTAAAAACATGCTTTACCCGGCCCTTTGCAAAGTCATCGATAATGGTATTGCTTTGCAGACAGACCGTTATAATGTTCTCATGGGTTTCGATAATCCCAACCGGTATGGTACTGTATAAAACCATCTGTGAGGTTTTATCCACTATGGGTACATCGATGGTTATTAATGCCTGATTCATATCCTCATCAAGCTCGACACGTGAGATTTCTTCTTCATCCAGTGCGGCACGGAGAAAATCCTCTTCTACATTTAATTGATCTGAAATTGACAGAAGCTCTTCCTCTGTGGGATTTACCATGTTAATCCAGGCATGCTTTTCAATTTCATCAATTTCTACAATTTTTCCATCAATCGTTTTGTAAATATTGATCATTTTGACCTCCCTCGTTAGAAAGCGGTCAAAATATATGCTGATATTATGACCGCTTGATTATTCAATTTTAGTAAGCGCTTCTCTCCAGGGTCTGCGTCCATAATATCACTCCTTTTTGTATCTTAAGGGCTTATCACAAAGAAAAAACCTTCACATAAAACATGAAGGTACTGTTTAGGATTGTGCCCTCTACCTACTATACGTGTTTGAGAGAATAATGTCAATCTTTTTTTATTTTTACTCTCGTTAAACTTGTGTTAAAATAAAGTAGAGTTGGGTAGAAATCTCCTGGAGGTGACACATATTTTGAAAGTAAAAAGAAAGCTCCCCCTTTTAATGATTCTGTTAGTGGTGATACCGCTTTTAATATTATCTTCCATTATAAGCATTTATATGTCAAGAAGCTCTTTGGAGATGCGAAAGCAGGCCCTGTCAGATGT
This sequence comes from Eubacterium limosum, assembly GCF_000807675.2. Lineage (NCBI taxonomy): Bacteria > Bacillati > Bacillota > Clostridia > Eubacteriales > Eubacteriaceae > Eubacterium > Eubacterium limosum. The sequence goes on along the minus strand of NZ_CP019962.1, from coordinate 2,669,669 downwards.
TTCTGAATCCATCGCCAACTATCTGGAAGAGTTTTACAAAACACAAATGGATGATCTGGAATTCACAGCTCAGATTCCCGCTTTCGCCAAGAGTCTGAGCGATCCGTCAAACTCTGAGCTCCTGGAGCCGGCGCAGCAGCTCCTGAACATCAGCGCTAAAACAAACAGCGTTGTCAATCGCAATTCAATCATCGACCTGTCCGGAAATGTCGTGGCTTCATCGGACCCTAATTATCAGGGGACAAACGTGAGGGATTCAAGCATGTTCAAAACATTGATTGAGCAAAACAAGGATTCCTACAATGAAGTTGTGGACACGCCGTCCAACGGCAGTAAATGCCTCGCATTGGCCATAAAGATATACGATACTTCCCAAAAACCCATCGGAATTTTAAACCGCAATGTCAGTATTGGAAGTATTAACCAGCAGATCAGCCAGCGTAAGGTGGGCGACAGCGGCTATGTCTATATTCTGGACTCCAAGGCCAAACAGCTTTCTACAATTATGGAGGAAGGTCTCTCCTCAGAAGAAAGTCAGGAGAACGCCCTCAATAATGACGCAGATCTGAAAAAGTTCATATCCGATGTTGAAAACAACCGACTAAAGAGCAACACTGGATTCTTTACCTATAACTATGATGGTACCCCTGTTATTGCCAATTACGAAAAGATCCCTACCTCTGGCTGGGTCGTGGTTGTCTGTATGACGCAAACCGAGGTTTTTAAAGAGGCCAACACCCTGCAGACCATGCTGCTTCTCACTACATTGACGATTACACTGGTCGCTCTGTTTATCGGAATTCAGCTTGCCAAAACCATTACAAACCCTCTTACCTATCTGACCGAAAAGATCAAGCAGATTCAGCATGAAAACTTTTCTGTGCGCTGTGAAATTCCAGGAGACGATGAGTTTCACGAGCTGGCTGACAACATCAATCAGATGACTGAAACCCTGGAAATCAGCAAGCATGAGCTGGTAAAAACAAATGAACTTTTAAAGAAGTCGGCTTATATTGACGGGCTGACCAACATTCCAAACCGTAAGTCTATTTATCACACAATGGACACGCTGTTCAGAAAATACAACAATCAGGCTCTTTTTCTTTTTGACCTTGACGGTTTTAAAACCATCAATGATACCTTCGGACATCATATGGGCGACGCCGCACTCAATGCTGTGGCCAAAATTCTAAAGGGCATTGCCAGCGATAATGTTTTCCCTGCCCGTCTGGGCGGTGATGAATTCCTGATATTTATCAATAATTATTCAAATCCAAAGGATGTTTTGGATTTAGCGGAAAATATCCTTCGGAATATCGAAAATATTAAAAATCTCAGGGAGCACCCTGTCAATCTTTCTGCCAGTCTGGGGATCACTTTCCTCAAGGATGATACCATTAACCGCAGCCAGTGGATACGCCAGGCTGATGAGGCCATGTACGATGCCAAGCATAATGAGACCTCCGCTTATGCTATCTATGAAAAAGAAGCTGATTTGTTTCATGAAGATTGAGACGAATTACCCAAAAAGATCCTTAAAAATCGCCTTAAATGCGATTTTTAAGGATCTTTGTCGTTTTTCAATCATTTTTAAAATAAAAATTTTTATTTTTACTTTTTTCTTCTTTTTTGTTTAAACCAAAATTTCGCCGGGTAAGTAATTAACCGTAAACCAAAAGAACATTTTTTAGGAGGTGTTTCTCACATGAATAAACCAAGTTCGCAAAGCACTGGACCTAAAAAGACCTTAACCTTATTTGGCTTCTTTGCCATTACTGCTTCAATGGTTATGACGGTCTATGAATATCCAACCTTTGCATCATCTGGTTTCCAGCTTGTATTTTTCTTATTACTTGGTGGATTTTTATGGTTCATTCCTGTTGCTCTCTGCGCCGCTGAAATGGCGACGGTCGATGGCTGGCAGGACGGTGGTATTTTTGCCTGGGTCGGAAATACACTTGGTGAACGATGGGGTTTTGCCGCAATCTTTTTTCAATGGTTCCAAATAACCGTCGGTTTTGTCACCATGATTTATTTCATTCTCGGCGCATTCTCGTATGTGTTTGACTTCCCTGCACTCAGCAGCAATCCGACCATACAGTTTATCGGCGTATTAGTTGTCTTCTGGGCCTTGACCTTCTCTCAGCTCGGCGGAACCAAGTACACCGCGATCATTTCAAAAGTCGGCCTGATTGTCGGGATCATTATTCCGGCCATTATTCTTTTCGGTCTGGCGATTGCTTACTTTACAACCGGCGGTCCGCTGAATGTCGAAATCAGCGCAAAAGCATTCATTCCTGATTTTTCTAAAATCAATACGCTGGTAATTTTCGCTTCATTCGTTCTGGCCTTCATGGGTGTTGAAGCTTCTGCCTCACACGTCAATGAGCTGCAGAACGCCAACAAGAACTATCCGCTGGCCATGTTTATGCTGGTCATTATGGCCATTATCTTAAACACCATCGGTGGTATGGCGGTTGCGGCTTCCGTTCCGGCAAGCGAATTAAGCATGAACTCTGGTGTTGTCCAGGCGTTCGCCGCTTTGATGAATCATGTTAATCCACATCTTGGATGGCTGGTTAAAATCATTGCCTGCATGATTGCGGTCGGCGTTATGGGCGAAGTAAGCGCCTGGGTTGTCGGCCCTTCAAGAGGTCTTTACACCACAGCACAAAAAGGTATCTTACCTGGTGTTTTCAAAAAAGTCAACAAACACAATGTTCCTGTTCCGCTGATTATGGTACAGGGCGTTATCGTCACCATTTGGGCAGCTGTTCTGACCTTTGGCGGCGGCGGCGCAAACATTTCATTCTTAACTGCAATTTCACTGACCGTTGTGCTTTATCTGGTCGGTTATATTCTCTTCTTTATCGGCTACTTTGTTCTTGTCTACAAACACAAGGATCTCAAACGTGCTTACCAGGTACCTGGCGGCACAGCTGGTAAGACCATTCTGGCAGGCATCGGCTTGATTATGTCGGTTGCTACCTTTATTATCTCTTTCTTCCCGCCATCTCAGCTTGCAGCGACAAACGACGGAAAATACGAAACGGTTCTGATGATCAGTTTTATCCTGGCTGTTATCGTACCATTCATCATTTACGCACTGCATGATAAGAAGGGCAAGAAGATTAAAGAACCGCAGCATGTTACCATGGCAGACCGTCCAGGTCATTTCAATTACATCAGTTTAAGAGGCCGTGGCGAACATCATATTAACCCAGATCCTGAAGATTACATGAATCAGGAAACCGCGCCGATTGCTGACCCAGCCCAGGAGGCCGCAGCTGCAGCGCAGACCGCTCAAACGAGCAAAGCGGACAAGCTGTCCACTAAAAAATAACTTATTTTACGCTGTGTCGTCAATTATCATTGGCTTGACATAAATAAATTTAATTCAAACATTTTTAGGAGGTAATCAAAATGTTATATTCAAAAGATGATCAGGACAAATTAAAGGATCGCTACTTAACCCCAATTTTTGGTACAGAAGCAAGTGATGAACCCTTACCCAAATACAAACTTCGCAAGGACCCAGTTGAACCGGAGGTTGCTTACCGCTTAATCAAAGATGACTTATTGGATGAAGGAAGTGCCAGACTGAACCTTTCCACCTTCTGCCAGACTTACATGGAACCAGAAGCTACAAAAATCATGGCTGAAACACTTGAAAAAAATGCGATTGATAAATCGGAATACCCTCAGACAACTGAACTCGAAAACCGTTGTGTCAATATGATTGCTGATCTGTGGCATGCACCGGATGATGAAAAATTCTTAGGCACCTCTACCGTAGGTTCTTCCGAAGCTTGTATGCTTGGTGGTATGGCCATGAAATTCAGATGGCGTAACAATGCGATCAAGCAGGGCTTAGATGTAAAAGCTAAAAAGCCAAACCTGGTTATCTCCTCTGGTTATCAGGTATGCTGGGAAAAATTCTGTGTGTACTGGGATATCGAAATGCGTCTCGTACCCCTGGATGAACAGCATATGAGCATGAACATGGATACCGTTATGGATTTCGTTGATGAATACACCATCGGTATTGTCGGTATCATGGGGATTACCTACACTGGTAAATTTGACGACATCAAAGCTCTGGATACTTTAGTCGAAGACTATAACAAGAAAAACCCTAAATTCCCAATTTACATCCATGTCGACGGCGCTTCCGGCGGTATGTTTGCACCGTTTATTGAACCAGACCTGGAATGGGACTTCCGTCTTAAAAATGTTGTTTCCATCAATACTTCCGGTCATAAATACGGCCTGGTATATCCAGGTATTGGCTGGGTATTATGGAGAGATGAAAAATGGTTGCCGAAGGAACTGATCTTCAGCGTCAGCTACTTAGGCGGCAGCCTGCCGACAATGGCCATTAACTTCTCACGCTCTGCAAGCCAGATCATTGGACAGTATTACAACTTCTTACGTTATGGCTATGAAGGCTACAAGAAGATTCACGAAAGAACAAGAGACGTTGCCATGTATATCTCTAAAGAACTGGAAAAAACCGGTTTATTTGAAATCTACAACGATGGCTCCAACTTACCAATCGTCTGCTGGAAGATGAAAAAAGACGCAAATAAAGAATGGAACTTATATGACCTTGCTGACCGTATCCGCATGAAGGGCTGGCAGGTACCGGCTTATCCACTGCCGGAAAACTTACAGGACGACATTATCCAGAGAGTCGTTGTCCGTGCTGACTTAAGTGAACAGCTTGGCGTTCTGCTCATGGAAGACATGAACCGTGCGATCAAGGAACTGGACGAAGCACACATTCTGCCACATGGCGGCGACCAGGTTAACAACAAGGGCGTATATGGTTTTACGCACTAATAAGAACATCAAAACCGTTTGATGTTTTCCTCTCCTAACCAATAGAACAGGAGTGTCTCCTATCCACTCCTCTAATCCACTACAACCCGTATCGCAGCGATGCGGGTTGTTTTTTAATGGCTGCATTGTCGTCCAGGCGCTGTTGTGGTATAGTTAGTAGCAGACGCAGCGGCTACGCCCTACGCCATTTCACAGCATCAAAGGAGTAAAATCATGATACAGGACATTGAACCTTACCGGCTGGCAAATGAATATGAACCAGCCCCGCCAAAAAAGGATGCTTATATTTTATGGTACAAGGAGGATTACATTCTTCTCAGGCACAGCGATGAAGCCATTTCCTTTCCCCGCTTTTCGGACATCCCACCGGACATGGGCGGGCGTTATGCCTATCTTTTTTCGGTGGGCCAGGACACCTTTTACCTCTCCGAAGCGCCTGAGGCTGCTTTTAACGAGGACTTTTATCTCGAAAACATGCAGGTCCTGCGCCGCACAAGCCCCCGCTACCTGACCTATGCCGGGCTGGTCGGCTACCAGCTGTATAACTGGTACCGGAACCGCCGTTTCTGCGGCCGCTGCGGCGAGCCCATGAAACCTGCCGCCAATGAGCGCATGCTTTACTGTCCGGAATGCGGCAATCTGGAATACCCAAAAATCTCCCCTGCTGTCATCGTCGCAGTGACAGACGGCGACCGTATCCTCATGTCAAAATATGCCGGGCGGGCTTTTAAAAAATATGCATTGCTCGCTGGCTTTGCCGAGATCGGCGAGACCATTGAGGAAACGGTCAAGCGCGAGGTCATGGAGGAGGTCGGCCTTAAGGTAAAGAACATCCGCTATTATAAAAGCCAGCCGTGGCCCTTTTCAGATTCTCTTCTCTTTGGCTTTTTTGCAGACCTGGACGGTGACGATACCATCACTTTGGATGAAAATGAACTGGCGGTTGCCGAATGGTTTACGCGCGACGAGATGCCGGTCAAGGCTGATGGCTTCAGCCTCACCAATGAGATGATGATGCAGTTTAAAAATGGCCTTTACTAAAGGGACTCGTACATCATAAAAAACCAACCCGTATCGTGGCGATACGGGTTGGTTTTTGTTTAAACCAGAAACCGGATATGCTCTGGATTTTTATTCTTCAGAAAATCAAAAGCCTGCTTGATGGTGTTCTGGATCATATCTCCGTCCAGATCCATCAGTCTGAAAAGTGTTTTTACAAAATAAAAGCACATCTGGTCTTTTCCAAATTCAATCTCGCGTTCATAGTAGTTAATGAACAGTTCTTTTCGGGAACCAAACTCAGCCATTGCAATAACATCCAAGTCCTCGTCTGTATAGGATTTGTTTAAAAAATCAAGGCATGAGCGGTTAAGTGTTTTGGTGATGGACAGGCGTCCGCCATTATCCACATCCTTAACCAGCACCTCGTAATACAGCAGAGTATTGTGGGGGTCGGATAGAATCGCATTGTAATACAGCACCAGTGTAAAGCAATACTTGGTGTAAAGGTTCAAGTCTTTTTCTGACGCTTCAGAAACATAATCATAAAGCGCCATAAAAAAGGTATTGTAAATATCAGAAATCATATCATCTTTTTTCTTAAAGTAATATGTGATTGTTCCCAGCTTTACATTAGCATAATCCGCTATATCCTGGATACCTGTTTTATTATAGCCATTTTCATAAAAAAGCTGCTTGGCTGCATTAATAATGTTCTGTTTGGTGAGCGTCCCTTTTTTTGATTTAGCTACCATTAACAGTTCCTTTCTCGTTAATTTGGGGTGGGGTTTTTACTGTAAAAATTATTTATTCACTATTAAAATTGGATATTGGTTTTATTATATCTATTTTTTGAAAAAAAGTCCATAAAAAAATAAGAAAGCTTTGATTTTACGAGATTTTATCTTAATAAAAAACAGTGTTGACTCCGAGGAGGCAACACTGTTTTTTATTTTTATTTCATGAGCAGCTCATCACTCTCCAGAAGATTGGCGTGGGGCTCCTTGTCAAAGACTTCCCGCACCTTTTCGTCGTCGTCTTCATCAATCTTAAAAATGATAATGGCGTTGGAGGTGTTCTGCGGCAGGAAGGAGTAGGCATACTCAATATTGACGCCGCCTTCTGTCAGCAGCTCAACCATATCGCTCATTCCGCCTGGGCGGTCTGGAATCTCAACCGCCATGACATTTGTTTCATTCGCCATGATATGCGCTTCTCTGAGCGCCTCCAGCCCTTTATCCGTATTCTGTAAAATCAGGCGGACAACGCCGTAGTCAGCGGTCTCCGCGATGGTTAAGGAACGGATATTAACGTCTTCGGCCTTTAATACCTTGAGCATCTCGCTCAGGCGGCCTTCTCTGTTTTGTATAAATACAGATACCTGTCTGATCATATTCTGCCTCCTGTTTCTCTGTTTTCCTTTTTAAACAACGTCCATATTAACATCTGCATAGGTGGCCATATCGCGGTTCATGGCAACTGCGGCATCCAGCAGATAAAAAGCCAGCGCAGCCCCGCTGCCTTCGCCCAGGCGCATATCCATGTGTAAAAACGGTGCAAAATCCAACAGCTCTGAACCAAATTTTGCGCCCTTTTCATCAGAAGCATGCGAGCAGATCAGGTAATCCTTGACCTCTGGTTTCAGGGCAATGGCAATGGCGGCGGATGCGGTAGAAATATAGCCGTCAACCACAACCGGCACATGGCAGGCCGCGCCTGCGAGCATGACGCCTGTCATGGCCGCGATTTCCAGACCGCCAACCTTTGACAGGATATCGACCGGGTCGTTTTTATCCGGTTTGTTTAAAGCGATAGCATCGCGGATAACCTGTGCTTTGTTTTTTGTCAGGTCTTCTGAAAGATTGGCGCCCACACCGGTAATTTCCTCTGGATCAACATCGCCCAAAACGGCAAAAATCGCAGTGCTTGGGGTTGTGTTTCCAATGCCCATCTCACCGGTTCCTAGAACCTTATAGCCTTTTTCAATGGCTTCATTGGCGGCTTCAATGCCGATTTCCAGCGCTTTGACTGCTTCTTCACGGGTCATGGCAGGTTCCTTGCGCATGTTGGCGGTGCCGCGGCGGATTTTCTTATCCACAGCTTCACAGTCTGCCGGAAGGTCTGGGATCATGCCAACATCATAGACGAAAACATCGGCGCCTGCCAGGCGGCTGAGCACGCCGACACCTGTCCTGTAGGCCGCGATCATGGGGGTCATCAGCTCTGTGAATACCTGCGGCGCGGCAGAAACGCCTTCGTCGCACACACCGTGGTCGCCTGCAAAGCAGAGCACTGCCTTTTTCTTAATATCCGGGATGACCTCTCCGGTAATGGCTGAAAGCTGTTCAGCAATATTTTCCAGAACACCTAAGCTTCCCACTGGTTTTAAAAGGATGTCAATGCGTTCTCTCGACTGCTTTTTGGCCGCTTCGTCAATTTTCTGGATTTTATCCAGGGTTTCCTGTAATAAACTCATTTTATTTCCCTCTCAAGTTAATTTCTTTTTCTAATATAGTATTATAGCATTACCGCTTGTGCGATAAAAGATGATTTCATGCGAATTCGGGTTAATTTTCGACCTCGCCTCTGAGATCAATGGCGTCGCAGACTTCACGCATCCCCAGGATCACTTCCTCAATAACATCTCCGAGGTCCATTTCCAGCCGCTCACAGCCCTTTTTAATGATCTCACGGTCGACGCCTGCGGCAAACCCTTTGCTTTTAAACTTCTTTTTAACAGACTTGGTCTCCAGATCCAGCACGCTTTTAGACGGGCGCATAATGGCCGTGGCGTTGACCAGGCCCGTCAGCTCGTCAATGGTGTAAAGGACCTTTTCCATCTGCGACTGTGGCTCGATATCCACGCAGATTCCATAGCCATGGCTGGCCACTGCCCGGATGATTTCGGGGTCGATGTCACGCTCCTGCATAATTTCCTGAACCTTTACACAGTGCTGATCCGGATACTTTTCATAATCCAGGTCATGGAGGAGTCCGACGATTCCCCATTTTTCCTCATCCTCGCCGTATTTCCGCGCAAAATGGCGCATAACACCTTCTACCGCCAGGCCGTGCTTTACCAGCGCGTCACTCTCATTGTATTCCTTCAGAAGCGCCAGGGCTTCATTTCGGGTTAACATTTTTGACATATTCTGCCTCCTGTTATTTAAAATATTTATTTTGGACGTCATATACCGGCATTTCGTGTCCGGTCCACAGTTTAAAAGCGTCTGCCCCCTGCCAGAGCAGCATGCCCAGACCGCCGACGGTTTTACAGCCCTGTTCCTCCGCCATTTTTAGAAGCTTGGTTTCTCTGGGGTTGTATACAATGTCAGATACCACAAGCCCGGGATGGAGCAGGCTTTTGTCCTCAATCACCGACTGACCGGATCTTGGTGCCATGCCAATCTGGGTGGCATTGGTGAACAGCGCCGCGCTCTCAAGCGCTTTGCTGAGCTGAGCGGTGTCCGCAATGCTGTAGGCCGAGGCGATGCAGCCAGTGTGCCTGTTGATATCATCGGCGATTTTAACGGCTTTGTCCAGGCTCCGGTTAAAGATCACAATTTCTGCCACACCATCCAGGGCCGCCTGTATGGCAATTGCCCGGGCCGCACCGCCGGCCCCGCCCAGCACCATCTTTTTATGGATAACATCCACGCCATATTCGCGCAGCATCCGCATATAGCCGCTGCCATCGGTCGTATAGCCCTTTAATACACCGTTCTCGCTGACGACCGTGTTGACAGCCTCCATGAGCTGCGACGCTGGTGAGAGCTCATCGACCAGCTCACACATTTTTGTCTTGTTTGGCATGGTCAGGTTCCAGCCCCGGGCATTCAGAAGCTTCAGCCCTTTTACGGCTTCTGCCAGCTGCGTCTCGCCAACCTCAAAGGCAAGGTAGGCATAATCCAGCCCCAATAGCGAAAAGGCCATGTTATGCATTGCCGGCGATACGCTGTGGGCCACAGGGCTCCCCAGCAGACAGATCAATTGTGTTGTTCCTGTAATCTCTACCATCACGCTTATTCCTCACTTTTATCAAATCGTTATTGCTATTATAGCACAAATTTTCTAAAGAGGATGGACTATATAAAATTCAAAGGGTATCGCGGCAATACCCTTTGAATAAACCTTATAAAAAAACAGGAGACCGCCACCGGCGTGTCTCCTGTTCAGATTCGAGCTTTAGAAAATTGATACAACAGAGCCCTGGTAGGTATCTTCGATGAATTTTTTCACATCGTCGCTCTTTAAGGCTTCCATTAAGGCTTTGGTTTTGTCAGAGTTTTCATCGCCTTCGCGGACTGCTACAACATTAGCGTAGGTCTGGGCAGCTTCAGAATCTTTTTCTTCTTTGGCTAAAGCGTCAGTAACCTTTAAATCTGCCTGTAATGCGTAGTTGCCGTTGATGACAGCCATGTCAACATCCTGTAAGGAGCGGCCAAGCTGTGCGGCTTCCAGCTCCTGAACATTTAAGTTTTTGGGATTTTCTGTGATGTCTTTAGGTGTAGCGGACAGTCCAGCATCAGGATTTAATTTAATCAGTCCATTCGCTTCCAGCAACAGCAAAGCGCGTGCTTCATTGGTTGTGTCGTTTGGAACCGCAATGGTTGCGCCATCACTCAGCTCAGCAAGCGATTTTGTTTTTCCAGCATATAAACCAAGTGGTTCATAATGAACTGCCCCGGCTGATACCAGTTTAGTGCCATTTTTTTCGTTAAATTCATCCAGATAAGGCTTGTGCTGGAAGTAATTCGCATCCAGCTCTTTGTTTTCAAGCGCCATATTCGGCTGCACATAATCCTGGAATTCAGTAATCTTAAGCGTATATCCCTTTTCCTTCAGAACATTTTCAGCTGCTTTTAGAATTTCAGCATGAGGGGTCGGCGATGCGCCCACCACGATGGTTTTATCATCCGAGCCAGAGGCTGATCCCCCGCCGGAAGAGCTGCAGCCTGCGGCCATCACCGTCACAAGGCCTAACGCTACCAGTACAGACAATACTTTTTTAAATTTCATCCTTCTTTTCCTCCTGGAAATTATTTTCTCTTATCCTGCTTTTCAGCGATCTTCATCCCGATTTCCTGGAATACCTGAACCACCAGAACCAGCAGTACAACAGTCACAATCATCACGCCGTTCTCGTAACGGTAATACCCGTAACGGATGGCAATATCACCGAGGCCGCCGCCGCCCACAATACCAGCCATAGCTGAATAGCCCAGGATGGTGGTGGTCGAAATGGCTGCGCCCACGATCAGCGAAGGCTTGGCCTCCGGCAGAAGCACCTTGCAGATTACCTGGAAAGGGCTGGCTCCCATAGAAAGCGACGCCTCAATCAGTCCCTTATCCACCTCACGGAGTGAGGATTCCACCATACGCGCGATAAACGGCGCAGCCGCCATAACCAGCGGCACAATGGTCGCATTGGAGCCAATGGTGGTACCGGTAATGAAGCGTGTGATCGGGATAACCGCGATCAGCAGGATCAAAAACGGAATGGAACGGGTAATATTAACAATAATGTCTAAAATTTTATGGACAATGGGCAGAGGCTTAACCCCATCCTTGTCACAGGCCACCAAAATAACCCCCATCGGGATTCCCAGCACATAGGAAATCAGGGTAGATGCCAAAGTCATGTACAGGGTTTGAAGCAGGCCCCACCAGATCATATTAATCATTGTGCTATCCCACATAGTCCGGCACCTCCTCCACAGTCAATCCATTGGATCTCAGATAATTCAGCACCTTGCTGGCGGTTGTGCTGTCCTCAGGCAGCTGGATGACCATCTGTCCGCGGGCAATGCCGTCGATATTTTTCATGTCCGCATACATAATGTTGACCAGCGCCTTACATTCCAGAATCATCCGGGCTATTACCGGATCGTAGGACGAGCTTCCGTCAAAGACGATGCGGCAGCAGTTCTTGCCGACGTGGCCAGTGAGGTTTTCACCGTCCGGGAAAATCATTCTCCTGGCAATGGCAGTTTTTGGATTGGTGAATATTTCCTCCACACTGCCCTGCTCGGCAATATGGCTCTTATCAATAATGGCCACATGGCTGCATATTTCCTCCACCACGCTCATCTCATGGGTGATCACCACAATGGTGATGCCCAGACGCTTGTTTATATCCTTTAAAAGTGTGAGGATCGACCGTGTGGTGGTGGGGTCAAGAGCTGAGGTGGCTTCGTCACACAGCAGCACCTTCGGGTTGTTGGCCAGCGCACGCGCGATGGCAACACGCTGCTTCTGCCCGCCGGACAGCTGGGAAGGATAAGACTGCGCCCGGTCGCTGAGGCCGACGAGCTCTAAAAGCTCTGCCGCGCGCCCCTTGGCCTTGGACTTGTCATACCCCGCGATTTCAAGTGCAAATAAAATATTCTTTTCGGCAGTCCGCTGTTCCAAAAGGTTGAACTGCTGAAAGATCATCCCCATGGAATAACGTACTTTCCGAAGATCCTTTTCCGATATTTGCGAAATATCCTCACCGTCCACTAAAACGCCGCCCTCGGTTGGTTTCTCCAGCAGGTTCATACAGCGCACAAGCGTGCTTTTTCCAGCGCCGCTCATACCGATGATGCCAAATATATCGCCTTTATGAATGGTGATATTAATATCATCCAAAGCCTTCACATCGCCACTTTTTGTATGGAAGGTTTTCCCCAGAGACCGAATCTCAATGATGGGCTGCGCCTGTTTGTTTATTGGTGTTTCCATTTCTACCTCCTCTCAAAAAGCTTGATTTCTCAAATATCATTCCGTACTCTTTCATATGGTATTGAAAGGATACACTTTTACAATTATATTCTAGATTTAAAGCCTTTGTCAAGGTATACAGCGTTCAAGTGCAAAACCTGCAATATTCATATAAATTTATTCATATATGTTTTATATGCTTTTGTATTATAAAGGTTCTTTTTACTTTTGTCAATACTTTTGAAAAATATTTGACCATGTCTTTTGTCCTGCGTTGAATCCCTGATTTTAAAGTGCTATAATGAGCTTTAAAAGGAATACTATTTTATGGCTATCAATTAGGAGTGAATTAAAATTATGTTTAAATTACCTGAGTATATCCCACCGGACTTTCACACAGAGCATTTTGCCGGTTCTCCGGACGTTCATACCGAGCCCGCCCCCATGGACGGCGTTGTCCCTGAAAATTTTTACGCAACCTCCATTTTTCCTGAATATTTCAAGATCAACGGCCACTGGATCCTGATCCGTGAAAGCCGGATGGACTGCGTTGTCGTCATTGAGGACGGACTTCCCCATGCGGTCGAATTCCGAAACGTCAAAAAAGGCGACGCGGTTGTCATCGGCCGCAGCGACAACGGCGAAACCGGCGTCTATGTCCACCAAAATGCCTTTAACCGAAATTTCCAGGACAATACAGACAATTTTGCCTTTCGGATGAGCAATTCCAGAGAGACGGCTTTTTCCAGCGATTATGACCGCCTTTACGACCTGCTGCGCTACGAAAAGGATCACGGCTACGTGGTCTGGGTGCTTGGACCGGCGGTCGCCTTCGACTACGATTCCCGAAACGCCATGTCATCGCTCATAAAATCTGGTTACGTCGACGCTCTTTTTGCCGGCAATGCCCTGGCAACCCACGACCTGGAAGCAAGCTTTTTCCACACCGCCCTGGGGCAGGATATTTATTCAAAATGCAGCTGTAAAAATGGCCATTACCATCATATCGAAACCATTAACCGCGCCCGCTCTTCCGGGTCGCTTAAAAATCTGATCCATGACTATAACATCCGCGAGGGCATTGTGCACGCCTGTCTGAAAAAGGATGTTCCCATGGTACTGGCCGGCTCGATCCGTGACGACGGCCCACTGCCCGGCGTCTATTCCGATGTCTATGAGGCTCAGGACGCCATGCGGGCCTATACGCGCAGGGCGACCACCGTCATCTGTCTCGCGACCCAGCTTCACACCATCGCGACCGGCAATATGACGCCCTCTTACCAGCTGGTGGGCGGCGTGGTCCGGCCCGTCTATTTCTACACGGTTGACATCTCCGAATTTGTAGTGAACAAACTTAAGGACCGCGGCAGTCTGAGCAGCGAGTCCTTTATCACCAATATCCAGGATTTTGTTGTGAATCTGGAACGTCATCTGCTTGGCAACGGATAAACTGTTTGCCACCCGGGCGGATATCGTATATAATTTTATTAAGAAAACAATTATCTGGAGGATACTATGGGTTACAAAGAAGACTTTATCGATTTTATGGTGCGCTCCGGCGTTTTGACCTTTGGCGATTTCGTGACCAAAAGCGGCCGTAAAACACCTTATTTCATCAATACTGGCAACTATAAAACCGCTGAACAGATTTCAAAGCTGGGCGAGTACTACGCAGCCTGCATCAAAGAAAACATCGGGGAAATGGATTTTATGTACGGTCCTGCCTACAAGGGCATTCCACTCGTCATTACCGCCGCAGTTTCCCTTTACAGGGATCACGGCGTCAACATTCCCTACTGCTTTAACCGCAAGGAAGCCAAGGATCACGGCGAAGGCGGCAGCATTATCGGCTACAAGCCCCAGGACGGCGACAAGGCCATCATTATCGAGGATGTCATCACTGCCGGCTCCTCTGTCCGCGAGAGCGTTCCGCTGCTCAAAGGCCTGGCCGATGTAGACATCACTGCCCTGATCATTTCGGTCGACCGTATGGAAAAGGGGAATAATGACAAAAGCGCGATCCAGGAAGTCAAAGAAGCGTTTGGTATTACCACTTACCCGATTGTAACCGTACGGGATATCATCGCTCATCTCTACAACTATGAAATTGACGGAAAAATTGTGATTGACGACGAAATGAAAAAGCGCATGGAAGATCATCTTGATAAAAACGGTATTTAACCCGAAAAGCTCCGGAAACCTCCGGAGCTTTTATTATAACGTTCATTAAATTCACGTTAAATCCCTAAGAAGTCACTCTTTTTAAAATCATATTGCTTTCGCTCACATAAGGTGCTACAATGGATTTAATTAGAGATATTCTAAAAATATATGAAAGGAGAAATCACATGTCTGATAGTATTTATTACTCTTCAACCGATGCGGGTGTTGCTGCTATTATTTTATCTTTTCTGGCCGCTTACTTCGTGATCATTTTAATCGTTGGTATCGTCTGCTATGTTTTTAACTCGCTTAGCTTATACCAGATGGCTAAAAACCGCGGTTTTGACAGCCCCTGGCTGGCCTGGATCCCCATCGCCAAGACCTACCTGATGGGTAAAATCATCAACGAAAAGGTCGCCTTTGGTTCATGGGTCATTCCATATGCCCATGTATTCCTGCCGCTGCTGCCATTTGCGAGCGGGCTGCTTTCCATGATTCCATTCATTGGCTGGCTGTTCCCCATCGCCTATGCTGTTTATTATTACGGCGCATTATACCGTCTTTACCGCATGTATAAACCGGAAAACGCTGTTTTATTCCTGGTGCTCAGCATTATTTTTGCGATTACCCAGCCGTTCTTCCTGTTTTCCATGCGCAACAATCAGGAAGAAGAATACCTGGCATAAACCAGACGGTTCAATTCCTATTTACAAAAAAACGTCCCCGCGGGGACGTTTTTTTATGCCTGCTGTGCTGAACGCATATTTCTCCAGGCTCCAAAGGTATAGACTCCCGGAATGATCAGCCCTGCCACAAGGGTAAGGATCATATCCACTGTAAAGCCGGTCCGCAGGCTTCCGTAAATAACAGAGCCCACCTGGAATACAATAATGATGATGCCGAGAATAAAGCACAGCGCGCCCTTTTCCGCTTTTTTAGAAAAAGCAACGCCCAAAATTCCCACCACAAGCTCAAAAGCACAGACAACTGCGCTCACCATCAGATTGACCGAGAGATCCCTGATGGTAATGCCCATAATCTTCTCCATATCCGCCGCCATCGACGGGTCCATGTTATTGTAGCCAATGATACCGGAAACGGCGATAACAGCGCCAAAAACGCCTATGACGGCCATTAAAATCCCGCCAACCTTTAAAACTTTTCTTCCTGCTGCTTCCATAGCTGCACCTCCATACTTTTCCTGACCAATTGTAGCACAATTTTTTTAAAATCACATTATATTTTTATCCTCTGGTGTTATTTTTTTTATAAACCGGGTATATTTTTAAATAATAATTGTTCTAAAATATTATTTCGTATATAAATTTAAATTAAAAGGAGAATACATTATGTCAAAAGATTTTTACAGTGCGATTTTAAACCGCCGCAGTTTCTATGCCATCAGCAAAAAAAGCCCGATCTCCGACAATAAAATCGAAGAAGTGATTGGCCACGCCATCAAGCACACCCCCTCTGCCTTTAACAGCCAGAGCTCAAAAGTCGTTTTACTCTTTGGCGAACAGCACGACAAGCTTTGGGATATTGTGATGGAGACACTCCGTCAGAAGGTACCTGCAAACAAATTCCAACCGACCGAGGACAAAGTCAACAGTTTTAAAGCCGGCCACGGAACGGTCCTTTACTTTATTGACGATACCGTTACAGACAGCCTGGTGGAACAGTTTCCGCTGTACGCAGATAACTTCCCGGTGTGGGCAGAGCAGGCCAATGGTATGCTCCAGTTTTCTGTATGGAATTCCCTGGAAATTGAAGGACTGGGCGCAAACCTTCAGCACTACAACCCCCTTATCGACGAAGCTGTTAAAAAAGAGTGGAAGCTTCCAGATGCCTGGCGTTTAAGAGCACAGATGCCTTTTGGTGAACCCACTGCCATGCCTGGCGATAAGGATTTCCAACCGCTATCGGAACGCTTAAAAGTTTTTTACTAAAATATATTTGTTGCTGATGCAACAGAATTCCTCCGGAAAATATGCTATACTACAGTCAACACCTGAACTGGAGGAACAATTATGATACGTAAAATCATTAAAATTGATAAAGAAAAATGCAACGGCTGCGGCCTGTGTGTAGATGCCTGTCACGAAGGGGCCATCGGTCTGGTTGACGGTGTCGCCACACTGTTAAGGGATGATTACTGCGACGGTCTGGGGGATTGTCTGCCAGTATGTCCTGAAGACGCCATCCACTTTGAAGAGCGGGAGGCCGCCGCTTATGATGAAGCCGCTGTTCAAGCTAAAATGGAAGCTGAAAAGGTTCAGCCCAAGACACTGGCCTGCGGCTGTCCGGGAACAACCTCCCGCAAGATTGAGCATCACTCAAAAACGGAGGCCTGCAGTCACAGCGCTGCCCCTGCCCAGTCCCGCTTAAACCAGTGGCCGGTACAGATCAAACTGGTGCCGCCGAAAGCACCATATTTTGACAATGCAGACCTGCTCATTGCTGCCGACTGCACTGCTTATGCCTACGGTGATTTCCACAATGCATTCATCAAAAACCGGATCACCCTCATCGGCTGCCCAAAGCTCGACGATGTGGACTACGCTGACAAGCTGACGGATATTCTGGCCAATAACGCTATCCGGTCACTGACCGTTGTAAGAATGGAAGTGCCATGCTGCGGAGGCATTGTCAATGCTGTTAAAACCGCTTTAAAAAACAGCGGAAAGATTATCCCATGGTCGGTCACAACGGTATCGACTGATGGCAAAATTTTAGATATTTAATATGAAAAAATAACCCGACCCGTATCGCCACGATACGGGTCGGGTTTATTTGTTCTCTAAATAAAAAAAGCAACTGTCTCACAGCTGCTGTATCTTCTAAAATGGTGACCCATGGGCGACTGCAATTACTCCGCAATTGCCTGCCTCATCCTCTGCTCCCGCGTCGTCTTCGGCAACGCTCACTTTTCAAACGCAGTGCGTTTGAATGCCTCCGGCACCAGCTATTTATGTTCGAAATTGCATTAGCAATTTCATCCAGAGCGCCAGTCGCACTTGCTCCTGACTTGCCTCTTAGCGTTCAAGCCGCCTGGGTTGTTCTTTAAATAAAAAAAGCAACTGTTTCACAGCTGCTCTATCTTCTAAAATGGTGACCCATGGGCGACTTGAACGCCCGACACCCTGATTAAAAGTCAGATGCTCTACCAACTGAGCTAATGGGTCATAAACTATATTCTTTTTCTCCCACTTCGCAATGACGCTTGTCTTATGTTGAAATTGCTCCGCAATTCCATTGAGAGCGTTACTCGCCCCTGCTCGCAACTTGCAACTTCGCTAATGGGCCATAAACTTACTTTTATAAAGACTTTTCCATCTTGTTATAACAAAGTGGCAGGGGTAGCAGGACTCGAACCTACGCATGCCAGAGTCAAAGTCTGGTGCCTTACCGACTTGGCTATACCCCTGTAAAAAAATGGGGTGGACGAAGGGACTCGAACCCTCGACAACCAGAACCACAATCTGGCGCTCTACCAACTGAACTACGTCCACCAAGTTTAAAGGAAAAGATATGGCGCGCCAACAGGGATTCGAACCCCGGGCACACGGCTTAGAAGGCCGTTGCTCTATCCAACTGAGCTATTGGCGCAATTTTGCATAAATGGAGCGGGTGAAGGGAATCGGACCCTCGCGACTGGCTTGGAAGGCCAGGGCTCTACCACTGAGCTACACCCGCATACTTTTAAATAATATTTTTATTTTAACATTTCGCAGAAACTGTCACACTCCCGGACTAAGCGATTCACACCAAATCACAGATTTGGGCTCTCTGCTTATACCACTGAGCTACACCCGCATACTTTTTAATAATATTTTTGTTTTTAACATTTCGCAGAAACTGTCACACTCCCGGACTAAGCGATTCACACCAAATCGAAGATTTGGGTTCTCTGCTTATACCACTGAGCTACACCCGCATACTTTTAAAAATTGTTGCCCTCCGCATTGGCTAAAAAGTGTTGATATCGCCTTGTTCACAGCACTTTCTCGCTGAGGACAAGTGTTAGTATACTGCAAAAAAAGACGAATGTCAACACTTTTTTCACAAAAATGCTTGAAAATATATGATTTTTTACAGAGTTCAGTTTTCCTCTGGCATAAGCGGAATAATCTCACCGCTGGCACTTCCATTTTCAATGGTCAGAATGCCAAAGGTTTTTTCTTTGCCAAAATGAGGAAGGGATACACTGCCTGGATTCATCATTAAAAGGCAGTCATCCTGATCGATCATCGGGATATGGGTGTGGCCGAAAAGCACAATATCCGCGTTTTCCTCCAGCGCTTTATAGCGCAGGGTGCTGTACTCATTCTTAACGTGGAGGGTGTGGCCGTGGCAGGCCAGGATCACCTTGCCGCCAAGCTCGGTCTTGATAAAAAGATGCCCCTCCTGAGAATAGACATCCATATTGCCCTTGGCCGCAAACACCGGCACCGATGTCCAATGTTTGATCTGCAGGGCGTCGTCCACGTAATCGCCCATATGAAAAATCGCCTCTACCTTGCCCATCTGGCTGACCGCGCGTTCCAGGTCGCCCAGATTGCCGTGGCTGTCGCTGACTAATCCGATCCGCATGTTCCCTTCTCCTTTCTGCTACTGGTATTTCTCTAAAATCTGTTTTGCGCGCGCTACTGCTCTGGCACGGTGGCTGACAGCATTCTTTTCCTCTGGCGCCATCTGCGCGTAGCTTTTGCCTGTCTCTTCCACAATAAAGAGCGGGTCATAACCAAAGCCCTCATCCCCCATAAAATCATCGGCGATTCTGCCTCTGACAGTCCCCCGGACGGTCAGCTCCTGGCCATCGGGTAAAATCATGGCAATCACACTGACAAATTCAGCGCCGCGTTTTTCCTCTGGCACATCTTTCATGGCTTTTAAAAGCTTTTCGTTGTTATCGCGGTAGGTCACATCCTCCCCGGCATAGCGGGCAGAATAAATTCCCGGCGCGCCGTCCAGCGCGTCCACGGACAGACCGGAGTCATCCCCCATAATGATCATCTCAGCGTCCTTCACAAAGGGCTGAATGGCTCTTACCTTAATCAGGGCATTGTCCTCAAAGGTTTCGCCGTCCTCGATGATCTGGATGTCGATGCCCATATCCTTCATGGTCTTTACTTCAAATTTATGATCCAGCATGGCCTTGATTTCACAGGCCTTGTCTTTGTTTCCGGTTGCAAGCACTATGGTTTTCATCACAATCCCTTTCCGGGCGCTTAGAGTGTTCCCAGCGCCTCTTTCTGAATGTTAATCAATTGATACACACCGTCTTCTCCCAAAGCCAGTAGCTTCTGGAATTCATCCCGGGTAAAGGGGCGTTCCTCTCCGGTTCCCTGGATTTCAACGATTTCGCCTTTGTCGGTCATGACAATGTTCATATCAACCTCTGCTGTGGAGTCCTCCTCATAACAGAGATCCATAATGGGCTCATTCTGGTTGATGCCGACACTGGTGGCCGCCACGTAGCCGTTAATGGGCCACTCGTCAATGACTTCCTCCTCCATGAGCCAGGTGACTGCGTCATACAGCGCCACAAAAGCGCCGGTGATGGACGCGGTGCGGGTGCCGCCGTCGGCCTGGATCACATCGCAGTCAATCCATATCGTCCGTTCTCCGAGCTTTTCCATGTCGATCACAGAACGCAGGCTCCGGCCAATTAAACGCTGGATTTCAACGGTTCTTCCGTCAATTTTGCCGCGGCTGCGGTCCCTTCCCTTCCGGGAGCCGGTGGAGCTTGGAAGCATTTCGTATTCGGCGGTGACCCAGCCCTTTTTTTCACCTCTTAAAAAGGGCGGTACCTTATCTTCCACCATGGCAGTGCAGATGACCTTGGTATTTCCCACCTCAATGAGCACAGCGCCCTGAGCGTTTCTCGTAAAATGCCGTGTGATGCTCACCGGTCTCAGGCACTCGTTACTTCTTCCGTCAATTCGATTCAAAATTTTCTCCTTCTTTTAATCACAACAACGGACGATCATGAGACCGCCCGTTGCTTTCAGTCGTTTATTCAGCTCTCTAATTTCCTGGCGACCAGCTCGCGGATGATCTTGTTGGCGACCTGCGGGTTTGCCTGGCCCTTGGTGGCCTTCATGACCTGTCCGGTCAGGAAGCCGTAGGCCTTCTGGTTGCCGGCTCCGATATCCTCGATGGATTTCGGGTTGTCTTCGATAACCTGAGCGATAATGCCTTCCAGCTCGCTGGTATCGCTCATCTGAGCCCAGTTGTTTTCTTCCACAATGGCCTTAGGGGTCTTGTCCTCTTCAAACATTTTCTCCAAAACCTTTTTGCCGATGGTCCCGCTGATGGTGCCATCCTTGATGAGCTTAAGCAGCTCAGCCAGCTCGGCCGGACTAAAGGGGATATTTTCCATTGACAGCTCTTTTTCCTTGAGCATGGCCGGGATATCCACCATCAGCCAGTTGGAAATCTGCTTGGGTTCGTCGTACAGCGCAACGGTTTCCTCGAAAAATTTCGCGGTGACCTTGGACGCGGTCAGAACGCCAGCGTCGTAATCCGGCAGCTTGTACTCTGCCACATAGCGGGCGCGCTTTGCTTCCGGCAGCTCGGGCAGGCCGGACTTGATCTGTTCAATGGTTTCATCGGTAATGACAATGGGCACCAGGTCTGGTTCCGGGAAATAGCGGTAATCGTGGGCTTCTTCCTTGCTTCGCATGGAGGAGCTGACGCCCTTGACGTCGTCCCACTTTCGGGTTTCCTGAATAATGCGGTGTCCTTTTTTGAGCTCGATAATCTGGCGTTTGCTCTCGTACTGGACCGCGCGCACTAAGGCCCTGAAGGAGTTCAGGTTCTTCATCTCTGTACGGGTTCCCAGCACATCGCTGCCCTTTTCCTTGACAGAGAGGTTGACATCGAAACGGATAGAGCCCTCTTCCATTTTACAGTCAGAAACGCCCACATATTCCAGAATGTTACGGATCTTTTCTGCAAAAACGCGGGCTTCCTCCGCACCGCGGATATCCGGCTCTGTGACGATCTCGATGAGCGGCACACCACAGCGGTTCACATCGACCAGGGTACCGTCTGCGGATTCATGGAGCAGCTTGCCGGCATCCTCCTCAATATGGATACGGGTAATGCCGATTTCCTTTTTTTCGCCTTCCACTTCAATATCCACAACCCCGCCGGTACAGATAGGCAGGTCAAACTGAGAGGTCTGATAGGCCTTTGGCAGGTCAGGGTAAAAATAATTTTTACGGTCCATTTTGCTGAAATTCGCAATATGGCAGTTCAGGGCCAGTCCGGCTCTTGTGGCATACTCAACGACCTTTTCGTTGAGCACCGGCAGCACCCCGGGCATCCCAAGACATACCGGGCAGGCATGTGTATTTTCATCTGCACCGAACGTGGTAGAGCAGGAGCAGAAAATTTTAGACTTTGTTGCTAATTCGGCATGGATCTCCATCCCGATGACAATATCGTATTCCATCTTTATTCCTCCTTTACCTATACAAGCTTTGGCTTCTGGTCTTTAAACGCGGTTTCACGTTCAAAGGCGTAGGCTGCCTGCAGAATTTTTTCTTCGCTCAGTACCGGACCCAGCAGCTGCATGCCGATGGGCATACCATCGTTGTCAAAGCCACAGGGAATTGAAATCCCCGGAATACCGGCGATGTTCACCGGAACGGTGTAAATATCGGTCAGGTACATTTCCAGCGGGTTACCGGTCTTTTCGCCGATACCAAAAGCGGTCTTGGCGGTGGTCGGTGTCAGCAGGACATCGCAGGAATCAAAAACATTTTTGAAGTCATCCATGATCAGGGTACGAACCTGCATGGCTTTCTTATAATAGGCGTCATAATAACCAGAGCTCAGGGCATAGGTTCCCAGCATAATACGGCGTTTAACCTCGTCGCCAAAGCCCTGGGTTCTTGTTTTGCGGTACATATCGACCAGGTCTGCGTATTCCTCGGCGCGGACACCGTAGCGGATACCGTCGTAACGGGCCAGGTTGGAGCTGGCTTCTGCGGAGGAGATCAGATAATAAGCGGACAGGGCGTAGTCCAGATACTCAAAGGAGACATCCACGATTTTTGCCCCCATACCGCGGTAGGTGTCAATGGCGCTGTCGATGGCAGCGCGCACCTCTGGCTGAAGGCCTTCGCCCATAAATGCCTGGGCCACACCAATCTTCATACCTTTGGCGCCTTCCTTCAGGTTCTGTGTATAATCCTTTTTATCCACCTTGAGCGAGGTTGAATCCTTAGGGTCATGGCCCGCGATGGCGCTTAACACGATGGCGCAGTCCTCAACATCCTTGGTGAAGGGGCCGATCTGGTCTAAGGAAGACGCAAAAGCCACCAGGCCATAACGGGAAACCAGTCCGTAGGTTGGCTTCATACCGACCACGCCGCAGAAAGCGGCGGGCTGGCGGATCGATCCGCCGGTATCGGAGCCCAGTGAGTAGTAAGCCATATCGGAGGCCACTACCACTGCAGAGCCGCCGCTGGAGCCGCCGGGCACGCGTGTGAGATCCCAAGGGTTTTTAGTGACCTTGAAGGCGGAGTTTTCTGTGGAGGAGCCCATGGCAAATTCATCCATGTTGGCCTTTCCGAGCAGAATCCCCTTCTGGGCCAGCAGACGGTCATAGACCTCTGCGTTGTAAGGCGGCACAAAATCCCCCAGAATTTTGGACGCGCAGGTTGTCTGAATACCGTCGGTACACATGTTGTCCTTTAAGGCGTAGGGGATGCCCTCAAGCACATCCTTCCTGCCTTCTTCGGCGATGAGCGCATCCAGCTCCTCCGCCTCTTTCATGGCGGTCTCGGTCGTCAGGCAGAGATAGCCGTCAACCTTATCCTCTACTGCGTCAATACGGTCAACCGCTGCCTGGGTGACCTCTTTGACAGATACTTCTTTCTTTTCAATAAGCCCATTGATCTCATGGACGGTCAGTTGTGATAATTCCAATTCGATCCTCCTATTCCAGAACTCTCGGCACTTTAAAGCAGCCGGCTTCTGATTCCGGCGCGTTGGCCAGGACTTTTTCAATTGGCAGTGAAGGCTTCACTTCATCTTTTCTAAAAACGTTCTGAACCGGCAGAATATGCTCTGTCGGCTTTACGTCTGATGTATCTAATTTATTCAAAGTCGCCGCGTAATCAAGGACTGCGCCCAGCTCATCCGCCAGACGGTCCGTTTCCGTTTCGGTGAATTCAAGGCGGGCCAGATCCGCAACATAGGTAACTTCTTCTCTGGTAATACTCATGATTTCATTCCTTTCGGGTAAATTTTTCTCATTATATCATTATAATTCAAAACCCTTTAAATGTAAATTATTTTCAGTAAAATTCAACCCGTATCGTGGCGGTACGGGTTGGCGCTCTCTTGACAACGCGAAGCTTTTCGCATATAATTATATATGAACAATTATTCATATATAATTATATGCGAGGTCGCTATGAACATTATAAAATACATGGGCACACAATTTGCCAACCCAAGGGGGCTTGGCGGTCATTTCTCCACCTTTCTGATGAACCGGCTTAACACACCCCAGTACAAAAGCATTGAGGCTGTCCTCAGGCAGGTAACTCCTGAGAGAAGCCTGGATATTGGCTTTGGAAACGGCCATCTCCTGCGCCGGTTTGCCAAGGGCTTTCCCGGCCAGTTCTACGGGATTGAGACCTCTGATGACATGCTGGAGCTTGCCATCCGAAAAAGCGAAGCACTCATCGCACAGGACCGTCTGGCCCTTGGGCCGGGAAACGCCCTTCAGCTTCCCTTTCCCGCCGATTTTTTTGATTTTGCCTATACGGTGAACACGGTCTATTTCTGGGAGGACCCCTTAAAGGGCTACCTGGAAATTTACCGTGTGCTGAAGCCCGGCGCTGTCTTTGCCAATGCTTTTTACACAAAGGCCTGGCTGGACCGGCTGCCCATTACCCGCCAGGGCTTTATAAAATACACGGCCGCCGACCTGGTGCACGTGGCCGAAATCGCCGGATTTGAGAATCTCAGGCTGATCGAAATCCTGAAAAACAACATTTACTGCCTTGTGGCCGCCAAACCAGCGGATTAATCTAAAAACCAAGGGGTATCGCCACGATACCCCTTGGTTTTATTTTTATTCCAAGCCGACCATTTTTTTAAAGGTTTCCTCGTCAATGACTGGCACGTCCAGGCTCACGGCTTTCTCAGCCTTTGAGCCGGGGTTCTCACCGGCCAGCACATAATCGGTTTTTTTACTGACTGAGCCGGACACCTTGGCGCCGTGGCTCTCCAGGATCTCCTTGGCCTCACGGCGTCCCATGGTGGGCAGTGTGCCGGTCAGGACAAAGGTCTTACCCGCAAGCTCTGCTGTGGCCCTGGCGGCATTTTCCGTCATATTGACACCAGCCTCGCGCAGACCGTCCACAATGCGGCGGTTGGCGTCGGTCTTGAAAAAGTCCACAATTTCCACAGCCATTTTGCCGCCAATGTCATAAATCTCTGTCAGCTCCTCCTCGGAGGCTTCCATAAGGGCGTCCATGCTGCCGAAGTGGGAGGCCAGTATTTTAGCCCCATTAGCTCCTACCAGCGGAATTCCCAGGGCAAAAACCACCTTGGAGAGGGGCCTGCTCTTGGAGTCCTCTATGGCATTTATGAGGTTATCCACAGATTTTTCACCCATTTTTTCCAGACCGATCAGGTCCTCACGACGGTCCGAAACATGGTAGATATCCACAATGGTGTGGATCAATTCGCTATCCAGCAGCTGTCTCACCACCGCAGGACCCATACCGTCGATGTTCATGGCGTCTCTGGAGGCAAAGTGCACAATCTTGCGGAACACCTGGGCCGGACAGTCCATGTTCAGACACTTGGTCACAGCCTCGCCGGGCACCCGGTAGGTTTTGGAGCCGCAGACCGGGCAATGGGCAGGCATGGTGAAAACAACCTCTGCGCCAGTGCGGTCCTCTGGGATGGAGTGGTCCACCTCAGGGATAACATCCCCGGCCTTCTGGATGACAACCCTGTCGCCGATCCGGATATCCTTGTCGATGATGTAGTCCTCGTTATGGAGGGTCGCCCGGGAAATAACGGAGCCGGCCAGCAGCACAGGCTCAAGCTCTGCCACAGGCGTCAGGGCGCCGGTACGGCCCACCTGCACGGTAATATCCCGCACAGTGGTCACTGTCTGCTCAGGCGAGAACTTGTAGGCAATGGCCCAACGCGGCGACTTAGAGGTGTCCCCCAGCCGCTCCCGCTCCGCCAGATTATTGACCTTGATGACCATGCCGTCAATCTCATAGGGCAGGGCCTCTCTTCCGCCATGTTCCATCTCCTCAATGTAGGTGATGATGTCCTCCATATCCTTGTAAAGCTTCACCTCACTGGTTTTAAAACCGCAGTGTGTGAGGAAATCAAAGCTTTCCTTATGGGTCTCGAAGGACCGATTCTCGCAGTATTCCAGGTTAAATACAAAGATGTCCAGAGGCCTTTCGGCCGCCAGTTTAGGGTCAAGCTGACGGATAGAGCCTGCGGCGGCGTTTCTGGGATTGGCGAACAGGGGCTCACCCTGTTCCTCCCGCGCAGCGTTCAGCTCCTCAAAGTCCTCCTTATAGATCAGCACCTCCCCACGGACCTCCAGGGTCATGGGTTCTGTGAGACGCAGAGGAATGGTCTTGACCGTTTTCAGATTCTGGGTGACATTTTCGCCGGTCACACCGTCGCCGCGGGTAGAGCCGCGGACCAGCAGTCCATTTTCGTAGTCTAACACGACGGTCAGGCCATCGAATTTATGCTCGACACAGTACGCCACATCGGGGCAGACCTTGCGGATACGGGTATCAAAATCCCTCAGATCCCCGGCGTTAAAGGCGTTGCTGAGGCTGAGCTTGGGCGTGGTGTAGTGAACCTTCTCAAAGGCCTCTGACGGCGCGCCGCCCACACGCTGGCTGGGTGAGTCAGAAGTCAGGAACTGTGGATAGGCTGTCTCCAGACTGATGAGCTCCTGCATCATGCGGTCATACGCATAGTCTGGTATGACAGGCGCGTCCTTATCGTAATACCGGACATTGTTCTCTTCAATTTGTTTTTTAAGCTGGCTGATTTTGGCCTCAGCCTGTTTTAGTTCTTCATTCATAAGTGATTGTCCTCAACGCAAAATTTAGACCTAGGCTTTTGTTACATAAGATGGGTCCAGTTTCTTTATACCCACTCCTGGGAATGCGATTGACACCTGATTCGGTTTTACCTCGACAATGGTGCCGATGCCAAATTTTTTATGCTTGACCTTATCGCTGAGATTAAAGGCGCCGGAGCTTTCCTCCTTGGCCTTTTTAGGCGCTGCAGATTTATAAACATTGGGTTTATGCTGCAAATGGTCGGAAAAGCTGTAGGTCTTTTTCTCCACCGAGGCTTCCTCGACAATCTCGTTGCGCTCGTATTTCTGGACATTCAGTTCCAGGCATTCCGGAGGCAGCTCCTTCAGGAAGCGGGACTGCATCTGAGGCTGGCGGCGTCCGTAAACGGTGCGTTCTGCCGCCCATGACATATACAGCCGCTCCTTGGCGCGGGTGATGCCCACATAGCAGATACGGCGTTCTTCCTCCATTTCCTCTGGGTTGTCCATGGAACGGCCGTGGGGGAATATCCCTTCCTCCACGCCGGGCAGAAAGACCACTGGAAACTCAAGCCCCTTGGCGTTGTGCAGGGTCATGAGCAGGATCTTCCCTTCCTCGCTGTCATACTTGTCGGTTTCTGCTGTCAGGGCCACGGTTTCCAGGTAGGCGGTCAGGCTCTTGTCATCGCTGTTCTTTTCAAATTCCACGGCCGAGGAGATCAGCTCCTCAAGGTTTTCGATACGGCTCTCGCTGTGGTCCAGCTTGCCGAGCTCCAGCATCTCAAGATAGCCGGTATCCTTGATGACATGGTCGATGAGCTCGCTGACCGAATCGGTTTCGCAGCGGTCCCGCAGCTCCTCCATGACCGCGGCGAACTCGCGGACCTTGTTGCGCACACTGGAGCTGAGCTCTGGCACTTCCTCGCAGTGGTAAAAAGTTTCCATGAGGCTCCAGCCCTTGAACTCGGCAAATTCCCGGATTTTTTCCAGGGTGGCTGTGCCGATGCCGCGCTTAGGTACGTTCACGATGCGCATAAAGCCGATATTGTCCAGGGGATTGATGA
The DNA here is from genome assembly GCF_000807675.2 of Eubacterium limosum. Taxonomy (NCBI): domain Bacteria; kingdom Bacillati; phylum Bacillota; class Clostridia; order Eubacteriales; family Eubacteriaceae; genus Eubacterium; species Eubacterium limosum. Next base: position 2,641,820 of record NZ_CP019962.1, on the reverse strand, counting down.
GCACATGGAGGTAGGAAATAATATCCTTGATTTCCATACGTGAGTAAAAGCCTGTGCCTCCGATGAGCTGGTAAGGCATGCCCTCGCGCATGAAAGCCTCTTCAAAGAGACGGGACTGGGCATTGGTGCGGTAGAGCACCGCAAAGTCGCCGTAGGTATAGCCCTTATCTGCCCTCAGGTTCTCGATTTCCTGAGCTACAAAGCGGGCCTCGTCATAGCCCTGGTTAAAGGATGAGACGACGATCTTATCCTCCCCGGGATTTCGGGTCCAGAGGTTTTTATCCTTACGGCCAGTATTGTTGGCGATCACCTTGTTGGCACAGTCCAGGATCACGCTGGTGGAACGGTAATTTTCTTCCAGCTTGACAACCTTGGCGTCAGGATAGTCCTTTTCAAAGTCGAGGATATTGTTAATATCTGCCCCACGCCACATGTAGATACTCTGGTCGTCGTCCCCGCACACACACAGGTTGCGGTGCTTCGCGGCCAGCAGGTTAACCAGCTCGTACTGGCTGTGGTTCGTATCCTGGTACTCATCGACCAGAATGTACTTAAACCGGTTCTGGTACTGCTCCAGAATTTCGGGAAAGCCCTTAAACAGCACCAGCGTGTTGTAGATGAGGTCATCGAAGTCCATGGCGTTGTTCTTTTTCAGGGTGTCCTGGTACAGGCGGTAGTACTGGGCCACCTTCTCTGCCCGGAACTCGCCGGGGTTGTTCTTCAGGTAATCCTCCGGCGTCCAGAAATTATTCTTGGCTGTGGAGATCTGGCCCGATACATACTGGAATGGAAACATCTTATCGTTAAAATCCAGCTCCTTGATCAGGGTTTTGTAGAGGCGCTTCTGGTCGTCGGTATCATAGATGACAAAGTTGTCTTCATAGCCCAGCCACTGGCTGTGGATACGCATGATGCGGGCGCACATGGCGTGGAAGGTATACATCCAGATGCGGTCGCTCTCCTCCACATTCATGGCGGCGATACGCTCGCGCATTTCGCCCGCTGCTTTATTGGTAAAGGTAATGGCCAGGATCTGTGACGGCCAGGCCTTTTTACTCTCGATAATATAAGCGATTCTGTGGATAATGGTCCGGGTTTTCCCGGAGCCGGCACCGGCCAGAATCAGAACCGGCCCTTCGGTCGTTGCTGCTGCTTCCCTCTGCTGTTCATTCAGTCCGTCTAATAAACTCATTGTTCCTCCGCTTGTTCTCTCTAAAACAAAATATCGCCGTAGTAGATGCTCTTTAAAACCTTGTCCATTTCCTCGCGGGTCATCGGCACCGGATTACGGGCGGTCGAGCCCTTCATGGAATTGTCCAGAAGGCTCTCGTAATGGGCGTTGAAGTCCTCCTCGCTGATCCCCATCTCCCTGAAGGTTTTAGGAACGCCAAACTGGGCGTTAAAGCCCTCGATGGTCTTTATAATATCGGCTCCGATCATTCTTGACAGCTCATCCAGATCTGCCTTGACGGCCTCATCCCGCGCGTTGTACTTGAGAACATAGGGCAGGGCCACTGCGTTGAGCAGGCCGTGGCTTGTGCCAAAGCGTCCGCCGAAGGCATGGGCAATACCGTGGTCCATCCCCAGGCCGGAGTTCTGGAAGGCCAGACCGGCCAGGCACTGGAAGTTGTGTACCTTCTGGCGGTTTTCCACATCGCCCTTTTCGTAGGAGAGGGGCAGGTACGCGCACAGCCCCTCCACTGCGCCCTTGGACATGAACTTGCAGAAATCGTCGTTGTTCTTGTTAATGTAGCTCTCGACCGCGTGGGTCAGGGCATCCATACCGGTTTCTACCATGACGTGTTTTGGCATGGACAGGGTCAGGCTGCCGTCGAGGATGGCGATGTCGGGGATAAACGCCGTGGTCTTCAGGCCCACCTTAATATTTTCCTCTGCAAAGGTAATGACCGCTGCGCGGGTGACCTCACTGGCAGTGCCAGAGGTGGACGGCGCAGCGATAAACTGAAGCTTTTTCCGTTCTGCCGGCGCCTTTCCGCCGCGGATATCCTCCAGTGTAAGTTCCGGGTATTCGCACATCAGGGTCATAACCTTGGTGGCGTCGATGGCGGAGCCGCCCCCCACTGCCATGACCGTGTCCGGGTCAAAGGCCTTCATGGCCGCAAGGCCGGAGAGCACCTCGCCGGTGGTCGGGTTGCCGCCAATCCCGCTGTACACCTCGCAGGTTTTGCCCTGCTCCGCGAAAACTGCTTTGATGTGGTCAATGGTTCCGTTTTTAAACATAGCGGACTTTCCGGTGACCACAAAGATCCGCTGTCCATCCAGATTTTTAATATAATCAATGGCGCCTGGTCCTGTGACCAGCTTATTGCCGTTAAACTTTAATTCTTTCATTCGTTTGCCTCCTTTGGTCCTTCATAAGACGGGAACACAATGATCATTTTGGTTCCCACATTTTCTTCGCTTTCCACCCGGATGATGCCCTTGTGCTTCTGGACGATCCAGTAGGCGATGGACAGGCCAAGGCCTGTGCCGCCCTCTGCTCTGGAGCGCACCTTATCCACACGGTAGAAGCGCTGGAAGATTTTCTCCTGTTCCTCTTTGGAAATACCGATGCCCTTGTCGGTCACACAGATTTCAATGCCTTCTTCAATCCGCTCTGCCTGGACGACGATGGTTTTATTCCGCTCGTCAGCCCCCGGCTCGGTATATTTGATGGCGTTGTCGATGAGGATGACCATGAGCTGAGTCAGCTGCTTTTCATCCCCCATCACGTTCAGTTCCTCCATAGGGACTTTGCTGAGGATCGTGATGGATTTCTGGGCAGCCATGGGGATAAACCGCTCAGTAACCTCCATAATCAGGTAGCCAATATCCACCGGCGCAGGCTCAAAATGCACGTCGCCAGAGTCGGCCCTGGCCAGAAACATCAGGTCCTCGACAATATGGTGCATGCGCTTGGTCTCGTCATAGGCGTTGTCCAGCCAGGTGGACTGGCTCTCAACGGTTTCGTCGCCGCTGGCCTTCACCACTTCCAGATTGGTCTGGATAACGGCAATGGGCGTCCTGAGCTCATGGGACGCATCCGCGAGGAATTCCCGCTGCTGGTCCATACTCTTTCGCACAGGCACCAGCGCCCTGCCGGACAGAAAATAACCGCACAGTAAGGAAAGGGTCGCGCCGGCCAGCACCACGATAAGGATCATCCGGACCGCGTTCTTTAACACACCGCGCTCCGTATCCATATTTTTCATGGCCTGCACCACCCGCATTTCACCATCCTTACTGACGGTAACATAGGTACAGATTTTAAGATTATTGTCGTCGGTCTCATAGTCACTGATCAGGTACTTGTCCCGGTTGCCGCTGAAATAGCGGTTGATAAGCCGGAAAAGCTGGTCCTGATTCAGAGGCTGGGACTCGGACTTGTCCATCACGTTAAACGCATCATCCCAGATGGTAAAGGCAATGCTGTTGTGCACCAGTGTGTCCTTAAACTCCTGGTAGCCCTTCTGGGTCTCTGGCGCAACCGTGCCGCCCTCCTGCTGGGTCTGGAGCTGCTCAACATTGTTGGCCAGCTGGGAGCAGTAGATCTCAAGGTTGTTGCTGACGCCGGACTCCATGTCCATGTTGATGGTCAAATAGAGCGAAACAGCGACAAATACCGACAATCCAATCAGGACCGCGGTATTCATCAGCGTCAGGTTTAATCTTAATTTATTGAGGCTGAGCATTGTCCTCTTCCTTCAGCACATAGCCCAGACCACGGATCGTCTTGATGACAGTCCGGGATTTTTTCAGTTTTTTCCGCAGGTAGTGGACGTAAATCTCCACCGAATTCTCCATGGCCATGCTCTCAATGCCCCAGATCCGGTCGAGGATCTGTTCCTTTGAGATGGTCATCCCCGGGTTTCTGATAAACATTTCCAGCAGCTGGGCCTCCTTGGAGGTCAGCTTGATGGGCGCGCCGCCGATGAGCAGCTCGCCGCTGTTGATGTTCAGCGATAAATCGGAAAAGGTGATGGCATTGTCCTGATAAACCTCCCAGGGACGTCTGCCCAGGGCGCGGATACGGGCCAGCAGCTCCTCAGTGACAAAGGGCTTGACAAGGTAATCGTCCGCTCCCATATCCAGGCCCTTTACCTTATCGGCCGTACTGTCCTTTGCGGTCAGGAGCAGCACAGGCACGTTCTTGCCGCGGTCGCGGATGGATTTGAGAATGTCCAGCCCGCTCATACCTGGCAGCATAATGTCCAGGACAATGACGTCGTAGACATCATTCTCGCTGAGCAGCTTGCCCTCAATGCCGTCGTGGACCACATCGACCAGGATTTTATTTTTTTCAAGGATTTTCCCCAGGGCGGTTGCCAGAGACACTTCATCCTCTACCAGTAAAACACGCATGCTTACTCACCCCGCTTGTCGTCGTCCCAGTTCAGGGGCTTGAATTCGGGCTCGGGCGCCGCGTCTGCCGGTGCCGCCTGCGGCCGGGGCGTTTCGGGCTCGGTATTTATTTCCCGGGTTATGGGCTCTGCCGGCTGCTCGGCCAGGGTGCGGTCAACCTCCCGTTTACATTCGAGGAAGGTCTGCACTGCCCGCTCATAATTGTCCAAAAAATCGGTATCCGGCAGGATGTTTTTATCCATCAGATAGTAGATAAACAAGCCGATATAGTAGGTCTTTTCCGGCTCAATGGTCTTAAGGCTGGAGTATTTGAAAAAGGCGGTCACCAGGTCGTCCCCGGCTGCCAGAATATCGCCGCCAATGCGGACCCACTCCTTGGACAGGGTATCGATGAGGGAGGCCTTAAAGTAGCACCACAGCAGCCCCTTGGCAATGCTCTCGCCCGCAATCTCCAGATTGGCCTGGAGCTCCTTGGCGCCGTTTTTAAAGGCGTCGAGAATCTTGGGCGCGTAGATGACATCCCCGGTGGCGTAGCGCTTGCGCAGGCCGCTCTTTTCAGGAATCAGCCGGTTCAGGAGTATATCGTCCTGCCGCAGTTCCTTCTGAATGACATACCACTCGTCGTACAGGCAGAAGGGCATGTAGCCAAAATCCCTGAACAGGTGGTCGGACACCCGCTTGACTTCCATGAGCTGCTCAGGGTCGCCGTAGACAGCCTCCTCAACCTCAATGAAGTTTTCCATCTGGTAAAACATATTGTTGCGCTCAAAATAATGGCTGATGCCCATGATCAGCTTGACGTCGCGGCTGAAGAACAGGATGCCGTCCAGCTCGTCATCGTTTGGCACCTCGTCCTCCATTGGCAGCTGGAGGTACTGGCGGCCGTTGTACATCATCTCGTTACACGGGAAGTACAGGTCGTTGGGATAGTCGTCGGTATACATGAAAAACAGACGCTTGCTCTGGTCAAAGGCGACAATATAACCCTTGGTCGCAAAGAAAGCCCAGCCTGTTTCCGGATCCTTTTTGCCGTATTTTACATGGAAGCCGTCCGCGTACAGGCAGTTCTTCGCAATGTACTCGGCTGCCTTTTCTTTACTGTCGATCCCCATGAGCGCCAGGTTGGCCGTGTATTTTTTCCAGAGCAGCTCTACTGCCAGGCCATCTGGGGCCTGTATGGGCGATTTGCGCCCCTCGGGGTCTTTTCGGATGTTTTTGGCAATACAGAGCAGCACGCAGTCCAGATGAATGGTGTCAATGGCTTCATCGGGCTTCAGAGATTTCAGGTCTCTCACGACTTTCTCGTTAATGATGTTGAGGGTGTCGCGTATGCGGCGCTCCTCTTTCTTGGTGGTCTTTGTATTGAAATTGTCAATGGTTTTGGTAATGGTCTTTGCGTTTTCCACGCCATTCACATAGCACTGGACATTTTTTTCCGGATCGCCGGTATAGAAAAGATTTTTAAAGTCGATCAGGTAATAGTCCTCAGTCTGCCTCATTTCATAGTCAATGACGGTTTCGTCCTTGATCATGACGTAGAGCAGTGTTTTCTTTTCAATGCGCTCCATAATAAAGCCCTTGCGGGAGAAAAAGGCGTTGACGTAGGTTCGCGGCACTTCCTCGCTGCAGTTCATAGACAGCTGTTCCATGTAAAGGGTATTCTGCATCATGTAGCTGACAAAATTTTTGCTCTTGTCCAGCCCGTTGTTTTCCAGATTGTCAAAGAAGCCGTAGAGCAGCACCTTGTAGACAATCTTGGCCATGTCGTTCTGCTTGTTGATGATCCGGTCGGTCCGGTTGATAATGGTCTGGTTCAGACTGGTCTTATCCGAAAAATAATTCGGTTCGACGACCAGCAGCGCTTCGACTGCCAGAAAGATCAAGGTGTCAATATCCACGGCTGCCATGTTGGTGGCGTGGTAGTTTTCCTTGAGGTTTCCCATGACACGCTGGTACATTTCGTCGATCTGGCTGATGCCCTCCTTGATGGTCCTGTGGCATTCGCTGCAGAGCGCGTCGTATTGTATGTTAATCCGTGAATTGTTTATTTTTAAAGAACGCTCAAAAAACCCCAGTTCTTTTCCGCATTTTTCACAACAATTCTTCATTAAAACACCCTTCCTTTCGATTGAAATAGATCTATTGGTTAAATCCTTCATCCACATCTAACACTTTGCATAGTTCATTATAGTTTATCATAAAACCCTTAAATAATGTAGCTAAAAAGCGGGGAAGATTTGGTCAAAGCACAAAAAACCAGAGAAACAGGCTCTCTGGTAAGAAAAATTATTTTCAAAGGGTATCGCCGCGATACGGGACGGAAATAAAAAAACCATGGAACACTCTTCCATGGTTTTGTTTTTTATAAAATGGTGCGAGGAAAGGGACTTGAACCCTCACTGGAGATAAGTTCCAACAGGCCCCTCAAACCTGCGCGTCTGCCAATTCCGCCATCCTCGCATAAATGCGGACCGATTGTATCACCGGCCCGTGACCTTATTTATTATAAACGGTCTTAGCTCATAATGCAAGCATTTTTTAATTTTTCTTTCATATAAAAATCAAGGCTGTTTTTGAGGTCAGCCAGCGAGCCGTTATTATAGAGGATGGTGTCTGCCAGCGCGATCTTTTTTTCGTCAGGCATCTGGATCTCGATTTTCTTTTTTGCCAGACTTTCGTCCACGCCGTCCCGCTCCATGATGCGTTTAAGCCTTGTCTGGACATCGGTCACTACCAGCAGAACCTCGTCCACCTCCTCGCGCTGTCCGGCCTCGATGAGCAGCGGGCAGTCGTAGATGACAAGCGGCTTCCCGTCCCGTTTCAGCCTTTCCAGGCTCGCGTAGTACAGATCCTTGATGGCCGGGTGCAGGATAGCGTTCAGCCGGTCCCTCACCGCACTGTCGTCGCAGATGAGCTCCCCCATACGGCTGCGGTTCAGACTGCCGTCGGGCAGGAGAACCTCACGGCCAAAGGCGGCCTCGATCTGGCGCATGCCGGGGCTCCCCGGCAGCACAGCCTCTCTGGAAAGCAGATCGGCGTCGATGACGGGCAGCCTGTAGTCCTCCCTGAAAATGGTGGAGACCGTCGATTTTCCCGAGGCGATGCCTCCGGTTAATCCGATAATTTTCATTGCCTTTCTCCTTTCAGAAAGCCGGCCCGTTCTATTTGACCGCGTACCAGGAATCCCCGGCGTGGGCGTCCACTGTCAGGGGCACCTTGAGGTCTACGGCGTTTTCCATTTCCTCTACCAGCAGCTTCATGACGGTTTCCTGCTCGGCCCTGAGGGTGTCGATGATCAGCTCATCGTGCACCTGAAGGATCAGCTGAGATTTCAGTCCCTCGCGTTCAAGACGGTCGTAGACCTTGATCATGGCGATTTTAATGATGTCCGCGGCTGAGCCCTGGATCGGAGTATTCAGCGCCATGCGCTCACCGGCCTGCACCAGCATCCGGTTTCGGGAATTGATCTCGGTGATGTAGCGTCTGCGCCCCCAGATGGTGGTCACATACCCCTTCTCCTTGGCCTCGGCCTTGATGTTTTCCATATATTCCAGCACCTTGGGGTATCTGGAGAAATACAGGTCGATATAGGACTGGGCCTCGCCCCGGGTGATGCCCAGGTCCTTGCCCAGGCTGAAAGCCTGCTTGCCGTAGATCAGGCCGAAATTGATGGCCTTGGCGTGGCTCCTCTGCTCTCTGCTCACCGCGTCCATGGGCACGTTAAAAATCTCGGAGGCGGTCCGGGTGTGGATGTCCTGGTTCTTCACAAAGGTGTCGATCAGGTTTTCATCTCCGGACAGGTGGGCCAGCACGCGCAGCTCAATCTGGGAGTAGTCGGCGTCGACCAGCACCCGGTCCTCGGCTGAGGGCACAAAGACCTTGCGGATTTCCCGGCCCATCTCCGTCTTGACCGGGATGTTTTGAAGATTGGGGTCGGACGAGCTCAAACGTCCGGTGGCGGTGACGGTCTGGTTAAAGGTGGAGTAGATCTTGTGGGTTTTGGGGTCTACCAGCTTAATCAGGCCCTTGCCATAGGTGGAATCCAGTTTGGAGATCATGCGGTAGTCGATGATTTTCTGGATAATGGGGTGGAACAGCACCAGCTGGTCCAGCACCTCGGCGTTGGTGGAATAGCCGGTCTTGGTCTTTTTAACCACTGGCAGCTTAAGCTTATCAAAGAGGATGGCGCCCAGCTGCTTGGTGGAATTGATATTAAAATCATCCTCCTCAGCCAGCTCGTAAATTTCCGAGGTCAGGGTCTCGATCTTTTTCTCAAACTCTACGGACAGCTCCTCAAGCTGGTGGATATCCACCTTAAAGCCCAGTGCCTCCATGGAGGCCATGATTTTGAGCAGGGGCAGCTCAATGTTCTGGAACAGGCCGGTCATGCCGTCGGCTTCGATCTTTTCCGCCAGAGGTTTTTCAAGACGATGGATGACCTCGCAGTTTTTAACCATAAAGGCAGCCAGTCTGGCGATGTCCATATCCTCTGCCCGCACCAGGGTCTTGCCCTTGCCGAAGAAATCCTCCTCACTCTGGATGGTGTCGCCCAGATATTTCATGGCAACTGTCTGAAGATCATAGCGCTGGTCGGACGGGTTCAGCAGGTAAGCGCCGATATAGGTATCAAAGGTGTAATTGACAATGACCGAGCACTGGCTGTGGTAAATATGGGTCAGGTTCTTGAGGTCATGGCCGACGGTCTGCAGGCTGTCGGCCTCAGGAATTTCACCGAGACCGCTGAAAAAGGCTGAAACCATGGCGGGCTTTTCCACAAAGTAGTACACACCGCCGATATACGCAGCCACCCAGACTCGGTCGTCCTCGCGGTAGGCGTAAACCGTCAGCTTCAGCTCTCTGGCCAGGCGGTTCATGACCGTGATCATCTCTGTGGTAGTGCCGATGGTGGTGTACTGGATATCGCTGGCCGCCACCGGTTCGTCTCCCTCGCCGTCATCGGACAGGATTTTATTGAGAATGGACTTGAATTCCAGGTCCTTGAGCATTTCGATGCTCTCCTCGGTAAAAATCGGCTTAAAGGCCAGATCCTCAAGGCTCAGGTCAAGGGGCACATCGAGGCAGATGGTGCCCAGGAAACGGCTCGCAAAGGCAGATTCTTTACCGGTTTCCAGCTTTTCCTTCTGTTTTCCCTTGAGGTCGTCGATGTGCTCGTACAGCGTGTCGATATTGTGGTACTCCTTGATGAGCTTGATGGCAGTCTTTTCGCCTATGCCGGCAACACCGGGAATATTGTCGGACGGGTCACCCATAAGGGCTTTAACGTCGATGAGCTCCTTGGGCGTCACACCATAGCGTTCCATGATGTAGGCGTCGTCCACAGTGGCGAACTGGGTGCCGCTGCGGGTCGCCGTATAAAGCACGTTGACATAGTCGTCCACCAGCTGGAAGGAATCCTTATCCCCTGTGATAATCTGGGTCTTCGTCTCTCTGGCTTCCCCCTGCTTGGAGAGGGTGCCGATAATATCGTCGGCCTCATAGCCCTCCTTTGTGATCATGGGAATCCCCATTTTGCCGAGCAGCTCCTTGAGCAGGTCCATCTGCACCTGCAGATCCTCAGGCATTTTGTCACGGCCGCCCTTATAATCCTCGTACTCCTTATGCCGGAAGGTTGGGGTGCTCAGGTCAAAGGCTACTGCCAGATAATCTGGCTTATACTCATTCTGGATTTTTACTAAGACGTTGACAAAGCCGTAGATGGCGTTTGTAGGAATGCCTTTGGAATTGGACATTTCCCGCACGCCGTAAAACATACGGTAAACCAGGCTGTTTCCGTCGATTAATATACTTTTTTTATTCACGTGAATCCTCCATGGATTTAATTTTGGTCGGTGAGCCCGTATCGCGGCGATACGGGTTGAAGAAAGGAGATGAAATTTGGACTCATTTCTAAGGAGCACAGATTCTTCGGAAATTCTTTTTTCTTTTTAGGAAAATTCAGCGTACCAAAAAACTGAGAGACGGAGCCTTTTACCTAAGAAAGAAAAAAGCGTCCTGCGGGCCTTCCCTTCACAACGATATCTTCTTCTCTAAAGTTGATGCTTTATCTCGCCAGTGTCCGGCTGTACCGGTAATGCGGCACGATTCCTAGTCGTTGTCCACAGCGCTTGGATCTTTTTGCTTATCTGGATAAAAGGCGCAGTCTCGGACTGGGCCACTTCTTTGACAGCCCGTTTTTTCCTTTCAGGAAAATTTCCTCATCATCTGCGTTTGCTTCGTTACCGGTCGCCCATTCGCCTATCGGCTCTTTCCTTGCTCCCTGCCAAATTTCCTTTGGAAATTTGGACTCGTTTCAAGGTGCACAGATTCTTCGGAAATTCTTTTTTCCTTTCAGGAAAATTTCCTCATCATCTGCGTTTGCTTCGTTACCGGTCGCTCATTCGCCTGCCGGCTCTTTCCTTGCTCCCTGCCAAATTTCCTTTGGAAATTTGGACTCGTTTCAAGGTGCACAGATTCTTCGGAAATTCTTTTTTCCTTTCAGGAAAATTTCCTCATCATCTGCGTTTGCTTCGTTACCGGTCGCCCATTCGCCTGCCGGCTCTTTCCTTGCTCCCTGCCAAATTTCCTTTGGAAATTTGGACTCAGCTTCATTATACCAAAAGCGGCTTAAATGTACAGGGGTATTGTAAAAGCTTCTCTCTGTCAGAAGCAGGTGGTTTCATGAAAAGCTGATAAAAAACAGCCGCTGTCAGACATTTGACAGCGGCCAATGGTGTTCCTATTTTTTATTAAACAATGCGGTTACTTTATCCCAGAAGCCTGTTTTTTCGGCTGATATTTCCGGTGCTGGCTCTTCCTGTTTTTTGATGGCCTCTGTCATCATGACGAACTGCACGCTGGCTATATTTTGATTCTGGCTGGATACAAAGGAGACTGGCTTGAAGTTCTTTCCTGTAAGCTTATCCACTGCTGAATCAATTTGATCATTGATTTCAACGTCGATATTCTGTGTTTTATCCGAAAAGGCCTGGGTACCATCCTTCATATCGCCGGCGCCGGATTTCAAATTCTGGATTCCCTGTGCCAGCAGTGAACTGCCTGACGACAGGCTTCCAGCCCCTTCCGACAAAGCCTCTGCCCCCGCTGACAACTGCCTGGCCGCGCTCGAAAGCTGCGCTCCGCCTTCTTCTGCTTTTTGGTTTGCCTCGGACAGCTGCGCACTGCCGTCCTGTAAGTCACCGGCGCCTTTTTCAAGCTCCTGGCCTCTGGCCGCAAGGGTGTCAGCTGCTGTGGACAGGCTTCTGCCGCCATCAATCAGACCATCCGCCCCCTCTGCGAGCTTCTGGCCGCTGCCGCTGTGCTGAAAAGCCTCTGCGCCAGACGTTATCTGCCCAACACCGGAAGCCAGTGCCGGAAGCGAGGTGTCTGCCTCACGTTTTAAAGCGGCCAGGCCATCAGCCTGGGAGGTTATTCCCGCGTTCAGGCTGCCGGCGCCTGTTGAAAGCCCACCGACAGCTTCGTGCAGACCTGCCAGCGCTTCCAGTCCGGAGACATCTGGAATCCCGCTCGCGCTCTGGCCGATTCCCTCTCCAACTGAGAGCAGCTCCCGGCTGTCAGCATCGACGGCTTCAAGGCTGGCCTCCAGCACTGCCCACTCCTCGGCAGTCAGAGCCTTATAGGCGTCTGGATCATTTTTCAGCTTTTCAGTCAGGCTGCCGACAGTCGAATTGGCAGCTTCAATGTCCCGTGAACGCGTACTGACAAGTGCTCCGGCAGCAGTCATCTGGCTTTTCAACTGGTCTATTTTCTCACTCACACCGCTGAGATTCCCAAGATCTCCGGTCTGTTCATACAAGTCTGCCAGACCACTGCTCAATGCCTGGCTTCCTGCGGCCAGCTGGTTGAGATGTTCCTCATCTGCGGCCTGGTCAATGCCCTTCTGGAGGTTTTCGAGGCTTCCAGGCACCTGCTTCAGGCCGGCAATACTGCCAGCCAGCTGATCGGCCGCGTTTACATAGATTTTCGTGCCCTCCGCCAGATTTTCAGCGTTTTGAATGTACACGCCGGTGACCTGGCTCAAGGTTCTGGCGCCATCCACATAACCGCTGACACCTCCGAAAAGCGCGCTGGCCCCAGATGATAAACCGGCTGTCTCTTTATTTAAAAGCGTCAGACCGTTCACCATCTCGTCAGTCTTTTCACTGAGCAATGCGGCGGAGGTATCAAAGCTCCAGGCTCCTTCTGCGAGAGCGGCCGCGCTGCTGTCCAGCGTATCCGCGCCCTGGGACAGGGCATAAACGCCTTCCCGCATGTTACCCGCACCTGCGTCAAGGTCGGCGACGGCCTCACTGATTTCGGCTGTCTTTTTATCCAGCTCGCTCATATCAATCATGCTCGTGTCTGCATCAAAGCTCATGGGAATCCCCTTAAAGGTGATGCCCTCCATCTCAAAATCCACAACATCTGTCTGAATCACAATTTCTTTTTCCTGTCCTGCCATAATATTATACAGCAGCTGTTGGTCGCGTCCCACGTTGGCAGCGGCCGCTCCTTCCGCCTGAATATTTTTACAGTTTTCGTTCAGGTTAACACTGGCCTGGAGGAGATAATTGTCGAAAAAGGCCGGATCCATTTTCTGGTTCTGCCGGACGCTGATCGTAATGACCAGATGTCCGCTTTTTCCTGCCAGATTCTCGGGCAGTGTATTCTTTCCGTCCAAATTGTAGCTCAGGTTGATAACCCAGGGGGTATCGGTTGTTTTCATGGTGCCCTGGTAATAGAATTTACCTTCTGCTGCCTGCACCTGGTAAGCTGTTCCATTTTCCTCAATGGCCGCCTGGGAACTCAGGTTCCGGGTATCCTGGTAATCGCCATAGTCGGTGATGGCGCCCGCGCTTTCTACCTCAAAGGCATTCACCACGTAGATGCGTTCCACACTGCCGTTTTTGTTCAAATTGACATACACATTTTCATCTTTTTCCGCCGTTGCAGGCGCTGCCAGGGCTGCCGGGGTGCTGGCGCAAATCATTAAAACGGCCAGTACAACAGCCAAAACCCCAGACCCTTTCCTGTTTCTAATGTTCATAAGCTGCTTTCCTTTCAAATTTATCGTTTTTTTTATAAAATCTTGCTTTCCAGGTTGTTTTCTCAATAACGCCGTCACAGACACTCAAAATAGCGGGCAATACGAAAATGACCAGCGTCATAGAGATCAGCGCCCCGCGGCCGATTAAAAAGCCCAGCTGGCTGAGGACAGCGTTGGTCGATATCCTGCCAAGCAGGCTCCCGGCAATGGTCATAATGGAGGCTGAGGTCATAATGGACACGGTTGTACTCTGGATGGTTACGCGCAGCGCCTCCTTTTTGGGCAGCAAACGGCGGTTTTCCAGAAACCGATCCGTAAAGAGAATGCCATAATCGATGGTGGCACCAAGCTGTACCGAGCTGGTGATCAGATAAGCGATGTAGTTCAGCTCCTCACCTCTGAAGTAAGGAACCGCCAGATTCAGCCAAATCGATCCTTCTATCACCAATGTCAGAATAAAGGGCAGGCTCAGTGATTTAAAATTAAAGATCAGAATCAGTAACACAAAGCCTACCGCCACGCCGTTAACCAACATATTGTCATGTACAATGGTGTTCCGGAGATCCTCGGCGTTTGGCAAATCTCCTGCGATCAGCGCACCATCACCATAGTAATCCGCCGCAATACCGCGCACAGCATCCACTTTTTCAAATGCGCCGGGATCGGTTTCCACAATATCCATATTGACAACAAACCGGCTGTAATGCTCTGAATAAAGCTTTGAGATTTCGCCCTCCGGCGCAAATTCCGGCGGAATAACATCGCTCACAGTATTCACATAAGAGACGACTGAAGTCACATTTTCCGCCTGCAGGATTGCATCATTCATTTGCTTTTCCCTGGCAATATCTCCTTTAGGCACCATGAGCACAAGGGGACTTGACTTGCCATAAGTTTCCTCGATGGCGGTCATATCTCTTCCCATCTGCGTCGCTGCACTGCTGTAAATCTTAGAAGCTCCGTATATAAACTGGTTATTCTGGCTGGCTAAAAACGAGGGTACCACCAGCAGGCAGAAAAGAATAAGAAAGGGCGCTCTGAGTTTGAGTGCAAAGCGGCTGAATCTTTCAAACCCTGGTATAAAGGGCCTGTGACGGGTTTTATCAATGAGCTTATAGGTACAGATGGCCGCAGCGGGTAATAGAACCAGCACAGCGATCAGGCTGAACAGAATGGCCTTTGCCATGACCCAGCCCATATCCGGTCCAATCTTAAACTGCATGAGAATCAGAGCCGCAAAGCCTGTCACTGTGGTCAGACCGCTGGATAAAATTGACGCTGTGGATTTTTTGACAGCCAGAACCATCGCCGCTGACACGTCGTGCCCTTCGGATCGGAACTCTGAAAAGCGGTGGAGCAGAAAAATGGAGTAATCCATCGAAACGGCCAGCTGTAAAACAGCTCCCGCCGCGTTGGTCACAAAGGATATTTCACCAAACATCAGGTTGGTACCCCGGTTGATCAAAATGGCAACACCAATGCTGAACATAAACAGCAGCGGCTCAAACCAGGAGCTGGTTGTCAGAAAAAGAATGGCCAAAATCAGCGGAATGACAAAGAGCATGATCGTCGATATCTCCTTTGACGTGATAACCGGAGCCAGAGCATTCACCACTGCACTGCCAGTCATTGCGTTGTCCTCACCGATGATCTCCCGCACCGCGTTCACTGCTTCTGTTTCCTTTTCGTCCTTTACAGTAACGCTGTACAGGGCTGTACCGTCCTTGTACCAGTCATCTGTAACGGACTGGTCAATGGTCTCAATAGGCGCATAGATATCCGCTGCATCGTCCAGCCATTCAACCGCCTCTACCCCCTCCACCCTCGCCAGTCTGGCTTTATAGTCAAGGGCCTCTGACACACTGTCTGTTTTTACCATCACACGCATATTCGGAATAGCCTGGTCATATTCCTGACTCATGGTGTCCAGCGCAACAGTGGAGGGGGCTCCATCGGGCAGGTAATCCATAATGTCATAATTGACCCCGACCAGATTGCTTAACAGCATACAGACAATGGATGCCAAAATAAAGATGACCACCACTGTTTTCCGATGCTTTACAATGAAACCCGCAAATCGGTCCATAAATTAACTCCTTTCTATTATTAAACATTTGTTGATTTATTGACTTCTGTAAATTATAATAAAAGAGAAGGAAAAACACAATAAACAATGTTTTGAAAAGCTGATGATTAATCAACATTCTGCACAATTGTGTTGAATTTTTTCATAAATTTTATACACAAAAAATAAAAAAGGAGTATCTTAAAATGACTTCAGAAAAAACAGACCGGCGTGTCCGAAAAACCAGAAAGCTTTTGATTGAAGGCTTAACACAGCTGTTAAAAGAAAAAAGCATTAATGAAATTTCTATAAGAGAATTGTCCGACCTTGTGGATATTAACCGCGGAACCTTTTACCTGCATTATAAGGATATTTTCGACATGCTCACCCAGATCGAGAACGACCTGTTTAAGGAGCTGGACACGCTCTTTTCCAGCCATTCTGTAAAAGAATTAAAATCCTCGCCTCTGCCCATTTTCAAGGACATCTTCCGTTTTGCCCAGACGAACAGTGAACTGTTCCAGATTTTCCTGGGCCCCAACGGCGACAGCGCTTTTGTCAACCGCACTAAGGAACTGGTGCGCCGGCACTGTTATAATAACTGGCAGATGATTTTCAGCCCCTGTGATACCTCAAGGTTTGCCTATTTTTATTCCTTTATCATATCAGGGTGGATTGGCCTGCTCTCAGATTGGCTTGACACGGGTATGCAGGAGTCCATCGATGAAATGGCCCAGATCGCTGAACAGATTGTTTTCAGCGGGATTGATTTTATAAAATGTGAAGAAGCCTGATGCCAAAAAACAAAAAACCAGACAGAAACTGCCTGGTTTTTATCATATTACGTTAATAGGTCCATAAATAAAATATACGCTCTTTTTTATCTGTTTACTTTACCCCTTCATTTTCCGCTTAATAACAAGCGCCATAAGCCCCGCCACCGACAGCAGAACCACTGCGCTGTAAACGCTGGTTTCGTTGCTTGTAATGCCGGTGCTGACATTGTTGACCGGGCTTGGAGATGGAGATGGTGTCGGGGTAGGTGTCACGGTTTTTTCAAAGACAGCTTTAATCACCACATTGCCTTCTGGCATGGTAAACTGATTGTCTTTGATGGTCACTGTGCCTGCTTCCACTTTCCATTCTTTGAATTGATAACCCTTGTTGGTTTTTTGGCTTAGCTTAACCACGGTTCCGGCTTTCGCTTTAGCGGTATCGGCACTGGCGGTTCCGTTGCCGTCACTGTTTATGGTGATGGTGTATTCACCAGGTACCGGGGCTGGGGTTTTTTCAAAAACGGCGGTGATTTTCACATCGCTGTCTGCCATGGTAAACTGGTTATTTTCAACTTTTACACCGCCTGCGTCCACCCGCCATTCCTTAAACTGATAGCCTTTATCTGGTGTTGCGGTTAAGGTAACTACAGTTCCTTTTTTGGCTTTATCGGTGCTGGCTTTTGCAGCCCCATTACCTTCAGAAGACACTTCGATTTTGTACTGCTCGGTGGTTTTTACTTTAAAGGTTGCCGAAATACGATGGTTTTCGGTAATGTTTTCAAAGGTATAACCTGCCTGAGCGCCTATGCTTTTACCGTCTACCATAACATCGGCAATTTCATAACCATTTTCTGGGGTAATGGCAAAGCTCTGGTTCTGGCCTTCTTTTACGGCTACGCTTCCGGCTGGATTAATGGTACCGCCATCTCCGACTTCGGCAACGATGGTGAAGTTCTGTTTCAGCTCAAGGCCAATCTTATTTTTGGTATCGCCGTCAAGATAGGCAAATTTGTAGTTATCCGAATCAGAAGTCAACCCCTTCATTGTAATGGGGAGAGGTCCCTCCAAATTTTCTGGCCCTATTACAACCAGCACTGGTTCCTTTTCTGTGGGTACTGCTTCAGCGGTAATCCCTATGTTGCTGCCATCGCTCAGCTCTTCGGCAGCATACAAAAGGGTACTGCCCTTTGGCAAATAAATATTATTTATTACACCTTTGGCTGTATAATTTTTTGAGATATCAATAACGCCGCCAGCCGTCACACGCATACTGGGAGTTCCTTCGTTAAATCCACCCTGATAAACACCACCGGCAAGCGTTCCGCTACAGCCCGATATAGTACCGCTTTCAATACTGAGCGCCTGAGAGTCACCAGAATTCTTAATGCCGCCAACGCTATTTTCGCCTGTGGCGCTGCAATTGAGAATAGACGCGCTATCCATGGTAACATTCCCTTTTACTCCGATCAGCATACCGCCGCAGTCGCCTGTGCTTTTGGCATTCTTTATAACAGTTCCCTTCTGCAGCAGCAGGGATGATCCATTGCCGCCATTAACTGTAAAGAGTGGCACCTGTGCCTCTGCGCTGCCGCCTTCAAAAATAATATTTGAAATTCCAACAATCCCCTGATCTCCAATTTGTACGGTAGCCGTTGGATTATTACGTGTAACGGTGTTTGCTTTTTGCGGATCTTCAATTTCGTTTCCCTGTGCGTCACAGCTGATAAATTCGGTCAAGACCCTTGATACATCAGCGGTGCCGCCTAAAACCGCGGTTTCACCCTTTGCGTTTTCAGGCAGCACGCAAAGGATGAATTTACGCTGCTCTTTTCCAATCGCAACGGCTCTTTCAAGGGATTTCACAGCGTTTTCCACACTGTACCCATCAGCCTGGTCATTGCCGTCAGGGCCCACATAAATTTTACTATTTCCTGTCAGCTGCAGCACGGAACGATTCTTTGAATCAAAAAGAATGCTATAATTATCGTCTTGAGAAAGAAAAGGGTAGCTGCTGGTTATCTCTTTACCGTCTTGCTGTTTTATAACATCAACGTTTTTGCCAGGCCCCATTTCTTCACTGGTAATATAAATATTGGATTGATTGTTAATTTCTGTCCCACTCAGAGTAATGACTTTTCCAGTAGCCAGATAGAGATTGTCAGGTTCATCATTTTTAAGGTCAATTTTCTTTTTGGGGTTATTATCCATAATCAATGTGCCGTTTTGGTATATACTCGATCCTTTAGCACCACTATTGTTTGCAAAAACACCACTGTCCATTTGTACGCTTCCAGCATTATAAATGCCTCCGCCCAGATTAGCAGCTATGTTTTCTCTAAAAGTATTCCATGCATCTTCATAATCCTTTGTCAATATATTTACGCTGCCGGTTTCCGTGTTATAAACAGCACCGCCATTTTGAGCTGCATTCTTTTCAAAGCCGCTCCAAACCACATTCAGGGTTCCTTCATTATAGATGGCGCCGCCATTTTGCCGGCTCACACAATTAGCGACGTAGGAGCGCGTCATTGTCAGCGTTCCCCTGTTTAGAACCCCCCCTCCATTTTCGCTGGATGAAGCGCTGTAAATATTGCCGTTCAGGGACGTATTTACTGAAGCACCTTTTTCAATAGTGAGCATGGCAACGCTGCCTGAATAATTATCTCGATTGCCATCCCACATCAGGTTTCCCATTGTCAGTGTTCCGTCAGTTACTTTCAGACATGCCGACTGAGATTGCCGTTTCATCACTAACGGCCGATCATAAAACTTATCATTTGGACTTACCTCAACGGTTTTCAGGGTTAGATCTTTATCAATGGTTATTTCATCCTTAAAATCCAGGTTTTTGAAGACCTCGATTACAGCCCCAGTTTCTGCGGCATTAATCGCGTCCTGAAATGTTGGATAAGAATCTTTTCCCAATATCCGGCAAACACCTGCGTCTACCAAAAAAGACCTGGAAGATGTTAAATCGGGATCATTCTTCGCAGTTGCCGTAACAACGACTGTTCCAGTTTTTTTGCCTTCCAAAACGCCTGTTTCCTCATTAATGGTGGCAATTTCCTCGTTATCTACTTTCCATGTTGACTGGATTTTATCACCACTTTGTGCGAGACTGTATAATTCCAGTGTATTCCCTGGCGCCACCGCCCGATCATCCCCAACACAATATATTTCTATCTCAGGATTATCTCCTTCCCTGGCATTTTGTGCCAGGGCTGCTGGCATTGTGAGTAATACCAGAAGTACTGCCAGCAATGCTGTTAAAAATCTTTTTGAATTTTTCTTCATACAAATTTCCTCCTCAACCTTAAATAAAATATAGTAAACATAGTATAGCAATTGAATGACCACAAAAAATCCTCAAAATATTCAAAATTTATTCTTTTATTTCACTTTATCAAAAATACACTTGTTTTTTTGTAAATTTACTTCAGCCTTTTATCTTTCTCACTTTTTCAAAAAAACAAAAAACCAGACAGAAACTGCCTGGTTTTTTATATTAAAAATTGCACATTTTTTCATTTGGGCGGTTTGGGCGGCTCTGATCCTGACAGCAGGTATTTTCAGCCCGATGCTGACACGTGCAGCCCCTTTTTGAATATTAATGAATAATTTAAACTATCTTTTCCTCTTAGCAACAAAAGCGCTTAAGCCTACACCAAGACACAGAAGAATTACAGCAACGGCTGTAGTTGGTGTCGTGCCAGACAGCCCTGTTGAGGCATTGCTTCCCCCAACAGTGTCCTTGACAGTAATGGCAGCCTGGGCGGTCTTGCCGCCATCTTCGGTGGTAACCGTGATGATCGTTTTGCCGGATTTAATGGCGGTGACAGTGCCATTTTTATCGACAGTGGCAATGCTGCTATCGGAGCTGCTCCAGGCTACATTTTTATTTGTGGCGTTTTCAGGTTGAATGGTGGCTTTTAAGGCGAGCGTTTCTTTTGCTTTCATTTCGGCCGATGTTTTATCGAGGGTGACGCCCGTGACCGCTACAGGAACTGGTACCGGAGGCGTATCTGCCACACCAATTGTAATGTCCTTGACAGCCTTTGAGGTATTATTTTTGTTATAGACAGTTTCAAATACATCGTATTTTTTTGATGGTTCACCACCAATCTGATGGGCTTCCACACTGGCTTGGTTCAAGACGGCCTCTTTAGCAGCTGGTGTGAGGAATTCGGCTTTTCCTTTTAAAGTTATTTTGGAGGCTTGGTAAGCCGGGTCGTAATTTTTTATATCATCACTGTTTTCAAGAAAACCTGCAATGGCAAGACTGTTGTCGTAATTTATAACTTTTGAAGACACCTTGTTGGCGTTGTTTGTAAGGTTAATCGCGATGTCTAATCCTCCGATGCCCAGAGCTTCGCTGTTTTTATCAAAACGCTCCTGGCTGTTGTCGATAACCGTATTGAGGCTGGCATCTGTAACCGTGAGGTTTTTATCTGCCGCTGTTCCCACAACAAAGTTTGAGCTGCTGACATTGATGTCGCTTTTTGCATTGTTGAGCATATTAATATTTTTTGCCTGAATACCAATGCTGCCAGAATTATTGACCGCATTTTCTCCAAATTTAGAAGTAATGTTTAAAAAACCACCATCAATTGTCAGATCACCATTGGCAGAAATACCCTGTTGAAAAATAGAGGATTCATAATCACTGTCTATATTAATAGTAGTTCTGCAATTTTTTAAAGTAACATCACTTTTTTTACCTTCTACTGGGTCACTTGGCAATCGTGCTATAATCGTGGATAAAAAAAGTGGTTCAGGATTCTTAGGATCATAGTCGGATGCGGTTTTATTTGTCAGATTAAGTGTGGCATCCTCTGCGGTAAAGCTGCCACCCAAAAGCAGTGAAATGACCCCATGTTTAATACTTTGGGCAGTCAGCTCGCTTCCAGCTCCAATGAAGACATTCCCTCTAGCATCTGCGCTGTTATTAGGCCAAATATCGAGGCCAAGAGATTCATTAAAAAGGTTCATTTTAACATTCTTACCTAATGTAAAGTCTGCGCAGGAGATACCCCGATAACTATTCTCAATATTAAATTTTAAATTATCTTTAATATTGATAGAATTTCGGGCATAGATGCCATAGTATTGGAATAAGTTCTTCTGAATAGGATTTGTGGTTAAATTAATACTACCAGAACCCTCAAAGTTTAGTGTCATCGGATCGTTTTCAAATTCCGGTACATTCAGCGCTTGAAAAAAGATATTGGCAAAGCCTACATTGACACCATCCTTTTCGGGATATCCCTTTGAATTATCCTGAAAAAGTGTATTTTCACCCTCCAGCTTAATGGTTGCAATATCATTTGCACAGGTAGGGGTTGTGTAATAGGCAAGAGTCGTAGCGTCATCAGGTCCAGGTCCTACTCCCAATGTGGAGTACGAGCTTACGGTCACATCTTTCAGGGTAAGTGTTTTGCCATCAGCACTTAGGCCGGCACTCCCCTCACCATCGGTAATTGCATACATTTTACCATCTGCGGGTAAGATGGTATCTCCGATAACAGCGAAGTTTTTGGGCATGGACTTAAGGATTAATTTTGCGGAATCGGAAACGGTCATTGCATGGGGTTGATCTTTATACGTCACAACACAACGCAATTCAAAATCCTCAAGGTAAAAATTAGTTGATCTGAAATGCAGTACCTGTTTCTTGGCTCCGGAGCCTTGAAGGTTAAAGAATTCGTTGCTATCAAGATCACGATACTGCCATTGAAAATCACACTTCTCAGGCTGTTCGACACCAACGGATAATTCGACAGAATAGGGAACGTTAAAGTCCGTGTTGATTGGCTGCTCGGTAATCACAGGGCCGTCTTCTGTGGATACATCTGTTGATGGCTCCTGCCCCTCAGCAGGTAGAGCGGGTATCGTTGGATCAAATTTATTTTGATCCAATTGCAGCTGAGGTATTTCAGCAATCCAACTGGACGTATTGGCGAAGGCTGTTGGTGCTACAAGCAGCAGTGCCAAAAAAACTAATAGAATGGTCGACAGAAAATGTTTCTTTTTCAAAATTTTTCTCCTTTTGATAATGATATTTTAGGCATTTTTTAAATACCTACACCCCTTGATTCCTCAAGGTTTTAAAAAAATCTATATAAATTTTCTCTCCATAAGGCGTATAGTAGAATTGTCCATTATTCTACGACACACACTTATGAAGGAAAACTTATGTCTCTTACTGTTCATCAGCTCCCGCTGGCTGAAACATCTTAAACCGCTCAAGATTTTATGCGGCTTCTTTCTTTTCAGTGGTATTTGAAGCCATTGGTCTTGAAGCCCTGATCTCGGCCAAATTTTATGCTGCCGGCATTGTGAGTAATACCAGAAGCACTGCCAGCA
Organism: Eubacterium limosum; assembly: GCF_000807675.2. Classification (NCBI taxonomy): domain Bacteria; kingdom Bacillati; phylum Bacillota; class Clostridia; order Eubacteriales; family Eubacteriaceae; genus Eubacterium; species Eubacterium limosum. The sequence continues at coordinate 2,619,211 of NZ_CP019962.1, read as the reverse complement.
ATGCTGCTAAAAATCTTTTTGAATTTTTGTTCATACAGATTTCCTCTCCAAACTTTAAATAAACTATAGTAAATACAGTATAGCAATTAAATGACCACAAAAAATCCTCAAAATATTCAGAATTTGTCATTTTATTTCACTTTATCAAAAATACACTTGTCTTTTCGTAAATTTCCTTTAGCCTTTTATCTTTTTCACTTTTCCAAAAAACAAAAAACCAGACAGAAACTGCCTGGTTTTAATATTAGATTATGCCGCCCCTGCTCAATAGGCAAAGCCGCCGTCGTGGGTTTCCTTGGCCTTGTATAAAGCCTTGTCCGCCGCCTTTGAAAGCTCGACATAGGTATCGCCGTGTCTGGCGATGACTGCCCCGCCCGACAGAGTAATGGGCGGGATATTCATTTTTTTGGCTTCACGCGCGATGGTATTGTTGATATCCTCCACAATCCGCCTGGCGACTGCGTAATCCGCTGTGCTGGTCACGAAAATCGCGAACTCATCGCCGTGCAGGCGTGAGGCCAGATCCACAACCCGGATACGGCCAATGATCATCTGGGCTGAGAGCTTTATGACTTCATCGCCCATGTTGTGCCCATAATTATCATTAACTTCTTTAAAGTGATCGCCGTCCATCATAATTAAAATGCCGGTCTCATCCGAATCCATATTGTCCAGTGTTTTGGTTATTTCTTTCCTGAAAGACCGGTCATTCATCATACCTGTCAGTTCATCAATGGCCGCCGCTTTCTTGGCAGCTGACAGGGCAATCTCAAGCCGGCGCTGGGTCTGCCCCAGCTCGACATAGGCATTTTTAAGCTCGCGGTTTTTCTGTTCCTTGCTGATACGCCCCAGCACATAGATCAGCAGGATTTCAACAATCAGCAAAGGAACCAGCCAGACTTCGAGGGTAGCCTTCAGCATTGACATTACCGGGACAAGCACCAGGCCGCTGTATCCGTCCTCTCTGTTCAGGTAAGCGTAATAGCGGCTGCCGCTCAGCTTCACGGTGACGGCCTTCTGCTCTGTATCCATCACCCTGGACAGGCCGCCGTCTATGCCCTGCCTGAAGCTGTAAAAAGCAGCGGCCGACTGGACTTTCTCCTCAGCCTTTGTCAGCTCGCCCTCATCTGTGGTATCGAGCGCTTCCTTTTCCCTCTGCGCCAAAGACACTGCCTGGGCGGTATTCTCCAGGCTTACCTTGAGGTTTCCTCCCAGATAATCAGTATTGGTGCTTCCAATGACAGTGCCATTCTGATCAAAAATCATGATCTGCTCGTCATCATATTGAAGCGTTGATGAAATGAGTTTTTGGATGTCCCCCATTTTAATATCATAGGCAAACACGGTTTCGCCGTCTGGCTGCAGCTGTGAAATGGTCGTCAAAATATAATGGTTGGCATAGCTCATATAGGGCGGCGTAAAGACGATCTCACCCTTGCCTGCCACAGCGTCCTTGTACCAGGGGCGCTCTGTGGGCACATAGCCTGTCTCCTCGTAAGCCGAATAGGGTTTATCCCAGCTGTAAAGGTACCGGCCCTGGTAGTACATATACAGGCCGTCAAAGGTTTCCCCCTCAATGGCCAGCAGGGGCGCGTCAATACTTTTCAGGTAATCCCATAAAATATCCGGGTTCGGGTTGTTCTGAACCTCCCGTCCCATCATCTGCGCAAAGATCTTAAAAGACTGCTCATAGCTGTCCATGACCTCATCAAACCCGGCTCCGATCTCCTCTGCATGGGCTGTCAGTCGCCGGTTAACCGAAACCGACTCCCAAACGGTGATAAGTGACAGCGCTAAAAGATTAACCACTAAAAACGTTACCACAAAAATGACCGCTTTTTTATTTCTGCGTTTTTCTTCCCCCATTGTAACCTCTCCTCACATACCCTGGCGGGCACCTTGTTCCATATATATTTATATTATATATGAAATCATACCATTCAACAATAGGTTGCATTCCTAAAAGTAAATTTTTTTGTTAAATATGTACTATAAAAGAACCCGTATCGTGACGATACGGGTTGAAAGGAGCGATGAAATTCGGACTCGATTTAAGAAGTACTTCGTTATGCTAAAAGCGGCTTAACTGGTGATTAAAAAAAGCCCATTTTTTGATGAATGGACTTTTTCTTTATATTCAGATGGCCCAGTCCTCGCTTTGCTGCTGGAGCTCGACCATATGGCGGTACAGGCCGCCCTGTTCCATGAGGGCTTCCGGCGTTCCCTGCTGTGCGACCCGGCCGTTTTCCAGTACGACAACTTTGTCAGCCCCGGCCACGGTGCGCATGCGGTGGGCAATGATCAATACGGTTTTATTTTTTACCAGGTTGGAGATGGCCCGCTGGATCTGGGACTCATTTTCGACATCCAGCGAGGCGGTGGCCTCATCCAGGAGGATGACCGGCGCGTCCTTGAGCAGCGCCCGGGCAATGGAGATGCGCTGGCGCTCTCCGCCGGAAAGAACCGATCCATTCTCACCGATTTTGGTCTGATAGCCGTCAGGCATCTTCATGACGAAAGCGTCGCACTGAGCGGCGCGTGCCGCGGCCAGCACTTCCTCGTCGGTGGCGTTCCTCCGTCCAATACGGATATTTTCGAGCACGGTGTTGTTAAAGAGTACCACATCCTGAAAAACAATGGAAAAATTTTTCAGCAGCGTTTCAGGCTCTACAGTGCTGATGTCTGTACCGCCCACGGTAATCCGCCCTTTCTGAATATCCCAGAAACGGGCGGCCAGCTTGGCCGCGGTGCTCTTACCTCCGCCAGAGGGGCCCACCAGAGCGGTTACCTGTCCCTGGCAGGCTGTGAAAGAGACATCCTCGAGCACGGTTTCCCCGCTGTTATAGGCAAAGCCTACCTGGTCAAAAGCGATGTCGTAGCCCTGGTAGTCTGCCTGCTCGCTGCCCTCCTGGACTGGCTGTTCCTCGATCTCCTTCATGCGTTCCACAGTGAGCATGGTCGCGTAGATGGCCGCCAGGTTAACCAGTGCGCCGGATAAGGGGTCAAAGACACGGGTTGCCGCAATCAAAAATACCAGGAAGGTCAGAAAATCGGTCTGGCCGCTGACCAGAAGTACTGATCCTACAAGCACCACGGTGGCAATGCCCACACGCAGCAGCATCTGGGATGTTACCACGAACATGGCTGTGTTGAGCTCAGCCTTGATCTGAATTTTCTCATTTCTGCCCAGCAGGTCGTCAATCTTTTTCAGATAACGGCCGCTCTGGTTGTTGGCTTTGATCTCCCTTACGTTTTCAATACATTCCTGTATGCTGTCGGCGCAGTCCAGCTTTACCTTGTTGTGCTGCCGGCCCACCTTGTTCTGCTGTGCCCGGCTCAGCGCCATGATGAGAAGCACCACAGGCAGCACCCACAAAAGTGCCAGCGCCATACGCCAGTCCATAACAAACAGCCCGATGCCAGCCAAAATGACCGATGCCACTGCCCCGATGAATTCCGGGATATAATGGGAGAAGGCCGTCTCCATGGCGGCGCAGTCGGCCATGATGGTGGTGGTTAAGTCGGACAGATCACGCTTGCCGAAAAAGGATAACGGCAGGCGCCGCAGCTTTTCTGCCAGCCGGATACGCATGTTCGCACTCTCGGCGTAGGAGGCCAGAAAGGTCTTATTGTACTGTATGTACTCAAAGATAAAGATCAGGGCCAGGATCATTACCGAGCCGCCAATATAAAACCACAGGCTGGGTGCCGGGGCATTCCCCCCGATGAGGGGCGAAACCAGCTCTGTCGCGACCAGGTATAAAAGGCCAATGGGCAGCATGAGGATCACATCGGTCAGGGTACAGGCAAAAACTGCCTTGACCAAATCCTTTGCGCCCTGCTCGCTCAGGGCAAACTTTTTCTGAAAATAAGCAGTCATCATGCTGCCTCCTTTCCGGTTATTTTCCAGGCTTCTGTGCTCTGGTATTCTTTCCACATGGCAGCATAGGTGCCGCCCTTTTCCAGCAGCGCTTCATGGGTTCCCTGTTCTGTGACCCGGCCATTCTCCATGACCAGAATGCAGTCGGCATGCCGGACGGTGGTCAGCCTGTGGGCGATCATCAGAACGGTTTTCCCTTTTGTCAGCTCCTCGAAGGCTTTCTGGATCTGGTATTCGTTCTCTGGGTCCGCAAAAGCGGTGGCCTCGTCCAGGAGCACAATGGGGGCGTCTTTCAGAATGGCCCGTGCCAGGGCGATCCGCTGGGCCTCACCGCCGGACAGGTAAACGCCTTTGGTGCCGACAACAGTGTCGATACCCTGGGGCAGCTTTTCAAAAATATCCTCACATCTGGCGGCACGGGCGGCTGCCAGCACAGCCTCTGCCGGCGCGTCCGGACGGGCGCTGCGGATATTCTCGAGCAGGCTGGCCTTCTGGAGCCTTGTATTCTGGAATACAAAGGAAACCTGATCCATGAGGTCGGTGGTAGCGATCTGGCGAACATCCACACCGCCAACGCAGACACGTCCCTCCTGCACATCCCAGAAACGGGGAATCAGGCTGGCCGCGGTCGTCTTGCCGCCGCCGGAGGGGCCGACCAGGGCCACAGTGGCGCCTTCAGGAATTTCAAAGCTGACGCCGTCGATGGCTGGAGTATCGCTTCCTGAATAGGTGAAGCGCACCTGATCAAACACGATGCCCGCCCCCGCTGGCCTGACAGGCACTGCCGGTTCTTCAAGAGGCTTTTCAAGGAGTATCGTTTCGATACGCCTTGCCGCGTCGCGGGCCATCAGGGCGTTTTCTCCCGAGAACATGATCCTTGTCATCATGACCGTAACGACTGGTGTAAACAGGACATAGAAAATAAAATTCAGCAGAAAGGTTTTGTAGTCCACCGCACTGGCAATCAGCAGGATACCTGCCGGGATCAGAAAGGCGAAAACGCCGTTGACCGACACGGTAAAGCCGCACATGGGCAGGCGGCATTTAAGGGTGTAATCCACTGCCCAGGAGCTATAGCGCTTGATGGCCGCGTGAAAATTCTTAAAGGAATAAACGCTCTGCTGGAAGGTCTTGACCACCGGAATACCCCGCACATACTCCACAGCCTCTGAGTTCATGTCCTCAAGGGCGTTCTGGTACTGCTGCATAGATGTGTTCATGCTGGTCCCCATCATCCGTGACAGGATGATAAAGCCAATGATCATGGGCACCAGACTCACCAGGCCCAGCCGCCAGTCAAAGATGAGCAGAATAACCAGCATGGCAAAGGGCGTCACAATGGCCCCTGCCAGATCGGGCAGCATGTGGGCCAGAAAGGCCTCGGTCTGCCCTGCGCTCTCGTCTACAATACGGCGGAGCCTGCCGCTGCTGTTCTGGTTAAAATAGCCCAGCGGCAGCCTGACAATGTGGTGCAGCGCCTCGCTGCGCATATTGCGCGCTGTTCTGAAAGCTGCCAGGTGCGAACACATCAGGGCTGCAAAATAGACAATGATTCCTGCCAGGGCAAATGCCACGGCCAGCCAGCCATAGTAGCTCAGGTTCTGAGCCTGCCCCACGTTGGGCAGCACCGCGAAAATTTCCCTCACCACCTGCCAGATGCAGATAAAGGGCATGAGGATCAGAACCGCGCTGATCCCGGATAAAATACAGGCACAGACGGACAGGGCTTTATACTTTCCCGCGCACGAAAACAGCCCCCGCCGGGCCTCTTTTTGTGGTTGCATCATATCACCTCTGTTTCTCTTTTAGTTAGTTATTTCTAACTACAAAAACAGTTTACTCCTAACCCCTTTATGTCTCTACCCCGGGCAGGCGGAATGCTCCAAACCGTCAATTATTTTTGCGGTACTCGAGAGGCGGGATTCCCAATTGTTTTCTGAAAGCGTCAGCGAACTTGCTGGGGTTTTCATATCCCACACTGTTGGCGATCTCCAGGACACTCTTATCGGTTTCTCTGAGCATCCGGGCGGCCACGTGCAGGCGGTACTCCCTGCGCCAGGTATTGATAGGCTTTCCATACACAGCCCGGAAACAGTTCTTCATGGTGGTCATGCCAATGTCAAAGCGTTTCGATAACGCCTCGAGGGTGATGTTCTGGTCCAGGTTTTGGGTGAGGACCTCGTGTATCTGCTCCACCACACAGGCCTGACGGGCCGAAAGATACCGGCGCCGGTCCCTGCTGCTTTCAAAGGGAGTAATGCTCAGAAAAAGCAGCAGCTCCAGCACCTTGATCCTGAAATAGCCCTTTTGTATCCGCGGGTCTACATGGTAGAGCTCGTCAAAGATGTGTTCGATCTCTTTAGTGGCCCGCAGCACAAAGCATCCCTCATTACCTGAGAGCTTTTGTCTCAGCCTGTCCAGGTCGATTTCGATGCCCTCCAGCACACAGGAAAGGTGTTCCTGAGCATGGGCGATATCGATGAGAATTTCGATGCCGTTATAATAGCCGAGGGGGAAGCGGGAAGCGTCACAGGGAAAATCCCAGCCTGTGATGGCTAAATCCCCCTCGCTGAGATAGGCAAAATGGTTCTTTCCAAAACAGCATTCATAGCGGCCTTTACGGCAGTGGTTAATTTCGAGAAAATTGGAGCCAGGCCGATTGCCGGACTCACTGCACCGGAAAGCCTGAAAATCATTGTAATAAAGCTCCACCCCGTCAAAAACCGGATAGCAGACCATGATCCCGTCGCCGTCGCCGCAGTTCATGCGGTAAATGGTTTTTTCAGCGTCCCGCTGGAGGACCTCAATATAATTGCAGTATGGCTGTTCGCACTCAAGCTTCATTGTTTCACCTGCCTTTAGTTATGCAAACCTAACTTTATTTGTATACATTATAGCATTCAGATGCTTTTATGGCAAGTTTATAAAAAAGCCTTGTTCCAATCTCCAAAACAGCAAAAAACCAGACAGAAGCTGTCTGGTTTTTTATTCGCTTACACCGTCTCCCACAACCCGTATCGCGGCGATACGGGTTCTCTATTTTTAAAACGAACACCTTGAAGGAAGGTGAGGCTTCAAAATTTCTTTCTGCTCTTTGGTGATTTCCGGAGCCTGATACTCATTAATTCGGTTCTCGATCTCCCTTTTTACCTTTAACCGGATATCTGTTTTCTCCGGACTGATATCCTGGGAAACGCCGTATTTGCTGAAAATTTTAGTTAAATAATGGTCTTTTCTGTAGGCGGACGGTGTTTTGCCCTGGAGAAAAGTATTTTTTTCCTGGGCTTCTGTCAAGCTCCTCATCAGCTTGGGGTCCAGTTTCAAGTTTACGCCCTTAAGAGCCCGGTTGACATTGCGCATCATTTCCTCGTCGAGAATAAGCTTTTCAAAGCTGCCGCAGTACCAGGCCGACATCAGGCCAGGATAGCACCAGACCTCGTTAATTTCAGACGCGTAGTATGGCATCAGCGTCGTCATCATGCTCTCTGCCCCTGCCTGGTAATCCACTTTTGCGGAATCGGACAGCGCGCCGCAGATTGTACAGCCGATCTGCATATACTTGGCGAACTCATAGAGCATTCCTTCAATATAGACACATTCCACGGTTCCATAGGCTGGCTGAATGCTGCGCATATCCGTCGCGCCTGAGCAGGAGCAGATGGAAACCTCAATCCCCGGAGACAGCAGCTGAGCATAAACGATCCCGGCCAGTGAGATGGCAATATCGTGAATCACCAGCCCCAGCAGGCTGGCAGGCCCGGTCAGACCGGTCAGGCTGCAGGGACAGAGGATGATATTCTGCTTTTCCTCGATGGCCGCGGTTAAATTATCAAGGCATTCCCAGTCATAGGCAAGGGGGGACATGGGACAGATGGACTGCCCCATTACCGGCTCGTCCCACACATCGTAAAACTCACGGATGAGCCGGATGGATTTACGCGCGCTCTGATATAGATTTCCGTCCTTTGAGTTCTGCGCTGTTGCCCTTATCCCAACGGAAGGCCATTTATCGCTGTAGCGAAGGAGCATGGCAATCTGGCCAACGTACAGATCCTCTGCGTCGCTGTCCACAGGATCAATGACACAGGGACTTGCGCATTCATAAAGGTCTGAGGTTTGGGTGAGCTGATACATTTTCACCACATCGTCAACTGTACCGCTTCGGTATGTACCAGTCTCATCATCCAGAATGGTGGGCACCATCCCAAAGGGAGAGGTGGCTGTGATCCTTTTTGGTCCCTGATTTTCATAATCATATTTGGGAAGGCTTTCCAGACACCTTTCCAGAAGCGTCTTTGGAATAAAGGCCTTGCTGCCTTCGATTTTCGCACCGTTTTTCCCAAGAAGCTCCAGGGCTTTTTCGGTTCCAAAGGTAATGCCGATTTGTTCTAAAATTTCGATAACCTTATCATATATTGTTTCTAAATCCTTTTTTTTAAGAATATGGCTCATTTTTAACTCCTTATAAATATTCACCAATGTATTTTTGGGAGCGCTCCCTGCCATAAGCTGTCATGACATAGGTCGATTCCAGAAAGCCATCTGAACGTTCTGTTGTATGTGTAATCTCCACAAGGCCAGTCCCCTTAAGTGACATCAGCTGAGCGTCAATCTCCTTTTCGCTGCATTGTTTTTCGCCTTTATAGCAAGGTAAAATCCGCTCGTAAACCTGCTGTGGATTCAGCCCTTCCGGGTTTTCCATAATCTGCTTGATAATATTAAAGCGCATGGGCATTGTTTCTGCCATTTTCATTCCCTCCTAACTGATATCTCTTAACGAGAGCAGCTCTGACGGCTTCCCGACAACCATGACTGCCCCTGAGAGTAAAACAATAATTCCAATAATAAAGGTCGCCGTGATGGTGCTTCCGAGGAAAACAACCGACAGGACAGCGGAAACCAGCGTGTAGATAATATTCAGCGACATCCCCCTCGATGCGCCGCAGACATTGTTACACTTATAATAGTAAAAATATCCGATACCCGCGCCAAATCCTGCGATGGCGATAAATACAAAGGCCATGGTCGGCAACGTGGAAAATAGCAGCCCAAAGGCCTTCAGGTTAACACCGCTGGCAACAAAGGGCAGTACAAACAAAAACATGGTTCCCGATGCAAACTGGCGGATACCAAGCGCAATTTCAGGATCAACAAAATCCATTCCCGCACAGGAGATAATGCCCTCCAGCGACCATCCGACAGAGGCTAACACTGCGCAGGCGATGCCCAGATAAAAGTTCGGGTAGGTATCCCCAGATGGCGGCGCCCAGCTGACCGTAATGGCTCCAGCCACACACAGCAGAATACCGCACCAGCCGCGGCCCGAAATTTTTTCCTTTAAAAATATCCGGGATAACACTGCTCCGATGGCTGGAAATGTGGCGCTGATAGCCACAGGATATACTGGTCCTGCAAAGTAAACACCAAGCGTAAAACCAGCCATTGCGATCAGACCGCCGAAAAAAGACGCCAGCAGAATAAAACGTCCCGGTTTGGTTTTTACGGACCGGATGTACTCTCTTCCTTTCCCGTTTTTCAGGTTCGGAATTAAAACCCATATTCCAGATGAAAAGTCCTGAAGACACCCCACGATCATCGGTATCGCGCATAAGCCTAAAACAGCGCCGCTGCTCAAAGGCTCGGTTCCCATACCAAGCGTTTGAAACATTGGGCTGATGCCGTACAAAAGTCCACCCATGAGTCCCCATAGCAGCCCCTTTTTTGCCATGGAAAGATTTTTTTGATACAGTTTTTCCTTAACGTCCATTTTTCTCCTCCTACTATTTTGAAAAGCGCCTTTCTTTTTAATTGATATTATCGTGATAATATCAATTAAGCAATCTAATATTATCATGATAATATTAGATTGTCAATAAAAAAGAAAATCCTTAAAAAACAGATTCCTTTCTTTTATTGGATGCCCTCACCTCTGCAAAATCCGATGGCACATAAGCCCTCACTTCCGCAAACAGCTTTCCATATTCATCATAATATTCTTCACAGACCCTCAACAGCGCTTCGTCCGAAAAAATTTCCAGAGCATCGCACACCGTCTCATCGCCAAAGGATACGTCCAGGGTCATTTTCTTTGTCTCAGCAAGGGACAGGATATCTTCGGTATGCCGTTTGTAGTAATCACGCGTCTTTTCCGTATTTTTTTCACCGGGCAGGGTGTGCCTGAAAATAATGCGGATTTGCTCAAGCGCGATCCACTCATCGTCATCGTTGGCGTAACGCCTGGTCATCTCAAATTCATTGACGCCCTTTCCTCCGCCGAAATCTGCCGACAAAATTTCCTCATCAGAAATATAGGTATTCAGCACGTTTGACAGGCTATAACTTAAATGATATATTCCGCGCTCCGCTGCTTTTACAAAATACCCTACCCTCGGTCTGGATTCGATATAATTTTCCTCAATAAGGTTCGAGAGCGCCTTACGCAGGGTTACCTTGCTGACATTATACTGTTCGCAAAGACTGTTCTCGCTTTCCAACTTATAGCCTTCCGGATAGATCCCCCGCTCAATTTTCTTTTTAAGATCGTTCTGTACTCCCTTATAAAGTTTCGCTTCCATTACCTGCTCCATTCTGCGATGAGTTTTACATATTTTGCGTTATAAAAGGTTTCGCAATAGCCTACAACACCAAGCTCGACATCCGTTAAAAGCTGGGACACCGTCAGTATGCCGCTGCCTTCGTCGATTCCAAGCTGCCCGGCCGTTTCTTTCTGAGCCTTCTGCGGCGTTATTTTCAAATCAATCTGAACTGAATAAGGCGAGATACGGTCTGCCAGAATCTCAACGAAATCTCTGGCCTCCAGCTCCTTCTCAATCAGCGGAAAGCCTGGATAGTAAGGGATATACTTGATGTCATAACCAATGGGCTGCTGCTTTTCATAAAGCACCCGTCTTATCCTGAGCACACGCGTATTGGGATGAATCTTCAAGATATAGACCAGATCTTTGGTCGATTCAATCACATCGACATCCACAATGTGTATCTGATCAATATCTGTGGTCTCAAAGCCGACTTCGTTGAATGTAAGGATATAATCGCTGCCATTTGTTTTCCTTACAAAATGCCCCTTTCCCTGGACCAGATAAACCAAACCGTCCCGCACCAGCATTTCCAGTGACTTTCTTACAGTCAGACGGCTAACATTGTAGGCTTCGCACAGAGCCGCCTCTGAGGGAATAGGGTCATTGGGCTTCAAAAGCTCCAGGTTAATCTTTTCCTTTAAATCATTTGCAATCTTTTCATAAATCGGTATATCCATTATCTGTAACCATTCTCCGCCCATTCGAGGCAGTACTCCAGCCCTCTTCCTGAATTTTTGACATAGGCATCCGCAAAAGCCTCTGGACTTTCCTGTTCCTTTTGCATCAGGCCTCCACCCACAATAATTTTCAGGTCATCACGCAGTCCGGCGTCATGGATCATCTTCAGCGCTTTTTTGACCTCTGCCGTGGCCGTGGTCAGCAGGCCGCTGAAGCCTAAAATCTGCGGGCGGGCCTCCCTGATTTTTTCGACAAAAACCTCGGGCAGGACATCCACACCCAGATCAATGACATTAAAGCCATTGACACAGGCCAGGCCAATAAAAATATCTTTTCCGATATCATGCAGATCGCCGTGGATGGTGCCGATCAGTATGGTTCCCCGGCTGCCCGGAGCTTCTCTCTGATCTGCCGCGCTGCGTTTATCAAGCTTCATAACCTCTTTAAAAATAATGCCGGCCATGATCAGGTCACCGATAAAGTACTCCTCTTTTTCAAACAGCTCGCCCACGTTGTCCATTCCCTGCTGAAGATACTCCGCAATATCGCTCATGCCTATCCCGGCATTAAGGGCTTTTTCCACCAGGCGCAGTGTCTTCTTTTCATTCAGGTCTGTCACACTTTTTATGATGTTCGTTTTAATTTTTTCTCTGGAAATGTCTGTATTCATTTTAAATCACCTTTACGCCTAGTATAACTGATTGTCCTTAAAAATACAACTCTGAACACCATACCCTGCTATCCGTCAGGGCTGCAATATTTTTCAAAAAATAAAAAAAGTCAGACTTGCTGTCTGACAAACCTGCGGCTAAATTTCAAAGTGGTGCCCAGAGGCGGAATCGAACCACCGACAGGCCTTCTTTTCCGGCTGCTGCCTGTTTGACGCTCTTGCTTTTTCGTCTGAGCTATCTGTCTGGCTTTATCTTTTCAAAAAATAAAAAAAGCCAGACCTGCTGTCTGACAAACCTGCGGCTAAATTTCAAAGTGGTGCCCAGAGGCGGAATCGAACCACCGACAGGCCTTCTTTTCCGGCTGCTGCCTGTTTGACGCTCTTGCTTTTTCGTCTGAGCTATCTGTCTGGCTTTATCTTTTCAAAAAATAAAAAAAGTCAGACCTGCTGTCTGACAAACTTGCGTCTAAATTTCAAAGTGGTGCCCAGAGGCGGAATCGAACCACCGACAGGCCTTCTTTTCCGGCTGCTGCCTGTTTGACGCTCTTGCTTTTTCGTCTGAGCTATCTGTCTGACTTTATCTTTTCAAAAAATAAAAAAGTCAGACCTGCTGTCTGACAAACTTGCGTCTAAATTTCAAAGTGGTGCCCAGAGGCGGAATCGAACCACCGACACGAGGATTTTCAGTCCTCTGCTCTACCGACTGAGCTATCTGGGCTTATGTTTTACTGAGCTTGCTTTTTAAAAGAAACTGGTGGGCCCTCAGGGACTTGAACCCTGGACCTGCCGGTTATGAGCCGGATGCTCTGACCAACTGAGCTAAAGGCCCGTATAATCGTTCAGATAAAAAAATGGTCGAGGTGAGAGGATTCGAACCTCCGGCCCCATGGTCCCAAACCATGTGCGCTACCAAACTGCGCTACACCTCGAAACAGAACTCTTATATTATATTATCTTTAACTCTTAATGTCAAGCACTTTTTAAAATTTTATTTTTTAAAACCGTGCTGCCTGCGACTGTCTCACTTGACGACTTGCTTATTCTAGCACAATTCTTAAGCCCCCGTCAAGCATTTTTTAACAAAAATTTAAAATAAAAAATCCAACCCGTATCGCGGCGATACGGGTTGGAAAAATCTACAGGGATGTCTGTTTTAAATCCAGCAGCTTATGCGCCACAAGCCACCGTTCGGTTTTATTGATGGCGGCCTTGAGCAGCAGCATAATGGGATAAATGAGGAACAGCATCGGCAGCAATACCAGCACCACCTGCCAGTTGGTGGGGTAGAACGGTATTACCGCGAAGAAGGTCGGGAAGAACAGCACTGCGCCCACATAGGTGATGGTCATTGCCCAGAACAGGATGGTCCGTTTAACATCGAGGGGCTGGCAGACACCGTAAAGGATAATGAGCCCGGTGACGCCGGTCAGCAGGCAGGCCATGGTAGACAGCTCACTGACGCTGAAATCCAGTATATTCCCAATAATCATAACCACGACAATATTCACGACAATGGTCAGCGCGCCCGGCAGGGCCTTTCTGAGCACTGTCTCCAGGAAATTGCCGGAGAGCCTGTTTTTGTTAGGCTCAAGAGCCAGAAAGAAGGATGGAACCCCTATGGTTACTGTGCTGATAAGCGTGAGCTGAATCGGAATAAAGGGGTACGCCTCGCTGGCCACAATCACAATGACGGCTAACAGAAAGGAGTAGATGGTCTTGACCAGGAACAGCGATGCCGCGCGGCTGATGTTATTGATGACGCGCCGGCCTTCCATGAGCACCTTGGTCAGGCTGGAGAAATTGGAATCCAGCAGAACCAGCTGTGAGACCTGGCGTGCAGCGTCGCTCCCCGCGGCCATGGCAATGCTGCAATCCGCGTCGCGCAGAGCCAGCACATCGTTGACGCCGTCACCGGTCATGGCCACCGTATGCCCCGCGTCCTTTAACGCATTGACAAGCACACGCTTCTGCCCTGGGGTAACGCGCCCGAAAACCGTATATTTGAGGGCGGCCTCCGCCACTGCCTCATCCGTCTCGAGGGTGGTGGCATCCACGCAGTTCTTGGCGTCCATCAGGCCGGCCCGGCAGGCTACCTCAGACACGGTGAGGGGATTATCCCCTGAGATTACCTTGATGGCGACACCCTGTCCCGCAAAATATTCCAGAGTTTTTTTGGCTTCCTTCCGGATTTTGTCCCCGAGCAGCAGGAACGCAATGACCTGCACATCACCGGGCAGGCCGCTGTCTCCTGTGAAAGGGCTGTCGGAATGAACGAGCACCAGCACGCGGTTTCCCTCCGCGGCGTAGCCCTCAACCTTTTCCCGGTAGGTATTGTAGCCGTCTTTCAGCACAAATTCCGGGGCGCCGATAACATAGGTTCCCTGTTCCTCAAAGCTGACGCCGCTCCACTTGCGGGCCGAGGAAAAGGGGACGGTCTTCACTGCCCGCCATTTGGGGGCCTCTCCGTTAAAGCTGTCCTTCAGGGCCTGGAAGGTGGAGTTATCGTCGGTCAGGGTACCCACCATGGCGCGCAGGGCCTTGGCCGGGTCCTTGGCGTTATTGACCAGGTCGATGGATTTGACCTCCATGCTCCCCTCGGTGATGGTGCCGGTTTTATCCAGACAGAGCACATCGACACGGGCCAGCGTCTCGATGCAGTACAGCTCCTGAACCAGGGTCTTGTAATGCCCGAGGCGGATAACACCCACTGCCAGGGCCACACTTGTCAGAAGCACAAGCCCCTCTGGGATCATACCGATCAGGGCGGCCACCGTGGTGACAATGGCATGGTTGATCCCCAGGTTCAGGCCGAAAACCTGCCGCAGCAGGAGCAGCACGCCAATGGGCACAATGGTGATACCGATAATTTTCATGATCAGGTTCAGCGCCCGCATGATTTCAGAATTGGGCTTGCGCATCTGCTTGGCCTGGGCGGCGATTTTGGTGGCGTAATTGTCCTCGCCCACCTTATCCACCTGTACATAGGCCTGCCCGGCCACCACAAAACTGCCGGACAGCAGGGTATCGCCCACCTTTTTGACAATGGCGTCGGATTCGCCTGTCAGCAGGGATTCATTGACCTCAATTTCACCGCTCAGCACTGTTGAATCCGATGGAATCTGTTTTCCGGAGCTCAGGATAAGAAGATCACCGAGGACAATTTCCTCCACTGTGATCTCTTTCTCCTTCCCCTCCCGCAGCACCCGGACATGGGGCTGGGAAATGAGCGAGAGCTTGTCAATTGTGCGCTTAGCCTTGACCTCCTGGATAATTCCGATGACGGTATTGATGATCACAATATTGATAAACAGCGCATTTTTATAGGACCCAACCGCAATTACAAGAACCGCCAGCACAATATTGAGTAAATTAAAAAGGGTCAGCGTATTGTCTTTTACGATCTGGCCCACAGTTTTTGTCTGGGATTCAGGCTGCTGATTATTGAGACCCTTTTCTCGAAGCTCAGCTACCTGCTGTTCGGTGAGACCGGTAGCTGACGATGGGTTAAAGGCGTTCATTTCCATTGCGAACCTCTCTTGTTTTGTATTAGGTTAATAGTAACACCTTTTTCTTAAAAGAAAGTCAGTTTATCGAACGTCAGGGCAAATAAAAAACCGCTGAGCCTGACTTGCAGGGTCAACGGTATTTTATTATTGTAGTTTTTCCCGGACGATCTGATTAACCAATTTTCCGTCGGCCAGTCCTTTGACCTTCGGCATTAACGCGCCCATAATTTTGCCCATGTCCTTTGCACTTTCAGCTCCGGTTTCTTTGATGGTTTCGTCAACAATCGCTTCAATTTCTTCTTGAGTTAATTGTTTAGGAAGGTAAGCTTCGATAACTCGCATCTCTGCTTCTGTTTGCGCGATTAAATCATCTCGTTCGGCTTTTTTAAATTCATCTAAGGCATCCCGACGCTGTTTCATTTGCTTGGCGATGATTTCCTGAATCTCAGCATCGCCCAGCTCAACTTTATTGTCTTTTTCGACCTGCAGAATCGCGGCGCGAATCATCGTTACCGTTGATTTCTTAACCGTATCCTTAGCCTTCATGGAAGCCTTTAAGTCAGCTAGCAGTTGTTCCTTTAATGCCAACTAATGCCACATCCTATCTTTTTTTCATTTTTCTTTTTCTAGCAGCTTCTGATTTTCTTTTTCTTTTTACACTTGGTTTTTCATAGTGTTCTCTTTTGCGAATCTCAGACATAACACCTGCCATTGCAGTTTTTCTTTTGAATCTGCGTAATGCGCTTTCAAGTGTTTCATTTTCTTTGATTTTTACTTCAGACATTCTTAACCCCCCCCTCTAATCCATAACTTTATTTACGGAACTTTTTTTGACATGGTATGAGCTAACTTATATTATATTTAAAAACTTTTTAATTGTCAATCCAAAAGTGGGGATTCATCGGGGTTTTTTGTATCTATTTTTTCATAAGAAAAAACCAGCTGGCCTTAGGGCGTTAAAAAGCTTTTATAAAAGCCTTTCGATATCCTTTTCCAGCGCCGCAGGCTCTACCATCGACTCATAGCGGGCAACCACATTGCCGTCGCGGTCGACAAGAAACTTGGTAAAGTTCCATTTAATATCACTTTTCTGCGCGTAATCCGGGTCGTCCTTGGACAGACGCTCGTCAAAGGCTTTGCCCTTGTCGGTGTTTAAATCAAACCCTCTGAATGCCTGCTGTTCCTTAAGAAAAACAAAAAGCGGCTCGGCGTTGTCGCCGTTCACCTCGATCTTTGCCATCATCGGGAAGGATACGCCGTAGGTAAGGCGGCAGAAGTTTTCGATTTCTTCATTGCTGCCCGGGTCCTGGTTGCCAAACTGGGTGCAGGGGAAGCCCAGAATCATGAGGCCCTGGTCCTTATACTTTTCATAAAGGGCTTCGAGGCCGTCAAACTGCGGGGTAAAGCCGCACTTGCTGGCGGTATTGACCACTAACAGCACCTTTCCCTCATAATCCTTGAGCGTCTGCTTTCCGCCGTCCATTTTTTCAACACGAAAGTCATATATATTTTTCATAAAAAATCACTCCTTTTTATCTGAATATTTCTGATTTATTGTCTATATACCCAAATGCGGGCATAAAAAAAGAGCCTGTCCAAAAACAAGCTCTGTTAAGTGATTTCTGTTATTCATACTCACCCTCTGTGGCGGCCTGAAAGAAAGACCGCAGTGCAAGGCGCAGGCCGAGCCGGTGAGGGAACTCATTGCAGATAAGTAACCGCTCCGCGCAGGACTGCAACGCAGCAATCCGGGCTTTGCCGACGGCCGTATTAACCTGGCGGCCACTGCATGCTTCTGCCGCCCAGCAGGTGGTAGTGCAGATGCGGTACGGTCTGTCCGCCGTCTGCGCCGCAGTTATTCACCAGTCTGAAACCGCTGTCCGCGATTCCCAGTTTAAGTACCAAACGGTTGGCGACGGTATGGATGTGGCTGATAATGTCATCCCCCGCCGGAACAGATAAAATGGATTCGTAGTGTTCCTTTGGAATGATGACCACATGCACTGGCGCCTGTGGGTCGATGTCGTTAAAGGCAAGGACATGATCATCTTCATACACAACCGTCGATGGGATTTCGCCGTTTACGATTTTACAAAAGATACAATCTTCAGACATAATCTTTCTCCCTTCTAATTCAGGAGCCCCGTCATATGGAACTCTGACTCCTTATATAATAACTCAGTTTCAATAATTTTGCCATTAATTTTTTCAATGGTCTTAAGAACCACTGGAATATAGTTGTCGGTGTGTCCCTCATAGGTCCCCTCCTCTTTGGCGCGCTCATAGAGCACAGGCACTTTTCTGCCCGCGTTGGCCTTGAGGAAATCCTGCTCACAGGCCCTGGCCCTCTGGGTCAGGCGGTGGCTTCTTTCGGTCTTGATATCCTCGGGCACCTGGCCCTGGAAAGCATCGGCCTTTGTGCCCTTGCGTCTGGAGTATTTAAAGACATGCACCTGGTAAAAATGAATCTGCTCCACAAAGGCCAGAGTCGTCTCAAATTCCTCCTCCGTTTCACCGGGGAAACCAACCATAATATCCGTCGTGATGGCTGGATAATCAAAGGCGCGGCGCACCCGCTTTACAATCTCCGCGTACTGGGCGGTGGTGTATTTGCGGCCCATACGGCTTAAAACCGTATCACAGCCGCTCTGCAGCGACAGGTGGAAGTGGGGACAGAAGGTCTTGATCTCCGACAGCCCCTGCACAAATTCTTCGGTGAGCAGCAGGGGTTCGAGGGAGCCGAGGCGGATACGTTTCACGCCCTCAACCTTGTCCACTGCCCGGATCAGGCTCAGCAGGTCCACACCGTGCCCCAGGTCCACGCCGTAGGAGGCAATGTGGATACCGGTGAGCACCACCTCTGCGTAGCCATGGGCCGCTACCCGCTTTACCTCGCTCAGGACAGCGTCCACCGGGCGGCTGCGGACCGGCCCCCTGGCAAAGGGGACAATGCAGTAGGTACAGAACTGGTTACAGCCCTCCTGGATTTTTAAAAAGGCCCGGGTCTTGCCCTTGGTTTCAGTGATGTTTAAATCCTCATAGTGGTGCTCCCGCATAATATCGGAAACAAAATTGTTCTGGGTCTTATCCTTTTGGTAGGCCTCGATGTCGGCTACGATATCGGCCCGGTTTTTGGTACCGATAATCAGATCCACCTCCTCGATGGCCTGGACCTCGTCGGGGGCTACCTGCACATAGCAGCCCACCGCCACGATGACCGCGTCCGGGTTCGCGCGCCTTGCCTTGCGCATCATATTGCGGGATTTCCGGTCGCCCAGATGGGTGACGGTGCAGGTGTTGACCACATACACGTCGGCGTATTCGGCGAACCCGACGATGCGGTAGCCCGCCTTTTCAAAAATTTCCATCATGGCCTCGGTGTCGTAGGAATTCACCTTACAGCCAAGAGTATGGAAAGCGACAGTCTTGTTGTTCATCTGTGTTAAAGCTCCAGTCGTTATTCTAACTTGTGATTTTCAGTCTTCGTAAAAAAAGTTCAGCTGCGCCAGCAGCACCACGCCCGCGGTCTCGGTGCGCAGAATCCGGCGTCCAAGGCTCACAGAGTAGCCGCCGGCCTCCTCGATCATGGCAGCCTCTGCGGGGGCAAAACCGCCCTCGGGGCCGATGATGACCGCGATTTTCTCCGGATCAAACTCCAGGGAGGAAATTACGCTTTTCAGGCTGCTTTCTTCCTCGTCTTCATAGGCAATGAGCACCAGGTCATAGTTATCCAAGGTGTCTGCCACCGCGGACAGGGTGGTCACCTCTGCCACATGGGGGATGATGCCGCGCTTGGACTGCTTGGCGGCCTCGTAGGCAACGCGCTGCCAGCGCCGGGTCTTTTTCTCTTCCTTATCGCCCAGCTTTACCACTGTGCGCTCCGAGGTGAAGGGCACAATGGAGGCCGCGCCGGCCTCCACGCATTTCTGAATGACGGACTCCATCTTCTGCCCCTTGGGTACGCCCTGGAACAGGGTAACCCGCAGGCCGTCCGTCTCTCCGCGGGACGGGTGGCTTTCCAGGATACGCCCCTTCAGGCTGTCCTTTCCCACAGTCTCCACCGTCACGATATGGTCCGTGCCGCGGCCGTCACAGACCTCAATGGCCTCATCGTCTCTCAGGCGCAGCACCTTGGTAATATGCTTAAAATCCTCCCCTTCAATGGTGACCTGTCCATCCTCAATCTGTCCGGGGGATACAAAAAAACGATGCATACAAAAGAACTCCTTTATGCCTTAATCCGGGCGGCAACGCTGTTCCACTCGCCCATCTGCTCAATGTTCAAAATCTCGAAGCCCTCGTCGTTCAGGGTCTTTAAAACCGCTTCCAGACGGTCATTGATAATGCCGGATGAGATGAACACCCCCGCTTCCTTCAAATAGGGCTTGATGATCCGAGCCAGCTCGATGATGGCCTCTGCCAGGATGTTGGCCACGATGATCTCTGCCTTTTCATCCGCTGCGATGACGTCCAGAAGGTTGCCCTCGCGGATTTCAATTTTATCTTCCATATTATTGAGCGCGATGTTTTCTCTGGCCACCTTGACCGCCACCGGGTCAAAGTCCACGCCGATGACGTGCCTGCAGCCCAGCTCCCCGGCGATGATGGAGAGAATACCCGTACCGCAGCCAATGTCGAGCACCATATCGTCAGGCCGGATATACTCCTCAAGCTTGGTCACACAGAGCTGGGTGGTCTCGTGGGTGCCGGTGCCGAAGGCCATGCCGGGGTCCATGTTGACGACGATCTCGTCCGCCTCAGGGGTATAGTCCTCCCAGGTGGGCTTGATGATAATGCTCTTGCCAACCCGGGTGGGCTTGTAGTATTTTTTCCATGAGTTGGCCCAGTCGTCCTCCTCCACCTCGGTGATGGACAGCTCACACTCACCGGGGTTCAGGCCGCAGGCAGGCAGTTTTTTAATGCCGGTCAGCAGTTGATGGATACATTCGTCACAGTCCAGCTTTTCATTGAAATACCCGCGGATGACTGAGACATCCGGGTCCATGTTCAGGATGCTCTCATCAATATAGTTGATGGTAGGGTCCTCCTGAATCATCATCAGGTTTTCGCCGGATTCGATGACAACGCCCTTGGCGCCGACCTCATAAAACAGATTGACGATTGCCTCTTCTGCTTCCAGCGTCGTCGTGATTTGAACTTCTAACCAAATCATGTATTACCTCCCAAGTCCTTATTTATCTAAGAATTATTATAATATGCTTCCTCCAAAGAATCTACCATAAGATTTTATTTTAACCGAATTTCCTTTAGAATGGAAGTGAAAATTTAAGAATATGGCGCAGAGGGCTGTCTCCACTTCCCAATAAAACCCGCACTATTTTGGCCGTTGTAAGTAAAATATCGTTTCAACCTGTAACGGTATTCAGATTAATGCTATAATAAGGTTACTATTTATACCCAACAGAAGGAGAGATCGACCATGTCAGAAGAGAAAAAAACACCAAGGTCCATACAGGAATACGTTCCTGGTAAACAGGTCACCTTAGCGCATATTATCGCCAAACCCAAAAGCGATGTCTATATTAAATTAGGGCTCGATGACGAAAACTGCGACGCCATCGGCATTTTAACCATCACCCCCAGCGAGGCTGCCATTATCTCCGCCGACGCGGGCACCAAAGCCGCCCCGGTAGAAATCGGCTTTCTCGACCGTTTCAGCGGTTCCCTTGTCATCACAGGGCGTGTCAGTGATGTCAAAGCCGCTGTACAGGAAATCTTAAACACCCTGCATTCCGTTTTGGGCTTCGATATTCCCAAAATTACCTATTCCTAAAAGATGGCGAGTAACCGAAACCGTGTGGCGCTCGTCGGCAAGATCGGCTGCGGCAAAACAACTCTGATGCAGCGCCTTACCCAGCAGGAAATCCACTACGCCAAAACCCAGCAGGTCACCTACACCGAAGATTTTATTGATACACCCGGTGAATTTATTGAGATGCCCTTCTTTTGCAGACAGGCCATCAACGTGTCCTGCGACGCCGGGCTGGTCATTGTGGTGATCTCCAGCGTCGACACCCAGAATACCATTCCGCCCAATTTTGTCTTTACCTTTAACATTCCGGCCATCGGCGTCATTACCAAGATTGACCGCGAGGACGCTGATATGAAGAGGAGCTACCGCTTTATGAACTTTGCCGGTGTGAACAAGAAGAAAATCTACGAGGTCAGCGCCATTACCGGCGAGGGCATCGAGGCGCTTGAGGAAGCCATCCACAGCTATATGGACAAGCACCGGAACAAAAAATAAAACAGACCAACGTTTTTCAAAGGGTATCGCCACGATACCCTTTGATTCGATTACCGCTATAAAAGGAAGTGATGATATGTCCCAGGAAGCAATCCCTTACTGGTCCGACGACTATCTGACCGAGGATCAGGTGGCCGCCTATCTGAAAGATAAAGACCTTTATCCGCAGGATGCCGAGCTCGTGGTGGAAGACCTCCACGCCATCAAGGAAAGCATTGACGGATATGTAAACCTTATATACCACATTTACGACCAAAACGGCAAATCCATGGTGCTCAAACAGATTGTGGGCGAGCCCAGAAGCAAGCTGGACGAAGCCGCCGGCAGCAAGAACAGCAAGTACATGCACGACTGGAGCCTGGATATCGGACGGCTCCGCTCAGAAATCTCAGTCCTGATTTTCTGGGATTCGGTGTACCCGGGCATCTGCCCCAAGATCTATCTTTTTGACGAGCCCCGCGGCATCATTGTCATGGAGGACCTGACCGACCACAGCCTGCTTCGCTACGAGCACTGCCGTATGAAGGAGCACCCTGAATTTCCCGAAAAGATCGGCCGCTTTATGGCCCGGAACCTTTTCTACTCCTCAGATCTGCACCTGACCCGCTATAAAAAACAGGAGCTCGAAAAGTTCTTTGAGAATCCGGAATACACCGCCCTGGATTTCTTTTTGTTTGCCGACTGCACCATCGTATCCGACAACCGGTACATGCCTGAGGCCACCTGGCCCCTGCGCAGAGCCATCATCGAAAACGAAAAAATTCAGAGCATGATCCGCCAGATGCGCCACCAGTTCCTGACCGACAAGGAGTGCCTGATCCACACCGATCTGCACGCCTCCAACATCATGGTCAATGACCACAGCATGAAGATCATCGACACCGAGTTCGCAGGCTTTGGGCCCATTGCCCAGGACTGGGGACGGCTCATTGCCAGCTTCTGCCTCAACTTTTTCTCCTGGTACGGCGACCATGAGCACACCGAGGGCGAGAAGGCTGTTTTCAGAGCCTATCTGCTGGATTCCATCAACACCATGTACCAGTGCTTTGAGGAAGAATTCCGGGCGCTGTGCGACAAAAACCGGAGTGACAGCTACCGCCTCCGCAGCCTGGATGTGGACGCCTACCTGTTGACCCATTTCCAGGATACACTGCTGTACACAGCCCTGAATGCCGCCTCCCGCATCGGTGACCGCGGCATCTGCTACGACCTCGAGCGGCTGAAAACACCGGACCGCATCTATCCCGAGCAGCTGGTGCTGCTCATGACCATCGAGCTGTTTTTAAACCGCGGCGCTTACAGAAAAATCACCGACCTGACCGACTACCTGCGGAAAATGGCTGGAAAGCACCCGGCCGAAGCCTTTAAGGAGGCATAACCATGGAACCTCTGAACCGAGACACCATTAAAGACTATCTGATCCAGAAGAAAATCTTCCCCGAAAACGCCCTCCTCAACGTCATCGACCTCCACGAGGAGATCCAGAACATCGAGGGCTATGTCAACCTGATCTTTGCGGTCAGAGACCTGAACACCAACTGCTCCGTTGTGGTCAAGCAGCTGCTGCCTTACATCCGCGCCTTTAAGGAGGCCGACGGCGGCGACCACCCGGTGCTTATGGAGCGCCTGCGCACCGAGATTGCAGTACTCACCTTTATGGGAACCCTCTACGAG
This sequence comes from Eubacterium limosum, assembly GCF_000807675.2. Taxonomy (NCBI): domain Bacteria; kingdom Bacillati; phylum Bacillota; class Clostridia; order Eubacteriales; family Eubacteriaceae; genus Eubacterium; species Eubacterium limosum. Next base: position 2,595,936 of record NZ_CP019962.1, on the reverse strand, counting down.
GATATCGCCCCGGACATCTACCTTTTTGACGAGGCCGCGGGCGTCATTGTCATGGAGGACCTCATGGATCTGGAGCTGCTGCGCTTCGAGCTGACCGCGGGCGTCACTTACCCTGATGTGGGCAAAAAAATGGGGATTTTTCTGGCCCTGCTGTTCTTCCACACCTCGGACCTTCTGATGACCGGGCGCAAGCTTGAGGGCGTGAAGCACTTTTTCTACAACGACGAATCCAAGCGGCTTTACGACCTCCTCTTTGTGAACAATGTTCTGCTCTGTGCCGAAAAACCACTGGAGCCCGAGGCCGAAGAAACCCGGCAGCGTATCCTGTCGAATGAAAAAATCAGGGCGCGCGTCCACGCCCTGGGCTATAAATACCTGAATAATGACGAGTGCCTGATCCACAACGACCTCCACAGCTCCAACATCATGGTGGGGCCAGGTAAGGTTAAGATCATCGACACTGAGTTTTCCGGCTACGGGCCAAAGGCCATTGACATCGGCCGCCTGACCGGCAGCATGATCATCAACTATGTGTCCTGGCTGGGCTATACGGCTTTGCCTGAGGACAAGCGTCTGGCCATGCAGTCCTATGACCTGGATTTTATGGCGGACATGTACCACAGCTTTGAATGCACCATGGAAAAGCTCTGGGCAGAAAACCAAAGGGTCAGCTACCGCCTGAAGGTGCTGAGCTGTCAGGACGTCTGTGACAGCATCTTCCAGGACGCCCTGCAGTACGCGGTGATCAGCCTGATTACCCGCATCTCCTCCGACATGGCCCTGACCTGCGACCTCAAGCGTATTGAAAAGCGCGAGCTCGGCTTTATCCAGAAGCGCTCCCTTGAGATTGCAGAGTACACCCTGCTCATGACCGACACCTTCCACAATATCGACGAGTTTAACGCGTTCCTGCGCTGCTGCGCAGGCATCGGACAACAATAAAAAAGCAGCCCGTATCGCGGCGATACGGGCTGCTTTTTATTGAAGCACATTTTTGTTATAATATGCGTTATATTATAAGTAAGTATATTTTATTTTCAAGGAGATTGTTATGAAAAGAGTCCTCATTTCATTACTCACCCTCCTGTTTCTGCTGGCTGTTCTGTCTCCCGCCGCCTTTGCCCGGGCTGGTGGCGGCGGTGGCGGTGGTGGAGGCGGGGGTGGCGGGAGCGGCGGTCACAGCAGCGGCAGTCACAGCTCTGGCAGTACCCCGGGTCCGCGCCGCTTTTACAGGCCCTACCACAGCGGCTCGCCAGCCGGCACCGTAGCGGGAGCAGGCAGCCTGGTCATGGTTTTTGCCACCATTGCCACTGCCAGATCCTTCAGATACAGCCCGCCCGGCGCTCAGAAGAAAGAGACAAAAAAATGGCTTAGGGCCGCGGCCCAAAATGACAGCCTCTGGGACAGCGCTGAGATGAAGGACCAGATTCGTGAGGCCTACCTGGCGATCCAGCAGGCCTGGACCGACAACCGCCTGGAGGACGCCCGATATTACCTCAGCGATTCCCTTTACAACACCTTTCAGACAAAGCTGAACTGGATGGCCCAGAGAAACGAGCGCAATGTCCTGCGCAATATCCGCCTCCTCTACGCCACACCGGTATCGGCCGGGTACAAAATTCCCGGAGACCGGAAAACAGCCTGCCTGTGCTGCCATATACACGGTAAAATGGAGGATTACACCGCCGACAGCACCACCGGCCGTTTTATCTCAGGCAGCTACTTCTCCCGCCCCTTTGTCGAATACTGGTGTTTTATCCGAAACGCGGACAATACCCGGTGGATTCTCGACAGAATCTATCAAAAGGACGAATATGAAGGCCAATAAAAAACCAACCCGTATCACAGCGATACGGGTTGGTTTTTTATGAATGATTCGTTATTTATCGGGCGCCTACTCTCCCGTCGCGGCCTGATAGGCCTTGCTTCCAATATCGCCCCAGTCTGTCTTGCCCGAGGCGATGACCTCCCCGGTATCTTGGACCACTGCGTACATGTCAAGGATGGATGTGTCCACCGCGTGGCACTCCTCCCCTCTCTGCTCGTAGGTAACCTGCTCAAGAACCGCCAGGTCGCAGGCGTCGTTCTGAGACTTCCGGTCATAGACCAGCATCAGGCGCACCAGGCGTCCTTCGTCATCGGTGGATTCCCTGAGGAGGAGATGTTCATTTCCCTTGGCGTCGCTAATCCAGTCACGGCTCATGCCCTCCTGGCCCTCAAATTCCGCGTGATAAATCTGGCTCAGCACTTCACCAGGGGTGATTCGCCTGGCGCTGGGCACTGCGGCTTCTGTCTGCTGCTCGGCTGTCGCTTCCGTCTGCTGCGCCGGCGCTTCTGCCTGGCAGCCGGCGAACAAAAACAGAACAGCAGCAACGGCGGCGGCAGCCGTAAGCCCTCGGATTGAAATCTTATTTTTCATTTTTTGCACCTCGATCTTTGTCGAATATTTTATCACAATTTCCTTTATGCTGCCTTTTTACACCTCTACATGAATATAGCCGCTCGCGTAATAGGGTAGAACGTTCATGCCCAGATCTTTGGCAGTCTGGGCCAGATCCCCCACGGCCACACCCGGGCAGTACAGGTCCGCGGCGTCGCCGCGCTTGTGGAAGGACCAGGCCACGCCGCCCACCTCGGTGTTGCGGTCCTCGCACCGCACGCCGGAGGTGATAACAACCGGAAGCCCATAGTACTCACGCAGGGCCTCGATTCTGTCGAGCAGCACTGGGTTCATCCGGGCCGGCCAGCCGTCACAAAGGCCGGCACAATCACACCGGTATTCTGCCATCTCGAAATGAGCGCTGGCCATTTCTGGCGCAATCGCCGCTGGCCCGGATTCGGGTTCAGCGCTCTCAGGCTCCGGCTGTGGGAGTTCAGGCTCCGGCCCAGTCTGCTCCGGCGCTGGCTGGGCGATCTCTGTCTGCGGCGGTACAGCGCTCTCCCCCGGCACTGCGCCAAAGATGAATACCAGGCCGGCGCTCCCGGCCGCCAGAAAAATCCACAGGGCTGTCTTTTTATATTTCATATGCTCTCCTTTTAATCTACTCTAAGGTACATCCAATGACTCGGAACCATACCCGCTCAGCTTGACCATAGGGCGTGGTTCCCTACAATAAAAACGGGCAAGCGGTCAGAAAACCAAGAGATGAAGCCTTTTACCTAAGGAAGAAAAAAGCGTCCTGCGGGCACTGCATTCACATTAATATTTTCTTCACTAAAGTGGAACACTTTATCTAGCCAATGTCCGGCTGTGCAGAACGTACGTCACGATTCCCGGCCGTCACCCGCAGCGCCTGGACCTTTTTTCTTATCTGGATAAAAGGCGGAGTCTCGGACTGTGCCAGTTTTCTGACACGCAAACAGGCAGGCTGTTTTCTGCCTGCCTGTTAAAACACCTGGGATGCCCTTTGCCTATTCGGTCTCCAGGGGCACTTCGGTTTTTGTGGTGTCGATTCTGACGGCGTTTGTGGCCTTGACCAGCGCAAAGCCATCGGGCTCAAAAACGCCCTCGGCCAAAATGCCCTGGGCCCCTGCCTTGATCTGTTCGTCGGTGATGCCCTCCAGGTAATCCGGAATGCTCACGCTGTAGCTCTTGCCATCACTGCGTTCAAAATACAATACCAAATCCTTACTTGTCTCTGCTTCCATTTGTTTTCTCCTCTCTTTCCTGAATTAAATGCTTACGCGTTTTCTACCAGATCATCAGTGGTGACCCGCATACAGCCTTCCCCGATGGGCTCCTGGAGCCCCTTGATGTGCTTATAGGTCGCGTAGAGCGCCTCATCGGTGGCGGCAGGCTTGACGTCGCCATAGGTTTTCGTCTTTTTCACAATCTTTCCTTTTTGTTCTCCGTAATTGGAGACCACCTTCAGGGCCACTGCCTTTGTGTACTTTACAACTGCCATTTTCGAACCTCGCTTTCTGTCCCGCTTTTGGGGTACGCTTATATATCCGGAAAAAACGCCCGGGGTCACACGCGATTCAAAATGACTTTTCCGAATCATAATGAATCACTTTTTGACGGTACCCGCCGCCGAAACCGCCTGACTGCGTCATTTCATTTTGGCACGGTCCTTGCGTTAATAAAAAGCATCAAACATCGAGAAGAGAGAGGAGACTACACGATGGCAGATTTAGTAAACGGCCGATTGAACCTATCCAAGGGGAAACGCATGTACGCTCTGCTGATGATCAGCATTGCGTCGGGGATTGTGTTCTTTGCCTGTATCGGCGTGAGAAACCTGTATTACAACCAATTGATTGCGGCGCTGGGGCTGACCAACGCCGAGTACGGCATGCTGGGGTCCGTCAACGGCATTGCCAACCTGATTTTTTACCTGCCCTCCGGCTTTATTGCGGATAAGGTAAACACCAAGACCCTGCTGGTCATTTCGTTTTTAGGGCTGGGGGGCCTGACCATCTGGTTCGGCTTTTTCCCATCCTACATTTGCCTGCTCATTATTTTCTTTGGCTACGGCATCTTTTCCATCTTTACTTTCTGGTCCGCCATGCTTAAGTATGTGCGGCTGCTGGGCAGCGAGGAAGAACAGGGCAAGATGTTCGGTCTCAGCGAGGGCATTAAGTGGGGCGCCAACGCGCTGGTGGGCTTTGCCGGCCTGGCCATTATCGGCGCCTTTGTGGACGGCGTCGCGGGCATCCGGGTACTGCTGTTCTTTATCGCAGGGCTGTATATTGCCTTTGCGCTGCTCATTCTGTTCACCTTCCCGGGGGCCAACACCGCCACCGACGAACCGGTGAACCTGCGCCGGTTCGTCGAGGTGCTGAAGGTGCCGGGCACCTGGCTCACCACCCTGATCGTGGCTTCGGCTTATATGGCCTTTGCGGCAGCGGTGGCCTACTTTGGCCCCTACTGCGCGGATATTATCGGCGTGTCGGACGCGGTGGCGTCAGGGCTTGCTTGCCATTACAAGGAACTACGTGATCGCCGCGGTGGCGACCATTATCGGCGGGCTGGTGGCTGATAAATTCGCCTCCCGGGCCAAGGTGCTGGCAGTCTACTTTGTCCTGGGCATTGCGGCCACCATCTCCATTATGATCACCCCCACCACGCTGGCCTTTGGCATTGTCACCACCTGTCTGGCCACAGCCTTCTTCTGCGCCACCCGCGGGATTTCCTACGCGGTCATGGGCGAGGCGGGCATTCCGGTCTCCATGACAGGCGTGGCCATGGGCATTATCTCGGTCTTTGCCTACGCGCCGGAGTCTTTCATGTACACCATGATGGGAAGCTGGCTGGACGCGGACAAGGTATCGGGCTACAACAGTATTTTTATCTGGATCATCGTCTGGAGTGTCATCGGGCTCATTGTATCCCTGGTGACCGCCAAGCTGAAGCTGGGCGAAAAGAACAACGTTATCGGCAGTAAGGATGGGATGCTTGATCCCAAAACTTTGGAAAGCATTGAGTAAAACAAAAAACATTCAGGAGGAGAAAAAATGTTAAGAGATATTCAGGATTGTTTCATTTCGGAAAAAGAGGTTGAACACATTCACGCCATGTCTTTGCGGGTGCTGGATGAAATCGGCGTGGCCTTTGAGCACGAGGAGGTGCTGGAGGTCTTCCGCAAAAACGGCGCCCGGGTTGACGGCGACAAGGTCTTTCTGTCAGAGGCCATGGTAAACGAAGCTTTGGGAACTGTCCCCCGCAACTTTGAGGTCTACGGCCGGAACAGCTCTGTCTTTATCGGGCCGGACCGCGAGGATCCCTTCCCGGTCATGGCCAACTCGGCGGGCCTGGTCACCTATATTGAGACAGACGATACGGTGCACAAGGCTAACGTGTACGACGCCATCAAATATCACAAGCTGACCCAGACCAGCGAGGTGCTGCAGATGTCCAAGGCTTCCAGCATCGACTACCCAGGACTGGGAAATGACAAGGAGAACAAGATTCTCAAGCAGTATGCCATCCAGCTGAAATATTCGGACAAGCCCATCGCCTCTGCTCTGCGGACTAACCCGCACAATGTGGGCACTGGACGAATTCGGGATGGGGTTCTGGCAAGCTACGAGCTCGTGAAACGCTATTATGACATCTGGGATAAATACGTGGTGCTGGAGGTAGTCTGCCCCCTCTCACCGCTCTCCAACAACTACGAGTGTCTTGAAAATGTCCTCGGCGCGGCCGCAGGCAACCAGCCCATCACCATCTGCACCTGCTCCATGACCAATGTGACCTCCCCGCCGACCCTGCTCGGCACCATTATCCAGGACAACGCGTCCATTCTGGCCATGACCGTGCTCATTCAGCTGCTGAACCCGGGCAACCCCATTATCTACAACTCGCTGAGCGCGCCGTCAGATATGCGCAGCGTCCAGCTCAGCATCGGAGCCAGCGAATCCTTCCTGCTGTCCATGGCAACCCTCGGCATGGCCCGCTTCTACAACATGCCGGCCCGCACCATCGGCGCCTACTCAGACGCCATCGACGTGGATTACCAGGCCGGAGCCGAATCCATGCTGACGGGCATGGCGCCCATTCTGGGCCGCTCGGACCAGCTGACCCACGCCATTGGGACCATGGGCTCCTTTAACTACGGCAGCTTTGAAAAATTCGTCCTGGATGAGGAGGTTCTGCTCTACCTGAAGCGTGTCCAGCAGGGCATCAACTTCTCCGAGGGCCGGGAATGCTTTGACCTCATGAAGGAAGTCGGGCCAAGAGGCTCCTACATCCAGCGCAGAACCCCCAAGGCTTACCGCGAGGAGCACTACCTCTCCAAGCTGTTCCACCGCAAGGGCTCCGGCATTACCATGCGCGAGCAGGTGGGCACCCTGAGAAGCCGCGCCGCCGCCGAGGTCGAACGCCGTCTGGAAGAATACAAGCTCCCCGAAACCACCAAGGCCCAGGACGCTATTCTGAACGAGGTGCTCGTAAACCTGGACTATGATATTTAACCGGCTGTAAACCACTATCCCCCCATGAAGTAAAAACGGCGCTCCCTCGCATGAGGTGGCGCCGTTTCCGTTTTTCAACCCGTATCGCGGCGATACGGGTTGAATTAACGGTTTCCTTTTTACCCATTTTATTATACAATGAAAGAAAAGACGAAACGGAATGAGAAACTTGATTACCATTGATAAAATCGAACATACCCCAGAATACGAAGCTTATTTGCGCCAGCTGCCCCAGGAGCTGCTCCTCAAAATTGTGGAGAACGCCTTTGCGGAAATCTTTGTGAATGACAAGGACGGACGGGTGGTCTATGTGAATCCCTCCTCCATGCGCTACCACGGCCTCCAGCCCGAGGAACTGGTGGGCAAGGCCAGCGGCGAGATCAAGCGCGGTATCTGGGAGCCCCACAGTTTTGCCGAAGTCATGGAAAAGAAGTGCCCCATTGTCACGGAGAACATGTACTACATCACCCACAAGAGCCTGATGTCCGTCAATATCCCGGTGTTTGACGCAGACGGTGAGATCGAGCTGGTTATCTCCACGGCCATGGACTATGTAACCCGCACAGACCTCTCCTACCGCACCAGTGAAAAGTCCATTGTCTCCTCAGACTCGGATTTCTCCGACGAGGTTATCGGCAGAGGCGAGGCCTTTAAGGCCTGCCTGAAAAAGCTGGAGAAAGCTGTGAACGTGGATCTGAACGTGCTGATCCTGGGCGAATCGGGTACGGGCAAAAGCTTCCTGGCCGAGACCCTCCACAGGCACAGCCTGCGCCGGGACAAGCCCTTTTTTGCCATCAACTGCGCCGCGATCCCCGAAAACCTGCTGGAAAGCGAGCTTTTCGGCTATGTCCCGGGGGCCTTTACCGGCGCCGACCCCAAAGGGCGGACCGGGCTCATCAAGAACGCCGACGGCGGCACCCTCTTCCTGGACGAGATCGGCGAGCTGTCTCTGCCGCTCCAGGCCAAAATTTTGGATGTGCTGGAGAATAAGCGTTATATCCCTGTGGGGGGCAACGCTTTCCAGCATGTGGATGTACGCATCACTGCCGCCACCAACCAGAACCTCATCGAGCTCATCAAACAGAAGAAGTTCCGCTCCGACCTCTACTGGCGCCTGAATATCATCAAGGTAACCATTCCGCCCCTGCGGGAGCGCAAGGAGGATATTATCCTGCTGGCCAACTATTTTCTGAAAAAGAACAACCAGAAATACGGCACCAGCAAGCTCTTTGACAAAAAGATGATGTACCTCATCAGCGACTATGACTGGCCGGGCAATATCCGCCAGCTCAAAAACGCCATTGAGCGCCTGGTGGTCTACTCCGAGCACATGATCCTGGAGGAGGAGCTGTTCTGGGAATACCTGCGCGAGGAGGGCGAGGTGCCGGCCGGCCCTGCGCAAAAAAAGACCTACAACCTCGAGGAGATCAAGCGCGATCTTGTGAACGAGGTCTACACCAAGTACAAATCCAGCCGCAAGCTGGCCGAGGTCATCGGCGTCAGCCAGTCCACCGCCAACCGGCTGATCCAGAAATATATCCGCGGGGAGGACACCCCGGACGACTAAAGGGAGAACTGCACAGGCAGTTCTCCCTTTTCTAATCCTCCATCAGCGCCCTGAGACGCCGCAGGCCACGGTGTATCCGCATTTTAACCGCCGAGGCGCTGAGCTGGCAGTCTGCCGCGATGGCCTTCTGGCTCTGGCCTTTCAGGTAATAGGCCGTGATGGCCCTGCGCTGGTCGCCGGGCAGCTGTTTAAGCGCCCAGTCCAGTTTTTCAAGCCGCCTTTTCCGGTCGTTCTCCTCGTGGTAGGCCTGGACGGGCTGGTTGGGGTCGGGCACCAGCTGCCCCAGAGGGCTGCCATTCTCGTCCGCCGGGGCGTCCAGCGATACCACCGCGCTCACCGACCGGTCAAAGCGGCCCTCCCGCCGTTTCCTGAAATAAAAATCCAGACAGCTCCGGATATAGCCCGGAAACAGGTGGTTCTTCTCCGGATCGTAGCGCCGCACGGCCTCCAGAAAGGCGGCTGTGCCGTCCTGGTAAGCGTCCTCAAATCCGCCGTCCTCAGAACAGCTGCCAGCCATCTTCAGGATAAGGGGCCGGAAGCTCTGGAGCAGCAGCTCCGCAGCACGCTTGTCCCCCCTTTTGGCCTCTGCGGCCCAGGTGTTGATCAACTCGTAATTTTGGCCCTCCAATCACAGCTCCTTTCTCAGTCCTCACGGATACTGCGCAGGGTGAGCACCAGCTCGGGGTGATGGTACTGGACTGCCTCGCAGTATTCGTTAAACGCGTCCTCTGCCTCCTCGTCGTCTCTTGCCCAGAGCTCCAGCTCCAGCGTACCGTCTGCCTGGACAGTATAGGGGCGCTTTCTTCGCAGGATTGCCCTGCCGCTGCCTAAACGGTTCATACCAGCCCTCCTTTCTTTTCTCTCAAGGCCCACTCAGCGTTAAAGCGGGCCACGTCGTTATCGGGATATTCTGCCCGGACAGCTGCCTTCTCCTCATCGGTCAGCGGGGGCAGGAGATTGAAGCCCATGATGTTATCGCTGCCGCCCCCCTGAGTAGAACCATATAGAGAAGACGGTTTATGATTTACAGTATTTATGAATGGTGCAGCCTCTGGTGCGCCCCCGGTGCGGGTCTGCGTCCACACCATGGTGCGGACGCCACTCTTTTCCGCCCTCACCCAGATCTGGGCAAGGCCCGGATCAAAGGGGATCAGGCGGTAATCACCAGCCTCCTGCCCCGTGTGCGGGGTATAGTCGATGCGGCTGTGCTTAACCAGGTGCTTGCGCTGGTGATTGATTTTGAACCGGTCTTTAAGGCCCAGGGCCTGGCCCACCACCGAGTTGGCCACCCGGAAGGTCACAGGCCAGTACCAGTGTCCGTCCTCTGCCAGAATGGCGGCCTTGTTGTTGTAATACATGAGCAGATGCCAGTAGGCCTGGAGGAGCGGGGTGAGCCGGTGCTCCCCCATCCACCGGTAAAAGGCCAGAAGCTCGGTCAGGTAGTTCATCATTCATTCTCCCTGTCTGCCGAACACAGCTGCTCCGCGAAATAGCGCTGTCCCTTCGGGGTCACCATGGGCTTCTGGTAAAGATGCCAGCGCCCATGCCTGTCCCGGATGCTGTTTTCCCGCAGGACGAGCACGCCCAGCTCCATTGCTTTCTGGGTGGGCTGGTTCCAGAAACAGGAGTGGCGGCACAGGTAGCCCTGCTCCCTCAGCCAGGCGTACAGACGGTTCTGCCCCATGCTCTTCTTGTGCCCCCGAAAAATGAGCTTGGCCATGGCCCCCACGCTGATACAGTCCTCAGACACCTGTATGGTCTGGCCGAACAGGGCGTCGGGCAGAATTCTCTGGTAATCGGTCTGGGCTTTTTTCATCTGGTATTCCATGACGTCACAGCGGCGGAACATGCGCTCAAGGTTTTGGGCCAGAATCTCGATGCCCCGGGGATCCTTTTTCAGGGCTTCCAGCTGCCCGGGGTCAATATAGGCGCCGTAGTGGAGGATGGCGGGCAGGATCACGCTGGTCACATAGTGGCGGAAACGGCGGGCCTTGTCCTGTCGGCTGGCCAGAATGAGGGCAAAGAGGCCGCTCTCGTTGATCACCAGCGTCCTGCGTCGGCGGCCGTATTTGTCAGTAACCCCGCGGCTCAGCACGTCCTCGGGCTCCACATGGCGCTTGACGGCCTGTCGGTGGTTCTGGTAGTCCATGGCGTCGCAGACGTCCTTGGCCACAAAATAGACCGTCGGCGAAAGTTCCTGATCTTCGCCCGGGCTCACCAGGGTGCGCACGCGCGCAAATTCCTCACTCTCAAAAACCTTCTGAATCAGGCGGCTTTCGGCGGTTTGGGTTCTGTTTGTATTCTGCATTGTAAAGTTCCTTTCGGAACACCGGTGTTCGTTTGTTTTTTAAGCTTGACCTTATGATACCGCATCCAAAATAATCCTGCTTTTTGCAAAACTGCCATCCAATGCCAAAAACAGGCTCTTTTAAGTAAAATAAACTTCCAAAAAGCTAAAAAAGCCCCTGAAAGGAAAATTTTGTGCTTAATTTAATCTTTTCAGAATCGCGGGCAAACGCATCAGTGATTTGAAGCATCAAAAAAACGCCTCTGGGGCGTCATTGCTTCTGAGTATGAATGATGATGTACTGACCGAACAGGGATACCAACCTTGTGGCACTGGCACGGCCAATCTTGGCCCGGGAATGGGGTGCTCTTCATTCCACGAACACTAGCGGTCAAATCTAATTAACCTATTGAGAAGAAACGAACAGCACCCAACCCGTATCGCCACGATACGGGTTGGATTTTTATAGCTTCTTCTCTATACTTCCTCTGGTGCAGGGACAGGAACCGCTTTCCGGGCTTCAGGCAGTTTCTCGGGGCGGAACAGCTTATCCACATCCACGGCACGCTTGTCAACGGCTGTGCACAGGCCCATGGTGGCCAGGGTGGCGGGCAGGCACAGGTAAATCATATCCGGCACAATGTGCACTGCCGGGAACAGCAGCCACAGCACCATAATGAGCAGATTCACTACCACAGTGGCGGTGCAGGTGCTCTTTCTCAGCAGCCTGGGACAGTAGATGGCCGACAGGAGAATAAAGCAGTAAGGCGTGTAGACCACAATAAGCTGCATCATAAAGCCCAGAATGGAGCGGATATTCAGCGCCGCAAAGGCCCCCAGCACGCCAAAAATCACAATGATGGCCTTGGACATCAGCAGCTGGGTGCGGTCGTCCATATCCGGCCTGATCTGGCGCACGATAATATCCTTGGTCGCCACGGTCGCCAGCCCCATCATGCAGGAGGTGGCTGTGGAGACATCAGCTGCCCAGAGGCCGGCAAGGGTAAATCCCGCGACCCAGGGGTTCAGGTTAGACATGAGCATGGGAAAGGCAAGGCTTGCGCTTTCCAGCTCCGGGAGCGTGGCCGCAGCCATGATCCCGATAAAGGCGCACAGGAAACCAATGGGGACGATCAGGACAGCAGCGATGATGGTTCCATACCTGGCGGCCTTCTCACTTCTGCCTGCCGCCGTGGCCTGGATCAGGCCCTGGTTGGGCGGGGACTGGATGACCATCGAGACCACCCATCCCACGATGATCACCGGGCCCACACCCTCAAACAGGCTGAACCACTGGCTGCCCTGGGGAAGGCTCAGGGTAATGTGCTCCCAGCCGCCACCGCTGTTCAGTGCCGCGATAAAGCCTGCGATCACTCCCAGATAAATCATGACTACATTGATGACATTGGTCAGCGTTGCGCCCATATAGCCCCCAAAGAGGGCAATGGCTGTAAACACCAGGGCCGAGATAATGACCCCGTTTGTCATGTTAAAGTACTGGGGCAGCAGCGCCGTCAGAATCGCGCCGCCTGCAATGGCCTGCAGGGCGTTGATACCAAAGGCTACCACCACCTGAATGACGCTGGACACAATGCCGTCAAAGCGGTTAAACAGGCGGATGAATATCTGGCTGGTGGTGCTGACGCCAGTGCGGCGCAGCTTTTTACACATGAGAAAGGCAAAAGCCAGAATTCCAATGGTCCAGGCAATATTGTACCAGACGGCTGAAAGGCCATTGGTGTAAGCACTTTCGGCGATGCCAATGGTACCAGTGCCGCCGATGGCGGTACCTGCCACCATGGCAGCTACCAAAAGGGTGGGCAGACGATTGCCTGCCAGCAGAAAGCTGCTGGAACCGCCCTTGGCCGACGACAATCTGCCGGACAGCAGGGAAATCCCAATCAGCAGGGCCATATAAACGATAATGATCGCAAAGGAAATATTCATCATGCCTTCCTCTATGCATATGAGCTGTATGCAGCACTTCTATTGAAGCTGCGGCGCGTCGGATTTTTTCTTGCTGGCGGCAAAAATAACAATGGCTGAGATAACGCTGCCGGCAATCAGGCAGACAGCCGCAATCTGCCAGTCGGCCCGGGCCGAGGTCATTCCGAAAAGACCGCGGATAAACTTCAGGATATAGGGTGACAGGAACTGGCCGATGCCTGTGCCGCAGGTGTAAACCGAGATGGCCAGGGCGGCGTATTTGGGACTGGCTGCCGACCCGGCAACCGCCATGGTAATGGCCGGGTTAAAGGTTCCGAAGCCAATGCCGAAGATCACCGCGGCCACCAGCATCACCGGGTAGCTGGGCGCCATGATCAGAATCACAAAGGCGACGCCCACACACAGTGCGCCAAAGGATGCGGCATACTGCTTCAGGAATTTGGACATGGAGCCATAAAGCATTCCAATGACAAAGGAGCCCGCTGTAAAGGTGCTGAGCACAAAGGAGGCCTGCCCGGCGTCACCGAGCTTGTCCGCGCTCATGACCATGGCCACATTGGTCATAAAGCTGAACTGCATAATGTTCAGCAGCGCACAGAGCAGTGCCAGCACATAGGTCATGGTGGTCAGCTTCTTCTCCTGGACCGTTGAGCCGTCAGCAGCTTTCTCCGCTTTCTTAACACCGGTATCCGGCAGTTTAAACCAGATTAAAACCGCGATGGGGATAACCAGGAAAAAACCGAAAAAGGAAAAGCGCCAGTTGTAGGCCGCCAAAAACCCGCCGAGGGACTGAAATACCACTCCGGCAGCAGCGCCGACAGCGCTCTTAAAGCCCATGAGCTTGTTGGCCTGCGTACCCGTAAACAAATCGGTGATAACCGCAGAGGCCATGGGAAATACCATTCCGTAGCCTGCGCCAAAGACCACACGCATGGCAATCATAAAATTCAGATCGCCCACAAAGGCAGAGGGAATCCCGCCCACAAAAATCAGAACCATGGAAATGGTAATGACCTTCTTAATACTCATGACCTGGGTCAGCTTACCGGCTACCAGGGCAAAGATTACCATCATTAAGGACGGTATGGTGGACAGCAGCTTGACTGTTTCCGGCGCAGCAGACGGAAAAGCTTTGGCAATCTCGGCCAGGGCCGGGGTGGTCATGCTGGTGGTATACATCAGCAGGGCGACAGACAGGGCGGCTATTTGCACGCCGGCACCATATTTTTTTTCACTCATTTTAAGTCTCCTCAATTCATTTCTTTTTAATTTCCGGATAAGCTTGAATTATCCATGTTTAATAATAACCGCGTTTAAATTTATTTTAATAATATATTGTTTTCGTAAATCTGTCAACTTTTATTTTCTCTTTCTTTAGTAAATTTTTTATAATTTTATTTAAATTCGCCATTTTTAGCCATTTTAAAAACTTTTATTTCGTAAATCAAAAAATATTTTTCTGAAAACCGTTGACAAATTTCCTGAAAGCGATTATACTTCTCAATAAATCAACCGCGTTTAATTTTTGAAAGTGAGGAAAATTATGACTGAAGCCATTAAGAGATTACAGGAAGAACGTACCGGACTGTTTTCAGACCTGTACCGGGGAAAAACCCCCAGACGCGTCCCCATCCGGGGCGGGCTGACCACCGAAGCCGCCATCGAGTATGCGGGCATGGATATCAAGGAAGCCCAGTGGCACTCCGAAAAAATGATCGACGTGATGCGCTACGCCGCCGAGCGGATCCCTACCGATGTGGCGCCGGTACGGCCCCATACCCTGCGCAATCCCTACAAATACCAGCTGCTGGGCGGCAAGACCATTGTCATGAACGAGGAGGGCTATGCGCAGCACCCCGAAATCTACGGTCTTGAGCCCGGGGAATACCCCCAGTTTATCGAGGACCCTTACAAATGTATGCTGGAAACCATCCTGCCCAGGCTGTACGACGGCCTGAACCAGTCCCCGGTGCAGAATGCGCTGAACCTTGCCAAGGCCTACAAGATGCACAGCGACCAGGCGGCCCAGGGGATTGCCCAGGCCGCCCAGGTCAACGAGGAATTTGGCTTTGCCATTGCCCCTCCCGGCGGCTTTACCGAAGCGCCCTATGATTTTATGGCAGATTTTATCCGATCCTTCAGCGGCACCTCCAAGGATATCCGCAGGCACCCAAGAGAGCTCCTGGCCGCCTGCGAGGCCGTTACCCCCATTATGATCAACCAGGGGCTGGGGCCAGTGCGCACCGTTGACGCCCGCTGCTTCCTGCCCCTGCACATGGCGCCGTTTCTGAATATGAAGCAGTTTGAAAAATTCTACTGGCCTACCTTTAAGAAAACAATCGAAGCCCTCACCGATGCCGGCATGGGCATAGACCTCTTCGTCGAGCAGGACTGGACGCGCTATCTGGACTTCCTGAGAGAACTGCCCGGGCGCATTGTCATGCGCTTTGAATTCGGCGATCCCAAACAAATTAAGGAAAAGCTCGGAGACCGGCACATCATCGCCGGCCTCTACCCCATCGGCCTTTTAAAGACCGAAAGCAAAGAAAAATGTATTGATAAGGCCAAGGAGCTGCTGGACATCTGCGCGCCCGGCGGCGGTTTTATCTTTGACCTGGACAAGGATATCCTGTCCATGAGCAGCGCCAACATCGACAACCTCATCGCCGTGCAGGAGTACGTCCGTGAGCATGGCGCCTACTAAAAATCAGGAGGAAATTATGGAATCACAAGCTTACTACACCACCTGGGAGGACTACGTCAGGGAACATCCCGAAGTCGCCAACGAAAACTACCACGCCGATATCATGCAGGCCTACGAGGAGGGCCTGTATAAGTTTATCATCGGCCTGTTGATTTAAGAAAAGGAGAAATGAATATGAGTGAAGCAATGAAAAAACTACAGGAAGAACGCACCCAGCTGTTTACGGATTTATACACAGGCACTATCCCCAAAAGGATTCCCATCAGCGCCGCCCTGCCCCTCGAGCTGCGGATCGAGTATGCTGGCAAGGATCTGGGACGCACCCAATGGACCCGGGAGGACATGCTCGACATCTATGAAAAATCCTTTGAGCTGACCGCCAGCGACGCCTACCCCTCCAGCTTTGCCACCTACCCGGCCCACCACCACCTGCTGGGTTCCAGATCCTTTATGATGGGCTCCAAGGGCATTATCCAGCACCCCGAAGTCTCAGCCATGCAGCCCGAGGATTATGATGATTTTATCGCCAACCCCTACGACTGTCTGATGGAAAAAATCTTCCCGCGCATTTACCCTGTGCTGGATACCGACCCGGTCAGCCGTTCACTGGCCCTGGCCAAAGCCACAAAGGCCTACTTTGAATACGCCGATTTTTACGCCGGTCTGGACGCACAGCTCATTGACAAATACGGCTTTTTTGCACCGCCTGCCGGCTCCGGCAGCGGCGGCACCACGCCCTTTGACCTTCTGTCCGACATTCTCAGAGGCTTTAAAGGCATTACCATGGACATCAAACGCTGTCCCGAAAAAATCCAGGCCGCCTGCGACGCCATTCTGCCCCTGTCCATTAAAAAAGGCACGCCGGCCAGGCCGTCCCCGCTGGGCGCCAACTTCATCGCCCTGCACATGGCTACCTACCTGCGTACCAAGGATTTTGAAAAATATTACTGGCCCACCTTTTACAAGCTGGTCCACGGCCTGGCCGAAAAGGGACAGACCTGCCTCATCTTCTGCGAGGACAACTGGATGCGCTACCTGGATTACCTCTATGAGCTGCCCCAGGGCACACGTTTCTACTTTGAGTACGGCGATCCCAAGCTCGTCAAGGAAAAGCTCGGCAAAAAACACATTATCTCGGGCTTCTACCCCATTACTTACCTTAAGACAGCCACCAAGGAGCAGTGCATCGACAAGGCCAAAGAGCTCATCGACATTCTGGCGCCAGGCGGCAACTACTTCTTCAATTTTGACAAAAGCCCCTACTCCCTGAACACCATCAACCCGGAAAACTACAAAGCCGTACTGGAATACGTCCGCGATAACGGCACCTACGAAAACGCCGGGCAGCGGGTCTGGGATAAACCCAAAGAAGACACCATCGACCACGTGCTGGCAGACATACCTGAGTTCAGGAGCAAGTACTACACCCCCTATGACACCTTTAAGGAGGACCACCCCGCCCCCAGGGCCGACCTGGACGATGTGGTGGGCCAGAAAATGCAGCAGTACGAAGACATGCTCTTCCACATGCTTATGATGATGTGCTGATAAAAAAAGCAGAGACGGCTCCAGCCGCTCTGCTTTTTTGTTTACAGTACCTTAAAATTTTTCCCGACCGAGATTTCGATCCTATCCACAATCTCCCGTGACCGCTCGATATAGCCCTCGATCACATCATTGCCGATCTTCAGGCTCTGAAGCAGCAGCCGGATTTCTGTTTCCGCCAGATACTCGGATGAGCAGTCCAAAAAGCCCTCGTTTCTGGCCACATGCAGGCCGTGCACAGCTGACAGATTTGCCAGAGCCAGCGCCTTGACATCCACCCTGCTCAGGCCAAGCTTGTGGGCTTTGTTGATATTTTCGATAAAGCCCACAGAGGCGCTCTCTGTTTTCATAAAAATATTGGAATCGCACAGCTCGTGATAAAAACGGTTAAGCCCCTTATTGCGGTTGCAGTTCCGGTTCTGGAGCCGATATTCGATGGCCGTGCGCAAAAACAGATCGCTGTCCGGGAACTGGCTGGCAATGATGTTCTGGGTCTTCACTTTCATGGCCACCATGTACTCATTATAGACCTCAAGGGCCAGGTTGTTCTTGTTGCCAAAATAGTAGGAAACCATGGCCTTATTGGCGCCGGATTCCCTGGCGATCTCCGCCAGCGTAGTTTTTACAAAACCTTTTTCATAAAAAAGCTTTTTGGCGGTCGCGTATATTTTTTCTTTTGTCTCTAAGCCTGTTTTATAATTCGCCACAGATTTTTCCCCTTTTGCAGTTTCTTACCCTATTTTAGCATAAGCGGCTTTAGTTTTGCAGGGATTTTTTAAAACAACCCGTATCGTGGCGATACGGGTTGTTTTTCTCAGCAGGCTCAGCCGCGCTGCTTTCTCCAGACAGCCAGACCCGCAAGGGCGGCCAGCGTCAATACCACTGCCGCGGCTGGTCCCGGTGAAGCTTCAAGGATACCGGTGCTGGCGTTTTTACCAGTCTTATCGGCTGCCTTTTCTCCTGCCGCCAGCTGTGGGCCGTCACTCTTCTGGTCTTCAGAACCGCCCGCAGCTTTAATGGTATACTGAAGGGTCAGCGTATCGCCCGGGGCATAGTCCTGGTCACTATCCCCCAAAAATGCCGCAGCCTTCAGTGTCATGGCTTCATTTATGGCAATGGGGCTTTCATAAAGGGGGCTTTCCCGGGTGGGTTCGCTGCCGTCAGTCGTATAGTAAATCCGCGCGTCCCCGGTAGCACAGCTCAGGCTGACTTTGGTGCCAGCCGCCACCGCGCCAGATTCAACGCTGGCGGTAACTGGGTCTGGCGCTACGGTGTAGGTGCGTGTTTCCTCTTCAGATTTTGTTTCTTCGTCTTCGCCAGCCTGTGTATAGAAGGACAGGGTGGTATTTTTGCTGATAATGATGGGCTGTGTGTACTTTTCATATTCAGCCCGGGCACCCGGTGTCAGGCTGTAATAAATATCCAGCCCCTCTGCCGCGCTCAGGGTGATGGCCGTTCCGGGCCGGACCCTGCCGGTTCCGGTACTGGCCTTGGGGCTGTCTGCCGCGCTGAATCCTGTAAATACCATATCAGCCCCCGGGTTCTCCGGTGTGATGGCATTGTCCTCTGTCTTGGCCCATACAGCCGCGCCGCCGCCGGGCAGCTCCCGGGCTGTGGTGATGGCCGAGCTGTTCTTTAGACTGATTCCATAGTATTTTGCTAGTGAATCCAGGATGATCTGTCCGTCATTCCCCAGGCTGTATAGCCCATCGGACTCCTGAAGGTACAGGGCCATGTTATAATTCTGTATCAGGGCGTTCATATCCGGCACCGCTTTTCCAGCGCCAAGATAACCAATCTTTTCCAGACCCCGCTCCAGTGATTCCCAGGTGCATTCCTTCTGTTCTCCGTCTCCAGAGCTTAAAATGGTCTTGAACACAGCGTCGCCGCCGCCTTCAAGCCCCTGGGTCTGGAAGGACAGGTATCGGCCGAAAAGGTACCACTGGCCGTAGACAGAGCTTGTCTCTTCGGCCAGACCATTGGGGACAAAGTCACCAGCGTAGATAAAGGGAACCGTATATCCATGTGCAGAAATGCCATACTCATCTGCCCCCGTCACATACATTAAAGACGTGTAAACCTGCCCAATCGTTTTGGTTCCATAACCAGCGATGGCTTTAGCGCTCTGGGAAAAAGTCTCATTGAGCCAGGTCTCGCTGTTGCCGCCAGTCTGGGCAAAGTTGATGGCGTGCTGGAGCTCATGGGCCAAAGTGCCGTAAATACTGTTCCAGAGCTCCTCATCATCTCCACCATTGTTAATGTGAACCATATCCATGTCCGCTGTTTCGCCGTTCAGGTCACTCTGTGTAAAATATCCCGCGACACCGCCGGAGATGTCCTGGCAGACAATGGCTGTCTTACCGTCATTGTCCACGTCAATGTTTTCCCAGCTTCCAAAAGCCTCCAGTATCTTATCGTGAATACTGGGGTAACCGCTGTCTCCGGTATCAAAGCGCAATGCAATGGCTTCAGCTGTTTTGGGCGTAATATTTTCTGTTTCTTCCCCAACAACACCCCAGACCGTGCAGGTACTGCCAATGTGCAGGGCTTTGATCGTAATTTCCTCCACCATCTGTTCTCCGGTTTCAGGATCTATCCCTGTCATCGCAATGATTTTCTGAGTATCCCCTACCCGATATTCTTTTTTCTCATTCTGTGAAGTTGCTGCCTCAGCCGCCGCCAGATCGGCCTGGTTAGCGTCCTCATACAGGCGCACCTCTGTCGGTGTTTCCGACAACGCGCCGTTCTCAGAAAAAGGCATGATCCCATTCTCTGCCGCCGCCAGCACAGGGGCTGCGGGCAGGCCGGTGGCCTGCTTGATTCCAAGCTCACTGTTATCGCTGATGGTCCGGTTCATGTTGGTCGCCATGACCACATTGCCCGTGTAAGGAGCTTCCCGGTCTGCTCTGGTGCTGTCTGCCGCCAAAGCCGGCGCCGTAGTGCCAAAAACCAACAGCAGGGACAACAGCATACTTATCCATTTCTTTTTCATTTTTTCCTCCATTAATATTTATTAAGTCGCTATATATTATTATAACCGATCTCGCCGCCTGAAACACGACCGTTTAAATCATCGGGAATAAAAATTGAACGGTCCTATAAAAAAAGGATACTGTATCACCAGTATCCTTCATTCACGTTCACAATGCCATTCAAAGCGTATCGCCGCGATACGGTTCGGACAAGCCTCTCAGACCGGTCCCCAGTATTTTTCTTCAAAGGCCTCCGGTGAGATGGGCCTTGAGATATAATAGCCCTGGATGCTGTCTGCGTTTAAGGCGCAGACAGCCCTCAGCTCGTCCTGCTCCTCAACGCCCTCCACACATACGGTAATGCCCACACTGTGGCACAGCTTGATAACCGATGCGATAAAGGAACGATTAAACACATTCTCATCCCTGTCGATGGCCTCGATAAACAGCCGGTCAATCTTGACAATATCCGCTGGTGACTGGGACAGCATCCCCAGCGAGGAGTAGCCTGTGCCAAAGTCGTCCATGGCGATCTGGATGCGCATGCCGCGCAGATGCCTGAAGATTTCCTTGAGGCCGCCCATATCCGTTACAAAGCAGCTCTCCGTAAGCTCAAGCACAACATGCCGGGAATCCAGCCCGTTTTCTTTCAGGGTCCTTTCCACGTGCCCGGCAAAGGATTCGTCCAGCATCTGGAGGTAGGAAATATTGACGTTCATGATAAAATCCGGCTCTCGGGCCGACCACTTTTTACAGGTTTTGACTGCCTGCTCCAGCACCCATTTGCCCACAGGCACAATGAGCCCGCTGGATTCTAAAAGCGGGATGAACTCATCCGGCGTCACCTCGCCAAAGGGCTCGCCGGACCACCGCAGCAGCGCCTCGGCGCCCGCCAGGCCCAGATCCTTTGAGTGGGCAAAGGGCTGGTAAACCAGGCGAAAACCCTCCATGCCGTTCACCACACTCAGCTGCAGCCGGCTGGTCAGCTCCATTGCCCGCAGCTTTGAGCGCATCAGCGCCGGCGTGTAAGCCGTCATGATATTTTTCCCCTTGGTCTTGGAGGCTTCAAGGGCACTGGACGCGCACTTGATCAGATCCGGGTAGTTCTGGCTGTCCCGCCCCAGCAGGGTCATGCCCGCAGACACCGTGCAAAAATATTCCCGGCCATCCAGAGTGTGTACCCGGTTGCTGTAGGCGTGCAGCCGTTTATAAACAGCCTCCAGCTCCTCCTCACCTGCACCGGGGCAGACCACGGCAAACTCGTCCCCGTCAAACCGGTACATGCTGGCGCCCGGTGGCAACAGCTGCTGGACTGTCTGAGCAAACTGCCGCAACACTCCGTCACCGAAAAGATGGCTGTTAAGGTCGTTAATCCGCATAAAATCATCCAGCCCCAGCAGCATCAGGCCGCCGGGCTTTTCTGTTTCCTTGTCCAGCAGTTCGCTGATCTCCTTCTCACATTCCCTGTAGGTAAAAAGGCCGGTGGTGTAGTCAATTTTACCCATTTTCCCAAGGTCTGTCACCACCCCCGCAAACATGGCCGGCTGGTTTTTATCGTCCTTCTGCAGAACGCCCCGGCAGAGCACCCATATATACTCGCCTTTGCGGTTGCGCACCTGGTATTCCACATGGTGAATGTCTGTATCGCCCCTCAGCATTTCATCAATGCTCTCGTTGTAGCGGGGACGGTCCTTTTCATGGACCAGCTCTCCCCACAAGGGCACCAGTCCCTTAAACTGCCGGCCGGGCAGTTCAAAGTCCCTTTCCATGTTCGGAGAAACCAGGGCCATGTCGGTATTCATGTCCACAATATAGACGTAATCATCCGTACTTCGGATGATCGCGCTGTAAAAAAGGGCAGGATCAACCGTAAATGTTTCAAAAAAATTGTCTGACTGTGCCATAATCATTTGATCCCCTCTAAAAAATGTACTGCTTCTGCAACTATTTTTCCAAGCCTGTCGGGCGTTCCCATATAACGCTCACAGGACTTTCCCCAGCCCACCTGACTTTTCTAAATCTCATTTAATCTATTATATCAGACGTGATCAAGATTCGCAATAAAAGCCTTACAATTCAAAGGGTATCGCGGCGATACGGGTTGAAACCCCACCCCATATCATTAACCACCGGAAAATCCGGTGGTATGAACCGGCCCTGAAAGGGGATTTTGCTGTGGTGCCCTTCCGGGCTCTGAAGATTTGACAACCATAGCGCTTTTACAGGCGGCCCCTCAAAGGGGCTTTTTTCTATTTGCCTATTTCACCGATTCACCCGTAAACGGGTCAGTATATTCCTTCATGCTTATTTGGTCGCTTAATTTATCTTCCGATAATTGTTGCTGTATGTACTCTTTGATTCTTTTCTCATTTTTTCCAACAGTGTCCACAGAATATCCTCTCGCCCAAAACTTGCGATTTCCGTATTTGTATTTCAAATGCGCATGTCGATCAAATATCATTAAGGTTCATTTGCTTTTTAAATATCCCATAAAGTTCGATACGCTGTATTTCGGTGGAATTTCTACTAACATATGGATATGATCCGGACATGCTTCGGCTTCAATGATTTCGATCCCTGGCTTTCTTTCGATTAAAGTTCTCAATATTTGCCCAATAACTCTTTTTAATTTGTTGTAGATTATCATTCTCTTATATTTGGGGATCATAATGATGTGATATTTGCAATGATATACTGTATGTGATAAACTATTTTTGTCTTTCATAAAGACTTACCTCCTATTTGGATTTTAAGTATGGCTGCCAAACCTTACCTTATTTTCCCCTTCATAGGAGGTTTTTTGAACCCTCGCTTTAAGCTTTTCCGGACCACTTGCATAGCAAGTGGTTTTCTTTACAATAAAAACAACCCGTATCGCCACGATACGGGTTGTTTTTTTATGTTAAATATTTTACCATTTCTGAGCCGCCCAGCCTTTACGTCCAAAATGCCTGAATGGTCTGTTATCTCAGCTTAAACCGGCCGGCAAGCCCTCTGAGCAGCTGTGACTGCGCTGATAATTCTTCACTGGCGGCAGCACTTTCTTCCGCTGTGGCAGAGTTTGACTGCACCACTTCTGAGATTTGGGCGATGCTCTCATTTATCTGGATAATTGATTCTGTCTGCATTGTAGACGCCTCTGAAATCTCATTGACCCTGCAAGCGACATTATTAACATTCTCTACTGATATCACAAGGGCTTTGGCCGTTTCATCGGCAATCAGGGTTCCTTTTTCCACTGCCGCCACCGCATTCTGAATTAACTGCGCTGTGCTCTTTGACGCTTCCGCAGACTTAGCGGCAAGATTTCGAACTTCATCGGCAACTGCACCAAATCCTTTTCCGGCTTCCCCGGCACGCGCCGCTTCAACGGCGGCATTCAAGGAAAGAATATTGGTTTGAAAGGCAATATTCTCAATTGTTTTAATGATTTTTCTGATCGCGCCGGATGTTTCATTTATATCCTTCATCGCACTGATCATATCCAGCATTTTCTGATTGCTCGCTGTCATTTCTTCCTCAACACGCCTTGCTTCCAGCCTTGCCTGCATGGCGTTATCCTCATTATTTTTTACCTGGCAGGAAACCATGGCAATTGCATCCCCCACTTCCTCGATGGAAGCCGCCTGCTCCGACGCGCCCCGGGACAGCTCCTGCGCTCCGAAGGAAACCTGCTCAGAGCCTGACGCAACCTGCTCAGCACTTTCATTGAGCCGCCTCAATGTATCATTGAGCGCTTCTGTCAATGTCATAATGCTGTGCTGCAAATCCGCAAAATTCCCCTGATATTCAGCCTTTGTATTGACTGTCAGGTTCCCCTTAGACAACTCTGCCATAACATACCCAAAGTCCTGAATATAAAATCTCAGATCATTGATGGTTGCGCGCATACTGTCTGCAAGGCGGCCCAGCTCATCGCCTGACTGATAAGATATGTCCGTATCCAGCTTGCCAGCCGAGATGTCCGCAGCTGCTTTCTCAAGCTCAGTTACAGGCTTACAGATACCATCAGCAATATAAACTCCCAGAGCAACCGCCAAAACAATACTGACCCCCGCGACCACACACACTACAGCAATGGCTGTAAACACAAAGGTATTTCCCTGCTCCACCATCGTTTTTGCATTCTTTCCTGCTGTCTCTGATATTTGTGATAAAAGATCCCCCATTTTATCAAGCAGTGGCACATATTTTTCATTTACGAGCTTTGCGGCTTCGGTCTTTTTATTTTCCCTTGTGAGTTCAAATATCTGGTCACGATAAGGAATTGCCTCTTCCAATACATTTTCAACCTGGCTTACCAGCTCAATATCTCCGCGGAATCTTTCCCGGATGATTGGAAAAGTACCTCGCATTAACGCGAGTTCCTGCTCGGCCTGCTCAATCAGCTGTTCGGTCGCCGCCTGGTCTGTCTCCAGAATCGACTGCATAATGTCTGCCCGGGCTGCCTGCATTGACCGGCGGGCCTTCCACGCCTCGACGGTCACAGTATAGTTGTTGTGATAGAAATTCGTGAGATTCGTCCCCACCTTTTGCAGCATAAACAGAGCAATAACGCTGGCAATTAACAAAAGAATGATGATTATGCCATATGAAATTAACATTCTCGCCCTGATTTTTATATTCCTAAACATATCTTCCCCCCTGTTTCTTATTGTATGGTTTTAATTGTTTCGCTCAACGCAGGATTGTAACCGCCGAGATCACAACTCATACCTATACCATAACGCTAATATATAGACATGGAAATATCCTCTGCCTGTTTTGAGTCTCTGAGGCAGCCTGATAACAAACCTTTTTACATTATGCTACATTTCTAAAAAATCATCGTTTCAGAACAGACTATCGTTTCAGATTATTTTAAAAGGAACTTAAATAATGGTTTTAAATTCAATGACCCATTAGTATTGACCACATATTGACCACATAATTTTTCTTATGTAGTATTTTTAAAAAAATTTCTGGAAATATATTTTTTAATTATACATGTTTTTATCCAAACGTGCAAGTATATCAGTATTCAAATACTAAAACTTTTATTTTTTAATAGGTTAAAGGTACAAGCAGAATCAATTTCACCCTTTTTACTATAATTATTTTCGCTTAATCTATTTTGCTTTCTTTAAATTTTTTCCTGTAATTTTAATGACTACATAAGAAAAATTATGTAATAATCAACTCAAGTCGCCCGATTTGTTTTGCATGCGTTTCACCGCTTTCTACCGTATATATTCGAGTTGTATTAACATTTGTATGCCCCAAAATATCCGCAAGACGGGACAGGTCCTTTTCCATCGAATAGTATCTTCTGGCAAATAAATGGCGCAGATTATGCGGGAAAACCTTTCCAGGTTTAACGCCTGCTCTTTTACACAAGGCTTTCATGTCCCTCCAAATATTAGAACGGTTCAGCGCTCTTCCATTTTTAGTAATAAAAACAGACCCCGTCCTTATTTTCTGTTTTCGGATATACTTTTTCAGGAGACGGCACAGCTTGTCTGTTATAAAAACCATACGCCGCTTTCCTTTACAGTTTACCTCTGCCCAACCTGTATAAACAGCCTCTACCGTAATATACTGAAGCTCTGATACACGTATCCCCGTCGCGCAAATCGTTTGGAGCAAGAGTGACAGACGCTCGTTTCCCTTCTTACTCGCTTCTTTCACCAATTTAGCATATTCACTCTGTGTCAACTCTTTCTCAGGCTTTGAAAAAACACCGCGCTGGATTTTCAAGAATCTCACTTTATATTCCGGGTAACCTGCCCAGTTTAAAAAGCTGTTTGCAGCGGCTAACATAGAATTGACACTGGAAGCAGCATACCCTACCACCAAACTTTCCTTCCAAGCCAACACCCGCTCTTTCGTAACCGCTCTGTCACCCACAAAGTAAAAGAATGCTCGCAGATCGCGCGCATATTTTTCGATGGTGTTAATGCTTCGTTCTTCCTGCCGAAGATACTCTTCAAATTCCCGAAGAATACCGGCGGATAAACAAAGTGGTGTAATATCCTGTATTAATTTCATTTAATATCCCTCATCTTTCAGTTTCTATCTCATATTGTACTCGAAAAAAGATCGGGATGGTAAATTATTTTACATCTCCCAAATCTCACGCAGCCCCGACAGCACCCTTTTGGCCCGCTCGTAGTTCAGCTCATTCTGGCTGCCGCTCTGGTAGGTTTTAATCACAAAATCACCTGCGAGATAAATACTGCCTTTGCCAGTCTGCAGGTCCATATCTTCATCAAAAAAATGGAAATTATAAAAACTGTAGGCGTCGTCATAATTTCGTCGGTTGTTTGTAAACTTGACGCTCACGCGTGTTTTTACCGGCACCATCAATGCGCCTGCACCTGCCAGATAAGGGTAGTCCTTCTCCATACTCAGCCACTCTGCCATATACTGGCGGTACATGGTTTCGCTCAGACACCGTGTCCGCATCATTCTCTTAATGTAATCCCGGGGGCCGACCCCGTCGGCCAGACAGCTGATTGCGCGCCCTTCATCCAGATAGTGGATACGGCTGTTATTGCCATAATCATCATAAACCGCTTCTATAAAAAGTATGTTCTTACTTCTCAAAGCTTTGCCAGCAGCTTCACTTGTCCTCTTCATGATTTTTCTCCCTTAAATTTTGATAATAAAAAAACAGAAAGCATTTAAGCCTTCTGTTCCAGTGGGTGACAGCAATTCCCCATTCGACAGCACGTCTATTAAATTTTAGATTTTTTCTATTTTGGGGTTTATATGGAACTTGTTTCCCCCTTATAAAATATAAAATATTTTATTTTTACTAAATTTTCTTAAGTATATCGTATACAGGAAGAATTGTCAACAAGTTTTTTTATAAAAATAATATTTATCTTTTCTTCTTTTAGTAAATTACATAAAAACAACCCGTATCGCGGCGATACGGGTTGTCCTATAATTATGCGGCAATGCCTTTTTCTTCTGCATCAGCCTTCTGGGCCACCTTGTACTCAGCCAGGCGGTCCCGCCAGACACTGCCGGCGTTCTGGATACCCAGGAGATCCGGATCAAAGACAGGTTCCAGCCCCAGTTTTTTCTGGCGCTCGTAATCCTTGAAGATTGCCAGACCCTGATTACTTAAAATCAGCACTGCAATCACATTAAGCCAGGTCATGAGTCCACAGCCGATGTCCCCCATGGTCCACACTACAGACACAGCCTGCAGACAGCCCTGAAACGCCGCCAGGATAAAGATCCCCCGGAACACATACAGGAAGGGCTTGTTGCTCTTCATCCAGGCTTTGGTTTCATGAAAAACGTACACCAGGTTGCTTTCGGCATAATAGTAATAGGCCAGGAGGGCAATGAAAGCAAAAAGCAGGATGGAGACAGCGATAAAAGGTGCTCCGAAGCCTGGAAAGATGGTGTCAATGGCCCCATGCACATAAGCGACGCCGTATTCCTTGCCGGGCATGCCCTCAAACAGGAAGCCGCCGGCCGGGCCGACCACATTGTAACAGCCCGTCAGCAGGATCATAAAAGCCGAGGTGGTGCAGACCAGGATGGTGCCCGCGTAAACGCTCAGGCAGGAGGCCAGCCCCTGTTTTACCGGGTGTGATACATCGGCAGAGCCTGCCATGATGGCCGAGGTTCCCTGCCCCGCCTCGTTGGCAAATACGCCGCGCATGACCCCCTTGGAAAGGGCCACGCCGGCCAGCGCGCCAAAAACCGGCTGGACACTGAAGGCAGACTGGACAATCATCATAAACACGCCAGGCACCTTGCTGATGTTCGCCCCGATGATGATAAAGGAGACCAGCAGATAGGCACAGGCCATAAAGGGCGAAACCTTTTCCGCGACAGCCGAGATGCGTTTCACACCGCCGAAGATACAAATTCCGACCACCACCGCCAGCACAATGGCAATGATAAGGGTATTCCAGCCAAAGGCCTGGTTCAGGCTTGAGGTAATGTTGTAGGACTGGACGCCCGGCATCAGGATGCCTGGCGCCAGAATGGTGACCAGGGCAAAGGCCTTGGCGTACCATTTTTTACCGATTCCCTTTTCGATATAGTAGGCCGGGCCGCCTCTGAACTCGCCATTGACCGTAATCTTATAAGCCTGGGCCAGGGTAGACTCGATGAGGGCGATGGCCGTTCCAAACAGCGCCACTACCCAGAGCCAGAAAATGGCGCCGGGGCCGCCCAGGGCAATGGCGGTGGCCATGCCAGCGATGTTGCCCACGCCCACACGGCCAGCGGCGGTCATGATAAAGGCGCGGAGACCGGAGACCCCCTCATCGGTGCCCTTGCCCTTGTTGTCACCCAGCAGCCGGAACATCTCCTTGATGAGCCGCAGCTGAGGAAATTTCATCCGCACCGAAAAATAGATGCCGGCGCCCAGAATCAGGATAATCAGCGGAATACTCCAGACCACATCGTTGACACTTGTTACAATACTCTCTAACATAATTTTCCCTCTCGTTTACTGGCAAAGCCGCTGTCATTTTTCCATACAGCGGCTGTCAGCTCTTCTCTACTGATTAATCCTCAAAATAGCCGGCCGGGTACAGCGGGTATCTGGAAATCAATGCCCGGGCCTGTGCCTTACAGGCGTCCAGATTCGCCCTGTTTTCAGGGTCCTTTGCGACCTTGTCCATAATCTCAGCAATTTCTTTGATGGCGTCCTCCTCCAGGCCGCGCTGGGCGGTGGAGGTCAGCCCGATTCTTACGCCGCTGCACACAAAGGGGCTTTCCTCGTCAAAGGGAATCATGTTCTTATTCACCGTAATGCCCACGTATTCCAGCGCCTGCTCAAAACTCTTTCCTGTCAGGCTTTTTGGTCTTAAATCAACCATGACGATATGGTTGTCAGTGCCGCCGCTGATGATGCGGAAGCCGTAGCTCTGAAGCTCCTCAGCCAGGGTTTTGGCGTTGCGGACAACACGTTCCATGATTTCCCTGAACGCTGGTGTGCCGATATATTTGAAGGAATAGGCCTTGGCGGCAATGGTGTTCAGATGGATGGAGCCCAGAGTCCCCGGGAATACGGATTTGTTCAGAGCCTTTTCGTATTCCTTCTTGCAGAAGACCATACCGGCGCGCGGGCCGCAGAAGGTTTTGGTGGTGGAGGAGGAGACAAAATCGCAGTGCGGGATCGGGCTTGGGATAACCTTGGCCCCGACCAGGCCCGCGATGTGAGCCATGTCGTTCATCAAAATCGCGCCGCAGTTCTTGGCGATCTTGGCCATGCGCTCATAGTCGATGAGTCTCGGGTAAGAGCTGGCGCCGGTGATTAAAAGCTTTGGCTTATAGGCCATGGCCTGATCCTCCAGAGCGTCATAGTCGATGATCTCGGTCTCCTTATCAACCCCGTAAAAGTCATATTCATAAACCTTTCGCAGGAAATTTACCGGGGAGCCATGGGTCAGATGGCCGCCCTGGTCCAGGCGCATGCTCAAGATTTTATCGCCTGGGTTCAGCACTGCGTTAAATACGCAGTAGTTAGCGGTTGATCCGGAGTAGGGCTGTAAATTAACATACTCGGCGCCGTAAAGCTCCAGCGCGCGGCGGCAGGCCAGGCTTTCAATGGCGTCCGCCTGTTCGGAGCCAGCCTGGAAGCGGTTTCCCGGCTGCCCTTCTTCAGTCTTGTTGGTGAAGACACAGCCACTCAGCTCCATAACTGGCGTGGGCGCGGTGCTCTCAGACGCGATCATTTCGATGTTGTGCTCCTGACGGTCAAGCTCTGCCTCTACGATGGAATAGACTTCCGGGTCCAGTACCCTTGTTGTTTTTAACATTTCAATACCTCACTTTGTTCTCTGTGTTTGTTTTCGATGATCTCATTCTAACACGATTACAAAGTACGATCTATGAAGAGAATTGTCGGTTTCCTGATCATTTTTATCCAGTTGATATAAAAATAGCTGTCACCATAATATTGTGACAGCTTATGTTTTTTATTTTTTCAGATAATCTGACGGCATGTGCCCGGTCTGCTCCTTGAACTTTTTATAAAAATAATTTACATTCTCATAGCCTGCCTGTTTGGCCACCTCCTGTATACTGTAGGATCCGTTCTTCAGCAGGTCGACCGCATGCTCAATCCGGATTTTATTCACATAGCTGATGAGGTTGGTATCCACATAGCGCTTAAACTGTTTGGACAGGTAGCTGGCCGTTACGTGAAACTGCTCCGACAGCAGCTGTAGCTCAATCTTATCGCTGAAATGGGTGTGGATGTACTCCAGCACCTGATTGACCAGATCATTGCCTGTAAAATTCCATCCCACAGACCGGAGCAGGGCCTGGGTAAACTGCTCGTACTCGATGGGCTTGAGGATGATGTCCCTGGCGCCCATGCGCAGGGCCCGCTGGGCATACTCGAAGGACTCGTAAGCGGTGATGACCACAATCTTTACATCCATCTGAAGGGCCTCCAGAGCTTCCATGACCTCAAAGCCGTCCATGAGGGGCATCTTGATGTCCAGAAAAACCAGATCCGGCTCCTTTTTGCGGATCATCTGCAGAGCGCTCTCTCCGTCAAGGGCAATGCCCTCAACCTGAAGCGGCAGCTTCTCCCGCTCAATAAAATGCTGTATAATCTTTGAAACGGCCTTTTCATCGTCCGCGATAACCACTTTAATCATCGTTCTCCACTTCTTTCTGATATGAGTAGGGTAATTCCAGAATAATCCATGTCCCAATGCGCTCATCGGAATACACATTCATTGAAAAATCCGGGCCGAAGCGCATTTTCAGCTTGGCGTAGATCAGCGACAGGCCATGCTCGCTGCCCGAGGGCAGGCTGTCGTTTATACGGTTCAGGGTGCCGTAATCAATGACCGCGCCGTTGTTATAAATGGAAATCAGCACCTTGCTGCCGCTGGGCTGCGCGGTGATGGACAGCCGTCTTTTCAGGTTGTTGGTGTCAAAGCCGTGGGTGAAGGCATTCTCGGCGATGGGCTGCAGAAAGTTAAAGGGCACCAGCCAGTCGTCGAGCTGGGCATTGATTTTGATGTCAACCTGAAGGCTGTCCTCGTAGCGCAGCTTCTGGAGCTTCAGGTAGGTTTTCAGGTAGGCCGCCTCATGGCTGAAGGGCACAAACTGCTCCTTGGTCTTGGTGGTGTAGCGGAACATCTTGGACAGGTCGATGATGGCATCGTACAGCTCCTCGGCGTCCTTATCCAGCGCCATGCCCGCCATGCAGTTCAGGGTGTTGAACAGGAAATGGTGGTTGATGCGCAGGTCGGTCACGATATTCTGGGCGGCCTTGAGGTTTTTCTCCAGGCGTTTGCTGTATTGCTGGGCGTCGTCAATATCCCGCTCCTTGGCCTCCAGCACCCTGCGGGCATCACTGAACACGCAGAAACTCACAATATGCTCGGCAATCCTCCTGAGCAGCATGCGGATGCTCAGGGCTGTGCTCTCCGGCGTATCGTACAGCTCCTCGGTGCGGTCGCTGGTCTTGCCCTCGCTTTTCATGGTGGACAGCAGGATATAACCGCCCTGAATCACACCGATGCACCGGTTTTCATGCACGATGGGCTGCTGGTACAGGGTCAGGCCGTAGGGGCAGACAAACTGGCGGTATTCCCAGGGCTCGCTCAGGTTTGACTGCCCCATGCCGCGGCAGGGACAGCCACTGTTGGCCAGCGGGTTGCAGTGCTCTGTGCAATAATCCGGAAAACAGCTGGTCTGCAGCACCGTCTTGCCCGCAGTGTCGTAGATGGTCAGGGGCAGGTTGAGCGGGTCGATGGACTGCTGGCGCACGCCCTCCACAGCCGCGTACAGGGTATCGTCTGACGGCGCTCCCAGGTTTACCAGGGTATCGATGGAGATCTCCTCTGCGCCGTATACGGGGTTGGAGACCAGCAGCTCCCTTATCTGCCCGTCGGTGGGGTTGTAAACCTCATGGGAGCTTCCGGCCTCCATATAGAAGATCTGCCCGGGCTCAGGCTCGATGCGCTCACCGTTGATGTAGTAAATGCCCCTGCCCTGCAGCACGTAAAGCAGCTGCTCCTGCCCGTAATGCACATGCTCGGCCAGATGTCTGCCGGGCTCGATCACCACAATGCCAATATTCATATTTTGTCTTGGGTTATTCTCTGTCTTGACATGTTTCCAGTCTATATAACCCCACTCCATTACCTGAACCGCCATACCAATCCCTCCTTTGCTGAAGATTATATCATATCTGTTCTCCCTTATTTTTGTCCTTTTCTTTAACAAATTTGCCCAATCAAAAAAAGCCGCCCGCAGGCAGCCCTTTTTTACCGCTCCATCATCTCACCGCAGGTAGTGGCGTACCTTAAGCGATGCGCCGGATTCCTCCGCGATCCGCAGGCAGGCGGTCTGGCCCTCCTCGCTCATGGTGTCGATAATGGTCATATAGACCTTGGCAAAACGCGCGGCGTTTTTCGCGAAGCGGAGCATGTGCTCAAAGGCGTCCTCTGCCTGGGGGCGGCACAGGGCGTTGTATTCCTCTGCGTCTGGCGCATTCAGGCTCACAGATACCACGTCCACCAGGCCGGCCAGCCAGGGGGTGACATCCTCACCGTACAGGGTGTCGGCCAGGCCGTTGGTGTTCAGCCGGACTGCCACGCCGTATTCCTGCTTCAGCACCCGCGCGATCGCAAGAATGTCCTTCAGGCGGCAGGTCGGCTCTCCGTAGCCGCAAAAGACGACCTCGTCATACTTTGCCATATCCCGCGCGCGGATATCGGATAGAATTTCCTCCACTGTCGGCTCCCGCTCAAGCCACAGCTCGTCCATACGGCTGGCCTCCTCCTCCCGGTTAAACCGGTGGCAGAACACGCAGCGGTTATTGCAGCGGTTGGTGGCGTTCACGTACAGTGCATTTTTATCTTTATAGGCCGTACTCTCTGTTTCATAGGTAATGACCATGTAAGCTTCACTCCTGTCTTTGATGTTAAAATTATACCATTTTACGGCTAAGGTTCCTATGATCAAATATGTCAGAACATGGATCATTTTTGACATTTTTTAACCATACCCTATAGCATGTACCCTGAATTTCGGCCGCAACGCAAAAATCAACCCGTATCGCCGCGATACGGGTTGATTGATAAAACCGCTTACTGCTGTCCGAAATCCAGACGAATATCGCCGTTGTTATTGTTGATGACAAAGCGGCTGGTACCGCTCTGGTTTTCATCCCGGACTGCCTCTTCATATTTTGCGCCGTCGACCTCAACCTTGCCCAGGCTGGTGCTCAGCTGGTAGCCGGCTGTCTCCCGGGGGATACTGGTCTTGATGTTCACGTCGCCCAGATGGGCCGTCACGTTGATCGCTCCCTCAATGGCGCCGCTCAGGCTGATCTTGCCGTTGTCGTTTTTAAACTGGCCGCCCTTGATGTTTAACCCCTCGCCGATAATATCGCCAAGGTGGTCTTCCGCGGTCAGCATGGTATAGGTGCTGTCTGTCAGGGTGATTTTTCCATTGTCGTTTTTAATGCTTCCCTCATCGGCGCGGATATTGGCCGCCTTTATTTTCCCGAGATGGTTCTCTACTGTAAAGCTTTTGGACTCAACATCACTCACGTCCAGATCACCATTGTCCAGCTTTATATACACGCTGTCTGCTTTGACAGAGGCCATGTCCACACTGCCCAGATGGTTCTGAAGCGACAGTGCCTTAAAGGCCCTGGGGCCGTTAAACTGGATCTTGCCATTATCCACCTTGGCGTCCAGAGACTGGCCTGTTTCCTTTTTGTCCAGGTAAACCTTGATTTTTGAATTGCCGTAAAGGTTGCCGACGCCCATAAAAACCACGCGGTTTTCTTCCTGGCTCTTGCTGGTGATGGTGGTGGTGTTCCCGTCCTGATGGATCTCAGGCTTTGCAGAGTCCTCATAGTAGACGGCCTCAATGGCGTTTTCATCGGCCAGGATTATTTCCAGGTCTGCCAGTGAAAAATCAATGTCAAGGTTCTCTATTTTACCGGGGATCTTCTGGTATTCCAGCTTTTTCTCCTCATATTTCATCACATGGATTCCCTTGCCGTCGATATAGGTGGAGGTCATGCCGCCGAGGAGCATGCCGACCCCAGCGAGCAAAAGTCCGCCGGCTGTCAGAATCCCGCCAATTTTCAAGAGCTTTTTCGAATCGAATTTCATGCGTTTTTCCTCCATTCCAAAATAGCTTCCGCCATCCGTTTAAAGCCATTGATGACCCAGGGGATGAGCCGGTACATGCCCACGCCCAGCAAAATGCCGAGCCCGAGGGCAAAGGCGCCGCTGCCCACATAAAACACGGTGGCTTCCGGGCTCTGGAAGATCAGAACCAGCCCGATCACCATCCAGAGAAAGCCGCCTAAAACCAGAGCCGCCGCTGTCACCACAAAGGCGAACAGGAAACTGAAAACCACGACCATCAGCACAAATACCAAAGCCGCGGCCACAATGACCAGCGGCAGGGCAATGGGGGCCGCGAAGATGGATAAGATCACAACCAGCACCACAGGCATTTTCTTTTTCTCCTGCTCATTTCCCTTCAGGGCATACTCGCTGCGCAGCTGCGCGGCCAGCTTGGCCGGCGAGCCCAGCTCTCCGATGACCCTGTCCTCATTTTCCGGTCCGGCGTCATCAAAATATTCATTATAATACACCAGGGCGTTTTCCATTTCATCCCTTGGCAGCTTTCTCAAGTGCTTTTCCAGCGCTGCCATATACTCTTCACGATTCATTCTCGCCACCTCCTATCAGAAGCGAATCTATTTTTTCCTTGTAAATATCCCACTCTTCCCGGTATTCTTCCAACTTGGCCCTTCCGCTTTCCGTAATGGCGTAATAGCGGCGATTACGCCCCTGAAAGGGCTTATCGTAGGTGGCCAGGTGCTTTTCCTTTTGCAGACGCCTGAGCACCGGGTAAAGGGTGGATTCTGAAATATCCAGCACACTCTTAACCCGCTGTGTCAGGCTGTAGCCGTAAGCGTCCTCCTCTGAGAGCACAGCCAGCACACAGGCGTCCAGAAGTGCGGAGCCTAATTGAAAAATCATCCTCGCATCTCCTTTCTTTATATCGTTAATGATATTATACAACGTATAATATCATTTTGTAAAGTATATTATTTAATTTTTATTATTACATATCTTTATTCTGTGTTCAGCAGCCCTTAACATTCAGAAAAAGCTTTTTAAAACGCTTGACAAAAAGATTTTAATCCCTGTATACTCAACGTGGAGGAATAAAAAATGAAAATAATTCTGTTCACATTTATTGCCCTGGTCATTCTGCTCACATTGACAATCATAATCGGAAAAATTATCAATACTCAAAAATACAAAATCCGCTCGGAGACAAGTGTGCAAAAATCCACCTTTGTACCCATCGGCGGAATTGAGCAGTATCTGCAAATACGCGGTCAGGATCGCGCCAATCCGGTTATCCTTGTACTTCATGGCGGCCCGGGCAGTAATATGGCCTATTACTCCTATGGCTGGCAAGCCGCTCTGGAGCAGACGTACACAATCGTCCACTGGGACCAGCGGGGCTGCGGGAACACCTATTACCGCAATCAGGCCGCCGAAAAGCCGACTCTGGATTTATTGCTTTCAGACCTGGACGAGCTGGTGGACTATATCCGGTCAGACTTTAACCAAGAAAAAATCATTCTTATGGGACATTCCTGGGGAACCTTTCTCGGCGCGATCTACTCAGGCGAGCACCCGGAAAAAACAGCCGCCTACCTGTCTGTAAGCCAGATGCTGGATTTCAGGAAATCTGAGCAGGTATCCGCTCAGGAGGCCATACGTCTGGCCGATTTTACGGGCAGAGCCCAGGATGCGCAGAAAATAAACGAGATGCTCGAGAACATTCTAGTCTGTCAGAAATTCGGTCTGCCAGAGGCTACTGTCTTCCTGAAGCTCCGGCAGCTTAAGGAAAAGTATCTGCCGCCCCAGTACAGCGGCAGGATGGGTTCACTGCGTTTGTTTTCCCCCTATATGACCTTTAGCGATTTAAAATGGATGGTCAGCTTTAAAAGGCTTATCGAGACAAACAGTGCGCTCTACAGCGCACTGCTGTCTGAGGGGCAGGTCTCATTGTATGACCGCACACTAAAATATAAGATCCCGGTGATAATGGTAGCGGGGAACCTTGACTGGACGACGCCGTACAGTATGACAGCCGATTACTACAACGCAGTCTCCGCGCCGGCTAAGGAATTGATCACCATTGAGAACACAGGGCATATTCCATTTGCTGACAGGCCCGAAGAATTTTCGGAGGCCGTATTAAAAGCGCTGGGCCGTGTGTTATAAGCCAACCAAAAAGAACCCGTATCGCCGCGATACGGGTTCTTTTTTCGGTCCTTCTAAAAAAACTTGACAGCACATTCGCCGGAGATCACTTTTTCCTGAATTTCATGGGTCTTCTCCACTGTGATGTACTGGCAGAGGAGCTTTTTAAAGCCGTAATTTTCACGGTTGACCAAAATCACCGGGGTGGTCACTTCCTCCAGGGGATAGCCGGGCAGCTCCACAACCCGCTGGTTGAGGTCAGGCTGAAAATTGTTGTACCAGCCGTCCCGCCGGTAGATAAAGCAGTCCACATTTTTCTTGACAAGCAGCTCGCTGAAGCTGGCATAAGGCGTCTGGACAAACGCCACATCCTTTCCCTCACACAGCTTCTGGGAAATGGTGTACTGGTCAATGCTGTTACAATCCACCGCCATGCGCATGCCGTCCTCAATCTCTGTTTTCTGGTCATCCAGAAAGTACAGCACATAGGGCTCGGAATAGACACAGCCGGTCAGCTCGATGGCCCTTTCCAGAAAATCATTTTCGCTCAGGTAGCGCTCTGCCGAGCTCTTGGACACAATGATAAAGTCATAAATCATCTCCTTAAGGGCTGCCAGACGCTTTTCGGAGCCTGTGACATAGGCAAAGGAGAAGGGAAAGGGGCTCTTCTCCATCTCCTCACAGATGGCTGTGGTCAGGCTTGAAAAAGAGATGGTCATGGGCACAGGCATGGTACCGGTCAGCGATCCCCAGTTGGTATAAGGGTAGAGCTTTTCATAGTCAATTCCGGTCACGAAGGTGCCCTTGACCCCGTTCTTCTGCGTTTGGATACACGCGTCCTCTTCCAGAGTGGCAATGGCTTTCTGGACAATACCGCGGGACACCTCAAAGCGCTGGGTGTACTCCGCGATGGTCGGCACCCGGTCGCCGGCCTGCATGGTGTAAAAATCCCGCGCGATGTTAATGGTGGCGAGTCCTGTTTTTTTATAAAAGGTTGGCTTCATTGGTTTTTCCTCATGCTTTCAATATCATTTTACAATAGCACGGCATCCCGCTTTTGTCAATCGCCCGCTGCCGCAAGCATGGCCCGGGCCACACCGTACAGGTCGCCCAGCACCGGATAATCCGCGTTTTTCATGATCTCAGCCTCCCGATCCTCATTGACCGCGCAAAGGCGCTTAACGCCCTTAACACCCGATAAAAACTGGACGGAGCCGGATATGCCAAAGCACAGCAGCAGCTCTGCCGAGATGGCGCTGCCGCTGAGTCCGATCTGTCTTCCCTGGGGCAGAAAGCCCCGCTCCACCAGCACTCGGGAGCACATCAGGTCCGCGTCCAGCTTTTGGGCCAGCTGTTCAAACAGCGCAAGGTCGGCCTTGTCCTTCAGGCCGCCGCCCACCGCCACCACCACGGGGCGTCTGCCCTGTTCTAAAACCGGCGCGGCGCCATCGTCCCCGGTCTGCAGCCGGGGCCGCAGCTCCCCGGGCAGCTGGCAGAGGATGATCTCGCAGTCCCCGGCCGCTTGGGGCTGCGCCCTGAACACGCCCTGGCGCACTGTGGCGATCTGGGGGCGCGCGGTTCTGGTCAGAATACTGGCCATGATGCGGCCGCCAAAGGCCGGACGGGTCTGTATCAGCTGGCCCTCGCTGTTTAGCGAAAGCTCTGTACAGTCTGCCGTCACCCCTGTCTTAAAGGCCGCCCCGATCATGGGGGCAAGGGAACGCCCCTCAAGGGTCGCTCCAAAGAGCAGGATTTCAGGCTTCAGCCTTCGTACACAGTCTGTTACAGCCGCCCTGTGCGCCTCCTGCCGAAATACGGAAACGGCCGGAAGCGTGTAAAGGTAAACCCGGCTCAGGCCGCTACTCTGCAGCGCCGCCATAAGCTCCCCGGTCAGTTCCCTGCAGATAAGCACACCAGCGGTATCATCTGCCAGCTCTGCGGCCTTTGCCGCCAGCTCCGCACATACCGGGTGCAGTCCGCCGGGGTTCTCCTGTAAATAGATTAACGCTGTCCTCACTCGTCCGCCTCCTTCACGCTTTTCCACACATCCAGCAAGAGCGCCGCACCCTGGCTGTCTGTCAGCTCCAGAACCGGATTTTTGGCCGTTGTCTCCGGCTGAAACAGGCGTACCACCCGGGTGGGTGAGCCTGAGAGCCCATAGGTTTCACTGTCCTGCTGCTCCAAATCCCCCAGAACCAGCCTTTGTATTTCCTGCCTGCCTGCTTTCAGCTTAGCCCGCAGCCCTGTCACCCGCGCTTCACAGATAGTCGGGTTGACAGCCAGCACCAGGGGCAGCCCACCGGACACCCGGCAGGTCCTTCCGGTCAGCTCCTGGCGGACCTCCAGCCAATCCTCTGAAGCGCTCACGATCTCACGCACCCAGCCAATGACCGGAATATTCAGCTGCTCCGCCAGCGAAAAGGGCACCTGGGCCGTATCGCCGTCGGTGGTCTGCTGTCCGCAGATGATCAGGTCTGCCCCGCCCAGGGCCTTAATCCCCTGGGCCAGCGTCCGGGCTGTCATGAGCACGTCGGCCCCCGCAAAGGCCCGGTCGCTCATGAGGCAGGCGTGGTCCGCAGTCATGGCCAGAGCGGTGCGCAGCGCCTGTTCAGCCGACTCCGGCCCCATGGTCAGCGCTGTTACCGCTCCGCCCAGGGCCTCTCTCAGCCGGAGGGCCGTCTCGATGGCCGGCAGGTCATAGGGATTGAGCTTATTTTCGCCGGTCCGCACCAGCACGCCCTTTTCTTTGTCCATGCTGGCTTCTGACAGCGCCGGAACCTGTTTGATACACACGATTATTTTCATTTAAAAACGCCCTCCGGGTCAAATGCTTCCTTCGCTGCTTTTATCTGGCGCTTCACCGCCTCCGGTGCAAAGCGCAGGGCCAGCTCCCGCTTCAGCAGGCCCGCGCCGTTTTCGGTGATAATCTGGCCACCGTCCGCGGCTGCCCGGGCTGCCCATTCTGCCATCAGGGCCTCGCATTCTGCTCTTTCCTCCGGTGTCTCCGGCAGAAAATTAACATGGAAACGGTTCTGTGCCGCCGTGCCGTATATCACAGCGTGTACGCCACTCTGGGCAATGCCCCCGCGGTACATTTCCAGATAGTCCTCTGCCTTTTCCGCCGGCCCCTTCAGGTCTGAGGACAGGCGGGTAAGCCCGGGCACAGCCTGGCTGAGGGAATCGGTCTTTGCGTTGGCCAGCTCTGGCACCACATGCCGCAGCTTTCTGAAGCGATCGATCTCATAGCGCTCGCTGGCTGCCCAGGTCTGTTCCTCACTGCCGCCCAGCCCTTCAAAAATATCCAGCTGCTCAAACAGCGCGCCCTCCAGGGCATCGGGATCGTCCCCGGCCAGCTCGACATAGACCGCGGCACAGGCGCCCTGGGGGAATTCCGGAAGCTCCTGCAGCGCCGCAGTGCTGTGCCGCCCCTCGGAGAGCAGGGCGAGGGCTGCCCTGTCATAGTATTCCATCACCGTCACACTGCCGCTGTTCTCAGCCTGAGCCACTGCCCGGCAGAGCGCCATAGCCGCCGGGTCTGTGGGCAGAAAATACAGCACGCCCCAGGCACAGTCCGGCTTCTTCGCAAGCTCCAGCTCAAAGGCCAGAGCCATGCCCAGCTGACCCTCGGTCCCTGCCAGAAAGTCGATCAGATCCATCTGTTTGACAGCCACCAGTCCGCCCAGCACACCGGGACTGTCAAAGGTCTCACAGCTCAGGCGGCCGCCGTCCGGCAGCGCACAGCCGCTGTCATCAAAGGCATAGCTGCCCCGGCCGATTTCCCAGACCTCACCTGTGGCTGTGAGCCACCAGAGCTTTCGGACCCAGGGCGCTGTCCTCTGCCCGTCGATCCCCATGGCGTTGCAGCCGAACAGTCCGCCGAGGGTTGCGCTCTCCTCGGTTGGGTTCGGCGGGAATACCCAGGGTTCCTTCCTTAAAAAGGCGTGGAGTTCCTCCAGCGTAACGCCTGCCCCGGCGTAAAGAACCGGCCCTTCCCTCAGCTCCAGGCCCTTCAGTCCCTGGCAGTCCACAACCAGGCCGCCCTCCGGCACTGCTCCCCCGGTCAGCCCGGTACGGGCGCCCTGGGGCGTAATACGCAGCCCGGCCCTGCGGGCATGGCTGACCGCCTCCCGGGCCTCCTCAAAGCTTCCGGGAAAGCAGACTGCGTCTGCCCTGCCGCGGATTCGGGATTCGTCCCCGAGCCACCGCTCATATTTATCCGTCATCGCCTCAATTTTCATGTCTCTGCTCCTCTGCCTGCTTTTCCCAAGCCTCTAAAACCTCCAGGGCGTCGCCCGCCAGTCCATAGTCCGCGCCTTTAAAAACCGGTGCGTCAGAGTCACTGTTGACCGCCACCAGATTTTTGACGCTCTCAAGCCCAGCCATGAAAGGCGCCGCGCCCGACACGCCCAGTGTAATGCACAGCTCAGCCCTGATCACATGGCCGGACTGTCCGATAATATCCGCCACGTCGGCCCATCCATTGATGGCGGCTGCCCGTGTGCAGCCGCAGGCGCCGCCCCAGGCCCTTGCCAGCCGCTTCAGCCGCTCGTAGTTTTCCCTGGAGCCAAGGCCCCTGCCGCCTACCAGCACCAGCTTCGCCTCCTCCAGCGGGTTCTTTTCCCTGCTGGCCTTGAGCTTTCGGTCCAGGCAGTAGCCGTAATGCTTAAGCACAGGGCTCACCTCTGTTATGGCAGCCTGTTCAGACTCTCCAACAGAGCTCTCCGATACCGGCCCGGCTTTGGAAACCGACAATACAAGCGGCCGTCCCTGGGGCCGGCAGACCGCATCGGCATGTGAATTGTAAACCGGGCGCCTTACCCAGAGGCCGTCCGCATCCCTGCCCAGTGTCCGGCAGCCTGTCAGGCAGGTCCCGCCGATCCTTGCGGCCAGCCGCGCTGCCAGCGCTCCGGACCCGGCTGTAAAAATCAGCAGCTCTGGCTGCCGCTCCCGGTACAGGGCTTCCAGATTGTCCAGCCAATTTTCAGGCAGGGCCCCGCTGCCCACCGGGCAGCGCACCGCCGTACCAATGCCGGCCACACAGCGGGCTGTCTCCGCAACGCCCTCTTTTTCATCGCCAAGATACCAGGCCTCCAGCGGCGCGCTCTCTGCCACAAGGGCGCCGGTAAAGGCGTTAATGCGCCCGGCCGTTTTCAGGATATCGTCTTCTCTTGTAAAAACACAGGCTGTCCTCATGATATCATCCCCTCAATCCATTTTTCATACACCACGCCGGCCTTCACCGCGCCGCTCTCTCCCTCGATCATGACACACTCCTTCGCGCTGCTCTCCCGGCTGAAAGCTGGCAGAACCGTATCCTCCGCGGGCAGAGCGGACCACTCCTCAATATCCCGTTTGGACGCGGCCATTTTCTCCCGCA
Organism: Eubacterium limosum; assembly: GCF_000807675.2. NCBI lineage: Bacteria > Bacillati > Bacillota > Clostridia > Eubacteriales > Eubacteriaceae > Eubacterium > Eubacterium limosum. Next base: position 2,554,390 of record NZ_CP019962.1, on the reverse strand, counting down.
GCGTCGCCACTCTCAGGTAGGCGTACTCCGCGTCACCCACCGAGGCCGCTACCGGACCTTTAAGCTTGAGGACTTCCAGCCCTTCCGGAGTCTCATGCTCGAGCACAAGCTGTCCGCCTTCAAGCGATGCCGCTACGGTGTCTCCGACAAAGGGAAGCCCCAGCAGCTCAGCCGACAGCGGCGGCACCATGCCGCTGTCGGCCATGCCGGCCTGTTTTCCGAAAAGCACCAGATCAAAATCCCCGCTTTTTATAAAATCGGCCAGCAGCGCCGCCACAGTCTCCGGGCAGAACTCTCTGTGCTCAAGCGGAATATTGACCACCCGGTCATAGCCCACAGCGTACAGCCCCTTCATCAGGCTCGCCAGGCCGCCGCCAACCGTTACGGCAGTGCACGCCGCCCCGGTGTCTGCTGCTGTTTCCTTAAGCCGCAGGGCCATCTCCAGCGCTGTCTCATCAAAGCAATTGATCATTTTTTTTACATAGCTGGTGTCCAGTCCCTGGGAAAGATCCCTCCAGTCCGATTCCAGAACCTGATCGAGGTCTGGTACAATTTTAAAGCATACGCAAATTTTCATTTTGTCCCCTTTGGTGTTGTCATTATTCCTGCTTTCAGGCTCCTGCCCTAAAACCAGATCAAACCGCACCCTCTCTCCGGGTCTTTCTGGCCGTCTGTTGGAGGAGGGTGCAGTTCTGAATGCATTCTATTTAATTATAACAAATTCCGGCTCAGTTTTCCTCTATTAAAAGCACGCCTTTATTTAAAATATGGTTGGGGTCCATGGCTTCCTTGAGCCGGTACATGAGTTGATAAGATGAGCCGTGCTCCCGAGGCATAAACTGGGTGCGGTACTTGCCGGAGCCATGATGGTGGGCAATGCTGCCGCCGCGCTTCAGGGTTTCGTCCAGAATGATGCCAATCAGCTTCATATAGTCGCCTTCCACGCTTTGGGCTCCCTCTGTCACGGTAAAGGCGAACTGGAAGTAGATATTGGTACCCTGCATGTAGCTGTGGGAGGAATGGCCGCCCAGGAAAACCACGTTTTCCATTTCCCGCGGCAGGCGTTCAAGCACTGCGTCGTAGATGTTGCCAATCTCTGACCAGTTGCCGGAAATTTCACAGGTATCGGCCACAACGCCCATGTCGTAGAATTTTGGCTTATCCATATCGTCACAGACATCATTGCGGTGTACGAGCCAGTTTTCCACAGGCTTGGCGCCCATATCCACAGGATCGTATTTGGATGCCAGCTCCTCAATGCCTTCACCGGTAGCCCTGGTGATGCCTGCCGGCCCCTCAGCCAGCAGGAGCAGCATACAGTGTCCCTCAGGCGCAACGCCGCCCATCTGGTCGGCGACCTCTAATGGGTCGTGCAGCCTGACAACTGCAGGCTTGTAGCCAGCCACCATAATATCGCGGATAAGAGCCAGGCCGTTTTTCATGCCCTTTATGCCATAAGCCTTCATCCAGCGGTTTTCAGGCATATATTTGAAGATTTTCACAGAAGCCTCGGTGATAAAGCCCAGGAGCCCCTCGCTGCCGATGAACAGATGGCGCAGATCCGGCCCGACTGAACGTCTCGGCACATTTTTAATCCGGACCACACTGCCGTCGGCCAGCACAGCCTCCAGGCCCACAACCAGATCCTCAATGCCGCCGTAAAGTGTGGAAAACTGGCCGATGCTGCGCGTTGCCAGCAGGCCGCCCACCTGTGCCAGAGGCAGAGACTGCGGGAAATGCCCGGTGGTGTAGCCCATCTTATTCAGGTAGCCCTCAAGGTACTCCAGAGGCGTGCCGCATTTGGCCGTCACGTACATGTCTTTCTCATTGACCTCGATGATCTCATTCATGTCTGAGCCGTCCAGGATCACGCCGTCCTGCTGAGGCTCGATGCCGCGGGTAACGCTGGAGCCGCCAGTTCTCGGCACCACGTCGATTTTTTCATCGTTCAGGTACTTCAGCACCTCGGAGACCTGTTCGGTGCTCTGGGGGCGGACCACGCAGGCCGCGCGGGGCACCCAGTATTTTTTATCGTCGCGTTCATAGCGGCGGTAGCCGATATAATCCTTGGCGGCGTCCAGAACAGCCTGCTCGCTGTCTGAGACTCTGTCCGCTCCCACAATTTTTCCCAGTTCCTGTACAAGTGCTTCTTTATTCATAATTTAACCTCTCTCCTTCATTGATCGGGAGGCGACGATATCGACCCCTGTCCCGCAAATATTCTGTTCGATCACCTGCCCGCAGGCCACCGGCGCTTTAAGCGTCCGGCTGTAAAGCACCTTCAGGCAGTCCTCCATTTTATCCCTTGGCAGCTCGCGGTCACTGATGACCGGCAGCCGCCTGTGCGTGCCGCCTTCGATGTTCACTGTTGTGGTCAGCATCCGCTCTGGACTTTTATATTCCTTTTCACCGTGGGCAACGCCCAGCTTACAGCCCGCGCCCTCCACAGTCAGTCTTCCATGATCATCGGTGACCTCCAGACGGCAGCTGTTCGGGCAAACAATGCAGATGTATTCTTTTTTAACCATGCTCACGCCTCCTTCACATCAACCACCAGCGGCGCGTCGTGTTTTGGCGTCACTGAGCAGGCCACCATCTCCGGCGGCGCTACGGTTTTCAGTTTTTTGGATACCAGTGTCTTACCGCCGTTTTCGCAGGTGAGCCGCACGCTTTTTTCCGGCTTTTTCACCCGCATAAACAGGGTGGTTTCATCGCGGCTGCCCACACGCATGCGCTGGGGCACAATGAAATTCACATTCTCTCCCGGAACGGTTTCCACCGCCTCAGCCTCAGTGTCCAGAGTGCCGTTCAGGTAAGCGGCCGCTCCCCGCGCAGCGATCTCTCCGGATTCGGACACATAATCCACCAGATCAAAGACCACCGCCACGTTGCCCGCCGCGAAAATGCCGGGGACACTGGTCATAAAGTGGTTGTCCAGCACCGGGCCCCGCGTCCTGGGGTCCATCTCGATGCCGGCTTTAACGGACAGCTCGTTTTCCGGAATCAGGCCAACGGCCAGCACCAGCAGGTCACAGGAAATAAATTCCTCTGTCCCGGGAATCACCTTCCGGTTCTCGTCCACTTTTGCCACGGTCACACCCTCAAGGCGGTCCTTGCCATGAATCCAGGTGACTGTTGTGGCAAGGTGCAGCGGGATGTCATAGTCGTCCAGACACTGGACGATGTTCCGGGTCAGCCCGCCCGGGTCCTGCATGACCTCGTAAACGCCCTTGACCTTAATATGCTCAAGGGTCATGCGCCTGGCCATAATCAGGCCGATGTCGCCGGAGCCCAGGATAACGGCTTCTTTGCCCGGCAGGTAGCCCTCCATGTTAATGTAGCGCTGAACCGAACCGGCGGTCATGACCCCGGCCGGCCGGTAGCCGTAAAGCAGCACCTGGCTGGCGGTCCGTTCCCGGCATCCCATGGCCAGGATCACAGCACCGCAGCGGATTTTCATCATGCCGTCCCGGTTGTTACAGGCGTAAACCACCTTGTCCCTTGTGATCTCCAGCACCATGGTATCCAGAAGTACTTCAATATCGCTGGCCTCCACCTCGTCGATAAAGCGCTGGGCGTAATCCGTTCCGGACAGGCGTTTCTTAAACCGGTGCAGGCCAAAGCCATCGTGGATACACTGCTGGAGGATGCCCCCCGGCTCAATATCCCGCTCGATGATCATGACCTTTCCGGCCCCCTGACGCCTGGCCTCCAGTGCTGCCGCCATACCGGCGGGGCCGCCGCCGATCACGGCAATATCTGTTTTCATCTCTTTCATAATGCTTCACCCTCTTTCTGCGCGGCGGGACGGCTTGTGTCAACGAGAATATTGGTCCCCTCGTTTCTCAGATTGATCTCAGTCCACTCGCGGCCCAGCTCTCTGGCTAAAATTTCCAGTACCCTTGGCTGGCAGAAGCCACCCTGGCAGCGGCCCATTCCCGCCCGGGTCCTGCGCTTGATAGCGTCAATGGACTGGGGAATGACCGGCGAGTGGATGGCGTCCAGAATCTCGCCCTCGGTAATGGATTCGCAGCGGCAGATAATCCGGCCATAGCGCGGGTCCTGCTCGATCAGGGCGTCCTGTTCCTCACGGCTCAGATGGCGGAAGTTCCGGCGCTTTTTATGAATGGGATTATAGCTTTGGTTTTTCTGCACCGGGCTTTTGCAGGCGGCCATATCCTCAAGGAGGATATTTTCCACCAGCTCCGCAATGGCCGGAGCCGAGGCCAGCCCCGGTGACTGGATGGCCCCCACGTTGATAAATCCGTGGGTCACGTCGGACATTTCAATGACGAAATCTTCCTTATAATCCGCCGGACGGGTGCCCGCGAAAATCCGGATAATATCACCGTAGCCAGTGCGCTCGTTCTGGTTGATGCCCATGGCGTAGCGCAGGTCCGCTTCGGTGGTGGCGTTGTCCTCCTTGTCCGGAGTCTCGGTGGCCGAGGGCCCCAGCAGGATATTCCACTCCGGCGTCCGGCACATGCCGCCGCCTTTGGATTCCGCGTTCTTCTCGCGGTGGATGCGCTCCAAAGTCGTGATCTCTGTAATCACGTCAAACTCGGGCGCTTTGTTTTTATCCAGAATGGCGATGGTGCCCTTTCTGGGGTGGATGGTGTAGGATTTATCCCCGGCCATGGCAGACATCTCGTCCGCGTAGACTCCGGCACAGTTGATCACGTACCGCGCGCGGATAATGCCCCTGGAGCTCACCACCCCTTTAGCCTCGCCGTTTTCGGTGAGAATATCGGCCACGGTACAGTTAAAGAGGAACCGCACGCCGTTGTCCGCAGCGTTCTCGGCCAGGGCGACCGCCACCTCATAGGGCTCCACCAGCCCCATGCTCGGCAGCCAGAGCGCCTCAAGGGGCTCGGTCACACCGGCGTCCGCCAGCTTGGGCTCTATTTCGAGAGCACGGGCGCCGTCTACCAGCTCCACGCCGTCCACGCCATTGAGCACTGCCACATCGTAAGCGGCCTTCAACGCCGGCCTCAGGGCTTCCTCGGTGATGACCCCCATGGAGCCGCAGCGCTGGAGCTCAAAGCCCAGCTCCTCTGCCCACCTCGTATACATCCGGTTCCCCTTCACGTTCAGCCTGGCCTTCAAGGTGCCCGGCTTAGCCGCGTGCCCGGGATGGATATTGCCGTTGTTGGCCTTGGTCGCGCCTGTGGCCACATCGTCAGACATTTCGGCCACCAGTATACTCAGCTGATATTTGGAAAGCTCCCTGGCAATGCCGCAGCCGCTGATGCCCGCGCCGATGATCAGCACATCCACGTCGTCAATAACGCCGATGGCTTCTCCCTGCTCGCAATAGGCGGTATAGTCCTTTTTAGGGATATTCATGCCCTTAACGCTCAGCTCGTTGACCACATTCCGAACACCCTCCTGCTTTGCGATCAGATGCCCGATGTCCACCACCTGATCCCAGGTGTCACACTCGCCGGTGACGGTGACGATTTTACGCGCGTCCACCGACAGGGACACAGGGATGTCCGGAAAGGCTTTTTTCACTTCTTGTTCGATTGTCTCCTGCATTTTGTCTTCCTTTCAGCTGCGACCGGTCAGCAGTCCCAGTTCAAGGTCCGCTTCACAACCTTTTTCCAGTTCTGATAGGTCTCTTTCAGCTTTTCACTGTTTTCACCAGGTACAACGACCTGTTCAATTTCCAAATATTTTTCCACGTCGGCTGGCTTCATCCACCCCAGCTGGATGGCTGCGGCTTCCGCTGCTCCCAGGGCGGTGGCTTCCACCGATTTGGGCCTTACAACTCTGGCCCCGGTAACATCCGCCATGGTCTGGAGCACAGAGCAGCTCTTGGTCACGCCGCCGGACACCTTGATCTCATCAATGCCCACGCCCATTTTGGCAGCCTCCTCCATAAACAGCACACCCGCAAAGGCGATGCCCTCCAGCATGGCCCGCACAAAGTGCTGCCTGTCAGCGCCGGGCCCGATGCCCATAAAGGCGCCCTTGGCGGTCTCGTCATTGTAGGGCGCAAAGGCCATACCGGCCAGGGCGGGAATGAAATAGACACCGTTACTGTCCTCCACCGACTCGGCCAGAGCGTCCATCTCTGAAAAATCATCGAAGAATTTCAGCTTGTTCTTTGCCCATTCCAGGCAGGTTCCCGCTGTGGAGGACTGCCCCTCCAGCAGATAAAGCCGCTCGCCGCCCATATTCCAGCTGATCATGCTGTTCAGCCCCGGCACAGTCTTGATCTCGCTGCCCACGTTGATGTCCACAAAGGTTCCGGTACCCATGGTGCACTTGATGGTGTTAGGACTCAGGCACCCCTGGCTGAACATGGCAGACTGCTGGTCGGCAAAGGCCCCGCAGATGGGGATCTCCACCCCCAGGATATCTGCGCTCATATTGCCAAAGAAGCCGGTTTCCTCGCATACCTCTGGCAGCATCTCCTCACGGAACCCAAAATAGCCGACAAAGGGCAGATTGTAGCAGCAGTGTTCATTGTCGTAGATCATGCCGGCGCTGGTCATGCTGGCCGTGGTGGCATGAACCGCCCCGTTTGTGAGCTTCCAGATGAGCCAGGTGTCCATGTTGCCGAACAGGGTCGTCTCCTTTTTCATCTCCTCAGCAAATTCCGGCGAGTCGTCACAGATTTTATCCAGAACCAGCGGCACATAAAAGCCCGGCAGTGCCTCAGCCAGCCCGGGGAAGCTTCCGCTGAAAACCGGGTCGTCCATATATTTCTGCTTCTGGTGCCGTCCCCGGTTATCAAACCACAGCACCGCGTTGTGCAGCGGCTCCCCTGTCTCTTTGTTCCACATGGTCCAGGAAGCACGCTGGGTCGTAATGCCCACACCGGCAATGTCCTCAGCCGCAACGCCGCATTTTTCCACCACTGCCCGGCAGGCCTTCACGGTCTTATCGTAAATCTCATTGGCGTCCACCTCAGCCTCGTCCGGTCCGGGATAGATCAGCTCCAGGGCTTCATAGATAAAATCCAGCATACGCATATCGCGGTCATAAATCAGCGCGCGAACCCCAGTTGTCCCCTCATCAATTACCAAAATATAATTTTTCATATTTTCCCCCAAGTTCATTTCGTTCATTTTCTCTCCAAATCTCCATAAATCAACGATATTTAATTGTACATTTTTTTGTATATTTGATGAACCCTCCCCCTACTCCGCAGTTTTTGCGCCATACCCCTTATGCCAGTCCAGCGGAGTTAATGTATATTTTTTTGTACTCTTGATGGTTTTAAGTATAGACCCGTTTTTTACGGTTGTCAATCTTTTTTTATTCCAAAATTTTGCCATTCACTGAAAACGCTTGATTTTACGCTGTTTTTTCCTCAACATTTTTTCCTGAATTTTTCCCTTTTGCTCAAAAAATCTCTGGCGCGCCGGCTTCCACCAGTAATCAACCCGTATCGTCACGATACGGGTTGAATCCCCCTTAAGCCACTGCCTTTCACCTAAGCGGGAAAAAGACGGCCTGCGGTGCTTTTCTGACAGGCAGCTCTCCCTTTTCAAAAGCCAGCCACTGCTCTTTCCAGTGTCCGGCTCTTTTTGTCGATCCTCTGCCATTCCTGGCCGTTGCCCCATCGCCTGGCCTCTTTTCCACGTCTGGATGAACGGCTTTGGCGCGCTGGCCTCCATCCAAAATCAAGCCGTATCGTCGCGATACGGCTTGAATCCCCCTTAAGCCAATGCCCTTTCACCTAAGCGGGGAAAAGATGGCCTGCGGGGCTTTCCTGACAGGCAGCTCCCCCTTTTCCAAAGCCAGCCACTGCTCTTTCCAGTGTCCGGCTCTTTTTGTCGATCCTCTGCCATTCCTGGCCGTTGCCCCATCGCCTGGCCTCTTTTCCACGTCTGGATGAACGGCTTTGGCGCGCTGGCCTCCATCCAAAAAGAACCCGTATCGTCACGATACGGGTTGAATCCCCCTTAAGCCACTGCCTTTCACCTAAGCGGGAAAAAGACGGCCCGCGGTGCTTTTCTGACAGGCAGCTCTCCCTTTTCCAAAGCCAGCCACCGCTCTTTCCAGTGTCCGGCTCCTTTTGTCGATCCTCTGCCATTCCTGGCCGTTGCCCCATCGTCTGGTCTCTTTTCCACGTCTGGATGAACGGCTTTGGCGCGCTGGCCTCCATCCACCAAAGATCCCGTATCGTCACGATATGGGCTGGTCGGTTCTCTGTATTTCATTTTCGCTCTGCCAGCAGCGAAAATCCTCCAGGCGCTCCCTCAGCCACTGTTCATTGTCCCCGTAATCCCGCGTCGGGCCGCCCTGTCCGCGCCCCGATGAATCCGCCTTTGCCAGCAGCAGCAAATCCTCCGGGCATAACGACTTCTTAAACAGCCGCCTTGTAGCTTTTTCCGATGAGTTTTGCAGGTACAGGCCGTTGGGGCGCATGTGGTACTCCACATGGTTCAGCACCAGCTGGCTCGTCTCCCGGTCCAGGCCAAAGCGATCCATGAAGCTCCGGGCCAGGGGCAGCCCTCTCTTCTCATGTCCGTAGGACACGATCTTTCCGTCCTTCTCCGCTGTGCATACCGCCTTCCCGTAGTCATGGCAGAGGGCTGCCAGCATAAAGGCAAAGGGGCAGCGTGCCTGGGTCCGAAGCCTGGCCGCCTGGTTCATCACCAGAATGGTATGGGTAAAGGCATCTCCCTCGGGGTGATATTTGGGGTTCTGGGCAACGCCCCGCAGGGCCAGCAGTTCCCTGAAATCCTCGCTGTCAAACTCAATTTCCCTGAAGTCCTCGGTGGACAGCAGCAATGTTTTCAGCCTCTCGAGCATGGGGTTCACTTCCTTTCGTGAATGATCTCTGACAAACCGTATTTTAATCCGTTATACCCGAAAATATTAAAAATCCTTAACTTTTTTATTCAGCCTCTGCTGCCTCTCCCCTGCGCAGGAACCGCAGTGTCGGCAGGACAAGCGGAATAGCGATGACAAAGGTCAGGACATCGGCGATGGGCTGGCAGATTTGAACCCCCAGCAACCCGAACGTCATGGGCAGAAGCAGGATCAGCGGCAGGAAAAACAACCCCTGGCGCGCCACTGAGAGGATGCTGGCCTGGGTGACCTTTCCGATATTCTGGAGCAGCATATTGCACAGCGTCACCCATCCCAACAGCGGAAAGGTAATACACTGCAGGCGCAGAGCCTTTGCACCGATGGCGATGACCTGGGCGTCGTCCGCCCTGAAGAGGGCGATAAGCCCGGGGGCAAAAATCTCGCCAAGGCTGGAGAGCACCACCAGCACCACCGAGGCCACCACCACACAGAACCAGAAGCCCCGGCGCACACGGTCGTAGCGTCCTGCCCCATAGTTAAAGCCGCATACGGGTTGAAAGCCCTGGCCGAAGCCCAGTACCGCCGAGGCGGCAAACTGGGTCAGCCGCGTGACGATGGACATGGCCGCAATGGCCGCGTCGCCAAAGGGGCCGGCTGCGGTGTTCAGGCAGATGGTCGCTACACTGGCGAGTCCCTGCCGGCAGAGGCTCGGCAGGCCCCCGTTTACGATGGCGCGGTACCGGGCAACGCTTGGTGAAAAATGCCGGAAGCGGATGGGCAGATTGCCCGCTGTGCGGTTACACCCCAAGAGCAGGAGCGAAAAGCTCACGAGCTGGCTGAGAATTGTCGCCAGGGCAGCGCCGCTGATACCAAGCCCGAAGCCAAAGATAAACAGCGGGTCCAGCGCAATGTTCAAAAGCCCGCCGCTGACCAGGCCGATCATGGCGTAAAAGGCGTTGCCCTGCAGCCTGAGCTGATTGTTGAGCACCAGCGCCGCGGTCATATAGGGCGCTCCGATCAGGATCAGGCGCATGTAGTCCTGGGCGTAGGGCATGATGGTTTCTGTGGCTCCCAGCAGCCTGCAGAAGGACTCCGAAAAGCAGAAGCCCAGAACCATGACTGCCGCCCCGGTCAAAAGCGCGCTGAAAAACCCTGTCGCCGCCATGCGTGAGGCCTCCTCCACCTCCCGGGCGCCCAGTTTTCTGGAAATATAATTGCCAGAACCCTGTCCAAAGAAAAAACCAATGGCCTGGATAATGGCCATCAGTGAAAACACGATGCCCACTGCCGCTGTGGCGCTGGTGCCAATGCGCCCCACAAAAAAGGTATCGCCCATATTGTAAATCGACGTGATCAGCATGCTGATAATGGTGGGAACCGCCATCCGGCAGATCAGCGGCTCCACAGGTGTCTCCGTCATTTTTTTAAATTTCCGCTGCTGTGCGTTATCCTCTTCCATATTTTTCATCTCCTGTTTTTATCTGCTCTTATTATACCATTTTCCAGAAGGATTTGTCCTGATAAAAAGCCTGCCGCTTTTACAAACGACAGGCTTGAGTGTTTTATTTTATCTTTTGAATCAGTGTTTTCACATATTCTTCCGGCACATCACTCCTCATAATGCTGGACATCACACAGGCTCCGGCAGCGCCTGCCTCCTGCACACTTCGGATATTTTCCGCCGAAATGCCGCCGATGGCATAAACCGGAATGGGCATCTCGCCGCAGATTTCGGATAAAAAGCCAAGGCCTCTGGGCGCCAGCCCCTTTTTACAGTCTGTGGCAAACACATGCCCGGCGCTCAGGTAATCCGCGCCCAGGCGCAGCGCGCTTCTGGCCTGCTCCAGGGAGTGAACCGACACGCCGATGGTTTCAAAATCCCGCCGGAGCCCGGGCTGTGCCTCCAGAACCGGCAGGGGAAGATGAATTTTCGGGTGGTTCAGCTCCTTAGCCACTGCCGCGAAGCGGTGGAGCAGAAGCTCAGCGCCGCAGCCACCGCAGTTCCTCAAAAATTCCCCGGCCAGGCCTTTGTAGGCTTCGGTCGTCAGATCCTTTTCTCTCAGTATGACCTTGCCCGCGCCCGACGCCGCGATCCGCGCCGCCTGAGCGGCAAACTCATGACCGGCCGGGCAGCAGCCCCGGTTAGTCACCGCGATGATCTCAAACATAGATATACTCGCTCATGACCGGCTGAAGGTTCTCAGACAGGATCATGCTGTAAATCTCGTCCACAGTGCGGGCGTCGTCGATCTCAAACTGCTCGTCGCCCTGGGCATCTCCAGAATGGCCGCCGATGCCCACATCCACCCCTGCCGAGATCTTGGTCGCAGCAATTTTGATAATGTTATCCCGGAACCGCGCGCATTCCCGGCTGGAAATGGTGATGCTGGCAAAGGGCATGAACAAACGGTAAGCGGTAATGATCTGCAGAAGCTGGGGCTCATGCACATCCTTTGGGTTGATCTTATCATTGTTGATGATGGGACGCAGCCGCGGGCAAGAAAAGGCAATCTCCGCATGGGGATATTTGCGCTGAAGCAGGTAGGCGTGCATACCAGTGGCAAAAGCGTCTCTGCGGAAGTCGTCAAGGCCCAGAAGCGCGGCAAAGCCCACGCCGCGGATACCGCCGCGGATGGCCCGCTCCTGAGTGTTGAACCGGTATGGGAAAATTCGCTTGTGGCCTGCCAGGTGCAGGGTCTCGTATTTATCGCTGTTATAGGTTTCCTGAAAGACGGTGACAAAATCCGCCCCGCAGTCGTGCAGATAGGTGTAATCCGCGGTATTCATCGGATAGACCTCCAGGCCCACCACCTTAAAATACTTCCGGGCGATTTTGCAGGCCTCACCAATGTACTCCACATTGGACATCTTCGGGCTCTCACCGGTCAGCAGCAGGATTTCCTCCAGGCCGGTGGCTGCAATGGTCTGCATTTCCCGCTCAATTTCCTTGGCGTTCAGCCGCGCGCGGTGGATTTTATTGCGGCAGTTAAAGCCGCAGTAAATGCAGTAATTCTCGCAATAGTTCGCAATATACAGCGGTGTAAACAGGTTGATGGAATTGCCGAAATGCCTGCGGGTCTCAAGCTGCGCGCGCTTTGCCATCTCCTCCAAATAAGGCATGGCCGCCGGTGACAGCAGGGCCGCAAAATCCTCGGGCTTCAGCGCAGCCTTATCCAGTGCCCGGCGTACATCTGCCTCGGTAAAGGCTTCATAATCAAAGGCTTCCGCCGCGGACAGCACCTGATCCATGAGCTCAGACCCAATGTCCTCCATGCCGGGGAGGTAGGTCATATGGTCGATTCGTTCTTTCATCTCGCCCTCCTATTCCTGCAAAAACCCGGTCAGGGGGGATGAGGCCGCGCTGCCGGTTTCCAATACCCGCCCAATGCCAGAGAGGTAAGCAGCTCGGCCGGCTTCGATAGCCTTTTTAAAGGCCTCTGCCATAACTGGAATATCGCCCGCAGTGGCGATGGCTGTGTTGGCCATGACCGCGGCCGCGCCCATTTCCATGGCTTCACAGGCCTGTGAAGGTTTGCCGATACCCGCATCCACAATGACAGGCAGGTCAATTTCATCGATAAGAATCTGAATGAAGTCACGGGTACAGATGCCCTTATTGGAGCCGATGGGCGCTCCCAGCGGCATGACAGCCGCGGCTCCGGCGCTTTGCATGTCCCGGGCGGCGTTGAGGTCCGGGTACATATAGGGCATGACCACAAAACCTTCCCTGGCCAGAATCTCGGTGGCCCGGGCGGTCTCGTAGTTGTCGGGCAGCAAATACCGGGTGTCATGAATGACTTCAATCTTCACAAAATCACCGCAGCCCATCTCTCGTGCCAGCCGGGCGATCCGCACTGCCTCCTCGGCGTTTCTGCCTCCAGAGGTGTTGGGCAGCAGGGTCACGCCCTCTGGAATATAGTCGAGGATATTATCCGTTCCCTCAGTATTGGCACGGCGCAGCGCCAGGGTGATGATCTCCGCTCCGGCTTTTTCCACCGCGGCGCTTACAAGCTCCAGCGAGTATTTTCCTGAGCCCAGAATAAAACGGGATGTAAAGGCGTGTCCGCCGATGATCAGTTGATCTTTATTTTCCATGTTGGTTGTCTCCTTTATACTGTTTTACAGCCTAAAATTAATCTCAATATTGTATTGGCCTGATGCCCGGCGCAGATGGCGACCCTCGGAGCCATGAGGCCGCAGCCTGCCTGGGCTGCAGTTTCCCCATCGCCGCAGAGGTAAAAATTTTCCATGATGCGGCGGGTTTTAATGCGGTTGCCGCTTCCATAGCCCGCCATGCCCGACGCGGCCACAAGGGTCTTTTCAGGGCACTGCGTAAGCAGGGTATTCACAAACATTGCCTTGGTCTCGGGATTGTCAAAGGCCTCGCAGACAATGGGGTCCTTTTTAAAAAGCGCCGGGGCGTTTTCCTCGGTTACCCGCAGCGTCTCGGCCTCCACCCGCACAAAGGGGTTGACCTCAGCGATTTCCTGTTTCAGAGCCTCGGCTTTGGCCAGTCCCAGATGGCTGATCCGGTACTGCTGCCGGTTCAGATTACTGGGCTCCACCACGTCAAAATCTACCAGATGCAGGGTACCCACACCAGTGCGCGCCAGGCTCAGGGCAATGCTCGAGCCGAGCCCGCCAAGGCCGGCCACGGCCACCCGGGCCTTCTTAACCTTTTCATACACGCCGGGTGTATGGCGGGCACAGAGCAGCTCCTCCAGGCACTCCTCTGGCGGCAGCTCTCCCTTTGTGGTGACCGCTGCTATAGCCCCGCTGTGCAAGGGCAGGTCTTCATCACTCTGGTATCCGTCCAGAATCACCACACGTTCTTCACGCTCAAGCCCCAGCTCTCTGCAGAGCCCGTGCAGGCTCTCCGCCTGTGTCTCATAGTCTTTTCCATTCAGTCTTATCCGCATCTCAGCCACCGCCCACAAAGCAGACGATCTCCATCCGGTCTCCGTCTCTGAGCTCTCTGGTATCGTAACCAGCCTTTGGCACGATTTCACCGTTCAGCTCCACGGCCACCCGGCTGCGCTCGTAGCCCGCCTGATCTAAAAAAGCGGATAAACGCAGGCCGTCTTCGCAGGGACAGTCTTTGCCATTCACTGTGATCATCTTTTTTCCTCCTTAAATTAAAAAAGCAAAAAAAGCTTCACGAAGTTCTACACCTGCGGTGGTGTACCCCTTCGTGAAGCTTTTTTTGCTCACTCTGTTTAATAAGATAGCACAGTTTTTTTTAAGTGTCAAGTTTTATACAAGCCGGGACGTAACGTTTTGTTACTTCCGGGAAGCGCCAACCCGTATCGCCGCGATACGGGTTGGCTTCTGGCATGTGACATCATCCTGCCTTCTGTCTCCGCTGCCGCCAGGCACCTGCTGTCACCACAGTGGTCAAAACCAACAGGCCCACAGCCGCGCTGCCAGCCTGCCGGGCACTGGCCGTCATCCCGGTATGTGGGTTGGCCGCCGCTGGTTCATTCTGGGCTTCGGGCTTTACAGGCTCCGGCTCTGGCTGCGGCTGTGGCTGCGGCGTCTCGTTGATGGTCAGCTTCTCCTTCACTGCTGCGGTCACAGCGACATCGCCGCTGTAATTATTGATAAACACATCGTCCGCGTCCCCGATTCGGATGCCGTGGGGGCCGTCTGGAAGAAGGTCAAAGCTCAGCACGCTGTTTTCGTCCAGAACGCCGGTCTGAACAGCGCCGCCGTCGACCTGATACTCGACGGTCTTCCCGGCCAGGCTGCCCATTTCATCGGGGCCTGACACTTTAATCGAAGCCGCGTAGGGCTTGGGCACGTAGGCGCCTGCCGTCTGGATTCTTCCCTGGGAGGCGGGCGCCAGAAAGCTGCCGCCGCCCGCTGCAGTCAGCCTGGTCAGGTGGTCGCGGAAGACTTCCTCCAGGCTCCCGCCCTCACCCACGCTGGGCAGCCCCACCAGCATGTCATAGCCGTCGCCGCCAGCGATCTCGTAATCATTGGAGCAGAGAACAATCTTCGTGGCAGTGTCATCCCGTTTCAGCGGCTCGCTGCTGCCGTCCAGGTAGATGGCGGTCACCCGGCTGCCCTCCTCGCCTGTCTTGACATCCCTTGCGGGATTTCTGGGGTCATAGGTGAAGGACATACCGCTGATCTGCGGGAAACAGCCGCCCTGCCCGGTAATCAGCCCGGTTTCCGGGTCCTGGGAGACTACCTTGCTCACCCCGTTTTCCAGAGCTTCGTACAGAATGGCCGGGGTGACCTCCTTAAAGGCCAGGGTATTGCCAAAAGGCAGCACGTTGATGCTATCGCCCACTGTTATGTCGCCCCGCCTGATGGTGGCACGCACGCCGCCGCCGTTTTCCAGAGCCACAATGGGCAGATTTTTGTAGGGGCTGTCCTTGTAGGCGTCGCTTGCCAGCAGTTCCTTTGCCCCCTCAGTCATGGCATCTGCAATGAGGTTGCCCAGATTGATCTCACCGACCCGGGCAATATTGCTGCTGCCGACCCAGCCGCCCCACAGGGCTGTCCGGGTATTGCCGATGACAGGCTTCAGCTTGCCCGCGTTGGCGGCCACCAGCTGGTCTGCCAGAGCGGTCACTGCCGGGTCTGGGCTGCAGGTCTTGAAAGCGGCCTCTGCGTCGATGAGCTTACCGGCCACGGTATTGGTGCCCTTGTCCATTGTCACGCTGATCTTCCCGATATTTTTGGAACTGCTGCCGGTCTGCTCAATCAAAATACCGCTTTGAGGCTCTGCTTTTGAATAGACAGTGTGGCTGTGTCCGTCGATGATCATATCCAGTCCGCTGTCCGGGCCGAGGGCTTCGGCCAGGCCGACGCTGCTGTTCTCTTTGCTGGTGGACGGGTCCACACCCAGATGGGCCAGGCAGATAATGACCTCTGCGCCCTGGGCTTTCAGAGCTTTAATCATCTCCCGGGCCACGGGTTCTACCGGATTAAAGGCAATGCCCTCAATGCCTTTTGGGTTGGTCTTGGTGGCGGTTTCGGGCGTGGTGACGCCAAAAATCCCAATCTTTACGCCATTTCGTTCAACGATGGTATACTGGCCGTTGTTGGTCTGGGTGCCGCCCGCGTAGGGGACGCCCTCCAGGATAGGCCGGCCGGTATCCTTATAAACCGTATTGGCAGACAGCACAGGAAAATCCGCGTTTCTCACATTTTCAAACAGAACGTCCTGTCCGTAATCAAATTCATGGTTGCCAAGGGCCATGGCGTCGTATTTTGCAGCGTTCATCAGGGTAATGACATCCGCGCCCTGGCTCAGGGCAGCCAGGGTGCCGCCCTGGGTCGCATCCCCGGCGTCCACCAGCAGGGTGTTTTCGGTTTTCTCGGTGGCTGCCCGGATACCAGCGGTCTCATCCGCTCCGATGGTGCTGGTACCGCTGCTGACCAGCGCGCCGTGCATGTCATTGGTGTGAAGGACGGTCAGGTTTTTCGGCGCGTTTTCCTCCGTCGGAATAACCGCTTCTGCGACCGCCGCGGCAGCCGCTGTGTTTTCTTCCAGGGCTTCTGTCCCCTCCTGAGCCGCCTCAGTGCCTTCTGCCACCTGGGCAAGGGCCGGTGTTACCGGCATTGCGCCGATAACAAGCAGCAGGGCCAGCAGCAGGGCTGTGACGCTCTGGCTTAGACGATGTTTTTTTCGCTCAAACATTTTTCCTCTCCTCTCTGCTTTTACAGATGTTTACTTTTATTATACTCAGCAGTCTCCCTGTTTTCAAGAAAATGCTGTACTTCTGCCAGATTCTTAAAAACGCCGTCGGCCCCCTCGTAAATATGGCGGTCCGGCTCCCGCAGGTCCTCCACAAAAAACACCGGGATACCGCCGGACCGGGCCGCCTCAAACCCGGAATAGGCGTCCTCCAGCACCAGGGACGCCTCCGGAGCTGCACCCAGGGCTGCGCAGGTCTTTAAAAATATTTCCGGGTTCGGCTTGCTCTTTTCGACCTCCTCGCCGGAGGTGATGTGGTCAAAATGATGGGGAAGCCCGGTGATCTTGAGATAGTGGTCGATCATCTCCCGGTCGCTGGAGGACGCGATGGCGGTTTTAGTCCCCTGCGCATCCAAATATTTTAACAGGCTGACCAGCCCCGGCTTAATGATCCCTGCGCCATGCTCGTTGACAAGCTGCCGCTTGATCTCATGGGAACGGTGGTGCCACCGCTCAATGGGCGCGTCGGCTCCAAAATACTGGACAAAAAGCGCGCGCACGCCTTTTTTACCCAGCCCCAGCTTCTTTCTTGTTATGTCCATGGTATAGCGAAAGCCATTTTCTTCCCCTGTCCGGGTCCATGCCTCGTGGCTCAGCCGCTCAGTGTCGAACATGAGGCCATCCATATCAAAAATAACCAGCTCTGGTTCTTTGTTTATCATGCTCACTCTCTTTTCTAATGTAATATGGCCTTATTCTATCACAAACAAACGGCACTTCAAAGCAAAAAACAAAGGGTATCGCGGCGATACCCTTTAAAAACAAAAAAAGATACAACCTGCCGGATGTTGCCGCCCGGCAGGATTGTATCTATTTATCTTAAATTAATGGGGGACCTGTGTTAGTGACGCAGTCAGACTTTAGCTTTCTGCGAATAGGTGGTATGGAGCAGCTCGTGCGCCTTGTGTCCGCCCGGTTCACCAAGGAATTCTTCATAAATCCGGATGACGGATGGGTTCTGGTGAGATTTCCGGTATTTCTTACTGGCGTCCTCACTGTAAAGGGCTTTTGCTCTCTCGGCACGGATGTCCACTTCCATTTTCCGTTTTGCGGAGATAATGGGCTGTCCGCCGCCGTTGACACAGCCGCCTGGGCAGGCCATAAGCTCGATGAAATGATAATCCTTGAATTCACCGCTCTTAATACCTTCCATAACCTTGCGGATGTTGGAGCCGCCGCTGGCAACCGCTACTTTAACGGTCAGATCAGGGGTTACTTCCACTTCTGCGGTCTTAAGACCATCGAGGCCGCGGACGGCTTCGTAGTCAATTTCCTGAATATCCTTGTCGTTTAAGACGTCGGCCACTGTACGAACCGCAGCTTCCATAACACCGCCGGTAGCGCCGAAGATAACAGCAGCGCCGGAATAATCGCCGTAATACGGGTCGAATTCTTCGTCAGGCAGTGCCGGGAAATCCAGACGGGCTTCCTTGATCATTCTGGCCAGCTCGCGGGTGGTGATGGAGATATCCACATCCTGATTGCCGTCCACGCTCAGCTCGTCACGCTGTACCTCGTATTTTTTCGCGGTACACGGCATGACGGAGACAACGACCAGATCCTTAGGATCAATGCCGTTCATTTCGGCATAGTGGCTCTTCAAGAGCGCACCCGTCATATTCTGAGGTGATTTACAACTGGAAAGATGCGGGATCATTTCCGGATAGTAGGTTTCAATCATCTTAATCCATCCTGGTGAGCAAGAGGTGATCATTGGCAGAACGCCGCCGTTTTTCACACGGTTGATCAGCTCGGTGCCTTCTTCCATGATGGTGACGTCAGCGCCGAAATCGGTGTCGAAAACGCCGTCAAAATTTAATCTTCTCAGGGCTGCTGCCAGTTTCCCGGTAACATTGGTGCCCATTGGCAGGTTAAATTCTTCGCCGAGGGCGGCTCTTACCGCCGGTGCGGACTGAACCACAACGGTTTTGGTCGGATCGCCCAGAGCGTCCCATACCCGGTTAATGTCGCTTTTTTCCTTCAGAGCGCCAACAGGGCAGTTGACAATACACTGTCCGCAGTTGATGCAGCCGACTTCGGCAATGGATTTATTGAATACCGGCTGTACCTGGGAGGTAAAGCCGCGGCCTACAGCGCCCAGAACGCCGATTTTCTGTACTTTATTACAGATCGCCAGACAGCGCTTGCACAGCACGCATTTAGATTCGTCACGCACGATGGACGGTGACAAATTGTCAATATGGTGGCCGGATTTTTCGCCTTCAAAAGGAATGTCACTGATGCCCAGATCTTTAGCCAGGCTCTGTAATTCACAGTTTTCGCTGCGGATACAGGTGGTACATTCACGGTTGTGATTGGATAAAATCAGTTCCAGGTTAACACGTCTTGCCTTTCTGGCTTTCGGTGTGTTGGTAAACACCTCAATACCAGGCGCTACCGGATAAACACAGGCGGCCTGAAGCGCTTTCGCGCCGGCTACCTCCACCATGCACATACGGCAGGCGCCGATTTCATTAACGTCCTTTAAATTACATAATGTCGGAATGTCAATGTTGTGTCTTCTGGCTGCCTCTAAAACCGTAATCCCTTCAGGAACGGTGATTTCCATATTATTTATTTTAAATGTTACATCGCTCATAGTCATTTATCCTCCGATCAGGCTTTTGCAATGGCGTTAAACGGGCAGGCTTCAATACAAGCGCCGCATTTCACGCACTTGGCCGCGTCGATAACATGCGGTTTTTTCTTTTCGCCAGTAATCGCGTCGCCCGGACACTTCTTGGCGCAGATACCGCAGCCTTTACATTTTTCTTCATCGATGACATAGTTCAGCAGGTTACGGCAGACGCCGGCCGGACATCTCTTTTCGTAGATGTGGGCTTCATATTCATCTCTGAAATATTTGATGGTGGATAATACCGGGTTCGGAGCTGTCTGGCCCAGGCCGCAGAGCGCGGAAGCCTTGATGCCTTCAGCAAGCTCTTCAAGACGTTCGATATCGCCTTCTTCACCCTGACCGTCGCAGATACGTTCGAGGATTTCAAGCATACGCTTGGTACCGATACGGCACGGCGGGCATTTGCCACAGGATTCGTCCTGGGTAAAATCGAGGAAGAAACGGGCAACGTCAACCATACAGTTGTCTTCATCCATAACAATGAGACCACCGGAGCCCATCATGGCGCCGATGCTGATGAGGTTGTCATAGTCGATGGGAATATCCAGCTCGGAGCTTGGGATACATCCGCCGGAGGGGCCGCCTGTCTGGGCTGCCTTAAAGGCCTTGCCGTTCGGGATACCGCCGCCGATTTCATAGATAACTTCTCTGAGGGTTGTCCCCATGGGGATTTCAAGAAGACCGGTGTTGTTGATCTTACCGCCAAGGGCAAATACCTTGGTTCCCTTGGATTTTTCGGTACCAACGGAAGCAAAGGATTCCGCGCCTTCTAAAATAATCGTCGGAATATTCGCATAGGTTTCAACGTTGTTCAGAACGGTTGGGCGTTCAAAAAGACCCTTGTTTGCCGGGAACGGCGGTCTTGGTCTGGGTTCGCCACGTTTACCTTCAACAGAGTTCATGAGCGCGGTTTCTTCGCCGCAGACAAAAGCGCCGGCGCCCAGGCGAATTTCCAGGTCAAAACTGAAGTCTGTGTCAAAAACATTGTCCCCTAACAGGCCATAGTCTTTTGCCTGGTCGATGGCAATCTGGAGACGCTTGACCGCGATGGGGTATTCAGCACGGACATAGACATAGCCTTTCTGTGCGCCGATGGCATAAGCGGCAATGGCCATGGCTTCAATAAGACGGTGCGGGTCGCCTTCCAGAACGGAACGGTCCATAAATGCACCCGGGTCCCCTTCATCGGCGTTACAGGCGACGAATTTAACGCCGTCCGGCGAATCGGCGTTGTAAGCAAACTGCCATTTTAAACCGGTTGGGAAACCGCCGCCCCCACGGCCGCGGAGTCCGGAAGCCTTAACTTCGTCGATAACTTCCTGAGGGGTCATTTTGAACAGTACCTTTTCAAGGGCCATGTAGCCGTCAAAAGCAATGTATTCTTCAATATCTTCAGGGTCGATAACGCCGCAGTTGGCAAGCGCGATACGTTTCTGTTTTTTATAAAAACCGAGTTCGTTGATTGAAAGCGGATGTTCGCCCTCTTTCTTTTCGGAGTAGATCAGTCTTTCCAGCGGGCGGCCTTTTACCAGGTGTTCTTCAACCAGTTCCGGAATATCACTTGGTTCGACACGGCTGTAGAAAGTGCCTTCAGGATATACGATTACGACCGGACCAAGTTCACACAGGCCAAAACAACCCGTTATGACAAGTTCAACTTCGTCCATTAATTCATGTTTGATCAGTTCTTTTTTGAATTCTTTTACCAGTGTCTGGGAGCCGGAAGATGTACAGCCAGTCCCACCACAAAGCAGAATCTGCGAGCGTTTAAAAGCCATTTACCTTCCTCCTTATGCCTGTTTGACGGGTTCGATGACTTTTCCGTCAACGATGGTCATGGTGTATTCTTCCACTACTTTGCCGTTTTTCAAATGTTCGTCCACAATGCGCTGCACTTTTTCCGGTGTCATTTTGACATAGGTAACCTTTTCACCTTCCGGATTGTAAACTTCGACAATGGGTTCAAGACGGCAAACACCAATACAGCCAGTCTGGGCAACGGTAACGTCCTTTAATCCCTGTGTTTCCACTTCTTCCATTAATTTGACCATAACAGGTCTGGCGCCGGCGGCGATCCCACAGGTTGCCATCCCAACAACCACACGGTAGCCATCTTTGCCTTTTCTCAGATTAATTTCTTCAAGTTTTTTACTTCTGATCGCTTTTAATTCTTCTAAGGATTTCTTCATTTTACTCCTCCGTAATTTCTTCGAGTCCTTCTTCAACATAGCCCCTTATCCAGTTTAAAACGTCCGGATCATTCATGAGGCTGTCTTCCCCGAGAATCTCTTTGACCTCTCTTGAGTCAAATACAAATTCGCGCTCGTTATACCTCTGTACATATACAAGCTCAGCCTCCCCAAAGGACATGAGCATGGTGATGACACTGTCGGGCATATTTCCCAGCGGCATCCGGTCGATGTGGTCATAGGCGAAGGACGCGTAAACCCGCGTTCCTACATTTTCCTCTGACTGGATCTCAAACCGGCCGTCACAGCCTTCGGCCGCGTCCTTAAACAGCGAAAGCCCAAGGCCTACACGCCTTGTGGTCCGCGTTGTTACAAAAGGGTCGGTAATGCTTGGCAGCTTATCAGCTGGTATCCCCTTACCATTATCCTCAATGATAATCTCCAGCAGATTACCGTCTACGTTTTCATTAATGGTTAACTTTACCAGACTTGCGCCCGCCCGAATAGAATTCTGTGTGATGTCCAGTATATGCAGCGATAACTCTTTCATCGTTAAGCCCTAATCAGTATTTTTCGAGAATGTCTTTAACTTCGTTTACACTTAAGCGTCCGTAAACATCTTCATTGATGCTCATAACCGGAGCCAGACCACAGGCGCCTACACAACGCGTTGCGTCAACTGAGAACTTGCCGTCCTCTGTGGTGTCGCCAACAGCCAGACCAAGGGTATCGGTAACCTTGTCCAGAATAGCCTGAGAGCCTTTTACATAGCACGCTGTCCCCAAACAAACGCCGATTTTGTACTTGCCCTTTGGCTTTAAGGTAAACTGGGAGTAAAATGTTGCTACCCCATACACTTCTGTTAAAGGAATATCGAGTTCGTCTGCAATGGTCTGCTGCAGCTCGATGGGCAGATAACCGTATTTTTCCTGTGTTTCCTGCAGAATCTGCATCAGACAGCCTGGAACGTCACGGTGTTCAGCAACGATTTCCTTTACAACATCCAAATTGTCAATAGGTACTAATTCAGCCAACTTAAATCCTCCTCTTGATTTCGCAATCCTCATTTATTGCTCAATTTTTACTATTCTATTATAGCACAGTCTTCGTTATTTACTTAACCTTTTTAAATGTAATCTTTTACCTTAAAGACTGGCTTAAGAACACGTTCAAACAAGAAAATACCAGTATATACAAGTTAAAATATTACTCTTTCCCATTTTAAACGTTAAAAAAACAGAACTGTTTTTTTCAGGCGCTTTAAAAATGGCAAATTTTTATCTTTATTCAGTTGTACCGCCCAAATATTCAATTAATGTGGATTTTCTTAAATCCGGCAGATCAATAAAATATTCACGCTCGGCCATGTCCTCCAGCTGATGGGCGTCGGAGCCGTGAATAAACTGGTATTCCCTGAAAAAACGAAATTTCTTTTTTGCTTCCTCCACAGTGGTCGCCCTGGAAAGCTCCACAGTCTTTACCGGCAGATCCGGCGGGATAAACCCCAGCGACACCATAATACTGTAGGATTTTCGATCGATATGGGCCGGTACGATAATGCCGCCCAGCGGCTTAACGATTTCCGCCAGCTCGTCGATGCCGATATCGGTTGCTGAGATCAGCAGCTTGTCCACCTCACCAATGATCTCATCCTCAGCGTCCAGAATGTACTGTGGGCCAAAATAATCCGGTTTATTGGGGATATCGGGCAGATGCTCATACAAGATGGCGTCCAGCTCCATGGCCCCCTCCAGCGTGTCAAAATACGCCAGAATATGGGCTTCCTCCTTAGTGGTTACCTCGATGCCCGGCAGCACGCACAGGCCTTCGCCCTTTGCCACTTCAAAAAGGGCGGGCAGGTTTTTAGCGGTATTATGATCTGTCAGCGCAATGTAGTCAACCTCTTTCAGCAGAGCCATGCCCACGATGTTGTTGGGGGTCATACCCAAATCGCCGCAGGGTGACAGAACAGAGTGCATATGCAGATCAATGGCAACAGTGCTCATTTTCAGATGCCTTTTTCTCCCAGGAAGGTACAGACCTGATAGGCGTTCATTTCAGTGGTAATGATCGGAATGTTTTCCTCCGTGGCCTTTGCCAGGGTATCTTTTTCAATTTCCGCGCCCTCGGGAATAATAATACAGGCCATCTCCAAAAGTGTCGCCACAGCGATGATATTCATGTGCGTCTGGATGGTCACCCACGCGCAGTTGTTGTCCGCATTGGCCATAACCCAGCTCAGCAGGTCGCCCACATAGCCACTCTCAATCTCACGGTCCAGGGATACAGTGTCGTTGGCGCAGACAAAGCGTTCGTCTGCCAGCAGTTCTTTTACGTTCATTTTTCCTCCTCGGTTTCCTCATTGTTTTCATTTTTATTCTTCATGGGATGTCCCACTTGAAGCAATTCACTGGTGAGCTTTGAAAGCTCCAGAACACGGTCCTTCAGGACGAAGACACAGTCGATCTCACGGGCATTGCCCATGACGATGTCCTCGGCCAGCGCCCGGCAGCCCGGCGCGCCGCAGGAGCCACAGTCCAGCCCCGGAAGCTTGGCCTCCAGTTCCTCGATGGCGTGCATTTTTTTGATGGCCTCCCCCATATCCTCGTCAAGAGGTTTGGGGCCGCGCGGCACCAGTTTTTCCTTCTGATGCATCATGCCGGTGTTGTACAGGTTTTTGATATAGGCTTCCTCCAGGTGCTTATGGGAATCCATACGCTCCAGCTTGGCTCTTTCCTCAATGTACATTTTGGCCACAAAATTATTCTCTACGGTCAGGCACCCGCCAACACAGCCCCCGATACAGGCAAGCCCCTCGAAAAAGTCGATGTTGTCAAGCTTGCCGTTCTCAATCTCCTCAAGCACCTTGATGACATTGGAGATCCCATCCACATGCAGTACTTTCTTGTTCTTCAGATAGCTGCTCTCCCCGCCGGACACTGCCCAGCTGAAGCCCTCAGCCGATGAATTGTGAATCCCATCCTCCACCTCGACGGTTTTCATCGCGCCCATCAGCGGCGCGTAGATATCCTTGATGGCAATGGCGCCGTCAATGGTTGAAAACAGGTCGTCGCTCGGCAGCGGATTGCTTACCTCTGTGGCCTTGGCGGCACAGGGGGTTATAAAAAAGATGCCGATATCCTCACTCTTGAGGTTTTTACTCTCAATCAAACGTTTTCGCGTAATCCTCGCGGTCAGCCCCATGGGCGCCTTCAGCCGGTTAATGTTGCCTGTCAGCTCCGGAAAACGCACCTGAATCAGCTTCGCCACCGCCGGACAGGCCGACGAAATCATCGGCTTGGGATAGTGCTTAGCTGTAAACTCATACTTGATGGCCCGGCCGATGATCTCAGCGCCAAAGGCCACCTCCACAATTTCGTCAAAGCCCAGTGATTTGAGCGCTGATAAAATGCGGTCGATGGAGTACTTCAACTTAAACTGCCCCAGCAGTGTCGGCGCCGGAATGGCGACCGTGTACTTATAATCTTTGATTTTGGAGAGCGGATCGGTTTTTGCCATTTTCGCGTGGTGCGGGCAGACCCGGATACACTCGCCGCAGTCAATGCACTTTGACTCGATGATCTTGGCCTTGCCCTCGCGCACACGGATGGCGCCGGTCGGACAGGATCTCAGACAGGTCGTGCACCCCAGGCACTTGTCTTTATCCAGATACACCGAATGCATTAATTTATCCATCAGTTTCACCTCATCCCCCAGATTTTACAATTTGAAATACATCTTTATTTTCGTTCCTTCTCCTACCTTTGAATGTATCTCAAAGTCATCTGCATTTTTTTCCATATTCGGCAGACCCATCCCTGCGCCAAAGCCCATTTCCCGGACCTTGTCACTGGCGGTTGACCATCCCTCTGTCATCGCCAGATCTACATTGGGAATTCCTGGCCCTACGTCCTCCAGACGCAGGGTTACAGCGTTTTCATCTACCTCTAAAATGATCTGCCCGCCGTCGGAATGGATGGCGATATTCATCTCGCCCTCGTATCCGGCAATGGCGATATGGCGGATCACCTTGCTGCTGATGCCGAGCTGCT
The DNA here is from genome assembly GCF_000807675.2 of Eubacterium limosum. Lineage (NCBI taxonomy): Bacteria > Bacillati > Bacillota > Clostridia > Eubacteriales > Eubacteriaceae > Eubacterium > Eubacterium limosum. The sequence goes on along the minus strand of NZ_CP019962.1, from coordinate 2,529,034 downwards.
GAAGGCTCCGCTTTATTTTGCGCGAAGCCTCGCCGGCTTTTTCAAAATCTCCCTTTTCTACATCAAATACCATTTCATAGCTCATTTTTCGGTATTGCCCCCTTAAGTCCGTTGTGGTATAAGATTCCGCAGGATTCAAACAGCGGATAATCGGTGGTCATGATCAGCATGTCAATATCCTCGGCCATTTCCAGCAGTTCCTCACCCGGCACCTTGCTTCTGACAAAAACAATGCTGTGCATGTTTGCCATGTCCACCGTGTTAAAAACCTGCTTGTTCACAAGCCCGGTGAGCAGTATGCCGTCCTCCTTGGCATACCGCAGCACATCGCTCATGAGGTCGCAGCCGCAGGCCACATAGACATCCTCATCCAGATGTTCTTCTCCTGTTAAAACCCGTGCGTTCAGTAGTTCTTTGACTTCCCGTAACTTCATTTTTGTTCTCCCCTCAAAAATTACTTATAATATGATACCACTGTAGCAAAACTCATTGTGGTCCAGAATCCGTTTTTCATCGCCGCTGCAGGTAAACAGCAGGACCTGCTGCCCCTTGCTGATGTTCCAGAGGAAGCGCACCGCCTCGGTTTTTCTCGCCAGATCGTACTGCACAAACGGGTCGTCCAGCACAAAGGGCAGGGATTTGTCAAATTCAAGCACATTGCCCACGCCAAAGCGCAGCGCAAAGTAAATCTGGTCAATGGTACCGCCGCTCAGCTTCTCAATATCCAGCAGATCGCCGTTTTCCGGGCTCACGACCTTTACCTGAAGCTTGTCGTCAATTTTGACTTCCTTATATTTGCGGGTGATGCTGTACAGCACATCGCCGATTTTATCATTGAGCACCGGCGCGGAATCGTAATGCGTTTCCCTGGAGAGCCGGCCGAAAATCTCAAGCGCCATGTCACAGGCTCTGAGGTCTTCCTCATATTCACTGATCTGATTTTTAAGGGTTTCGATTTTTTCCCGGGTTTCCACCGGATTGCTCACACTGCTGATGAGCATGCTGTTTTCACCCTGAAGCCTGGAAACCTCCTGGTTAAAAGCCAGCAGCGCTTCGCGGGCGCGGATCTTCTCACCATCCGGCGCCACCATGATAACAGGATTGTCATCCTCCCCGGCGTCGGGGTCAACCTTGATCATGTTGCCGCCGCCCAGCTCATCGTAAAGGCGCTTGTTGGCTGCGAGCTCTGCCCGGACCTTTTCCAGCTCGTTTTTATACTGGCAGCCCTCGTTGTAGGCTTCGATGTTTTCTACCCCCGCCTTTTCAAGCTCTTCGCTCAGTTCCGTTTCAAAGCTTGTCTGGTTGTGGGTAACCTCTTCCAGTTCTTTTTTCTTGTTCTCTACCTGGGTGAGGAACACATTCTCGTCCATGGTCAGCTTGTCAAGGCGGTTAAAAATTTCTTCGGCCTTGTCAACAAAGGCTTCGTATTCCTTCGGCGTGTTTTTGCCGTATTTCTGTAAAATGGCTTCCACAGCAGTCAGCGGCACCTCGTCGTATTCCTCCTGCTCGTCCTCTGCGGTTTCCGGCACCAGGCCGCCCGGTGATTTCATTTTATAGATCATCAGGGCCGCGCCGCCCAGTCCTAAAAACCAACCCAGAAAGTTCACAAACACCAGCACTGCGCCGGCCAGGAAGTTCCCCGGATTAATGGCGGTGACCAGTACCAGAATGGCGCCCAGCACCATGAGCAGGATGAGCATGCCGTTCGATACCCGGTTCAGGGTTGAGACCTGCACCTCAATATGCTCCTGCTCCCGCTCGATCACGCTGGGGTTTTCCAGCGCGTACTGGTACTTCTGATAATCCATCTGTACCTCGTTTCGGCTCAGCCCCTTCAGGCTGCGCTTGATGCGGTTGCACCGGCCGGTAATATCCCGGCATTTGCCCTCAAGCACTTCAATCTCCCGGAACAGGGTCTTGATGCGTTCCCCGGCACCCTCCAGATTGCTCTGTAAAATTTTAAGACGCCCATAGGTCCGGGTATCAAAGTCCTCGTATTTTTCAAGCTCTGCCAGGCGGCGGCTGAGCGCCTCGCCCTCGCTCTTGATCTCACGGACCTTTTCCCGCATGTTTTTAAGCTCCTCACGGGTCTTGGCCTGTGTTTTTTCGGACTGGTTCCGGCATTTGCTCTGGGCTGCCTCAATTTTTTTCTTATACTGCTGGATGCGCTTCTGGTTTTTCTGGATCACGTTGTAGACGCGTTCGCCTTCGTCCAGCGCCCGTTCCAGATCCTTAAGCTCCCGCACAGCCATCCCGTAGTTGGACTTGCTCTGTCCGTAGTTGCCGATGGATTTTTTCTTGTTTTCAAGATAACCCATGACACGGTTGAGCGAAACCTCCTCCTTCTGGGCGGTTCCCAGCTCAATGAGGCGGTCATTCACTTCCTTTGCCAGGTCGGCGTCGGAGGCGGAGGCCATCTGCTTGATGTTCACGGTGTTGTTGTACACCACGGAGTTGATCTTCAGATCGCCCAGCGGCAGATTCTGCCGGGTGACGTTATCGTAGGGATAAAGGGCGGTGATGTCCTCCCCGGTGACGTTGTCATAAATCTTTACCCCGTCCTGCTTTTTCAGAAAATCACGTTCAATCCGGATTTCCCGGCCGTCGTCCTGTTCCATGACCATGGCGCCGCAGTAGGTATCGCTGCCCCAGGGCTTAAAGCGCTCAAAATCCTCGGAGTAGGTCCGCTTTTTGCGGTAGGGCTTGTAGAATCCGAACAGCATTCCCTCGATGAAGTGCTGCACCGTGGATTTGCCCGCCTCGTTTTCACCATAGACCAGGTTAAACCCATCGTCTACCTCGATGACCCGGTCCTTAAATTTTCCAAAAGACGTCAGTATCAGTGTTTTTATTTTCATAGAATTACCTTTTCCTTTAAGATCCCTTCCAGACCGTAGTACAAGGCCTTTTTAGTGATGGGAGACGCTTCCTCAAGAAGCATCTCCTGTATAAATTTACCGATCATGTTGTCCCTGTTTTCCTTGAGCAGCAGATCGATGTCCAGATCGACTTCAAGCTCCTTGTCGTTCAGTTCAAAATAGTAAAAGGACGGCTGTAATTCATCCTTAAGCCAGTCCACGGAGACTTCCGGGTCCACATAGCCCTTCAGGGTGACCCGGTAGTAGTTCTTCATCCGGTTTTCCTCGGTATCGCAGGCGAGGATCTGTTCCTTGATCGTATCAAAACTCATCTCAGGCGTTACCTCAAATTCCAGGTCCACGTAGCGGCGCTTCTGGACAGGTACAAATTCACTGACACATTTGTGCGCGTCGATCTTGCCGACAATAACGCCGTGGTCACCGCTCTCGCCAAAGCTCAGCCCCTCGGGACTGCCACAGTAAGCCGCGGTTTCACTCAGATACTCAGGCTTGTGGATATGACCCAGGGCCACATAATCAAAATTGGAAAAGTTCGAGACGTCAATGGGCAGATAATCGGTCTGCCTGCTGTAGGCGTCGCCGTGGAGCATCAGAATATTGTTGCACTCCGGATTAACGGCGATCCCCCGCGGAAAGGGCAGGTCGGTATAGGCCTTTTTCACCCAGGACATACCGTAAACCTCGGTTTTAAGGTCTGGAAAATAGACGGATTCCAGCTTGCCGGTTTTAAACAGGGTCACGTTGTCTGGCCAGTCCACCAGACCGAAAAGGGACAGGCTGCTGTAGCAGTCATGGTTGCCCGCGCAGATAACCACCCGGGTGGTGGTGAGGCGTGAAAACTTTTCTGCCACCCGCTCAATTTCCATAATGTCCACTTCATCGGAGTCGAAAAGATCCCCGGCGATCAGCAGCAGGTCGATCTGGTTCTTTTCTGCGGTGTTGAGTATTTTTTCAAAGGTCTCCCAGAGGTCCAGCCGTTTATTCTTCCCGTATATGTCTCCACGCCGGTTAAAATGGAACTGGCGGCCCATGTGCAAATCACCTGTATGTATGAAAGATACCTTCATCTAAGTTGCCTCCAATGCGAATATTTGTTCTTAAATTATATCATGATACAAGGCAATTGAAAACGAAAAAGTTCAAAATCGCCCAGGTTTCCGATGTTATTCTTTACTATTATAAAATAAAGCGGCTTTAAAGGCAAATTTCAACGCTATTTCCTTAGATTGGCCTTTGACGCAACCGGCACTTTATTTTATATTTAAAAAAGTCTCCCGGTCAGGGAGACTCAGAAAAGGCTGTTGATGCTCAAAGCACCATGGTTGACGGCCGCTGTACTCTGACCCTGACGCGCCGTTTAATCATACAGGGTTCCCAGCATCATTGCCAGGGCCATGGAATTGACCTTCGCGTCGGCGGAGTCGGCTCTTGAGGTGAGCACTGCGGGCTTGGATGTTCCCATGATGACCGCGCCGCTTTGAGCGCCGGCCATATAGGTCATGGTTTTCCAGAAAATATTGCCTGCCTGCAAATTCGGCATGAGCAGGATATCCGCGTGTCCGGCCACCGGACTGATAACGCCCTTATGCTTGACAGAATGCTCGGAGATGGAAAGGTCCATGGACAGAGGACCGTCGATCACACAGCCCTTGATCTGGCCGCGATCATTCATTTTTGACAGGATCGCTGCGTCGATGCCGTCAGGCATATTATCATTGACGGTTTCCACCGCGCTCACGCAGGATACCTTGGGGTGGCGGCAGCCCAGCGCGTTTGCCAGCCGGGTGGCATTGCCAATCATCTCGATTTTATCCTTCAGGCTCGGCTCCACGATCATGCCGCAGTCTGTTGCCAGAATCATCCGGTCCAGGTGCGGCGCTTCAAAGGCGGTTACCGCGTTTAAGAGCTTGCCGGTCCGCAGCCCGTGGTCACGGTTCAGAATCGCCTGCAAATAGGTTTTGGTCTGAAGGAGGCCCTTCATCAGAATATCGGCCTCGCCGTCTCTTACCCTGGCCACTGCCAGCGCCGCGGCGCGTTTTTCATCCTTTTCGTCCACGATGGTGTTTTCACTGAGGTCACAGCCAACCTCCTTGGCATATTGCTTGATCTTATCGGCGTCGCCCACCAGAATCGCCCGGCCAAAGCCGTGGTCATTCATGATCTTTATGGTCTCCAGAACCACCTTATCACCTGCGGCTGCAACTGAAACCACCTTTTTACGCACTCTGGCCATCTCGGTCAGCCGGTCCTTTATTTCATCAAAACGGTACATTGTAAAACCTCGCTTTCATTCTATGTGTAATGTCTTTCGATGTAAAAATTGAAGAGTCATGTTATAATGTAATCTATACCCAAATTTAAGCGAAAAAGTAAAAAAAGATGCAAAAAAAATAAAACGAAGGAGCGAAAAATGCAATACCGACCATTTAAAGAACTCAACCTCTCCCAGCTGGGCTTTGGCACCATGCGTTTTCCCATTAAATACAACAACGAAAAGCTCATTGACGAAAAGGCCGCCGGCCAATGCCTTCAGGCCGCCATCGACGCAGGCGTCAATTATTTTGACACGGCCTGGCCCTACCACAAGCAGGCCAGCGAGCCCTTTCTGGGGAAATTCCTGGCTGAGACCGGACAGCGGGACAAGGTGCAGCTCGCCACCAAGCTCCCCTGCTGGCAGTGCCACGACCCGGCCGACGCCGACCGCTACCTGGATGAGCAGCTTAAGCGCCTTCAAACCGACCACATTGATTTCTATCTGCTCCACGCGCTGGATGGCTACCGCTTCAAAAAGCTTCTGGAGCTCGGTATTATCGACTTTATGGACCGGGCCAAGGCCTCCGGAAAGGTGCGCTGTCTCGGCTTCTCTTTCCACGACCTCAGCGCTGAATTTGAACCGATTTTAGACGCTTACCCCTTTGATTTTGTCCAGATTCAGCTCAATTACATGGACGAAAGCTTTCAGGCGGGACTCGCTGGCCTGAAAGCCGCCCACGCACGCGGCATGGGGGTCATGATCATGGAGCCCCTGCGCGGCGGCCAGCTGGCTGCAAAACCAGAGGGCGACCTGGCAGAACTCTGGCAGAGCTTTGACACCAGCCTCACCCCGCCGGAGCTCGGGTTTAAATATTTATACAATATGCCGGAGGTCACCTGTGTGCTCAGCGGCATGTCGGACCTCCGCCAGGTACAGGAAAACATCGCCATCGCCGGAAAATACACCGCCGGCTGCCTGACAGAGGACGAAAAGGAGATGATCCAAAAGCTCCGAAGCTTTTACAAAAGCCGTATGAAGGCAGACTGCACTGGCTGCCGCTACTGTAACGGCTGCCCGCAGATCATCCCGATCCCGTCCATTTTCAAATACTATAATGAAGCCTTTATGTACGGCGACGTGGCCGCCTCCCGGAAGAAATACCGGACCAATATCAAGAACAAGCTCAAGGCCGACCAGTGTACAGGCTGCGGCCAGTGTGAGGAGCACTGCCCCCAGAACCTTGAAATCCGGGCACTGCTCAGGGAAGCCCATGCCTTTCTGATGGCTGAGGATTAAAATGGGATTTTTATTGCTGCTCCCCTTTCTCTTCATCCGGTTTGGGCTTTTGGCCCTGCTGGGTAAAGACGCTGTGGCCCGGGCCGCCTATTTTGCGCCGCTCACAGGCAAAGAAAAAGCCGCCTACTGGATTTACCAGGCCGCTAACGCCGCCATTTTTCTTTATCTGTTCTTTCTGAAAATCAAGGCGGCTCCGGCGGCACTGTTTTACGCCGGCGCAGCTGTCTATTCCGCGGGCCTTATCCTGCTCGCTGTGTCCATCGTCAATTTTGCGTCCCCCTCGGAAAGCGGCATCAACCAGAACGGCCTTTACCGGCTGTCGCGCAACCCCATGTATGTGGCGTATTTCATCTTCTTTCTGGGCTGCGCGCTGCTCACCCAGTCCTGGCTGCTGCTTGGCTTTGTCATTATTTTTCAGGGTTCTTCCCATTTCATTATCCGTTCAGAAGAGCGCTGGTGCCTCGCGCAGTTTGGCGACGCGTACCGCCAGTATATGAAAAAAGTCCGGCGCTATCTATAATAAAAAACCAACCCGTATCGCGGCGATACGGGTTGGTTTTTTTGAGGACGTAACGTTTGGTTATGTCTTTGTTCTTTTTTATAAATGGTAATCCGTATTTTGAAACAGAATCGTCTGCCAATCCTGCCGGTCTTTTAAAACACGCAGAATTATAATCCATTCCTTTTCTATATCAACTGTAAAAAAGATATTGTAAGATTTGAAAGGCTTTAAGCGAATTTCATACCTTCGGTACTCAAAACTTACGCCACGATAACCAAAAGGAAAGGTTTTTAGCGATTCTACAGATTTGTCATAATCTTTTAAAAAATCAAAGGCCGCCTTTTTACTTTTAAAGGCCTCCATCATATACATTGCAAAATTTTCAACATCTCTGCCTGCCTCAACGGTTTCCACAATTTTATAGGTCATGGCTCTCAATTTGCTTTCGGATTTGCTGCATCAGTTCTTCATGCGGCATGGTGCGGCCATTTTCAAGATCATCGAGACCTTTATCCAGCGCCTTAAGAATTTCCTTTTCATTTTCTTTCCACTGTCTGTCCGTATCTTCAGCCAACGATGACATTTTAGCCACCTCCTGTCCTTTTTTATTCATTATATCCCATATTCCTTAAAAAACCAACCCGTATCGCGGTGATACGGGTTGGTTTGTTTGAGGACGTAACGTTTCATTACGCCCTTATTTTTTAACGGTCCACCTTTATCTGCTCTCCCATGACCACCAGGCAGAGAATCCGCTCGGCGACGGGCATACCAGTCAGGTTTGCCAGGGCTTCGGCGTAGAAATTGATCTGGAGACGGTACTGGTCGATGAGCTGTTTCCGGCTGGCTTCACCAAAGTAGCGGTCGGTCTTGTAGTCTAACAGAATCCATTTTCCGTTTTCCTCAAAGCAGCAGTCGATCATCCCCTGTACCACCAGCGGGGTATCGGCATGCTGCCAGTCCGGCAGTACCTTTCTGGGGTCATACTGGTAATTGAAAGGCACTTCCCGCCGCACGCGTTCAGCGGCCAGCATGCGCCTCCCCAGATCAGACTGGAAAAATCTGCGGATAACTTCAAGGTCGATGGTCTCAGCCAGCTCTGGCAGCAGGAGCTCCTCGGTGACGAGCCTCTGCCGCTCCTCCGTAAGCAATCCATCAAATGCCCTGGTATCTCCTGCCACAGCGCGCAGCTTATCAAGAGGCAGGCTCTGCATCATAAAATGCAGGGCGGTACCCTTTTCTGCGCCGGTAATTTCCCGGGCGTCGGCTACCATAAAGGACGGCAGCGCCACGCGTTCAGGGATTTCCGGTATTCCCAGGGCCTCGGCCTGGATTCTCAGCCGTTTGACCTCGGTGACGGTCATTTTGCCGGGCAGCTCCTGCTGTCCCTCAAAGGGATAGCGGTAGCTCAGGCGGCGGCAGACCTCCTGCCACAGGGCCTCCGAGGGCGCCTGTGCCTCCTCGATCAGCTCCTCGACCGTATCCTCCGAAACATGATGCTTCAGGCTCTGCTCAGCCGTATAAAAATAGACATCGTAGCTTGGCAGACTCAGGTGCCGCCGTTTCTCCTCCTCGGTGATTTCCACCGCGCTGTTTTTTAAAAGCGCCTGCATGATCCAGTCTAAAAGACCGCCCGCTTTTTTGAGATGGTACAGATCGCCAGAGCCTGACCAGGCGGTCAGCTTGGATTCCAGATTTTTGACCATGCCTACCACCACCAGGCTTTCACGGGCGCGGGTCATGGCGACATAGAGCAGCCGCATTTCCTCGGACAGGGTTTCCATCTCGTTTTTTTCAAGGCAGATGCTCTTGGCCAGCGTAGGCATTTTTGCCCTCAGCTCCAGATTAATGTAATCCGGGCAGATGCCTAGATCCTTGTGGAACAGGATATCCCGGTTGCGGGTACGCTTGTTGAACAGCTTGCCGGTACCAGACAGGAAAACCACTGGAAATTCCAGTCCCTTGCTCTTGTGGATGGTCATGATGCGCACCACATTCTCGCTCTCACTGAGCACACCGGGCGGCGACAGATCGTACTTGTGCTTTTTCATGCGCTCGATAAACCGGATAAAGTAGAACAGGCCGCGCAGGGTGGAACGCTTATAGTCTCCGGCGCGTTTCAGGAGCACCCGCAGATTGTTCTGCCGCTGCTCGCCGCCGGGCAGGGCGCCCACAAAATGGTAGTAGCCTGTGTCCAGGTACAACTTCCACAGAAAATCCTCGATGTCCATGACCCGCGAATCCCACTGCCAGGCGTCAAGCCTTTGGTAGAAGGCTTTCAGCTTGGCGGCCAGCGCGTCCTCACGCTCATCTTTGTATTTTTCTGCTGCGGCGTAGTAGCTTCCCTCTTTTTGAAACAGGCGGATTTCTGTACACTCTTCGGTGCCAAAATCGCCGATGGGCGAGGTCATCACGCTGAGCAGCGGCAGATCCTGATGGTGGTTGTCGATGAGATTTAAAAGGTTCATCACCACACCGATTTCCATGGACTCGTAATACTGCTCGCCGCCGTCAAAATAGGCAGGAATCCCCAGTTCTGAAAAGATTTTGGCGTAGACGTCGCCCCGTCCGGCCACTGAGCGCATCAGCACGCCGATATCACGGTACTGAAGCAGGCGGCTGCCGCCGGTTTTGGTATCGTAAAAAGGTTTTCCCACCCGGCTTTGTATCTCTCTTGCGATAAAGCGCGCTTCCATCTCCACTGCGGGCATCTCGCCTACAATGGGGTCGGTATCCTCATCGGTTTTATTTTCGATGACATGCACCTGGGTTTTGACATAGGGCCCCTCGTTATCCAGGCCTTTGTAAAGCCGCGCCCGCCCGTCATACTCGATCTCGCCCAGCGCCGGGCTCATAATGGCCTCGAACACTGTGTTGACGCCGTCCACCACGCCCTGGCAGCTTCTGAAGTTCTGGCTCAGGGTAATGAGGTCGTTGAGCGCGTCGGTTTCCTGGCTGAAGGCATGATACTTTCCGATGAAAATCGTGGGGTCGGCCAGACGGAAGCGGTAAATGCTTTGTTTGACGTCCCCGACCATAAAGTAATTATCGTCCCGGACAATCCGCTTGATGATGGCCTCCTGCATATCGTTGGTATCCTGATATTCGTCCAGAAAAACGTACGCATACTGCTCGCGCACCTCCGCCGCAATGGCCGGATTCTGTAAAATACGCAGGGTGCTCTGCTCAAGGTCGTTGAAATCCAGCAGGTTTTTTTCTGCTTTTTTAAGCTGATATTTTTTCTGGAAATCCCTTGTCAGCGCCACCAGGTCTGCCATGGGGCGTTTCATCTCCGCCAGCTGGGCAAGGGCCTCTGTGAGGTCAAGATTCAGCCGTTTCTGCAGTCCCTGAACGATGCCCTTGGCTTCGTTTCGCAGATCCTTGATGTGGTCACTGGTCTCGGCGTCGGCCTTTTTATTGCCGCTGTAGCGGGCAAAGCGGATACCGGAAAGGGCGTTTCTGAAATCGTCATAGCCCTCCTCCAGCGCGTCGATGGCAAGCCCCACAGCAAAAAAATCCTCCTGAAGCTGGGCGGCAGTTTTCTCAAACCCCTCGGTGTCCCGGCACAGGGCGTATGCCCTCTCCAGAAGCTCGTAAGCCCCCTCCATATCGGTGCGGATCAGGCTGTCCAGCTCCCGCCCCCAGGGGCTTTTCCAAAACCCTCCGGCGTCCAGCCCAAAATAAGACAGCGCGCGCGCGCACCACTTTTCAGAATCCGGCTGCGTCACGAGAAAATAGTGGAAATTTTCCACCAGACTTTTGAGCTCCCGGTCGTCCCGGTTGCCGGTAAACATATCCACCAGGCGGCTGAAGGGCGTCTCGCCATCCTCTGGTATCTCCTGATATTTTTCCTCAAAGAGATCCTCCAGGGCCTCCTGAACCATGATGGAAAGCTCCGTCTCGTTGCCCAGCTTAAATTCCGGGTCGATGCCGCCCTCCTGAAAATAATCCCTGACCAGACGGCTGCAAAAGGCATGGAGGGTGGAGATGGAGGCCGCGCCCAGGCGGCTGATCTGCGCGATGACAAAATCCGAATCCACGTCCTCCTTCTCAAGCTCCGCCATGAGGGCAGCGCTCAGCCGCTCCTTCATTTCCGCCGCCGCAGACCGGGTAAAGGTAAGCACCAGCAAAGCGTCCACACTGGTCTTTTCCTCCACCACAATGCGGCGGATACGCTCGATGAGCAGCGCGGTTTTGCCCGAACCGGCCGCCGCGGATACCAGCAGGTTTTTCTTTCTGGTCTCAATGGCTCTCAGCTGATCCTCAGTCCATCTCATTGTCTTTGCCTCCTTCCTTTATTCTCTGGATAAACTCATCCCGCGGAATGCTGGTGCGCAGCACGTCATAGGATGCCCTGCCGATGCTCTCGTCGAACTGGCAGATGCCTTTGTAAGGGCAATGCTCGCAGCCGGTTTCCTTTCCCTTTTTATAGGGACGGACCGCGATATCGCCGCCCAGTATTTTTTCGGTCATCCCGATAATCACGCGCTTCACATAGCTAAGCAGATCCTCAAACTCATCCCGGCTCAGCTTGGAGTTCCGGGATTTCAGGCTGATGACCTCAGAATCCTTATCGGCCTCTGCGTCCATGGCTTTGGTGAAACGCGGGTCATCCAGATAGATGCCGTTAAGCTTAAAGGAATCGTTGAGAGCCGCGGTCAGTGTTTCCGGGTCGAGCTTGTTTACCTGGAGCATGGGATCATCCACGTGAAAATAGAAGGTGCCGCCCGGTATCAGGTTATCACCCTCCAGAATCTCAAGCCCGGCCTCCATATAGACGGCCAGCTGAAGCGACAGGCCGTAATAGATCTCCGCCAGATTCAGGGTCTTGTTACCGGATTTATAATCGATGACCTTCACAAAGGTGTCGCCCTCGCGCTGGTAGACGTCGATGCGGTCAATGACGCCACGCACCTTGACGGTCTCCTCAAAGCTTGGCAGCTCTAAAATCTGGCTGAACTGCTGCTCGCTGTATTTAAATTCAAACTCACCGCGGCGCATATGGTCCACCAGCACGCGGACTGTGCGCTTGCTCACCCGGCGCAGCTTTCGGCCGAGATACTGGTACTGGCCTGTGCTGTTAAACACCTGATGCCTGACCTGCGGCAGGGTTTCGTCCAGAATGGCGTCCACCATGGCGTCGGTCTTTTCCTGACTCAGATCCTTAACGGAAACCTGCTCCCGCTCAGCCTCCTTATAGACCGCGTCGATGAGATGGTGAAGCACGGTGCCGATGTCCGGCGGCTCCACCTCGTACTCCTGTCTGGGCACGGGCCGCAGGCCATACGCCACATAGTGGGAGAAGGGGCACTTGCGGTAGAGTTCCAGACGCGACACGCTGGCCTGAATGGGCGGCTCAAAGAGCCGGATGGCCTGCCCCTGGCTCAGTCGGTCATCCACACCGTCGTAATCCAGAGCCTCCTGAATCTGCCGGAAAGCGGTGTGATAGCGGGCGTCTTCATCATACCATTTACCGACAGCCTGCCAGAGACGCTTTGTCTCCTCTGGCAGGACCGTGCCCTTTCCGTAGCGCAGCTCCCGCAGATGGTCGATAAGGCTGGAGATGGTGCCCCTCGGGGTCGCCACGGCTTCCCATTCCTTTGAGAGGGCGTTTTCCAGAGCGCTTGTAACAGTCAGCTTTGGAAAAACCACCTGTATCCTGGGGATGAGCGGGGATACCGGAATGGTGCTGCCCTCGGCGTCCGCCATGGCATAGGACAGGTACAGATAATCGCTGGGTGCGGCGAAAAGGGTGTAGAGCAGAAAATCCTCCTGAGCCCGTCTGAAATCACTGTTGTCCTGGAGCTCCATCTCCTGTTTTCGCAGCTGACTGCGCTCACGCTCCGACAAAAGGTTAAAGGAAGGGCTGTTTGCCGGGACGACGCCCTCATTCATGCCAAAGACCAGCAGGGCTTTCATCTCAGAATGGCGGCTACGCATCAGGTCGGTGATGTTGACCACATCCTGGCGGCTGGGGATCACGCCCACGGTGTAGGACTGGAAGCCCCCACTCAGCACCGAAATATATTCTTCCAGGGTCGTACTTTCCTCCCCCATGGTGCTGTTGATCTGGTCAAACACCTCCATGAGAATGTTCCAGATCTGGTTGTAAAGGCCCATGCTGTCAAAATCACCCCGCTCCCGCAGTGCTTCGCTCAGGCGGTCAATGGTTGCAGACGCATTGATATCCTCTAAAAAACGCACCAGGCTTCTGGTTTTATCCGCGTAGGTTCTTGATTTTCTCAGGTTTTTGCGCAGCGTCATAAAAGGGGCCATGAGCCGCTCACGGCTCGCGTTCAGCGCCTCCAGCGACACCGCCTCATTTGCGCTTGGGCGATCAAAGGGCTTCTCCCAGGCGTTTCCGCGGATGCCATACTCGATCACATAGTTCTCAAGCTCCTGGGCTTCCTCAGGCGTGATGGGCGCAAACCCGGTTTTGACAAAGGTGAAGATATCCTCGTAGGCATAGTGGCTCCGGTTCGTCTCAAGCGCTGCCAGCACAGCCTCCAGAAAGTTGCTCTCTGTGACCTTTTTCACATCGTCCATAAAAAAAGGAATGCCATATTCCGAAAAGGCCCGCTTGATGGAGCCGCCGTAGGTTTCCATATCGCCGGCGAGCACCACGATATCCTGATAGCGGAAAGCCCGCTCCCGCACCAGCTCCACGATTTTCTGAGCGCCCTTTTCCACCTCGTTCCAGATGTTTTTGCACTGAACCACCGCCATATCCCCGGGTTCCTCTTCATAAGGCCGGGGCCGCAGGGCAAAGAGATTCCGTTCCAGATAGTCAAGACCTGAAACGGCCGGCTGCACTGCCGCCTCCAGATTGACGATCTCCGCCTCAAAACCCAGATCATTTGCGATTTTCTCAATCCGCTTCAGCGTCTCGCCTGGCACATAAAAGGCCGACGCGTCCGGCGCGTTCTTATCCGGGTCCAGGGTCAGGGTGATGGTCACGCAGTCCGCCTTGGCGGCCAGAGCCTCGATGATCCGGAAATCCTGATTAGAGAAGGTGTGGAAACCATCGATCCAGATCAGGGAGCGGTCCAGATAATCGGACTTTGGAATCTGGGCGCACAGAAGCTTTGCCCGGTCATCACCGTCAATCCGCTCATCAGACAACAGATTTGCGTAGGCGCCGTAAATTTTCCGGATATCCTTCAGTTTCTGGCTGAGAATCCGCCCTTCCCCCACCTCTGTCTCAGCGGCCTCCAGATCCTCTGGCGTGATCTCACTCTGCTTGAGCTCGCTGATAAACGCGCAGATATTTTCCAAAAAGCCCAGCTTTCCCGCGCTTCTGCGGTAAACCGACAGATCCTTCTGCACCTCACGGATGCTCTTCTGCAAAAGCATCTGCTTGCCGTGCTCGTCCACAAAGGTTTTGGCAATGCCGCCCACCTCGCTGAGAATCCGGTATTCCAGACGCTTAAAGCTGAGCACATCCGCGCCCAAAAGCCCCGGCAGGCGATTATAAGCCATGAGCTCCCGCTCTGCCCCCAGGGTAAACTGCTCCGGCACCAGCAGGTACATTTTGCTCCTGCCCCGCTGCAGCCGGGCTCCGATCTCCTCATAGATATAGTCACTTTTATTGATATGCAAACGGCCTTCCCGGCCGACAATCACTCTGATTCGCACTTTGCACCTCCGCGCAGTCAATTTTACAAGTAGCCTTATTATACCATTTTAATATTAGGGATGTCCTAAAAAAATCCCGGGAGGTAACTTTTGGTTACGCCCCGGGATTGCATCAGATTTTTAATGTTTGTAAATTTCTTTTCTGTGCCCAATATTTAAAACCAGAATCGTGATCGTCTGCTCGGAAATCTCGCAGACCAGACGGTAATCGCCGATGCGGTAGCGCCATTGTCCGCTGCGGTTAGCGGTGAGGCCCTTGCCGTACTGATAGGGATCGGTGCAGCCCTCAAGATTTTTCCTCAACCAAGCTGTAATCAAAAGCGCTGTATGCTTATCAAGTTTTTTTAAACTCTTTTTTGCTTTTTCAGTTAAAACAACATGATATTTTTCAGCCAAGTCCCAGCTCTCTTTCTACTTCATCCAAGGTATAAGTCACTGGATTTTCCTTATACTCCGTCATGGCCTCATAGTAAACCTTCAAGTCGAACTCATCCTCAATTTTTTCCATGATCGCCTGACGAATCGCCTCAGAAACGGATAGATTTTTCATCTCCGCATAGCTCCGGATCAACGCTTCATCCTCTTTGTTTAATCTTAATGATACAGCCATTGCACTTCACCTCTTTTTCTTGTAATACATTGTATTACAAATGCATTGGTTTGTCAAGCTAGCTTAAAGCTTCAAAGAAAACACTGTTCTATGGTCGTTCAATGTCAAAATAAGTTGACAACGTTTAAAAAATCCGATACAATGAGAAAAAGAATTAATTAGGATTGTGCAGATGAGATAAATCCGTATTGCAGCTTTGCTCAAAAGACAGCAGGGCGTGATGCGGATTTTTTGTATTCATTTTATGGAGGAGCTAAACGTGTTAAACCTGCAAATACCCCTGCCGGCTGTTATTCCGGCCATTTCCAATACCGCCGACCTCGTCGCCTTTCTGGACAGCTACGCTGATCCCTGGGTCATGATAAAGATTGGCGATATCAATACTATGCCCAACATTGTCCGCCGTGTTCACGAAAAAGGCAAAAAAATCATTGTGCATCACGATTCCATAAACGGCCTGAGCACAGACCGCACCAGTATCCGTTACCTTGCCAATATCGGCGTTGACGCGGTCAACACAACCAGGCTTCACTGCATCAGCACCATACAAAGCGAAAAAATGCTGGCCGTTTTAGGGCTTTTTATCATTGACAGCAGTGCGGTCGCCAGCGCAGTGCGCGCCGTCAATGAAAATACACCAGACTGCGCTCTGTTAATGCCCTCCTCTCTGCCAGGCCGCATTATCAGACAGATAAAATCTGAGACTGGCTGTCCCTTGTTCGGCGGGGGACTCTGCGCCAGCAGTGAAGAGCTGAACCTGCTCTTAAAGGCTGGTCTGGAAGGCGTTACCACCAGTGAGAAATCACTGTGGCATAATCAACAAAAGGAGGACTGAAAAAATGAATAATCTGGCCATTACTAGCGGAAACATCATTACCATGGATGAACACCGCCCCTTCTGTGAGGCGGTTCTCATTGAAGATGGTAAGATTGCCGCCGCCGGCTGTTCCGAGGATATCAGGTGTCTGGCCGCAGAGCGGCATATCCCCTGTATCGACTTAAAGGGGAAAACCGCAGTCCCCGGGCTCCATGACTGCCATGTGCACGTCATGGGTACCGGGCTCAACGCCATCGGCATTGACCTGTATGACTGCGCTTCGATCGCAGACGTCCTGGATAAAATTCAGGAGGCTTCAAAGGACGGTGCTACCGGCTGGGTTTACTGCACCCGGCTCGACGAGTCCCGTCTGGCCGAAAAACGGCCGCCGACCGCAGCGGAAATTGACGCGGTTGTCCCGGACCGGGGCGTCTACATTGTGGACCGCGGACTGCACTACACGCTGGTCAATACCCTGGCCTTTAACGAAATCGGTTTTGACGGAACCGAGCACGGCCTGGTAAAGGACCCTTCCGGCCACGTTACCGGACGTCTGCACGACAAAGCCAACGGCAGAGCCCGCTCCTATTTCTATGAGAAAATGACCGATACCCAGCGGGCGGAGATGCTAAACCACACGGCCTCAGAGGCCGTCAAAAAGGGGATCACCACCATTCATGCCATGGAGGGCGGCGATATGTTTTCGGATAAGGATATTCCTGTTTTTCTTGAAAATCAAAGCCGTTTTCCCCTTGATATTCGCCTCTACTGGGATACCGAAAACGTCCAGAATATTCTGGACCACCATCTGCCTGCTGTCGGAACCGATCTTTTGCTGGACGGCTCCATCGGCTCACGGACCGCGGCCTTCATGCAGCCTTATACCGACGCGCCGGATACCTGTGGCGAAATCTATTTTACCGAGGACTTTGTGGTCAACCATATCACAAGAGCCCATCAGAACAAGCTTCAGGCCGGTTTTCACGCCATTGGCCAGCGCGCTGTGACCTTTGTGCTGGACTGCCTGGAAAAATCGCTGGCGCTGTGCCCCTGCACAGACCACCGCTTCCGCATCGAGCATTTTGGATTTCCAGACAACCGTGATATTGAGCGCGCCGCCCGGCTTGGCGTTGTGATCTCAACCCAGCCTTCCTTTACCTATCTGCGAGGCGGCCCGGGCAGCGTCTATAATCTCCGTCTCGGCGATGAACGGGAGCGCCGGGGCTACCCGCTTTCCACCTTTGTGGCGGCAGGCATTCCCGTTGGCGGTGGCTCCGATTCCGGCGTCACGCCCATGGACCCTGTCTTAGGCCTCCACGCGGCGGTCAACCAGTCCTATCCCGAAAACAGCGTGGATATACAGAGCGCGCTGCGGATGTTTACCCTTGACGCGGCCTACTGCGCTTTTGAGGAAGACCAAAAGGGCAGTATCACACCCGGAAAACTGGCGGACCTCACCGTCCTGTCGGGTAACCCTTACGCCACAGCCTCTGATAAGCTCAAAGCGCTTGAGGTATGTATGACCATTAAAAACGGAAAAATTGTTTATCAAAAATAAAGGAGACCATGATGAAAAAGTATATTTTAGGCATTGACCAGGGCACCACCGGCACACGCGCCATCATCTTTGACCAGGATGTCAATATTATTTCCTCTGCATACAGCGAGTTTACCCAGTATTTCCCACAGCCCGGCTGGGTAGAGCATGACGCCATGGAAATTTATGAGATCACCCTGAAAATGATGCGGCAGGCCATCTCAGAGGCACATCTCAAGCCCGAAAACATCGCGGGCATCGGCATTACCAACCAGCGTGAGACCACTGTATTCTGGGATAAAAACACCGGAATCCCCGCAGACCACGCCATTGTCTGGCAGGACCGGCGCACCCTTCCGATCTGCGAAGCCCTGATCGAGAAGGATGGGCCGGCCATCGAAGACCGCACCGGTGTTACCATCATCCCCAATGACTCCGCCACCAAAATCCACTGGCAGCTCAAGAATAATCCCGAAATCCGCAGGGGTGTGGACGAAGGCAGACTTATTTACGGAACCATTGATTCCTGGCTCACCTGGAAGCTGTCCGGCGGCAGGGTTCATGTCACCGACCCGTCAAACAGCGCGGTCACCCTGCTGCAAAACGCAAGAACCCTTGAGTATGATGAAGGTATCCTGAGCGAGCTGGAAATCCCACGAAGCATTCTGCCAGAAATCCGCAGCACCAGCGAAATCTATACCGCCACCGACCCAGCCCTGTTCGGCGGCGTTGAGATCCCCATCGCCGGGCTCATCGGCGACCAGCAGGGCGCAACCCTCGGCCAGGCCTGCTTTGAAAAGGGCATGGCCAAAAACACCTACGGCACCGGCTCCTTTATTCTGATGAATACCGGCGATGAGTATATTCCGCCATCGGACGGGATCTTCTCACCTGTGCTGTGGTCCATTGGCGGAAAGGTTGACTATGGGCTGGAAGGCCTGGTGGACGTCTCCGGCGCGGCCATCCAGTGGCTGCGGGACGGCCTGAACATTATCGAAGAAAGCGGCGAAGCCGAGGCCCTTGCCCGGCAGGTGGCAGACACAGCCGGCGTCTACTTTGTCCCGGCATTCGTGGGCCTGGGCGCTCCTTATTTCGATTCCTACGCCCGGGGCACCATCATCGGCATTTCCCGCGGCACCACCAAGCACCACATCGCCAGAGCCGCTCTGGAATCCATGGCTTTTCAGGTGCGGGACGCCTTTAAGGTCATGGAGCGCAAAGCCGGCATTCCGCTTAAAAAACTCCGGGCCGACGGCGGCGGCGCCAAGAGCGATTTCATGCTCCAGTTTCAGGCTGACATTCTGGGAATTCCCGTTGAACGGCCAGTCATTACAGAAACCACCTGCCTCGGCGCTGCTTACTCCGCCGGTCTGGCCGTTGGCTATTGGGACTCCATTGAAGAAATTTTCAGATTCTGGAAAATCGACCGCAGCTTTGAGCCCGCCATCTCAGAAGATGAGCGCGAAGAACGCTGCTTTAACTGGAACCGGGCCATTGAGCGCGCAGGCGGCTGGCTGAAACGCTAAATACTAAAAATGCCGGGATGTAACGAAAAGTTACGTCCCGGCATTAGTTCTCTCAAAGATAATTTTTGTCTTATCGCCGTCGAAATTCGGTTTAAACGGGCCAATGGCAATGTACTTTACGTTTTCGCCGGTCGGGCACTCAATGGTCAGCGCGCATTCCTTTTCATCGCCGTTGACGAAAAAGGTGCTGTCGCTGTAGTCCCGGCCATCCTCGCTGACCGCAGTGACATCAGCCTGGTCAAAGAAAGCCCGGGCCTGGGACAGCTCGCAGGCCATCGTGATTCTCAGGCAATCGTCATAGATAGCGCGGCCTGTTTTCTGCCCTTCCACTGCCATCATGTCACTGAACCTGACAGCGCCGCCGGTGCTGAAGGTATAGGTCTCATGGGTGTCTGCAGGCGCGGCGTTAAATTGCTCCGCAGTCCTCTCCAGATCACTCAGTGTTGTATCACCACCGCCGCAGCCGCCTAGAATAACAATGAAAAGCAGCGCAAGGACGGCCAGAAGGCCCTGTCTTTTCCGCATGATTTTCCCTCCTTCATCTGTTTTTTTCATTCTATAATAGGAAAGCACCCAAATCAATACAGCTGTTTTGATTTTACCATAATAGCCACTTATTTACGGTTTTATGCAGAGCGTGGGAGGTTTTCGGGTGTTCAGCACTCAGCACCCGTGTCGCTTCAGCCACTCAAGTTCCACCTCCCGGGCTTCCCGTATGCGGCTCCTTATGGTTTCGTCACTGTAGGGCACCGCGATGACCGCGCCGCCGTGGTAGGCGATCTCATGGTCAAAACACCCGCTTTTTGGTTCTTTCATTGATTGAAAACCGGTTGACAAACAAAGGTCCCTCTGTCCGCTCAAAGACCATGAACGACAGACTGGGCCTGATGACAATCGGCAGCATAATTTTAGTCTCATTTTCAGGGACTAGAACTTCCTGAGCCATCCGCTTGCAATGCGGGACACTTACCATCAGGTGGGTTAGGATTGTTTCATAAAAGCTTTCCAGGTGGCCGTCAAAGAGCCGCTGTCCGCCGTCCGTAAAAGTGACGCACACCCGGCTGGCCGGATAGCCCTCCACCTCCTCGTAGCAGGCAATCGGTCTTTCCAGAATGGCCGCACGCGCTTCATAGCTTGGTTCTCGCTTCATTTTCTTTACTCCTTTGCATTGTTAAAGTATTGACGATAAAAAAAGAACATACGATTATATCGCATGTTCTTTTTTTATTTTACAGATTGATAAACCCAGTCTTTTTACGGACCTTCATGAGAGTTTTATAGGCGATCTTTGAGGCTCTCTCGGCGTTTTGCTTCATGACGCTTTCCAGATAGCCCTTGTCGGCCAGCAGGCGTTTGTATTCCTCCTGGATGGGGCGCAGGGTTTCTGCCACGCTCTCGCCGACAGCAAGCTTGAAGTCGCCGTAGCCCTTGCCCTCAAACTCTTTCTGGATTGCTTCAAGGCTGCGGCCCGTGGTGCAGTTATAGATTTCCATGAGGTTGGAGACACCGGGCTTGTTTTCCCGGTCGTGGCGGACTTCGGTATCAGAATCGGTGACGGCGCGCTTAAACTTACGGATAATGGTGTCGGTATCGTCTAACAGCGAGACAAAGCCGTTGATATTCTCATCGGATTTGGACATCTTTTTGCTCGGCTCCTGCAGGCTCATGATACGCGCACCGGTTTCACCAAAATAGGGCTCTGGCAGCTTAAAGGTGGGGCTGAACTGCTGGTTGAAGCGGGAAGCGATGTCTCTCGCCAGCTCGACATGCTGTTTCTGGTCGTTGCCGACAGGGACCAGATCGGACTGGTATAACAAAATGTCGGCCGCCATGAGAACCGGGTAGTCGAACAGCCCAACGCGGATGTTATTGCCCTGTTTTTTGGATTTATCCTTGTACTGGGTCATACGGCTCAGCTCACCCATGTAGCTGAAGCAATTGAGTATCCAGGTCAGCTCGGTGTGGGCCGGCACATGGGACTGCACGTAAAGGATCGATTTATCCGGATCAATGCCCACGGCCATCAAAATGGCCAGGGATTCATAGGTACGGCGCCTTAAATCCGCCGGAACCTGCGGCACTGTGATGGCGTGCAGGTCAACCACACAGTACAGGCAGTCGTAGGCCTCCTGCATGGGCACCCAGTTTTTCATGGCGCCAAAATAATTGCCGATGGTAAAGGTTCCTGAGGGCTGTATGCCGCTGTATACAATTTTTTTTTCGGATGTTTCCATAGATGCTCCTCCTAATTGATTCAAAAGTTTTATTCGTCAATATCCAGCTGTTCCAGAGTCAGCTCGCTGCAGCTAAGGCCCAGCTGTTCGATCATATTCTCAAAGATCGTATAGTCTCTCTTCCCGCCGGTGGCGCAGATACGAGTCACACCGTCGTACGGACTTTCATTAAAGGCATTGTTCTTCTTCAGATATTCCTTCAGCAGGGTGATCTGCTTGTCAGCCGGATCAATGATGCTGAGGCAGGGGTACATTTCCTCAATGGTTTTGCGGACAATGGGGAAATGGGTGCAGCCCAGAAGCAGCGCGCTGACGCGCTCCCTTTCAAAAATGGGGTCGATGGCTTCTTTGATATTCTGGCGAAGCAACACCAGCTCGCCCGGGTGGTTATTGATCACATTGGCAAGGGTACGGGTCCCCTGGGTAATGTAGCGGAGCGCCTGCGTGTGGCTGGACAGAATATACTCATAGGTACCGTTTTTGACGGTGGCGGTGGTGGCGATGAGCCCAACCGCTCCTTCCTTCTGGCAGTCGATGGTGGCCAGGCACCCAGCCTCCACAATGCTGAATAAGGGCACATTTGCGGTGAGGCTGCCGATGAGTGAGGAAATGGTATTGCAGGCCAAAAGAATGGCCTTAACGCCCATATTCTCCAGAAAACGGATATCACTGTTGCCAAAGGTGATGATTTCCTCATTTTCCCGTTCTCCGTAGGGCATACGTTTGGCATCGCCCAGATAGACGATGTTTTCTCTGGGCAACTGCCGCTGCAGCTCCCGGAGGACGGTAAAACCGCCGATTCCTGAGTCGATTAAACCAATCGGACTGCTGTTTCCCATAAGCTTATCCCTTCAATTTAAGTATTAATCACGAAAGATAATGGTGCCATCCTCATGCATTTCATCGACAATGGCCAGTGATTCCAGCCGGATACCGGACTCACGGATTTCTTTTCCACCGTTCTGAAAGCCTTTTTCAATGGCGATGCCCACCCCCATCAGCTGGGCGCCGGACTGTTTTACAATTTCCTCCAGCGCTTCTACGGCTTTGCCGTTGGCCAGGAAGTCATCGATGATCAGAACCTTATCTTCGGGATTCAGATATTTTTTTGAAACCATGATCTGGTAGGTCTGCTGCTTGGTAAAGGAGTAAACCTCACTGGTATAGATATCCTTATCCAGATTTAAGGACGCGTTTTTCTTGCCGAACACCACAGGACAGTAGTCAAAATATTTGGCTGCCACTGCGGCAATGGCGATACCGGAGGTTTCGATGGTCAAAATTTTTGTGACTTCGACATTCTCAAAGCGGCGCGCGAATTCCTCTCCCATGGCTTCAAAAAGCCGGATATCCAGCTGATGATTGAGGAATGAATCCACCTTCAATATATCTTTTCCAAGCGCATGTCCATCGTTCAAAATTTTATTCTTTAATAATTCCATTTACCCTTTTCTCTTTCTCGATTAACAAATCTTTTTTACATATTTATATATTATATCAATGACATGTACACATTGTCAAAAAAACTCTTATTTCATAGATTTTATGTTTTCAACCAACTGTAAAAGTGGATAATTGATAGTTATGGTACAAATTTGCCATTGGCAAATTTGAATTTTAATCAAAACCACATTGTGGTTTTGTTCCTAAACTATCAACTATCCACTATCAATTATCAACTAAAAAAAGCAGCGCATATTTCAGCGCTGCCTGTAAATTCTAAATTTTAATTCAATAGGATCACAGATTCTTCGGAAATCTTATCATCCTTACCGGATGATTTCCTCATCATCTGCGTTAGCTTCGTTGCCAGTCGCACGCTCACGCTTTGCTCCTTACCAATTTCTTGCAGAAATTGGACTCAGCTTACAAATTTTTCAGAAACCCCTATTTTATTTTGGTTTCTTTCTTCAAAATTTGTATTTGCTTCGTTGCCAGTCGCACGCTCGCGCTTTGCTCCTTACCAATTTCTTGCAGAAATTGGACTCAGCGTCATTTCTTCTCCTTCGCGGCCTGGGCTTCGGCTACGACTTTTTCGGAGATCATGGCCGGGGCTTCTTCGTAGCGGACATATTCCATTTCAAATTCGCCTCTGGCCTGGGTCATGGAGCGCAGCTCGGTGGCATATTTGAACAATTCTGCCAGCGGTGCTTCCGCGGTGATAACCTGTTTTCCGCCGTCGATGGGTTCCATGCCCATGATACGGCCACGTTTTTTATTGAGGTCGCCCATGATATCGCCCATGTATTCTTCCGGAACGGTGATGGTCAGCTTATAGATGGGTTCGAGCAGAACCGGTGAGGCTTCCTTCATCCCCTTGCGGTATGCCAGAGTAGCTGCCATCTTAAAGGACATTTCATCAGAGTCGACAGCATGGTAGGAACCATCGTACAGGGTGGCCTTCACGCCGGTTACCGGATAGCCGGCCAATACGCCTTCCACCATACAGTCATGCAGGCCCTTTTCGACATGTGGAATAAAGTTTCTCGGTACAGCGCCGCCGACTACCTTGTCGATAAAGACAAAATCATCATTCGGGGTATCGCCCGGTTCAAAGGTGACCCATACGTCACCGAACTGGCCGCTACCGCCGGACTGTTTCTTGTGACGGCCCTGGGCGCTGGCAGATTTACGAATGGTTTCACGGTATGGCACCTTCATCGGTTCAAGGTTTACGCCGACGCCAAATTTCTGCTGTAATTTATTGGAGATAACTTCCAGGTGCATTTCGCCGAGGCCTGAAAGTAGTGTCTGTTTGGTTTCGTTATTGCGGTTAAAGCTCATGGTCGGATCTTCCTCGATCAGACGGTGGAGGCCAGTGGACAGCTTGTCGATGTCCGCTTTGGTTTTTGGTTCAATGGCCATTGAGATAACCGGTTTCGGGAATTCGATCTTGTCGTATACGATCGGGTCCTTGGGATCGCACAGGGTATCACCGGTGACGGTAACGCCCAGCTTGGAGAAAGCGCCGATGTCGCCTGCCAGCAGGGCTTCAATTTCGATCTGCTTGTTGCCGCGCAGCACATAGATGTGATTGGTCTTTTCCTTTGCTTCCTTGGTAGCGTTATAAACCTCGGTAGTAGCCTCGAGCACACCGGACATCACCTTAAAGATGGACAGCTTACCGACAAACGGGTCAACGATGGTCTTAAAGACCAGTGCTGAGAAGCTTTCGCTTGCGCCGCAGGCACGTTCGACTTCTTTTCCGTCTCTTGGGTCCTTGCCCATAACAGGCTTGGCGTCCTTTGGTGACGGCAGATAGGCAATGATCATATTTTCCAGGGTTTCTACGCCGATATTCTGTACTGCGGAGGTACACAGAACCGGGATCAGGTCGCCATCCAGTACACCGGTGCGGATGCCATGGTGGATTTCATCTTCGGTCAGCTCTTCACCGTCAAAGTATTTTTCCATCAGCTCTTCACTGGTCTGGGCAACGGATTCCATGATCATTTCACGGAAAGGTTCCAGTTCTTCCTTCATATCTTCCGGTACTTCTACGTCAAAGCAGCGGTTGTCTTTTCTTTCGCTTCCTGTCATATCAACAATGTTGACGACGCCGCGCATGTCCTCGCCTTCGCCCATGGGTAATTCAAAAGGAATGACCTTATTGCCAAAGGCTTCCTTCAGGTTATCCATAACCTTGGCAAAGGTCGCGTTTTCGCGGTCCATTTTGTTGACCACAATGAAAGCGGGTACGTCAACCTTTGACAAAAGCTCAATGGCTTTTTCTGTACCTACCTGTACGCCGGCTAAAGCATCGACTACGATAACAACCGCATCTGCGACTCTCAGTGCTGCGTAGGCGTCCCCGATAAAATCAAAATAACCGGGTACATCGATGATGTTAATCTTGTGTCCACCATATTCTACTGGAATAATGGATGAAGAAATTGAGAACATTCTTCTCTTTTCTTCCGGATCAAAATCGGATAAGGTGTTTCCTTCATCAACTCTGCCCATTCGGTCAATGGCACCTGCATTAAATGCCATTGCTTCTGTCAATGTTGTCTTGCCGCTTCCTCCATGTCCTAATAAAAGGATATTTCTGATGTTTTTGGTTGGATACGTTTTCATGCTTCTTCCCCCTTGCTAGATTCTTAAATGATTGCATTTTCTCGAAATCATTATTTTAAAAGGTTATTTTTCCCGAAAATGCGTTTGGTTTGTTGCATGTTACTATTTTATAATATTTTGCAGAAATTATCCACTAAAACTTGTAAAGAATTACAAAAAAATTTTAAAGGGGATCGAAATCCCCTTTCTGCCTTGTTTTTCTTAAGATTACAGGTTAGCTCTCAGCTTCTCCATAACCTTCTTTTCCAGACGGGATACCGTCATCTGTGATTTGCCAATAATGGCGGCCACCTCCTTCTGGGTTTTTCCGTTATAATAACGCTCTTCGATGATCATCCGCTCGACTGGGTTCAGGCTTTCCAGGCGCTGGCGGAGGTCCTCGACATTTCCAATGTTTTCAATCCGTTCATCTTCTTCACCGATCAAGTCTAAGAGCGTTGCTTCCTGTCCGTCTGCATTGCTTTCAAATTCTGTTGATAAGGATTTTGGATAAAAGACATTATTGCCTTCCATCGCTTCGATCACAGCTTCCTCGGTCACTTCCAGGTAGTCGGCTATCTCAGAGATTGTCGGTGTCTTCATGAGCTTATGCTCCAGGGTTGTCTTCGCCCGGTTAATCTCGCGGTTGAGCTCCTGAATCCTTCTCGGAACCCGGATGATCCACTGTTTGTCACGATAATATTTTTTAATTTCGCCGATGATGGTTGGTGATGCAAAGGTGTCAAATTCAAAGCCCCTGTCAGGGTCGTAGCGTTCGACCGCGTACATCAGGCCCAGACAGGCAACCTGATAAATATCTTCCACATCGTTGCTGCGGTAAGCGTATTTTTTGACCAGTAATTTAGGAATATACAGGAAATTCTCGATGAGGCGATCACGAATTTCCTTATCGCCTGTTTTCTTATATTCGATAAACAGCTTTTTTGATTCCTGTTTTGTCATTTGATTTGGATATTCCATCTTACGTCCTCAGGTATTTCACCATCGTGATACTGGTACCCATTCCTTTATTACTGACGATTTCTACCTCATCCATCAACGATTTAATAATAAACAGGCCAAAGCCGCCGGCCTGGTTGCCGGGCAGTTCCGGCTCACTGACGCTTTCAGGTTCATATCCCTCACCACGGTCTTCGACACGAATGGTAAGCTTGTCCTGATCAAGCTGATAATACAGATCATAGCACTGCTCGCTCGAGCAGCCATGACGCAGGGCGTTCGTGCAGGCCTCGGAAACGGCAACCTTCAGGTCCTCTACCACATCAATCGAAAA
Source organism: Eubacterium limosum (assembly GCF_000807675.2). Classification (NCBI taxonomy): domain Bacteria; kingdom Bacillati; phylum Bacillota; class Clostridia; order Eubacteriales; family Eubacteriaceae; genus Eubacterium; species Eubacterium limosum. Next base: position 2,502,394 of record NZ_CP019962.1, on the reverse strand, counting down.
GCCAACGATATTTCCGACTGATGCAACCGTCAGGCGCGCAAGGCTGACAAACTGCGGAAGACTCGGCAGGCTAATGTGAACTGTTTCTCCCTGCAAACTTCTGCATGTACTGCAACTCATATCACTCATTGCTATTTTTCCTCCACAATACTAAAAATTTGATCGACACCGGTCAGCTGCAGCAGCTTAACAACATTTTTCTGAGGATTGATCAGCGTCATGTTCAGATCTCTGCTCATACTGCCTTTGCGCAGCTCAATCAGGATACCGATTCCTGTGCTGTCAATGTAAGACAGGTCCGTTAAATCCAGAAAAATGTCTTTTGTATTTGCTTCAATCAATTTTTCGATGGGTTCCTTAAACTGCGTGGCAGTATAGATATCAACTTCTCCTGTAACACGTACACCTTCCCGGCCGTTTTCTAATTCACTTATTTCAAACATTATATCCTCCTCAACGAACATAGTTGAGCTGTTAAACAGCTCCTAATATGCGCTCATTCAACATCACTAAGATTATTATACCCAAATTTCTCACCTTTTAAACTCAAAAATCAAAAATAATTCTTTTTTTAACAGAAAAAGATCAATCTAAAAGCACAGGCTGCAGTACATCGATCCATTTTAACAGAAAAACCTTAAAGTAACTTCAGGGCAGCAAAAAAATACCCAGGACATAACCAGACGTTACGTCCCGGGTATTGGGAAGCGCCTTACGCTTCCGAAAGCCACTTTCCGCTCGATTCATAGAGAGCGTTCACCATTTCCGGCCGGTCGATCCCCGGCAGGTCATCGTAAAACGCCATGCCCGATTTTTCAAAGAAATAGCACAGAGCAGCATAAGACGGTCGATAGCCTTCCGGGTCAAAATCAAGGGGCTGAGGCGTACCAATGCAGTAAGCCGGCTCCACGGTGTCCTTCTCATAAATGCCGGTCAACGATAAGATAAGCCAGCAGTCCCTCTCCCTTACCAGCCGGTAATGCAGCCGCGCGTAAGAGGTCAGGTCATACCACTGCCCCTGCAGCTTCTGGCGCATCTGTATACTGGTGATACATTCCGCCACGGCTCTGTCGCCATTGCAGCGGACTACCATATGATTGATTTTATGCGGCGCAAAACTTTTCATTTTTTCAGAAGCTTCAATAAAGCCCTGTCCGCTGCCCTTATACCAGGAAATACACACAGTTGATTCGGGGTGGAAGCATTTCTTCATCTCTGTCCACAGACTCTGATCCCGGCAGAACCGCTCAAAGGTGACCAGCTCCTTTACCAGAAACAGATCTTTTTGCAGACTGTCATCCACATCATATAATCTTTTAAACATAAATTTTACCTCATTTTGCTTTCTTTATAGTTTTTTGTAGATTAATTCCTAAATAATTCTATTTTCATCTCTGTTTTTATGCTATACTTTTGAGGGAGGGCGATAACTATGGCAATTAAACGAAAAGGAAATCTCACAAAGGAAAAGATCCTGCATTTTGCTAAGGATGCATTTTATCAGAACGGCTATCACGCCACACAGCTAAAATCCATTGCGGCACTGGCGGATCTGAGCCTCGGCAACTTAAACTACTACTTCAAAAAGAAGGACGACCTTGTCGAGGAAATCTATCGGCAATTTTTTACAGATATTTACCATTTTATTAAAAAAAGCGCAGTGACAAACCCGCTGGAACAGTTCTGCCTCTTTCAGTTTATGGTTTATACCATTGTTCTTACCGATGAACACAACAAGCGCTTTTACTGCGAAATCATCCAGGATAAGTCAAATTACCGGGTGATGCACGGGCTCATGCGTGAAAAATACCACGAAATGCTGGGCGCCCTTGGCCGCAGCCCCGAGCCCCTCGACTTTGAAATCATCCTTCTGGCGGAGTTTGGGACACGGCGCGAAATCTTTTTAAACTTTTTTGCTGGCAACCTGCATCTGACCCTTGATCAGCTTGTCTATTACCTGATCCGGAACACCTGTAAAAACCTGGAGGTTCCCCCCGCCGTTTTTGAAAACCTGATGACCTTTTCCCATCATTTTATAGCCGAAAGGGATTTTTCCCACCTGAAATTCCTTGCATAAATAAAACGCCTGCACTGTTCACAGGCGTTTTTTCATTCACTCCACTGCCCTACATCAGTGACAGAAACAAGACAAATCCTGCCAACAGCCCATCCTTTGCTGCATCATCCGGCAAAAAATCAAGCATTGGCTTTAACGCTTCCACGCCGTCCGGATATTTGGTATAGTCCATCTCTTCTATATTTTCTTTATGATCAGCCATTTTTTCTCTCCTTTATTGATATTGGTGCACAAACTCACTGACAGCCAGCAGATTTTCACGGTTACAGTCCTTTGGATGTGATGTGAACTTATTGGTGCACAGCACCAGACCGCCATCCCTTCCAACTTCATCAATCACGCGTTTAGCGTAATCAATGCATTCCTGTTTTGTTCCTCTGGCGATGAGGGACACCGGCAGACCTCCCCACAGACACAGGTTTGGCAGGCGTTTCCGCGTCTCAAAAATATCATCCATCTCAACATAAAAGCAAAAATGCCCCTTTGGCAGCTCCTGCAGGTATTCGGCCACATGCTTGAAGGATCCCTCACTCAAAACAAACATTGTATTGTCCGTCTCGACGATTTTATCGGCCAGTTCCTTAAACTGCGGCCAGAAGAATTTTTCAAACTGCTTTGGATTGATCATGTTATCGCTCAGCATGATGGTAAACGCGGTAAAGGCGCTTGTCTTTGTGTCTGCGTGGGTGATGCCGTCAATTAAATTTTTGACAAAAACATTGTGGTAGACCTCGTTAAAGGCCAGCACTTTTTCAGGTATTTTGCGAAGATCCCGCGACAGGCCCTTCATACCTCTCAAAAAATTATACAGCGCTTCAAAGGCTGGGTAAATTCTGGCGCCGTGTACGCTGTCCAGAATGGGTGGTACGCCGCATTCCTCTGCCAGGCGCTTGTTGGTCTTTCCCATGGCCTGATCATAGGCGAGAAATTCTCCGAGAGTCCTCTGAATGGTCTCGAGGGGCATCCCTTCTTTAAAGTAAGTGTACTTCCTCGGAATAATATTTTCCCACAGTGTTTTTAAAGGGTTTTGTACAAATGCATCATAGTCATCCTCATGAAAATGCGTCTGTTCCTTCAGCATCAGTGTGTTGTTCACATCGTCAATGCCATACTCAAAGTTCCCCAGACTCCTTGTCATAATCAGAGGATTGCGGTCTCCAATATCCAGCAGCGTGTCAAACTGGTAGCGCCTTTGAAAATCAATGTTAGCGTCTTCAATTTTCTGTTGATCCATCAGGGCATCACTCAGAGTGTATCCAAGATCATAATACCGCCAAAAGGCATCGTTTGTGACAAAAGGAACTCTTTTAGGACGCTTTTTCATCCGTACCGCGTCATCGAATATCTCGATTCTTTCCTGAAAAGCTTTTGTTTGATCCATTTTTTCCACCTTCTCCATTGTATTTTATTTGAATTATACAATCTTTTCCTAAAAAAATCAATACTTTTTAGGAATTTAAGAATTAATTCATATTTTTACCTATATTCCACGTAAACTAAAAAAGAAACTAAAGGCATCAAACCTTCAGTTTCTCAGGGACAGGCTCCTTAAATTCTAAACCGCCGAACCTTACACGCGCGCAGCCCAGCCACTGTGCTTACACTTACAGGGACTGCACATTTTTCTGAGCGCCCCAGAAGTAAATAATGCTGATCATAAGATCAACAAGGCAGCCGACCACCACTGCCAGGCCGCCGCTGATATAAATGATGAGCGAAGCGACCGCTAAAACAAGCAGCACCACGCCCATGACACGCAGCGCCTTGGCCTTTCCGGCGTTGTCGCAGTTTTTAACTGCCATGATGCCGAAAATAAGGTTAAAAGCAGCGGTAACCACCAGGATAGCACCGCCTAAAACAGCGGTTGTTCCGGCAGCCGCCAGACTGCTGTCACCGCCCGCACTGGTGCTTAAAGCCGCGATCCCGCCGCCAGCAAAGGCAAAACAGGCCAGCAGAAGCTGCGCGATACCAAAAATAACTAAAATAATACCCGAAAATTTTAAATATTTTTTTCCTTCCAAAATAACATCTCCTTTGCAATTATAACTTTATTATAGCAATTCAATTCTTTTTCTTCAACGTAAATAACAGTAATGTTCTTTCCACAATGGTAAAGATAAAATATCTCCTGACTAGCGTGTAAAACGGCCTTTTCTCTACCAAAATCGTTCTGTTTTTACTGAAATCGTCTCTTTTTACCGAAATGAATATTATTTTACCGTTATGCGGGTTGAACTCAATTCAGGGCTAACGTATACTTTTTATAGAGAACGGAGTAAACCAAAACAAATGAACCGATCTGATAACTTAGAAGTACTCATAAGGGAAACTGAAAATATTTTAAAAAAACGGCTGAACCCTCAGGGTGCCCGCAATACCTACCGCACCTATCGGCTCCACTGCGTCAGCTTTATTAAATGGATTGCTGAAAATCACGAATGTACCACACTGGCAGAGGCGAGAGCTTACGTAGCGCCGTGGCTACAAAGCCGGGCAAAGCTCAGTAAAAACACCCGCATGGTGGACGCCAGCGCACTGGCAAAACTCTACGGCGAGGCGCGGCAATGTTTTTTACTGGATTCACCCTATATCCAGAGCCCAAGCCCCAATACACTGCGCCTATTCTGCATGTCCACCGGGCTGGTCGGTCATGAGCTCGTCCATCTGAAAAAGAACTGTCTGGTGCGTTTTAATCACCAGTACTTCATCCGGCTGGAAATGCCGGGTGAACTCCGCATGGTGCCGGTTGTCGATAACCGCGAAGCGGTCACCCGCATCATTGACGGATGCAGCACAGAGCCGCTGTGGACAGCTCTGCCGGACCGCTTTGACTACGAGGCAGCGCGGAACCATTACATTGTGAGGCTTTACAAAAGGCTGGCGCGGCCTGTACACAGTCTGGTAGAGAATGAGCAGTACCGTCTTCACAGCACAGCGGACATCCTTGACAAACGCGCTCTGTTCGGGGTGGCCCAGTCAACCGGAATTTATGACTACCGGGCTCTGGCTCGAAAAATAGGCCGCCTGCCAGAACTGAACAGAACAAAATCATAAGAGGTATTTATGTACTTATTTTATAATGTCGCCCTTCCCTTTGCCGTTATGGCAGGCCTGGGCTTTAGTGTGTTTAACAAAAAGCTGCGGCTGTCCGACAAAAGAGAAATCCTGCTGACAGCGGCAGCAGTGACCATCAGTGTTATTCTGGATAAGGCTGTGACCATCCTCCATGCGACTGTGCTGCTCTCAGAACCCTTTCTGATCGCACTGATCTTTATTTACTACCATCTGGTTTTTCATCCATCCGTTTATGAAACGGCCTTTGCCTTTTTCGTCCTTGAGAGCTATGTGCATATTGTTTCTTTTTTCAGCAATATCCTTGCAGGCGCACTGCCCGCATCCCTCACAGCCGTCAGTGCCAGCAGCCGCTTTCTTTTATGCTACGCGTTTGTGCTGGCAGTGACCCTGCCGCTCATGATTTTCTTTGTGAAGCGGTTTATCAAGCGGCTCATTGAGGCCGCCTCTGGTATGCCCGCTGTATTCTGGAACTATCTCTGGGGCGTTCCCTTTGCTTTCTACCTCGTCACAACCATGAAGGTTTTCCAGAGACAGGCCTTTCCGGAAGAGCTCACACAGCTCAGCATTCTGGTTTCCATCGCCTGGGTCATCGGCATCTTTGCGGTCAATATCCTGGTCATCCGGATGGCCCTTGAAATCCTCCAGCTGACAAGGGATCACGCGCAGCTTGAGCTGGCGTCCCGCCTTGTGGAAAAGGAAAAAGACCAGTACCGGCGTATAAAAAAGGATATTGAGGCCACCTCTAAGCTTCGCCATGACATGCGCCACCACCTGATAGGGCTGGAGGGCTATCTTGAAAAGAACGATGCCGACGGCGCGCTGGGATACCTGAGAAAGATCACGAGCGAGGCGGCGCCGGATGAGAGTGTCATCCTCTGTGATAACTGCGCCATCAATGCCATCGCCTGCCATTTTTTTGAGCGCGCAAGACTGTGCGGCGCCGAGGTTTCCAGCACTCTGTTGATTCCAGACGCTCTGCCCGATTCCGAAAATGATTTGTGCGTTGTCCTCGGCAACCTGATCGAAAACGCCGTTGAAGCCTGTGAGCGCCAGCAAAGCGGCACGCGTTTTGTCCATGTTACTGCCAGCTTTACAAGCAAGAGGGATTTCTGTATAATGGTTGAGAACAGCTTTGACCACGAAATCCAATACGATAAAAACGGAAACTGCCTTTCCTCCAAGCGCATCACAAACGCCACTCCGGAGGGTGGCATCGGGCTTTTATCCATTGAAAGCATCGTAAAAAAATATAACGGCACACTCCGCAGGGAAATAGAAAAGGACACCTACATGGTTCTGATTCTGCTGGAACTGGAAGATGGCCAGCAGCCCTCGGGCGAGAGCTTATGATACGGCAGCTTAAAACAACGGGAGGAGGCAGCAATTTGAATATTGCCATTATTGACGATTTAAAAGAGGACGGTCTGCTTCTCTGCGATTATTTGAAGCAGTACTGTGACGAAAACGAAACGCTTGCAAATATTAAAAACTTTGAAAAAGCTAGTGATTTTCTGGCCTGTTTTATCCCACAGGTTTACGACCTGATCTTTGTGGATATTTATATGGAGGGCATGAACGGCATTGAGCTGGCCCAAAAAATACGGGAGACCGACAGGGACTGCATCCTGATTTTCTCAACCACAAGCACCGAGCACACCCACGCGCTGGCGGGCTACAAGGTACGTGCAGCCGACTACCTCATCAAGCCCTATGATTATAACACTTTCTTTGAAACCATGCAGCGCTGCGGCGCCTTTATCCTTGAGAAAAACCATTTTATTGAGGTGAAGCAAAGCCGCAGAATCATCAAAATTCTGATCCGCAACATTCTTTATACCGATTACTCCAATCATTATATCTACATCTATACCAAAACAGGAACCGTCAAAACCTACATGCCTTTTAAGACCTTTTCTGAAATGCTCCTGCCCTACCCCAATTTTATCTGCTGTTACCGCAACTGCATGGTCAATCTGGATGAGGTCGATTTTATGGAGGAGCGGGATTTTATCATGAGCAACGGCGAAAGAATTGCGATCTCCAAGTCGGCGTACCAGGAGATCGTGGAGAATTACCGGAACTATCAGTTTAAAAAAATAAACCGTCTTAAAAGATAAAAAACCCCGGGCTGTACCAAAACGTTACATCCCGGGGTTCTCTTTTTATTTCATCAAACTTTTTTAATCTTTTTTTCCTTCTTATTCGCCACGCGTGCCTCACCTTTGCTGATGACCTGCATCACCTTGGCGATTTTGGCAAAAGCGCCGACTAACGGGTCCACCACATCTGATTTCAGATGGCTGACAGAATCCTCTACGCCGCCCAGCATATCGTTGGCTTTGTTCGTCATGTCATCGGCATTCTGCGTAATGCTGTCCACATTGTCCATAATGTTATGGATCTGTGCGCGGTTTTCGTCCATCAGCTTGGCTGTGGTTTCCAGGGTCGAACCCAGGTTTTTAAAAACCTTAATGAGATAAACCGTTCCAAACACAAAGGCAATGGCAATAATCAGGACTGCCAGCTCCCAGATACTAAAACTCAGTGTCATCATTTAACGGATACCAGTCCTAGTTCTTTACAACGTCTTTGGCAGCGTCTTTAACACTGTCGATGGCGTCAGAAGCCTTGTCCGCTGCGTCAGCGGCTACATCCTTAGCATCGTCCGCCGCATCCTTAGCCGCATCGACGGTGTCTTTGGCGGCATCGGCAACCGCTTCGCCGTCTTCCTTCTGAAGGGCTTCCAGTTCTTCGTTTAATTCTTCGATATCCTGGTTCACTTCATCCTGGATTTCCTGGATTTTATTTTCAATCTGGTTTTTGTACTGGTTTACCTTATCGGTTACAGAATCGGTCATGTCCTGCAGCTGTTCCTTCAGGTTTTCACCATATTCCACAGCCTGGTCATAAGCGTCACCAAAAGTGTCCTGTGCACCGTCTTTAATCTTACGGCGTGTTTCTTCGCCGGAGCTTGGGGCAAGCAGAATACCTAAAGCACCACCAATGATTGTTCCGACGAACAATCCGCCTACAAAATAACCTTTGTTACAACTCATATTCTTTGTCCTCCTGATTTTAAATCGTTTTTATCAATAATATAATAATACCCCAAAAAGCTTAAATTGAACAGCCCTTTGAGGTATTATTGAAAATTTCTTTACTTTTTTTAATTACTTTTCACCAAAATTGCTGTGCACCAACTCGACCAGCGCGTCCAGGGCTTCCTGTTCGTCCTCGCCGTCGGCTTCGATGGTGACCGTGGTGCCCTGCGCGATGCCGCCGGACATAATCCCCATAATGCTCTTGGCATTTAAGCGCGCATCACCCTTGACCACTTCAATTTTTGATTTGTACTTACCAGCGGTCTGTACAAACATGGATGCCGGTCTTGCATGCAGGCCGGTAGCATTGGTAATGGTTATAACCTTACTTACCATTTTTTAACTCACCTACTTATTAAACGATTTTAATTCCTAATTCTGCGATTTTTGCCTGAACCATTTCCTTGACTTCTTCGCCGGTTTCCAGGTTCAGGGCTTTCTCTGCAATGGCCTTTGCGTCTTCATAGCTGACACTGCGGATAATCTTCTTAACCTGCGGAATGGAGGAGGCGCTCATGGAGAACTCGTCCATGCCCAGTCCCAGAAGGATCAGCGTTGCCATCGGGTCGCCGGCCATTTCGCCGCACATACCGGTAAACAGACCATCACGGGCGTGGGAAGCGTCGATCACAGTCTTGACCAGGCGCAGGATCGCCGGATGCAGCGGATTGTACAGGTAGGAAACCTCCTGATTCATACGGTCTACCGCAAGGGTATACTGGCAAAGGTCATTAGTACCGATGCTGAAGAAATCCACTTCCCTGGCGATGATGTCTGAGGTCACCGCTGCCGACGGGATTTCAATCATGACGCCGACGCGGATATTTTTGTCATAAGCCTGTCCTTTTTCGTCCAGCTCCTTCATACATTCTGCCAGAATGCCTTTAGCCTGGCGCACTTCGGATACGCCGGAGATCATCGGGAACATGATCAGCGCATTTCCAAAGGCAGAGGCTCTCAGAATCGCTCTCAGCTGCGTCTTGAACATATCCACCTCGCGGAAGCATAATCGGATGGCGCGGAAGCCCAGGAACGGGTTCATTTCCTCTTCCAGAGGCAGATATGGCAGCTTTTTGTCCCCGCCAATATCCAGTGTACGGATGATGACCGGATCGCCGTTAAAGGATTCGACCACAGCCTTATAAGCCTCATACTGTTTTTCTTCATCCGGCATGGTATCGCTGTTCATGTATAAGAACTCCGTACGGTACAGGCCGACACCGCGTCCGCCATTTTTGTGCACGCCGTCGGTATCGTTCGGAGAGCCGATATTGCCGACCAGCTCTACCTTGTGTCCGTCGGTGGTCACGGCTTCCAGCTCCTTAAGCTCAGCCAGTTCCTTAATGTACGCCTGATAGTCTTCCTGCTGTTTTTGATAAGCGGCCAGCTCGTCGTCGGTCGGATTGATCACCGCCTGTCCCTTTAAGCCGTCGACCACAACGACATCGCCGTTCTTAACAGCGGCGGTAATGTCGCCCAGGCCCAGAACAGCTGGGATTTCCAGGCTTCTCGCCATGATGGCGGTGTGGGAGGTGCGGCTGCCGATGTTGGTGGCAAAGCCCTTGACCCGTGCCTTATCCATCTGAGCGGTATCGGACGGCGCCAGATCATCGGCTACGATGATGGTGTCTTCATCCAGGCAGGAGATATCCACATTTTCAACGCCCATAACATTGTTGAGCACGCGGGTTCCGACATCGCGGATATCTGCGGCGCGGGCGCTGAAATAAGGATCGTCCATCATGTCAAACATTTCAAAAAAGCGGTCCGTGACGGTTTTAACCGCAAACTCAGCATTGACGCCGTTTGTGTTAATCTCAGCCGTGATACTGTCCACAAATTCAGGGTCATCCAGAACCATGGCGTGGGCTTCAAAGATTTCCGCTTCTTCCTCACCTAGGTCATGGGCTGCTTTTTCTTTGATTTTTAAAATCTGTTCCTTACTTTTTCCAAGGGCATCCTGAAGGCGGGCAACCTCAGCCGCTGGATCGTCAACCTTTTTCTCAGTGACTTCCACTTCAACCTTGTCATATACAAATGCCTTTGCAATGGCAATACCAGGGGACGCAATAATTCCTTCTTTTAACATGAAAATATCCTCCACTTTCTATAAAGATTCTCTAAATCGTATTTCTACCTTCAAATGCTTTTATCAGTGTGATTTCGTCAATGTATTCCACATCGGCACCGATGGGAATGCCCTTGGCCAGGCGGGTAACCTTAACGCCCAGGGGACTGATGAGGTTGCCCAGGTACATGGCTGTCGCCTCACCTTCCGGGGTGGGGTTTGTGGCCATGATGACTTCCTCAATATCATTTTCACCAATGCGCAGAAGCAGCTCCTTTGCCTTGATGTCCTGCGGGCCAATGCCCTCAAGAGGCGAGATAACGCCGTGCAGCACATGGTAAAGGCCGTTGTACTCTCTGGTCTTTTCAATGGCGAAAATATCCTTTGTGCTCTGCACCACGCAGATCACCTTGCGGTTCCGGTTGGGGTCTGCGCACACATCACAGCGGTCACCATCGGTGATGCTGAAGCACTCCGGACACAGTTTGATTTTATCTTTTACGTTTAACAAGGCGTTTGACAGACCTTCAATCTCTTCTGCCGAAGCATCAATCAGATGAAAGGCCAGTCGCTGAGCGGTTTTTTCTCCAATCCCCGGAAGCTTTCCAAGTTCAGTAACTAATCTCTCAATGGCCTTTGGATAAAAACCCATAGTTCACCTCATATTCTGCTGTTTAAGCTTAAAATAACCCTGGAATGCCGCCGGTGAGTTTGCCCATCTGGCTTTCAGTCATTTCTTCTACCTTTGACAGCGCTTCGTTGCAGGCTGCCATGATCAGGTCTTCCAGCATTTCAACATCGTCTTCATCTATAACATCAGGATCTATTTTTACAGATGTAATCATCTTCTTCCCTGAAACAGTCACTTTGACAGCGCCGCCGCCTGCGGTGGCTTCCACTTCTTTCTCTTCCAGCTCTGCCTGAGCTTTCAACATTTCGTCCTGCATTTTCTGGATTTGTTTCATCATATTATTCTTGTTTCCCGGCATGCCTCCTGGCATTCCTCCGGGCATTCTTCTACCACGACCCATTTTTACCTCCTAAAAATTTTTATCGTTTTAGACCAAAATATTATATCATTAAATTTTAATATTTCCATATAAATTTTTACATTTAATAAAAGCAGAAAGATATTTTACATAATTTCTAAATCGTGCCTATCCTTTTACCTCAACGACCTCCACGCTGTCGTTGTTGATGATGGATTTTGTCTTTTCAAGGATCGACATCTCATCATAGTTTTTTTCCACAAGCTCCAGCTCCAGCACGTACTGGTCCCCTCCCAGCTCGCACAGCGTCTTCTTCACAAACTCAAACATGACCGGCAGCTTTAACATGCCCATTGCCGCCTGGCCATCCTTGTCCGCGGTAAACCGGAGCACCAGCTTTTTATCCCCCTTGTGCGCCAGCTTACAGCACATCAGCGGCCTGACCAGCATCTGCTTCTGCTTCTGGCAGCTCCGCACAAGCCCCGTGTACAGGTTATCGGTATTGACACTGCCCTCGGCGGTTTTCACCGCTGCCGAAGGCGATGGCGCCTGCTCTGCCGCCATGTCCACGCCGGAAACAGGCGGTGCCGCCTGCTCCTTTGCGGCTGGGACAGCTGCCGGTTCCCGGACGGCTGCCCGTGCGGCCGCCTGCATTTCCTGAGCGCGGCTTTTTACCGCGTTATCCGCATGCTGGGGCGCTGCCTGCGCCGGTCTCGGCGGCATTCCCTGGACCGCGCCTGCCTGCCGCCCCTGCTGACCCGCCGATCTTTCCGGCTGCTCCTGCGCCACGGTTTTTACCAGGCTGTCCGGATCGCAGAGCTTCAGAAGCGCCATCTCCACAATGACAGCGGCCAGTCCGCTGTAGCGCAGCTTATTCTTTTCCTCAATGAGGAAATCAATCATGCTGTAAAAACGCTGGTCAGGCACATCCTGCCCCACAGCAGCCAAAGACTGGCAGGCGCTCTCGGTAATGCCCAGTATCTCCTGGCTGGCAGTACCGGTTGTTTTGACAATGAGCACCTTGCGCAGGTAGTCAATCAGCTGGTCAAACACCAGCCCGCTGTCGCGGCCGGCTTCGCGCATTGCCTTAAATTTTAGGAGCACACCGCCCTTGTCGCCGGCCAGCATCTCCTGCACCAGCCCGGCAATCTGATCCTCATCCACCATGCCCATAAATGCCAGCACATCCTCATAGGTGATGGTTTTATCTGCCTCTCGGATATCAATGACCTGATCCAGCAGGCTCAGCGCGTCACGCATGGAGCTGTCTCCCCGGTAAGCAATAAAATCAATGGCCTCCCGGTCCATGGACACGCCGATGTCCTCCAGAATGTGCGCAATCTGCCCGGCGATCAGCTCCTTGGAAATCGGCTTGATGTCAAAGCGCTGGCACCTGGACAAGATTGTCATCGGGAGCTTGTTGGGCTCCGTGGTGGCTAAAATAAAGACGATGTGCTCCGGCGGCTCCTCAAGGGTTTTTAACAGCGCGTTAAAGGCTTCCTTTGTGAGCATGTGCACTTCATCAATGATGTATACCTTATACTTACCCATTGTGGGTGGATATTTCACCTTCTCACGGATTTCCCGTATTTCATCAACCCCGCGGTTAGACGCACCGTCAATTTCGATGATGTCCATCACGCCCGGCTTTTCGATGTTCAGGCAGGTATCACAGACGTTGCAGGGATTGCCGTCCTCGTTGTGTTCACAGTTGATAGCCCGGGCAAATATCTTGGCGATGGATGTCTTACCCGTTCCCCGGATTCCAGAGAACAAATAGGCATGCCCCACACGGCCCGATAATATTTGATTTTTTAAAATGCGCGTAACGTATTCCTGTCCCACAACACTGTCGAAATCCCGCGGGCGGTACCGTCTGTATAACGCTAAATATGCCATGATCTTCTCCTCTGTTTTTTCTTAACCTTATTATAATATAACGCGTGTTTTTTGTATAGGCCTTCCCTTTACTTGTCCGAATTTATCATGTATAATATTAAATAATAACTGTATAAATATACGTGAAGGGAAATGCTATGGAACACTCAAAAAAAATAAAACTTCTGGCAAAATGCGCCCTGTTCGGCGCTGCCATTATCTGGGGGAGCTCCTTCTTTGTGGTTAAAAATACCGTGGATATTTTTACACCCCACATGCTGCTGGGCTTCCGCTTTACCATCGGCTGTATTCTGCTGGCGGTTATTTTCCGCAAAAAGCTTAAGCTTCTGAACAAGGGCTATTTTATAAGCGGCGCCGTCATCGGCTTCTGCCTCTTTGCCGCCTACAGCCTCCAGACCATCGGCATCACCGATACCACCCCTGGGAAAAATGCCTTTTTAACCGCGATTTACTGTATTATCGTGCCCTTTTTATTCTGGGCAGTGGATAAATCCAAGCCGGATATTTACAACTACCTGGCCGCCATTATCTGCATTGTGGGCATTGGCCTTGTCTCTCTGACCGAGGGCTTTACCATTGGTTTTGGCGATGCCTTTACCCTGCTGGGCGGGCTGTGCTTTGCGGCCCACATGGTCGCCGTTGCCAAGCTGGGCCGTGACCGTGACCCCATCCTCATCACCATCCTGCAGTTTGGCTACGCGGCCATCTTTGCCTGGATCGTCGGCTTTGCCACCGAGTCCCTGCCCGCAGTGTGGACCCTCGACAGCGTCCTCGGCCTCCTGTTTCTGGCTTTTTTTGCCACCGCGGTGGCTCTGCTGCTCCAGAACGTCGGGCAGAAATACACCCATCCCTCTGCTGCCGCCATCATCCTGAGCCTGGAATCCGTTTTCGGCGTTTTGTTCTCCGTCATCTTTTACGGCGAAGCCCTGACGCCCAAGCTGCTCATCGGCTTTGTCCTGATTTTCATTGCCATCATCGTCTCAGAAACCAAGCTCTCCTTCCTGCGCAAAAAGGCACCGCTGGAGGAGATTCCCGAAAAGACCTGCGAATGATTTACAGGCTTCAAACTGTAAACAAAATTGAAAGGAAGCGGCGATTTCAATGGAGAATTGAGAATGGAAAATGGAGAATGAAAGAACCCTTTTACTTACGTAAAAGCGATTAAAAGAGCGGCCTTTGGCCGCGAATCCAATCAAAATGCCCAGCATTTTGTTCCTGTAATTCTCCATTCTCAATTCTACATTCCCCATTAACAGGCCTCTTATTAACGCTTTACCTCTTTATGATAACCTTTATCTACACTTTGAAAGCCCTGCGATTAATTTTGCAGGCTTTTTATTTTCACTTTTTTGGGTATAAATACTACATTCTATCAGTATCCAGAAAGGAAAATATCCATGTACAATTTATTGGTTGGCGGCGCAGCCGGTGACGGTATTGACACCATGGTCGCTGTGCTCGAAAAAGTTTTGAAAAAGTCCGGCTATTTTGTCTTTTCGGCCCGTGATTTCATGTCACGTATCCGAGGAGGCCACAATTTCACCTTAGTCCGCTTTGGCCCAGAGCCCATCACCTCACATTCCCTTAAGGTAAACGGCATTGTTGCCATGGACGAGGAAACCATTTCCAGACACCAGGACGAGCTGGTGGACGGCGGCTTTATCCTGTGCGACATCGGCCTGAAAACCGAGCATCCCCACGCATTAAAAATTGATATGCGAAAAAAAGCTAGCGAACTCGGCAATCCGAAGGTTGCCGGCGTCATTGCCATGGGCGCAGTGCTCAGACTCTTTGGTGAAACCTTAGAATCCGCCGAATCCGTTTTGGAGGATTCCATCAAGCCCGCATTTCTGGAAATGAACCGCCAGGGGCTTCTGTTCGGCTATGACAGCGTAGAAGCGCGCTACCAGCACCTGCCCTCAAGTTACAGCGATTACCTGCTGCTGAGCGGCAACGACGCCATCTCCCTGGGCGCTCTGGCCGCAGGCCTCCGGTTCTATTCTGCTTATCCCATGTCCCCCTCCACCTCTATTCTCAACTATCTCGCCGATACCAGTGCTATGACCGGCGTGGTGGTGGAACAGGCAGAGGATGAGATCGCGGCCGTAAACATGGCCATCGGCGCCTCCTACGCCGGCGCGCGCGCCATGACTGCCTCCGTGGGCGGCGGCTTCGCGTTAATGACTGAGGCTGTCGGCTTCTGCGGCATTGCCGAAATCCCATTGGTCATCGGCGATATTCAGCGCCCCGGTCCTGCCACCGGGCTGCCAACCCGCACCGAGCAGGCCGATCTGCGCTTCGCCATTGCCGCTGGCGCCGGCGATTTTCCTCACATGGTCATTGCCGTCAAAAATCAGGAGGACGCCTTTTACCAGACCGTACGCGCCTTTAACCTGGCCGAAAAGTACCAGATGCCTGTGATTTTATTGAGCGACCAGTATCTGGCCGACGCCACAGCCACCATCCTCCCCTTTGATCTGAACGCGCTTGAAATAGAGTCTGTGGGCGCCACCCTGACCGGCGCGCCCGAGGATTACCGCCGTTACCAGATCACCGAAAGCGGTATCTCACCGCGGCTCATCCCCGGCAGAACCAAAGCCATTGTCACCACCGACAGTGACGAGCACGACGAAATGGGCTATATCACCGAATCCGCCGAAATGCGCGACGCCATGGTCGAAAAACGCGCCCGAAAAATGGCCGCCCTGCGCTATGAGCTCGAGGAGCCCGACTTCCTGGGCGATAAGGATTTTAAGACCCTGCTCATCGGTTTTGGCTCAATGTGGGGGCCGCTTAAGGAAGCCGTGGAAATCCTCAACGAAAAAACACCTTCCGGCTACGGCGCCCTGGTTTTCGGCGATGTTTTCCCGCTGCCGCTGCAGGTGCTGCGCGGCTTTGCCGAACAGGCAGAAACCATCATCAACGTGGAACAGAACGCCACTGGCCAGCTGGCTGCCCTTCTCCGAGAAAAGGCCCTGCTGCGCTGTGACGCTTCCGTATTAAAATACGACGGCCGTCAGCTCTCCGGCGAAGAGATTGCCGACGCTGTCATGAAGGGAGAAAACAAATGAGTACCTATATCAAGCACGAAACCGCCTGGTGCCCCGGCTGCGGCAACTTTATGATTCTCGACACCTTAAAAAGTGTCCTGGAAGACCTGGAGCTGCCCAATGACCAGGTGCTCCTGGCTGCCGGCATCGGCCAGGCCGCCAAGACCCCACAGTACCTGAATGCCAATTCTTTCTGCGGGCTGCACGGCCGCTCCCTTCCCGCAGCGCAGGCGGCAAAAATGGCCAATGACGATCTGACCATCATCATCGACACTGGCGACGGCGACTCCTATGGCGAGGGCGGCAACCACTTCCTCCACGCCATCCGCCGAAATGTGGATATCACCCACTTTGTCCATGACAACCGCATTTACGGCCTGACCAAAGGGCAGATTTCCCCCACCACAGACGCCTGTACCGAACACAGCGTCAACAAAGTATGCAACCTGAACACTCCCTTTAACCCGCTGGCCATTGCCCTGACCGCAGGCGCCACCTTTGTGGCCCGCAGCTTCAGCGGCAATAAAGAGCATCTGGCCGAAATGATGAAGCGCGCCATCCACCACAAGGGCTACGCCCTTTTAGACATTCTCCAGCCCTGTGTCAGCTTCAATAAGGTCAATACCTTTAAATATTATAAAGAACATGTGGATATCCTGGACGAAAACCACCCCACAGACGACCGCATGGCCGCCCTGGAGCTGGCTCTGACCAACAGCGAGCGGATTCCCATCGGTGTTTTCTATGAAAACAACCACCCTGCCTTTGCCGAAACCCACTCCGTGCTGTCTGCAGGGCCTGCACTGGTGGACAGAGAGACAAATTTAGAAGGGATCGCCGCGCTGATGAACGCGTTTGTGTGATCATAAAAACCCCGGGACGTAACGAAAAGTGACGTCCCGGTTTTTTATGCACGGTGGCGCTTAAGCCATTCGATCTCCACCATCCGTGCTTCGCACATCCGGCTCCTGATAGTTTCATCGCTGTAGGGAACCCTGACCACCACGCCGTCATGGTAGGCAATTTGATGGTTAAAATCTTCTACGGCCAAAAAGCGCTCCCGGACTGAAAACCAGTTAACATACAGAGGCCCCTCCCTGCGTTCAAAAACCATAAACGACAGACAGGGTTTTATAACAATCGGCAGCATAATCCTGTTTTCATCCCCACTCGACAGTACCTCCCGCGCCATTTCACGGCAATGAGGCACGCTGATCATCAGATGCTTTAAAATCATTTCATAAAAGTGCTCCAGACGCCCGTTAAAAAGAACCTGCTCGCCATCTGTGAAGGTAACGCGCACCTTGTTATCCGGATAATCCAGCACCTCCTCGTAACAGGCAATCCGCCTTTCCAGAATGGCCGCGCGTTCTTCATAGGTGCACTCTTTTTTCATACTCTTTACTCCTTTGCATTGTTAAAGTATTGACGATAAAAAAAGAAACTGAAAGCGCGAAGCCTTCAGTTTCTGGGTGGAATGACTTTAGTATCCCAGTAAGTATATTGTTATTCAAAATTACTGATTTCCTTCACTGCATAGCGTAGTATCTGTAGCCCGTCAGACGCATTGACGACATTGTCTTTTGTGACATCAGCACAAACAAACGAATTTCCCTGTAAAATGATTTCTTTCACAGAATGACGAAGGTCAAGAAGTGCATCGCTGGCATTAATCATTCCATCGTCATTCACGTCACCGCGGCTCCTTACAACATTGATCTTAATCTCTGCAGCACCATTAGAAACCTGTGCTTTTACAACCGCACTTCCATCAGAAACAGCAGTTACCTGACCATCTGCTGAAACAGTTACCACCTCTTCATTACTGCTTATCCATTTTATAGGCTTATCGGCTGTCCACGCCGTCAATCCATAGGTTTCACCAATCTGAAGATCTAAAGATTCTTTTGATAAAGACACACCATAACTTGAATAAAAAATATTTTCGTTCTTTGGTCTTTCAACAGAATTCATTTCGATTTTTTCCCATTGTTCTTGATTACCATGGTAAAGAACCTTGCACTCCGTTAAATCAATAGCCGATTTTTGGATTGATTTTGGCAGTTCAATTAACGTTAAGCTCCAAAAAGCCGCTGTTTCAATGGTTGTGATACCTTCTGGAATGGTAACTTCCTTAATATTCGTTTGCGCAAATGCCCTGACTGGTAGAACCTTAAGATTTTTTGATAAAGTTACTTTTTCCAGTGTTTCACACAAGTCAAATGCTGATATACCTAAATGGATAACAGAATCCGGCAATTCCACAATCTTTAAAGCTCTACAGTAATAAAATGCATGATCACCAATAGACTGCACAGCACCCAAATTGATTTTTTCGATGCTTTCTGACGATGCAAAAGCCCAATTTCCAATTGTTTTGATACTATTAGGTAAAATCACCTCATTCATTTCATTATGACCATAAAAAGAACTATCTCCTAATTCTGTCACAATTTTTCCATCAATTTGTTCCGGAATCTCAACTTTTTTATAAAATCCATCATAACCTGTAATAGTTAATGTTCCATCAGGCTTCTCTTTATAGATGAAAGGCTCAGTTACCTGAGCTATTAAATAATATCTAGGCGTATGTGCATAATAACCCACATCGACAATATAAGCATCCCCATCAATTAAAACATACGAATTCATATGGCCAGACCCTGCCCCTGGATCCTGATTGGCACGGTAACGAATTTCTGCCGGTATTTTCAGTATCTCACACATTGTATTAACCGTCTGTGTACTTGCCCAACAATCACCGCCTTCTCCAGAAACGATCATACCTTCCATGGAACTGTAATTCGCACTATAGTCGTAACTGGCCACAAATTTACAGATTTCCTCTACTTTTTCATAAGTGCTCATTGACGGATTAATATTATCTTTTAAATATTGGTTGATAACATCATTTGTATAGATTTCACCATAATCTTTGACAGTTACTTGAATCGACAATTTCTGATCATTATAATAACCATAAAGCTCAATGGTCTGATTAAAATTATATTCATTATGTATTGTTCCATCTGTATAATGCCACGCTATCTGCCCTGGATTGACTACACCACGATCATCAACAAAAGCAACCTCATCGTCTTCCGAATACCACTTTATTTTACTGTCCTCACCATTAATTTTTATCTGGAAACTCTGCGGATATTCTTTGGGTATCGAAAGGTATTTCTGCGCCCATTCGTCTATCGCATAAAGCGTTACATTATCACAGTTCAGTACAGCCTGTTCAGCAGCTTTCTCACCTTGTCCTACAAAAACTTCAACATCCTGTAAAGCTTGAGCCTTTGTCTCAGCGGCTTCAGTTGCTTTTTCAAGCGCCGCAGAGGGGACCGCTTCCGGTAATTCTTCTATAAAAACATCTTCCGGTTCAGTCACACTCTGTTGCATTGCTTTTTCCGAAACCGCAGTACCCTGCGCAAAGACTCCAGTCGGCATCAACAAAAGGCACATTAGAAGCGCTATGCATTGTATCGTCTTTTTTCCTTTTATTTTATGATAAATTCTTTTTTTCATTACTTTATCCTTTCAAGGCGTACTATTTTAGCACGCCTTCAAAATTTAAGTACATTTTATTCAAAAGCAGTGATTTCTTTTACAGAATATCGCAAAATTTGCAATGCATCAGAAGCATTGACGACATTATCTTTTGTAACATCAGCGCGGATAAACTGATCTCCTGACAGTACAATTTCTTTAACTGCATGGCGCAAAGCCAATAAAGCATCCGATGCGTTTATACTACCGTCCTGATTAATGTCCCCCAGCATGCCATTTTCCTCCGAAACATTGATAAAACAAAACGCTTTTTTATTTCCATCTTCTGTTGTCACTGTAATGACAGCATCCCCTACACCTACGGCCATCACATTTCCATTATTTACGGTCACTATATTTGAATCGGTGCTTTCCCATTTTAATGTTTTATTCGATGCGTTTTCAGGCAATATTGATGCTTTTAACATTAAAGTCTCACCAACATGAAGACTCACATCTTTTGGTTCAAGCGTCACAGACTCTATCGGTATTATAGCGCCATCTTTTACCGTTATCGTACAGTTAGCCACTTGATCATTAGATACCACTGTTATTACTGTACTTCCTGGCTTCAGACCCTTTACCAGCCCATTTTGATCAACATCCGCAACCTGAGTATCACTGTTAAGCCAAGTTACTTCACTTAGTGATGTCTCTGGAATTTTTATAGCTTTTAATTGTATGGTTTGACCAGAGGCGATTAACGCTTCTTTTTTAGAAAGCTCAATCGAACGGGTCTTAGGTGCAAGTACCAACTCATCCGCGCCATTATTATCCATTCGATTTTCAAGAGAGTCTGTTAAGATTTCCACATGGAGTTGTTTACCATCATTTTCATTATTATGTTTTATACAGGATTCGTCAATATGGAATGTTACTTCTTTTTCCTGGCCCGGTTCCATACTTTCAAGTTCAATTGATCCAAGCTTTTCTCCCATCACCCCATCCTGATAGACTTCTGCTCGTACATTTTTTAATGTTTCATAACCGATGTTCATTACAGTTGCATATAATGTCGGCCCTTCTCCGTATGCGTTTATATAATATGAATTTGTAATGGTTGCGTCTCCATAACCTATTGTCGCCTCTGCTATATTATTGTTTAAGTTATTGTCAACGATATTCTTAGGTGTTATTGAAGCGGTTATCTCATGACATTTTAAATCTTCAGGCAGAGGATAATTTATATCAATATAATCAGTTTCTCCTGTAGATAATTTCAAATTGTACTCAAACTCGCTAATTTTTTTACCATCTTTATCAATTAAGCAGACATTTACATCATCATTAAAATCTTCAGTACTTTCATTCTTCACCTCTGCTGTAAGCTTAACATCCTGGCCTGGAGCAATGTTTTTGCTATCATATGTCATAAATTGTGAAGCAACTAAATCGTACCGATTTTCTTCTTGTTGAATAATAAAATCGGTAATTCCAAACGGATCTTCTTTTTCACCTTCAGTCTGAAAGTTGATTTGGTTCATTGCAACTACTGGTTTTTGACTTTCATCAAAGACTGCATCAAAGGAACGTATTCCTTTTTTATCATCTGTTAACTGCATTGCCGGTTCAAATCCATTTTCATTTTCATAGGCAATAAAAATTTCTTCTGCATAGGAATCTTGATCGACTTTATCTGTCGTTAAGACAGCCCGTTGTCCATTAAGATTAATAATCCGATAATCCCCTGTGCAGGTAATGTCCGTCAATATCTTTTCTTTTTCATCATATAGTTTGCCATTTTCTAACCAGTAAAAACGGTCACCGCTATACTGTAAACCAGCTACATCTGCGCCATCTGTTGAAATCTGTACTGCCGATTGATTCGCAGTCACTTCATAAACAGCGCTGTCACCGTTTGTCGTATAATCGCCATCTTTATCTTTCGAATAAAGCATCCGGCCATCTTCACAGGCGAGACCAGTCAGTCCTTTCACGTTATCTTGAATGACCTGCGGTTCTTCCCAGACACCATTTAGCATTTCCTGACGGTAAATTGTTTCCGTACCTGTCATCATAAACGGATCATTTCCACTGTTTAAGACAGAGTAAACAACCGGATTATTATTTTCTTCTGTTATTTGAAGCATCAAAGGCATTTTTCCTGAATTTGAATATACAGGCGAGCTAAAAGTATTTCCATCAAACTCAGCGGTTGAAATCTGTACATTCTTTGCCATGTCTTCTAATGTCGTATTATCGCTAAATTCTTTTGTCGCATTAATCCATGCAAGACGAACTTTACCATTCTTGACATAAACGGTCGGCGAAAAATCGGCACGGCCTGTTTCACAAACCGCTTCTGCCTCACTCCACACACCGTTCGTATTGATTGTGTACATTAATGTTGTCCGGTTCATGTCTGACTTTTTACCATTATCACCGATCCAGAAAGCCATCACTCTCCCATCATCCAATGTTATCAGTCTGGGCTCTCCATTTGGATAAACGCTTTTTTGTTCATATACGTTAGCCGCTAAACTTCTTTTTTGAACAGCCGCATGTGGTTGATTTAAGTAATCTCTGGGAATCGATTTTAACTGATTTTTTTCATTGTTTAAACTATTAAATCGGAAACCACCACCGCCGCTACCATTGTAATCTGGTCTTTTTTTATTAGGATAAAGTGTCCATTGCATAAATGTCCGTTCATCACCTGTCTCAAAAAAGAAAGCATATATTTTAAAATAGACCGAAGCCGATATATTGGCACCAAAAATTTCTTCTAAATCATACTTTGACATCGTTGTATCAATTTTAGCCGTCCCCGTCACTGCCCCTTTTATTCCTACTTCTGCGCCAGCTATCTTCTCAATCCCAGCGCCTACACCTGCCAAAGGAATACAACTTAGTTCACTATCAAAATATGTGTCTATGCTAATATGATCTCCTTTATTGACGAGAACCCATTCTGTTTCACTTTTCACTTTTCCCTTAAGTTCCCATTTAAAGTAGAAAACTGGTGTAGACAGTGGAATACTTCCCCCTATTTTAGCGCTTCCTTCTATGATTCGGCCTCCTTCTACAGGCTTCATAATCCCCGAAGCATAGCTATATTCGATATATCCAATTACCTTTGCATCTAACGAAAATCCAATTTTACTTTTATTATTTTTTAGTATTTTATTTCTTAAAATGCTATTATTCCAATTCGCAATACCATTATTAGCGCCATATTGCTTAATAAAATTGACGTAATCATTATAATCTTTTTTCCAATCAAAGTCTTTAAATTCTTTAGGATCTATGCCTAATAAACATTTTACCGTTTTTTTCTCACGATCAATTTCTTTTACCACTTCTCCAAAAGGAATATCTATTTTGATATCTGTAGAAAAGAGATAAAACTCCTCGCCAAAAAATTCAATGGAAGGCCCATTCAGGGTGTCCGACTCTACCTTTATGTCTTCTGGCAGTATTAAATCCGGGATTCCATCTGCATTTTTCATAAGGATTCTATTTATTTTTCCTGCCTCTACTTCAGTGGCCGGTATAATCTTTGTCTCGAACCCTTCTTTTTCAAAACTTATTTCTCCCTCAATGGAATCTCCAAAATTCAAAACCGAGTAGCCTTGATCATCGGTTGCCTCTGCGATGCTTTCATTGTTTAACTTTATGGAAACATCTGGAATCGGCCGTTCTGTATCTTCATCAATGATGAGCACACCCGTTGTGCTAAAAGCAGTCACTTCATTTTCCGCATGCGCGGGTACAAAAATTTGTTGTGGGGTTGTTTGAAAATACTCATACAGATAAGGATTACCCAGTGCATTGTCTCGATTACTTCCCCAGGTCCAGATTGTCCCATCTTCTTTAATCGCCCCACTGTGGCTGCTGCTTCGGTTCACTTGTCTTACATTATCTAAAACAACACCTGGCGTACTTTTCATCTCTGTTGTTCCATCGCCTGCTTGGCCAACATTGTTGTTTCCCCATGTTAGTAAATCGCCTGAATTATTAACTGCACAGCCATTTCCAATGGTCTTTACGTCATCCAGAATCTTTTCAGGTTCCGTACGGCTCACTGTGGTTCCATCCCCCAGTTCCCCTCTACTATTCTCGCCCCAGGTCCAGAGACTTCCGTCCGTTTTTAACGCTGTGACATACTTATCTCCCAGGCAAATATCTTCGACGCTATTTAGAGCAACCTGTGGTGTTGGAGATATTAACTCCCCATTTTGCAAGGTATATCCCAACTGCCCACTCACATTATTTCCCCAGGTCCACAAACTGCTATCATTTTTTACCACCGCAACATTTTCTCCCTCGATGCTGACTGCACTAACTCCCTGCATTAATTCTCGTGGGGTATTCCAAACTTTTAAAATCGCATCCATCGCACGGTCACCGTCGCCAAGCTGAAAGCTCCCGTTGCCTCCCCATATTAACAGAGTCCCACCTTCCGTAATGGCTGCACCGTTTAAAAGACCCATACTGATCGACTTAATACCGCTTTCGATTATCATACTTGGGGTTGGGTTTGACGTTTCCTCTTTTCCGTTGCCCAGACAGCCCCCTTTATTAAATCCCCAAGTCCATACGCTGCCGTCTGTCTTAACGGCAGCTCCAAAGTATCGGCCAAAATCCGCTTGTTTAACATTTTCCATGACCAAAACTGGCTTTTTCCGACTTTCATAATTACCGGTTCCCAATTGACCATAATTATTACTTCCCCATGTCCATAGATTACCTTTTTCATCAATATAACCGCTGCAGTCTTCTCCGGTAATAATCTGGGTCTGGTTTATTGATGCTAACTGTTCGATCTGTAGATTATCCTCTTCTACCAATTTCTCCGTTTGATGATCTGACAATTCTTCCGAAAAAACATTTGTTGGCAACGTTAAAAAACAGAATACCAGAATCGTCAGAAAAGCCACTGACTGTTTAAACTTTTTCATTTCTTTTCTCCATTCACTTTACTCATTATCGCGCGTGTACTCATTTTTATCTACGTTCTTTACGTACTTTATTTAAAATCTGAGATTTCCTTGACTGCATACCGCAAAATTTGCAGTGCGTCAGATGCGTTAATTGACTGGTCAAAAGTGACATCTCCGCGAGTAAACGCATCACCCTCCAGCGTGATTTCTTTAACGGCGTGGCGCAAGTTTAAAAGCGCGTCCGATGCGTTAATCGCTTTATCGACGTTGACATCTCCTAAAGGATAAACTGGATTTTCTGTTTGGACAGTGGTTGTTGGGTTTTCATTTTCCGTCTCAATTAGAAAATATTTGCTGAAATGGCCAATCTGATATTCAACGTAACCATCCGTGCAGATGGTTGTTTTTAAAGTCTCTGGTCCTTTTTCGCCAAAATAAACAAAGGTCAGTTTTTTAGGATTATCAACATAGGCTGGTATTTGCAGCCGGATGGTGACCGGCTTATTAAAATCTGTAATTTTGCTCCTATTTTCATGAACCATTGAAAGTTCGTAGAAATGACATATTTTAGCATTGGGATAAGCACTTAAAATTGCGGCTTTATCGGCTTCATCGGGAGTCACATTGTCAATTTGCACGTGATATCCATCAGGCACGGCATCTTTAGGATAGATGACTTCTAAATAAATATTCTGTTCATAAAGATGTTCGACGCGGCCATCGGAGATCGTTATCGTAAAAGGATCGGTTACGGCGTCATTCAGTCGTAATCTGCAGATTGTCTGATCTGGTTTTAATGGAGTAAGTAAAAATGATGAACTGAGCACGAATGTCTTAAATACTGCTAACTCGGATCTTCCATCTCAAAGGATAGCTCATAAGATGATGATCCTTCCTTATACTCTGGCAACACCCCATCGGATATCTGTCGTAAAAGGAATATTCCTGATAACGGTCGGATTCCAGATAATAAGTGATATTTGACACTTTAACAAATGACAGCCTATCCGCATCAGAAACCTTGCTTCCTGCAAGTTCTAAATATTTAAGCCCTTTATTTTTGAAAAAATGAACATCGCTGACATTTGTCCCACCTAAGCTGACTTCTTTTAAATTTTCTAAAGAGGACATAGGTGAAACATCAGATATTGGCGTATTGTTAAGCCCAACACGTGTTAAATTGGTAAGCTTCGATAATACCGATATGTCTGAAACAGAGGCGTTTGATAATCCTATCACCTCGAGTCCGGCTATTCCAGCTATTCCGCTGATGTCTGTTAGCTGCTTATTGTTATACGCGTCCAGTTCTCTGATTTGTGTTACCTTCTTAAAACCATCTAAATTTTTAATTTTTGTATTGCCAAGGTCAACCTTTCCACTGGAGTCCCCTTTAAAGGTCAATGGAAATTCTACTGATTCAAGATCCGCCATGCCATAAAAAGCCGTTGATGATACGTATTCAATTCCTTCTGAGAAAACAATGCTACGGATCGGCTGTTCTAATTTGGGTTCCCCATTAGCCGTGAAACTTAAAATATGTACAGGATCACCATTAAACGTAGCGGGCACAATAATATTTCCGCCCATACCATCATAGTGAAAAACTGTGGCACGCCCATTATTTACTTGAAAGATAAACCCATAAACGGTCACCTGGCAGTTAATTTTCTGTCCGTCGTTTTCTGCGATGGCGGTAATATTGGCGGTTCCTTCATGCTTTCCGTAAACCTCACCTGTATCGCTCACACTTGCCACTTCTGGCTGATCACTCGACCACGTAACCATGACGTCCTGTCCTTCGGCATTGGTGACTTTAAGTCTTTCTGAGCGTTCCAACGAAATATCCAGGGTTTCATGGTTTATTTTCAATTCAGAGCTATTTAATTTTTCCAGTGATTTAATATCATTGGAAGTCTCTGAAGCCTGATTTTTTATCTCCCCCTTTGCAAAAATGCCCACAGGAACAGCGGCAAGACACACAAGCACCAATAAGATTAGTAAAATCGTTTCCTTTATCCTTTTCATTTCGTTTCCTCTCTAATCAAAGCTTTCGATTTCCTTCACCGAGTACCGCAGTATCTGCAGTGCATCCGACGCGTTGACCATTCCGTCTTTCGTCACATCTGCCCGTGTAAACGGCTCGTTTTCCAAAATTATTTCCTTTACCGAGTGACGCAAGGTTAAAAGCGCGTCCGATGCGTTAATCGCTTTGTCGGCGTTGACGTCTCCAAAGGTAAAAATATTTGATGAAACGGTCACTTCAAAAGGTGCGCTGAATCCTCTGTATTCAACATTAACTTTTTGTGTTCCCGTTGTATATTTTTCATAATCGCTGATATGAACTTCCGGGTCGGTTAAAGGAACATTTTGGATGCGCTCATCTTCAAAATATAAACTGAAGCTTCCTCCCGCCAGATTTAGATCCTCACCAATTTTGTAAGATGTTTTTAACGGTGCGTCAACAATGCATGTCGTACCCATTGGAATACTGACTAAAGGGATATCAAAACTTGTGCCTACTCCTTTGTATGTAATATTGATCTTGCAGATTTTTTGAGAGAAGTCACAGTTCTTTTGAATTTTTACACTTTTATCACTCATATCAATTTCCATAATTTGACCATTTGCATCGGTGACTAGCAGCTTTTCATTTTCAAGTTGGATATTGTCGCGTCCACTATCTTCACGATAATAATATGTCTTTTTCAATGCATTCGATTCTTTTACAGCAATACTCTGTATCGCTTCAATCGTCGGCTGCATTTCAATTTCAAATTCGGTTTTTTGATTTTGATAGGCAACTGTTATCCTCTGTTTTCCCAGTTTATTTTTATCATAACCGCTGCAAATATCTGTGGTAATGGGTATTTCTTCAGAACTTCCATCTTTATACCGCGCGACTAATGCTCCTCCCTCTGTCTGCAGATAATCCCCGACATAATAAATCTGTTTCTTTGGCTTTGATAAAAGCTCCAGCTTCTCTATCTCGCCGCCATTTATTACCTTCACCGTCGCCTCTATTCCGATATATCCGCCTAAAACGGCAGTTACATCGCTTGTTCCCACTAATTTTCCTGTTATAAAACCTTGTTCATCAATCTCAGCGATCTGAGGATCCAGCGTTGAATATCCAACCTCGGTATACTTTTCGGTATGATTTTCAGGATAATAAATAAAATCAAACTTCTTCTTTTGACCAGTTTCAACAACGATAATGTTGTCTTTTGCTTTTACATCATCACAATAAATTTGTTTCGACAAAACAAATTCACCCTTTTCATTCTTTTTACTGGTTAAAAAATGATTCCAACTTTTTTGAAAAGTTACATTTTCTTCTTCTAATGCCGGTGCTTTCAAAAATACAAAGTCTTTCTCCTGCCAAGGCTCCTCAGAGCTTTCGTTCCATAAAACATGAAAATCACCTTCGATGATATCTCCCAACAAATTAAAGTTTAACAATGCGCTATTGACCTGTTCTTCTGGACGGCAGGTCAAATATATTTGATTGTACTGATTTGTTTTATTGTACCAATTTCCAAAAGTCAGATTTGGATCAATATGATCATTTTTGTCACCGGTTATTGACTCCATAGTGGAGGCATTAGTATCAAGGCTAACCATTGAGGTGAGATAAGCATCTTTTGAGATATGCACAGAACCAACTTCAATATTATTCACCTCATTATAAAGAACTGTTGCATTACTGTGTCTTATCTCTTCATCCTGTGAATTTCTTACCGCTCCTGTCTCAATTTGGCCGATTCTCCCGATAATATTTAAAAACTGCAATTGCGATACTTCCATCAATTTGATTTTACTGATACCAATTCGTCCATAGTTAAACGAACCGCCAGAATTCTTTTCATTTTGAGGTTGATCCTGACTATGATCCTGTCTGTCCCCTTCGATTATAATGGTAGATTCACTTTTTTCATCAAAACTAACCCAGAAAAAAGTAGTTCCAAATCGTACCCATGTCGGCTCGCCTTTTAATCTCATGGTACATTGATCCAAAGTAATATGACGCCTGTTATACTGTACAAAAGCCGGTTCAACTGTTAAATTTTTAAATGTGATATTTTTACTAAAAGTAAAATCTTTTGTCAGATATAAAGTTGAAGTGTGATAGACTTTCTCGTCGCCAATTGAAAAACCATCATAAAACAGTGATCCTTCAATCTGTACATTATCATACGCAGGCATATTTTCCGGAAACATCGCATACTCTGTTAACACTTTCAAAGTATAATCCGCCTGGCCATCTGTTAGCATCGCATAAGCCTCTGTAAAAGACTTAAATTTACCAACAGATTCGCCATTTTTGTACGCTTCCGCCATTTCCGGCTGCTCTGCCAAAGCGATATAAATGGTGTGATGCTCTGCGTCAGCTCTGATAGTTACATCACCGCCGCCGATACACTGTCCTTCGGAATTTTTAACTTCCTGAAGATAATAATCTAATGCATTTTTTTCAATATCCATATCATAGTACATTCCAAGCATATTAAACGTGTTCTGGAAATTACTGCTGTCTGTCTTTATCGCAATGACATTTCTGTCTGAATCCGACACCATTTTTGCAGCTTCCACATAATGGTTAAGGATCGCTTCTAAATCATCTGTTGTTCCATCTTCAGCGTAGGCGTTCATTTTTCGATAATAAGTATAGGCGTCATTCTCAGACGCTTTTGGTAATTCATAAAGAAAATCGATTCCTATTCCAGTTGGTTGTTCCGCTGTGTGTATCGCTTCAAACTGCGCTACTGGTGCGTTAAAATATTCATACATCACCCCTCCCGGAAAAGCAGGCTGATCGTCAAAAGTAGTATCGATATAATAGTATTGACCATCGTCAAGCTTTACCATATTCCAGGCGTGGTCTTCTCCAGCAAATCCGGTAACATACACGTTTTCAATACCAAAATGATTCATAATTAATTGAAAAGCACGGGCATATCCTTCACAAACAGCCGATTTATTTTCAAAAACCCCCATAATATTGTGTGCCCAAACAGCGGTCTTCGGATCTCCAGCTTCATTATACGCATAGTCAATATCCTTAATGATTTTGTCATGAACCGCGAGAATTTTATCATAATTTGTTGCCATTCCAACGGTCAACGCTTCATACTCTGAAATAGCATTTTGGATGACTGCATCACATTTATTTCTTTCCTCTGATAAAACATACTCATCATAAACGGATAAAAGTAAATTAGGATTATTATCACTATATATAATAGTCAAACTATTCGTAAGCCAATAATATTCCGGATGATCATAGGTGAAAACTTTATAGGTTTCGACCACTTCCGTCTCCGATAAACCAAGAGCAGACAGGTCAATACTTGCAAATACATTTTTATTTTCAAATTTATTCTCAATATTTACATTGCTTTTTTCAAAGTCAGCTGCTGCATTTTGGATTTCTGAATACAATGCTTTTCTAGCCGCACTATTTGACCGTTTGTCCAAATCTTGATAGCCCCATCTCTCTTCCTGCCTTGATACAGCTCTGTTTTCGAAACTCAAGTTTGATGAATAATTGAAGTTTTCTATTGCTTTTTTCGCGTCTTCAGATGCTTGTACACTATTAACGTTTATTTGGTTAATATCCTTTTTTGAAACAAAATGAGTGGATAAGGTGTTTTTATCCTCCAGTTTTC
Source organism: Eubacterium limosum (assembly GCF_000807675.2). Taxonomy (NCBI): domain Bacteria; kingdom Bacillati; phylum Bacillota; class Clostridia; order Eubacteriales; family Eubacteriaceae; genus Eubacterium; species Eubacterium limosum. The sequence goes on along the minus strand of NZ_CP019962.1, from coordinate 2,472,034 downwards.
CCTCATTCACTTGCTCTGAAGAAGTTCCCATTTCATTACTTTTTTCGATTTGTATCGGAGTATGCCCCGCATTTATTAAAGCATCTGAATTACTTTCTTCGGCATAAACAGTTCCGCCAATTAAAAGAAAAAAGCAAACTAAAATGTTAATCAACCATAATCTATTCTTTTTCATCCTTTATTACCTGTCTTTCATAAAACACTTTTTTCAATCAAAACGATCGATTTCTTTGACTGCATAGCGCAGAATCTGCAATGCATCGGTTGCGTTAACTGTATTATCTTTTGTGACGTCCGCCCGGATAAACTCATTGTTTTTAAGCGTGATTTCTTTAACCGAGTGGCGCAGTACCATCAATGCGTCGGTTGCGTTAATGATTTTATCATCATTTACATCGCCAATTTTCAAAACTACTTCAGGCTTTTCCTCCTGTTCACAAATAAAGCCTAGCGTCGTCTGCATATTTTCAAAATAAGTCGCACGGTCATTCCAGCAACCATCCACGCCCATAACAAGATACTCTTCACAACTGGAGGTATTATTGGGTTCATTTATTCCCCAATTCGTGTAGGTTAATGGGCTATTATCGATCCATCTCCATTCTCCTTTATTTTTTTCAGCCGAGGCACCCAACAAATATTCGGAACGCCCACCATCCTGGATAAGTTCTTTTAATATATTTTGTGTTTCCTGATCTTTAACAACTGCTAATCTTCCGCCTTTCATCTCACAGAATTTCTGCGCTTCATTCCACGGCAAGCTGACATCATAGCGCGTATAGAGTTTGCCATTGTAGTTCAGCATTTTACTGCCTTCGTTATTTTGCAATTCATATTCAACGATAAAGCCGGTTCCATAACGGTCTTCGTTGTTCAAATCATTCCATGTCCCGTCTGCTGAATAAATCGCTGCCTTATCTTCAATATTGCCATAATTATCCGGCTGATTCTGTGACCAGTTCCTATAGTCAAAACTTTCACCTGTTATCCAACGCCATATTTGATAATCCTGCGTTTCCGCCCCAATCCAATAACTATTTTTCTCACCCTTTTCCACCATCGCAGTCAGAAATTTTTGTTCATCCTGAGAATTCACCGTCGCTAAATGTCCATCCATAAACACCGCCTGATCTCTTGCACCTGCCCATGTCAAAGATGTATCATAAAGTGCGTACAGATGTCCATTTTTTTCTTCTATTTGAGCTGGTTTTAGCATTGGTACGTACCCGACTATCGCATCAAATCCCGGGTTTTTCGCCCGATCATATGCGTATAAATGGATATTATACGGCCCTTTTTCTCCATGGTATTCATCAAAATTAACCCGGTAATAAAACCGTTGATCCGGCCCAACCCCAATATCATGCCACAGATTTTCTTCCTGTCCGTATTTATCTGACCAAATCGCAATCCTTATTTTATCCACACCGCTGCCTTCATCACTGCATTTTCCTGTGACCGTAAACCCCTTGTTTCCTAAATCAATAATTTCAACATTAGTCAAAACCGGCTTTGTATCGTCAATAAACAAAATACCTCTGTGCTCAATATGCTTTCTGCCGCTTGGCGTATACGCATAGACATCGATAATATTATGTCCTTTCTCCAGTTCCCGCGAGTCGATATATTTATAATAACCGGCATTTCGATTATTGTACTGTGGATATATATTGTAAACATCAATTCGTTCCATTCCCATCTGCATGTCTTGTTCCTGCGATGTCTTTCCTGTTGCTTCATTAAAAATGGTATAGGTCACTCTGGATATTCCCTCGCCGTCTAATGCCCAGCCCTGAAGGATAAAACCATCGCCAAAAACACAGTCTCCTTGCCTTGGAGAATCCAGATCGTGTTCACAGGGGAGTGTGGATTGGACAGGATTAGCTGCATAATGTGCTATATAACCGTAAGCTCCTTGATTAAAAACTAGTGGCTGACTTAATTTCCCCGCAAGTGTCCCCTTTGATATTTGCTGGTTCCACTTTATCGTTGACTGTCCATCACTATTGCAATCGGTATAAATGATAGTATCCCCAATGATATTAGTAACAATGATTGTATGATCAAGAGAAGGTGTATTGCGAAAACGAACAAGATCTCCTATATGTACATTATTAATTTTCGAATCATTTGAATTCGCATCAATCCTAATCCATCCTTTTCCTAGGCCATTACCACATTCCACTCCAAATATAACTTTTGTTAGTTGCCTAGCATATCCATGACAAGTCTCCCCATGGTCAAAAAACGTTTGTTTTTTCCCGTGCCAATATTCAATTTGCGCTTCGTTTAATTTTTGATCAAATTCAAATTTTGACATTGCATTTGCTCTGGAAATTGGTACTAAAGTAGTTAGCAATACCGTAAAAAATAATATAAAGCAACTTCGTCTCATTACTTTTTTCATCATTTCGTCACCTTATCTCTATATAAATTTTCATCAGCAGCATACAGACCTAGTAAATCGGTCTGTATGCTTACAAATATAACATCAAGGCTCTGCTATAACTTATTCAAACCGATCGATTTCTTTGACCGCATACCTCAAAATCTGCAGGGCGTCTGAAGCGTTAACAAGATTATCTTTTGTGACATCCGCGCGAATGAACATATCAGCGGTCAAAACAATTTCTTTAACTGAGTGGCGCAATGCTTGAAGGGCATCCGATGAGTTAATAGCCATATCGGCATTAATATCTCCTAAAAGATATTCCGGTTCCAGTACCTCTACTGTAAACTGAACAGTCTTTTCTTTATATATGACTGTTAGTGTCTGCGCTCCGGCAATTTCACTGCTATATCCCATTCCCTGTAAATTTTCATTAACTATTTCTCGGCTGCCGTCATTATAAAGGGCTTCGATCTTTAATCCTGCCAAATCTAAATCTTCACCAAAAGCATAAAGGGTTTTGACTGGCATTTGCACAAGTGTAATCTCAGAAACTGATTTAATGGGTATATCAACACGCATTTCCAGGCCTTTATTACCTGTATTGTACTCATAATAAACGGCATATGGACGGTCGATAAACGTTACAATTCCAGTTTCTTTATTTAATACTCCACCACCAGTCATCGTTATCTTTTCAAAATCTTCCTCCATCAGATCCAGCGCTTTTAAATCCATTTCGAATCCATTGGTGTTTTCCACTACTTTCAAAGCACTGACCGTCTGCCCTGAGGTATAGGATGTGCCGCTGTTAAGATAAGTATTTTTCTCTATGTTTAATTTAGCAAGACAGTTATTGTAACACGCTAACGATCTGAGATAAGTCGCTCCACTCAAATCCAGTTCATTCAATTGATTTGAAGAACAGTCTAATTCTGTCAGGTTTTCATTGTTTTTCACATCTAAACTACTTAATTGGTTATTGCTGCAGTACAATTGTGTTAGTTTTTTTAATTCATTTACATTTAAACGCGTTAAACGATTCTCTGAACAATAGATTTTCTCAAGATTAATAGCTTCATCTAGATCTAAAGTTTCTAATTGATTTAAATTGCATGTAATTTGCTTTAAGCTGCTGTTTTCTTTTAAATGAATTGAAGTTATCCGATTATTCCAGCATAACAAATTTTCCAATTCAGAGTTTTCTGTCAAATCTAATACTCCTAAATAGTTGTCAAAGCAGGACAAATTCTTTAAATGTATCAAACCCCTGACGTCTAACTCTGTCAGATAATTATTGCTGCAAAACAAGTTTTCAAGATTTTTAAAATAAAGGATCCCATCCAAATTCTTGATCAAACGCTCACTTACAAAGATAGCGTTCGTACGTTCAATCATTTCCGGTGTTAAAACATCTCCGCCTTTGGCCACTTCATCTTTTACATAACTCCTAAAATTCTCATCCGGAAAATTTGTCTTATTAATCTGTATCACTTGACTTTGCTCGACACCACTATTTTCCGCACATACTGGAAATATTCCAATTAAAAGTACCAGAACGATGAATGCAAGTATATTTATCACTTTTTTCATTTGTTTTTCCTGTCTCTTTGATTTAATCAAAACGATTGATTTCTTTCACCGCATACCTCAAAATCTGCAAGGCATCAGAAGCGTTCACTTTATCATCAAAGGTAACATCTGCCTGCTTAAACTGATTGCCTTTTAATGAAACTTCCTTTATCGAATGCCGCAGGCACAAAAGCGCATCGGATGAATTGATACTGCCGTCTTCATACACATCGCCGAGGATTCCCTTTTCCGCCCAGGCGGCGTATAAGGTTTTATTTTCTTCTACACGATCTTTATCAAAGTTCCAGATTTTTGTGCATGCTTTATCCTGGTACCATCCTTTAAAAATATAGCCTTCCCGTTGCGGATCTTCCGGCTTCTTTAGAAACATATCTTCCTGAACCAGCGCAGATGCCATTGTATTTCCGCCCTGCGTATCAAAATTAACCATGTATTGAACAAGCCGAACGTCAAAATATTCTGACAATGTCGGTGACCAGTTATAGTTGCTGTTCCCGGCTTTATCATAAGCTGTTATATAAATGTAATAATAACCAGAACCTGCCTGATGATCCGTAAAATTAAAAGCATACTCCCAGTTGTTTCCTGTTATCACTGCTTTTTCTGTCACTTCGCCGCCCGGCCAGACCGTTCTTATTTCAATACGGTCAACACCGGAAATCATATCTTCTACCTTTCCACCGATCACAAAACGGCTGTGATTTTTTTTAACAAATTGCGTTTCTGCCAGTTCAGGCGCTGTATAGTCAATAGCTGTGTCCGACGCAGCAACTCCTGTTTGTTTCCCCGAATAGTCGTAAGCATAGATATGCGTATGGTAGATGCCTTCTTCGTAATTATGATCGCCAAGGTAAATGATTGCCGATGCTGTATTGTCCTTGACCGCCGCATCAACCCATTTCAAATCATCCTGTCCATTTTTCTCTGTCCACACCGCAACTCTGACAGATTTAACAGCGACATCATCACTTACATTACAGTAAACCTGATAAGCATAGGGCGATACATCCGAAATGACCACATCCGACACAGTTGGCGCTTTCACATCATTAACAGCCTTTTTGGGGTAGTTGGTATTGCGCAGAAGCGATAATTTTGGATTTTGTCTTCCAGAAAACGTACCATAACCAACCTCACGGATAAAAACGGTGTTGGCTCTATCCCAGTTGGCATCATAGATAATAAAGCCGCCGGCTGTCCGTCCTCCGAAAATCATAGAGTGCTGTGAATAACCGTTGCCGTTTTCAAGCTGGAGGAGGTCTCCAACCTGTGCCTGCGAAAGAAGACTAGCGACATTATCCGCTGTATAGTTTGGACTAACCGATCCAATCGTTATGAGTCCCGAATTGGCAGAGCCATCATAATTCCATGAAACAATATTTTCAAACAGAAGATACTGTATTTTCTTTGCAAAACCAAAACAGGTAGTCGCTCCGTAAAATCCCTCTTCTTCAAATTTTGACCCGTCTGGATATGTTGAATGCTGAATGCTTTCCAGACGGCTCTTGACCGTGATCTCATCATCGATCAACTGGCTGGCTGCCGCCTGAGCTGCTGTCATCTGCAGATCGTCAGACCAAGGCATGGCTTCAATACACTTCAAATCTGCCTGTCGTTCTTCCTCGGTCTGTTCAACCGCATTTTCACCATTTCTCTGATTTTCTGAAGACATTTCTTCATTCACTAAAACCGATTCTACATGAGTTGTGTCTTCTGCAAAGACGCTGACGGGCAGTGCTGTTGTGCACAGCACTGCCGCCATCATAATTGCCATAGTTCTTTTTAATTTCATTTCACACCTTCCTTTTCATTAAGGTATTTGTCGTCTTCTCAATCTTTTTCTGGTCGTACTCAATCAAAATGATTGATTTCCTTCACCGAATACCTTAAAATCTGTAAGCCGTCAGAAGCATTGACGATGTTGTCTTTATTGACATCGCCTCTGATAAAATCACTGCCCGTCAATGTCAGTTCTTTGACCGCGTGCTGTAAGTCCATCAAGGCATCAGAGGCATTGATGCTACCGTCTTTGTTGACATCTCCCTGCTGCCAAATTTCTGTGCTGAAAGTAATGTTATTTTTCTGCGCAAAGGTCTCCGCTGCCGAACCGGTATTGCCGTGAATCGTCAAATAGATTGAAGGTCTTTCGCCAAAAGCCTTATCTTCAATGGTCGTGACTCCGTCTGGCAGATAAACTGTTCTCAGTGATTTGAGATTCGGCATATAGTTTATACGGGAACCATCATCACCGAAAGCATCTTTTTTCAAGGTCACACTCTGCACCCCTTCCGGGATAATCAGGTCTTCTAATGTATTGCTAAAAGCGTATCTTTCGATATTTTTAATAGAAATCGGCAAGGTAGCTGTTTTAAGGCCAGTCCATGAAAATGTTTCTGCTTCAATAGTCTCAAGTCCAGTCCCCAAAGTTACAGATGTCATGCTTTCGCAATAAGTAAATGCACCTATTCCCATTGCTTTTGTGCTGTTAGGTACTTTGGCTTCCATAAGATTCTCACAATGAATAAAGGCCTGTCTGCCAATTGTTTCCAGCTGATCACCAAGCTTGATCCTTTTTATTTTTTCACAATGACCAAAAGCGACGTCTCCGATAGTGCGTAGATTATTGCCGGAAATAGTTTCCAGATCGGCATCATTGGCAAAGGCACCTTGACCAATTTCAACCACTGTTTTTCCACCAAGCGCTGCCGGGATATCCTTTTGACCTGGATCTTCTGCCATCACTATTCTAACGCCACCCGCTACGTCTTCGTAATAATAAGCACCATCGCGACTGGTTTCGCTTGTGACAAAAGGAATATTTTTTTCTTTGGCAAAAGCCTCGGCATCTGTACCTCGTGTGCCAAAAAAGATAACACCGTAACATTCATTGAAGGAATCCCCATATGGACGCTGGTCCCGCCAAATTGACTGAACTGCTGGAATAACAACATTTTTTAATTTTTGGCAATTTCCAAAAGCTCTGCTACCAATACTTTTCAAACTTACAGGAAACTTAATTTCCTGCAACGATACACAATGAGAAAAGGACAAATCCCCAATATTCTCTAATGCACTATTTTCTGAAAATTCGAACTTTTCTAACTCTCCGCAATCCCAGAATCCTCTATTCGGAATCGCTTTAAGTCCACTGCCCACATGAGCAAAAGTTAGCTTCTTACAGCCTTCAAAGGCGCTAATTCCCATTTCTGCCAAAGAATCCGGCAAAGACAGGCTAGTCAGACCTGTTTGATAAAAAGCTCCACTTTCAATTTTTTGAAGGCCCTCATTTAAGTGGATATCCATCAAGCTTCCACAGTTTTTAAAGGCATTATTTCCAATAATTTCAACACTTCCACCGACTGTAACACTTTTTAGGCTATTATTATTTGCAAAGGCATAATCGCCAATGGTTTTTACGTTTCCACTAATCGTGACATCTTTCAAATTATTATTATTGGTAAAAGCATAGTCTCCAATCGTTTTGATACTTCCCCCTACTATTACGCTCTCCAGATTGCTATTATTGGCAAAAACAGAAACACCAATTTCCACTGCAGGTTGATTTCCCAGCTTTTCCGGAAGAGTCAGCTTCGAAGCATTTCCTGTGTAGCCTGTAATCCGGACGCCGCCTTCAACGGCTTCATAATAGAAGTCCCCTAATTTCTGGGTATTCTCGCCGACAAAAACGATACCGTTTTCTTTAGTGTATTGCTCTACGTAACTTCCTGCCTTTCCGTGGACAATGGTGGTACCCTGTACAAAAGCATCACGCCCTATTTCAATGACACTTTCAGAAATGTCAATTTTACGTAATTTTAAACAATCTTTAAAAGCCTTTTCCTCTATCTTTGTTATGTTTCCTTTAAACACAATATTTTCCAGAGTGCTGCAACCGGAAGCAAATTCATATGGAATCTCTGTAATGCCTGTTCCGGTTGTTATTTTTTTTAATAAATGACAATTTGAAAAAACACCGCTGTACAGTATCTTTACAGAATTAGGTATCTCGATTACTTCAATACCCGTATTGCAAAAGGCCTCAGCACTAATGCTTTCCAGCCCTTCTGATAAATTCACTGCTTTCAAATTTTCACATAGACTAAAAACATACGGCTCAATGATTTTTACTTCATTACCAATAGTTAAGCTTTGAAGCGTTTTATTCCCTTTAAAAGCGCTCGCTCCTATGCACAGAATTTTTTTGCCGTCAAGCGTGCTCAGCTTCAGTTCTGTATCACTGCCTTCATAGGCGAGAATTTTCACACCATTTTCACTGCCGTTTTCGCCATAATATTGATAATCCTCATAATAAAAATCACCGGAATGATGGCTATTGGCATTGATAAAAGTATTGTAGTTTTTAGTTGCATACACCTCAGCTGCACTGCCCGACGTACCATAGATTTTAGTTCTCTGCGGTATCGCAAATTCTCCAATCGCCTTAATACTGGCTGGAATTTCAATTTTGATCAATTCGTTACACCCATTAAATACACGATCATTAATTTTTGTAATGGTGCCTGGAATATTGATCTGGCTTAACACAATACACGACGCAAAGGCTGATTCACTAATTTCAATAATATTGTCAGGAAGCCTTACTTTGCTTAATGCTTGGCAATGATAAAACGCTTGTTTACCAATTTCTCTGACACTGTTGGAAAAAGTTATTTGGCTTAACAGATTACAGGAATAGAATGCTTCTTCTCCAATTCTCTGGATATTCTCACCTATCACAACGGATTTGATCGAATCATTGATCCAAAAAGCCATATCTCCAATTGCGACAACTGCCTTTCCATCAATGGTATCTGGAATAACCACATCCTCTGCTGTTCCTGTATAAGCACAGAGCTCCAAACCGCCTTCTATCTCTCGGTATTTAAAGCCCTCTGCAGTCATCGATTCTTCTCCTGTCTGGGCTGCCACTTTAACCGCTTTATCCTGCTGAGAGGTTATCTCTTCATTCGCTTTTGTTTCAGGCATCGTGAACTCGGGTAAATCCAAAGTATTATTGTCTTCTGTCTGGCTGTCCGGTGCTTCGGCGTCCTGTGTGTTTTCAGGATTAATTTCCTTTTCATTCACGAGTGTTTCTTCTGTATTCGCGTTTTTCTGCTCTTCTGAAATTGCTTCTTCGTTTAATGAAACAGGTTCCGAAAGTTCCGCGTTCACTGCAAATGCGCTGGCGGGCAGTACTGCTGCACATAACACTACCACCATTATAAGCGCCAAGGATCTTTTCATTCTCATTTCTTGTCTTCCTTTCGTCTTAAGTCTCCATTATTTCCTGAGCTTTATTATTTTTATAACCCACACTCAATCAAAATGATTAATTTCCTTCACCGAATACCTTAAAATCTGCAAGCCGTCAGAGGCATTGACGACATTATCTTTATTGACATCACCTCTGACAAAATCACTGTCCGTCAATGTCAGTTCTTTGACCGCGTGCTGTAAGTCCATCAAGGCGTCAGAGGCATTAATGTTGCTGTCTTTGTTGACATCTCCCTGCTGCCACATTTCTGTGCTGAAAGTAATGTTGTGTGCATTGGCATAAGCTTCCGCCACTGTCCCTGCTTCACCATAAATACTTAAATCTTCTGGCGGTTGCCATCCAAAGGTTCTTTCTCTAATAATCGTTACGCCTGAGGGCAAATAAGCAGACTTCAGATGATCGGAAGCCATGGAGTTGTTTTCTAGAGTCACATTTTGTGCTTGGGAAGAAATTCGGACTATTTCCAAATTGCTTTGAAGAATCGCCTCTTCTCCTAATATTTTAATGGTATCTGGCAAAGTAAGCGATTTTAATCCAGAGCGACCAAAGGTTGTACTTTCAAGTTTTTCAAGATCTGACAGGGTTACACTGGACAGTTTGTCACAATAAGTAAAAGCTCCGGCACCTAAGGCCTTTGTGGAAATATTAGCAGCTTCAAGTCCCTTACATTTGCTGAAAGCCCATTCTCCAATTGTGTCCAGCTTACTGCCGATATTTATTTTTTTAAGATTTTCACAGCCTTTAAAGGCATAGCCTCCAATTGATTTAAGCTTCGCACTGCTAACCTCTGTTAAATCCATATCTCCGACAAAGGACGCTTTTTCAAGGGCAATAACCGGCTCTCCGCCCAGTTTTTCTGGAAGCGATGCATTTCCGGTGTTCTCTGCTCTGATAATTTTTACGCCGCCCTCGATATTTTCATAATAATATCCATTTTCTTTCGGCGTCTGTTCGCTGACAAATGGAATACCAGATCTTTTTGCAAAAGCTTCTGCCTGAGTATTTTTTTTGCCAAAAATGCACAGTAAATTATCTGAGCTAAAAGCGTGCTGATTTTCGTTAGAATGAATATTTGTTATACTTGCCGGAATTATCGCCTTGTTTAGTTCATCACAGCTATAAAATGCATAATCCTGAATTTTTTGCAGACCCTCCGGTAAAGAAAGCTGTTTGATTGAGTCGCACCCGGCAAAGGCCCATGAACCGATTTCAATCAGGCTGCTTTTCTCTTTAAAATCTACTGTTTTTAACTTTTCACAATATGAGAAAGTTTTTGCCGGTATAACGCTGAGTCCCGCACCGACTGTAACAGACTTTAGATCATTACATTGTTCAAAAATAGCACATCCCGATAAAGAATCCGCTCGTTCTTTTGACTCATATACTCCAAGTTCTTTAACAGAATCCGGAATGTCAATGGTCGTTACGCCAGAATAACTAAAAGCATGGTGGTCAATTTTTTCAAGGCCTTCGTTTAAATGAACCGTCGATAAATTCTGGCAATAGTAAAACGCGTAGTTGCCAATTTTTTTGACACTTGTTCCAAAGTTTACTTCTATCAGTTCGCTATGACTGCGAAAGACATTAAAACCAATTTCAATAATGTTTTTACCTTCAATTTTTGAAAGTGTCAGTTTTGGTTTATCTGTTCCCGTGTAACCCATAATTTTCACACCGCCGTCCACATCATCATAATAAAAATCACCGGACTTGGATGTCCGATCTGTTATAAAAATTTGGTTATTTTCTATCGCATATTGCTCTGCGGCGCTTCCTGTCGTGCCTTTAATAACAATAGATTCAATACCTGAAAAGAGTCCCCCTCCGATATTCGTGACGTTTTCTGGAATTTCAATAAAATGCATATTTGTACAATAAGCAAATGCACCATAATCAATAGTGATAACACTTTTGGGAATTTCAAAGTCGGTCAGCTTTTTACAGTTTCTAAAGGCGCTTGATCCAATTTTTGTAATTTGTCCTTTGAAAGTTACCGCTTCTAAAGTCTCGCACTCTCCTGAAAAGGAATCTGGTATTTCCGTAACGCCAGCACCGGTCACTACAATTTTCAGTTTCTTACATCCAGAAAAAGTGCTCCCTCCTAAAATTTTTACAGACTCGGGAATGACCACCTGTTCAATCGCGGTTGCTCCAAACGCTCGAAACTGAATTTCAATCAGGCCTTTATTTAACTCAATGTTTTTTAAATTTTTACATTCAGCAAAGGCTCCATTATTGATTAATCTAATCTCCGGTCCAAAGGAAACATTTTTCAAGAAACCATTACCTCTAAAGGCATTTTTTCCAATTTCAACAATCTTCTGCCCCTCTAAAACGGACAGCCTCAGATCTGCTGCATCGCCCTCGTAGGAGAGAATACGGATGCCACGATATTCAGCACTTGCTCCTGGAGTTGAGTGGTCAAAGTAAATCGCATCTTCATAATAAAAATCGCCCGATTTTTTTGCGCCTTTTACATCAATAAACGTCAATCCATTTTGACTTGCATAAATCTGTGCCGCGCTGCCCCATTCGCCAAAAATCTTCAGGCCGCTGTACGATCCCAAAGCACTTTCCCCAATAGTGGCGACACTGGCTGGAATTTCGATATTATATAAAGCGTAACATCCTGAAAACGCATTGTTTCCAATCGTTGTTAGCGATGCTAGTATATTCACATCACTAAGCTTTTCACAATAATAAAATGAATACTCCCCGACTTTTTGAACGTTTCTTCCGATATCAACACTCTCAAGAGTTTTATTATTGGCAAAAGCCTTTTCGCCAATCGACACCACTTCTTTTTCTACCAAAGTATCTGGAATAACGACTTTCGCGTCATTTCCAGTATACTTTACAATCTCAACGCCATTTTCGATGCTTTTATACTGATAATCGCCTTCTTCTAAAATGTCTTTAGCTGCTGCTCCGTAGTATTCTTCAAAACTCTCCGCTGCTGGCTCTGTCTGCTGCAAATTAAAGTTTGGTAAATCCAAAGCCTCGCTGTTTTCTTCTGTGCTGTCAGGCGTTTCCGTCCTCTCCGGCTCTTCAGCTTTAATGTCCGCTTTATCTGTGGCTTTTTCTTCTGTTTTTTTACTTCCCTGGTTTTCCGATATTTCTTCATTTACTAAAACGGGTTCTGTAAACACTGTGTTTTCTGCAAAGACATTGGCGGGCACTGCCACTATACACAGTACAAGCGCCAGGATCAATGCAAAAAATTCTTTAACTTTCATTTCTTATTTCCTTTCAGTTTACCATCAGCTGTTTTTGGAATTCTTTTTATTTTTCTTTACCACCACCGCAACAACGATGAGCAGTACGAGAATCATTCCTACAACAATCGCTGAAATCATCCTTTGATTGGAAAACGTATCAGTATTACTTTTCATATCGTTTACATTATTATTCTCAGATGTTTCCTCGTTTATATTATCAATTTGAACGGGAATATTTTCTTCCGACGCTTCTAGAGCTGTTGATGGAGCGTCGCTGTCATTGATGGATTTATCCGTTTCTACAGCCGCCACCGATAGGTCTCCTGTTATCAACTTTTCGCTCATAAGCTCATTGTTTTCATTGTACTGATCTTTAACTTCGATTCCTACAACCGGCTGTTCCGAAGAATTGGATATTTTTTTAAAGTAAACATTTAAAATCGTACCGCCGTTCTCATTGGGGTTAAGCGAGGCATAACTGCAATAAATCTTTTTTTCCTCAGCTACATGATTTCTGGCCACCATCGTATTTTCTGCAGACGCAAGGGGCCCATTTTTTATTTCCACAAATTCCAGATTTTCTCCTTTGTAAGAAAGGACAAAATCGGCTGCTTGAATATTTGAATTCTGTGCCAGATTCAAACTGTAGATTACCATATCATTTTCTTCTGTTTTAGAAATATTTGTTTCGCCTTGCTGCGCAAAAACGGCTGGCGTATAAATGATGGCAGTTATCAATAATAATAGGATTAAAAAAGATGTTTTTGATTTCATGTACTCATTCCTTTTTATGAAAAAGGACGGAAGTCATCACTCCGCCCCTTTCAATCATTATTTTTTAATGCTTATTCTTCATTTTCTGCGTATTTGATAAGCTCTTATACCAACTGCAGTCAGTACAAACAAAGCAGCGATAACTGCCGCACTACCTGCTGCAGTACCTGTAGACGGATTAGAAGAATTATTCTTGCCGTCCTTTTTGTTTTTATCGTTATTGACTGGTATCTGTTTAACAACTGTTACTTCAAAGGCATCCTTCAGCTGATATTCTTCCTTAGTATTATGATCCGTATAAATAACCGTAATTTTCTGAGTCCCCTCTTTATTTGCATCATATCCGCTTACTTTAAGCAAAGTGGATTCCCATACAATGGTTGCTTCAGCATCTTTTGTACTGTCATAGAAAACAACAGATAATCCTGCAGGATTCAATGCTTCACCCATCTTATATTCCAATTTCTGCGGTGTTGTTTTCAGCGTGATCCCATCAATCGCAATTGTGTAGCTTAAGCTTTTATTTCCTGCAACAATTGTATCTTCAGCCTTTTGAGTGTAAGTGACAACCACTACCTGTTTCCCGGCTTTTTCCATTTGGTAGCCAGAGCACATTTCTACTGTTACCGGAATAGCCAGGGCGTTTGAACCGTCTGTATAGATTGCGTTAATGGCGCCATCCGCGGCAAATGCACTGCCCTGTTTATAAGTCGTTTTCGTCGGTTCGGTATTCCACTCGATCGTTTTTAAAGCTTTCTTAACTGAAATATTAAAACTTGTCTCTTTTTCGGCATAAGTTACCTTGACGGTCTGTACGCCAAGTGTTGTCAAATCGACTGTTGAACACATATCCGCTGTCAGATTAACAATTTCGGAATTGCCATTATCATAAACGATGCTAAGTTTTCCACCTGTTACATCTAAGCTCATGTCCTGTCCGGCAATATATTCCGTTTTGCCCGGCAGAGTGTTCATTGAAACTCCAGTAACAGTTTTTTCAATAACTGTAATAGCAAAAGTGGCTGGCGTCTTCCATTCAGGCAATGTAACTGTTACGGTCTGATTGCCCGGTTTGTTAAAATCATAATCCGAACACATAGCTTCTGTCACTGCTATTTCTTTTTCATCGCCATCGTTGTACTGTGCTGTCCAGTGGGCTCCTGTCAGATCGAGATGCTGATTCTTCTTTCCTTCCAGATAATTTGTTTGGTCACTGGTTGGTGCGGTAAACTGTGCCGCTACAATTGTTTTAGGAATGACTTTTACATCAAAAGCTTTCTCCACTTGTTTATTCTGGCAGCTAACCATGACCGCGTAGGTACCAGCTTTGCTCATATCCATTCCCTGACACATTTCGGCTGTCAGGTCAACGGTTTCTTCAGTTTTGTCTGTATAGATTAATTTGACTTTTCCTCCGGCTGGGTCAAAAGTCTGTCCTTCAACATATTCTAATTTTGTTGGCGGTGTCACTTCAAGTCTGTCAATTTCTTTGCGCACATTAATCGTGAAAGACGTTGTCTTTTCACCATAAGTAACCGTCACTGTCTGAGTACCCAGCGTATTTAAGTCGTATCCTGAACACATTACATCTGTCAGAGCGATGCTTTCCGTGACACCATTATCATAAGTAACTTTCAACTTACCGCCGGAAACATCTAATTTGGTGTCTTTTCCTGCAACGTACTCTGTTTTTGCAGGGGCAGAATCCATTGCAATTGTCGTGACCGTCTTGGCTTTAACATAAATTTCAAAACTTCCTGCGGTGTCCCATCCTGGAAGCCTGACCGTTACATTCTGATTGCCAGCATTTTCAAGATTATAGCCAGAGCACATTGCTTCTGTCACAGCAATCTCTTCGCTGGTTCTATCACTATATTCCACTTGCCAGAAAGCTCCTGTTAAATCCAGATGCTGCTCAGGTTTTCCCTGGAGATAGTTTCTTTGATCTCCCGTTGGCTCCGTAAAGACCGCTGAAGTAATTGAACGTTCGGCTACTGTAATATCGAAACCTTTTGCCGCCTTAACATTTTTATAAGTAACATCAACGGCATACTTACCGGATTTACTCAAATCATAACCACTGCACATTTCTGCTGTCAAATTAAAATCCTGAGTGGCCTCATTTGTATAGGTCGCAGTGATAACGCCGCCGGCAGGATCAAATGTCTCTTTATCAGTAATATAACTGGTCTTTGTCGGCGCAGTTTTTAATGTGACAGCACTGACATCGGGGTCGACTTTCACCTTATCTTTGATGGTAACATCTTCTTCATTGATTGCAGGTACAGTTTCCATTGCACCCTGACCTTTAGCGTGTTCACAGTTTTTAATGGTCTGTGTAATCTGCGCATCCCCCATAACCGCTTTGGTTTTAGCCTTAAAGGTCACAACGAGCAGAGCACCTCCTTCTGTCATCCACTCAGGAGAGGCGATCGCAAGATTTAATTCGCCTGCGATTTCTTTGTTAATCGTCCAGGTCGGGGAACTCTTTCCTTCCTCATCGAGACGATCAGTCCATCGTTTAAAGGCATCGCCTTTAACGGCTTTTACCACTTCCACTTCATCTGAATTGTAGTTAATGGTATAATCGAAGGCTCCCATCTTTGAGCCTTCTGACACATTAACCGTCACAGTGAATTCTTCGCCTGGTTTGATCTCTCCAGCTTCCGTTGATAATGATACACGCATTGGCTCCTCTGCCAATGCAGCTGGTATCATTGTCAGCATCAATGCCAAAGCCACAATCAGACTGGTCATTTTTTTCATCAATGACTTCTTTTTCATGCTTTAACCTCTTTCTTTTATAAATTTATATATAAAGTACATTTTGTACGATATATCCCTCTAATGAATTAAACATTCTTGAAGCTGATTTAAATAAACACGGGCGTTTTCCGACAATTCCAATTGAGGTTTATCTTTTATCTGATAAGCGATCGGATCGGTATTATTCTCCACCTGCCTAAGCATATCAGGAATTTGTAACGCCATATCTCCATAATAATAAATTTTTTCAATTTCGCCGCGTTTATTATAAAAATCCATAGTCTCCTCAAGAATTTTCAAATATTCTTCATAACGTTTTTCATCATATTTAGCACGCTTAATAGACTCCTGCTTATACAAAATCATTGACTCATAATCCTGACGTTGCCCTGCCTCTAGAACCATTCCTTCATAAGCCAGTGCCACCGCATCATTCGTGTTCAAAATATCTTTTGATAAACGGATAGTGTCATTCTCTGACGAGCCCTCTAAAATCATATTTGTCTTAAACTCAGTTTCAAATGGCAGTATCTTTAAAGCATTTTCATAATTACCTATATGTCCTGAATAAAAACCAATTCCAAGATAAGTGTAAAACCCTGATATAAGTGCCAAAATAGTTATAAATGCCTTTTTAGCAATGAGGGGTGTAGAAATTGTTCTCACCTTACCCAGATCAAACACCATAAGTAAGATGAACCATATGCACAAAAATTGTAAATCAAAATCTACAAAACTATGGATACCGATGAGCATCAATAGTGTTTTTTCCATAAAGCTGCGCTTTTCAGAAAAAAGTGTTTTTAAAAATACAAATCCAAAAATCAACATAGCCGGGATCCCCGCGTCCATCCCCATCTGCAATAGCATGTTATGAACGTATCGCGTGGAATAAACGCCCGTCTGCACCTGAGGCTGTATGTAATAATAACCCGAACTGCCAATACCAAAAGGATTCTCGATCAAAAGATGTATGGAATCCTTCCAGTATAATACACGCCCCCATAACTCTGTGGACTGGGTGAACAGTTTTGTAAACCGTCCAATTCCGCCAGTATCTCCCGATAGAATGACATACACCAGAACCACGGCAAGGAGTACGCTGAAAATCCCCAAAAGAGGCAGCCGTATTTTTTCAGCCTTTATCAACAAGACCAATACAAGCACAGCCGTTAAGACAAAAACAGTTCGGCTGCCTGTCAGAAAAATACCGAGCAGTAAAATACCAAATAGCGCCATATTCACAGGGCTACGTTCATTCCTAAAGCCAATAACAACTATTCCCAAAAGCAGATAAAGAGCAAAGCTGTTGGCATATTGGAAAAATCCGCCCAATCGTCCACCATCAATAAACCAGTTGGAAAATTCCGGAATGATAAACCCAGAAATGGATAAAACAGCCATTACGGCACTCGACAACGGAACCACTTGCAGGCAGTCCCTGATCTCATTCCGCGTGAACTGCATCATTACCAGTAAAAACAAAATGCAAGGCGAAATCTTGATAAATCCTGCAAAGGCCATTCCCCGATCAACCGCCCAGATGCAGGTGAGCAGATAGCAGAGAAAGAAAACCATCAGCAGGCTGGCGCCTGTTCCGCCAAAACAAAAAGTTTCTTGTTTATAAATCCAATAAATCAGAAATACTGCCAGTGCTATGCCAGAAAGACAGGCTGTGAATTCGTAAAACAATCCGTAGAAAAAGGGAATAGTAAATAAAATCACTTTAAAAAAGTCAACGCCTTTTTTTCTGGCAGCGGCTGCATTTTTATTATTTGTCAATATAACACTGTTTCTTTTGTCTTTTTTACTCTTCTTATTTGAATTTTTTCTTTTTCTTTTTTGTTCTCCCATAATACTTTTGTTCCGTCTATCAATCAAAATGATTAATCTCTTTAACGGCATATCTTAATATCTGCAAACCATCCGATGAGTTGACCAGTGTATCTTTATTGACATCTCCCCAGATGAAATCATTGCCGGTCAGTTCTATTTCCTTGACAGAATGTCGTAAAATTAATAAAGCATCGGAGGCGTTGATTTGCTTATCTTTATTTACATCCCCTAACTGCCACATCTCTGTGCTGAAATTAATGTTGTATTTTTGAGCGTACGCCTCCGCGACCGAACCAGCATCTCCGTAAATAATCAAATCCGGCGAATGATAATCCCCAATCGCATTTTCCTCAATGGTTGTTACACAGGCTGGTAGATAGAGCTCTTTAAGACTGTATAATCTCAAAGAATAATCCTTCAAGGTAACGTCCTCGGCATTTTCCGGAATAATCAATGTCTCTACTCGGCTTTGCCAAAACGCATTTTCGATTGTTTTGATGGAAGTCGGCATCGTGATCGATTTGAAGGCTGCATAATCGAAAGTGCCACTTTTTATTGTTTGAATGCTATTTCCCAATGTGACGGACGCCAACTTGCTGCAATAGTTGAAAGCGCCAACTCCCAACTCTTTCGTACTGTTAGGAATTTTTATGGCCGTTAACGCTTTGCAGTCTCTAAAAGCATAATCTCCGATATCCTCCGTTTTCTCTGAAAGTTTAATATTTTTGAGGGTGCTGCCTACAAATGCATTTGCATTTATAAAACGGACATTGCCACTTTCAAAATTTTCGATATCATTATCATACGCAAAGGCGCTGTCTCCAATTTCAACAACGGGTTTTCCGCCCAGGCTTTGGGGGACATCTTTGTTTACCGAATTGGCCGAAAACAGTATTTTAACCCCATCGTCGACACTTTCATAATAATAGTCATTTTCATTGGGCGTGGTATCGCTGACGAAAGGCCATCCCTTATCCTTCGCAAACGCTTCAGCTTCTGTGCCTTCTTTGCCGACAATATGCGCATT
This sequence comes from Eubacterium limosum, assembly GCF_000807675.2. NCBI lineage: Bacteria > Bacillati > Bacillota > Clostridia > Eubacteriales > Eubacteriaceae > Eubacterium > Eubacterium limosum. The sequence goes on along the minus strand of NZ_CP019962.1, from coordinate 2,453,156 downwards.
TAACGGCTTATATGTATATCCTTCACAGCTGATGGACTGTATGCCTTCGGGAATTTCTAATTTTTTCAAGCCATTACAACCCCCAAACGCATCTTTTCCAATTGTTTTAATATTTTCCGGTAGTGTTATGGATTTTAACGTTCTGCATTCAAAAAACGCACTGTCCCCAATTTTTGATAAATTTTGGTTGAAATTTACAATTTTTAGATTTCTGCATGTCGAAAAAGCATTATTGCCGATAACAATAATACTATTACCCACAGTAACTGTTTTCAGATTTGAATTCCCAGAAAAAGCAGAATTACCGATTTCAACTACATCCTTATTTTCAAGTTTGTCTGGTATCGTCAGTTCACTACTGTTTGATGTGAAACCGATAATCCGCACACCGTTTTCAATCTCCTCATAATAAAAATCACCTGATTTTTTCGTGCTTTCATCTACAAACATTAATCCTTTTTCTTTTGCAAACTTTTCTGCAGCGCTGCCTTTCTTCCCTGAAATAATCGTAGATTGATTAAAAGGATAATCCCCAAATGTGACAACACTCGCAGGAATTTCAATAACACGCAGTGAACCACAGCCAGTATAAGCATAACTATTTATTTCCTCAACTTCTCCATTAAAGGTGATTTTTTCAAGATTAATACAATTCGAGGCAAAAGACTGCGGAATAATTTTTATCCCTGTGCCCGTCGTGATTTCTTTCAAAGACTCACAATAATAAAAAACATAAGTTCCCAAACTCTCTGTCGAATTCGGCATTTTAACAGTGGTTAACGCACTCCTGCTAAAAGCATTACTGCCGAGACTTTTCAGTCCCTCTGCAAATGTTACATTTTTCAAACTGCTACAGCTGCTAAAAGCGTTATCCTCGATTATTTTTATCTGTTTTCCCAGGCTGAGACTTTCCAGTGTTTGATTGTTGAAAAAAGCACCTTTACCAATTGTTATAATATTTTTTCCCTCGATTGTATTGAGATTCAAAACCGCGCTTTTTCCTTCGTAAGTTAATATTCGAACTCCGATACTTCCGTCTACTGTGTCATTTTCATAATAGAAATCTCCTGACTTTTTAGCCATTATATTAACGAAGTTCAAATGATTTGTTTCGGCGTAAGTCTGGACAAAACTCCCCGGCGTGCCAAAAATTTTAATCTGATTGTCATATCCAAAAGCATTACTGTCGATATCTATCACAGAAGCAGGAACAACCACCTTAGCTAACTTGCTACAGGAATAAAAAGCATAACTACCAATTTTCTGCACGTTTGCGCCAACTGTAACAGAAATGATGGTCGAATTGTTAGAAAATGAATGTGCTGCCAGGCTTATGACACTTTTGCCTTCAAACGTATCCGGTATGATTACATCGGCATCTGTACCGCTGTATTTAGTAATTTCAATGCCACCTTCCACTTCTCGGTATGTATAATCATCTTTTGCTACTGTCTCGATTCTTTTAACTTCTTGTCGAGGTGAAGACTCAGGCTCTGATTTTTGTATCTCATTCTGCTCTGTTACTGATATCTGTGGCAGATTGAATTCAGGCAATTCCAATAGCGGCATTGTTTCCTCTTTTTCCGGTTTTGTTAATTTATCTTCGAGTTCTTCCGTTACATTTACTTTATTAGCTTGTGTATTTTCAGATGTCGCAGATGGTATAGCCTCTTGCTCTGTCAACTGTTTCGCCGAATTGTCTGTCTCAGACTTTTCCCCAAAATCCTGTTGTGCAAATACACCTACAGGCAGCAGAACTAAGATTAATAAAACTGTTAGAATATGTACCACTCTTTTTTTTAATTTCATGACAACGCTCTCCTTCCTCTCCTTACTTAAAGTTAAATTCATCATTAAGTTAGGAACTTAACGATAAAAAACATCAAAAAATAAAAAAAGACTTGCCACACTTTTTGCCACATATTGCAAGTTTTAATAAAACATGATAGACTTATATAATCGAGAAGTATAAGATTTTATGACAATAAAATCTATAAAAACAATTGCAGAAAAATCAAATTATTGAAAATTTTATTGAGAAAAGAAATATTTTTATAGTTATTTTATCGTTAAGTTCCTAACTTAACGACCCTTATTTCACCAGCATTGTGCCATTTTTTCCATCTGCGCTCTTTTATGCTCTGTGGCGCAATGTCCGTAGCAGCTCAGGGTAAAGGCAACGCTGCTGTGTCCCATGAGTTCGGACAGGGCCTGCATGTCAACGCCTGCTTCCAGGGCTCGGGTGGCAAAGGAATGACGGAGGCTGTGAAAGGTCACCGAAGGGTCGAGCTGATGGCTTTTTTTTAATTCTGTAAAATAATATTGAATGGTCCGTGCGTCAATGGGCCTTTTTTCTTTCCAGGAGATCAGTGGCTTCTGGATATCTTTTTGGGTGCTGTGTTTCAGATATTCTTTTAAAATTTCTTTTAGCGGTTCGTTCAGCGGGATATCCCGGCGGCTTTTTCCTGTTTTCAGCGCTGTCTTGATCACGCTAGTTTTGTCTTCTTCCGCTGTTTTTACCCGCTGGCGACTGTACCGGACGCGCAAAACGCCTGCCTCCAGGTCCACATCTCCCACATTTAATCCCATCACTTCGCCCAGTCTCAGCCCTGCGCCTACGGATAAAAGGACCGCCATCGATTTTGCATTCAAATCTTTTTTCAGCGTCTCGCACAGTATTTTCTGCTCGCTTTGGGATAAAATCGGCTTTTCGCTGGTCTTCAACACCGCTTTGGCTGCCTCTGGCACGGCTTCGATATAGCCGTGTGATTTGGCATCCTTCAGGATTTTAATCAGGTGTCCCTGTATGTCTCGAATCGTCTTTGGCGCGAGCTTTTCCTTCCTTTTTAAATGCTCCCTGAATTCCATCATATGCTGATTACTGATGCTTGCGAGCCTCTGGCTGCCCAAAAAAGGAATAATATGCGCCCGCTCATAGCTTTCATAGGTTTTTAAGCTTGTGAGCCGAACCGACTGCTGCCGCTTTCCTATCCATTCTGCTAAGGTCATTTCTGCTTTCATTTCTCTTCCTCTGTAAAATTTATCTTTAAACAAAAAACCCCGGGACATAACTTTTCGTTACATCCCGGGGCCTTATGCTTACGCGTTTCTACCGCAGCATTTTTTATATTTTTTACCGCTGCCGCATGGGCATGGATCATTGCGTCCGATCTTTTCTTTTTTAACAACGGTGTTTCTTTCTCTGGAGGCTTTCATCAATTCCCGTTTTCTCTGGGCTGTCAGGATATCATCCCACTGCGGCAGATCATAAAGCCATTCGGCCGGTACGCCTACCATGTTGTAGTACAGCTTTTCAAAGTCAATTTCCAGGCGTACCTGGGTATCGGCTTCCAGCTCTTCAAGGTTATCGAAATCCGATTTCAGGCTCTCGCTGATGCCGTCCATAAAGCCTGCCATCATCACGGGGGTGACGTCGTATTTTTCTGCCAGCTCACTGATGGTTCCTTCTACAACATCCTGTTTTTTACCCAGAATATCTTCATAAAAAGCCGTTTCTTTAGTCAGATATTCATTCCAAAGCGCTTTATAGCCTTTTTCATCCTCCGCAGGATCAATGTCTGAGACCTCTTTCCATTCTTCGTATAAACTCATCGTTTTCTCCTTCTGTTCCTGTTTTGCTCAAAATATTATATCGCATTCCCGGTTTTATTACAATTCCTGAATGACAAAAATCCGGGTCTTTTATTTCAATTTCATTGGAATTCCTGAAACGGTAAAATAGACCTCATCGGCCCGGCAGGCCACGTACTGATTCATCCTTCCGGAAATATCTCTGAAGTAATTGCCGAGCTTATAGGAGGGCACAAGCCCCAGCCCCACTTCGTTTGAGACCATGAACAGGTGCTTGTCTCTGCACACCTCAAGCAGGATCTTAACCTGTTCCCTGATCTTATCCTCAACCTCTGCGATGGTGTCCATGCCGCAGTGGTCATAATCCACATCGTAATCCAGCATATTGTTGGTGATCATAACAGTCAGGCAGTCAAACAGAATGACGTCGGCCTCCTGAAAGGCAGGATCCTCCGCCATAACTTCGTAATCCTTATAGCGCTCGATGGTTGCCCACTCTGACGGACGCTGTTCCTGATGTCTTCGTATCCGGTCCTTCATGCCGTCATCAAAGGCAATGGCTGTGGCAATGTAGGCAACCTTGCTGCCCACTTCCTTGACTGCCTTTTCCGCAAAACTGCTTTTGCCGCTTCGGGCGCCGCCAGTTACAAATACTAAGCTTCCCATTTTCTTTTATCCCCTTAAAATATTATTTAAAGCTGCAATCAGACGGTCGTTATCCTCACGCCGCTTGATGGCTGCTCTGAAAAACTGGGTTTCCAGTCCAGCAAAATCCTCACAGGTCCGGATATTGATACGCTGCTCAAGCAGCTCCTTCTGAAGTGTCTGCGCGCTTCTTCCCGCCACCTTATACAAATGGAAATCCGCGCCGCTCGGATACACCTTCAGACCAGGCAGACTGGACAGGGCGTCGAAAACACGCTGCCGCTCTGTCTGGATGTAGTCCCGCGTTTTCTGCATATAGGCTTTGTCATCGTAGATACACATGGCGGCTTCCAGCGCCAGGGTATTGATGGTCCATGGCTCTTTGTAGGCCTCCATGGCCTGGATAAGCCCTGCTGAGCCGACGCCGTAGCCGATCCGCAGTCCCGGCACCCCAAAGAATTTGGTCAGTGAACGTAGCAGGAAAAGACGGCGGTCGGAGTGGTTTACATATTCCAGACAGGTTTCGATGCCTGAAAATTCGATAAAGGACTCGTCAATAAACCAGATAATTTCAGGGTCCATCCGATCCATCAGCTCCTTGATAAAGGCTTTGCTGTAAAGGCGCCCTGTCGGGTTGGTCGGATTGCAGAGATACACCGCCTTCGGGCGGCATTCCTCTGCCAGTCGGATGAGCCTTTCGGGATCCAGCTCAAAATCATCCTCCGGCGACAGCGTAAGCTCGCTGACTCCGCCGCAGCCGTTCATACTGAGCGCCCGGCGGTACTCGTTAAAGGTGGGCACTGGAATGAGCGCCTGCTCCGGGTGAACGCCTCTGGCAAAAAGATAGATCAGCTCAATGGCGCCATTCCCCAAAATCACGTTTTCTGGCGCGACGCCGATGTCCTCTGCGATTTTATTCCGGGCTGTCTCGCCTGTGATCTCCGGGTATCTGCCGAGGTCGTCCAGAGCTGTTTCCAGCCTTTTTCTCAGTCCCTCCGGCATCCCCAGCGGGTTAATGTTAATGCTGAAATCCAGCACGTCTTTTTTGTCGCCTCGATATCCGCCATGTTTATTCATTCTTTTCCTCACTATGAAACAATATAAATTCCAAAGAAAATCAGGCCCGTGAGTACCATCATAACGACCTCACTGGAAAACATAATGCTGATGGTATCCTTAATGTCCTCGTAGGCCAGGCTCCGTCCGGCATCGCCGATGGTCGGCTTTTCAAGCGTCTGCCCGAAATACAGGTTGGTGCCGCCCAGCTGAACGCCCAAGAGCCCGGCCACCACGGATTCTGGATGCCCGGAATTTGGGCTTTTATGGTTCTTTCGGTCGCGCGCGTAAATCCGCTGCCCTTCACCGACCCTATATCCCAGAAACAGGCCGCCAATGAGCATAAACCAGCTTCCAATACGTGCGATGACAAAGTTGGCGATATCGTCAATTTTGGCGGAAAAATAGCCAAAGTCCTTGTAGGGCTCCTGAACGTAGCCGACCATGGAATCCATGGTGTTGACGGCTTTGTACAGCATGGCCAGCAGCAGCGGGTTGACAAAGGGCACAAAAACCCACAGGACAACGCCGACAAACATGTAGAAAATCGGCGCGAGCACTCCGTCAATGGTGTTTTCCGCGGTGGTTTCCACTGTCGCGCGGACAATGCCGCCTTCCTGGAGCTCCTGGGTATCGCGCCCCACAAGGTAACCGACCATGGTGCGGGCCTTTGGTATATCCTTGTCCCGCAGTGCGTCATAGACCTTCATGACCTCCTCCTGCAGACATTTCGCCGCAATGGTGGTGGATAAAAGGTAAAGGTTCACCACATAAAATAAAACGATATTGAGCCGGTATGTAATATACTGCACTGCCAGAATAACAGCGCCGGTAATCACAATTGTCAATACCCAGAGAATGAGGCCTTTGAATTTTCTGGCCTTGCCCTTATTTAATTTTTTTGTTAAAAATCCAACCAGTTTTCCAATGTATACAATTGGATGGGGAATCCATGCCGGATCGCCGATCAGGCGGTCCAGCACCACAGCTCCCACAATCAGACAAAACCAAATGCCAGCGCTCATTCCTAAAAGCATCTTATACTCCAATAATTTCCATTAATTTCTGCATGTCCAGATTATTTTCAACGGTTTCGGCCAGCAGATCGTATTGCTCTTCCTTAAAGGCCTTGAAATCGACCGCTTCGCTCTCTGACGCGATGTTCTTTTTCTTTTTCAGGGTTTCAATTAATTTTTCACGGAACGAATCGTTGTCAAACACGCCGTGCAGATAGGTCCCCATAACTGTACCGTCTGCGGATACCGCGCCGTCCGAGCGCCCGTCCTCAAGCGTTGAAAAGCTCTTGGTGTCATCAATGGGCGTGGTTTCACCCATATGGATCTCATAGCCGGTGATGGCACTGCCGCTCAGTCCCATATTTAAGAAATCTGCACTGATGTGTCCTGCCACCCGCGTGGTGGTTTTTTCTTCCTCCAGCACAGTGCGCATGTTTAACAGCCCCAACCCCTTGATGGAACCTACTGTAGACTCGACGCAGTGCGGGTCACAGATCTCATCGCCGAGAATCTGGTAGCCGCCACAGATACCGATTACCGGCACGCCAGCTGTATGCTTGGCCAGAATTTCTTCCTCCAGCCTGCTTTCCCGCAGCTTCACAATATCGTCAATGGTATTTTTGCTGCCCGGTATTACAATGAGATCGGGATCGGCACGGTGCAGCTCCCGCTGGTTCTCATAATATTCTACCTTAACATCGGGGTACATGTCAAAGACTGTGCAGTCGGTAAAGTTAGAAATATGACGCAGCCGTACCACACCGATGGTGATCACGCCCTCGCGCTGTTCATCCCACCGCTCGGTTACACTGTCTTCATCATCAATGACAAGGCGCTGATAAGGGATAACACCCAGACACGGAACGCCTACCTTTTCCTCGATCATCTCAATGCCTGGCGTAAGCAGCTCGACGTCGCCCCGGAATTTATTGATGATAAAGCCCTTGATTCTTGCCTGTTCCTCTGGCGCAAGCAGCTTGATGGTACCGTAAACGGAGGCAAAGACCCCGCCGCGGTCAATATCGCCGATGAGGATAACCGGCGCGTCCACCATTTCTGCCAGTCCCATATTCACAATATCGTTGTCACGGAGATTGATCTCTGCCGGGCTTCCTGCGCCTTCGATGGCGATGATGTCATGGCTTTCTGCCAGCATATTGTAGGCGTCCATGACCACATCGGTCAGCTTTGCCTTATGGGCATGGTACTCGACCGCGTTCATGTTAAACTCGGCCTTTCCATTCAGGATAACCTGGCAGCCCACGTCTGAGTTCGGCTTCAGAAGCACTGGATTCATCTCTACCTGCGGCTCAATTCTGGCACATTCCGCCTGAACGACCTGCGCTCTGCCCATCTCTTTGCCGTCGAGGGTTATATAAGAATTAAGCGCCATATTCTGGGATTTATAGGGCGCTACACGGTAACCTTTATTGTTCAGAATCCGGCATACTGCTGCGGTCAGCAGGCTTTTTCCCACGGATGAGCCCGTCCCCTGAAACATGATATTTTTTGCCTTTTTCATTTTTTACTCCTAGCTTTATTTTTATGCGCACACTGATCTGGTTTTAACTATTTATTTTCTGCCATCCAGCCGAGTATTTCCTCTGCTGTATTAAAGACGACCGGGTACTCAATCCTGGGGCGTTCGATAAATATAACACGCACGCCCATATCGGCCGCAGCGCGCAGCTTTTCACTGACGCCGCCCACGTCGCCGCTGTCCTTTGTGACCAAAAACCGAATGTCGAACTGGCGGATGGTCTCCACGTTCATAGCGTAGCTGAAAGGCCCCTGCATGGCAATGATATTCTGTGGCTTGTAGCCAAGACGCTCACACTTTTCAAGCACCTTGCTGGTTGGCAGCACCCGCACGATCACACGTTCCTTGGGCAGAGGATCGTAAAACTCCAGCTGGCGGCTTCCTGTTGTCAGCAGGACATTGCCCTCCTGTTCCAAAAGGTAACGCACTGCTGATTCATAATCCGGAAACCCCAGCGTCTGCTGCCCGTCATCCATCATCCGCGGCCTTTCCAGGCGCACATAGGCGGCCCCTGCTTTTTTCGAGGCCGCGATGGCGTTGAGCGAAACCTCTTTCGCGTAAGGATGGGTGGCGTCCACACAGAGCTCAATGCGCTTTTCAGCCATCAGCCCGGCCAGTCCGTCTGTCTCAAGGGCTCCGGTGTGGATTTCCAGACGTGCGTTTTCCGGAAGGCTTGCTGTATTATAAGCAGTTACGGAGGAATAAAGAACGGCGCAGCCCTGTCCGAGCAGCGCCTCTGTCAGCTTGCGGCTGTCATACGTTCCTCCGAGGACCAGAATCACAGCTGGTACCCCCGTGGTGTAATCATTTTTAAATGGTCTTCTGTAATATAGGTTTTGGAATTGCCGATCACCACCATGGAAAACATGTCGATTTCTTCATCGCACATTTTTTCAAGTGTGGTGATGACGTAGCTTTCATTGGCACGCTTGGCGTTTCTGACAATGCCCACCGGTGTTTCCGGTGCTTTATATTCCAGCAGAATCTTCTGGGCTTCCACGATATTATCCGGACGGCCCTTGCTCTTTGGATTGTAGAGTGTCACAATAAAATCGCCTTCGCCAGCACAGCGCAGGCGCTTTTTAATCATTTCCCAGTCGGTCATCAGGTCGCTGAGGCTGATGACACAGTAGTCGTGCATCAAAGGAGCGCCTAAGGTAGACGCTGCCGCATTGGCGGCGGAAATCCCAGGGACCACAACCACTTCAACGTCGCTTTTCTGCTTTTCAACGATTTCCAGCATAATGCCTGCCATACCGTACACGCCCGCGTCACCGGAGCTTACCAGCGTAACGGTTTTTCCCTGTTCAGCCAGATCCAGGCAATCCTGGCAGCGGTCGATTTCCTTGCGCATTCCAGAGGAAAGCACTTCCTTATCGCCGATTAAATCTTTGATCAAATCAATGTAGGTTTTATAGCCTACAATCACGTCCGCATCCTTCAAGGAATTTTTAGCGGCTTCTGTCATATGTTCATACAGACCTGGCCCCAGACCTGTTACGTAAATTTTTTTACTCAATCTATTTCTCCTCTTAATTTGCTTATTTCAAAACGATCTCCAGCCCAAAGCCGCAGTTCATTCTTTATTGACGACCTGCCAGACCGACAGGGTAATTCCCCCACACTTCTGCTTCTCCAGCAAACACGCGCCAAAGCCGGACGCCACATAGCCGCACGGCTCGCTGACCGCGTAGAGACCTGTGGTTTTGAAAACAAAGTCCGAGCCTTCAAAACGGCTCTGTACCATTTTCACAAAATCATCCGGCACCACCTTAAGCTCTGCGTCAAAGGTTTTGCAGGCCGCGTGTATTCCCTTCTCATCGGCTTTCAGGCCAATGGTAGCAAATGCCTTAACGGATAGCGGATGGAGCTCAAGGGCGGCGAGCACCTGTCTCACAGCTTCCTCAATCCGCGCTGCCTCGGTATTCCTACGGCAGCCGATACCGATCACGATTTTTTTCGGCACGATCTGAATAACGGGTTTTCCTGGCGGCCAGATAAACGGATCATCGGCTGAGACCACCACGCAGCCGCTGTAATCGCCGGAAAGGGCCTCCTGCTTTTCTGAAAAAACCAGATTCGGCGGCAGCACCAGCCCAGTGGGTTTACCGTGCTCTTCGACAATCAGGGCGACGGGTTCATCGTCCAGGATCAAGGCGGTTACATCCTTGGCCGTGGTGAAATCCGCAATGGTGCAGCCCAGCTTTTCAGCCAGCACATCCACTGCCATACTGCCCTTCACATCGGTTCCGGTGGTAATGACGGGCTGGGCGTCCATACGCTTTGCCAGATATACGGCGTTCTCATTGGCGTGTCCGAGATGTCCGGATAAAAGGCTGATAACATACTTCCCGTCCGGATCCATGACCAAAATGCCCGGATCCTTTGACTTATGGCCGAGATGGGGCGCAATGCTCCGAACCACAATACCTGTGGCCATGATGCATAAAACCGTATCGTAATCGGCCATGAGCGTTCCGAAAAATTCACCGATTTTTCCGCGGATCAGCTGTGTTCCGGGGGCGGCGTATTTCTCCATGGTAAAGATGTCCGGCGCTTTTTCAGGAATGTGCTCCTTTACCTCAAGGGCTTTCCGGACACCTTGTCTGGAAACAGCGACAACGGCCCATCTCTCTGTGCGCTTCATACCCTATTTTGTAGCGGTGCGGTATTCGTGGGTAAAGGACGGATCATACAGCTTGGAAAGGCTGTACTTGTCGCCCAGGAAATCCCCGACCAGAATCTGAGCGGTTTTTGTAATACCGGCTTCCTTTACCTTATCCGCAATGGTTTCAAGGGTTCCCAGAACAACTTTCTGGTCTTCCCAGGTTGCACGCTGGATAACGGCAATGGGTGTGGTGGGCTCGTACTGGGTCATCAGGCGTTCTGCCACTTCGTCGATCATCTGAACGGACAGGAAAATGGCCATGGAAGCGTGATGCGCTGCCAGTGATTCAAGTTTTTCCTTTTCCGGCACTGGAGTGCGGCCTTCCAGACGGGTGCAGATAACGGTCTGTGACACGTCCGGCAGTGTAAATTCTTTTTTCAGAACAGAGGCTGAGGCGGTAAAGGAGCTGACGCCCGGCACCACTTCAAAGGGAATGTCTTCTTCCTCCAGGCGGTCCATCTGTTCACGGATCGCGCCGTAGATCGCCGGATCGCCAGTGTGGACACGAACAACTTTCTTGCCCTCGTTAACGCCCCTGGTGATCACTTCGATGACGTCGTCCAGTGTCATGGAGGCGCTGTTGTAAATTTCAGCGTCTTCCTTGTGGCCTGCCAGCACTTCCTTGTTGACCAGAGAGCCTGCGTAGATAATAATGTCCGCTTCGCCAATCAAGCGCTTGCCCTTTAAGGTAATTAACTCCGGATCTCCAGGACCCGCCCCGATTAAGTATACTGTGTTTTTCATTTGTACTCCTAGTTTTTATTTGATGTATTTGTTGATTTTCAATTTTTCAAAGCAGTTCTTTAACGCTTGTGCCGTTCTTGGCATGCTCTAAAAACATATCCTGAATGCCCTTAAACTGGCCGAGTCCCTTCAGGACACATTCCACTTCAAAGCCTTCGTTTTCGAGCAGTGTTTTCCATGAGTCTTCCTCGTCGCTTGCCATATCGTTGATGGCATGATCACCGGCTACGATCATAAAAGGCGCCAGGTAAAGCTTATGGTATCCTTTTTCCTTAAGCTGCGGAATAATATCGCTCAGACTCGGAAAGCCCTCTACGGTTCCCATAAAGGCGTTTTTATAGCCTAAGTGCTTAAAGGTGTAATCCATGGCCGGATAAGTGGCATTGGCGTGATGCTCGCTGCCGTGTCCCATATAGAGCAGGGCTTCGCCCTCTTTCATTTCTGGCAGCTCACTGATGGCTGTTCTGGCCACCTGCTCATAATCGTCAATGGTTGTCAGAAGCGGCGCGCCGATGGTCAGCACATCAAAATCATTTTCAAATTTTTTGAGCTCGTTGATGGTCAAATCGTATTCGTAGCCGTTGATGACGTGTGTTGTCTGGCAGACAACCTCGGTATAGCCTTCATTTTTCAGCTTTTCAAGGGCTTCGTGGGGAATGTCCACATATTCATTGTCACGCTCTCTGAGTTTCTTGATGATCATCCGCGAGGTAAAAGCGCGTCTGAAATCATAATCCGGAAAGCCTTTCTGCAAGTCTCTCTCGATGGCTCCGATGGTTTTTTCCCGGGTTTCACGATAAGATGTCCCGAAACTTATCACTAATAAAGCTTTTTTGGGCATTCTGCACTCCTTGTTCTTTTATTCTCTATGCAAGCGCCTTAAGCGCAGCCAGATTGTCGGCAATGGTCTTTTCAATATCGGCTTTGGTGTGGGCGGCTGAGACAAAAATCCCTTCAAACTGTGCCGGCGGCATCAGATTGCCGCGGTTCAGCATTTCGGCAAAATATTTTGCGTAGGTTTTTGTATCGCTGGTCATCACACTGCTAAAATCACTGATTTCCTGATCGGTAAAGAACAAGGCGCTCATTCCGCCAAAGCGCACCATCTTTGCCTTAACACCGGTTTCCTTAATATTTTTGTTAAAACCGGCTTCCAGCTGCCTGGCACAGTCTTCCAGATGGGTGTAAACCTCTGGGTGTTCCTTGAGATAGGTTAAGGTGTTGAGCCCCATTTTCATGGCGATGGGGTTTCCGGACAAGGTACCTGCCTGGTAAACCGGGCCGAGCGGTGAGAGCTTTTCCATGATATCCCGCCGTCCGCCAAAGGCGCCTACCGGCATACCGCCGCCGATGATCTTACCGAGTGTGGTAAGGTCCGGCTTAATGCCCAGCACCTCCTGTGCGCCGCCAAAGGCCAGCCTGAACCCTGTGATGACTTCGTCAAAAATCAGCAGGGCACCCTCTTCCTCGGTCAGCTTTCTCAGGCCTTTCATGAAGGTGCTGTCCGGCGGCACAACACCCATGTTGCCCGCGACCGGTTCGACGATCACACAGGCGATCTCTCCCTTGTTTTCATCAAAAAGCTTTTTAACGGAATCCAGGTCATTGTAGGTTGCCACCAACGTGTCCTTGGCCGTACCAGCAGTAACGCCTGGGCTTGTGGGCACACCGTAGGTCAGGGTGCCGGAGCCGGATTTTACCAGCAGAGAATCGCTGTGTCCATGGTAGCAGCCTTCAAATTTGATGAATTTCTCACGCCCGGTATAGCCTCTGGCCAGGCGGATGGCGCTCATGGTGGCCTCGGTGCCGGAGTTGACCATGCGCACCATATCCATAGACGGGTAAGCGTCAATGATCATTTCCGCCACGCGGATCTCAATTTCTGTCGGCGCGCCGTAGGTGTTGCCCTTTCTCAGCGCTTCATCGATGCCGTCGTAATAAGCATCCGCGGCATGGCCGAGAATCAGCGGCCCCCAGGAGCAGATATAGTCAGTGTATTCATTTCCATCCGCATCATAGATCTTTGAGCCCTTTCCATGGTCGATAAAGATCGGCGGCATACCCACTGACTGAAAAGCGCGGACGGGGCTGTTGACCCCGCCGGGAATAACACGGTTCGCTTCTTCAAAAAGTGCAGTCGACTTTGTATGCTTCATTTTATTCTGTCCTTTACTGATATTTTTCAATCAATGCTTTTAAATCTTTTGCGAAATAGGTGATGATGATTTTGGCCCCCGCACGTTTAATGCACAGCATACTCTCATAAATGGCCTTTTCATCTAACAAGCCGGCGTCTACCGCATTCCGGATCATCGCGTATTCGCCGCTGACCTGGTAGGCTGCCATTGGCAGATAAGACAATTCCTTGGCCTTTGCAATGATATCCAGATAAGGCATTGCAGGTTTTACCATGACAATGTCTGCGCCCTCCTCGATATCTAGCACGACTTCCTTCAGCGCTTCCTCGCTGTTAGCCGGGTCCATCTGGTAGCTTCTGCGGTCGCCAAAGGCCGGAGCGGAGTTTGCCGCGTCGCGGAACGGTCCATAGAAGGTAGACGCGAATTTGGCGGAATAGCCCATAATTGGAATGCTTTCAAAGCCTGTATCGTCCAGTGCTTTACGCATGGCTTCGATATGGCCGTCCATCATGTCTGAGGGCGCTACCATATCCGCGCCGGCTTTCGCATGGCTCACGGTTACCTTACACAGGGTTTCCAGCGATTTGTCACGCTTAATATCGCCGTTATCGTGGAAGAAGCAGCAATGCCCATCGCTCTTGTATTCGCAGAGGCAGACATCCGTGATGACGTACATTTCCGGATCTTTTTCCTTGACAATGCGGATGGCCTTCTGGATAATCCCATCATCCACAAAGGCTGGTGTTGCTTCCGCGTCCTTTTCATCCGGCACGCCGAACAGAATAATGTAACGGACGCCCAGCGCCTTCAGCTCATCCAGTTCCTTTGGCAGCATATCGAGCGACAGGTGGTACTGTCTCTTCATGGACGGGATTTCACGCTTAATGTTTTCCCCGTCTACCACAAACAACGGGTAAACCACATCGCGCATGGATAATTCTGTTTCGCGGATCAGATCACGAACCGCTGCGTTTTTTCTCAATCGGGTTGGTAACATAATAATCAACTTCCTCTCTTTATTTTTCCATATTCAGAATCGCTTCAATCATTCCGGCAATGGTATAAACCTCTGCCTGGACATCGACCGTTAAACCCAGCTCTTTCATTTTGTCTGAGGTTACAGGTCCAATCGAAACGCATTTTGCATTTTTAGTATCATCCACATTTTCACTGCCAATTTTTTCCACAAAATATTGCACCGTTGTGGAGCTTGTGAAGGTAATGTAGTCAATCTCTTTATTTTTCAGCATTTCCGCCACATCGACGTCGGTGTTGTCCTCTCGGACCGTTTCGTAAATCTGAAATTCATCCACCGGGCAAACCTTGCGGAGCTCCTCAACCACGTAAATCCTGGCGTTTTTGGAGCGTGGGATCAATACCCGCGACGTTTCTGTCAAAAGCGGCATTAAACCGTCAACCAGCTCTTCGCCGACATATTTTTTCGGCACAAAATCCGCGGTGATCCCCTGCTCGGCAAGCAGCGCCGCTGTTGCTGAGCCAATGGCTGTCACATGGATGTTCCCGAGGGCTCTGGTATCTCTGCCCGAGGCCTTCAGCGCGTCGAAGAAAATTTCAACGCCGTTGGTGCTGGTAAAAATAATGTGGCTGTACCTGTCCAGACATCCAAAGTTCTCGGCCAGCGCATCGACATTCTCAGGAATCGGCTCAATTTTGATGGTCGGGTACTCGATGGCGTTACCGCCGAGTTCTGCGATCTGCGCCACCATTTTCGAGCTCTGTTCTCTGGAGCGGGTTACCACGATATTTTTTCCAAAAAGGGGCTTGCTGTCAAAAAAGCGCAGCTTCTCACGCTTGGTCACCACATCGCCGACTACGATCAGGCTTGGCGCTGTGATCCTGGCTTCTGTGGCAATGCCGTAGATTGTTTCCAGTGTGCCTTCCACCACTCGCTGGTAAGGCGTAGAAGCGCGGTGCACCACAGCCGCCGGCGTATTTTTATCCATCCCGTTTTTCATCAGCTCTCCGGTGATTTTTTCAAGATTTTTGACGCCCATCAAAAACACGATGGTCCCTTTGGATTTAGCCAGTACCGGCCAGTCCAGCTCAGACTCCTCAGATTTCAGATGCCCGGTAACCACCTGAAAGGAAGAGACACAGTCTCTGTGGGTAATGGGAATACCCGCGTAAGCCAGGCCGCCGATAACCGAGGTAATCCCTGGAATCACTTCAAATGGAACTCCGGCGTCGTAGAGCTCCTCGCCTTCCTCGCCGCCGCGTCCAAAAACATAAGGGTCGCCGCCCTTAAGGCGGACAACATTTTTGCCTTCCTTGCCCAGCTTGATCAGCAGAGCGTTGATTTCATCCTGAGGCAGCGCATGGTTGGCGGCTCTTTTGCCGACATAAATCTTTTCACACTCTGGTTTTGTCCATTTCAGGAATTCCTCATTGACCAGCGCGTCGTAAACCACCGCGTCACAGGTTTTTAATTTTTCCATGGCTTTGACGGTGATCAGTCCCTTATCACCGCAGCCGCCGCCAGCCAGATAGACCGTGCCCGGCTTAATTTCTGCTTCTACCATTTCTTTCAGTTCCTTTGCCAGACGGTCTCCCATTTTTGCTTCCTCGCCCAGGGCTCCCTCTGTCTGTCCTTTATATAGAATCGTGCCGTCTTCGTTGCCAAAAAGTCCGTAAAGGGTCAATTTTTCACCCTCCACATCACAGTATGCTCCGATAGGGATATGGCAGCTGCCGTTTAAGCTGATCAAAAACTGGCGTTCCGCTGTCATTTGCGCCTTGGTAACCGGGTTACTGACAGATTCCATGAGTGCCTTGACGGTTTCGTTATCCTCACGGATTTCCACTGCCAGAATCCCCTGGGCTGGCGCCGATACAAACTGGCATGGTTCAAGTGGGAGGCAGGTATAATCCTCGCTCTCATAAACGCCGATGCGTTTAAGGCCTGCCGCCGCCAGAATAATGCCATCCAGTCCCTGCTCTTTCATTTTCCGGATACGGGTATCAATATTTCCGCGGATTCCCACCACTTCAAAATCTTTTCGGATATTTTTCAGCTGATAAATCCGGCGTTTGCTTCCAGTACCGATGACTGCATTTTCGGGCAGCTCCTGGACAGCGCTTATTTTATGCGGTGTCAACAGCACATCCCTCGGGTCTTCCCGCATGGGCGGCACAGAAAGTGTCAGCCCCTCGGGCAATGCAGAAGGCATATCCTTCATGCTGTGAACGGCCATATCAATTTCACCGCTTAAGAGGGCATCCTCCAGCTCTTTGGTAAAAATACCCTTATCCCCAATTTTATCAAGGGCTTTGTGCTGAATTTTATCGCCCTTTGTCTTGATGATTTTGAGTTCAAAATCGACCTCCGGGTTTGCTTTTCTTAATTCCTCAAGAAGCCAGTTTGTCTGGACCACTGCCAGCTTACTGCCTCTTGAGCCTACGATTATTTTCATATTTTCTCCACTTCTCTCTGCAATTCTTCAATGGTTAACGCTGTCAGCTCCTTGAGCCGTCTCTTTTTTGCCTCCGGTGAGGTTTCTGTTTTCAATATATGCAGCCTCAGCTGTTTAAGCAGACTGAGACGCTCTGCGTAGCTTTCATTGTATTTTTCTTCCAGTTCCCTTTTTATCTGGGTAGTCAGCGTTGGACTGGCGCCGTCGGTACAGACCGAGATCGTCAAGTCTCCCCGCCTTACCACTGAGGGAAAAATAAAATCAGAATGCTCCGGGTCGTCTGAAACGTTGCACCAGATGCCGCGTATTTTACAGCTCTCAAGAATCTGGGCGTTCAGCTCACGCTGGTCTGTCGCCGCCACTACAAGATCCATGCCGTCAAGGGCTGTCTCGATCCGGCAGTATGCTTTAATATAACGGATGTTCTCAACCGGCTTTTCTGGAACCTCCATGTTTTTATCCACGCAGGTCACAGAACACCCATACCCGGCTAGGGTTTCCGCGCGCCGCATCCCTACCTTTCCGCCGCCAATCACAAGGGCCTTTTTCCCTTTAAAGTTGAGCAGAATCGGCCCTTTCATTGAGCCGCCTCCGCATTGCCGCCTGAAAATAAAAAGGCCAGTGTTTTCTCAAAGCGCAGTATATCGTCCTCGCTGTCCAGTGTTTTCAGCTGTTTGATGGACGGCATCACCATTTCACGGAATTTTGAATGGACAATTTTTTCAAGAAATTCCTTGTCCTTCCCCTCAAACTGATAGCGCTTGTTGAGAATCTCAATGGTTTCGTCTGCCAGCTGTCCGGAAACCTGGTTAAAATGTGCCACCATGTTATCTACCTTGGACTTGGTAATCCAGACCATGAGTCCGTCGATTTCCTCTTCGATCTCGAGGGCGATCTTCTCTGCCACTCGCTCACGGTAGTGCATTTTTTCATCAATGATGTCCTTAAAATTATCAATGGTCAGCAGCTCGACTCTGTCCATTTCCGAGATGGCTTCCTCAATATCTCTTGGCAGTGCCAGGTCAATGGCCATGAGCGGCTTTTTGCGCTCTGGCATGAGCTCCCGTTTTAAAACCACATGGGGTGAGGCTGTTGCTGAGATAATCACATCGATATCCTCAATGGCTTCATAGCGGTCCTCGTAGCGGATCATGTTGACGCCCTCATAGATATCACGGTACTCATCCCCCGGATGATAGGTACGATTGGTCATATAGACGCTGTTAAAGCCCTCTGCCGCCATATAACGCAGCGCCAGAAGCCCCATTTTTCCAGAACCGATGATCAGCACCTTTTTATCGGCATAGTCCTCATAGGTTCTTTTAACATGCTTAACCGCTGTCGAGCTCAGGGAGAGCGGGGTCTCGGAAATTTTATAAACGGTTTTAACCTTCTTGGCAAAGGTGACGGCTTCTCTGAAAGCCTTGGTTAAATATTTCCCGCAGCCGTGAACAGACTGGGATAATTCAAGGGCATCCTTTACCTGTCCTAAGATCTGATCCTCACCCAGAATCATCGAATCCAGCCCTGTCACTACCCGGTAAAGATGCAGGATGGCCTCTCTGCCCTTTTCACAGAACAGATAATTTTCCAGCTCCCTGGATTTCTCCTCGATATAAAAATTTTTCAGCGCCCGGCCTGCTGCTTCCACGTCACGGGTCGCCACGTAAATTTCGCTTCGATTACAGGTAGAAAGAATGATCACCTCTTCGATACACGCCTCTTCCAGAAGGCTCGCAATACCTTCTTTTACGGTCCGCTTGATAAAAGCACCCTTTTCCCTGATTTCCAGAGGTGTGTCTTTATGATTGATCCCCACTACAACTAACTTCATTTCAATCCTTCTCCTTCAATCAAACATTCATTCAAAACAAATAAAAACCTCTTCATTACGTCTCCGTAAAAAAAGAGGTTTGTCAACAGAATTATTTATCCACGCTGATTACTGCGGATACCACAATTAAATTAACGTTACTAAGTTCCCTTTTCCCTGGAGGTAATTATTAGCACTCTGTTTAGTAGGTTTCCTGACTCATCGCATTATATTCTCCTCGCCTTCCCGGTTTTCATTCCAGTGGCATCATAAGGAGACTTAACGAATTACAGTGACCGGATCGCTCTGGATTTTCACCAGATTCCCTTTATCCTTTGTTTTTACCGGAGCAAAAACGAAAGAATCCAAAACAGATTTTACATTAGTCTTTCCTATTCAATTTTCGTTTCCAATTATATCACCAATCTGACTCAGACGCTACCCCTTTTTATGGGAAATAAGCAGTTTTTTGCCAATTTCACCGAATATTCTACATATTTTCTGTAATCGGATTACAGGCAATAAAAAACCGGTCTCTTTTTCCAGAGTCCGGTCATTTTACACATTCACGCTAGTTTTCTGTTTCATGGCTCATTAAAAAGAGCATCATCATTCTTTCTGCGTATTCCTTTTTTTCATCAGGGCAATGCTCTAGAATATCAAGCAATGCAGTGTTTTTTTCTTTCTCATCCAGGCTTTTGCCAAACAGGATGCTGTCTGAAGACATTTTTAACGCTTCGCAGAAACGTTCAAGACTCTTAAGAGAAAAGCCTTTGGTTCCCAGCTCAATGTCCGTTAAAAAAGTCTGTGTAATCCCTATTTTTCGCGCCAAATCCTCGCGGCTCATATTTAAAAAAGTTCTACGCTGCCGGATACGCTGGCCAATTGCCTTTTGATCTAACCTTGATTCCATTGTCTTCTCCTAAATTTCAGGGAAAACCAAATAAAAAACTGTGCAGGATTAAACCAACCATGCACAGTTATATGACACTTTTATAAAATGCTAACACAAATAAGCCCACTTATTTATAGGGTGTCCTCTTGTTTTTAGCACAAAAATAGCCTATAATAAGTAATGCGGTACGTGCCCCCCAGGGCCGTTGTGTATGGTGGTTGTGCACCTGCGCAAGCCGGATAAGTGTGCCAGCACTTTCCGGATGCCGCAATTTTTATTTAGTTTTCCCAATATATATACTTTATTATAAATCGAATCTCCCGTCAAAGCAATCTCTTTATTTAAAAACTTTTTATCTGCAATTGAAGTTATCATTTTAATTCAACCAATTATATCCTTTTTATTCGTTTTTTTATTTTTACCCGAATTCACAATGTGAAAAACCCATTTTAGAATATTTTCAGTATTCTACTACCATCAAAATATTTTTTCTATGTTTAATTCTCTTCAAAATGGGTACACCTCATTTTGAGGCTCTTACATCTAATTCCGATATGGTAAAGGTTAAGCAAAAGAGAATTTCTTTATAATTTTTTCTCAATTTAAATGTGATTTTTACTAAATGATGTTATACTATTAAAATACCCCCAAAGGAGATTGTATTTTGAAAAAAGAAATTCCATTGTATCTATTTATTTGCAGAAAGATTGAGGATGATATTTACAACGGCAAATTAAAACTGGGTGATACCCTGCCATCTGAACCTAAAATCAGCAAACAAATGGGTGCCAGTCGTAATTCCGTTCGAAAGGCCCTGCGTCTGTTGCAGGACAACAATCTTATTTTCTGCTCCCACGGTAAAAATGCTCAGGTTATCTTTGACAGCCGCCTGCCAGAGCACCGCGCAGCTTATGAAAAACGCTTTAAAAACCGGTGTCACGGCATCAGTGATACATACCGGATGCTTTCTATCCTTTTACCCAGCATCATTACACACGGCGCTTCTAAATGCAACAGTGAGGATTATATGACCCTTTACGAAATGACCGACAATCTGGATTCTTCCAACCCGATCGAATTGTTTGCTTTTCACTGCCGCTTCATCCGGAATATCCTGAGAAGAACAGAAAATCCTTTTATCATCGAACTTTTTGAACAGGTCTGCGATTTTGTCCGAATCGACTCCATTCACAGCAGTATTACTGGCCATACGCTCCATGAAGATCTTTCAGAAGACACCATCAAAGGATGGTACAAAGAACTGCTGGACCATGCCGCTAAGCAGAATTTCAAACATTTTCATCATTTACTGCTTCAGGGCTTTAATGAAATCAGCCAGCGCTTTGATGCGGCCTATATGGTGAACGCACCGGCGGCGCCTTCTGAAGCTGAAAGTTTTAACTGGTTTATCGACAATGCTCCGACACCGCTTTATCTGAGGATTGCCAGTGATATTATGTGGGAGAGCGAAAAATCCGGCAATGTAGCCGGCGATTTTCTTCCTTCCGAATCCGAACTGCGCAGAGTTTATGGCGTTTCACCAGTTACCGTCCGAAAAGCCCTGTCTATCCTGAATTCCCTCGGCCTGACCAGAACCTTTAATGGAAAGGGCACCCAAATCGTTTTTGAGCGTTCTCATTCCCCGGAAGTCCTTGGCCAGCTGGACGAATACCTGAGCAGTCTCCAGATTCTGCGCTATTCATGTAAGGCTATCGCCTTTGACGCTTTCAAATCCATGAGCGAAAAGGACAAAAAACATATTCTTGAGCTTCTGGAAAGTAAACGCTACAGCCGCGGCATCACAACAGCCTTAACCGATATTCTAATCTCATCAATCCAGTCCCCGGCCATACAGAATATTTACGAGCATCTGAAAATCAAACTGGCTTATGGGGTCATTCTTAAAACCTTTGTCAGTAATGATGATTATGACCGTGTCGACCGCCTTTTATACGGCGATATGGACAAGCTCTCAAAGGCTATCTCAAACAACGATACTGCTCTGCTGGGAAAAATCATTGAGAGCACTTACAAGCATACCTATGAGTACTCAGAGAACAAATTAAGGCTTCTCTACTCAGAGCAACCTGAAGAAATTAAAGAAAAGACTCTCTGATCTAAAAAAATGAAACCGCTTTAATAAAATCTGCAAATGATTAACCTGGGTTTTCATGCTGGAAAAATTGGTATAGGTCTTGAGACTTTTTTGCACTTAATATATAATTTATAAAGTTAGTTAAACTCAAAATTTTAGGAGGATCATTCTATTATGTTAGTATCAGCAAAAGAAATGCTTAATAAAGCAAAAGCAGGCCATTATGGTGTGGGACAGTTCAACATCAATAATCTTGAATGGACCAAAGCGGTTCTTCAGACGGCCAATGAGCAGAGATCACCTGTTATCTTAGGGGTTTCTGAAGGTGCTGGAAAATATATGTGTGGCTATAAAACAGTCACCAATATGGTTAACGGAATGCTGGACGAATTAAATATTTCTGTTCCGGTTGCCCTTCATTTAGACCACGGCAGCTACGAAGGCGCAAAGGCCTGTATCGCAGCCGGCTTCTCATCCATCATGTTCGACGGTTCTCATCTGCCTTTTGATGAAAACATCGAAAAAACAAAAGAACTGGTTGAAATCTGCCGCGGCAAGGGCTTATCCCTGGAAGCAGAAGTCGGCGCCATCGGCGGTGAAGAAGACGGCGTTGTCGGAACCGGCGAATTCGCTGATCCTGAAGAATGTAAAAAAATTGCTGATTTAGGCGTCACCATGTTAGCTGCCGGAATTGGTAATATCCATGGAAAATACCCAGAAAACTGGCAAGGCTTAAACTTCGACGTTTTAGCTAAAATTCAGGAAAAAACCGGTGATATGCCTCTCGTTCTCCATGGTGGTACCGGTATTCCGGATGAAATGGTCAGAAAAGCCATTGATTTAGGCGTAGCAAAAATCAATGTAAATACCGAATGCCAGCTCGTATTTGCTGAAGCGACCAGAAAATACATCGAAGCCGGCAAAGACCTTGAAGGCAAGGGTTTTGATCCTCGTAAATTACTGGCACCTGGCACACAGGCCATTAAAGATATCGTAAAAGTAAAAATGGATCTTTTCGGTTCCACTGGAAAGGCAGACGCTTAAACAGCGCAAAAAAAGTCCGGGACGTAACTTTTCGTTACGTCCCGGTTTTTTATTTATTTCAATTTAAAGCTCTTCGAGGTCTTCCTGAGTCAGCAGCTTCACACCGCTTCTTGAAAGTGCTTCAATGGCTTTTTCATTGTCTTCAACCCTTAAGATCATGTAAGCCAGATCCTTTTTTCGGGTGATAAAGGCATAGGTGTATTCCAGGTTGATGTTGCTGTCGCCCAGAATCTTCAAAATATTTTTCAGCGCTCCCGGTTCATCTGGAACAGCCGCTGCCAGCACTGGCGTCAGCTTAAAGATGTAGCCAGCCTCCTTGAGGACGGTCGACGCTTTATAAGAATCATCCACAATGACGCGGACAATGCCAAAATCCTTGGTTTCGGCAAGGGAAAGGGCGCGCATGTCAATATCATTTTCTGACAGCACATCCACAAAATTCGACAACTGGCCAGCTTTGTTTTCCACAAATACGGAAATCTGTTTAATCGTCATCATTTACACCTCGTTTAATATAAATTACGTTTATCAATCACGCGAACGGCTTTGCCTTCGCTGCGGGTAATGGACTTCGGCGCAACCAGCTGAACATTGGCATAAATACCGAGCATGGCCTTCAATGCGTCGATCAGTTCTTTTTCTCTGGCTGAAACCTCTCTCAGGTTATCCGAGAACATTTCAAGGGTCATTTCAACCTGAACATCCAGCTTATCGCTGTTGTTTTCACGGCTGACAATGATCTGATAATTTGCCGGATACCCTTTGTTTAAGAGCACTGTTTCAATCTGTGATGGAAATACATTAACACCTTTTACGATGAGCATATCGTCGCTGCGGCCCATTGGCTTGGTCATCTTGACATGGGTTCTTCCACAGGAGCATTTTTCGCGGCTCAGGACACAGATGTCACGGGTGCGGTAGCGGAGCAGCGGGAATGCTTTTTTAGTAATGCTTGTGAATACCAACTCGCCTTTCTCGCCATCCGGCAGTACCTCACCGGTATTCGGGTCGATGATCTCAGCGATAAAGTGGTCTTCATTGATGTGCATACCTGTCTGTTCGCTGCATTCAAAGGACACGCCCGGCCCAGAGATTTCGGTGAGCCCGTAAATATCATAGGCTTTGATGCCAAGCTTATTCTGAATATCCTGGCGCATTTCCTCACTCCAGGCTTCCGCACCGAAGATACCGGCTTTCAGCTTAATTTCATCCTGAAGACCCATTTCACAAACCGTTTCCCCCAGGAACGCGGCATAGGATGGCGTACAGCAGAGAATCGTGGAGCCCAGATCCCGCATAAACTGAATCTGACGTTCAGTGTTCCCTGAAGACATCGGCAGTGTCAGACAACCCACCTTATGGGAACCGCCGTTCAAGCCAGGGCCGCCGGTAAACAGGCCATAGCCGTAGGAGACATGCACCACATCTTCCTTGGTTCCGCCGGCTGCCACAATGGCACGAGCGCAGCATTCATCCCACAGGTCAATATCATCCTGGGTATAAAAAGCGACGACCCGGCGTCCAGTGGTTCCGCTGGTAGACTGGATACGCACACAGTTTTCCAGCGGCTCTGCCAAAAGTCCGTAAGGATAGGCCTCTCTCAGGTCATCCTTTGTTAAAAACGGCAGTTTGTGTAAATCATCCACACCCTTGATGTCGTCTGGGGTCACATTTTTTTCTTCCATCAGATTTCTGTAATAGGGGACGTTTTCATAAACATGCTTAACCGTCTCAACCAAACGTTCATCCTGCCAGGCCCGGATCTGTTCCCGTGAGGCACACTCGATTTCAGGCTGGAAATAATTCTCCATAATTTTCAATTCCTCTCTGTTATTCTAAGCACATGGCCGCTGCCGCATGCTTTATTAATAATAATCTTTAATATATCATACCATTTTGGCGCTTCACCGTAAACATAAATTCTTTTGTTATTGTGTATTAAAATTTATGCAAAACGCTGTCAGACGCGGAATCAAAAAACTTTGACGGTTCACTCTACACCTCTACCTCACCTGTTAAGATCAGCTCGATAATCCCTTCTTCGCTTTCCGGCAAGTCATAATCACCCTCCAGGCTCCCGGCTTTATGGTAAACTAATCCCGCTTTCTCATTTCTCTCAAGGCAGTCCAGCAGCGTCTCCTTGCCGTAGATTTTAACAAACTGCGCGAAGGCTTTCATGCGTTTATCTTTCAACATGCTGTCTTTGCAGGGAAACGCCTCACATTCCCAGCAGCCTTCAAGGCCCTTTTCGCGGCAGCAGCTGTAGTTTTTACAATTCTCTTTATCCTTACAGCCGTCTTTTCCGCACCCCGGGCAAGCAATGTGTTCGCCGCAGAAACAGCACGCCAGGCCGCAATAGGCAATCCCAAGCTCCCGCTTCATTTACTCCGCACTCCCGGTAATAATAAAAATAGGGTTGGATGCTTTCAGCATGGTGAGGCCGCCGATAAACTCACCCCGGCTGACCCCAACCTGAATCATGTCCACATCGGTAAAGTATTTGCGCATCAGGGTTGTGGCCAGGGATGCATTTTCCATGGTGACAAAATTTGCTACCAGCCTGCCGCCTGGGTTCAAATGCTCTTTGCACCAGACAAAAATCTCCTCAAGCTGTCCGCCGGTACCCCCGATAATCACCTTATCAACCTTTTCTTTGATTTCCTCAAGCACTGCCGGCGCTTTTCCCGAAATAATGGTCACATTGTCTGCACCGAATTTTTCAATGTTCTGTTTTTCAAGCTCCAGCGCCGCGTCTTTGGCTTCGACCGCATAAACCCTGCCCTCATTTGCCGCGTAAGCCGCCTCCATGGTCAGGCCGCCAGTACCGGCGCCAATGTCCACCACGATGTCTTTTTCCTGAATACCCAATAAAGAGATTGTCAGAATACGGACCTCTCTCTTTGTCATCGGGGCCTTTCCCCGGATGTAATCTTCATCTTTATAGCCAGCTACTCTACTCATCTGCAATCACCACTACGGCCATGCCTTTTTCCTTAAAGCTAAGGCCTTCCTCCACTGTTAATCTTGTAATCCGTTCGTCTGAATAGGAGAGATCTTCCCCAACATAAAGGAATTTTTCCCCATAACTGTTCTCCCTCAGCATTTTGGCAATATAGGCTGTATTATGCTCTCCGTCTGTCAGAATACCAACCTTATTTCCTGTCGCTACGCGCTTTAGCAGATCCTGATCCCTGCCGTGCAGACTCATCATCTCTGCGTCCTGCCAGGTCATGCCGATTTTAGCAAAAAAATACTGTAAGGAGGATATCCCCGGGATCGCTTCGATATCCTCTGCCGGAACCCTCTTTTTCGTGTAGGTTAAAAGACTGTAAAAGCCGCAGTCACCCGACACGACAATGGCTGTTTTCCGGGCAGCATAACATTCCTTTACACGCTGCATCAGCTCAGACAAGGGCGTTCCCCTGCCGATAATCATGACTTCTTTACCGGCAGCGTCAAAGCTCTCCAGGTGCCGTTCCCCGCATAAAATGACCTCGGCCTCGGCAATTTCCCTCTTAGCGATAGGGAGAATATAATCAGGATGTCCTGGCCCAAGGCTTACTACTTTTAATTTATACATAACGCTTCTACCATATCCTTTGCTCCGCCGCTTTCACCCAAAAGACCATGTGCCTTTGAAAAAATAATTGTTTCAATTTCAATATTATCATAGACCTTTGCCTCGCAGCGTCTTTTAACCGCTTCGGCCAGATGATCAAAATATCCCGGTATTTTTTCCTCTAGCAGGTAGTCGGTCGCCTCATCAGTGGTGGTGCTGTTCATAATTTTTTCGACACATGGCTGACTGCCGCCAAGAAGCGCGCAGTGCGCCGCCAGAATTTCCATCCGCCCATCGGCCACCGCGCTGTGCGTGTTAAACAGACCGCCGGCCACCTTTACCAGCTTTCCCAAATGCCCGACAAAGAGAATCTTTTTAAAGCCCATCCGCTCGGCTTCCTCAAGCATAAAGCCGATAAAATTGCTGGTTTTCACAAGCACCTCTGTATTCAGATGGAGTGATTCCACAAAATCCTTGCCATAATTACCTGGAACAAAGATAATTTCATCATTTCCCTTTGCTTTGAGCATGGACAGCTCCAGCCGCATGGATTCCTTCAGCGCATCCTCGCTCATGGGCTCAACGATACCAGAGGTACCCACTACAGACAGGCCTCCGACAATCCCCAGCTTTGGGTTAAATGTCCTCTTAGCAAGAACCTCACCGTCTGGAATGGAGACCTCTACCTCATAGCCGCCCTCTGCCCCGTATTCCTTCATAACCTTCATAATTTCGCGGGTGATCATCTCCCGCGGAACCGGATTGATGGCCGGTTCTCCCACCGGCAGGCTCAGGCCTTTCAGGGTAACCTTCCCAACGCCCCTGCCACCTTTAAAAGTAATGCCGGGCTCGGCCTTTTCGGTCACCTTCACAAAAATTTTAACGCCGTTTGTAATATCCGGATCGTCGCCGCCATCCTTGATCACCGAGCAGGAAGCCCAGTGATCACCGATCTCACAGTCAAACAGCTCGATGGTCAGCGGCCACCCCTTTGGTGTGTCAATGCCGATGGTTTCCAGCTTCTGACCACCCAGCAGCATGGATACCGCGCCCTTTGCCGCCGCTGTGGCGCAGGAACCTGTTGTATAGCCGTAGCGCAGCCGCTTACCGCCTTTTTCTATATATTTTTCCAGCATACTATCCTCGCTAAAAGAGGCCTTTGCAGCACCGTTTGTGCCCCGGGCACCCCGATTTCTGCATCGGCCTCCATTTTTCTTAACTCTTTTTATAATGTAATGTCATAATCCTTTTTGATCAACAGGGTAGAAAGATAAGGAATATCGCCCTTGAGCACCTCAATATCACGGATCATGCTCTGGTTCTCCATACCGATATTGGATACCAGCACAAAGGAATTTTCCAGTCCGCGTTTTTCCAACTCCTCTGCCAGACGTTTATTGTCCGCGCTCACCTTCATAATAACAATGTTGCGGTGCGCGTCCAGAATCTGCTGTATTTCCTCAATGGGCTGTGTCATTGCCACGATCCCCAGTGATTCCTCTCCCTGGGTCAGCGGAACATTGATCTGCGCTGCCAGGTTACAGAAGGACGGCACGCCGGAAAGGGTCACCACCTCGACGCCCCGCTCCAGAAGGTATTCCATCACATAGGAATAGGTGCTGAATACCATTGGGTCTCCAAGGGTTAAAAAAACAACGCTTTCTCCTTCTTCCAGAATTTTTTCAATTTCATCTGCGTTTTCTTTCCACTGCTTTTCCAGTGTTTCACGCTCTGCGCTTAAGGAAATCATTGGGAAGGACATCTCCACAACACGTGTGTGGTCGGTAATGTGGCTTTCCACAATACGATATGCGATGCTTGGTTTTCCCATTTTTTTAGTCGGTGTGATGATCACATCTGCCGACTGCAGAATTTTGTGTGCCTTTACTGTCAGTAAATCTGGATCTCCAGGGCCGACGCCCAAACCATAAAATATACCTTTCATTCTTCCTCTTACCAATCCCGTCCTAATTTATAAAGCATGGCGTTTAAAATCGCCGCAACCACCGGGCTTCCACCCTTTCTGCCGTTAATGCGAATGTATGGAACCCCCAGGGCGTCCAACTCGTCGAGTGCTTCCTTGGATTCTGCCGCACCTACAAAGCCGATGGGCGCACCCACAATTAAATCCGGCTTTGCTTTTCCTTCCTTGATAAATTCGATAAGCTTGTACAGCGCGGTTGGCGCGTTGCCAATGGCAAAAATACCGACCGAATCGTCATCCAGGGCTTTTTCCATGCCTACGGTTGAGCGGGTAACCCCTCGCTCCTTGGCGGCCTTTGCAACATCCTCATCGTGAACATAGTTGACAATCTCAAGTTGATGGTCTGCCAGTGCTTTACGGTTGACCGCAACCTTGATCATGCTGGTATCCGCATAGATTTTTTTACCGGCCTCAAGGGCTTTCAAACCGCTCTCAACCGCGTTGTTTTTAAATTCAATCAGGTCTGCGTACTCAAAATCAGCGGTAGTGTGAATCACACGTTTTACAATATCCGCGATCTCCGGCGGAAAGGTCTTTCCGCCGAGCTCCTCGGTAATAATCTCAAAGCTTCTTTTTTCAATTTCTTTCGGGTTGTTGATATAAGCTGTCATTTAATTTTCCTTTCGTTGTTTGCGCGGTAACTCCGCCGCTTCTCCGGCTGTGGCCTAAAAGAAAGGCCATGCTCAGTTTTCTATGGAAACTCTCAGGCCGCCGGGAATAATATTCTTCAAAAACAGCGCGTCGTAATCCTTCTTAGGGACAACGTTCAAAAATCGCTGCATAAAAGCAGTGTAGTCAAAGGCCTCCTCGCTGTAAAGCACGCCGATAACCGTGCCACTGTGGCCAGTAATAACCCCGTGTCCGCCAAATTCCTCAGACAAGGCTGCAAGCGCTTCAAGATGGGGCTTGTATAAAATCTTCTGGTTTAACCGGGCGCTTTCGGTACAGGCACGCCCGATCGCGTTGAGGTTTTTATCCTGCAGCCCCTGTTTAAAAAGCTTCAGGACCGCTTCAAACCGATCGACCTCCTCGCGCGTGTAGCCATCCTGCTGACGATGAAAATTCATGGTGTTGACGGCTCCCTTGAACTCCACAATCAAAATCTGCGCTTCAAGCTGTGCCTCAAAATTCATCAGCACATCGCCGCACACATGGTTGAAAAGATTCAGCCGTTCAAACATTATATTATCGGTCGGCTCGATAAACACGCAGAGCTCCGCGATAGTTTTGTCGCTGAGGCCCAGATCATAGTAGGCACTCAGCCCTCTGGCAATCCCGGCGATATCCGCAGTACTGCTGGCCATCCCTTTTTCAATGGGAATTTCCGAGGACATCTGGATATTGATATGATGCTTTTCCTCTCTTGGAATGCTGTATTCTGAAAAGATCAGATCAAGCATTTGAACCGCCTTGGTGTCGAGCATACGTGTAGCTGGCCCTTCCACAATACGGATATTGGAATAAAGGTCGATGGGGCAGGATACAAGGCACGGCTGTTCCTGATAGATCCCCTGGATAAATTCTCCGCAGGAGCCCGGTGATTTAACCGTTACTGTTCTCACTGTCCTGTTCCTCCAACCTTTTGATTTCTTCGGCTTTATCAAGGAGTGCCAGCAAAAACTGTGGGTTGCTGTAAAAATGGATGTGCGGGTACCCGGCAAGGGTATTGCCCTTACAGAAGCCACAGGTCCATTTCCGGTCTCCCTTAGTGATCTGGTAACGCATGGGGATCGGCTCCTTCTCATGCACCAGGCTGTGATGGAATTCATGCCCCTTAATATGTATGGGCGTATTGTTAATCACGGTATCAATATCAATATAACCAAAGCGCTGAAGCCGCTTAGTCATTTTGGTGTCTGCCTTAAAAAAGCCTGCCGCCTGATACCTTTCCCCGTCAAGCATTTCCATGCTTTCTGTCAGATACATCAGGCCGCCGCATTCTGCAAAACAGGGCAGGCCGTTTTCTAAAGCCGCCCTGATGCTTTCCCTGAATCCCTGATTCTTCTCAAGGTCTCTTCCAAACATTTCGGGGAAGCCACCGCCGATATACAGAGCGTCCAGGCCCTTTGGCAGTTCATAATCCTCAAGAGGGCTAAAGGGTACCAGCCTGACCCCCAGCTTCCTTAGGGCATTGAAATTATCCTCATAATAAAAGCTGAATGCCTTATCCTTTGCAAACCCTATGGTCAGATCGTCATAACGCCCTGCACAGGCGTCAAATGGATCTTTCTGAACCTGTGGTACGGCTTCTCTCCGGCTGAGCAGAAGCATCTTATCGAGATCAATGTGTTCCTCTGCCAGCGCCGCTGCCTTTTCCACCTGTTCCCGAAGTCCCTGAAGCTCATCCACCGGAATGAGGCCGAGATGCCGGCTGTTCATAACAATATCCGGACAATTCGGAAAATAGCCTACACAGGGAACCCCTGTACAGGTCTCAATCATTTCTTTTAAAAGCTGGTAATGGGATTCCGAAGCGATCTTATTGATGATCACACCGGCAATCCGGGTATCTGGGTCAAAATCCGCATAGCCCTTTACCATCGCCGCCGCGCTTTTGGACATGCCCCGGCCGTCAATGATCAAAAAGACCGGCGCGTCCACAACCTTTGACAGATAAGCGCTGCTGCCCACATCAGTCTCCAGACCGTGCCCGTCATAGAGCCCCATAACACCTTCAATCACTGCGACCGAATTCTCCGACAGCTTGTGGTAAAACAGGGAGCGGATTGTCTCCTGATCCACCATCCAGGTGTCCAGATTGGTGGATTTTTTTCCAGTGACAAAGGTGTGAAACATCGGATCAATGTAATCTGGTCCGGTTTTAAAAGGGACAACCGGACAATTCCTTTTGCACAGGGCTGCCATTACCCCCATGGTTACAGTTGTTTTCCCAACATTACTGCTGACTCCCGCCAGCATAAAAGTATTCATAGTACAATCTCCCAAGTATCACAATTTCTAACGTTGCTGAAGCATTTCCAGAAACTCGTCGTGGTCTCCGATTTCGACCACTGTTTTCTTTTCGCGTATCTTATTCAGACAGGCTTCCAGCCTGCCCTCGGTAAAATCATTATTCAGACAGTTTGCGTGCAGGTAAATCTCTGCGTCCAGAGCCTCCAGACCTTCCAGATTATTGACGTTGCCAAGCCCAAAGGGCACATCCGCGATCAGAACGATGTCCGCATCCTGCATCAGTTTTAAATTTTCCTGCTGCTTTTCCATGGAGATGGTGGTAAAAGGCCGCTCCACGACAATATCGAGGTTCAGTGATTTACAGACCAGCCAGTCGTCGCTGCCCTCATTGATGACGCCCGCGGTTACACGGTGTCCCATGTCATCCAGCTCCTCAATAACCTTTGAAGCTCCGCTGCCGCCGCAGATCACATGGATGTGCAGCGGATTCCTGGCCTCCTCGCCCTCAAGGACGCGGATGGGTACGATCTCTGGTTTCTCAAAAACCGCATTCTCCCGCACCAGCATTTTCATATTGTAAAGCTGTTTCAAATTCCGCTCAATGACCACGTCGGCCGGCGGCCCGTCTGCCACTACCCGGCCTCCCTGAATCATGATCAGGCGTTTGCAGTATCGCGACGCCAGATTGATATCGTGAAGGACAGCCACTACAGTCATATGGTCGTTTTTATTGAGCTGGTCGATAAGCTCCATAACCTCGATCTGATGATGCACATCCAGCGCGGAGGTGGGCTCATCCAGCAGAATAATATCCGGCTCCTGAGCGATGGCCCGGGCAATGATCACACGCTGCTTCTCACCGCCGCTCAATTCATTGAACATGCGGCCTCTGAAGCCAAGGGTTTTGGTCATTTTCATGGCCTGCTCCACAATCCGGTAATCCTCAGCGCCCTCGCGGTCCTTATAACTCAGATAAGGATTTCGGCCCATGAGCACAATATCTTCAACCGTAAAGTCATAGTCGATGTCAAAGGACTGTGGTACCACCGCCACCATCTGAGAGCGCTCGCGCTGCTTAAGATCGGCGTTATCCCTGCCGTTCACCACAATCCGGCCGCCAGTGATGGGCAGAAGGCCCGACAGACATTTAAGCAGTGTGGATTTACCGGTACCGTTTGAGCCGATAAGGCCGACAAACTCGCCTTTATGGATATCTGCTGTAAAGCCTTTGATCACCTCTTTGCTGCCGTAACCGGTATGAACGCCTTCAAATTTCAGCATAACAGCATCTTCCATCAACGAGCGCCTCCTTTCTTCGATTTACGCAAAAGGTAAATAAAGAAGGGGCCGCCAAAGGCAGCGGTGATGATTCCCACCGGGATTTCCTGTGAGGAAACAGTCCGGGCCAGCGTATCACAGATAATGAGGAAGGTCCCTCCAAATACCAGTGAAAAAGGCAGCAGAATCCGATGCTTTGGGCCGGATAAAATCCGGACAATGTGCGGCACCACCAGCCCGACAAAACCGATAATCCCTGTCACTGAAACCACCGCTGATGTGATCACCGACGAGACAACCAGCACTTTTTTCTTTAGATGGTCGGTATTAACCCCCAGCTGTGTGGCGGCATCCTCGCCGAGAAGCATAATATCCAGCTCTCGGACGGTTGTGAACAGGATCAAACAGCCGATGATCACGTAAGGTAACACAGTGATTACCTGGTCCCATCCCTTGCCATTCAGGCTTCCCATGGTCCAGAACATAATCTGATTCATACTCTGGACATTGAAAATCATGAGCAGGGACATAAAAGCCGTCAGCGACTGGCTCACGGCAATCCCGCTCAGTAGCAGGGAAGCAACCGGTACTTTTCTCCCGACCTTTGAAATGTTGTACACTAAAAAGATCGCCAGAAAGGCACCTACAAAAGCTAAAACAGCGGTTCCGTTTAATCCCAGGAAACCTGCTGAAAAGTGCATGACAATCCCGATCGACGCGCCCAGAGCCGCGCCGGAGGATACACCAAGGATAAAAGGGTCTGCCATGGGGTTCTTGAAAATCCCCTGGTAGGCAGCACCACAGACTGCCAGTGCTCCGCCTGTCAGAAAGCCCAAAATGACTCTTGGCAGCCGGACATTCCAGATAATCGCAATATTACCAGCTGATATACCCTCCATATTAACAGGCAGGTGCAGAACCTCGTGCAGTAAAATTCTGTTGGCTTCGCCAAAAGGAATGGAGGTAATGCCTACGATGGTGCATAAATAAATTAAGATCAGGCACCCCACAATGGATAAGGGCATCGCATATCTTTTCAACTTTGTTTTCATCCGTCCTCTTTCTTAACCGTCTGTTTAAAACCTCCGCAGGCGGCAAACGCCTGCCTGCGGAAAAATCTTTCTACTTAAACTGATCCGGGTAAACGGCTGTAGCCAGCAGCTCCAGCCCATCGACAATACGCGGTCCCGGACGCTGGATCAGGTCGCTGTCCGGAGAGAGCATTTCATAATAAACAATGGCGTCATTCTTAACCGCGTTGACCTGGTCAAAGCCTGGTACCTTTTTAATTTCATCTGGTGTGGTAAAGAAAGACACATAGACGTCCGGATTCTTTGCGATGATCTGCTCAACGCTCAGCTGCGGCCAGTCTGTGCCGGCATCGGAGGCGATGTTCTTGGCATTGATATCCTTGAGCATGTTGCCCAGCAGTGAGTTGTCTCCAGCGCTGTAGTAGCCGCCGATATCAATAAAGACCGATTTCTGCGGATTGGCTGCCACGGCCTTTTCCTTGATTTCATCGTATTTTTTAGTCATGCTGTCTGTGATTTCCTTAGCTTTGTCATTGGCGTTGACCACTTTGCCGATATTGATAATCGTGCTTTCCACCGCGTCTACAGACATGGGGGTAAAGGTAATGACCTTCGCGCCAGTAGCTTCAATCTGACTGCGGACATCGTCGCTGATCAGATCACCTGCCAAAACAACATCCGGGGCAAGGGAAATGATCTTTTCCACATTGGGATTATTGTAATCGCCGATGGCCGCTACCTGGGCGGCTTCCTCGGGATAATTGCAGTAATCGGTCCGCCCGACAACCTTGTCACCCACACCCAGCGCAAACAGGATTTCTGTATTCGCAGGCGACAAAGACACGATTTTTGTGGGTTCCTTTTCGATTTCCACATTGTTGCCCAAATCGTCGCTAACGGACACAGGATAAGCTGTTTCTCCGGTAACTGCGCCGGAAGCTTCTCCGCCCTTCTGGCCTTTCTGAGCACAACCTGCCGCGCCAAACAAAAGCGCCGCGCAGGCCAGAGCCATCAGCAAACTTTTCAACACACTCTTTTTCATTGGTCCCTCCATAAAATAAATTTAAAACGGCTTAAAACAAAGAAAACCGACCCCACGAGAGAGGCCGGATTATGAAAATATACAATCCTCTACTTCCCTCCGAAGTGATTATATCGCTTTGCTTCAAGTGTCCTGACTCTTGCTTCCTTCTCCATCCTCCCTTCCCATCAGGATACGCCTGACAGTGGTCTATGAGGATCTTGTCTGCAATTACAGTAGCGGGGGCTGTAGCGGATTTCAACCGCTTTCCTCTAACAAAACAGCATCATTAAGTTATTAATTGAAGTTTAGCACAAATCCCCGAATTGTGCAATTAGAAATTATTGTTATCCAGATCCAGACTGCTCCGAACTGCACGGCAGAAGTCAAGGGGCTCCCGCTTTTTCCATTCGTCGTTAGCAATGACCTCGTAGGAAATAAAATCCACACCGGTACTCAGGATCTCAGGCATAACCTCGCAGAAAGGAATTTCCCCCTCACCCGGTATCCAGTGCCTGTCAATCTGTAGGTCATTGTCGGACAGATGCAGTGCCTTAATACGATCCTTGTACGCTTTCAGAATCCTTCCCCTGCCGCAGGGCAGCATATAATCATGGGAGCTGTCATAGCACATCCCAAAATGATCGGCATGGATGGCGTCCAGCAGCCCCTTCAGCAAAAACGGACGCGACACATTTTCAACGGCGATATTGACACTGTACTTCTCTCCGGCCTCCGCCAGCTCAGAAAAAAAGGCCAGCCCGTTTTCCCATTTATAAGGGCCAAGATCCAGATCATTGGTGTGTACCACCACAGTCGAGATTTCAAAGGTATGGCAGTCCCGAACAAAGCTGACAAATGTGTCTAAAAGCGCCCGGGTTTCCGCAGATCCCTTTTCCCAGATATCGTTATAGCCGATAAAAGGCGCGTGAATGTTGGTGATCCCAAGCCCCTTGCTCCGCACAATATCCGGGAATTTTTCCTTCTCCAGATAATAGGGCTCACACTCGTCCTCCCAGGAAATCATCACCTCGTCAAAACCAGCTTCTTTGATCACGTCAATGCGCTCTTCAAAAGGCATGAAATAGCCAAACCACGAAAACATACTGTATTTCATCGGCTTCCCCTATTTGTCCTGAAGCCTGGGTATGCTCAGGTCAAAGGGCGGATACACGACGCCCTTTTCTGTGATGATTGCTGTAACATTCTGATGCGGGGTAACGTCAAAGGCCGGGTTTTCCATGCGCACACCGTCCGGCGCGATCTGCTGCCCCTTGATATGGCTGATTTCCCGGGTATCCCGTTCTTCAATGACAATATCATCGCCGGACCACATATTAAAATCAATGGTTGAGGTTGGCGCTGCCACATAGAAGGGAATGCCGTGGGCCTTTGCCAGAATGGAGACGCTGTAGGTTCCGATCTTATTAGCCACATCACCATTTCGGGCAATGCGGTCTGCACCTACCACCACACAGTCGATTTTCCCCTGCTTCATCATCCAGCCAGCCATATTGTCTGTGATCAGCGTGACAGGAATACCGTCTTTGTGAAGCTCATAGGCTGTCAGGCGGGCTCCCTGCAGAAAAGGCCTTGTCTCGTCGGCATAGACGGAGATCTCCTTGCCTGCCTCCCAGGCGGCACGCACAACGCCGAGCGCTGTCCCGTAATCCGCTGTGGCGAGAGCGCCCGCATTGCAGTGGGTCAGAATGGTATCCTTGCGGTGGATCAGCTCCGCACCGTATGCGCCCATATCCCGACACATCTGGATATCTTCACTGCAAATGGCATCTGCCTCGGTTTTTAGAAGCGCTGTGATCTCTGCCGGTGTTTTTTCCGCGTTGTTTTCGATCACGCCTTCCATCCGGTCCACTGCCCAGAACAGATTGACCGCAGTTGGCCGTGTTGCCCGGAGCACCTGGCAGACTGTCTCCATTTCCTTTAAGAAAGCCTCCCGCGGCAGCTCTTTAAATTCCAGAGCGCCGAAATAAACGCCGTATCCGGCGGTAACACCAATGGCCGGCGCGC
This sequence comes from Eubacterium limosum, assembly GCF_000807675.2. Taxonomy (NCBI): domain Bacteria; kingdom Bacillati; phylum Bacillota; class Clostridia; order Eubacteriales; family Eubacteriaceae; genus Eubacterium; species Eubacterium limosum. Next base: position 2,416,666 of record NZ_CP019962.1, on the reverse strand, counting down.
CGCGGACAATCATATCCACAATGGCTGTTGCAATCTCACGGTAGTCGGTGTAACTGTGCGTTACCTCCTCAGTTGGCAGAAGGGTCTGGTCAAGCATTTTTAAAGCGCCGTTTTCATAATAAACAGGTTTCATGGTTCTTCCTTTCTCGGTATCTGAAAAAGCCTCCCTTGGTTAAGGGAGGGCAGAGTGTCAAAAACTGTGAGACGAAGCCTTTTACCTAAGGAAGAAAAAAGTGTCCTGCGGGCACTGCACTCACACCTGTATCTTCTTCACTAAAGTTGGTGCCTGATCCCTCCAGTGTCCGGCTGTTCCAGTAAAACGGCACGATTCCTGACCGTTATCCGCAGCGCCTGGACCTTTTTCCTTATCTGGATAAAAGGCGCAGCCTCACGCTGCGCCAACTCTTTGACAGTCTAACCTCACCTATACTTAAGGGAGGTAACTTTTTCTATATTCGTTCAATCATCTTAAAAATCAGCTGTTTTACCCGGTCATTGTTATCCTCGAGCACACGCGCTACATCCTCAGCCTGCACAGGCTTGATGTCCGGGCGCCCCTCGAGACCGGCGTCATAGTCGGTGATCAGGGCAATGTTGACAACCGGAATCCCCTTTTCCAGACACAGGTAGCCCTCCGGATACTGGGTCATATTGACGACATCTGCGCCCATCATGGCAAACATGCGGCTTTCGGCACGGGTTGAGAACCGTGGTCCGTTGACCACCACAACAGTGCCGCCGTCATGGGTTTTGATCCCCAGTTTTTCGGCTTCCTCAAGGGCAATCTGGCGGAGTCCGGAATCGTAGGGATCTGCTGAGCTCAGGTGGACCACATTGGGGGACTCGTTAAAAGTATCCTTGCGGCCTGAGGTCATGTTGATAAACTGGTCTGTGACTACAAAATCGCCAGGTGCGATTTCCGGACGCAGCGAACCCACGCAGCAGGGTGAGATCAACGCCCGGATTCCCAGCTGAGCAAAAGCGTCGATGTTGGCCCGGTAGTTAATTTCGGATGGGTTCAGAGTATGGTCCTTTCCATGTCTTGGCATAAAGGCCACCTTTTTGTCCCCGACGGTTACCAGGCTGATGGCATCGGAGGTTTTGCCATAGGGTGTATCCACATCAATTTTTTTAACGTCCGGATACAGCTCATAGAGACCGGAACCACCGATCACGCCGATATCTGCTTTATAATATAACATTGCTTATCTCCTTGTTTCTTTATACTACTGTAAATCCCAGTGACGATTTAAAATGCTCCAGGGCCCATTTGTGACCCTCTGCATTAAAGCTTGCCACACGGTTTTTGTGAACCGTGACCTCATAACCCAGATTATAGGCGCTGATGGCAGTGTGCAGCACACAGATGTCTGTGCACACACCGGCCAACTCCAACTTCTGGATATGGTTCTGCCTGAGCAGGATATCCAGTGCTGTCCCCGCAAAGGCCGAATAGCGGAACTTATCCATATAGAAAACCTGCCTGTTTTCAAGCGTCTGGTACGTCCGCAGCTTTTCAGCGGTCTTTCCATATACCTCTCTGCCCGGGCTTCCCAAAAGATTGTGGGGCGGAAACAGCGCGGTTTCGGGGTGGCTCCCGTCGTTTTCCAGATGCAGGTCATTCACTACAAAGACCATGCCACCCGCCTCAATCGTTTCTCCGATGGCGGCTGCCAGATTTTCATCAATGGCCTGGGCCGGCGCCCCGGCGGTCAGCTTACCGTCAGGCGCTACAAAATCACAGGTATAGTCAATCAGAATGAGTGCTTGGTTCATATTACCACTCCTTCAGCTTAATAATTTTTCTTCCAACCGCCTTTTTTAAAGCCCTCTTCTTCTTCCAGATTCGTAGCTTTAAAGCCCAGCCATTTATATTTAGAGTCATCTTCCTCTTCCGCCGGTGTCGGCTCTGTGGCCGCGGTCTGTGAAACAGGCTCCGGCTCATTAAATACCGGGGGTTCCTCGGGAATAAAGTCGTCGCCGACAACATCCTTGGCGATTTCGATGGCGGCACTCAGCACATTGGCAACGCTGGAGGCGTCCAGGAGCTCAATTTCTTCCTCAACAGGCTCCGGAGCCGGCGGTTCTGGTGCTGGTTCCGGTTGATGTTCCGGCGCGGGCTGCACAGGCTCCGGCTCGGGTTCGGCCATCGGTGTTTCCATAATCTCCGGCACAGTCTCTGCTGCCGGAGCTTCCATTTCTGTTTGCGTTGCCTCAGCAGCGCTTTCATCAGTCTTTTCTTCTTCCTCGGGAACGTTAAATTTTGGAATCGGACGCTTTTTAAATTCCTCTTCCGCTTCCTCAACACTCCGTTTAAAACCGAGCCATTTGTATTTGGAATCTTCTTCGTCCTCTGAGACAGTCTCTGGCTGAGCGGACGGCTCCGGCACAATGGTTTCCAGTTCCACAGCCGGTTCGGGCTCTGCACTGGACTCAATCATTTCCTCTACCAACGCGACGGTTTCTTCAGGTGCTGCAGGAACCTCCTCAGGCTCTTCCTCCCGCCAGGGGCGCTCTTTGACATAGTCGCCGCTGTCTAAAGCTTCACTCTTAAAGCCAATCCAGCTCTTTTGCGGCTTGTAGGCAGGATCTTCTGCCTTTTCCAGATTTTGCTTTTTCATATTGTCGATCCAGCTCTCCTGGCGTTTAACACTTGGACGTACCTCGTTCCGGGCCTCAGGCGCTGTGTCCGAAAAACGCAGCCAGCTCTTTTTAGCATCCGGAAAATGGGCCTTGATGGCATCCATCGGGATCTTCTCATTACTCATAAGAGCCATCACTGCGCACAGTTTTTCCGGCAGATGGCCTTCCTTTGGCCAGAGCAGGAGCACGCCGATTTCATACTTGCAGATGGCGTCCACGTCAAAGCCCAGGGACTCGAGCGAGAACCGCATGAGCTCTGGATGGCGGCACTTCTGCCCCTTTGGCTTGGCGCAACCTTCTCCGGAAATGTCGCAGACGTGGCAGTTGCCCGGCATTAAAGACAGTGTTCCCGGGAATTCTGCCTCCAGGTCCAGAAGGTCTTTCCATGATTCAACCTTCATGGCCTGCATAACCTGCTTGCAGTACTCGGCCACAGGCTGAATACCGAAGATTTTCTGGCGGTCTTCCCGTGGAATTTCATATTCTCGGGCAATCAGGTACATATACTTAAATTCCTTTAAAAACAAAGCCTCGTCGAAGGCGTAGTCCGGACAGGACCAATATTTGTTGTAGTTGGGACAAGCCGCGCAGTAGCGGCGGGTTTTTCGCAGTTGATGATACTCTTCGAGCATTTTGTCCATTTCTACCGGACCGATGCTAAATTTGTGAATATAATCCATCCCATTACCTCTTTTCATCTATACAAAATTTCATCTCATTAGATACAACGTTCGGGTAAATTTTAGCAAATTTACATTTAGATTCATTGTACCTTACCTTTAAACGAACATCAACCCAACTTTTTGTCTATTACAGATAACTTTTCACAAAAAAAGTTCAATTTTCTAAGAATGGCTAAATTTTACTCTATTAGCCGTTTTCATTTTCTACATTTTTGTCCCAGCGGGACAAAAAATACGAAATGACAAAAAATTACCATATTTTTTTTGAGACACCCATATTATAATAGCTGTAGGAAAAATTCGAAGGGAGTTTAGCGAATGGAATATTCTCATGAAGTAAATAGTATGTGCTGCGTAGCCAGCAATGCAAATCACGGCTGTGCCCCAATCCCTGAAGAGGGCAGATGGGTACAGGCAAAAGAAGTTAAAGACATTTCCGGTTTAACACACGGTGTAGGCTGGTGCGCCCCTCAGCAGGGTGCCTGTAAATTAACCTTAAATGTAAAGGACGGTATTATTCAGGAAGCCCTGATTGAAACCATCGGCTGCTCTGGTATGACACACTCTGCCGCGATGGCATCTGAAATCCTGCCGGGTAAAACAATTCTCGAAGCCCTGAATACAGACCTTGTCTGCGACGCCATCAACACCGCTATGCGCGAACTGTTTTTACAGATCGTTTATGGCCGTACTCAGACAGCTTTCTCTGAAGATGGTCTTCCGGTCGGTGCTGGCCTTGAAGACCTGGGTAAAGGCTTGAGAAGCCAGGTTGGTACCATGTATGGCACACTGGCCAAAGGCCCGCGTTACCTGGAAATGGCAGAAGGTTATGTCACGAAAGTCGCTTTAAACGAAAAAGACGAAATCATCGGTTACTCTTTCGTACAGCTCGGCAAAATGATGGAAAACATCAAAAAAGGCATGGACCCGAAAGAAGCCATGGATGCAGCTTCCGGCCAGTATGGACAGTTCGATGGTGCTGCTAAGTACATCGATCCGAGAAACGAATAGGAGGTTCTGAGATGCCATTATTTGAAAGTTATGAAAGAAGAATCGACAAAATCAATGAAGTCTTAAAAGCAAACGGCATTGCTTCTTTAGAGGAAGCAATGGCCATCTGCGATGAAAAAGGCATTGACGTTGCAGGTATCGTAAAGGGTATTCAGCCAATCTGTTTTGAAAATGCCTGCTGGGCTTATACACTTGGCGCCGCACTGGCCATCAAACGCGGTGCAAAAACAGCGGCTGACGCGGCTGAAATCGTCGGAGAAGGCTTACAGGCTTTCTGTATTCCGGGCTCTGTTGCTGAACAGCGTAAGGTTGGTTTAGGCCATGGTAACCTGGGCGCAATGCTGCTGCGTGAAGAAACCGATTGTTTCGCTTTCCTGGCTGGCCACGAATCCTTCGCTGCTGCTGAAGGTGCTATCGGGATTGCCAGAAATGCTAACAAGGTTCGCAAAAAACCATTGCGCGTTATCTTAAATGGCCTTGGCAAAGACGCGGCTCTGATTATTGCCCGCATCAACGGTTTTACCTATGTAAAAACCGATTATGACTATGCGACTGGTACTCTGAACATTGTGGAAAAAACCGCTTATTCGGACGGTGAACGCGCCGCGGTTAACTGCTACGGCTCTAACGACGTTCAGGAAGGTGTTGCCATCATGCACCATGAAGGCGTGAATGTTTCCATTACCGGGAACTCCACCAACCCGACCCGCTTCCAGCATCCGGTTGCCGGCACTTATAAAAAAGAAGCCCTTGAACAGGGTAAAAAATACTTCTCAGTTGCTTCCGGTGGCGGTACAGGACGTACCCTCCACCCAGATAACATGGCAGCTGGCCCTGCTTCCTACGGTATGACCGATACCATGGGACGTATGCACTCCGACGCTCAGTTCGCCGGTTCCTCTTCCGTTCCAGCCCATGTTGAAATGATGGGCCTGATCGGCATGGGTAACAACCCAATGGTTGGCGCTACCGTATCTGTAGCAGTTGCCATCGAGGAAGCCATGAAATAATCTCAAAACAGCTAAACTACGTGTCTATGCGGGTTTCAACAATTTTAAGAATAAGTAAAAATAAGTAAAAATGACATGATAAGACACAAATAAGACACGCGCAAGACACACACTTAAGACACAAATTAAGCCGTCCTTTTTCGGGGCGGCTTTTGTAATTTCTCAATTTAAATATTTCAAGTCTTCAAGGACGCGCTGAGGCCCATCGGTTTCTCCGTACACCTGTGGATCGTGTATAATGACAGTCCAACTTTTTTCGGTATTATCGAAAAGTAGTTCTGTTTCTTTCCCCTGCGTTTTCACGAAATACCGCAGTCCCGGGGTTCCACACTTTACCATACCCTTCCGGATGCTTAAAATCTCCTCAATTATAAATACCTCTTTCTCGACATGAAAAGCACAAGGGATGTATTTCCCCTTAATCTTTACCAAATCGACCTTTGCATTGCCATATTTTCGCCGCATAGTATCACCTCATAAAGAACGTTTGTATTTATATTATAGAACTTTTGTTTTATTTTTGCAATAAAAAAATAAAACTCCCGATCCGAAGACCGAGAGCTCTAAAAAAGGAAAAGTTAGTTGGGAGAGTAATTTGTATTTTAAAAAGTAAGAGGTATGTGTGTTTAAGATTATTTATACCCCCGCGGAGTGGGTTTTAAACCATCAAAAAAACCGCCTTAACCAATTCGTTAAAGGCGATTTTTCATCCAATAGACATTGGATATCTCCGAATTGTTTTTCAAGCCAAATTGTGCTATAATCTCACTCACAGGGGCATCCGGCCCTTGTGGCACTGGCACGGTCAAATCCAGTCCCAGAAATGGGGTGAGGCTTATGGATAGTAACCAATTGATCTTGGTTTTAATCCTGATCGGGTTCATTCTGGAGCTCATTAAAAATGGAAAAGACCGCTAGCCCTTCCACAGAATAGCGGTCTACTCTCATGTTGTATTGGGGCGGACCGTTGCCGGTGTCCCTGTTTCTTTTTCTATTATACCACATTTCCATCAAAATTCCTTAAGTTTTAAGCTTTTCACAAAAACAAAAAAGGCCGCCCTTCAAAATGGAGGACGGCCAAAACGGAATAGAAATGAAAAAAGATTCCGTTTATCTCTTTATTTATGTAAAAAATACAACACAAACCTTTAAAACAGCTTAAAAGTATAAATGTATCATCCAAATAGCAGTGCAAAGGTCTGTTCTCCGACAATCCCATCCGCGATTAATCCGTTGCTGGCCTGGAAGTCTTTGACCGCCTGGAACAACTGTGGTCCTGGGATACTGTCGAACTCGCCATGATAGAAGCCCAGCTCCGCCAGGCGTTTTTCGTAGGCCAGAATCTGATCTTCCGCTGGAGCCTGGGTCTGATCGCCAAAGAAACCGTCGACCGGCACCCCATAGGCACGCTGCCCGTTCATGACACCAAGGTTTGTTTCCGGTCCCTCCAGATTGTCGATCGGGGCTCCTGGGTTATAGTTGCAGATATTCATCCAATATTGAATGGTATCTACACCCCATGGTGCGGTTCTTGGGCCACTTGGTGCTGGCTGTGGTGGCGGCGTTACACCGGTGCCACCGCCCGCGTAGGCGTCCCAAGCCGCATGATCGCCATAGAACACATTTAAGTCTAAGCGGTCACCCCATCCTGACAGATAGCCGCCAGAAGTGTACTGTAACATGGCAGCATCCGCCCAATAAGAAATGGGATACATGGGCGCATCCGGCCAGTAGCCATCACAGCTGTCGGTACTGTAGTAGGCCACCCACAAACCATAGTCTCCCGCTACAACGGCGGACCAGTCCCATTCGTTTACCACGGAGCCTGACATGTAAATCATGGGCTTAATGCCTGTTCGCGCCTGTACTCTGTCCAAGAATTCTTTGGCGTATCCCGGCCCGCGAGTCACCGCGTGGGTTTCCCAATCTAAAACCAGAACCGCTTCCCCGATATAGCCTTGAATATTATCCACGAAATAATCCGCTTCAGCGATCCCGGAGCTGTTCCCATCCGCAAAGTGGTACACGCCCAGCTTCTTACCGGCCGCTTTGGCCTGCTGGTAAGCGCGGTCACAGTCACCATTCACATAGTCAAGCCCTTCCGTGGCTTTTACAATCACAAAATCCGCAGGGATGGCAGCAGTATCTATGCCCCTCTGCCACGCGCTTATATCAATTCCGTTTAACATCTTATTTGTCCTCCTTCTTTTTCAAAACGTCCTGAGCCGTTTCCTGAATACTTGTTTTTGCCATTGTTACCCCGCTATCCGCTGTCTTTGGTGTTGTTGGGTCTACTAATACACCCCAAGCCACTAAAAGCATTAAGATCGTATTCACAGCGTCCTGGATCGGGCCAAAGTCGATAGTTAACCCAAACAGCGGCGCGATGCTCTGCCCAAAAACAACCAGAGCCGACAACATGCCGGCCCAGAATGGTAAACTCTTTAATCGTATTTTCCAGTTAATGTTCATTTTTTATTACGTCCTCTCTAATTTCTAAATCTAACACACGTTCATACAGTTCTTTAGCGGTCCCATTGCCGCCCATCTCCTGGTAGGGTTCGTAAAGATGTTCCAAATTCTTTAAATCTGATATACACACCCATCCTCTGGAGATAAAAAAATGGCAGGCCTGATAGATCCGGTCATGCAAAATGCTTTGTATTCCCTCTTCCATGAGCTCGATGCGTTTCGTCTGTTCCCTAACCATTTTGCGGATCGGCTTTGTAAATATCCAGATTGCAGTAAGCCCGCCGACAATTTCGACAAGCAATCTAAAATAATCCATCCAATATGTGGACCTCCTTTTCTCTTTTGACCTACACTTCTTCTTCCAGCATAAACTCAAGGGCCTGGAATACTTCCAGGCTCAGATCATGGGTGGCGGTTTCTAAAATGGCTTCTGGAACAGTGTGGACCGGTACGTCATTTTCAATGCTTAGAAGGTCAATGAGTTCTTTCTGGTAAGCATCGCCGCCATCCGGGTATTCTTCCTGAAGCTTGGTGAATTCCTCGAAGTAGCAATCATATTCCTTAATAAAGGTCTTTCTGTTTTTATTTAGAGCATATGAAGCCTTTGCAGGCAAACGCACGTCGATGATCTCACTGATCTGGTTGATATGGTTGATGATTTCCTGGTTGGTCATTTTTACAGTATTCATTATTCTGTAACCTCCTGACTATTGTTTTTCTCTGCGATCATTTCATCCTGAACGCTGTATGCATAAGTTTCAAAGTCCGCCTGGTCTTTCATGGCCTGCACCCGATTGGCTTTATACTGGGCCTGGTTTAAAATAGAACGCCCCATATCCATTGTTTCGGGGGCGTCACTGTTGATATTGGCATAAAACTGACAGATACGGTCATCTCCGACTTTTGAATACTCATTGATATTGATGGTTTTTGTTCTTCCGTCTAACATTTTAATTTTCCTCCTGGTTTAATAATTGTTTTTGAACGTTATAAACATATGCTGTAAATTCAGATTCGTCCTTTAAAACCTGCTCTTGATTTTGATAATATCGTGTTGAATCGAATACTTTTCTGCCAACATCAAGGTCATAAGGACTATTTTTGTTTAGAACTGCGTGAAACTCGCAGATGTCTTCTAAATCAATCCGCGAAAACTCAGTAATGAATATTTTAATACTTTTTCCTGACAGTATGACAAACCCCTCCTTTATGCTACATAGTAAAACGCGGTATATGAAATATCCGGAAGATTGCTTTGTCCCCAGGCCTGGACCGTTCCATTCGGGTTTATGCGAATCTGGCTCAAGCCCTGGTTCCCGTTATTGCCAGAGTATGTCAGGGTTAAACTTGGCCGATAGCCTGCTGGTAAAGTTAATACTGTTACCCAAGGACCCGCTGTGATGTTGCCTGACAGGGTAAAGGCTAAAAAGCAAAATTTCCCCATCGCATTGTAGACAATTTTGTTCATATACCCCGATAATTTTGTAAAGCCGCTTGCTGGTGTAAAGTCCACTTCTTCGGTACAACCAAACCCTTGAACATACGGGCTTTGTCCTGTATTCATTGTAATGCCTGCAACTGCCGCGGTACTTCCTGGTGCCATTAACGATAACGACTTTGTGTTTTCAGAACGCACTGCCTGTAGAAATGGGTATAGCCCCACATCCATTGTCGTTGAACAGGTAGTTGCCCCTAAATAGCCTGTACTTAATAAAAGCTGTTGGGTTCCACCGACAAAGGTTCCATCATAGGCCTGATGTGATACCCACCCTTTTGCCTTGAACTGAATGCGTCCAATCTCGGCGGCACTCGCATTTTTAATCGTGACCGTCTGCGTTCCTTGCATTGAAAGATTCCCAGTCATAGCAACGTTTCCGGCACTGTCCACCTTGAAATTCTTGGTGTCAATGGTGCCATTAGAAAGATCTATCTTGGTTCCAGCACTGTTGGCAACGTAGTTTTTACTGGTGATGGCTGTTCCATAGAACTTATCGGCTGTAATAGCACCGGCCGCAATTTTGTCCGCGGTAATCTGCCCGGCCGCGATCTTAGCGGCGGTGACGGCACCAGCTGCCAGCTGTGTCGCTGTGATGGCATTGGCCGCGATCTGGGCTGCGGTGATGGTCCCTGCGGCAATCTTATCGGCCGTGACAGCGCCCGCCGCCAACTTATCCGCTGTCACTGCGCCTGCCGCCAGTTTGTCCGCATTGATGGAACCCGCGGCAATGGTTCCCGCGGTAACCGCATTGGCGGCAATTTTGCCAGCAATGACCGAGTTAGCTGCCAGTTTATCTGCATTGACCGCGCCAGTGGCAATGGTCGAAGCCGTCACCGCATTTGCTGCGATTTTACCAGCGATGACCGACCCTGCCGCCAGTTTTTCGGCTGTTATGCTTTCGGCGCCGATTCTTGCCGCCGCTAAGGTGCCCGTTGTGATCTTGCCCGCGTCTAAGTTCGCAATTAACGCATTCGTAATGGTGGCATTCGCAATGGCGTTTGTTCCAAACTGCGAAGCTGTCCATTTACTGCCGTCCCAACGGTAAATCCTATTTCCATCATCGGTATCAAACCAGGTGTCCCCGGTTTTTCGCCCCGTTGTCGGCGGCTGTGCGGTCTGGTAGAAGACGGTATTTTTGCCGTCCGCGCTGGTCTGGGCGGTGGCCGCTGCCTTTTTCGCCTGATCCGCAAGCGTATAGGCGCTGTCGGCTTTTGTCTGGGCGGCCGCCGCATTCTGTTTCGCTGTATCGGCGGTGCTCTGTGCCGAAGCAGCTGCCTGAGCCGCTGCGTTAGCCTTGTTTTGAGCTGTTGTGACCGCTTCCTGTGCGGCGGCGATTTCTTCCTCTGTGGCATCCACTCTGCCCGTAACCGCTGCCAGATTTTTTTCAGCGGCTTCCAGGTCTTTGGCGGCCTGGTCTGCGGCTGTCTGTGCCGCGCTGGCATTGCTCTGTGCTGTCTGTGCATCCTTCGCGGCCTGATCGGCTGCGGTTTTGGCTGCCGCCGCATTGGCTAAAGCGGTACTGGCGTTGCTGCCTGCCGTCGTGATGCTGCTGTTTACGGCATCCGACAGGGCGCCTGAACCAAAAGGACTGGCAGACCATTTTGTCCCGTCCCAGACATAAGCCTTATAGCCGTTGGCGGTGTCAAACCAGGTGTCACCCTTTTTATTTCCGGTTAATCCGGGCTGGGTATTCTGATAATAAATCTTATTCTTGCCATCGGCAGTGGTCTGTGCATTATTGGCGGTATCCACCGCCCCATTAATCATTCCAGACACCGTACTGGATAATTTATCCAGATCAATGGCTCCGGGTGCGATCTGCACCCCATTGATGGTGCCCACCGTGATATTCGCCGCATTCAGGTTCACAACCTCAATCTGGGCAGCGTCCAGCCGTCCTGCGGTGATCTTATTCGCTGTTAAGCCGACGATTTTTGCGTCCGTGATGCTGCCGTCTGCGATCTGCGTGGTGCCGATGACCCCTGTGCCGATCATAGCGGTAGTAATGCACCCATTCTTAATGTTGGCGAGGTCAATGTCCGCCTTGCCAATAAGAGCAGTGTCGATTTCTGCGACATCGGCTTTTAAGTTTTCAATGTCCGCTGTTACCGCAGAAAGGTCTCCAATCTCTGCCACGTCTGCTTTTAGTTTTTTAATATCTGCTTCCGTCACAGTCAGCTTATTTGTGATCGTTACATTTTCAGCTTCTAAATCACCAACTCGTGCTACCGCTGCGGAAGCTTCGCCAAGCGCTATATCCGCGGTATCTTTCGCGTCATTCGCTGTGCTATTGGCCGAACTGGCGGTTGTGTTAGCTGTGTTGAGACCTGTGGCCAACGTCGGTGTTGTGTAGGTTATTCGATCATCGGACCAACTGCATTTGTACCGGCTCCAGATGTATTTTCCAGGCTCCCAAGCCGGGCAAACCGCCTGCCACCTTCCGCCGGTTGGCGTGGTATCTGATGTTGACAAGTAGAACTGTTCTTCAATCGCAGTTGCGGAAACACCCTGCTCGCCCCCCGTTCCGTCAAGGACATGTGTGATGGTTACTTCTGCGCTTGTGAGCATGCTGCCTTCTTTATTTTTGGCCGCAAGCTTATACACGGCTTTGCCAATGACGTCTGTCGCGGTGATTGTAATTGAAGGGGTGGTGACCGCCGTCTGGGGTGCATCTGCCCGAACCCAGGTTACTTCAACGGCGGATGTTACATCCACATTGCCTTTTAGCACGCGTGCGGTCAAGGTCGTCTCGCCTTCGCCGTTTCGGAATACCGTCCCGTTATCGCTCAAAATTTCTGCGGTATAGGGTAGCGCCTCCTGAATCAGCTGATCAAGACGCCCCGTAATATCCGTTGAAAGTTTGTTCTCCAGAGCCTTGAAATTGGAAAAGACATTTTTATTCTTTGTTGGATCTGAAAAAGAAACCTCTTGTTCGCTGACCCGCGCCTCCAAAAGCAGTGTTGGCGTAAACTTGTCATCATGGATTTTAACGGTATCGCCAATTTCCAACGTGCGGCTACCATCCACTTCGTAAGTAATTGCTGGTACGCTGATCTCCTTAAGCTTTGCCAGCGCTTGACCATAGAGTGTGTTGATATTGTCGGTCTCATAATTCCAGCGATAGAGAATCCATCGATCATTTTTCCCTGAAATCTGTGCTGGGTATTCTTCTGCCGTCTGAGGAGCGTAGAGATAAGGTTGCCCACTGTGTGTGTAATACAAAACTCGGCCATCCGCGTCGTATTCGGTCTTTTCAACCGTCGTGATGCTCAGGCCGTCTTTTCCCTGCGGATAAATAGCGCTATATAGGTTGGTTTTATCAATTGTTCGGCGGATCGCCTCAATCTCTTTGCCATAGTATAGCGTTACATCCTGCCGGCGAGTTCCTACCCCTTGATGGGTATCGTCATGTTTTTTATAGATATTTAGCACAATACGCTTGAGGGTGCCATCGCGGTTAAGCTCTGTGATAAACTCACATTCCGCGTCAAATTTATTTACAAGCGACAAAAGTCTGGACAGCTTTGAATCCGTCCCCTCCCATTCTAATGTTCTGCTATACTCTGCAACTTCATTGAAGCCGATAACCAGATCAGAATAAAACTTTCCTCCAATCAGCGTCTCATTGTTAAAATAATCAACAAACTTTCCCGGACCATTTGCTTTAAAGGGTGCGGCCTGCTCGTTGAGAAGCTCAAGGTTCAGATTTTCACAATAACAGGCTAAATCCTCCTCTGTTTCCTCGGTCCGCATGATATTAAACAGGTAGTCCTGCCCTTCGTATTGAAAGGAGACATAGTTCTTTTCCGTTAAGTATTGAAGCGCCGCATTGCCTGTTTTCGGAACCGAAAAATCAAAGGTGCTGGTGGCTTCCGTCAGATAGCGGTGCCAGACATCATCAAAAAAGTGAAGTGCCCCCGGCTTCTCGTTGTCAATAAAAGCAACGCGCTGCAAGGTCTTATCGTGAATACTGATTAACATAACCTACAACCACCTCTTTCTATACTCAACTGTGATTTCAGGCGGTTCTTTGCACCAGCTGGAAGTGTAAAATTCAATGTCGGTTTCCCCGGGCGGCAGCGGGTAAAAAGCACTACCGGTCACCATCTCATCGTTTCTGGGAAGTCCGCGAACCGTGATGCTGTCGCTCTCGCAGTCAACCACCACCTCGCTGCCGGCAGAATACCGGTTTGGTATATCTTTATAGGCCTCGACATTATTTTTATCAGCATAAAAATTACCCACCTTATTGATAGACATATATTTCTCTGAATCCCCCCAATCCCCTAAAACAACATAAATGTAGGTTACTTTTTTATTTTCGATTTCAGGAACGTTAATCGAATAATAACTGCCATAGTAATGAAATCTTAATTTGCTTCCTTCTTTTAATAGATCGCATTCACCGTGGTTAACCCGAAACGGATTTTCCACATAAACACTTGGCGTAAACAAAATATCTTTAAACTCTCCATCAGGAACCCAGGTGATTACATGCGCCGTGTTTCCTACCTTATCCGATTTGTACATTCCATACCCGGCAATTAACTTGTCACTCTCATCCGTTAGCAGTACTTGTTGGAGTCCTGTTTGTCCCATTAATCCTGTTACAAAATAAGACCGCCACCAACAATAAAAGTTTTTTGCTCCGACTTCCCCCCTTGAATCTTCTGGCAGCATTGCTCGATAGCACCCGCCATGCCATTGTCTGCCGGACCCTTTATTGTTAAGTGACAGCCATTCATCTTCCTCCAACGTTAGTGACCCATTAAGCAAAATTGATTCATTTTCGGGATTTTGTCCGGTATACGCACTAAAGCTGTAGAACCCTGTCAAAAGCCTTTCACTTCTATCATAAGGCGTTGTATCCGCCTCCTCGATATTGCCCATCTCGAAGGCCCCTCCGGTGTGCACGATGCCGATATAGCCGTTCTCCGCCTTGTGTTTGATTCGATAAACTGGATAAACAGAGCCGCTACCGTCGTTGTTAACATGCGCTACCAACTTGCCCTCTTCCATCTTCGCTTGAACGGTGGTGATTAAGTCAGACTCAAGGTAAGGGTCTGCGCAGTAAAATTCGATCTCGCCAACCACGCTAAGACAGCCAGAATCCGGGGAATCAATCCGAGATAAGGTTCCCGTATAATGGGCGTTTGGTTCATCAGCAAAACGGAGCTTGTGGTTATCGCCACTACAAAAGGCTTTGAGTTTTCGGTAGCGTGCTATAAAGTTACGAGCTGTATAGGCTTCGAGTTTATAGCGTATGATAATGGTGCGGCCTGCTTGGCGTTTTCCGTAGTATTCCATACCATCCATCCCAATAGGACGGTCTTCATCGGAAATGCTATACTCCAAGGACTCACGGCCGGAAACAGAGAGTGTTTTATATCCCTCAACAGCGTCTTCAATATAGACACCATCAAGAGAGATGGCTTCATCACTTGCATTTCTTGCATCATACATCCGTCAATACACCTCCTATCCGATTTCTACGTTTTTCGTCAAAATCATTTTTTTCCTTTGAATACTTTGCAGTGCCATATCCAACCTTCCGACCATCAAGAATTGCCTCCACAACCGCCTGTACCACAATCGGCCTTTTGGCTTCCTCTTTGGGCAGCTGTTCCGCGCTCGCAAGGGCACTCTTGCCGCGGAGCATTGATTGGCGAGGGACCACCGACACGGCCATTTCACCATCAAAGCGCGTAGACATAAGATCATCGGTTAAGCTTGATAGCGTCTTTTCTACGGCCGGAAATCCTTTCTGTAACCCTTTTGCAAGGGATTGCATGATCCACGCCCCATTGGGAACAAGAAGTGCCAAGTCGTAGGCTTTCGGTCCTTTGTGTTCAGCAATCCATGATCCGATGCCAGAAACAAAGTCTTTAACACCCTCAAAGGCGCTCACAAGCCCGTTTTTCAGGCCTTCGATTATGTTAGCGCCAGCGTCAAGCAGCCATGAACCGGCGTCTGAAAAAAAGCCCTTGATCTTGCCCGGCAATCCGCCGACAAATTCAATCACGATATTGGTTGCATTGGATGCGCCTGTTGATAAAGCGTTCCATATACTTGAGAAAAACCCTACGATTCCATCCCATAGACTTCGGATTGTGTCCCCTGCCCTTATAAAGAAGTCACTGATACTGGAAACGAGCGACTCAAAACCCAATGACACAACGCCCCAAAGCCATTGAAAAAAACCAACAAGGGCAGAAAAGCCCTCGGTAAGACCTGTCCAGAATGCTTGTATCTTATCAAAAATTGCCCTCCAGACCGCAGCCCATATTTGTTGCATCGCAACAAGGGCCGGCCCAAGAATGTTTCCGATCCATGTCACGATCTGTACAATCCAGGCGACAACCTGAGAAAGAATTGGCAGAATAACATTTAGACCATCTACAATAACACCGAAGATAATCTCAATGAGTGGGCCAAGTGTGTTACCAAGCATTTCCAGCAATGGTCCTATGGTTTCGGATATTTTCCCAAAAGACTCCGCAATTGTATCTCCAAGACCCGCCACGGAAATTGTATCGAAAAGGTCGGCAAAAAAATCAACGACATTTGTCACGGCTTCGATCAGGCCGTCAAAAAAATTCATGAATGCAGGGCCGATGTTGTTGATGATTGGTTCAAAGGCCAATTTAGCAGATTCATAAAGTCTTCCAAAAGCGTCACCAAGTCCGCTTTCTTTTACTCTTTTAACCATTTCGACAACAACATCGCTAACCCCTTTTATGACACCGTTAATTCCTGCGAAAGCCTTACCGATGGTATCTTGGCCAATGGCGTCAAGCACGTTGGCAATCCCACGGGTTACAGCGGTTTTCATATTTTGCAGCTGCGTCCCGATGCCGCCTGTAGCGCTTTTAGCTTGTTCTTCAAACGACGCAAAGGCGCCCGTTCCCTCTGTGTTTAGCTTCATAATCATATCCATAAATTCATCCATGGATATGGTCCCGGTTCGCAATCCTTCTCCCAATTCGTCCGCACTCATGCCCATAGCCTGTGCCACTTGATTGAGTTGAGCAGGCATAGCGGTTTGAAGCGAACGCCATTCTTCCATGTCCATTTTCCCTTTGGCATAGGATTGTGAAAGCTGCTCCATTGCTGCGCTTTGGATCTCAGTGGATGCGCCCCCCGCCAACAATGCGTTGTTGAGTGCCAAAAACATATCCGTTGATTTGCCGACATCATTGTTTTTAGACGTAAATCTCTGAACGCTTGACGCCGCGGCATCAATGCTGGTGGGCAAACCGGTAAGCTTATCGCTCATTTTTGTAATAGCCGCCTGGGAAGCTTCAGCGCTAATGCCCATGTTCGACATGACTTTTGGGAAGTTGTTCATGATGTCCGTACGTTTAATCGCAGCGTCCATAGACGCAGAGATGGCATTCATGGCTTTAGATACAACCGCACCGACCGCACCAGCGACAGCAAAGCCACCAAGGAATCCAGTACCCGTCTTTTTCCCTATAGCGTTTCCCTCGCTGGTCGTATCTATCCCCCCGAGCTGTTTGGTAATACTTGCCTGCGCCCCCTTAAGCGAGGGAATTAAAGTAATATAAGCCGACGCTAACTCAGTTGCCATTCTCCGTCACCCTCTTTCTGTGTAATATTTCTTGGCACTCCTCAACGGTTTTTCCTTCGCCTTTTGCTTCGGTTTTCCGCATTTCACCTGGCCGCGCGACGCACTCCGGTTGGTTGCGCCCATTCATGCCATCCACAGTTGTAGACCAAAAAAAATAAGACAAGGTGTCCGCAATCCTTGCCAGCAAATGGTGCTCCACGTCCCAGGACAGCCTCTGATCCACAGCGCTCATACATCGCGATCTTAGTGGTAACATTGCTGCCAAATCGGCTGCCTCAGCGATTGACACTGTACAGCCGATGTCATCCGCGCTTATGTGATAATATTGCCTAAAATCGGCTCGTAACTCTGCGGGGTACCTTCTCATAAAAGTTGCGAGCCAAATCAGTTTTTTGCGCCTAATTCCTCCAGGACAGCGCCAAACCATTCCGACATTTTTTCAATGCTCAGTGTTTCATTATCGCCCTTTAATTCCGTTTTGATGCGGGTGTAATCATCCCCAAAAAGCTTCCTGAAAAGCGGAATAATCGCCAACGCATCACCTGCCTGCATGTCCGACATTGCCTCAATTGTTTCGATATCTTCTAACCTGGCCTTGGAAATCGAAACTTCTACGCCGTCCACTTTCACTTTATTAATATCATGAATTTTTTGTTCAGCCATTTTATCTCCTATTTCGCGCTTGCAATGTATTCATACGCGGTATTTCCGTCGCTGTCTGGTGCAGCCGATACTGTAATCTCGTAACCAATGGGCTCATTATCCTTGTAAACAACATCGCCCATTTCGATCACTTTGCCGACCGGCACGACAATTCGCTTTATTCTGTTTCCGGTGAGGATAACCTCCATAACGTACACATAAACGGACTTTTCTTTGCTGTTATGTTTAATGGACAAGCTCCCGGATTCAGGTTCCTCCGTGACATTCCCAGAACCGTAGGCCTGCTCCAATGAGGTCTTGTTTGTTTCGATCATCTTAAAAGCAAAGGTTTCCTCGCGCGATGTCTGTGTGTTTAACACAGTATCACCACCCCATGCTTTTACAGGTTCTGAATCAGTCGTGACAGCATTGGTAACGCCATCCTCGCTGATATATCCAACACATTTGTATATTTCCGCTAACGGAGTCGCCGCGTCAGTTGGCACAGCTGCTCCTGAAGGTGCCACGAAAATTGCACCAGTCGCCAGCGGTTTCCCAACAGATACGTTTTTTGTTTCATTTCCCATGTCTTTTTTCTCCTTATGTTGTTACTAAATCCACTACCAATTGGTAACGGGCCGACCCGGATTCTAAGTCCGGAAAATTGTAAATCGTATTGATAGACACTTTACAAATATCTTTTTCACTTGCCATTTGCACCATCGCATCCTTTACAGAGTATGCGAGTTCTGATGCATCAAGGCGTTTCTTGCTCCATGCCTGGATGGCCACGGTTGGACGGTCGATAACATAGTTATCAAGGCCCCCTCCCGTACGCTCTACTGTTAAAAAGCTCTCTGGGCGCGTTGCTGGAACGTTCGCGTACGTCTGGAAGCCTCTTTTGTTTAAATATGCGATAATTCTTGTTTCAATGTTCATTTGCCAGCTCCCATTGCTTTTAGCAGCGTGTTGTTTTTGGCGTTCGACCGAATCGATACAATATCCGTTGTTTTAACCATAGCATGGGCCCGGTTTTTTCCGGTCTTCACATCAGCCGAATAGGTGCCTTTTCCCATAGTTTCTGCGCTTTGCTTCATACCATTTGCACGGCGCAGCAAGTCAGTTTGTACACTACTGGCGTTAAGCACGGCCCTTGCACCAGCACTGTTTATTTTTACTTTTACATTGTTAGCCATCGCAGCGTTTCACCTCCACAGGATAATTCCAGTCACCTGGCGTATTTTCCGGAGTGTAGTAGGTCGGATTTCCGATAACTTCCATCCACTCACCCCGAACCTTAAAGCGACAACCTCTAAATACATACCGCTCATAACCTTTTGGGATATGCAGCTTATACTCTGCGATATCCCCATCGGGGCGGTTAGAAACACTTGATAAGTTGTCTGTGGCCCCGGGCTCAACAAGCACGTTTTCAATGTCTTCTGTCACTGCAACCACAGAAGGATCCCCCATGGCATCTGGTGGCCCTTCCGCGTATATTTCAAGAGTTACTTTTTCACCGGTGATCATCTAATGCCTCCAATTGCTGGCGAGATGCTCCCCGTGCGTTGAGCGCCAATACCTATCAGCTTTTTTTCGGCCAACGTCATATAGATGTCCCCAGTTGGGTTGACATAAGTCTGAGATTCTGAGTAACTCCCTGCCGTCTGCGCAAAGGTTGAAACAGGCGGTAGATCAATCGGAGACAGCATCGCCCGCTTAACCATCTCACAGTTAATCCCAACCAGCGCATCGCTTTGCAAGTCATTCTCAGGGTCGATCTCAACCCCACTTTGCTCACAAAGAAGCGCTATTTTTGTGGCGGCATCGGACAACAGCATCTCGGCCCGTTCCTTTTCGACGTCTGACAAAGGACGCCATCGTCTCTCCAAGTCCACTAATGTTGCGAACGCGACCATGCTTCTACCTCCTATTTTTCATCCGTTTCTTTAGCTTTTGTCTTTTTGACAGCTTTAGGATTGTCTTTTATGATTGCATATCCTAATTTCAAAAAATTTTCAACACTGTCTGGGTTAACCAAAACCGTTTGACCAGTAATCGGACACATCATCGGGGTCATATTGTGCCCCCTTTTTATGCGTCTTTGTCGGTCAGCTTAACAAAGGCAGTGGTATCCGCCAGTCTAAAGCCGAGCTCAATTTCGGCGCGAACCGCAAACATATTCTGCTGGAATAAGTTGATTGTGTTTTCCCCATCGGTCAAAGTCGCCTGATCAGAGATCGCAATTTGTACGCCTTCGACCGTTCCATATACCGCTTTCGTCCAGTCGCCAGCATAACCAATCGTATTAGCCCCATCACTGGCGCCCGCCAAATAAGCTGCCTTTACAACCTGCACGGGATTACCAAGAAGAACCGGGATGCCGCCGTCGGCCACGCTGTTAATAAACAGTGGTCGTCCATTGCCATCCTTCGCGCTAAGCAGGATGCTCTTAGCCTGCGGGGAGATTGCATAACCGCCAATCACATGCCCTTCCGCAGACACCGCGGCGTCTGCTGCCACAAGTCCAGCCCAAGGGTCAGTTTTAATGTTGACGGATGTCACGTCACTTAATTGGTCGAAGTCGCTCCCGGGCTTTGTGGTACCACCAAACACGGTGCTGTCAAAAGTTTTTGCCAATGCATAGGGCAGGCGTCGGATTAACTCAGCGTAAAGTGCGCTGACATCACGTCGAAACTGGTTGCTAAAAGGTTCGATGACTGCAATAGTGTAAGGCGCCAATGTTTTGGTTCCCAGTGTATGTCTGGATACGGGTTTCTTATCCGTTTCCCCTACCCAGGCAGCCGTAGGCTCGCCCGTAATTGTCTGAATTTTAATCCCAGGGCCCGGTAATTCAATTTTTCGGGCCAACTGCATAACCGCAGAGCTTTCTAAAACCTTCCCCCAGATTTCAGTGGATACTGCTTCCGGCAACGCAACGCCGGTGGTTTTTCTGTTCATATCAATTGCCATGTTTTCTTTACCTCATTTCTACAATTTGTCGCCGAGTGCCTCGGCAAATAAATCCGCTGTTGTTGCGGTTTTGTGCTTTGGTTTTTGCCCGTCGCTTGGCACGACCGGAGCTGTTGGTTGTTCACCAATAAAAGCTTTCAGTTCATCAGCGTGGGCCATTAATTCTTCTTTTGTGCTGCCCCGCAGCAAATTAGCCGGAACCCCCGATGTGTCGGAGACTTCTTTTGCCCATCCTACCAGCTGCTCTCGTTGCTTATAAGCAGCGTTTTCTTTTTCCGCGTTTTCGAGGCGTTCATTTAACTTTTGCATCTCGGTCTTTTGGCTCTCTTCAAAAGCATCATACTTTTCCGCTTTCTCCTTATAAACCTCAAAACCTTCATACTTTTTGCGCTCCCTGGCAACGCGTGCGCCGATAATTTTGTCTAAATCTTCCTGGGACCTTATGGGCTCAAAAGTATTTTCTTGATGGTTGCTTTCGGTGGATTCAGTCCCATTAATCAATTCTTCACTCATTTTATCTCCTATCCCGCTTTTTGGCGTATCGGTGATTTCCGCTCACCGCGGCGTAAATTATAATAAAAAAGAGCTATTAAGCTCTATATAAACTGTTTTATTTGACGTTGTAGTCTTTTCGCATTTGCGCAAGTATATCCTTTGTGGTATTCGCATCCTTATCTGCCTTATCTGCCTCTTCGACCCTTTTCCTTGATTCGAGGTACTGATCTTGCAGAGATTCGGGGTCATACCCTTCTACATCCTCCACTCCCGCAATGATCTGGCAATCGCAGTCGTTGTGAAACTGCATCATCTCTCCGGCTGTCTGTTTAGAAACATACACAAACCCCCGGCTGGCCAGCATCATGCAAAAAGCGCAGGTCTTTGCCCCAGCGGGAACCCGCGCAAACTTCACTTTGTTTTTTCTTGCATTGTCAATCATTGTTTGATGCGCATGGTTTTTCGTTTGCCGCGAATATTTTTATTCACCTCCGGCAGTGGGTCAGCGCCCAGCGCGTCGTATCGATTTGCCGCAATCGCATACCGAATTGGTTCGGTCTAAGCTATCAAGGTCAATCCATTCCGACGCCAGCGCGTTACTGATGCCGGTCTGCTTCTCGAAGAACTCAGCGGCGTTCAGAGAAGCCGCGCCGCCGTATTGGCGTATCAGCCCCTCCGCAACGTCAAAGATCATGTCTTTGTACGGCCAATAATTGCCGTCTTTTATGTTCAGCGTTTTTAAAAACCGACTAAATTTCTCCGACGCTTCCCCCGCCAGCTTAATAGTGGTTTGCCCGTAGCTTTCCAGTTCTCTACTACTCAGTATTATCTTCACCCCGTTACCGTTACCGCTCGCCATAAGCGCTTCAAGCGCCTTTCGGGACTGGAACTTTCGTTTATCGCTTAAGAGCCTTGTAATCTGGCTTTCTGTGTATCCGAGCTCCTCTAATGCCACCTGGCTTTCGGCAATCCACGGAATCGCGGACACCTGCTTAATAATTGCATCGGATTGGCTAACGACCGATGGAATCGCCGGGTTTCTAAAGCGTGGCTGCATTTTCTTTGCGTTATCCGGCAGGGCGTCGATGGTTGTATTCGCCGATATCGCCGCCACCAGCAAACCGATATTTCTTAAGGCTGCCCCGTTTGTTTCGTTTAGACCTTCCGCCTCGATGATCAAATCCTCTTTTGCGGCATAGATCGCTTCTGCTGACGCCGGGTTATCGTGTATCACGCCCAGCGATGATATCGGAATGCCTGTTTCTCCGGCAAATTGGGCGGCCAAATTTTCGCATGTATCCATGTGTGGCTGCATGGAAGCCTGGGGCAATTGCCCAAAACTCGGGAATATCCCCGTCCTCGTCCTTCGATACCGCGAAGATACTTCCGATGTACGCCCTCCCACTTCGAAATTTTCCTTAAAGAGCTGCGGATCTGCCCCCAAAAGATACCTTTTGCGGGCTTTGTGAAAAATTCGGATGATACCTCGGTTCTTACAGCCGTACGGATAGCGCTGTCTGTGATTGACATCACCGCCCGGCTCACCCGGCTTTTTCCGAAAGGCCTGTCAAGTGACGGCCTGTAAACCATGGGCTCCATTAGTGGCCGCCCCTGCTTGTGGGGCTTGTAGTCCGCATCCCACGTGTTGCCATTTCTGCTTATCTCAATGATTGCGCTATTCGTGTACAGGTTTATCTGGGTCGGCTCTCTCGTTTTTGGGTCGACGTCAACAATCGTCAGCCCGCTTTTTATTTTCTTCCGGCGGCTGTCCCACAGCGCGGCGGCTGTTTCGGCATCGTAAGCCGACATCACCACCGGCGGATCGCCCGCACCACCTTTAGACACCGTAATAAAAGAGCACGAATGGATTAATTCGCTGGTTGTCGCCTGCCTGTAGAGCACCGGGAATTATTTTGTTTTAAAATATCGTTGATGCCGTAGTCGTCCGCTTCGTCTGGCAGTACAAACCCATCAAAGCGGCTTCTGGCAGATAACATATCGACCGCTTTCGCTGGCAGCCAAGCGCGCACTCCATTTTTTTTAGCACTGGCGGTACCCGCGATGCCCAAGTCCTTGAGCTTATTTTTCTGGGTCGTAGTATTTCTTTTTTAGCTGGTTTCTCCCCAGTTTCCACTGCCACACTTCGATAGCTCGCTAAACGCCGTCTGGTCTTGCGGCAATAGCCCGCGAATGTTTCCGGCTTAAAATTAAAAATGCTGTTCATCGGCACCCATTTTTCCGTCATATCAACACCTGCTTTCTTTGTGGGTTTCGTTTGGTGGTGCACACCGACCAATAAGCCAGTGCCGCCGCCTCTATTAGCGTGCTGTCCTACTTGCTTGCTGCCAAAAGCCCACCCGCCATTGCTTCCGATCAATCTTTTTTCGCTCATTAACGCTGATTCATTCAGGGCGGGCTGGTTGAAGTGCGTCACCTCGCCCTCCCGGATCGCGTTTAGTAACATGCTGGCCGCAGCCACAACGTCGCCGGACTTTCGGGATTGGTGATCGCCCCTTTGGCGGTAATGCCACCTCTCTTAGCCTTTCGACAAGTACCATCGACGCGTTGAGCCCGTCAATCGCGATAGTGGCCGCTTTGGTTTTTTCGCTTAATCAACCAGTCTGCCAACCAAGAGATGCCGCCCGCCATGGAACGATTTTCGATGATTTCCACATGCGTCAGTCCCTTTTTGTGGCTTTAATGCCACGGCCAGAGACACCGTTGCGCCATCGGCCGAAAATTTAACGCATAGGCCAGCTTTCCATCTTTCGCCGGGCTTTCGGTCGCACATTTTCCCATTCCTTACGGTCAATCACGGCGGCAAACTGGTATTTTGGCAGCCAGTACCCAAGGCGCCCCTGCGCGAAGGATACTTCGTTCATGGTCGAAATTTCCGCCCGGACAACGTCCACATCTAGGCGAATGCCAAGCGACGGGTTTGTGTCATACCATCTCTTTTCATCGCGGGTGTCCCCGACGCTCTCAACGCTCCATTCATTCCATGATACGTCCTTTTCTTCTTCGGTCAATGCCCCTTCCCGGATATGGCGAATACGTCCCCAGATGTTTCTGGCCCCGGCGGTGTGCCGGTAAAGATAAATTGCGGGTTCTTAAGGGGGAGCTGGACGCGGTCGCCATGATAGCTTTTAGTTGTGTATCCGTAAGCTCCTGAGCCTCATCGAACGATGACCACATCGACTGTAAAACCACGCCGCGAGGACTTGGTTCGCGTCGAAAAATAATCCCCGCGCCATTCTTAAAGAAGATGGCCTCTTTTCCCGCTGCCCGCCGAACCGACGACACCCTGGCATTTAGTTCCGGATATTTGCACTCTGGATCATCTTTTTTTTCGCCAAAGAAGTGTTGGACACGGTCAAACAGTTGCGTGACCGTTGAATAATCGTGCGCAGTATAAAGTATTTTCTCGCCCCGAAACAGGGTTCCAAAAATTAATCCGGCTTTCCAAAAGTGCCGTTTTGCCGTTTTGCCTTGGACAGGACAGTCCATTTCGAATATGCACCCATTTTCCACTCACTCCCACCGCCAGCCAATCACTCAAGACATCCGCCTGCCAGTCATCTAATGTGATACCCATCGCACTCGACAAGCGCATTGCTTTTTTGCAATCTGTGTCATCATACGGTTGGCTAATGTGTATCCTTGGTTTTCTGCTACCGCGCATCGGACTCAAATTCAGCAAATAAAGCCTCAAGCTTCGATTCGCCGCCCTCGTCAGTTTTTGTTTCGGTCATTTCGTGGATGGCTTGGATGGTGTCGCGATATTCTTTTGATAGCTTTGCGATGATTGTTGTTGGCGTGTCTTTAGAAAATAGGTTGTCATGCAGCATATCACGTAGCTCAATCAATCGCCTGAGCGTGTCACTGTCTCGGTCATTAAGATTTGCGCTTTCGATCAACGCCTCGGAGGTCATGACGGCTGCCGGCCTGTCGTCTTTTAGGCCCAATGCCTTCACGCGACTCTGGACGCTCGATTTTGATCGTCCCAACTCCGTTGCAATATCATTGAGAGAATACTTCGGATAATTCATACGTATGTATTCATCCTCTTTAATGGTAAACTTTCTTTTTCGTACGATACGATCACCTCCTAAAAGAAAAAAAGCCCTATGCCGCCGGGGTGAAGTCACCAGGTAGGGAGGGTGTACCGCCCCATGCCGTCACGCTCAGACGCTTTACCAGTTTCTCGATTTTGGTATGGGCCGGTTGATGCTCTGGGTTACCTGTGTCTTGTTTGACTTTCTTTGATTGCAAGATCGATGTGTCAATTGTACGTTGTCTTTATCGTACGGGCTTCCGCCCTTTGATACGGGGATGATCTCGTCTACTTCCGCAGACATTGGGTGCGGTGTTTTTAAACTCTTATCTACTGGCTTGCCACACAGGGCGCAATGATCTTGCGTGGCTAAAACCCAACGCCTTATGGCGTCGCGCCTTGCCCCATTAGTTCTTCTTGGGTTTGGATATGTTGACATAAGGTGCCTCTCATTCGTCGTTTCACAGTACTAAAAAGACCCCGGAGCCGGAGCTTACCGAGGTCGTGGTCCACTACAAATTGTTAATTCTGTTCTGTGCGATTTTATAATAATGCTCGTCAATTTCAAATCCGAGATAATTTCGATTGTTTCGAATGCAGGCTTCCGCCGTTGTACCGGACCCCATGAACGTATCCAAAATGACGTCTCCTTCCACAGAAGAATTTAAGAGCATTTTTTCAATCAAAGCAACGGGTTTTTGTGCGTTGTGAAGCTTTGTTGGCAGGGTGTAGTTAATTGGCTTTATTCGCCAAACATCGCGTTCATTGGCCGGAAAAGTACGCTTCCGTTTACCCTTAATCGCATAGATGATAAACTCATGAGAAAAACGATACTGCCCACCGCATTTAATCCATTCATAATCCCAGACGATTAAGTTCGGAATTTCAAAATACTTTTTTAAGATTGGATATAAAAATGGGTAGGTGCGCCAATCCGTGTTAATATACATTGCTGCACCATCTTTCAAGACGCGCTTAAACTCACTAAAGAGAATCTCAAAAAATGGTTCGATTAGGTTGTTGTCGTTCCAGGCCCCTTGCTTTCCGTTGCTGGTAGTACCAATACAATACGGAGGGTCTGTTATAATCAGGTCGATTGCTTCATTCTCGATTTTTTTAATCCCTTCAAGGCAGTTCTGGTTGTATATTTTATTAATTTCTAACATTCCTTTCCTCCACGAAAAAAGACACCGGTTCCCCGATGTCTCTTAATTACATTTTTACATACTATCATAATAACATACAAAACTGTCCTGCGAGTACCCCTCTTTAAAACTTTTTATTTGACATCAAATAGTAGAACTTTCTTCTTCTGTCATAATACATCTTCTTTCCACATGGAATATCCATAACGGTTTTTAAATAGTGATAACTGACATGCTCATTCGTAACCGCCTTTAAAATATACGGATAAATCTCAGAATCTGCTTCCATCGCCGTCTGTTCGATCAACTGGCACTTTCTCTCAAGCTCGGCTCTTTTCATCGCTAAATAGGCCGTAGAATCCGATTTTCCCGTACCAAAAGGCATTCCCGTTAGTTCCTGCGCGCCAACGGTGTGCGTATTATACTTCAATTCGTCCTTCCACTCATTGTACTGGAGGCAAAAGTTATAAATTTCTAAAAAGCGGTACTTGCTGATCTGATATTTGTTTTTGTTTAATGGTCTGACATTTGGCAATGCTTGCGTCCTCCTTTTCTTTCACGCACTCCCCACTCTTCTCCACCGGACACTCTCACCGCTTTTCACAGAACTTGCACTTGTCCGGAATAATATCTTTAAAATTCTCCGCCTCACAGATTCCCGTTCGATCGTAGGTGCAGAACTGGTAGAGAATGCAGGTTTGACAACTAGTCATTTTCTTTATACTGCTCATAAGTCAACTCAAAGATATCTGCCCGAACAGGATATACTTCCCCGTAGATGCCCTTTACAATGTAATCTCCTGGTTGGACAAATAGTGAGCCCTCCAAAGTTTTTATCTCGGTTGAAAATTGCAGAAAGTTTGCCCATTCAGGTGTTGGGTCTACACCAAACTGGAAAGCCTCCACTGGGATTTGCTTTTTAACATATTTCATTCTTCCGCTCCTTCCCACGGCTCCGGCAACTCCCGCCAGGCGAGAACTTCATTGTAGACATGAAAGTATGGAAAAGGCGAACCCCATTCTTTGTATCCCATCCCGCGTCCACCAAGAGCCACTTCACAATAGGACGTTATGTCAACATTTAGTTCTCCATCAATATTGCTTTTATACGTGATTAAAACTTCCCTGTCATCCTCCGGCAAATCCCCCTCAGCCACAACGTGCCATTTCTGTTCTTTTGCCTCCACAAGTGGACAGTCAACCTCTCGCCCATCTCCAAAGTTAACGAAGTGTCCAGTGAACGGACAAAACCCTGTAGTCATATCGCGATGTCTGTATAAACAGTCACACACTCCGCAGCTTCTGGGCATTTCCATATCAATCTGTACTGGCATTTTCTTCCTCCAAATTTTCTACAATTTCAACGGTAGGTCTTTGCTTAAAATATTCAAGGGGTGTGTCCGGTTCACCATCAAACCCACCCCACACTGTGCATATTTTGGATTCATCCATCCCTAAATTAACGTCTTTGTATAGCCGCCCGTCTGCATCAATAAATACAGGCCTTGAGTGCTGATCAATTCCAATTTGTTTTAGTTTTAAAACATTTTTATTTGTTTCAAGTTTCATTTTTCTTCCCTCCGCTCTCCCCAACTGCAAAAATCATCATAGGTCATTTGCTGGTCGCGCATAAGAATATTGGGGTTTCTGCAATTTTCTGGCTCCCAGTAAACACACTCCCCGCACCGCACAATCTCCGGCGTGCGGGTGTTCCACATGTCTACCAACTCTTCCTCGTCTTGCTCTTCGATTTTTGCACCACAATCTACACAATAAACAGCAGTATAAGGATATATCCTTGCTTTTCCTTTTGCATTATATGTTATATCTTCGCATTGCTCTGTTTTTGCTTCTCCCCCGCAGAAGGGACATCTCTTTAGCTTGGTCATTCTTCTACCTCCATGTAAAGCGTACTTAAATCTTCCGGCGTTTCTTCTATGTTGGATCGGGCTTCATCATACCATTCCAAATTATCAACACCGGCACATTCTAAAGCCCAGAGTTCAGCTCGGTTTTCAAGCAAATCCCGTAATTCTTCTTCCGCGATAATATATTCTTTACTCATTCTTCTACCTCCCAATGTGCATTGATCTGATCCCACACCCACTCTTCAAAATAGCAGTCAATGTCTTCCTTGCTCATGTCATCTGCCAATTCCACGGTTTCGCTCACTTTTGAATTTGCCATTCCGGTTGATACCATCATTTTTACTTTTTTCATTCTTCTACCTCCCGGTTCCAGCAGTCAGAACAATTAATGCTGTTGTAACAACCCTCCGGCTTTTTCTTTTCACCAAAAACAGCTACCACACAGGCCGCCGGAACGCCATCCTCTTTTTCCGCATCTGGGAACTTCTCCAAAAACACGCTCATGTACGTCCTTACCGGATGTTCTTTTGCCCAGTTTTCGACGATGGCAACGGCTTCTTCGGGATATCTATGTTCTAATTCGGTGCAAGTGAGCTCGTGTCTGTTATAACATAATCCCAATTTACAATCTTTACAGGAATATGTATTGCACCCATTAGACATACGTCCCCTCTCCTTTAAATATTTTTCTGCATCCATCACTCCCGCACCCCCTTCTTAATCTCCTCGAATTTCTCCAGCATTTCGGGCACTGCTGCCAAGGCCGCCTTTTTTGTTGGGAAGCAATTACCCATGTTAAGCAGGGCAAGGTCATACATGTAATCACTGAAATGGTATTTTTCTACATCACCTTTACCATTAATAGTCCAAAACAACTCACCCTCTTTCGGCCTCCACGGGCGTTTTTGGAGTCTGTAATTTCCTTTCAATAAGTTAAGTAGCGCGGTTTCATGAAGTGTCCAGTTTCCACTTTCGTCTACAAGCCCATCACGCGTAATTTTGTAGGGACCCCAATCCGATTTTTGTCCAGTCTCATAGATAAGATCAAATTCCTCATTAATCTCCACGCCCAGCATCCGGGCCACTTCTGGCATGTAGTTTTACTCATTGTTATACCTCCATTTTGATCTGCCCCTCCAGAGGGCTTTCTAATTCCTTTGCTTCCCACGCTTAACTAGTTCGACAACCTCTCTGCCCTTATAAGGCACATCTGGGTACATCCGCAGGCCATATACGTCGCTTTCAGTCTGTTCCTTCTCCACTGGAATCGCCGTACACCTCGCACTTCCGATAAGTGACGCTATATTGCTTGCGATAGAAATGCTCACATCCTTACAGAACCTGTTTTTGTGCCAAACAGGTAGTGCATAACTCAATCTTTCGCATGGCTCCCCTTCCCTTCACCACATCGTCAATCATGTAGCTCTTGCGCAGAATCAATTCATTCCCCCGAATCGTCGCAGCCGCACATCCACGCCGACGTGTGTGCCGTAAATCCTAATAATCTCTCCAGATTCCCACCGGATTTTATTCTTTCCGTCAAAGGCCACCCGAACCATTTCGCCAACGGCCAAATTTCGCCGTAGCGCCTTCATAGAGCGACGATCTCGATAGTTCCTAACCTGGTCATACTCCAGTTTTATTTTTCGCTTTCTAGGCCGATTTGGCGTTTTATTTTTTAAAATATGCTCCTCCCATTCTTCCCGCCTATATGGCCGCCCAATCCCGGAACAAACTTTAATGATTGTCTCTTCCAGACAGTGTCCGTCATTCATCAATGCGGATATTGGCTGTGTGGAGGTGCCGGACATTTGCGCGATCTGTTTTTGTGTCATTTTACGCTCGGTGGCCCATTGTTTTAGGTCAAACATCCTTCTCCTGTCCTGCCTCCCATTCTCTGTAAATTTCAAACCACTGCTCAAGCGGCATGGTTACCAGCCATTCACAGTTATTTTTTCGGTGGAACACGGCTGGCAGCTTTTTATCGGCGTCCCGTTTAGCCTGGTCGATGGCGTCGTAAAGGTTCAGCCGTTCCACACGCTTGCACTCCACGTGGACCCCCGGCAGCCCGACCACGTCCTCACCTTCCAGCCCGTTATACTGCTGGCCCCGGCGGCAATCATAGCCTTGCTCCCGGAATCGTCTTGCCAGCTCGCGTTCTCCCCGGGCGCCTTTCTGTCGGCTGTTAATCTTTGCTTTCATCCATCCGCTCCTTCAATCGTGCTATTTTAGCGTCAATATACGCCAGGGATTCCCCGAAATACAGGTCTAGCTGCATCAGCATAATATACACATCTGCTTTTTCTTCCAGTAGGTTCTGTCTGGCCTGGATTAAATCTGCGCCGTTAAAGTTTTGTCCGGCGATCTTCAACTTGCAGATCTCTTTTGTTAGCTCGGCCATCTCTTCCACAGCCTTTGTGAGCTGGTTGTCAATGCAGTAATGGTCAAGCGCTCTTTTTAAGACCGCTTCCTGTTCTTTGGTCATGGCCGCCTCCACAAATGCCGGGTATGCGCTTCGATCATGCCGGCGGGGCCCTCATAGACCAGCTTCAGCTCTTCGGGTTTGAAAAACTTCTTTTTCAGCCATTCCATGTCCTGTTCGGATGGCGTTTTATCGCCAAAACTCGCACTCACGTGCTCACGGCCACCGTCGATCGATGCAATCACATGCATAATTGCGCCGTTTCTTTTAAACTCAAAAATGCCGCTGTTCCGCGGGTTGCTAAGGGACAGCATTGCTTCTACAAACGGATTTTTAACCCGATATGGATTCAGTTCTCTTAAATCTTTCATTGGTTCCTCCCATACATTTCTTCAATGTCCATCAGTTCTGCCACAAGGGCGTGGATGTTATCCAAGGCAATGGTCAACGCCTCACCCGTAGAATCGCTTATAATAAGCAGGTGATCCTGCACAATAAACATTCGGGTGCTCTTGAACTGTGTTTCGACCGGGATGCCTTTTTCCCGGTCAATGCTGTATTTCATGGCCCAGGGTGCTAATCGGTAAGTCGGCAGGTCCCGGGCTTTTACGGTTGCTTTCATGCTCTACCCCGCAATCTGCTTCATGTCGAAGGCGCCGCTGATCTGCTCGAAGGTTTCTTTCACATCGGCTGGCAGGGCTGCCATTTCGCGCTGGGCTTTTTTCTTGGCCCGGAAGCTGCGCATAAAGTTGGACTGGATCACGGACTCCACAGCGTCGCATTCCATCTGTGCCCAGTTTCGGATCATACTCGGTGACCCTACGGCCTGCTGAACGACCTCTGGCAGTTTATCAAATTCTTCTTCGGCCCCATAAATGCCGTTTCGCAGGGCTTTGGACACCATGGACCAGGCGTCCATTTCGGTCAGCTCGGGCTCCTGGGTGATTTTCAGCACCATATCCATGATCTGTCCGGGTACGGGCGCAAAGCCTTTCTTGTCGTTGGCAATAAAGCCCATCACTGCGCCGTCGATGGTCTCGTAAGGGTAGTCTTTAAACATCCTTGTCCAAAGGTTCACAGCGGCTTTGGCGTCGGCGGGCTTCACATCCCGATAGGTATTTGGGTAGGCCGCTCTCAAGGTCGCTAAAACCTTGGCGGCTTCTGTATCATTCATTTTTCATTTCCTCCTCCATGGCTATTTTTAAAAAGGGGTTGTCGGTTAGATCGTCAAGGCTCCTGGCTGTTCCCGGAGGGTTTGGAGGTGCTGGTGATTTGTTCGTATAGTTCCCCTCCAGGACTTTGACGAAGTTGGTGGGTTTCATCACCCAGTCAAAGCTGGCGTTCCAGTTGTTGCCGGTTCGCCCGCACAGGAAGTCGCTCTGTTTCACCAAAGCGATGACCCGCAGGACGGTTTCCTCCCCGTGTTCCTTTACCCTTGCCCGAACGGCTTTTTTGCGGTTGTCATTCAGGGCCTGCACCTTTGGCAGTTCGGTGCAGACGCTGTTCCAGTAGTCGGCAATCTTTTTATACTGCACGGTCTCTCTGGGAACAGATTTGGGCGCGTCCTCCTCATGGGGGACTATAGGGGGTATACTCTTTTGTTTTAGTTTATGTTTATGTTTTAGTTTATTTATGTCTACGGTTTTGACTACGGGATTTACTACTGGATTCACTACGCTTTGTA
Organism: Eubacterium limosum; assembly: GCF_000807675.2. Lineage (NCBI taxonomy): Bacteria > Bacillati > Bacillota > Clostridia > Eubacteriales > Eubacteriaceae > Eubacterium > Eubacterium limosum. Next base: position 2,384,475 of record NZ_CP019962.1, on the reverse strand, counting down.
CTTCGGTATTCACTACGCTTTGTGCTTCGCTGGTGAAAGTGTTATTGTTTTTTACTTCTGAAAGCGAAATCAGTTTGTACCGGTTCGGGCTGCCTTTTTTGCCTTTCTGGTACTCGATTAATCCGGCCTCCACCAGCTTATTCCGGTAGTCAATGAAGGTGGCTTCTCTTTTTACCTGGATTAAACCCATTAACCGCTGGTTATCTACTGAAATCCACTCAGCCCACCCACATCTGTTGAACAGCGCAACCATTTTGCGCCACAGCAACTCGGACAGTGCGGGCAAGTAATTTGTTTCGAGCCATCGGTCGAATGCATTTAACTCTGCAATGTAATTCAAGGGGCCACCTCCTTTCTTGTGTTTTTGTCACGCATACTTTTAAAATGGCGGTTCGTCATCATCGGCCATCAACGAGAAGTCATCGCCTAAGTCTAAGCTGTTAAATCCGCCTGCGTCTGCCGGTGTTGGGCTGTCATTTTTACTGCCGATAAAATCAAACTCTTCCAGGATGACTTCTGTCACGTACTTTTTAGTACCGTCCTGGGCGTCATAGGATCGGGACTGTAATCGCCCGGTCAGAGCGATTTGTCGGCCTTTGCCAAGGTACTGGCAGATTGTCTCTGCCTGTTTACCCCATGCCACAATGTTAAAAAAATCGGTGGTTGGCTGTCCTTCTGCTTTATATCGCCGGTCAACAGCCAGCGAGAAGGTCGCCACGGACTTTCCGCTGCTGGTTGTTCTCAATTCTGGATCGCGGGCGAGTCGCCCGACCAGGATCACTTTGTTCATGCTTTTCCTCCTGTTTTTGGTGCTTTTTCAACGACGCTGACCAGTTTGTCGTATTCGGGCTTGGTCATGTCTTTTAAATGTTCTTTTCCGAAATAGTTCATACAAGTCTTATCGAGTTGTTTTTTGGTAACCCCGTATTCACCAGCGATGGCGAACAATCGCTTTAATTGTTTATCGCTAATGCCTTGCGGTGGTCCCTCTGGGATATCTGCGCATCCTTGTTGTGCTTCATCCGGACGCATGCGATAAACAACACCGCTGCCTTCCTTAGTAATTACCAGATCCGAAATCACGCCATCTTCTACGTCCATTTTTGACACGATAAACTTATCGTAACAAGCATAACGCTGTCCGTTCTGCTTTATGGAAGCCTTCTGGCTGCTGATCCAGATAAAAGGCGCGGTGTAAAGCTCGCGGCCTATTCCCCAGTTAAAGCAAGCGCGTTTAAAGCTGTCTGACGCCTGCCCTTTTTCTTTTTCCGTGTTGCTTTCGGTGCCGACGTCTTCTTTCCAGATCCACTGTTTTTTGTCGTCATCCCATATTCCGACGGAGCAGTATAAGCGGCCATCTTTAAACTCATGCTTTCTTTGCCAATTCATCGGCCCCACAGTCTTGTCCAATAGCCGCATATCGCATCTTGCGTCCTTATACAGCAACAGACTCAAGCCATTTTGTTTCACCATTGCGACTCGGCATTCAATGTCCTCGGCGCTCAGACAATCAAACTTAAGGTCCATTTCTTACCTCACTTAATCTGTAAGTTTTGTTTTTCGACCAGATACGCGCCATTGATATGCACTCCTTTTTTAAGCTCTGCCTTGATGGCGTTTTTGTCTGGGGTAACAACGGTCTTAACGGTTGTCAGCTCAGGATGCATGGCTTTCAGCTCCAGTTCATCGTCAATAAAGACGCTTACGGAAGGTCTAAAAGAAAGCTTGTTTCGAGGCGTCTCTAACTTCTTTTGGCCGACTGCAAGCATCTCGGAAGAGAGGTAGGCCTTAAGCCATTCCACTCTTTTCACTGCGGATTCACGGCGCTTTTTAAGGGCTTCTTCCTCAGATTTAATGCCAGCAATATCAGCGTTTAAACCTTTAATCATGCATGCGATGGAATCTGCTTTGTTTTCAAAGTCATCTTCGATGATTTTAAGCGCTTCTTCCATGCTCTCGGCGGTGCATTCTTCATTTTCGATTGCAGATAAAACACCATTATAAATATCTGTTATTTCATAAAGTTTCATTTAAAATTCGCTCCATTTCTTTTTCGTTTTCCTGAAAGAACAGCACGCCATCATAGTTAAAAAAATAGGCTCTCTCTGATTCCTGAAGCTCTACACCTGCCCCATAGGCCAATGCCTGGATTCCCTCATACACGTGCACTTCGGGCTCTGTGTTGGCGCAAATGATGGCCTTTTCGTTACTCCTCAATGCGACGCGCTCCTTCTCATTTCTGGCAAGCGCGTCCACATATTTTCGAATACTCATTGCATTTTTCCTCCAAAGGGTATATACTTTTAATAACTAATTTTTTCCAAGTCCTTATTTGCTGTTCCGGCGTAAGGACTTTTTTTATTTTCATAAAAATTAAAACATTTATCCGCCGGAGTGACAGTGCCCTGCCCTCCGGCTTTTCAAAATCCATTAAAGCTTAAAAAATTTGACTGTTCAGGTTGGACGGGCGCTCATTCCCGTCCGTTTTTATCTTGTGTACTTGTTTACAAACGATTTTTAATTTTTTATTTCCGCGTTTTTAGCCCTGCGGATAAGGCTTTTGACTTAAAGATGAATAATATGGCGCAGCGCGTTTTCGCTATGGCGGAAGACCCATGTATAAGATCATTGTTTTTTCTCCATTCCTGTGGTACAATAACCACGTAACATATGTCTGGTCCCTAATGCGTGGCATCGCTTTGGGACCTTTTTTATTTGCTAAACTCTTTGATCGTCCATGCCAGAAGAGCGATAAACGCAAGGGTATAAACACCGATGGTGGCTAATGCCATTCCATAAATATGGGCGCCTGTCTGGCATAAGGAGGTCAGAATTTCTAACATTAATCCTTCCATAGCCACCCCTTCCGAACCGCCAGGCAGATGCCACCATAGACAGCGATGCCGAGGAGGACGAAGGGTAGGCCTGCTGTTGACAGGTTCATGAGGCGGCCTCCTGCTCTTTCTTACGTTTTTCCATCTCTTCCAAAATGATCCGGTATGCTTGGCTTGTCATAACGTTTGGTGTGACGAGAATATAATTCGGGTCTTTAATCGGGTTCCTGTTGCAATCCTGTAAGTAAACAGCCATTTTCTATGCCTCCTTTAACTGTTTTCGGTACGCTTGCAAGGCCATGTTGGCACCTGCCAGAGCGACCTTGTCCCATTTCGGGATGTGCTTTATTCTTTCTTGTTGCAGGTGGTATGCCTGCCATAACGCTTGCTTTTCCATTGTTTTCTCCTAAACCCCAGCCAACACGATTAACGGGGTCGCAGTGTAGATTAATGAAAGTTAGGGGTTATGCCGTCAGCAAACAACTAGTACAATTTATTTGGAAGGAGATTCATGCTCATGAAGTTTGCGGCCCCGTTAATACTGCTGGCTGGGTGTGCTTGTTATTCTGTTTTATTTCGAATAACAATTTCTTTCCCGAGCGCACTCAATACTTTCTCTGCGTTCTCGAAAGAAATATTTCCTTTTCCAGACTCCCATATGTAAATCGACTTAAATGCGCATCCGCTCTTCTCTGCCAGTTGTAATACGGAAAGTCCCTTTTCTTTTCTACTCTTAATAATTTCTTTATAAATTATGTCCATATTTTGCAACTCCTTTGTAATATGATACAATATATAGTATCTAATAACTTTCGCACAACTATATTGTGTATATCCTAAGAAAGGAGGTTACTTATATGGCTAAAGGCAAATCATGTAAACCGTCTCCAAAAGTTAGTAAAGCAGGAAAAACACTTGCCACCAGCAAATCCAAACCTGCAAAATCTAAAGCGGGAAAAACATTAGCCGACCATAAGGCTGCAAAGCATTAAATTGTTCGAAACAATAGCTTTGTAATTTCGACCATCGCATTTACTTCTGCGTTGGTCGGATTGTCTTTATTTGCAGTCCGAATAACGAACGCTGACAAATCGGTTACCATTTCCTCATAGAGTGATTTTTTCTTTTTGCTTTTTTTCATTTCTATCTCCTTTCTGGTTGATCGGGGGTTTCAAGTTCTACCCTTGCAATAATCCAATCTGCTCATAATTCGGAACCCTTACGAACCCATCAATCAACCGGATACCATACTGCTCACAGATAAGCTGGGCATTACGGGCCACATCCACAGGTGCGGAATCGTTTTTCTGCATCACAGAGGATAGTGCGTTGATCAGCTTTGCAATCTCACCGGGACGATCCGTCAGCGGGGCTTTTCGCATCTCAGCCTCCATCATGTTAAAGGCTTCGATGTATTTTAGCTTCCATTCGATGGCCTTGGGGCCTGTGAAACCCATCGCCAGTAACGAGAAGCCATCTCTGGTGCAAAGATACTCTTTTCGCATTTCACCCTTGGAATCCTTGTATTCTGAGGCAATAAAGTAACGGGCCGGATTTTCGGCCGGTTGAATGGCATCGATCAATTCGACGATTTTTTCTAAAACATGTTTGTGCTGCTTCTCAAAGTTTGCAGCCACTTCACGACTACTTACCACTGTGGTTCCGTTTAGGTTTTTGATTTCTACTTTGTTGTTCATTTTTGAGTTGCCTCCTTTGGGGATGGGTTTTGGGTTTTGAATAACTCTTGTGGTTCGACCCCTAGCACCTTCGAAATTTGTAGCGTGTCTGAAACTTTGATAATCCGTCTGCCATTTAGCATGTCGCTAAAAGTTTGAGCGGGTAGATTAAGACGTTCCGCTACTGCTTTTTGCTTTAGTCCCTTATCGTTGATTATTCTTGCAACATTTTTTGCCACTGGTTGATTTAGGTTTTCGATATTCAACTTTTACTACCTCCGATCTTATGATAGTTTGTATTTCTCAACCTTTATGCTTATTATATTCGTATTTCTCGACTTTGTCAAGGTGCTTCGCTAAAAAAATTCGAGTTTTTCAAACTTTTTATATTGACTTGTCTTTATTTTCTGATTATAATGTAAGCATGAAAGAGGTGGTTCTAATGGCTTTTAAGGATAGAATAAAGGAAGCTCGATTAAATAAAAAAATGACACAAGAACAGTTAGCGCAAAAAATAGGAGTGGCAAAGTCTACGGTCACTGGATACGAAAAGGGTAATAGCGAGCCAAATATGTTAACAGTCTCAAAAATGATGGAAGCTTTAAACGTTGATGCTAATTACCTTTGGCAAGATGAAATGGCTGGTAATTTCCCAGAAAAAGTATCTTATGATGAGTTGACTTTAATTGAAAAATATCGTCAACTCGATACTTACGGCAAAGACACTATTGATTACCTATTATCACGTGAACTTGACCGTTATAACCAATTCAAGCAACAGCAAACAGAGCAGCACGAAGCCGAACTTCAAGTACTCAAAGAAGAATACCAAGACCAGCTTGACCTATATGCCCGACGAATCCCATACGGCGGCACTGCCAACAATGCCCCGCCAATTCCAAAGAAAGGGCATAAAATGGTTAAAATAAATCAATTTGAGGGTGCTTACGGTGCTGGTGGTGGTCAGTATAACGACAACACGGAAATGGTCACAATTGAAGTACCAGAAGATGAACTTCCAGAAGGTGCAGATACCACCATGCACGTTGCGGGCAATTCCATGGAGCCCACCCTCTCCCATGGGGATTCAGTTTATATTCAACACACCGATACCCTTAATATCGGCGATATCGGTGTTTTTTACCTGGACGGTGAATGTTTCATAAAAGAGTATGGTGACGATGAACTGATTTCCCACAACCCCGAATACGCACCGATCCAGATCAGTGAGTTCTCAACGTTTGTGATTCAAGGTAAGGTGCTTGGGAAGAAGATTGAAGGGTTTGTGGAATTGTAAGATATTGTAAGATTCAGTGTCAAAGTTTTAAGAAAAATTTGATAAATAGTTTTTTTTTGAGAGGTGTATAATGGCATTATTTGATAAATTTAAAAAACAAATTTCGGACAGTTTATCTTCTGCGCAAGAACAAATTAAAGATAAAGCAGAAGAATTAACCCCTGCGGCCAAGAACAAAGAGTATCAAGCAAAGATCAAAACATTAGAAGCAGAAAATAAACGCCTACGGTCTGCCCTTTCGCCCGAATTAATGAACAGCACAGAAACAATTTCTGCTTTAGACAAAGAGAGGGAGTCGCTTGAAATTAAAATTAATCGGTTAAACAATAAACTCCTTAACCTAAAAAACGAAATACAAATTAAGAAAAAAGAACTTATTATTTTAGATGACGAGACGCTTTATCAAGACTTTGGTCTTTACTCCCCTATTTATGATCTTGTTAATTCTGAAGCCTATAAGGATAAAATTGCTATTATTCGTCAGCGTCAAAAAGATATGATTAAAAATGACACAGCATGTACTTATAGCAAGAATATGACTCTTAACAACAGCCTGAGTAAAGGCCAAAAAATGGTCAAAGACAATGTCAAGCAGGCTCTTCGCACTTTTAATAATGAATGCGAAACGGTCACCGCAAAAGTCAAATTTAATAACATCGAGTCCATTCGGAACCGTATTGTTAAGTCCAAAGAAAGCCTAGAAAAGCTCAATAAAGCAATGGATATTCAGATTAGCGAGGAATACCTAGATTTGAAATTGCAAGAACTGAATCTCTGTTATGAATATGCTCTAAAAAAACAACAGGAAAAGGAAGCTGCCAAAGAAGAACGCGAGCGCTTAAGAGAAGAAGCTAAATTAGCAAAAGAGATTGAGGAAGCCCGAAAAAATATTCGAAAGGAGCAAAACCATTATCAAAATGCTCTAAAAATGGTTACGCAACAAATCGAAAAGGCTTCTCCAGAGGAACTACCTGACTTAAATGCTAAAAAATTAGAAATTGAGAATAAAATTTCCGAGATCAACGCAGCTATTAAAGATATTGATTATAGAGAAGCTAACAAACGCGCAGGCTATGTATATATTATTTCAAACATTGGAGCCTTTGGCGAAAATGTTTATAAAATAGGCATGACTCGACGCCTAGAGCCATTAGACCGCGTAAACGAACTCGGGGATGCTTCCGTTCCTTTTAATTTTGATGTGCACGCTATGATCTTTTCTGATGATGCTCCATCCCTTGAAAATGCATTACATAAAGCGTTTGAGGATAAAAAAATCAATATGGTAAATCAACGGAGAGAATTTTTTAATGTAACACTGGACGAAATTATCAATGAAGTTCAGAAAAATCACGATAAAACCGTTGATTTTATTAGAACCCCACAAGCCGAGCAATACCGCGAGAGCATGATGTTGAAAAAGCAAGCCCATAAAGCGCAATAAAAAAACGCCCCCGTGCTACCAACACAGAGGCGATGACATACACAAAACCGAGAGGTCTCATATAATGTCCCTGAACAAGATAATTATATCAGACCTCCCGGTAAAACTCAATACCGGGTATTTTTATACCCTTTTTTAGGAGGTCTTTGATATGAAAAAGAGAGCGGGTCTTTATATCCGCGTAAGTACAGAAGAACAAGTGGACAATTATTCGATTCCAGAACAGAAACGCCGCCTTGAAGCTTACTGCCAGAGCCATGATTGGGCGGTAGCCGAAGAATATATTGACGGCGGTTTCTCTGGCGCTAAACTAGACCGGCCGGCCATGCAAAAGATGATTACGGATACCAAGGCTGGGAATTTGGACGTAGTCGTGTCCTTGAAACTCGACAGGCTATCCCGAAGCCAAAAAGATACCCTGCACCTTATTGAAGATATCTTTCTCCCCTGCCACGTTGATTATGTCTCCGTAAACGAGAGCTTCGACACCGGAACCAGCTTTGGCCGGGCCATGGTCGGGATTCTATCCGTTTTCGCCCAGCTTGAACGGGAGCAGATTCTTGAGCGAATGCACAGCGGAATGGAAGCAAGAGTCCGATCCGGTCTGATCCATGGTGGACTGCCTTTTGGATATGATCGCAAAGAAAAAGGGTTAGTCATTAACGAATCCCAAGCCGCAATTGTCCGTGAAATTTTTGATTATTGGTTGAAGGGGGCTAGCTACTCCGAAATCAGTCGAATCATGACAAAGAAATATCCCGGTGCACTAGCTTGGCACGCCATCACCTCGGTGATACAAATACTTAAAAACCCTGTCTACATTGGCAAAGTAAACTTTAATGGTGAAGTCCTTGATGGTCTGCACGACCCCATTCTCAGCGATGCCGTATTTGAGCAAGCGCAGGTCCTGATCCAGACAAAAACACGGTGGCAAGGGAAACAAACCCGGTATCTATTAACCGGAATTCTCTGGTGTGCTAAATGCGGTGAACGATACGGCGTTCGGTCAACAAAGTGCAATGGGGTTCAATACTCTTATTACTGTTGCTGCCCTAATCGAAAGAAGCCAGGCAGCGAATTTAAGAAAAAGTGTAAGTCAAAAAGCTGGCCAACACATAAATTGGATAGTATGATTATAGATACGATCAAACGATTATCTTTCGATCGGCAGTATTTTGAGGAACTGAGCAATCCCGCTGCCGATAGTAACATTAATAATCTGACCCGTCTTGACAAAGAGATATCTGAGTGCGACCAACAGGTCGAAAAGCTGATGGATCTTTATACACTGGATAAATTACCACTGGATAAACTGAATAAAAAAATAAATGCATTATATGAGAAAAAGAAAAAACTTGAAGACGATCTTTCCAAATTGAGAAAACCAGTTGTTCAGTCTTATGAAGATTACAAAGAGATATTCGATTCTGTTGATATAATTCTTGAAACCGGAGACATAAAACAGAAAAAAGCACTAATTCGTTCGATCATCAAACGAATCGAAATCAATGACGACGACGTCACCATTATATTTAACTTCCAAAACGGCTAAAAATGGCCGTTTTTTTTAGTTTAGTTAATTTTATAACTGACATTCCCGCCGATCTCGCCGTAGTTCAGGTTCATCTTGAGCTCGTGCTTGGTTTTGATGCGTTCATAGGCCATGGGGTGTTCCTCCTTTCGTTTTTCTGGTTTAAGTTTACCATCACAGCAGCTCCCGGTATATGGACAGTATAAAGTGTCCACTCTGGCCCATTTGGTCAGCGGTTTCCGGGGGCGGGCTGCCCAGGCAGGCAGTCAGCTGTTCCCGGCTGTAGGCGCTCACGGCCTCGCCCCGCTCTGCCCGGAAAACGGTCTTATGGCTGAGGCCGGCCGCCTCGGCCAGGGCCTGCTGGGTCAGCCCTCTGGCGCTGCGGCTCTCCCGCAGCCAGCGGGCAAAGGCGGCGGTCACGTTTCCGCCACCCACTGCTGGCGCAGGGTAAGGCCGGGGTGGTTGTCCTCCGCCTCGTCGAGGACTTCGGCAAACCGGTTCTCGGCCTCCTCCAGGGTGTGGGCTCTTATGGTGCAGCGCAGGGTGCCCTCGGCCATACATTCATAGGCGGTGTAGCCCGGCGCTTCGTAAAAGCGCTCGCCGTAGAGATCGGCGTAGCTGTCCTTTAAAATTCCCATGCTTTCTCCTCCTCTGCCTTTTGATCCCTGAGGGCCATGCCTGCCCAGAAGCGCTCGACCGGGTCGGGATACGCTGCCTCGAGCTGGCGCTCTTCCTCCTCAGTGAGTTTTGGCGGAATGTTGAAGCCGTTGGGGTTGGTGTCCGCATACCCTGGAATACTCTTTGTGTTTATATATTTATTATTTATATCTGAATCAGAAGAAAACCGGTTTTGTTCCCGAGGGCGTTCCGGTTGGAATCCCGCCGGGTTTCCACTGCATTCCGCGGCGGGCTTCCAGAAGAAACTGCTGCCGGAATGGGCTGCGGAACTCAGGCGAACCTGCCGCAGCCCTGTGTCGAAGGGAATCAGGGCGTAGCGGGCGGGGTGGCCGCCGGAAGCCTTCTGGTATTCCAGCCGGGAATACCGGATAAGCTCCTGCCGGAGTTCCCAGAGGCGTTTCGAGGAGATTCCGTCCATGAAGGCGCGCAGCGCGCTGCTGTCCACCTCGAACCATACGGGCCAGTACCAGCTGCCGTCCTCGTCCTGGACGGCGGCGGCGTTGTTTTTTATAAAAAGGTACACCCAGAGGCCCAGGATCTCTAAGGACCTGCGCGGCCGGGCCATGAGCCAGGCCATGAAGCCTAAAAACTCAGTCACAAAGTTCATGGCTGCCACGCTCCAGTACAGGGTAGATGTTGTTTTCGGCCAGCAGACCGCGGATAAAGCGTTTGCCCTTCTGGGTCCACTGCAGGCTCTCCACCACCTTGACGCTGCCGTCTTTTTTGCGGATGGTGTCGGTGTTGGTGGCCGCGTAGCCTGCGTCCTGCCAGGCCTCGTACAAATACCAGCGCTTCCCCTTTTTGAACTGGACGCCCAGACTGTGGAGCAGGCGGTTCATAAAATCCGCGGTCATGCCGTAATCTTTGGCGATGCCGGTGATGGGGATGAGCGCCTGGCTGTCGAGGACGCGCTTCGCGTAGTCGGCCTCTGCCTGCAGCCCGGCGATGACCTTCTCGGCCTCCAGCACCGCGGCGGCCAGCAGGGCCTTATCCTGGGGCATGGAAAGGGCCTGCCGGCAGAGCTGTTCCTCCATGGCGTTAAAGGCCTGGATGTACCGGAGCTTCCATGAGAGGGCCTGGGCGCCGGTAAAGCCCATGACCAGCAGGGCGAAGCCGTCCCGGGTGACGAGGTATTCCTTCTGTGTTCTTCCGTACTGGTCAACATAAGTGGAGCTCATAAAAAGATCGGCGCAATTTTGTGCCGATGTCTCCCGCCTCAGCAGGGTGATACGCCTCAGCACGCTCTTGTGGGCCCGCTCAAAGTCCCGGGCTATCTGCCGGCTCCCTACCACCGGGCGGTTTTTCCACAGGGTGACTTCAATCATTTTGTCCGTTTTTGAATTTTCTGCACAATGAACAAGGCCGCGGGATGTCTCCGGACCTTTGTTTTGGGTTTTCATCATTGTACCTCCTCAAGCATCAGAAATTTCATCTTTTTGAGATGATACCGTGAGTTTACCCTATTCCTATGTCAATCACATCCTAAACCCAGTGCAAACCCCCGCCCCGGCCGGCGGCCCTTCCCACCACCCGGGCAAGCCAATTTTCACCGCCTCCGGCTATATTTCTCAGACGCTCCAGGGGACTCTCCGTCCTGCCAGCCACTTCGTTAACGTTTTCACAATCCGGCATAAAAAGCCCGCAGGACAGCACAAAAGCGGCCAGGCCGAGGAGCCATCTGTAAATGCGGTGAATGGTGTTGTCAGCGCAGGGCACATCGCGGCGGCCCTCGGCAATGGCCTGGTGCACCTCCGCGCTGTATTGGCGTCTGGGCACAACACCCTGGGGCAGGTTGCGCTGCGGGCGTGTGTGCAGCTCGCAGGTCTCGCAGGTGCAGACCAGACGGCGCGGCCGCATCTCCCTCCGGACGCCGTCCATACCGATAAGCACGCGCCAGAAGTGGTCGCGCACACTCATAGGCGCGCTGCACCGCGGGCAGTCCGGCATCTCCTCGTAAACAATCTTCAGGAGCTGCCGGGCTTCATGTCCCTCGCCGCCGGTCTCCCCTTTCACAATAAGCTGTGCTTTAGATATGAGCATATTTTTCTCCCCGGGACTCCCGGGCGCCGCAGGCCAATAAAAAAACCGGCACACAGCGCCCATTGAGCGTCTGTGTGCCGGTTGATTGACATGTGTCCCGGAAACCATTATTTATTTTGGTAGCTTTACCACTTTAATGCTGTTTTTTCATTAGGGATATTATATCACATTCGGTTTGTTTTGTCTCGATTTTTTTATGCGCTGAGTTTTTCTTCCGGTCATTTTTCTTTATTCCAGCGGCCAATAGGGTTTTACTGTCCGCGGGCTGTGTTTTTATCTGGGCTGTGTTTCCACTTTTTCCAGCGAATAGGCCACCACAGCCGGGTGCAGGAGATGGAGGTTCTCAAGATTTACATGGTCGGCCCTGCCAAAGCTGTACCCGATTTCCAGATCGATCTCACAGTGCTCTCCCGCATGGCAGGTGTAATGCACGTGTTTATTGTTTGGCGCCGGTGCGCTCCAGGCGCCGCCGTCCGGGTTAAAGACTGCGTGGTTCAGCCGCACATCGCCCTCCAGAACCTGGATAGCACACCGGCATTTTCCTGGGCTCACAGGCAAAAGGCAGAAGCCGGAGCCGGGACGAAGCTGTCCGGACAGGCGGACAATTCCCTTGTTTTTTGAATACTTTGGCCGTGTAAGCATAAATGTCCCTTCTTTCTCGCAATAAAAAAAGCGGACAACCCCCATTGATGTAGAAGTTATCAGCCTGCGCGTTTTTGGAAATCCACGGGAAACTTCATTCCCTTGTCGTTCTTTTTGGATTTATTATACCATATTTCGGAAATTATTCAAGTTTTTTGTAAAACGCGCAGAACTAAACAGCGAGAAGCCGGGAAAGACTCCCGGAAACCGTCCGCTCTCAAAATGAGATATGTCAGGGGAACTTTCAGATTTGGGACGATTTCCCGGGGGGCGGGTTTTAGTACAGCCTTCGGCGCTTTTTACACGTCAAGCTGGTTTTTTAATGCTTCGTACAATTTGAGCAAAGGGTTATAGTACAGCATAAGCGCACCTCCTGTCTAAATGGTTTGTCCCGGCGATTTATGCCGGTGCTCAGAAGCTATCAGAGGCTGGCTGTCAACCACAGTTAGGAGGAAGCTTCATTCCTCAGCCGTTTAAATTCCAGAGCTTTTTTCCTGTATGGGCTTGCGCCTCTCTGCTCCGGCGGCGGCTTTTTTGTCAAGGGCTGTTTCGATCTGACGGCTGTAATCCATCAGCACAGCGCGCTGCCTTTCCAGGACGCTGACGGTGTCGTCTGTCGATGCTTTCACCTCGGCTCTCTGTACAAGGGTTTTGGCCATAAAGGCGTCCAGGGCGTCCTCCACAGCGCCGACCTCTTCCTGGAACTGTTTACCAAACTGGCGCTGGCTCTCCCTCAGCCGGTAGCGGTTATCGCTTAAAAGGCTGGTAAAGCCGCGTTTCAGGCTCTCCTCTGCCGCGGTCTGTGCCTGCTTAAGCAACCGTGCCCGCGCCCTTTTAGGCGGCAGTAAAAACACCAGGCGGTCTGGACTCAGGGCCAACTCCGCCTGGTAGGGAAACACCTCAAAACGGAGGTCGCTGGCGGCTGACAGGGTATGGGCCTCAGCGGTAAATATCTCCGCTGCCTGAAAGCAGGCGCTGATCTCCCGGTAAAGGGTGCGGGTTATTTCCTGAAGGGCCTGGCTGAAGCTGTTGGCGGCCGCTTCGTAGTCTGCCCGCATTCTGGCAAGGTTCTCCTCCCCGGCGCAGGCGACTGCCGCGGACACCTCCCGCTCGACCGCCGAGCGCAGGGCCTTGTCAAAGGCTTTTGGCGGCAGGTCGCCGCTCCTGCCGTTGAGGTCGTCCAGTACAGCACCCAGAGTCCTGAGCGCTTCGGGCCTGCGGCGGTTTAATTGGGCCTCAAGGTCACTGATCAGCTGGTCGCTGGCCATCTGCATAAGGTAAACGGCCTCGTCGGCCATGCGCCGGGCCTTCTGTTTTGTGCTTTGCAGGTTTTCCGAAATGGCCTGGAGCTGTTCAAGGGGCATCTCATAGGCTGACTGTGAAAGGGCCAGCTTATGCTCTGCGGTTATTAAAGCCCTGGCGGCTTTGCGGGCTACAGAGTCTGCCAAAAGGTGTGTGCCCATTCTCTCAAAATCCTCAAATATCCGGTTCATCAGCCGCTGTATACCCTCATCTTCCGGCGTGGCCGCGCTGATGGGGTATATGGCGCTCTCCTGTCCGCCCATGAGCTTCTCCAGCTGGGCCTGGCAGTAATCCAGATAGCGCCGGAGATCTTCCCCGCTGATAGTATCGGTTTTATTCACTGCGAAGTAAAGCCGTACCTGGTCCTTTTGCAGCTGTTTAATAAATCGGCACTCAATCTCGTTGATGGGGCTGTCCACAGACAGCATAAAAATCGCCGCGTCTGTTTTTCCGGTAAAGCCAGACGCCATGTCGGTATTGCCCCGGTGCAGGGAGCCGACCCCCGGTGTATCGACCAGAACCACCCCACTTTTCAAAAAATCCGCGGGGTAGCCGATGGCTACGCCTGTTACCTGACGGTAATTCTCGGGGTTTTCACCCTCATCCACAAAGGCCTTGACCGCCTTCAGCGGAATTTTTTCGGAAGCTGCCTTTTCATAGCTTACTTCTGCCCCGGCCTGCTCTTTATAGAACAGCTGGGTCACCACCGAGGTGACGGGTACAATGCCTGTGGGCAGCACGGGCGCGCCGAGCAGCTGGTTGATGAAGGTACTTTTGCCGCGCTTAAACTGTCCGAAAACAGCTAAAACAAGCTGGTTTTCCGCAAGCCGCTTTCTCAAATTTTCAAGCTGACGGGCCTCCTGGCCGCAGAGCGGGTTCTCTCTCAGCAGCGGCAGGGCAGCGTCAAGCATTGTCCATAGGTCGTTCGGTTGTATCACTTGTGTCCTCCTTAAATATCTGACGGTATAAGTCCATGCCAAAGCTGACAGGCTGCGGCGCTCCGGTCTTTATTTTAAAGGTCCGGCTGCCGTTATCCTGGCGTTCTGCCCTCAAAAACAGGATATCCGGGCGCTCCAGATCAAAAAGCTCCTGGGAAAAACGGTAAAAATGGGTAACGAACACCACACGCACCCCGGCTGCCAGCAGCGCCAGGGTGATCTGCTCTGCGATCTCTGAGCCCTCGCTCTCATTGGTGGCTGAAAAAGACTCATTGAGAAGCACCAGGGAGGCTGGCCTTAGCTGGCTGACTATGTCATTCATGCGCTTAAGCTCCTCCTCCAGCTTTCCGCTATCCATTCCGCGATCCTCGGGCCGTCTGAAATGGGTAAAAATTCCATCGCACAGGCTGGCCTCAAAGGCCTCGGCCGGCACAAAAAGGCCGCATTGCAGCATGAGCTGTGCCAGTCCAAGACTTCTGAGAAAGGTAGATTTCCCGCCCTGGTTGGCTCCGGTGACAACGGTGAGGGCAGCGCCGTCCTCGATCAGTGTGTTGCCCACCACTTCCGCGCCCCGTATAAGGGCAAGGCCAATATCATAAAGACCGCTGTAGCTCCGGGCGCAGTCCACAGCCGGCCTTATCACCGGAAAAGCTGTGGGAGCGCCCACGTCCACCAGAACCTCATACAGGGCTAATCCGGCCATGTAAAAGTCCAGCTCTGTCAAAAGCTGTTCATAAAAACGGGACAGCGTCCGGGCACTCCTGACAATGGCCACGGCGGCCCGGGCGCTGCTCTGATCCTTGAGGGCTGTCAGTGTCGCCAGGCCGGACATGTCCCTTGGGTCCACATGGATCACCAGCTCCCTGTCCCTGTGAAGCCAGTGCCTGAACGGGCTGCCGGCTGGGCGTTCAGGCTTGAGCAGGGTATACCCGGACAGCGGGCCGCCCGGGCCGACACCTGCGTTGGCTGTCAGACCTCTGGGAAAAGAGAGACCGGCCAGGTGTGCTTTCATCTCTGTGTAGGCTGTCTCCGGCACACGGTCAGAGACCTGGGCGAAAAGCTGCCTGAAGCCCTCCGAATGAAAGCTTTCTCCTTTTTCCTCTGCCAGCAGCCTGAGCTCCCTGGTCCGGTCCAGGGCTTTATCCAGATAGTCTGAAGCGCTGGACAATGACGCGCTGGGCCTTTCCAGCTCACTGAAAAAGGAAAGGTAGATACCCCGCCGCTCGCGGACTGCGTCCCGGGCGATGCTGTAGAGCGCGCGAAAGGCCTCAGGCTGCTCAAGGCAGTCTTTCAGAACAGCCTGCCGGTAACGCAGCACCTGCACATCTTTTTCGCTGTTCAGCAGCACCCACCTGGCTGTGTGCCACCGGTCCAGATCGTCCTGGGCCATAACCTCCAAAAGGGTTTCCAGTCCCAGATCCTTTATGAGCGCCTCCTGGTGGGCCTTCAGATTTTTCTGGACCAGCAGGTCCTGATCGGGGTACAGCATGTGGGGCTTCATGAGCTCACCCGCCTTTTGATGTCTGCCTCCCGCAGGCAGTATTTCCTTACGAGAGCCTGGGCATAGGACTGCCCGTCCGCCGGCCTGCGCAGGATTTTAAAGGACCGCTCCGCTGTTCCGGCGTCGAGGGTGCTCACAAAGCTGGCTGTTGTCTTGCTGTATTTGGACAGCTCGGTCATAAAGGTTACGCAGACACAATACGCCCCCAGGGCCTGGAGCCGCGCAAAGACTTTCCGGCCAAGGGCCAGTCCGTCCTTCAGCGCAGTGGAGGTGAAAATTTCATTCAGGAGGACCAGGCTGTGGGCGTCTGCCTGGGCCAGGATGGCATGGACACGGAGCAGGTCGTCCTGAAGCTTCCCGTTTTGGCCGCGGCTGTCCTCACCGCGCTCAAAGTGGGTGAATATCCGCGACGGCAGAAAGAGCGCTGCCGATGCCCCGGGGACTGGCAATCCCAGGGCCGCCAGACAGCACAGCTGGCCAAGCATCCGGGCAAAGGTGGTTTTTCCGCCCTGATTGGGGCCTGAAACCACCAGAATACGCTCCCCTGGCCGGGTTACACAGCTGTTGACCACTATGCCCCGTCCCCCGCTCTTTTTTGCGAGCACCAGATCAAAGGCATCTCTGACCGCCAGACCGCCGCCTCTGGCTACTTCCGGCACACAGAAGGGCAAGCCGCTGTCCTCAAGGGGTTTGATATAGCGGAGATAGGCCTGTAAAAAACAGTATTCACGCTCGAAGCCCAAAACTTCCGCCTCCAGAAAATCCGGATACGCCCCGCAAAACGCCCCCAGGGCGCCAAAGGCTTCGGGGTAATCGTCCACCGCCTGTCCAAGAATCGCGCGCTCGATATGGTTTAAGCGCGCACTGACACGAAAGCGCATTTCCGACGGGTCATAGGGGCTTTCCGAAAGCTTTTCAAAACACTGCCCGACCACCGCGCCATAATCCTCTGGCTCCGCCTTGCCCTTTCCCACACGGATGGTGGTCCCGTTAATATTAAGCCGCAGATATACTTTTCCAAGCGCCTCCCTCACTACGGCTATTTCCGACTTCATGCAGACAAAGCGCCGGCTCTGGGCATAGGCGGCCAGCCAGCGCCGCAGGCCTGTGAGGGCGGTCGAGTCCAGGGCAGAGGCCTGAAACACGCCGCTCAGGCCCTCAACCGCCTCACAGTAGAGCGCTGCCGCCTCAAAAAACCATCCCCGCTGGTTCCAGGTGTCCGACAAACTCCGGGCCAGCTTTAACTGTCTTCGTACTTCCGCCATCTGCTCTGTAAACTGGTCGGACGCGGCCTTTATTTCCGGCCTCATACAGTCCCGAAAAGCGGCCTGGCGGTAGGCGACCGCCTCCCTGTCGCCGCACAGCGTGTAATACAGCGGGCGCAGGCGGCAGCGATCCTCTGCCCCTATCATGCGCTCAAGCAGCTGGTCAAGGTTCAGATCCACAAAATAATCTGGCATAGCGGACACTTCGTCCTGGGGCGTTGGCCATAAAATACTGGTATTCATTGTCATTACTCCTTTTTGCTGAGGATAAAAGGAGCAATAAAAAAACCCCTGCAAATCCTCTCAGAATTTACAGGAGTCATCAGCTTACGCGGTCAAGGTGAACTCCATCACCTGCCTATAATATAACACGGAACCCGGCGGCTGTCAAACCCTCTTTGGTTTTCTTGCGGTTTGGCAAGAAAATCGCAAGGTTTTAACCATAGGATTTTATAGCCGCTGTGCGTATACTGTTAAAGTGCTTACGGGCACAGCTTAAGAAATTAACGGAAGGAGATGAAACACCTTGGACAGTTGCAGTAACAGCGGACCCGACAAAACGATCAGAAAAGCAGGCCTGCAGGCAGGCGGCGTGCCCGCCGTATCCCCAGGCGGCAGACTGCCCTCTGGGTGTTGATACCTCTGCCTTTTTTCCATAATCTGTTTTCCATCGTTTATGTTTTCCACTCACTGTTGCATACCCAAACCCCAGGAAGCTTTCGGAAATGAGGGGATATGCGCTGAAGCGGCATAAGGCGGTGGTTTTTTTATGCCCTTTTTCAGCCTTTCCCAGAAACACAGAAGGAGTGTGGCACCAATGAACCTATACTGCATTATTTTCGGGCTGATCTTTCTGGCGGCCGGAGCTGCCTTTTTCGCCGGTCTGACCCCTGGCTGGCTCAACGTCTGGCAGAGAATGTCCGAACGCGAAAAAAGCAAAATACGCATTGACCGGCTCAGCCGGAACATCGGATGTGTGGTGGGCGCTGCCAGCGCTGTATTTCTGGCCGCTGGCTTTAACCCGGCGTTCCACCACGCTGCGTTCATGTGGTGCATGATTGCCTGGTTTATCCTGACCGGCCTTGATATTGTTTTTATCAACCACTCAGGCTGGTACAAATCGGAGTAAGCAAGCCCTGCATTCACGCACCGCACCATTATTATCAGGAGGTATGGACCCATGAACAGGATTCAAAAAAACAACGGAGCTGTAAAAAAGAGAATTGACAGCGCTGCCCGCAGAGAACAGGCCAGCGCAGTCATCCATTTTGCGGCGGCCAGCAAAATCCCTGCGGTTTTAAAAAAATTCAATACCACGCTGGGGGGCCTGACGGAAAAGGATGTAACCGCCAGCCGCAGCGCCTATGGTAACAACAAAGTCACCCATGAAAAGAAGAAAACACTGCCGAGAAGGCTGGCGGAAGCCTTCATTAATCCCTTTACTGCCATTTTATTCTGCCTTGCCTTTGTGTCCGCGATCACCGACATTATTCTGCCGCTTATCCAGAATTCACCGGATGACTTCAGCCTGCAGACTGTCGTCATTATTCTGACCATGGTTCTGATCTCAGGAACCCTGCGCTTTTTTCAGGAATCCCGCTCCGGCAGCGCGGCCGAAAAGCTGCTGGGCATGATCACAACCACCTGCACCGTTGACCGCGAGGGCGGCGCCACCCAGGAGATCCCTCTGGACGAGGCCGTCGTCGGGGACATCATCCACCTCTCCGCCGGCGACATGATCCCCGCGGACGCGCGGATTATCCACGCCAAGGATCTGTTCGTCAGCCAGGCGGCCCTGACCGGCGAAAGCGAACCCACCGAAAAAACCCCACTTGCCTGCGACGGCACAGCTGGCACCGTCACCGATTATACGAACATTGTCTTTATGGGCAGCAATGTCATCAGTGGCAGCGCCACCGCGGTCATCATCTCTGTGGGCGACGACACGCTCTTTGGCTCCATGGCTTCCTCTGTGGCGGGGGAAGCTGTGGAAACAAGCTTTACCAAGGGCGTCAACGCCATCTCCTGGGTGCTTATCCGCTTTATGTTTGTCATGGTACCCGTAGTCTTTGTCATCAACGGGCTGACCAAGGGCGACTGGCTGGAGGCTTTCCTCTTCGGCATTTCCATCGCTGTCGGGCTGACCCCGGAAATGCTGCCCATGATCGTCACCACCTGCCTGGCCAAGGGCGCGGTGTCCATGTCCAAGAAAAAAACCATTGTCAAAAACCTGAACGCCATCCAGAACTTCGGGGCCATGGATATTCTCTGCACCGACAAGACCGGCACCCTGACCCAGGAACGCGTGGTGCTGGAGTATTCTCTGGACGTGATGGGCAATAAGGACAACCGGGTGCTCCGCCACGCCTACCTCAACAGCTATTTCCAGACAGGGTATAAAAACCTGATGGATCACGCCATTATCCGCAAGACCGAGGAGGAGGAAGCCTCTGACCCAAGGCTGACGGACCTGTCCGAAACCTACACCAAGGTGGATGAAATCCCTTTTGATTTCACCCGCCGCCGCCTTTCCACTGTGGTCAGCGACAAAAACGGCAAGACCCAGATGGTCACCAAGGGGGCGGTGGAGGAAATGCTCTCGATCTGCGCCTTTGCGGAGTACAGGGGCAGGGTCGAGCCGCTGACCGACGAAATCCGGGAAAATATCCTGAAGACCGTCGACGCCTACAACAACGACGGCATGCGGGTCATCGCTGTCGCCCAGAAGACAAACCCGTCGCCGGTGGGCACCTTTGGCGTGAAGGACGAGTGCGGCATGGTGCTCATGGGCTACCTTGCCTTTCTGGACCCGCCGAAAGAATCTGCCTTCGCGGCCATTAAGGCGCTGCGGGAATACGGTGTGACCACCAAGATTCTGACCGGGGACAACGAAAAGGTTACCCAGTTTATCTGCCGCCAGGTGGGCCTTAAGATCAACAACCTGCTCCTGGGCTCCGACATTGACAAAATGGATGATTTCACCCTGGCAAAGATGGCGGAGCGCACCGATGTGTTCGCCAAGCTCTCACCCGACCAGAAGGCCCGCATTGTCACAGTGCTGCGCGAAAAGGGCCATACGGTCGGCTTTATGGGTGACGGCATCAATGACGCGGCGGCCATGAAATCGGCCGACGTCGGTATCTCTGTGGACAGCGCGGTGGACATTGCCAAGGAATCCGCGGACATTATCCTCCTTGAAAAGGACCTGATGATCCTGGAGCAGGGCATTATCGAGGGGCGCAAAACCTACGCCAACATGAACAAGTACATTAAGATGACGGCCTCCTCAAACTTTGGAAATATGTTCTCAGTGCTGGCCGCCTCTGCCCTGCTGCCCTTTTTACCCATGCAGAGCGCGCAGCTGATCTTTTTAAACCTGATCTATGACCTGACCTGCACCGCCATCCCCTGGGACAACGTGGACGAGGACTTTCTGAAGCGGCCCCGCAACTGGGACGCCTCATCGGTGGGCAGCTTTATGCTCTGGCTCGGACCCACAAGCTCCATCTTCGACTGGACCACCTATGCCGTCATGTACTTTGTGTTCTGCCCCATGTTCATATCTGGCGGCGTCCTGTACAATGACCTGGCGGCCCACTTCTCCGGCGCCGAGCTGGCCCAGATGCAGATAAGCTATACGGCGCTGTTCCAGGCCGGCTGGTTTGTGGAATCCATGTGGAGCCAGACCATGGTCATCCATATGATCCGCACCGACAAGCTGCCCTTTATCCAGAGCCGGGCCTCCGCGGGCCTTACCCTGCTCACCTTTATCGGGTGCGGGGTGGTTACAGCCCTGCCCTTTACCGCTTTTGGCGTGAGCCTGGGCTTCATGCCGCTGCCGTCCCTCTATTTTGCCTACCTGGCCCCATGCATTATCCTGTACATGTGCCTTGCCACCAGTGTGAAAAAAGCTTATGTACGGCATTTCGGGGACCTTCTCTAAAACGAAAGGAGTATGATGATGAACTTTAATATGCTTTGGTTAAGCCTTTTTAACACTACGGAGCTGCTGGGCGTCAACCTCGGCTTTTGGGCCGCCATGCTGGTCTGCCTGCTGGCTGTGGTTGTAATGAACGCAGTGCTCTGGGGCCTTAAGCCTCAAAAACAGGCGGTGCAGTCTGCCGCGCAGGCCCGCGCCCACAGCCGGCCGCAATAAGCCTGCGGCTTTCTGAAATAACAAACCGAAGGGGGTGTCACGATGAACATCTATGATTTTGTATTCCGCCTTGGCGTCGCGCTGCTGCTCGGCTTTATCATTGGACTGGAGCGCCAGTTCACCGGGCACCCTGCCGGCATCCGGACCAATATTCTTATCTGCCTGGGAACCTGCCTGTTTTTACAGCTTCCCATGGTGATCGAGCTTTACTCCGACATCGGCCGTATCGAGAGCTACATTATCTCGGGGGTCGGTTTTTTATGCAGCGGCGTCATCTTCAAGGAGGGCGGAAACGTCAAGGGGCTCAACACTGCCGCCACACTCTGGTGCACTGCGGCGGTGGGCTGCTTCTCGGCAACCGGCAGGATCCTTTTCGCCCTGGTGGCAGCGCTGATCCTCATAGCGGCCAATATCCTCTCCCGCCCGGTGGCCAGGCGGATCTACCCACTGGTCAATTTCTCTGAGACGGACAACCGCTACACTGTATCCGTTGTGTGCGACGAGCGGTATGAGGGCCGCCTGCGCAGCTACCTCATCAACGCGGTGCGGAACCGGAAAATGTACCTGGTGAGCCTGGACAGCAACGACCTGCCCGGCGGCCGCATCGAGATCATCGCAGAATACACCTGCTTTTACCGGAACCCCATCCCTGTCATTGAGCAGATCACCACGAGCTGCCTGAAAAATGAGGACAAGGTTTCCGCCAAGTGGGAGCAGGTTCAGTAGCCGGGCTTATGTCCGGCTTTTTTAATCGCAAGAAATCGCAAGATTTTTTACATGTAAGGTGTGCTACAATAGGAACCAGCAAAATGAAATTTTCAGGAAGAAGGTGTTCCCTTGAAAAAAACATCGTCCTTAAATGAACGGATCAAAAAATACGCCCACTCCGATGCCGCCGCCCTGTACCGGGACCTGGGCACCACCAAAAACGGGCTGCGGCTAGACCAGGTCGGCGCCATGAAGGAAAAATACGGAGCCAACACCGGGGTTACCGGAAAGGCCGAGGCCATGAGCGCCCGACTCCGCCGGGCTTTTGTCAACCCCTTTACGGTGATCCTGTTTGTGCTGGGCCTGGTCGCCCTGGCCACTGACCTCTGGTACAGCGGCAGCTCCCCCAGAAACACCGGCACAGTGGTCATCATCGCTGTGATGATCCTCATCAGCGGCACCGTGCGCCTGACCCAGGAGCTGCGTTCAAAGCGCGCCTATGACCGGCTCGACCGGCTGGTCCACACCCATGCGGCTGTAAAGCGGGACGGTGTGCGCCTCGCCCTCCCCGCCGAGGAGCTGGTGGTGGGCGACCATGTCTTCCTGGCTGCCGGCGACCGCGTCCCGGCGGATATACGCCTCACCCATACCGAGGACCTCTTTGTCTCCCAGTCGGCCGTCACCGGCGAGAGCGGCATCCTGGAAAAGGACAGCCGGGTTTACAGCTGTCAGGAGGAGATGGCCTTCTCCCAATATCAAAACCTTGTCTTTATGGGCACCACCGTCATCAGCGGAAAGGGCGAGGGCACAGTGCTGGCTGTGGGGCGGGAGACCCTGTACGGCAGCTTTAAAGGGCCGGACGCGCTGTCCCCGGCCAGCTTTGAAAAGGGCGCCGCCTCCATCGCCTGGGTATTGTTCCGGTTTATGGCTGTGCTGGTGCCCATTGTCTTTGTGGCCGCGGGCGTCACCAAGGGCAGCTGGGTGGAGGCTTTTCTCTTCGCCCTCTCAGTGGCTGTGGGGCTCACGCCGGAAATGCTGCCCATGGTCATCACCTCCTGCCTGGCAAAGGGCAGCGTCGCCATGTCAAAAAAGCAGACCATTATCCGGGACATCAACGCCATGCAGGGCTTTGGCAGCATGGATATCCTGTGTATGGATAAAACCGGTACCCTGACCAATGCGGGCATCCTCCTGGAATATTACATGGATATCCTGGGTAATGAAAGCGAGGCGGTGCTCCGCTTCGCCTACCTCAACAGCCTGTACCACTCCGGCGTCAGGAACCCCATCGACGCCGCGATTCTGGAATGCCGGACCATGCCGGGAAAGGGGGACGCCTGCGCCGCCCTGGCCAGGCAGTACCAAAAGGTGGATGAGATTCCCTTTGACTATAACCGGAAGTACGCCAGCATCCTCCTGGCCGGCAGCGGCGGGCATACCCTGGTCATGAAGGGCGATGTGGAGGCGGTTTTTTCCCGCTGTGCCTTTGTGGAGTACCAGGGCGCTGTCCGCCCCATTACCCGGGACGGCCGAGCCAGCCTGGACGCGGTGGTGGCCGAGATGCTGGAGGACGGCATGAAGGTGGTGGCTGTAGCCCGGAAAGACCTGAACAGCCAGAGCCATGTCACCACAGACGACGAGCGGGACATGATCCTGATGGGCTATCTGGCGTTCTTTGACGCGCCCAAGCGCACCGCGGCCCAGTCCATTGCCGGGCTGAGAGCACTGCAGGTCCAGACCAAAATCCTGACCGGCGACCACCGGCAGATCGCCCGCTCGGTCTGCCAGCGGATTGGCGTCGACGCAGACAGCCTGCTCACCGGCACAGAGCTGGACGCCCTGTCCGATCTGGAGCTGCGCCGCGCCGCGGAAAAAACCGCTGTCTTTGCCGAGCTGAGCCCGAGCCAGAAGGTGCGGATCGTGGAGGCTCTGCAGGAAAACGGCCACACCGTGGGCTTTCTGGGCGACGGCATGAACGATATTCCGGCAATCTGCCAGGCCGATGTTGGCATCTCGGTGGATACCGCCGTGGACGCGGCAAAGGACATGGCGGACGTCATCCTGCTGCAAAAGGATCTGAACGTCCTGGAGGCTGGCATTCTGGCGGGACGAAAGACCTTTACCAACATGACCAAATACATCAAAATCACCGCCAGCTCAAATTTTGGCAACATACTCTCCATTGTCTTTGCCAGCGCCTTCCTGCCCTTTCTGCCGATGGCGGCCATCCAGCTTCTGCTGCTGAACCTGCTCTACGACACCCTGTGCATTGTGCTCCCCTGGGACCACGTGGACAGCGGGGCCTGCGCCTCTCCCAGGGACTGGTCGGGAAAAACCCTGGGGCGGTTCATGGGTTTTTTCGGGCCCATCAGCTCACTGTTCGACGGGATCACCTTTCTGTTTCTGTACTTTGTGCTGTGCCCCTCCCTTACCGGCGGCCTGCTCTATACCCAGCTCACCGACCCGGCCCTGCAGCTCCAGTACATGGCGGTATTCCAGACTGGGTGGTTTTTAGAATCCATGTGGACTCAGGTGCTCATCCTGCATATGCTGCGCACCGAAAAAATCCCGTTTCTGCAGAGCCGGCCCTCGGCGCCGGTCATGCTCATCACCGTTGCCGGTATCCTGCTGTTCACCGGGCTTTCCTTTACCCCGCTGTTCAGCGTGCTGGGGCTGACCATCCTCCCGCCGCGCTACTTTGGCTTTCTGCTGGCTGTCGTGGCGGCCTACATGCTGCTGACCACTGTGCTGAAACGGCTCTACACCGCGAAATACGGCGAACTGATCTAGAAAGGAGGAACCCAGATGAAAAAAAACGCAAGCTTTATCATGATGGATTCCGCCCTTGCCCAGTCTTTGTACCAGGCCCTGGAGACCCTGCCGGTCCAGTCTGCCTACGCCGAGGAGCTGCGCCAGGGCCTGCGTGACCTCCTCGACGGTGACGCGGCGACCCTTGTGCTGGGCCTGGCCGGCCAAAGCGAGAGCCTGGCCGGCCTCATGGACGACGGCATCTACGCCGGCGCCCTTGAGATCCACCCCAAAAGCCGGCGGGTACTCTACGACGGAAAAGAGATCGGCCTGACCCCCAAGGAGTTTGACATCCTGCACTTTCTGGCTAAAAACAAAGGCGAGGTCTTTACCAAGGAGCAGATCTACCAGGCGGTGTGGGCCGAGGACTACCTCATGGCCGACAGCAACATCATGGCCTTTATCCGCAAGCTCCGGAAAAAGATTGAGCCCAACCCCGACGCGCCAGAGTTTATCCTGACCATCTGGGGCATTGGCTATAAGTTTACAGACCCGCGCTCCTGAAAGCCGGACGCGCAAAAAAACAGCGCGCGGACAGGTTCTTCCACACGCTGTTTTTTGCGCTTATTTTTCTTTCATCAGCTCTTTTTCCAGATCGGCCGCATACCGGGCCTGCTGCTTTTTCAGGTAGGGGCCAATAAAAGCGCGCATGAAAAACTTTTTGGGCGCGGCCTCCTCGGTAAAGGTTAAGACTGCCTGGCCGTCCTCCTCGCTGAAAAAGCCCTCCCACCGGCCCTTCATATTGCCGTTTTCCATATCAAAGGCATAACGCTTACAGGGCTCCAGGGCTGTGATCGTAAAAAAGGTGAGGTAGCCCTTTGCGGTGTACTCCACAAACCGCCTCTCGTCCAGAACCTCGATCCGGCTCAGATCGCTGCGCCAGCCACTGTTTTCATTGTCGGTCACGACCCGCCACAGGGCGGAGACGCTGCAGGGTAAACTTATTTTCAGCCTTGCTTTTGCCATCTCTGTCTCCTTTCCTAACGCCTATTTGGCCAGCAGCTTTTTCAGCTGGCCCTCGTTTAACAGGTGGACGGTCTCAAACCGGCCATCCTTAAAAACGGCCCAGTTGTTAAACACGCAGGGCAGTGCCTTTGCGGCCTCCAGGCTGTCCACAGCCACCAGCTCCAGAGGGACGCTGTTCGCCTCGCAGTAGCTCTTTACCTGCTCGATGCAGTTCGGGATAAAGGGGCACTGCATGCCATAATAAATGGTCAGCTCCTTGCCCGGGATGGCCTGTTTTTTGACATTTTGGGCAAAGCGGGGCAGGCTCCCATCAAAGGACAGGGCCAGAAGCTCATAGCCATCGTCCGTGGTGTCAACAGTCTCAAAGCCATATTTCATAAAAAACTTCTTATCTGCCATAAAGGGCTTTTTCTTTCTGGCGCTCAGCACGCACACGCCGGATTTCCCACGCGCTTTTGCGTCCTCAATGCAGTAGCCCAGCAGCGCGGCGGCGTGGCCCTTTCCCTTAAAAGACCCGGCCACCCACAGGCAGTAAATATACAGGTAGTTGTCCCCCAGCACCGGCGTCCAGGCAGTCTCGAGGGGCGCGTACTCGATAAAGACCTTCCCCCGGTCGTCCAGCTTCCTGAAAACATGCCCCTCGGCCAGCCGCTCCCGCAGCCATTTCTTTTTCGCTGCCACACCGCACTGGTGCTTTTTGTCGGCTATGGCACAGCACACATGCTGGCTGTCCAGGTTTTCGGCTGTCAGATTAATATACGCTTCACTCATTGATTTCCTCCCTCTGTTGCCTTTTGGCTCTTTGTACCATTATACCAAAAAAACCTGACAATGTCTGTCAGGTTTTTGGCATACCGGCATAGTTTACTCCATAAGCCGCAGGGCAAACCCGAGAGCACGGCACAATTATGCGCAATGCTCTCAGAAAGAGCCCTTAAAGTTCTTGCTTCAGCTCTTCGATTTCCGTTTCGCTCAAGCCAGTGGCATTGGCGATAAGGTTGACCGGCAGGTTTTGTTTCAGCAGATTTACAGCCACTTCCCGGGCCTTTTTTTTCTCGCCTTTTTGCATGCCTTTTTGTATGCCTTTTTGCATACCAATTCTCTCCCGGTCGTATAGTTTCATTTCCAAATTCATGACTTCTCGCCTCCATCCCTTGTCTTTATTCGCTATTTCTACCGCGGTTTCCATTTTTTTTACCAGCTCGGTGGGTTCCTTTACGGGCTTGTTGTCAAAATAGTCCAGTACAATCTTCAGGTTTGGACGGTTTCGGCCCTTTCTGCCTTTGGTGTTCAGGAACAGCTTCCAGGTGCCGTCCTCAAGCTTCAGGTCTTTGACTTCGTCACACTGGTTCTCGAAGGTGTAGACATACTCTTCAAATCCGAAGGGGTCGAAGGTGCAGATAAAGATGATGTAGCTGTCCCTGAGCTCATCGTATTTCTCTCCCTTCTTTAACAGGTCCATATCGACATGGCCCTGATAGTACCGCGCCCGGCGGCCAAGATCACCCTGAGGTACGGTCTGCATCTCAATGTCGTAGACTTTGTCATTGTCCTCCACATACACGTCCAGGCGCACGCCGTGAGCGTCCACATTGCCCTCCAGTGTTTTCTGGGGCTCCAGATAGTGCAGATCCCGGATACGGATGTCGGGCAACACCTCCTGCAAAAATCCCTTGCATATCTCCGGATCCTGCATAACCCTTGTGAACATAAAATCATTGGTGATCGGCAGCGCGCTGTATTCCTCTTCCATGCGGTTCCCCCCTCTTTTTCTTTAGTATAACAGGATTTTCTTAATTCTGCAACGGAGACTTAGCCTTTGAGTCTTCGCACTCTGCAGTGACTGCACCATTGGTTCCATTCTGGCGGCACGACAGGGCATTGTGCCCTGCCTTTAAGCGAAAGATTCTTTTACTTTCCACAGAGGCCCGCGGTCTGCCGGGGCTGCCGTCTCGGCCTGCTATGCCTGATATTCCACAATACTGAGAGCAGCTCACCCACATGTCAAAAAAACCTGACAATGTCTGTCAGGTTTTTGAAGATCGTTACTGGACGGTTCAGACGCGAAGCGATCAAGCGTCGTCCTCACCGATAAAGACGCGCAGGGCGTTAAGCACTTCAAACTCACGCTCGCCAAAGCCATAGCCCACCCGGTGGATACGCATGGCGGGAAAACCATCTGCGGGGCTGGCCAGCTCTGCCAGAATGGCCGCGCCGGTCGGTGTTACGGCCTCGCCCCCGGCACATCGGGCGTAAACCTTAAAGTCTGTTCCCGCCAGAATCTCGGCGGTGGCCGGCGCCGGCACTGGCAGGACGCCGTGGGCGCATTCCACAAAGCCCTGGCCTGTGTTCACCGCAGAGGCCAGGATTTTATCCGCTGCCACCGCGTGGGCGCAGATGGCCGCGCCCACAATGTCCACAATGGAATCCACTGCCCCCACCTCATGGAAATGGACCTTTTCGGGCGGTACGCCGTGTACCTTTCCCTCGGCCTTTGCCACCCGGCCAAACATGGACAGGGCTGTGGCCTTGACCGGCGCGTCCAGGCTGCTGCTTTCAATCATCTCCTGAATCTCTGCAAAATGGCGATGGCAGTGCTCCTCCCGGTCGGCGGCTACCTGGCAGCTGGTGCCGGTGATCCCCCGCTTTTTTGTCTTTTCAATCTCAAGGTGAAAGCCGGGCAGACCAAGCTTTTCAAGCTCCTGCCGCAGGATCTCCGGACTCACACCGCAGTCCAGAAAGGCCCCGAGGGTCATATCGCCGCTGATGCCCGCAAAGCAGTCAAAATACACGATTTTCATGAATGCCTCCTAAAGCTGGTTGATTTTCGAGGCCATACAGGCCGCCCCAAAGCCGTTGTCGATGTTGACCACGCCGATGCCGCTGGCGCAGGAGGTCAGCATGCCCAGCAGGGCGGAGATGCCGCCAAAGTTGGCCCCATAGCCGATGCTGGTGGGCACAGCGATCACTGGCTTGTCCGTGAGACCGCCGACCACTGAGGCCAGTGCGCCCTCCATGCCCGCCACCACAATGATGACCCGGGCCCGGTTGATGACCTCCACGTTGTCTAAAAGCCGGTGGATTCCGGCCACGCCCACATCGTACAGCCGCCGCACCGCGTTGCCCATGACCATGGCGGTCACAGCCGCCTCCTCAGCCACCGGGATGTCCGAGGTGCCTGCGGTCACCACTGCGATATAGTCCTCTGATACCGGGTATTCCTGGCGTTTGACCACCACCGACCGGGCGTCCTTGTAATAGACGGCGTCTTCGGTCAGCTCCCGGATGGCCGCATAGACCTGCTCATCGGCCCGGGAGGCCAGGATATTGCCTTTTGTGCGCTCCAGCATATCTGCCACAATGCCCTGGATCTGCTCAAGGCTTTTCCCGGGGCTGTAGATAACCTCGGGAAAGCCGTTTCTCAGCTCTCTGTGATAATCCACCTTGGCGTATTCCAGATCTTTGTAGGGCATTTCCTGCATCTGCTCCAGGGCGTCCCCGACGTCCATGGCGCCGGAGCGCACCGCGGTTAAAATGCGTTCCATCTCTTTTTTTATCATTTTATTTTACCCTTTCTCCTTTAAAGCGCCCCGCCGCAGACAGACAACGCCCGCGAATCCCAAAATCCTCGGATTCGCGGGCGGTCACACTGCTGAAGAGGGGATGCTGTTTACAGGCTATGCCTGGTATTCCACAATACTGAGGGCCAGCGCCGCAACCTTCTGGGCTGCGAACTTGCCGCCCGGGATGGCCCGGGTCAGGTGCGCGGCTTTTTCCACAATATCCGCCGCCTCTGCAGGGTCATGCTTCTTCATGGCAGCCGCCACAGCCGCGGGCACGGTCACGTTCAGAATACTGCAGGCGCACAGGGCCAGCTCATCCATGACCGCTGCGCCAAGAGGCACGGCCCAGGCCACATCCTGACATTCCCCTTTCACAACCCTGGGGATAATATCATGGACAAAGCCGTCCATTTCGGCCACGTTGTCGCCCACAGTCACGGTGATGTCGACCGAGGGGTCAAAGGACCAGTATTTCTGGGCCAGCTTGGAGGTTCTGCGGGCAGCAGGCTCAATCCGGCGCACCTTGATGCTCACCGGTTCGCCCACCATGCCGGAGAGCAGAACACCCGCGTTCTTTTCGACCTCGGCGATGCGGTCATCATCAAATTTGGAGACGATGGTCTCCAGGCTCACGCCGGCTTCAAGCTGTTCGCAGGCGTACTCGGCCCGACGGTGGATGGCCCAGGCCCTTGCCGGTTCGGTGGCGTCGATGAGCATATTGGTCACCGGTCCGCGCCACAGCTCGTTGGCCTTGCGGCAGATGGTGTTAATGCTGAGCTGGGCCACCTCCGGGTCAAAGGAGCAGGCACTGCGCTCGGCCACGATTTCCTGGCCTGTTTTGGCCGCGTCGCCGTTGTTCTTGATCAGAGCTTTCATGCCAATGACCGCGTAGGCGCCCACATGCCCCAGAGGGGCGTTGACCGGGCCGCCGGAAAAGCCCGCGATGCCCTCCTGGAAGCAGGAAAAGATTTCATCAAAGGCCATCATGCCAATGACCGACGGGGCGCCAATGTCCTTGAGGATCAGGCCCACATCGCCCACCAGTTTGGCAGTATCCACTGCCTCGCCCGTTACCTTGAAATGTACCTCTTCGGGCAGTCCTGCGGTAGCCACCGCGGATTTCCCCACCAGATAGGCCGAACTGGTGCGCCCGTAAACGCCCTCGCCCTCTGGCACCTCGGCGTCGGGGTGGATGATTTCAAGAATCGCCGCTGCGCCCAGCACTGCAGCGGTGAAGGGATGGGGTACCATCACCGCCCCTGCCATGGCGTCCAGCATGGCCTGGGTGCCGATGCGCGCGCCGTTGACCGCCAGCTCAGGCCAGACATAATCCTCGCCCAGGGTGCTGTGGCCGTAGAGCGGGCCGCCGCCAACGTTCATGGGCACATTGCGCCCGTCCAGCGTGGAGAGGGTTCCCTCCAGCATGGCCTTGTTGATAGCCAGCACCGCCGGGAACGCGGAGATTTTATTGTTCATCTTGGCGGTCGGGATCGCCGCAACGCCGCTGCGGTCCACACCGGCCAGCATACGGGCCGTGGCCCCCAGCTTCCGGTTGCCTGCCGGAATGCCTACCTGGGCGGCAGAGCCTGCCAGGTACATGATGCAGGCTGTGATCAAGGCCGCGTTGGCCCCGTCGGCGCCGGATTTCTTGGCGGTCTTGACGGCCTTTTCCATGATGTCGTCAATGGGCAGCCGCCTGGCGTCCGCGAACTCAATGGAGAGCTTTTCCCCTTTTAACAGCTCGTCTGTAATCACATTGGCAACGGTATGGATGGCCATGTTAACCATGCCGTGACCGCCGGCCAGGGCCTCGATCCTGTCGTTGGTCAGATTTGAAATATTGGATACCGAAGCCATCTCAACCGCAGAGATCACTCTGCATTTTGCGTTATCATTCATGATAATACCTCCTGAAAATTCCTTTAAATTTGAAATACACTTTTTTCACTGTCCAGCAATGCTGAAACCGCCATATGATAAGCCGCTTCGTAGGTCACGGGCTTATGCCACTTTTCATAAACCGCCTCCCGCAGCGCCACAACACTGTCGTGCTCGGGCCGCAGACTGCCGCTTTCAAATTTCTTGCCCTCCACGGTAAAGGGGAGCGTCTCTCCCTGAAAACAGAGTTCCACAAGGCGCTTCAGCTTCTCATTGTACTGATAGCGGTGCACGGTGTCGATGCGGTGCCAGCCGCCGCTGGTCAGCTCCCCGGCAATGGCCTGCTCCACCCTGTCCGCCGAATCCGGCGCACAGTCGATAAAAAACAGATAGGACGGCCGGTTTTTCTTGGTGATGGCCGGCACCACCTGCACGTTCGCGGCCCCGGCGGTGTAGAGACGGTCGATGGCCTGCCCGACGCACTCGCCGCTCAGATGGTCGGCCTGTACCATAAAAACAAGCCCGTCTTTAGAATGAAAGTCCATAGCTCCCTCCTTTTCATGATGTAATCAGTCTCTTAATTCATTTTAGCACCATTTGCCTCCAAAACAAGTTGTTCACAAATTTATGAGCCACTCATAAATTAATGAGTAATGGGGAAATCTTAAATTCTTCTTTTTGCTGACTGGATTTGTGTTAGAATAACCTTAACAAACAGGAGGAGACGCTTATGAAATACCAGCACAAACTCGAAAAGGAAAGAATGTGCCCCATTGAGCACGGACTGGATGCCTTTGGCGGCAAGTGGAAAGCCCGCATTATCTGCGTTCTGTCAACAGACGATACCATGCGTTATAAACAGCTGAAAAAAGAGCTGAACAACATTACCGATACGGTCCTGGCCTCCATGCTGAAGGACCTGATCGCCGACGGCCTCATTGCCCGCACCCAGTATAATGAGATTCCCCCAAGGGTTGAATACGCCCTGACCGATAAGGGCAGGTCAGTCCTGCCCATTCTCCAGAGTATCTGCGCCTGGGCCAAGGCCCATACCACCAGGGATCTCGAGGCAGAGCTGCCCTCCTGCAAAAGCTGCAGCCAGCTGCCCTGATGCCGCCCCTGGGGTATCGGCCTTCCAATGTAAACATTTTCTTAGCTCCATTGTAGCACGTATTTCATTGAATGCAAGTCTTTTGCCCTCAGCGCATCATCACTAAATCTTTCGTTAAGCTTTTGTCTATAAACACAAAAAGACCGGCGCAAAATTGCGCCGGTCCTGTGCTTTTCGTGCTATCGCTTTCTTCTTTTGTCTTTTTCCTTCATAAAACGCCGGGCGTTTTTCATACCGCCTACGCTCTCAAACATCCGCTCAAGCTTCTTGGCCTCAATCTGCCTCGAATTCAGCCCTTCATAGCCTGCTTCCTTTTTCAGCTTCTGGTAGCTCGCGAACCGGTCTGCGCCCAGCGCGCCGTCTTCCACTGCCCGGAGTACCGCGCAGCCCGGCTCAGTGGTATGGGTGCAGTCCCGGAACCGGCAGTCCTCTGCCAGGGCCTCGATGTCGGCAAAAGCTCTGTCCAGGTCTGCGCTCTCCACGCCCAGCTCACGCATCCCCGGTGTGTCGATGACCATGGCGCCGTCTGGCAGTTTAATCAGCTCCCGCCGGGTGGTGGTGTGCCTGCCCTTGTCATCGTTTCTCAGGCCGCCTGTCGCAAACATTTCCTCGCCGGCCAGGCCGTTGATGAGCGTGGATTTGCCCACGCCGGATGAGCCGATAAAGGCTACAGTCTGCCCGGGCCGCATGTAGGGCATGGCGGCCTCAAAGCCTCCGCCGCCCTGGGTCGTGGTCATGATGACGTCTGCTCCGATGGCCACTGACTGCGCCTCTGCCAGGCGCTCTGCCGGATGGCCGTACAGGTCGGATTTGGTCAGAACCACCACAGGCACTGCGCCGCTGTCCCAGCCAATGGCCAGATAGCGCTCCAGCCGCCTTAAGTTAAAATCCTTGTTCATGGCCATACAGATAAAGACCGTGTCGATATTGCTGGCGACCACCTGCCCGGCCTGGGCTGTGCCCGCCGCTTTGCGGATAAAGGCGCTTTTTCTCGGGAGCACATGGTGGATGATGGCATGGCCGCTCGCGTCGCTCTCCCGGTCCAGCATGA
Organism: Eubacterium limosum; assembly: GCF_000807675.2. Taxonomy (NCBI): domain Bacteria; kingdom Bacillati; phylum Bacillota; class Clostridia; order Eubacteriales; family Eubacteriaceae; genus Eubacterium; species Eubacterium limosum. The sequence goes on along the minus strand of NZ_CP019962.1, from coordinate 2,351,086 downwards.
CAAAATCGCCCACTGCGGGAAAATCCGCTGGCCCCTCCGCTTCATGCCGGAGCTTGCCGGAGACCTCGGCCATCAGCGCGGCGCTTTCGGTCATAACCCTGTAAGAGTCCTTGTACTGTGATACCACCCGTCCGGCGTAAAGCCCGCTGTATTCGCCTGCTGCCTTTATTATCCGGTCGTTCATTCCCATCTGCTTCAATATTATTTTATTCAATGTTTTTTCCTCCTTAAAGTTGTATGATACAAACCTATGGGAGGTTTTCTGCCGCGTTACTCTGCGCAGACCTCCCGGCCTGCTGCAAGATCCGTTTTACGGTTTTTATACATAAATCATTTTCTCCTTTTCACTTATTTGTTCCGGTTCATTTTAACATATTCCGGGACAAAGGCAAAGCCCCCGGCCCATCCCTTAAGCTTTGTCTCAAAGGCCAAATTCCGCCGCGTACCGCAGCACGCCGCTCACCGGGGCCGCGTCTTCACGCAGGCGCAGAGCCATGAAATTTTCGGACGGCACCTCAAAGGGCGCCCGGATACCCAGCTGCTCCGCAGGAATGTAGCCCGCCCGGGGATAATAGTCCTCACTCCCCAGCACAGTGATATAGTCATAGCCCAGGGCCTCTGCGGCCTGGCGGCCTTCCTCCATGAGCGCGCTGCCAATGCCCTGCCTCTGGTTTTCCGGCAGTACAGACAGCGGCGCCAGAACAAGCACATCCCGGCCGCCCACAGAGCCTTTGGTCAACAGGATATGCCCGACGATCCGTCCGTCCTTTTGGGCGACCAGAGAGAGCTCCGGCACAAAGGCCGCGCCCTTTCTCAGGGCAGCCACCAGGTCCTGCTCATTGCCGTCGCTGTGCTCTGCGCGCTCAAAGGCGGCCTTCACAACCGCGTAAACTTCATCATAATCCTTTTCTGTCTCCTGTCGGATAACCATCTTTCTACCTCCGTTGTTTTATCAAAAGTCCGCGCTGCCATCATGGGTTAAAAAGAATCATGTGCAGCACGGCGGTCTCATCCCCTGTATTCCTGTAAGAATGGGCGGTATCGGCCTTAAACCGGATGCTTTCACCCTTTTCCACTGCAAGCCGCTGGCCGTCTGTACAAATTTCAATACTGCCCGCGAACAGGGTAATAAACTCAGTGGTTCCTCTGAGGTGCGGCTCAGACGCCCAGCAGCTGCCCTTATCCAGCTCCAGATAATAGACGGCAAAGCGGCGGTTCTCATCGTCGGGGAAAAGCGCGTAATTCTTCACCCTTCCGTCATCCTCAAGCAGGGGCTGGAGCTCAGCTGTTTTCACAATCTCATAGGGTTTTTTCGGGCGGACCGTCAGCGCGTCAAAGGGGACGCCCATACCGTTTGAGATCTTCCACAGGGTGGATATGGTGGGGTTGCCCTCTCCCCGTTCGATCTGTGCGAGCATGCTCTTGCTTACACCGCTCAGTCTCGCGAGCTCCTCCATGCTCAGCTTATGCTCCTCGCGCAGCCTTTTTATATTTTTAGCAATGATCTGATTCATGGTATCCAAAAAAACACACCTTTCCATTGACAATATATCGTACAAGTTATATCATTATATCACACATACTGTGCGATATAATATTTACTTTGTATTATTATATAATCTAAAAGCACTTTTGTAAAGGAAAGAGGGGATTAATTTGTTCCATTTATACGATTTTCTGATTTACTGCTTCATCACTGCCTACACGCCGGGGGCCAACAACCTGTTGTCCATGAGCAACGCCGCGCGCCTGGGTTTCCGGCGCAGCATCCGCTTTAACCTGGGAATCCTGGCCGGGTTCATGGTCATTATGGCGCTCTGTACGGTTTTCAGCGCAGCGCTCTACACCCTCCTGCCCAGGGTAAAGCTCGTCATGCAGGTCCTCGGCGGCGCCTATATGCTGTACCTTGCCTGGAAGGTCTGGAAAAGCGCGGCGGATTTAAAGGCCGAAGGCGGCAGAGAGGCCCGTTTTATGTCGGGCATGCTCCTGCAGTTCGCCAATCCCAAAATTTATATCTATGCCATTACTGCCATGTCTTTGTATATTCTGCCGGTTTACCAGTCCCCCTGGGCCCTGGCCGGGTTCACGGCGCTCCTGGCCCTCATCGGCGCGTCCGGGTCTTTTGTCTGGGCCCTGTTCGGCGCGGCTTTCTGCCATTTTTTTGCAAGGCATACCAAAACCGTAAACCTGATCATGGCCCTTTTACTGGTTTACTGCGCAGTGTCGCTTTTCCTGTAAAATCAGTCTCCAAGAGCCTTTGGGCAGCGGTAGCGCGGCTGTCCCTGGCTGTGCTTCCCGTACTCGATGGCCTCCCTGGGGCAGCGGCAGATGCAGGCCATACAGTGGGTGCACTGCTTCCCCCAGCGTGGCCTTCCATTCTCCAGGCGGATATTGGAAAGGGGGCAGACCGCCTCACATTTTCCGCAGGAAATACAGGCGTCGGTGACCCGGAACTTGCCGGCACGCACCACTACCGGGTAAAAGACGTCGTTGATCAGACCGCTCTGGACCTTATCCTTAAAAGCGACCGTCTGCCCGGGCAGGGCCTGTCCCGCCCCGATGCGCCGGGCAATACCGCTGATGGCCGGCTCGGCCCGGCCGATGATTTCTAGGGCCTCCTCCCTGCCAGGCGCGTCGTAAAGGGCAATGTAGTTTTCCGGCATCTTAACCCCTGCGCACCCGCGAAAGCGCAGCCCTCTGGCTTCGCTCAGCCTTCTCAGATAAGCGCCGGCGTTGCCGATGCTGCCGCCGCAGGTCAGCACAAAATAAATATCCTGGGCGCCCTCGAGGGCTGTTTTCATGAGCCAGTCACTCACCAGCCGGGGAATCCGCCACGCGTAGGTGGGCGCGACCACCACCCAGGGCCGCTCCGAGGACAGGGCGCTGTGGTCCTGATTCCATATTTTATCAAAAAGGTTCAGGGTCTCGTCCTGGATTTCCTGTCCGATCCTTTTGGCTGTGTAGGCACTGTTTCCGGTGCCTGAAAAATATAAAATCATTTTAAGCTGCTCCTTTCAAAGGCCTGGATGCCCGTTTCCACCGATGTGCACCACGCCGTCGTAAATCTTGTTTACCAGCTCTGCCAGGGCTTTCCACTGGGTTTCATCCGCGCTGATATAATAGTAGTTCCGGGTTCCCTCCCGCCGCATGTTCACAATGCCCGCCTCTTTCAAAATCTGGAGATGGTGGGAAACCGAGGGCCTTGTCAGGTGGGTTTTTTCAGCAATCTCACCGACCCGGATACCGGACAGGTCGCTCTGCAGCAGCACCAGCAGGATGAGCTGTCTGGTCTCATCGCCGATGGCGGTAAAGGCATTCCGGCAGGCCTCAAAGCCCTGCGTAATCTCAGCGATCCGCTCTTCACATGTTTTTTCCATAAGTCTCGCTCCTATAAATACCGGACATCCAGGGCCTCACGCTGGGCTGACCGCTGGTACCTCACCGCCGGATAGCCCAGTACCAGTGTGGTGACAGCCTTTTTGCCTCTGGGGACGCCAAGGGCTTTTCTGATCCTGCCCGACGCGCCCGCGGCTGTGGTAAAAAAGCCGCTGAACAGCACGCCCAGCCCGTTGGCCTCTGCCACAAACTCCATGTTCTGAGCCGCCAGCGCACCGTTTATCGGGACCTTTGCCGCAATGACGATCACGATGGGCGCGTGAAAAAAGAAAAAGTGATCGCCGATCTGGCTGCGCCGCGCCAGAGGGCTGAAAAGCCCGGCCAGCGGCTTAAGCCTGCGGAACAGCCTGACCGCCATCTGCTCGATTTTTGCCTTTTCTTTGTCCAGCACAATAAAGGAAACGTCCTGCATATTCTTCGCGGTATGGGTCATTCTCCCTGCTTCCAGCACCTGCGCGAGCACCGACTCCGGGATTTCCCGGTCCTGAAACTGCCGGATGGTACGGCGGCAGCGGATCACCTCCAGCACCGACTCCGGGTCCAGGCGGCCGCCCTTGTCCGGGACTGGCTTCTCCCCATAACCGCTGATGGTGACCGCCGCCTTCGGGCAGACTGCCGCGCAGTGCCCGCAGAGGATACAATCCTGGGCCCTTACGCGGGCCTTTCCGTCCTCCAGCGCGATGTTGTGGGCCACACAGTCCCCCTCGCACAGGCCGCAGCCGATACATTTTTCCCTGTCAATTTTGATGTGATGTTGATTGATGACTTCCACCTTCTTTCGTTAACATTCTTTAACCATTATAGCAGATCGGATCAATTGTGCCACATTGGTAAAGAAAGTCGTTACCATTAAAAAAGATCGGCGCAAAATTGCGCCGATCTTTTTTTCCGTCCATGCCGCTGCGCCTGCCCTAAAAACGCTCCTTAAGCGTGGCGATCCAGGCCTCGATGGCCTCGGCCAGTATAAACTGCTGCTGCAGCACAGCCTTGCCGGTTTCGGGAATCTCCGGCAGGTTTTCCTTCAGCGCGATATTTTCTTCCAGATAGCCCTTCAGAGTTTTTACATTTGCCTCGATGTTGTCCAGGCACTGTTTTTGATTTGCGGGCGTAAGGCTGTCCAGATTGACGATGACCGCGTTAAAATCCAGAAAGATATTGATGGGCTTACAGGCGATTTCCATCATCAGCTTCTCAAATTCTTTTTCACCCGCGCCGGTTAAGGAATAGACGGCTTTCTCCGCCATTTTTCCCTCCTTCACAACATTGCTTTTAATATACCCCTTTTCCTCAAGCTTGATAACCTTTTTATAGATGGAGGGTGTACTGATTTTCACCCATCTGGATATGTTCCGGTATTCCACCTGCTTTTGGATATCGTAAGCGCTCAGGGCTTCCTTTCTGAGCATGCCGAGTACAATCAGATCAATGGTTGCCATAATAACCTCCTTTTTCTTCTTGACAGATACTATAATTTATAGTATCATGGGTTCCTCAATCATTTTACTGTAATTTATAGTACTATATTTTAAATTTTATGTCAAGTAAAAGGAGATTTAAACATGAAAGAACACAACTCTAAAATGGCGCTGCTCGGGAGCGCCCCCATTCCAAGGGCCCTTCTGGCCCTGGGCCTCCCAACCATGATCGGCATGCTCATCAACGCGCTGTATAACCTGGCAGACACCTATTTTGTCGGCGGCCTTGGGACCGATGCGATGGGCGCGGTTACCGTGGCCTTTCCCCTCGGCCAGATAGTCGTGGGCCTTGGCCTTCTTTTTGGAAACGGCGCCGCCGCTTACCTCTCAAGGCTGCTGGGCCGGGGCGATGGCGAGACCGCTGACAAGGTGGCCAGCACAGCCCTTTACAGCAGTATTCTGACCGGAGCCCTCGTCATTCTCGGCTCGGTCCTTTTTCTGGAGCCCATTTTAAAACAGCTCGGCGCCCTCGAGAGCGTTATGCCCTACGCCCTTTCCTATACCCGTATTTACATCCTGTTTTCAATCTTCAATGTATTTAACGTCACCATGAACAACATCGTGTCCAGCGAGGGAGCGGCCAAAACCGCCATGTGCGCGCTCATGGCCGGCGCTGTCCTGAACGTGGCGCTGGACCCTGTTTTCATCTATACCCTCGGCCTCGGCGTTGCCGGTGCGGCCATCGCCACAGCCCTTTCCCAGATGGTCTCCACTCTGGTCTATCTGGGCTATATCCTCAGGAAAAAAAGCGTGTTCAGCTTCAGCCCCCGGGAATGCTGCTTTTCCCGGGAGATCCTGTCCGAGATTCTGAAAATCGGGATTCCCACACTGGTTTTCCAGCTGCTGACCAGCCTTTCAATCGGTATGATCAACGACGCCGCCAAGGATTACGGCGCTTCCGCCCTGGCTGCCATGGGGCCGCTCACCAAGATCATGTCCATGGGCACGCTGGTGGTGTTTGGGTTTTTGAAGGGCTTCCAGCCCATTGCCGGATTCAGCTACGGAGCCGGAAAATGGGGGCGGCTTCACGAGGCCATCAAAACCGCCCTTCTCTGGTCTACCCTGTTTTGCGTGGCCTTCGGCCTGACAGTGGCTGTCTTCTCCCCACAGCTAATGTCCCTGTTTACCAGGGAGGACATGGAAATGATCCGGATCGGCGCGGTGGCGCTCCGTGCAAACGGCCTGTCCTTCACGCTCTTTGGCTTTTATACGGTTTATTCATTTCTGTTTCTGGTCATGGGCAGGGCAAAGGAGGGCTGTATCCTGGGCGCCTGCCGGCAGGGGCTCTGCTTCGTCCCGGTCATTCTGATTCTCCCGGCCTTTTGGGGCCTGAACGGTATCCTGTACGCCCAGCCCATGGCGGATGTGCTCTCCGCCGCCGTAACGGTGTTCATGGCCGTACAGCTTCACAGGGAGCTGGCTTTGGTGCGGGAATAGGTTTGTTTGAAGATAAAAGCATAAAAGACCGGCACAAAATGGTGCCGGTCTCAGACTTCAGACAGAGTTGAAGGTTTGAGGTAAAATCAAATCGCCTCCTGCCTACTGTTCCTGCACGATCCGGACATCATAGCGGATGATGCCCTGATAGCTGCCGGCTACGGCGTTCGCAAAGGCGTGCTGGGCAAAGGAGACGCTGATTGGAACCGGGGTATCCAGACAGAGCGGGGTTTCGTTTTTCTTTCCCCCGCCCGGATGGCCGATAAAGGGCGAGGCCTCCACCCGGTTGCCGAGGCTCACGGCACTGTCAAGTCGGATGGCACCGGGCAGGACAAGGCGCAGGCTGCGGCTGCCGTAAAGGTGCACCTCGGTCAGGCGCACCTCGCCCACAGCGTATTCTCGGCCACCCACACCGGGTGTGATGGTGAGGGCTCTGGGGATTACGACCACAAATCCCTCTTCGATGTTCATATCAACCTCAACTGGTCCCTCGGCCCCGTAGGTGCCGGGGCCGGGTGTGATTTCCTGATCAGCCGCGAGGGCCGGCTGTGCGCTCAGCAGGCACAGGGCCAGCAGGAACAGTGTTAATCTCTTTTTCATAATGTTTTCTCCCACGCGGCACATACCGCGCTTTAAGCTTAGCTGATGGCGCCTTTATTGACGACCTCTGCGTGAAAATACAGATATCCGGTTAAAGTCATGGAGCTATTTACCGGCAGGTTTTCCGGGTTCGCCAGAACCACCTTTCCCGCAGCTATTGATTCTTCTTCGTTGAAGGGATGTAAAAAGCTGGCGAACTCCCCGTGTGGCTTTACCTCTGTAAAGCTGCCGGCGGATTCTTCTTTGTACAGGCTATAGGCAAGTTGGTACATATTTCCACCGCCTCCGTCACCTTCAAGCAAAAATTCATCATTGTTTTTGCCGCCGCTTCCGGTAACCGTCACGGCTATACGGTACAGGCCGGATTCAAAAGTCTTGCAGTTTTTAATGCTTATCTCAAAGGGGATCGTCCTTCCATCTTCATCGTACTGGTAGATCATCCCATTATTGCCGGCCTTAATGTAGGGCGGTATGACCAGTGTATAACTTGGCGACGCGTTAAGGGTAACGCTGACCTCTGCATGCCCATCGGCGCTGCCGTCGGCTTTGGAGGGATACTCGGCCGGTGTGGGAATCGGCGTGGGGGTCACAATTGGGTCGCTCCCGTCACCGGCAAAAACCGGCTGGGCGGACAGCAGCAGGCACAGGGCCAGCAGCAGGGACAAAATACGGTATTTTTTCTTTTTCATAGAATTGCCTCCTTACGGGGTTGTCTTAACCGGAGGAACCAATGCCGCTGAAAATACCAGGTTTCCCTGATATTGTCCGGCATTGGCGCTGTCTGCCGGTGAGTTCAGTGTAACGGTGCCTGTCTGGGGCGTATTATTTGCCTTAAAGGTGGCAAACTCACTGTTGGCTGGGATCTCTGCGGCCCCGTTTTTAACCGTGTAGGCGATTGTGGGGCCGCCGCTCCCCTTTTCCAGCGTGTAAGCGCCGCCCGAGCCGCTGCCGCTTGTCTTCACATCCACCACGTAGCCCAGCTTCAGGGCCTCCTCCGCCATGCCAAAAACAGAGACTTCAAAATCCTTTGTATAATGCTGCTGCTTTACCCAGAAGGTGTCTCCAAAGGCTAAGGTTTTCGGGATGACCAGCGTATAAGCCGGAAGCATAAAGGTAACCTTGATCTCGCTTCCCCCGCTGGCTTCTCCTCTAGCGTCTGACGGAATGGTTGTCGTGGGAAGGGGCTCTCCCTGGGCTAAAGCTGGCTGGGCCAGCAGCAGCAGACCGAGTGCCAGAACAAGTGCGGTTATTTTCTTTTTCATGATTTACTCCTTTTGCGCTTTGTTTTTACCACCCTGGACGGGTGCGTCACTTTTTTGGTTTCTTTTCCTGTAAAGGGCCGCGGCTGCCAATACGCCGATGGCCGCTGTGCCCGCCGCCAGAAAACCGGCCTGCCGGACGTTGAGAACACCGCCGGTGCGCGGATTATCCTCAGACGGGCTCTCCCGGTCCGCGTCGATGAGCTCCTGAGAAACGCTGACGGTCAGGTCGCTGCCATAGGTCTGGCCCTCCTGCGCCATTGCCGGCGCGCACCAGAGCAGTGTCAGCAGCACAAGGGACAGGCTTATTATGAACTGCCTCATTACGGCACCTCCACAACTTCAAATTTCAGATAAAGGGTATCGCCTTTAGCCGGACTTTTGGGGCGGTATTTTCCTGCGCTCACCTGCCGGGCCTCATCAAAGCTAAAGCTTGCGTACAGATCGTACCGATCGCCCTGACGGAGCAGAGCTTCGCTGGCTTTTGGGCCGTCTTTCTGCTGCCAGGGTGTCATATAGGCCGAATAGGCCAGCTCTCCCTGGCCGGGCTGGTCCGGGCTGAGGAACAGCCGCAGAGTGCGGTCTGGAATGCTCACCCGCAGGGCCTTCCCCTCGGGCATGGTTATCTGCGGGGCGTACACGGTGCCCAGCGAATAGGCGGTGCCGCGGTCATAGCTCAGGCTCACACTTTTGGGCATGACCACCACATAATCCGGCTTTACCAGAAAATGGATGGACATGGGGGTTTTGCCTTCCTGTTCTCCCGCCGCGAGGGCATTTCCTCCCAGAGACAGCAGCAGAAGCGCTGCGGCTGCCGCGGCTGTTAATCGCTTAAATTTCATCACGCCACTCCTTTTCTCTCATCGTTTTACTGAACAGTCAGCTCGGTCTGGATCGACGCGCCGTTCATGGAGCTGTTATCCGTCAGGCTCTGGGTGTTATAGACAATCACGGCGCTGTAGACGCCTGGCGCTGGTATGGTGTCAAGCTTTGGGCTCTCGATCCCTGTGCCGGGCTCAAACAAACCTGATTTGTAGATGGTTTCGCCGGTATCCTGAAGCACCAGGTCGATCTGAAAATAGCAGGGGTTCCCCTCCGGATTCTGAAACATCACACTGACAACGCCTGTGGCACTGTCGGCAACGAGCTGGGGATAGCCGGGAATCTGAATGCCGTCCGGCGCCTGCTGGCCTGTGGGCGTGGGTGTCAGGGCAACCGCGCCCCGCTCCAGCTCCGGCGCCGCCGGCCGGGTAAAATACCAGGCGATAAAGCCAACAGCTGCCAGCAGCAGCACCGCCAGAACGACGATGATGATGTTTTTAATTTTGGAATGTTCCATAATGCCTCCTCCTGTCGCAATATATTATAAATAAAACAGGAAGCCGCGCAATTGTCAGCTTCCTGTTTTTTCGGGGATGTCTACCCCTGCCTCTATTATACAATGCTTCTGTTCTAAAAAGTAGAAAGGTTACTAATTTGTAACCTTTCCGATTCTATGATGATTCTATTACAAAAACAGAATCATTACTAATTTATAACCTTTTAGGCTATTTTTTTATTGATTTGATAGACAAAAATCCTCTTATAAGCCCTCATAACTGTTTATGCTATCCTGCAGGAAAGGAGTACGGCATGAACGACATTGTATTTCAAACAACGTGGAAAACCGACTGATTTCAAAAGTGAAAGTCAGTCGGTTTTTTTTGTGCTGTTTTTAATTAGTAAATTCACTTCTAAAACGTCAGTAATAAATTGCTCTTTAAAAGCTAATTATATGCTGATATAATAAAAACATAAAGTTGATGCGCGAAAAACTTTGCAATACCAACATAAGAAACTGATCACTTCTTAGAACTGGAAACTTGGAGGATTACCAATGGCTGAAATATTACCCTCGATTTTTGGAGCGGATATTCTAAGATTAAAAGAAGAGATAGATTTTTTAGAAAAAGAAAACACCAGAATTTTGCATGTTGATATGATGGATGGGAATTATGTTTCAAATATTGCTTTCGGACCTAATCAGGTTGCTGCAATGAAAAAAGCTTCTAAAATGATTTTTGATGTTCATATGATGGTAGATCATCCTAAAGATCATTTGGATGATGTGATTGCCACCGGAGCAGAAATGATTTCGGTTCATTACGAAACAACGCCGCATATCCACAATATGGTCCAGCGAATTAAAAATGCGGGAAGAAAAGCCGGAGTCGTTCTTAATCCGGGAACACCGGAATCTGTTCTTGAATATCTGCTAGATGATATTGATTATGTGCTGATTATGACAATTAATCCAGGGACACCGGGGCAGACTTTTATTAAAAAAAGCCTGAAAAAAATTAGCAATCTGAAAAATATGATTGGTGAGCGTGACATTCAGATCGAAGTTGACGGCGGCATGAATGATATTATTGCTAAACAGGTAAAGGAAGCTGGAGCAGACTTAATTGTTGTGGGAGGATATTTATTCACAGACAATCCGAAAGAACGCTACCGTAAACTCCGCGAAGCAATAAAATAGCGATCGTGATCGTAATCGGATTGGCAGTGTAAAGATTAAAATTCAAATAATATAAACGCAGAGGTAGAAAACAAAAATGCAAAAATTTGAAAACAAAGTAGTATTGGTAACAGGAGCGGCACATGGGATTGGAAAGCAGATTGCGGTACAGTTTGCAGGCCAAGGGGCAAATACGGTAATCGTTGATTATAATGAAGCAACCGGAACGGAAACAGCAGCAGAAATTACACGCGATTATGTGAAATCTCTGTTCGTCCAGGCAGATGTATCAAATCCAGAAGCAATGGTAAACGTTCGTGATAAAGTGTTTGAAGCGTTTGGACGAATTGACACACTCGTACTTAATGCAGGTGTAGCGTTCAAAAACAAAGTTAATGATATTACTTTTGAAGAATGGAATAAGACACTTAGTATTAATTTAAACGGATTATTCAATACTGTAAAGGCGTTTTATAACGATTTCCTAACAAATAAAGGCTCTATCGTATACATTAGTTCTGGATCTGCATTGAGCGGAACGGGTGGCGGCGTATCTTATCCGGCCTCAAAGGCAGGCGGGGAAGGTCTGATGCGCGGATTGGCTAAAGAATTAGGACCAAAAGGAGTAAATGTAAATGCCATTGCGCCGAGATTAATTGATACAGGTGAAATGATGCGCGTAAATTACCCGACACAGGCTGATTTGGATGCCGTGCTGGAAAAAATTCCTGTACGTCGTCTTGGCACGGTGGAGGATGTTGCCAATTTGGCAGTATTCCTGGCCGATCCGGCTAATTCATACATTCAAGGTCAAACAATTCTGATGGATGGCGGACGAACAATAGCATAGGAGAAATTATATGGGAGCTGTATTAGAATTTTTTCAGGGATTTATTAATCTGGGCGCGGCGGTCCTGCTTCCGTTTGTCATTGCCATCTTAGGTAAGTTCTTCGGGATGAAGATCGGGCATGCCATTAAATCAGGGTTGCTGGTTGGTATTGGTTTTCAAGGTCTTGTTCTTTCAGTTAACTTATTAACGACATCTGTCCAGCCGGTTATGGAATATTACAAAGCATTGGGCTCGGGCTATGATACTTTAGAAGTTGGATTTGCAGCGCTTGGTGCTGCATCATGGACTGTACCCTTCGCTGTATTTGTAATACCGGTTATCATAGTCCTGAATTTGGTTTTGGTTCGTTTAAAGATAACAAAAGTACTGAATGTAGATATTTGGAACTTCATGCACTTTCTGGTTCCAGGAGCCCTGGCATATGCTTTGTCAGGAAACGTATTTATCGGTTTTTTTGTTGCAGTGGCATGTGGGCTGGTTGTACTGTTCTTTGCGCAGTGGCTGGCGCCAAAATGGGGTGAGTTCTTTGGATTGGAAGGAACGACATGTACGACATTTGCATTTTGTGCATGGATCTATCCAATTACATTTTTAATTAATAAACTTATAGATTTGATCCCCGGACTAAACAAAATTGATGTAAATGTTGATAAAATCGGAAAAAAATTAGGTGTGTTTGGTGATCCGGCAATCATTGGACTGTTCGTTGGTGTGCTTTTGGCACTATTAACAAGCCAAGATTTCGGTTCCATTTTGACAATTGGAATGGGCGTTGCCGCAGCTATGGTGCTGATACCAAGAATGGTCAGTATTATGATGGAAGGTCTGACCCCTATGGGCAATGCGGCGAATGAATACATGCATAAGAAAATTGGTGAAGATGCAGATATTTATATTGGTATGGATATTGCACTTGGCTTAGGTGATCCAGCCTGTATCACATGTGCTGCAATCATGATTCCAATTACAATTTTGTTAGCTTTTCTCGTACCTGGGATGAGGTTCTTTCCACTTGGAATTTTGGCAGAAGTTTGTTATTTGGCGCCAATGTGTGTGTTGACAAGTAAGGGTAATATTTTCAGAACACTAATCAGCATGACAATTATGATGTATATGACTTTGTTCTTTGCAAATATGTTTATACCCGAAGCTACACAGATGATGTCCGTTACAGGTGTTCATTTTGATAATTTGGTAACTGCATCTCATTTTGGATGGAATCCGGGTAATCTGATCGTTTCATTGGTGCATAAGCTGTTTGGATTATTTGGTTAAAAAAAGGAGATTTATATGGGAAATAAATATGTAGTTATTCATGGCTCTGCAAAGGATGGAGAGGAAGCAATACGAATGTGTGGCGACGCTTTATTTAAAGCGGGATATGTCAGTGACAAGTTTGGAGAACTATGTGTAAAACGCGAAAGAGATTATCCCACAGGATTACCGTCGGAAATACCGACAGCCATTCCACACGTACAAGATGATGGGATTACACAGAGTAGCGTATGTTTTTTGAAATTGGATAAACCCGTTGTTTTCCGGCGGATGGATGATGATATACAAGTTGTTCGTACAGATATGATTTTTAATCTGGCGATAAAAGATCCGAATGAACATTTGGATGCGCTGCAGAATATGATGTCTTTCTTAGATAATCCAGAAGCACTGCTAAAATGTAATTCACTTTCCGATGAAAAGATAGTTGAATATTTACAGGAACAAATTGGTTAGTTTTTTACAATTTATTTAGATATAAAAACTGGTTTTGAAGTATAATGAAAGGGATAAAATGGAATTACTGGATATTAACGTAGAATTAAAAAATGCTTCTAAACAAATAACAGAAGAACAAATCGATCAGTTTATTGAAACGATCGATGAACATAAAAGGATTTTTGTATATGGAACAGGGCGTTCAGGTCTGATGCTCAAGGCATTGGCTATGCGTCTAATGCAGATTGGATACCAATCCTACGTGGTAGGAGAAACGACAACACCATCTATAGAAAAAGGCGATTTATTGATTGTTTCCTCTGCTTCAGGTGAAACCCAGAGTGTATGTACGGCGGCAGATGACGGAGTCAAACAAGGTGTAGATGTGCTTGTCATAACAGGCAGTCAGGAATCAACTTTAAGCAGAAACCACGAACCATTAATACAGATTGAAGCGGCTAACAAATTTTCAGAATCAAAAGCCAGCATCCAGCCCTTAGGAAGTCTGTTCGAACAGATGTTGCTAATGATTTTTGATGCGGTAATTCTGAAAATGAGCAAAAAAAATGAAGATACAAATAAAAAAATGGCAAAGCGCCATGCAAGTATAGAGTAATAAATATAAAATAAAGGGAGAAAAAATTATGTCAAAGGAAATTAAAATTTTAGTAGCATGTGGAAGCGGAGTCGCAACTTCAACGATTGCACAACAAGCCGTAAAGGAAATTGCAGAAAATGCAGGAATTAAGGTCAAAATCATTAAAGCAACGATTGCGGAAGTTCCGGAAAAACAGAAAGACGTCGATCTTGTACTGACGACAGCAAATTACCGCAATCCGTTAGAAAAGCCGTACATGAGTGTATTTGGCCTGATTTCTGGAGTAAACAAGGCAGGTGCAGAGAAAAAACTATTGGAATTGATGAAGCAAATTGCAGAAGCATAAAGATTAAAAAATATTAAAATAATGGCGAGAGTGACATATGAAAAAGAGAAGTACAGAAATCTTACAGAGACTCCTGCAAAATCCAACTGGCGAATTGAACCTTCTAAAACTGGCAGACGAATACCATATATCTGAAAAAACACTGAGGAATGATGTACAAGATTTGCTGAATTTCACCAGAGAAACGGGTTTTAAATCAACTTTGTTTTGTGACAGTCAGAAGCTTAAACTTAATAAAAGACAGAATATCAGAAAACTGATAGATAATGTGTATGCCATGGATCCTTATCAATACAAAATGTCTCCGGAAGAACGCAAAATCTATATCATAATTGTACTTCTCTATCATAAAGGTTATTATTCGATGCAACAACTTGCAGATGAGCTATATGTTACAAGAAATACCATTGTGAATGATTGCAGGCTGGTAGATGAGTATCTGAAGGCATATGAAATAAACTTTGTAGCCAAAAGTAAACATGGAATCAAAATTGAAGCAATAGAAGAAAAAACACAAAAACTTTTAGTCGGTATATTTCGAAATCTGATTCCGAATATAAAATTGGAGAAAACGTTTTTTGTAAGGTTTATCATCAAAAAGGCAGGTTTTATTTATTCACTTAGAGATACCATCTTTCATATGAACAGTTTCACCAGAGAAAATAACCTGATATTTCCAAAGGATATATTTTTTGAGATCGCGATCATTATTTTTGTCTTACTCAACAGACTGCAGCAGATTGAACGTGAAGAGCAGGACTTTAAAGAACTGAATTTATCTTCCCGGAAGTTAGATATGATTGGGAACATGGTAAATGAGGTTGCAGCAGAATTAGGATATGTGTCTTTGGGCGTCAATGGGATTCTAACCGTTGAAAAGCAAATACTTGAAAGAAGACTGCTCCCCCAAATTAAAAATCTTAATGATTTTGGGCTATACAGTGTTATCTGCCATTTTCTGATGGAAATAAGCAAGGAAATCGATGTAGATATTCAGTTAGATAATCTTTTGGTTGAGTCTCTGATTTCCCATGTGAAGGGAATGAACCTCTGGAATGATGCAGATTATGACTGGGATATAGAGTATAAAAATAACAGTGATTTTTTGCGGATACAGGAGATAGCGGAAGGAAAATTCTATATATTAGAAAAATATCTCTATTCCCCCCTGACCTCAAAAATGAAAGATAGTATTATTATTCATATCTGTGCCGCCTTGTTGAGAGGCAGAAAAAACAGTCCCCCCCTGTCTGTTATCATATCCTGTCCGGGCAGTATGGCTACCAGTAAATATTTGGAAGCCCAGATAAAGAATTATTTTAATTTTGATATTGTAGACACGATGACAACCCAACAGGTGGAGGAAGCTAAGGGCTGCTTTAAAAATACTGATTTTATTATATCGACAGTCCTGATTCAAGATAGTGTCCTTCCCGTTATTGTCGTCAGTCCACTGCTTACAGTAGAGGACATCAATAAGATACAAAATCTGGCTTTTCAGCGGAACAAAACAAAATTGTCTAACACAAGAGTACGTTTTCCAGTACTATCAAAAATTTATGCCATTTATGAATCAGACAATAGCCAGAAAATTGATTTTATGAATCGTGAGCTTGAACGGATTTTGGAAGCATCTTTTGATATGGATAACGCAGGCACAGATTTCGCGCTGCTGAATATGCTCAAATCAAAATATATCAAAATTGTAAACGGTGAACTCCATTGGCGGCAAGCAATGAAAATTGCACCTGAAGATATGATAAGAGATGGCTTTTTTGATGAAAGATATGTCCAGGAAGCAATCGGTAACATAGAGGAATATGGCAGTTATATCATTGTTAACCAAGGTGTTGCACTTGCTCATGCCAGCAAAGAGAGTGGCGTATATGAGGATGGTATCAGTCTGATGGTAAGTCGGGATGGTATTACTTTTGATGAAGGGGACACCATTTATCTACTGTTTTTTTTCTCACAAAAAGGCGAAACAGATTATTTGGAATTGTTTAAACAAATCATCAAATTAGGTAAAAATCAAGATGATATAGACAGGATAAGGACTTTACCAGACAGCAGGAGTGTCTATCAGGCTTTATATGAAATTTTATCGAAGGATTAATCGATTGTGATTTGAATCAGGAAAAGAGTAATGCAAAATGTATTGCGCGTGGTTATGCCAGTCAGGCTCCCGCCTAGGCGGGAGCCTGACTAAACTCTATCGGTTATAAATACTAGGGAAAACATGTTGCAGCTGTTTTTAAAAAGTCGGCTCAAATGTCCCTGACTGATGCTACAGTTATTTATAATGTCTGTCAGACTGACAGCATTTTCAAGATGAGACTGTGTATAATAGAAAACATCGTTTGAAATTGGATATTTAAAGCATGTGCGCAATTGGAGCGGCGGATTATCAGTTCGAAAAAATCGAGTACAAATTACCCGGATTCCAGAAAAGTTGTTTTTTGAGCAGTATATCAAACCATTTTTGACAATGGCATAATGCAAAGTGAAAAAGGTTCAAAATTTCCAATGTAATGTATAAAAACTTGCTCACCTGTGGCCTCCACTTGTAAAACAAGAGTATCAAGTACCCGGCATTTATCGTCAAAGTCAACCGGACTCTCAATCTTTCAAGTACCCTGTTATGCTTTCAACCTATGGGGACGAAATTCTGTTATATAAATAAATCAGACGCCCTATTCTCAAAAACTTAGTATATAATCAAGAGAATAGATGGCAGAAAACAGGCAATATGATCATGAATACAAAGTACAGTCTGTCAAACGAAAGCATTGATATTTTCCGCAACATCTTATATTTTTTTACAGCTTTTTATAAACCCTCGTGGAGCGCAGGCGTCAAACAGCATTTTTAGAACACTAAAGCAGAAACACATAAAGCATAGTGTTCGTGGGGCTTTTCGGCATTTTACGAAACAAAATTTATTGTTGAGATTGACAGCTTACTCTACTTTTTTATTGTTCCTTCTCAAAGCAATAGCCCCGGCCCCGGGTAGCGGTAATGGTAAATCCGCTGCCCGCCAGCTTTCTGCGCAGACGGGAAACCGCTGTTTTGACTGCCCCCGCATTGCCGGCGGCCGGGAGCTTCCAGACAGCTTCATAGAGCTGCTCGGCGGATACGCCCTGGCCCTCGTTTTGGATCAGGAACAAAAGAATGGCATATTCCTTCGGCTGCAGCAGCATATCCCTGTCAAACAGAAACCCTCTCTGGGCAACGGTATCCATTACCAGTGGCCCCCGCACCACCTCTGCCGGCGGACGCATTGCTTCCTTCCGCCGGAGCAGGGCCACAATCCGGGCCAGCAGCTCCTCGATGCGGTAGGGCTTTGTCATGTAGTCGTCCGCCCCGCCGGTCAGGCCTTTCACAATATCCTCATAATCCCTCCGGCTGCTCAGCAAAAGCACAGGTGCGTGGGTGGACTGGCGCAGCTCGCCGATAAACGCGAGCCCATTGCCGTCCGGCAAAAGGATATCCAGCACCACCATGCTGATGTCGGGCTTGCTTGCCAAAATCGGGCGTGTTTCCGCAAGACTCTGTGCTGTCAGCACTCTGTAACCAGCACGCTCCAGCACAGAGCAGTTGAGTGCCCGCACGTGCTCATTATCCTCGACCATAAGTATCACAGGCGCTTTCTTCTCATTCATCCTGATCTCCCCCTCTCACTGCCGGTATGGTAAAACGGACGCTGGTTCCTCTGCCCGGCTCACTTTCAACGCTGATTTTTCCTCCGTGGGCATGTATGATCTGCTCTGCGATATACAGCCCCAGGCCACTGCTGTCCGGGGTTCGCCTGACACTGTGCCGTGTGAACAGCCTAGGCATCAGTTCTGGTTGAATCCCCTCGCCATTATCCACCACGGCTACGGCCACCATTGTGCCCTCAAGCTCTGCCTCAAGGGTAATCCGTCCCCCTTCCGTGTGCTTTACACTGTTGGAAATAAGGTTGAGCACGACCTGTAACAGGCGTTCCCGGTCGCCGTACACAGGCGGCAGGCCATGAGCTGCCTTTACCTCAATGGTGTTATGCCGGCCGATGTCGATCAACGGAAAATAATTTTGGGCGGCGGTTTCCAGAAGAATGGACAGATCCATGGGCTGGCGCACCAGGGCAAAGCTGCCGTTCTCGATGGCGGCAGCGTCCAGAAGCTGGGTTACCATCCGCTCCATGCGTCCGGCCTCACTGTCTACCCGGCGCATATTCTCCCGGACAGCGTCCCGGTCAATCGCCGCGTCCCCCATCATGGCTCCGGTGAGCTGGGCAAACCCGGAGACAACGGTAATGGGCAGCTGAAGCTCATGGGACAGGCCGTGGAGAAATTCCTCCTTCATATCGGCTACCTCCTGTACCCGTACCAGTGCGCTCTCCTTCCTGGCCTGCTCACGGACATGCCCCAGACAGATGACCAGAATCGCACAGGTGATCACACTGACCAGACCCAGCAGCGACCGGATCACCACATAGCTGATCTGCGCTGCGCCCAGCATCCCCGGCGTGGCGACGGCTACCAGAATGGCAGACAGCATAGGCGGCACCCATATGATGTTCCAGATTCTCGTATTATCCAGATCCATGACCGGCTCCAGCATCCTGCGGAAAAAGTAAAAGATCACCGGATAGGTCAGCAGGTCAAACAGCAGGGTAAAAAGAATCATGGTCAGAAATCCGCCGCCGAGACGAACCATGGCAAACTGGGCGATGCCGATATTCACTGCCATCAGCGTGTAGGAGATCAGATAGACAAAAAAGTGCCGGACAAACCGGTCCCTTATCACAAAACAGGACATGATAAAGAAAAGGACAAAGGTGATATTACGGTAAATGTCCGCGGAGTGTTCCTCTGAATAGCCAAAAGCCAGAAGCGCTGCCACCACCCCGGCCCAGACAACCACAACCGTCAGCCCCAACGCCCAGACCGGTATTCTCAGCTTTTTACGGAAAGGGTAATACCGCATAAACAGCGGCCCCAGAAAGGTTATAAAACTTGCCAGCAATTCCATCCACATAGTGCTCCTCCTTGCCTTTATTATACTCGATCTGAGCAAGCTTTAAAAGTAAAAAAGATCGGCGCAATTTTGCGCCGATCTCAGTCTGTATCTAATCCTCCAGCACCTCGATGGTGTCTCCGGGCTTTACCACGCCGCCCTTCAGGATAATGGTAAAAATCCCCTCTCTGGGCATAACGCAGTCGCCTACTTTTTTGGCGATCTCGCAGCCCTTGTGGCATTCCTTGCCGATCTGGGTAACCTCCTGCAGGGTCTCGCCGATTTTCAGGCGGGTGCCCACAGGCAGCTCATAAACGGTGATGCCCTCGGTGGTGATATTCTCGGCAAAATTGCCGGGCGTCAGCTCTCCGGCGCCCAGGGCCACCATTTTGTCAATGCTCTCCTGACCCAGAAGGCTGACCTGGCGGTGCCAGTTGCCGCCGTGGGCGTCGCCCTCCAGTCCAAAGTTTTCGATAAACACGCCTTCACCGACGGGGGTTTTCATCACACCCTTTTTTTCGCTCCGGTTAATGGCAATTACTTTTCCTTTCATTTCTTTTCCTCCTTCCGCTCAAAGGTGCCGGAGTGGCCTCCGGTTTTCTTAATGAGCCTGATGTCGCCGATGACCATTTCGCGGTCCACAGCCTTACACATATCGTAGATGGTCAGGGCCGCCACCGAAACGGCCGTCAGCGCTTCGATCTCAATACCGGTTTTTCCTGTGGTCCTGAGCTCAGCCTCGATATGGATGCAGCTGTTTTCCACGTCGGGCTCAAAGCGCAGGTCACTGCCGGTGATGAGGATGTTATGGCACATGGGGATCAGCTCCGAGGTGCGCTTGCACCCCATAATGCCCCCGATCTGGGCCACGGACAGCACATCCCCTTTTTTCATCTGGTTGTTCAGGATTTTCTCAAGGGTTTCGGGCTTCATGTAAATGGCGCCCCGGGCCAGGGCCATGCGCGCCGTGTCCTTTTTGTGGGTGACGTCCACCATGCGGCCCCGGCCTTCTTCGTTAAAGTGGGTAAATTCATCTGAGATGGCCATATTATCCTCCTATTTCGTTCATATTGCGTTTTTTAATGGTTTCATGCTCGTCGATATGGTGGCGTTCCGGCTTGGCCGAAACCGCCATTTCGAGGATTTCTCCGTAGCTTCTGCCTGCCCTGTGCAGCGCCTTCACGTCCAGCTCCTCATCGGAGTGGAGGCAGGGCTTAATCTTGCCGTCAGCCGTCAGGCGGATGCGGTTGCAGTCTGAGCAGAACCGGTGGCTGATGGGGTTGATGAGCCCCACCTTTCCCAGGGCGCCGGGCAGGGTACAGAGCCTGGCCGGCGCGCCGGGCGCGGACGCTGACGGTACCAGCTCCGGCACCCGCGCAAGCACTGCCTCGCCGGGCATGTACTGGCCAAAGGCGTACTCGGCGCCCTCGCCCAGGGGCATCAGCTCGATAAAGCGCACCTCCACCGGATTTTTTCTTGTATAATCCACAAAGGCCTCGATCTCGTCATCGTTAAAACCTTTTATTAAAACCGTGTTGATCTTCAGCGGTGTCAGCCCTGCCGATACCGCCGCGTCGATACCCGCCAGAGCGTCCTCAAGCCTTCCGCACCGGGTGATCCGGGCGTACTTTTCAGGGTCAAAGGTGTCCAGGCTGATGTTGACCCGCCTGAGCCCCGCAGCCTTGAGATCCGCAGCCATTTCAGGCAGCAGAATGCCGTTGGTGGTCATGGCGAAATCTTTGATGCCGGGGATGGCACCGAGCTTTTTCACCAAATCCAGCACCCCGGCCCGCACCAGGGGCTCTCCCCCGGTCAGGCGGATCTTGTCGATACCCATGTCCGCCCCGGCCCGCACCAGTGCCTCGATCTCCTCAAAGGAAAGGTTGGTGGCGTGCCGGCGCTTGGGCACGCCCTCCTCGGGCATGCAGTACACACAGCGCAGGTTGCACAGGTCGGTGATGGATATCCTCAGATAATTGACTTTTCTTCCAAAGTGGTCTCTCAAATCAGCACCACTTTTCCGGGCTCATCAAACCCATAGCCTCCGAGCTCTGTGAGGGCCTCCCTCAGCTCGCTGCCTCGCAGCGCTTCTAAAAAGACCTGAACCTTTTCATCCTCCAGGTTTTCCTGAGCCACGATAAAGTCGTACTCCTCATCGCCGACCGGGATAAAGTCCAGCCCCATCATATTGGCGGCGGACAGCACGCCCATGCCCACGTCGCAGGAGCCGGACTGCACCGCAGAGGCCACCATCATGTGGGTGTTGAGCTCGCGGTCATAGCCCACGATCTGCTCTGCCTCAATGCCCTTCTGTTTTAAGAGGTAGTCAAAAAGCACCCGGGTGCCGGCTCCGCGCTGGCGGTTGACAAAGGTCACGCCGTCTCTTGTCAGATCCTCAATGCTTTTAATGTTTTTGGGGTTGCCCTTTGGGATCATAAAGCCCTGAACACGCTTTACACCCTTTATGAGGGCTGCCTTCCCCTCGCCCAGATATTTTTTTATAACGGGAACATTGTAGTCGCCGGTTTCCTCATCCAGCAGATGGGTGGGGGTCAGGTGGCATTCGCCCTTCTTAAAGGCCATGATGCCGCCCAGGCTCCCAACATGGGCCGAGGACAGGTTCACCAGCTTTTTATTTTTATGGATGATATTGGCCATGATGTCAATCATGACATCGTGGCTGCCGATGGTGACCAGTGTATTTTCGATCTCCTCCACCGGGCGCAGCAGTTCGATGTCTACCTCCTGGCCGGCTTCATAGCCCTCGACATTTTTAGGCACCCGCAGGATACCGTCGGCGTTGACCAGAGACATGGTCACGCCAGCGCCGCGGTCAAGGGGCGTGGCCACAAAACGGCCTCCCACTTTGCCGCATTTCATGCGGACAAATTCCAGGTATTTGAGGGTGGACATGAGCCGCTTGGACAGGGTGGCCTTGATGACCGGTCGGCTCACATTAAGCTGGTGGGTCATGCCCAGGATCACAGGCTTCACAAAGTTTTCAAACACAAAGTAAGCCGATACCGGGTAGCCCGGAATGCCGATGACGGGCTTGCCCTCAATAAAGCCCAGAATAGCAGGCTTGCCCGGCTTTATGGCCACGCCGTGAATGGCGACCTCGCCCAGCTCCTCGACCAGAGCTCTGGTGTAATCCTCTGTGCCGGCTGAGGAGCCGGCTGAGATGAGCACCATGTCGTTTTCGGCCACTGCCTTCTGGATCGCGGCCCTGATGACCTCATAATCATCGGGCACCGGGGCGTAGCGGGTGGGCTCGCCGCCGTATTCCTTAATCAGGGCCTCGAACATACGGGTATTGGAATCAATGATCTTTCCCTTTTCCATGGGCGATCCAGCCTCGACGATCTCGGTGCCCGTGGGGATAATGCCCGCCCGGGGCTTTTTCAGCACCGCCACGCTCAGAATCCCCCCGGCCAGCAGGGCGCCGATGTCCATGGCCCGCAGCTTATGGTAGGCCGGCACAATGAGCTCTCCGGCCACAATGTCCTCCCCGATGGGCCGCACATGCTGCCACAGCGCTACAGGCTTCGCGATGCGCACATGGGCATCGTCCACTGTCACCACGTCCTCGATCATCACCACTGCGTTGTAGGGTTCCTCGATCACATCGCCGGTGTCCACAAACTCAAAGTCCTCATGGAGGGTTAGCACTCTGGGGCTGCGCTCATCAACACCCACGATCTCCAGCGCCTTGACACAGATACCATCCATGGCCGAGGCGTTGTAATAGGGCGAGGATATTTTCGCAAAGACCGGCTCTGCGGTTACCATGCCCAGACAGCCGGTGACCGGCACCATTTCTTCTGCCGCGCGGGTTCTGCCCGCCTCGGTCATTTTCAAATATTTAGAGACAGCGTCATCCAAATCCTCATTTTTGAGGTACAGGTTGCGCTGGCTGATATCCACTATTTTTGCCATTGCTCTCTCCTTCTTTCCTTAAAACAGCATCACCTTAACGGGGTCGCCGGGATTTTTACCCTCCTCGTTTTCAGTCATCTCAATATATCCGTCCGAGTAGGCCAGCAGGGTGATCATGCCGGATTTGCCATAGGTCGGCTTCACAAGCACGCCGTCCCTTCCTGCCTCAACCGCCACTGTCTGGAAGGTTCTGCGCCCCGGGGCGGCGTGGACATTTTCGGTCAGGGTTCCCACAATGTACTGGTTTTTATACAAATCGGTCCGGTGGAAAATATTCATCAGCTTTTTCATGACCACCATGTATACCATGATGGCAGAGGCGGGCTGCCCGGGCAGGCCGATCACCGGCTTTCCAAGGGCTTTGCCCATGATGGTGGGCTTGCCTGGCTTAATGGACAGGCCGTGGAGGAACACCTCACCCAGATCATTCAGCACCGTCAGGGTATAATCCCGTTCCCCCACCGAGCTGCCGCCGGAGAGCACCACCGCGTCGCTGGTTTCCAGGCCCCGGGTGATGGCTGCTTCGATGGCCTTCGGGTCATCGGCCGCGTAGGCCATCTCAACGACCTCAGCGCCCAGCTTTTCGGTCAGTGCCGCGATGGCCGGGGTGTTGATGTCCACGATCTCGCCCAGCCCCGGAGTCTGTCCGGGCCGCACGATCTCATCACCGGTCGAGATAATGGTAATCCCCGGCTTTTTGTACACCAGAGCGTCCACCACGCCCACCGAGGACAGCACGCCCACATCCTGGGGCCTGATGGTGTGCCCGGCCTCAAAAACCGCCTCGCCGGCCCGGATGTCGTCGCCGGTCAGCATCATGTTTTCCAGAGAGCCGGCCCCTTTGTAGATGGCCAGCTCATCCTCGCTAAACTTTTCAGTATACTCGATCATCACCATGGCCTCAGTACCCTCAGGCACCATGCCGCCAGTGGGCACATAGACAGTCTCACCAGCGTGCAGGGAGAGCTTTGTCTCCCTGCCCATTTCCGCCGCTCCGGTCAGCTTTAAAAAGGCCGGGATGGACGCGCTGGCGCCCTGGACATCCCGCAGCTTTACCGCGTAGCCGTCCACCACAGACCGGTCGAAGTGCGGGACGTTTACACCTGAGACAACAGGCTCGGCCAAAATTCTTCCGAGGGCACGCCCAAGGGGTACCCTTTCGGTACCGAGCGCATAGTCTGAGAAATATTTCTCCATCAGCGCCTTCATTTCATCGGTTGTTTTTACTTCAAATAGCTCCATTTTTATATAATCTGCACTTTCTATAATTCATATCTTCTATTGTAGCTGAATTTACATAAAATGACAAGGCTGACAAAAATTTATCAGGATTTACCCGATAACAGGCGGCGGTTTTTGTTCTTCCGAAGAGCGGAATTCCGGCCTTTTTAAATCTTGATTTATCCTTAATTAAAACGTCCTTCCTGTTTCTCATTATGCCGTAAGGTGTATATTTTATTGCAGACTAAAGGCATATGGACAAATTGTATTCACATTATTTGGGAGGACTAACAAATGACTCAATTATCTAAGAAAATCCGGGCCGCCACCGTCGGCCTGCTGGTCTCTGCTGTCATCTTCGCGGCTGGGTGCTCAAACACAGCGGTGAACCAGGGCGGCGAGGTGTATTACAACGCCAAGATCTTCACCTCGGACGATGACCAGCCCGAAGCCAGCGCCCTGGTGGTAAAAGACGGGAAGATCAGCTTTGTGGGCAGCAGCGATGACGCCCTTAAATTCGCCGGCTCGGGCGCCGCGTCCCACGACATGGGCGGCCGTTTGATCCTGCCCGGCCTCATCGACAGCCACGCCCATTATCTGGCCATCAACACCTGGACCAGTGACGTCATGCCCCTCCAGATCGACCTGGCCATGACCCACGACCAGATCCTGGAGGCTGTGAAGGACTACGCCGAGCAGTACCCTGCCGAGGTCGCGCCTGTGATTTCAGGGATGGGCTACGGCACTGATGCCAGGCCTCTGGCCTCGGAGCTGGATAAGGTCGTCTCCGACAGGCCTGTGGTACTCACCAACAGCGGCGGCCACGGCGGCTGGGCCAATACAAAGGCTCTGGAAATGGCCGGCGTCACTGCCGCGACCCCAGACCCGTCGCCGGGGATCAGCTATTTTGTACGGGATGAAAACGGCAATCCCACCGGAGAATTCAAGGAAGCCTCCACCATGGCCATCATGCTGCAAAACCTTGGCTTAACCTCGGGCAAGGCCATCGAAACCCGTTTTCCGGTCTTTACTCAGACAGTTCTGAGCCCCTATGGCTACACCTCTTACTATGACGCGGGCCTGCTCGTCGCTGACGAGGAGGAATCCATCGACGCTCTCAGCAAGGCAGACGCCAACATCCGCGTTTTCACCTCCTTTGTCTACAGAGACCCTGTCCCTGTCGATGAATTCGTGTCCAAAATGACCTCTATTCGCGACAAGTACACCTCGGACACCGTACGCCCCACCACCCTGAAGCTTTTTAAGGACGGCACTCTGGAGGACTATTCCTCCCTCATGTTTGAAAATTTCAGTGACCACTCCGGCGAGGGCGTCGAGATCCTGGACAATGACCATATGATGGCGATCGCCAGGGCCGCGGCCGCTAAGGGCTTCAACCTTCACACCCACGCCATCGGCGACAAGGCCATCTCCGAAACCCTTGACCTCTACCGGGACCTGGGGGATATCGAGGGCACCAAAACCATGGCACATGTCCAGATTTTGCCCGAGGATGGTATCCAGCGCTTTGCAGAACAGACCGATGTCTTCTACCAGACCACCCCTGTATGGGCTCTGGGCGATGAATTTACCAAGTCCGCCCTGGGTGATGACCGCTACGGCCGCCAGATGCCGCTGAACACCGTTTCCCAAAACGGCACGCTGCTGACCTTTGGCAGCGACGCCCCGGTGAGCAACGGGCTGGCTGGCATCAACCCCTTTACAGAAATGTACCATGCTGTTAAGCGCGGCGAATCCGACGATTATGACCCGCCAAAGAGCGAAGGTATCGACATCGCCACCGCCATCAAGGCTTATACCATCAACGGGGCCAAACAGGTCAACGCCGGGGATGAAATCGGCAGTATAACCGCTGGTAAAAGCGCGGATTTCATCGTTCTGGACCGCGACCTTTTAACCGTCCCGACCGATGAGATCAAGGATACCACCGTGCTCCAGACCTACTTCAAGGGCAATGAAGTTTACAATGCCCAGGACCAGCAGGGCACCGCAAAATAATCTAAAAAAAGTGTAGGGAACCGCACTCAGATGTGCCTGTTCCTTACACTTTTTTGTTGTCCTAAGCTCTGATGGGCATAAGCCTTGGCCGCCGTTTTTCAAAGACCGCCAGCGCCTCAAAGCCGCAGTCTCTCAGCAGCGCAGCCGCCTCGGACAGCCCGTCGCCCACCCGGCCGGCGCTGTGGGCGTCGGAGCCAAGGGTGATGATCTCGCCGCCCAGCGCTCTGTAGCGCGCCGCGATCCAGGGGTTTGGCATAAACTGCCGGCAGTTTTTACTCAGGCTGGAGGTGTTGATCTCAATGCCCCGGCCCCGGCGGATCACAGCCTTCAAAACCGCTTCAATCTTATCCGTATAGGCGTCGAGCCGGTAGATTCCCTGCTCGTCCCAGGCATAGCGGTTGACCAGGTCGAGGTGTCCCAGCACATCGTAGTCGCCCTCCTCGGCCAACCCCAGCACCTCGTCATAGTAAGCGTCAAAAGCGTAGTCGACGCCGCGCTCCCGGATGGTCTGGCGGATGGTAATATCCCCGATATTGTGAACCGAGCCGATGATAAAATCGTAATCGGCCTGGGCCAGAAAATCGTCCAGGGTATCCCGCCGGTACTGCCCCTCCCCAATCTCAAGGCCGAAGCGCACTGCCGGGCCCTCCCCGGCGCTGTCCCTGAGGTACTCCTCATAAGCCTCCCGGTAGGGGTAAAGGCCAAAGCTCTTATCCTTTGGGTTTACTGTAAAGTGGTCTGTAATGCACACCTCGTCCAGCTCCCTGGCGTCCGCCATCTTGCGGATAGCACCGATGGTCTCCTCCGAGTCAAAGGAAAAGCGGGTGTGAACGTGGTAATCGGCAAGATAGGAAGACATGGGCGCACCTTCCTCAGATGGTGATGGTCATCTCTTCCAGATGAAACTGAAAGCTGGCCGCCTCCAGGTTCTGCAAGGCGCTGATACAGATGTCCTCGGCCGCTTCCCGGCTGCCAATCACCATGACATTGTCCAGATTGGCGTGGAACAGGGCGTTTCTGTAGCTCCCAAAGTTCTCAAAAATGGACTGGAGCATCTCGCCCTTCATGGAGTCGTTGATCATCTGCAGATACTGGTGCTTCTGGCGCCCGACGGTTTTAAAAATCTTGCCCACCGGCTGGTTGGCCAGGTCGATGCCGCTCAGGTCTGCCAGGTATTTGAGGTACAGCTCAACCCCGCGGTATACGGAGAAAACCATGGGGCTGTAGTCGGTCAGCTCGATACTGGCGTCGTTCAGCAGCACAAAGGACGGCGAAATCAGGTTGATAAACTGGTCCGCCTGATCCTTTAAGATCCGGATGGTATAGGGGATCTTTTTCCGGATTACCTCATTGATGGATTCCTTTTCCACCCTGCGGTCACCGGTGTTGTTCTCAAAAATATCCTCCAGACGGATAATACAGTCCCGCAGCAGCTCGGTGTTCAGGCCCTTCATCTCACACACGCCGGTGTTGTTGTTGCGCTTGAAAAATACGGACTGTCCCTCAGAGACCATCTTAAAGCCGTTTTCCAGAGACTCATTGGCTGCGCCGTCCAGCCAGCTGTTCCGGCAGATATAATCCCAGGTGGCGGTTTTCATGGGGAAACGTAGCTCAAAGGATAAGGGCTCAGGTGATTCGGCCTTTACACAGTCGATGGCTTCCACCAGGTAGCTGTTAATGTTGCTGGTCAGGGTGACCGCCTGTTTTCTTTTTCCCGGGCCTGTATTTTCAATTTTCAGGCTGACGCTGTTATTGCTTTTGTCCGTTATGGCCTTGAGCTTCTTGGTCGAGCTGAGGCTCAGCTTCTCGCCGGTGACCACAATGCGGTTAATGCGGAAGCTGATGTCCTGTACTGTCCAGTGGGGCTCGCTCTTTTCAAGCCTCAGAGGCTCCTCGGCCACGGGCAGGGCTGTGAGCGCGGCCACGGGCTGCTTTTTCTTTTCCCACTTGTAGCCTTCGTTTTTCACCGCCGCCTTTTTGGCCGGCTCTTTTTTGGCGGTTTCCTTTTCAGGTGTCTCCTTTTTGCTGGCTTGACGGTCAATGGGCTCTCCCCACTGGCGGTCGAACAGGGGGGCCAGGTCTGTGTCAAACAAATCGTTGCTGGCATAGACGGTGGCAATGCGCTTTTTGTTAAAATAGGAGATGGTGAACTTGCGCTTGTTCACATAAAAAACCCGGTGGTATTTTTTATTATATTTGGGATTGTTGGTAAAATCCGACCGTTTCATCAGGGTTTCGATCAGCTCCTCATACCCTTTCTCACTCATGGAGAAGGAGTAGGTACAGGATATGCGGTGCGCAGAAACAGACAGCACCTCCAGATCCCGGTCAATGGCCTGTGAGGGGGCCCCGGAGATAAAGCAGTTGTTTTTTCCAGCTGCCTTGGTAAATTTAGCCTTGGAGGCCAGCACCATATTATCCGGTATGTCATACGCCGCAATGGTGAGGTTTTCCAAAGCCTTCAGATCGCAAAGTTTTACTTTCATAGCAACCCTCCTTTTCTCTATTGTTATTTATACGCCTTTTTCGCTCTATTAATCATACCACAGAGGGGGGTGAATGTATATTAAATTCCAAAAAGAGCACCGCTCACCGCGATGCTCATGATAACAGCCTCTTTATTGGGCCATGGTTCCCTTCAGCTGATTGTAGATTTCCACATATTTTTCAAAGATGCCTTCGTACACCGCATGGGTTTCCGGGTTTGGCTCGACCACATAGGCTTCCTTAACCATGCCGCGGGTGGCTTCCTCAAAATTCGTGTAGGCCTTAGAGCCCACAGAGGCCACAATGGCACAGCCCAGAGCGCTGGCGCCTGCGTCCTCGGTCACCACAATGGGTTTTCCGGTCACATCCGAGATGATCTGCATCCAGACCTTATCCTTGGTGACGCCGCCGCAGCCCACAATGGTATTGACTGGGCTGCCATTCTGCTCAAAGCTGTCAATGATGTTCTTGGTGCCAAAGGCCACGGATTCCAGCAGGGCTCTGTAAATATGCGCCTTGGTATGGCTGAGGGTCAGGCCATAGATAACCCCCTTGGCGTTGGCGTCCTTATAGGGGGTACGGTTCCCCTGGAAGAAATCCAGGGCCACCAGTCCCTCGGCCCCGGGGGCAATGCCCTCAATCTGTTCATTCATATAAGCGTAGGGGTTGTCCATTTTGTCCACGCCAAACTCACGCATGTACCATTTTACAATGGAGCCGGCTGAGGTCTGTCCCCCCTCCAGCAGCCAGGCGTCCGGGATAATGGGCGCGTCGTAAGGCCCCCAGAGGCCGTCCAGCTGAAGCTTCTGTTCGGAGAAGCAGAGCTGTACAAAGCTGGTGCCCATGATCATGGCCATTTTACCGGCCCGGTCTACCCCCAGGCCAAGCATACCGATGTGGGCGTCGATGCCCCCCTGCACCACGAGCATTTCCGGGTTCAGATCGTATTTTTCCGCAAAGTCCTTATTGATGGTACCCAGCACATCACCCACCCGGGTCACGTCCAGAATCATCTTATCCTTATAATCCTCAAGGCCTGCCTGGTTGAAAAAGTCGTCGGACCAGCCGCCCTCACATGCCACATAATGGGCTTTACAGGCCGCCTGGCAGACCGAGTTCGTAAATTTGCCGCAGAGCTTATGGTTGATATAGTCAAGCTGCTCGATGATCTTATAGCTCCTCTGGTAAACCTCCGGCTGATTATTTTTAATCCAGAGCATTTTCGGGATGGTCCACTCCACAGAATCCTCGCCGCCGCAATAGTCGAGGATCGGGTGGTGGGTCGCGTTGACAGACGCCGTCTCCTTAACCGCCCGGTTGTCCATCCACATGATGGCATTGGTCAGGGCCTCGCCGTTTTCATCCACCGGGATAATGGTAGGCGAGGTGGCGCATACGCTGATGGCGGATATGCTGTAGCGCAGGCCGATGGACAGCTTATCCGTCACATTGGCGACCGCGGTGTTCAGACAGCTCCACCAGTCCGCGGGCCGCTGCTCTGCCCATCCCGCCTGGGGGTACAGGGTTTCATAAGCCTGCTCGTCCGATACCACCACGTTGCCGCTCATATCAGCTACCACCACACGCACACTCTGTGTGCCCAAATCAATACCCATAAAATAATTCGCTTGCTTCATTTAAATTTCCCCCTTAGAAATTTGAAATTTATTTTTTCGAGTCCTCTGAATTTTCGTCGATCTCCAGAACTTTTCTCGCCAGCGGCTCGTCAAGATAAAGCACATCGGCATAGCCGCCGCGCAGAGCGCCCAGAACGGCCTCGGCCTTTTCAAGCCCCACTGCTACCATCAGCTTATTCGGTATTTTCTTAATGTGCTCAAGGGAGGTCCCCACAACTCTGCCGTCCAGATTTTCATCCGCCACGTTGCCATCAATATCAATATAATGTGAGCAGACATCGCCCACTGCACCCTTGGTCTTAAAGCTCATGTACTCCCGCGGGCTAAAGCAGCCCAGCTCATAGAGCACCGAACGCTCGGTGATGTTGCCCACCGAAAAGACCGCTGTCCGGCAGCGCTGTGCCAGCTGGAGCACTGAGCTGATCTGGGAATCCCCCATGATCACCCCGGCAATATGCGGCGTGTCCACAATAGCCGGCGCGGGCAGCAGATAGCCGTCCCCGCCGATGGCGTTCTTGAATGCCTTGACAATATCCGTCGCGCCCGACTCGTACAGGGCCCTTGAAGCCCCGCCGTTGAGCTGGATGGTCAGGGTATTGCTGCGGGTCATTTTTGGCAGGTGCTTAATGAGGACATTCAAGGTCCGTCCCCAGGCCACGCCCACTACGCTGTCATCCTCGATGTACTTGGGCAGGTCTGCCGCCATGGCGCTGCAGACATCCTGCACCAGCACCTCTCTGTTTTCCACAACATCCGCCGCAATCACAACCTTGCGGATTCCGAAACGGTTGGTAAATTCAGCCTCCAGATCGGCCAGCGCGTAATGCGGCTGCCGAATCCGAACCTCCACAAACCCCAGGTCCATGGCGTTTTTTAAAAGACGGCTGACGGTGGATTTTGAAATGTTTTCCTTGGCGCCGATATCCTGCTGGCTCATTTTGAGTTCATAGTACATCTTAGCGACGCGAAGGATCTGATTGACTTTGCTCTGTTCCATAATGCTGTCTTCCCTTCTTGATGGTAGAGAAAAATTTCAATATATGAGATTATTTTCATTGTAATGGTTTTTCAGTACTTTGTCAAGCTTAATTTTGTGAAAAAACAATACTAATCAAATACATGAGATATTTTTCAATATTTGAAAATAATCTCATTTTTCTCTTGACAATTCAAAAAAACAGGCGTATTCTATAATCAACAACGAATTACCACGAGAAACAAAAGAACCAAAGGAGATTAAAACTATGAGCATTCTTACCTATGTCGGCGCAGGCCAGATGGCGTCTGCATTAACTTATCCTGTAATTGAAAACGGACACGAAGTACGGTTGGTGGGTACCCCGCTTGACAGAGAAGTCATTGACGAGCTTCGCAAATCAAACTTCCATATCAATTTAAAACGAACCCTACCAGACACGGTTAAATACTATCAGGTAGAAGAAGTGGAAGAAGCCCTCAAAGACGCAGATGTTGTATTATGCGGCGTCAGCAGCTTCGGCGTAGACTGGTTTGCAGAAAATATTCTTCCAATCATCCCCGACGATGTCCCGATGATCGCAGTGACCAAGGGCATGATCGACCAGGAAGACGGCTCCATGATCACCTATCCCCACTACTGGGAATCCAGACTGCCTGAGGGCAAAAAGCTTTCCATCAACGGCATCGGCGGCCCATGCACCAGCTATGAGCTGGCCGACAAGGACAATTCCGCCGTTGCATTCTGCGGCCGCGACATTGAAACCCTGCGCAAAATCAAGGCAATGTTCACTGCTCCCTACTATCATGTAAGCCTCTCAACCGATGTGATCGGCGTTGAATGCGCCGTCGCGCTCAAAAACGCTTACGCCCTGGGCGTTTCCCTGGCAGTCGGCATCGCGGAAAAGAATGAAGGCATCGGCGTTCAGCATTACAACTCCCAGGCCGCCCTGTTCGGACAGAGCGTGAAGGAAATGAAGCAGCTTCTGAATTTAGTCGGCGGCGGTGAAGAAAATATCATCTACGGCGCCGGCGACCTCTATGTTACCATCTTCGGCGGCAGAACCCGTAAAATCGGTACCCTTCTGGGCCGCGGTTTGTCCTTCGACGACGCCATGGAAGAGCTGGCAGGCGTCACACTGGAATCCATCGTCATCGCCACCCGCACCGCGAAGGCAGTCCGCAGACTGGCTGAAAACGGCAAAGTCGACCTGGCCGACTTCCCGCTGCTCATGCACGTAGACGACATTATTAACAAGGGCGCCGAAGTGGATATCCCCTGGAAAGCCTTTGAAACCGAAAAATTCTAGACAACCCTGCACCTCATATATAACCCCAAAAAGATCGGCGCAATTTTGTGCCGATCTTTTTTTGTGCTATAATATCTCCGTAATCAACCCACAGATAAAAAGGAAGTGACTTAAATTGGCAAAAAAGGATAAAAACAAAACCAATGTGATGCGCATTTTAGATAAAGCGAAGCTCCCCTATACCCCCCACGAATACGACCATGAGGACGGCGCTGTAGACGGCGTTACCGTCGCTGCCCGCCTGGGCCAAAAGGTGGAGGAGGTCTTTAAGACGCTGGTATGCCACGGCCACTCCGGCGATTACTGCGTCTTTGTGATCCCGGTGGCAGAGGAGCTGGATTTAAAAAAAGCTGCCCGGGCAGCCGGTGAAAAATCTGTTGAAATGATCCCTGTCAGGGACATCAACAGCGTCACCGGCTATGTGCGCGGGGGCTGCTCACCCATCGGCATGAAAAAATCCTTCAAAACTGTTTTTGATGAAAGCTGCAAAAACATTCATCATATTATTGTCTCCGCGGGAAAGATCGGCTATCAGATCGAGCTGGAACCCGAAGCCCTTGTCGCCTTTGTGCGGGGCAGCGTGGCCGATATTATAAAATAAGCCCGGCAAAAGAAAGGAATCGTTTATGAGCCCATACAATATTCTTATCGTAGAAGACGACGCAGACATTAACAGCCTTCTGGAAAAGCTGCTGACCAAGGCCGGCCATCACGTGCGCCCTGCCTTTTCCGGCAGCGAGGGTAAAATGTGCCTGGAGCAGTACCAGTATGACCTGGTGCTCCTGGACCTCATGCTTCCCGGCGTTACCGGAGAGGAGCTGGTCGCCCAGATCCGCAAGTCGAGCACGGTGCCCATCATCATCATTTCGGCCAAGGCCTCTGTGGCCGACCGCATCGACCTGTTAAAGCTCGGCGCGGATGATTTTATCTGCAAGCCCTTTGACGTGGGCGAGGTGCTGGCCCGTGTCGAGGCGCAGCTGCGCCGCGCTGTGGCTTTTTCAGAAGCCGGTGGCAGCGTGAAAATTCTGACAAGCGGCGACCTCGTCCTGGACGCGGACAGCATGGAGGTGCGCCTGAAGGATCAGCCTGTTTCACTGACGGTCCGGGAGTTCAAAATCCTTCATCTGCTCATGTCCCATCCCAAAAAGGTCTTTACCAGAGAGAACCTCTTTACCCAGGTCTGGGAGGACGCGTTTCTGGGCGAGGACAACACCGTCAACGTCCACATCAGCAATATCCGAAGCAAACTCGCCAAAATCGACCCTGGCACCAGCTATATCAAAACCGTGTGGGGCATCGGGTTTAAGATGGAAAATTGAGAATGATTGTTACGCAAAAGCAATTAAAAAAGCGACTTTCAGCCGCGACATCGTGTCAAAAAACCTGAAAGACGAAGCCTTTTACCTAAGGAAGAAAAAGGTGTCCTGCAGACACTTCCCTTGCAGGGACAGCTTCTTCACTAAAGTGGAGCCTTGATCTCACCAGTGACCGGCTGTTCCG
This sequence comes from Eubacterium limosum, assembly GCF_000807675.2. Classification (NCBI taxonomy): domain Bacteria; kingdom Bacillati; phylum Bacillota; class Clostridia; order Eubacteriales; family Eubacteriaceae; genus Eubacterium; species Eubacterium limosum. The sequence goes on along the minus strand of NZ_CP019962.1, from coordinate 2,316,825 downwards.
GTATTTTGGCACGATTCCTGGTCGTTATTCGCAGCGCCTGGACCTTTTTTTATCTGGATAAAAGGCGCAGTCTCGGGCCGCGCCACTTTTTTGACAGTCTGAAGATTCCAATCAAAATGCACAGTATTTTTATGCTTTCGGCAAGCCTCTGGTTTGGCCTAAAAAAAGGTCGAAGTGCAAGGCATGGCGGCTTTTTTCGACGGCCAAACTTCACGCTTTCTTAACATTTGCTAGAGCAAACCTTACAGTTTTCCCGGTATAATAAAGCCAACGAAAGGACAGGTGAACAACATGAAAACAACCGTACTTAAAACACGAAACCTTACTAAAAAATACCATCATGTTCCGGCTGTAGAGGACGTATCCCTCTCCCTTGAAAAGGGCGACATCTACGGCCTCATGGGCAAAAACGGCGCGGGTAAGACCACGCTGATCCGCCTGATCACCTCGCTGGCATTACCGGACGCAGGCGAGATCGAGCTCTGGGGGGAAACCGCGGCGAGCGGGCTGAACACCATGCGCCACCGCATTGGCGCCATTGTTGAGGATTCCTGCTTTTATCCCTTTATGACGGCCCGCGACAATCTGGAATATTACCGGATACAGCGGGGCATTGCCGGCAGGGAATGCGTGGACGAGGCTCTGGAGCTGGTTGGTCTCAGCGATACCGGAAAAAAGAAATTCCAGAAATTCTCGCTGGGGATGAAACAGCGCCTTGGCCTGGCCCTGGCCATCATGCACCGGCCCGACCTGCTGATTCTGGACGAACCCACCAATGGGCTGGACCCCATGGGCATTGTGGCAATCCGGAACGTTCTGCTGCGGCTTAACCGGGAGCAGGAGGTCACCATTCTGATTTCCAGCCATATTCTCTCTGAGCTTTCCACCCTGGCAACCCGCTATGGCTTTATCCATCAGGGGCGTCTTGTCAATGAAATTACCGCCAGGGAGCTCGAATGCGAATGTCAGGAGTATCTCGAGGTGGTCGCGGACAACACCGAAAAGGCTGCCATGGTTTTGGAAACCTGCCTGGACTGCCGCGCCTATGAGGTTCTCCCCGACGGCGTACTGCGTGTCTACGGCTTTCTGGACCAGGTGCCGCTCTTATCACAGACACTGGCGCAAAACGGCGTTGGCCTTTACTCGCTGACCCCCAAAGGCTCCAATCTCGAGGACTATTTTATCTCAGTTATCGGAGGTGAAGAAAATGCTTAATTACATCAAGGCAGAATGCTTTAAAACCTTTAAGCGGGTTTATATGCGCAACACGCTGTTGATTTTTGTGCTGCTGGCAGTTGCCGTCAACGTCCTGTTTTTTGTTGCCTTCCGGAGCAACCCCGCCGATTCTCAGGAGCTCATCCGGACCAGCCTCTCCATTATTGTCCCAATGCTCCTGATTATGGTATATATGATGCTGATTATGATTGATATTGTGTTTTCTGAGGAGTATAAATACAAAACCTTTAAAAACACGCTGTCTTTTGGCTTCACGCGAACCCAGGTCTACTTCGGGAAGCTGGCTGTCTCCATTATTGTAGCAGTTGTCGTATTCTTTATCACTCTGGCGGTTTATCTGGTCAGTCTGTTCCTGCTGCTGGGTTTCCCCGAAGATATGAGCATGATCGGCCTGGTTTTTAGCCGCATTGCGGCGGCCATTCCCCTGTACATCGGCGCACTGTGCCTCTGTAACGCCTGTGCCTTTATCATTCCCAACAGCACGGCCTTCAGCTTTGTGTACATGGGTTTTCTGATCGTCCCCTATCTTCTGTTCTATACCTTGACCCTGCTGAATCCGGCTTTTATGCCGCTGTTCAGCACTGCTCTGGTAACGCCCTTTTACACAGCCATCATGGGGATGGACATCAGTATTGCCAACATGGGCGATATGATGGCAGTAGGCTTTAGGGTGAATAACATTGAATACCTCCAGAATGCCTCCTCCCTTCCCGGAACCTCTGTCGCCTACTGTCTCATCCTTGGTCTGGCCTACGCGGTAATCGCTACCCTGATCGGCCTTGCGGTTTACAGACGCCGGGAAATACGTTAGAGGGCTTTATCGTACATTTCTGAAAGGAGTCAGAAACATGTTCCTGACACTCATCTTTTTTATCGCACTGTCGGCCGTTTTACTGGCTCTTTTACTTCTTGAGCGCCGGAGCCTCGGCAAGCTCAGGGATGACCTGGGCGCCGTCAACCATTCTGATGAAAGCACGCCGAACAGGCGCCTGTCCCTGCCGGCGCCCGGGCGCTCCCTTGAGTCGCTGGTCCGCGAGATCAATACCCTGATGGACCAGAAGCAGGCGGTTCAGGTGGAATCCCTGCGGCGGGAGAAGGCGCTTAGACGCCAGATCGCCAACATCTCCCATGACCTGCGGACACCGCTGACGGCCATTCTTGGCTACACCCAGCTTTTAAAAGATCCCACCCTGTCCGCCGAGGACCGGGCCGAATATCTGACCGTGGTGGAAAAGCGCTCCCACACCCTCCAGACCCTGCTCACAGGTTTTTACGATCTCTCCCGGATGGAATCCGGCGAGTACCCCCTGAACCTCTGCCCGGTTGCGCTCCACCCCATTCTCTGCGAGCTGCTGGCCGCTTTTTATGAAGACTTTACGGACAAGGACATTCATCTTGAGATTGACCTTGAGGATGGGCTGCCCGAGGTGCGTGCTGACGCGGGCGCAGTCACCCGCATTTTCACCAACCTGATCCAAAATTCCCTGAAGCACGGAGGCCGGCACCTTGAAATCCGCCAGTACGCCGAGGGAAATACCGTAGTCACGATTTTCAAAAACGAGGCCGGTGGTCTGACCGAGTCGGACATCGCTTCGATTTTTGACCGCTTTTTCACAGCCGACCGCATGCGCACCGGCCAGAACACCGGGCTGGGTCTGGCCATTGTCAAAAATCTGGTGGAGGCCATGGGCCACCGGGTCACCGCCAGTCTGGACGGCTCACTTTTCAGCCTCCGCATTTACTGGAATCAGGCGTAAAAAGAGCACGGCACAATTTTGTGCCGTGCTCTTTTTTATGGTTTGATCACAATGTTTTCCGGCTCTTTTCCCTCAGATACCAGGCGCAGGTTTTTCCAGCTGTCCCGGTGCATCTTATGAAAAACGTGATAGGTCGTGCCCGCCACATGGGGCGAGACGGCCAGCTTCTTTTCCCTGACTTCCTCAGGCAGCCTTAAAATGGGGTTATCCAGCGTAAAAGGCTCTGGCGCAAGGGTATCAATTCCGGCGCCGGCAATGGTTCCATCAAGCAGCGCCTGGGCCACAGCCTCCTGATCCATGATCTCACCCCGGGCTGTATTAATGAGGATTCCGGTCTTTTTCATCCTTCTCAAAAAGTTCCCGTCGATAAAACCAGTGGTTTCCGGCGTTACCGGCAGGTTGACACTCACAATATCCGAGGTCTCGAGCAGAGTATCAAGGTCGCAGTAGTCAACATTCCGCTCCGCCTCCTCTTTCTCGGGCAGGCGGTGCCGGTTATAATAGAGCATCCGGCACCCAAAACCGTCCAGCCTTCTGGCCAGCTCCTTACCGATAGCGCCAAAGCCGACAATGCCCACAGTGCTGTCTCCCAGCTCCATGAGCCCATCCAGTATGAACCGCTGCTTGGCGGCTGCCTGCTCGCCCTCATACACCATGCGGGCACCCTCCATAAACCGGCGCTGCAGCGCTAAAATCAACAGGATGATCTGCTCAGCAACGGCGCCGCTGTTGGCGGAGGCGTTATTACACACATATACGCCCTTCTCTCTGACGGCCTCCAGGTCAATCCGGTTATACCCCACGCCTTCAGACTGGATCAGCTTCAGATTGGGCAGGCCCCGGATCAGGCTGCCGCTGACCGGCAGCACCGGGTCGGCAAAAATAAAGGCTGCGTCGCCGGCCTTTTCCAAGATTTCGGCGTCGGTCATCTTCTGGGCAAAAACGAGCTCCCAGTCCTCTGGAATCTGGCTGAAATCGGTGTATTTCTCAATCCGCGCTCTGGCGGCTAAAACAATGACTTTCATTTTATCGCTTCCTTTCTTTCCCCATTGTAGCGGTTTCTGCCGGTAATTTCAAGGCAGGTTCCTTAGGTTTTTTAAGCCCTTGTTTAATCCTTTGCTTTTGGGTATATTCTTAAAAGAAGATGCACGCAGGGAAACCTGCAAATTCAAAGAAAAGAGGTTTTAAGCCAATGTTTAGAGAAAAAGTCCGTGTGGTTCAATACGGCTGCGGCAAGATGGCCAAGGTCATCATCCGCTATTTATATGAAAAAGGCGCAGAAATTGTGGGCGCCATTGATGTTAACCCGGATGTTGTCGGGATGGATATCGGCGATTTTGCCGAACTTGGCGTAAAACTGGGCATCACCATCAGCGATGATGCCGACGCGGTTTTAGACAATACAGACGCGAATGTCGCCATTGTCACCATGTTCAGCTTTATGGACGATATGGAGGAAGCCCTTGAAAAGGTAGCGAAACGCGGTATTAACGCCATCACAACCTGTGAGGAAGCGATTTACCCCTGGAATACCTCCCCAGCCATCACTAACCGGCTCGATGTCCTTGCCAAGGAAACCGGCTGTACCATTGCGGGCTCCGGCATGCAGGATATTTTCTGGATCAATATGATCGGTACCATCGCGGGCGGTGTTGACCGGATCGACCGCATCGAGGGTGCTGTGAGCTACAACGTTGAAGATTACGGCCTGGCGCTGGCCAAGGCCCACGGAGCCGGCCTGACTGCCGAAGAATTTGAAGAACAGATTGCCCATCCCGAAACCCTTGAGCCCTCCTACGTTTGGAACTCCAACGAAGCGCTGTGCTCAAAAATGGGGTGGACCATCAAGTCTCAGACACAGAAAAACGTCCCCTTCTTCTCTGACGAGGATGTTTATTCCGAAACTCTGGGCGAAACCATTAAACGCGGCAATGCCATCGGCATGAGCTCTGTGGTCACCACTGAAACCTTCCAGGGACCTGTGATCGAAACACAGTGTATCGGCAAGGTTTATGGCCCCAATGACGGGGATATGTGTGACTGGAAAATTTCCGGTGAACCGGATACCACTTTCTATGTGGAAAAGCCAGCCACAGTGGAACACACCTGCGCCACTGTTGTCAACCGGATTCCGGCGCTGCTGAACGCACCTGCCGGTTACTTTACCGTTGAAAAAATGGAACCCGTCGAATACATGACCTATCCGATCCAATATTATGTGGATGAATTTTTCTAAAAAGCCACAAAAACGGCACCGCTTTTAGCGTGTGCCGTTTTTTATGCCCATTTTACAGCTTTCCAAAGTTTCTCAAAAACAGGGTGTTCATAATGGCCCGGTTGCCCTTCCACCAGTTTTCACTGAGGATAAAGGCATCGCCGTACTGCGCCATATTATCGAACCAGGTCCAGGTAATCCCCCAGACACCATCTTTGGGCTTGGTGTCCAGCAGATACTGCAGCTCTTTGCCCACCATTTCCGCGTTATCTTCATAGAAAACACTGGAAGGGCTGTTGATGTAATTTGACGGACGGACGCCGTACTGCGCCCAGACGGTTTCATCCTCCCCGATGGCTTTTTTTATTTTCCCGCCCAGTGCCTTTACCAGGGCGTCACAATCATAGCCGCCGAGCCTGATCTCTATGATGGTGTCGATGAGCACCATATACCCGCTCAGGCCCATTTCTCCGTAACTCATATCCTGTGCCAGCATGTTCATAAAAATATCGGTGAATGTGAGTGCCTTCTGGTAAAGCGGGGACTCCGGATCGCCGTATTTCAGGATAAAGGCTGAGAAACTGGCTGTCATGCCGAGATACTCCTTACGGTTCATTTCCTCGCTGTAATTCCACCAGGGCGCGTGAGGGTAGTCATCGTTGCTTTCCACTGTAAAGCGCCAGCCATAGTCTGCCAGATCCTTCCCTGCCTCCAGGTATTTCCAGATTCCCTGATAAACGGGATGCTCCATGTCCTCGAAGCCGACAAGTCTCAAAAGCCCCAGGGCGTGGTCGGTGCTCGTGGGGGTGGAATTTGGATTCCAGTTGTCCGGCTCCAGAACATGGCCAAAGCCGCCGTCCTCATTCTGGTAGGATAACAGCGCGTCGGCAACTGCTTTTTTATCCCCATCCTCAAAAAAATACTGCCACAAGCACAGTTCCACATGCCGCGCGTTTCGGTACATCCATGTTTTAATTTCATTATAAAGGGCGTTCTGCATCGCAAGTCCTTCCTTTCGTTGTTATATCTGTTATTATACCATCTCAGATTCTGGGGACTTGTAAAAAAGCGACATTCTTGGCGCTGTTAAGTGTCAAAAAACACGAGAGACGAAGCCTTTTACCTAAGAAAGAAAAAAGTGTCCTGCGGGCATTCCCCTCACAATAATATCTTCTTCTCTAAAGTTGAAGCTTTATCTCGCCAGTGTCCGGCTGTGCCAGCAGCACGGCACGATGCCTGTCCGTGATCCACAGCGCCTGGACTTTTTTCTTTTCTGGATAAAAGGCACAGTCTCGGACCGCGACACTTTTTTGACAGTCTCAGCCCGCATTCTTGGCGCTGCTAAAATTTCCATGCGCCAATAAAAAAGGACACTGTCCGAAAACAGCGTCCCATACTTTATGTGAAACCAGATTACAGAAAACGTACTTTTGAGCCATCCCTCGGCTTCGCTTCCGGCGCTTCGTCCGGATAGCCCAGGGCCAGGCCAATGATAAACTCGTAGCCCTCAGGCGCGCCGATCTTTTTCATCATGTCCGCACCGTCCTCGCTGGTCATATAATCTAAGATCATACCGATGATACAGGTGCCCACACCCATAGATTCCGCCGCCAGAGCCATGTTTTCAACCACAATGCCGCCGTCCACATAGCGCCATTTATTGGCCGTATCGCCCACAATAAAGGCAAAGGCCGGCGCGTGGTAATAAACCGAATAGTTATCCGCAGACAGATCATAGCGGCTGCCGTGCTCGTTGGCATAGGCCTTAAAGCCAGCGTTCATTTCCATTAGCAGATCCTTGTCCTGGACCATAATAATATCGCAGGACTGCTCGTTCCGCCCGGTCGGGGCCTGAAGGGCTGCCTCCATAATGCTTGCCAGCTCGCTCATTCCGACAGACTCCTGTTTGTATTTCCGGATGCTCCGGCGGTTTAAAATACTGCTCATGGTTGGATTTGAAATCATCTGAATAGTTTCCATCATTACCTCCATCATTTTATAATCACATTGGGCTTATTTTGTTTCACCCTGACACTATTATATCATACCTGTAAAGCGGCGGCGCTTGTCAGGAAAGCACCGCTGCCGCCAGATTGCCGCAGAATGCGTAAAAAACGACCACCACCTCAGCAAAAATTGTCAAAAGTGTTACTGGAATGGCAAGACCTCTTGATTGCAACGCATTTTCCACCCATACCAGGCCCTTTGCCAGAAAATACATGAGCGGTATGAGCGCGGTGATCACATAGCGCCCCTGGGGCTGGTAATCCGACGAATAAGAATACCATATGCTCAAACCAATGGGCAGCAGAATCGCCAGTATCAGCGTAACTGTCCATAAATGGCCGCGGACGCCCTCTTCTTTTCGCGCTTTTTTAAACCACCAAAGGAGAAAACCAACGCCCCCCACACCAAAAATACCCGTCAGGACAACATAGGCAATCTTCGACATGGGAATACTCATAAAACCAAAGTTCCCCAAAAAGCTGATATAGGTCACAAAAATCCAGGGCGGGCTTACCTTATCCATATTTTGATAGGAGGTAAACAGCATCTGCAGAATCGAATAGCCTGAGCTCATGGGCGTCACATGCTGCGAGGGCTTATAAGCTGGCTGGGCCAGCTGTTCTGCCAGCGCGGCGCTTGTCCGCATGCCGAAAAAATCGCCGTCGTGCAGCAGGGCGCTTCTCACAAACCACCAGCCTGCCAGCACAGCGCAGATCCCGATAATGATCAGGCCCAGGCCCAAAAACTTCCTAATCGGCCATTTTTTACGGTTTATCAGGTAATCTCCTGCATACAAAATCACACTGCACAGGATAAATCCATAGGCATTATAATAGGATAAAAAGCAAAGTGAAAGCCCCACAGCCATCACCACACAGCTTTTTAAATCCCAGTGGCGTTTCATTCCCAGTATCCACGAGTAAAAGATCAGCGCTGTGGAAAACAGCGCCAGGGTGTCATTATTCACATAAGAAGAAATAAAAACAAACTGCGGCAGAAGACAGACCAGCACCGCGAAAAGGTAAACCCCTTTTCCATTAAAGCACTTTCTGCCAATGGCCAGCACCAGCACCACTGTGCCCGTGGCAATGAGCGTATTGGCAAAACGGGCCGCAAGGTAAAGCTGATCCTCAGCCATGCCGAACAGCGCCCCCGCATGCATAAATACCGCGGCGATCTGGTAGGCAAAAATCGGCTGATAGGCGTAAGACTGTCCCCAGAGGGGATTGACAATTTCCGGTTCATTGCCAAAGGGCAGCACCCCGTTCTTAAAAATAAAATGGGCGATGTCGTACCGCATGTCCTCATCCGGCGCATTATTGTAAGGAATCAGCTGCGACCAGGCAAAATAAAAGAAGAAACAGAACAACACAAAGAAAATTTCCCGCTGATAGGTTTTGAAAAAAGCTTTAGTCTGCATCCCGATCCTGTTCCTTTCCGAATACCAGGCTGAACCAGAATGCCAGAAACGCCGCGGCCGCAAGCACAAGGGCACCATTCAGCACAAAATTACCTGTTTTGAACAAAAAAGGCAGCGCAATGTAGAGCAGCAGCAAAACCAATAATACCGTCAATATTTTTTTCATCCATTACCTCCTCGCTTAAAACAACGCAAAAATCATAATCCCCGCAATAATCAGCACATTACCGATGATTTTTCTCCGGCTGAGCTTTTCCTTTAAAATAAGTGTTCCCAGCACCGCCACATAGATATAGCCTGTCGCCTCAAGGACCGGCCCCAGCGAAAGCGGAACTTCTTTATAGGCAAAGGTCGTCAGCAGGGTGGAAGCCAGGAAGATGGTGTAGGCGGTAATGACCATGGGGTTTAAATACTCCCGGATAATACTCGCGTACTTAACCTCCGCGCTTTTTTTCAGAATAATCTGGGAAATGGAGGATATAAACACAGAAACCAGAAACAGGATTGTATAAAAAAGCATATTATTCATCGTCACTCACCACCAGATAAATGCCCGCGATAATGATAACAGACCCGACTACCATGGAAATCCGAAGCGTCTCACCAAAAAAGAGCATGCCCCAGACAATGCCCCAGATGATCACCACCGCTTTGTTCGCAAAGGCCACCGTCAGCGGCATCCGCTTAAGCACCTGCTGCCACAGCAGCGCGTAAACTGCCAATATCACCAGCACCAGGCCATAATAAATGAAAAACTGAAATGATAAAAACGCCTGAGCCGCGGCCGCCTTTGAGCAAACTGAGGAGAAGGAGTAAACCAGCAGGAGGACGTGGAGAAAAACAAAATCCTTAATGCGTATCTTTTCCATTTTTTCCGTCCTCAATATTCAGTGTGTTCCGCACCACATACTGCGGCGCGTTGTTCTGGCTGATATAAATACGGCCGATGTACTCGCCCACAAGCCCCAGCATCACCATAATCATACCGCCCAGAAAAACCGTGGCTGCCATCAGCGACGCCCAGCCGGTAACCTCACTGGGTTCTACAAACTGTCTGATAATGGTCACCACCCCGTAGACAAACCCCACCATCGCGATCAAGAAACCTAAAATCGTGGCGATTCGGAGGGGCTTGACTGAAAAGGCCGTGAAGCCATCCAGCCAGAGTGAAAAAAGCTTGCTGATGGTATAGCCGGACTCCCCAGCCTCGCGCTCCCTGTGAGGAATCTCAACAGCGCTCACTCGCTTGGTAACACGCATGAGCAGCCCGTCAATATAGGGAAAGGGCTTATCATACCGCAGCACCTCATCGATGACAAAGCGTCTGGCGCAAAAATAACTGGTAAAAACCAGATGTCTGGGCTTGCCGATCAGCGCATCTGCCATCATATCATTGACCTTGGAGCCAAAATTCCGAAACGCGCTGTGCTTTTTTTCCGGATATTTGGCGTAGACCACATCGTCGCCCTCGTGCACCCGGTCCACCAGCTTATAAAATTCCCTGGGATCGGTCTGGCCGTCATCGTCCAGATTGATGACCAGGTCGCCGGTCACATAGTGATAACCCGCCATAATGGCTGACGCCTGCCCAAAATTCCGAGCCAGGTTAACGACCCGCACCCTTGGGTTTGTGTCTGCCAGACGCATTAACACCTCATAGGTATTGTCCGGCGAGCAGTCATTGACCAGAACAACCTCATAATCGTAGCCTGGCCGCTGCCTGACAGTCTCATCAATATCCCGCACCACAGCCTCTATGGTATCCTCTGAACGGTAGCAGGGAATGACAAAGGATATTTTTTCGCTAATCGACATCCGCCCCCATCCTTTCCTTTTCAAAAATATAAAAGCCGTAGCGGCTGGAGCTGTCTGTAACCGGATGATCATCCAGCTTTTCAGGCAGAGAGGTACACACGATCCGATCCTCTGCCGCCTCTTTCATAGCCTCGTAGCCTGCCAGATCCTCCGGCCCGAAAATAAAACGGATTTCGACCGGGGAGGGCTCGTGGATAATTGAAAAATCCGGCACCTTCCCGCAGGCAATATCAATGACCATGCCCACAAAGTCATAGCCGGTTGACAATGGCACCAGATGTGAGCCAATACAGTCTCCTCCCATTCGTCCGCCAATCTCCACAATGCGGATAACTCCGTTTTTCTGGATAATGATTTCTGAATGGGACGCGCCGAATCTTATTTGAAGGGTGTCCAGAGCTTTCTTGACAATGGTGATGATCTGGTTGCGCAGGGCGGGTGTAACCTCAGCTGGCTGTAAATGGCCCTTTTCGATAAAATTAGGCGCGCCAGTGGTTCTTTTCTCCGTCAGCGCAAGAAAAACATGCATCCCCTCATAGGAGATACACTCCACGCTGTACTCCCTGCCCTCCACAAATTCCTCAATCATCACCTTTTTTTCAAAGGAATCCTCAAGGGCTTTATGAATGGCGCCTTCCAGTCCATCCGGGCCTTCAATCTTTGTAACCCCCCGGCTTCCGGAGCGGTCCGTGGGTTTTACAATCAGCGGATACTTAAGCGCCACATCCTGCGGGCGGGTGGCCGCATCCCCCTCCATAAATCCGGGGATCGGATCATCCGCAGCCTTAAAGGCGCAGCGCATGGCATATTTATTAGTGCTGAGCTCAGCGGATGCCATGGAATTCCCCCGGAGCCCCAGCGCTTCAGCCACATAGCTGACCGTCAGGGACGCCAGGTCTGAGCCGATGGAGCAGATCCCCGCAACCCCCTCCGATCTGCAGATTTCCAGAATCTTTTCCTTATCAACAATGCTGACAGGGTGAAAGACATCAGCTGTTTCTTCTCCGATGTCCCCTGCCTCCCAGGCAAAGACGTGGGTCTCATAGCCCTTTTCCTTTGCCCTCAGAATCAGCGGATTCTGAAACTCGCTGGCTCCGATTATTGCAATTTTCTCCTTCATCGATCCATTCTCCTTCACGTTCACACCCGATAAAAGTCTTCGATGGCACTGACCACCCGGTTCTGGTCTTCCCTTGCCAGTCCATAATACATTGGCAGCCGCATAATCCGTTCACTTTCCCTGGTCGTATAGCGGTCCTCGCCGCTGAAACGGCCAACCTTCAGCCCTTCAGGCGCGGTGTGCAGCGGAATATAATGAAAGATCGCCTGGACGCCGGCTTCCTTCATATGGGCCATAAGCGCGGTTCTCTCCTCAAGATCCCGGGCTTTGATATAAAACATGTGGGCGTTGTGCGTGCACTCCTCTGGAATAAAGGGCAGCTCAATCTGCTCTCTCCTGGCAAGGGGCAGGAGCGCGTCATGGTAATAATCCCAGCTGGCCAGCCGATCATTGTTGATTTCATCCGCGTGCTCCAGCTGTGCCCACAGATAGGCGGCGTTCATATCGCTCGGAAGATAGGATGAACCGTGGTTCACCCAGGTGTATTTGTCGATCTCACCCCGGAAAAAACGGCTTCGGTTGGTCCCCTTTTCCCGGATGATTTCAGCCTCTTCCTTATATTTCAGATCATTGATCACAATGGCGCCGCCCTCGCCCATGCTGTAGTTTTTGGTTTCATGAAAGCTGAAGCATCCAAAATCACCGAGGGTGCCGAGGGCTTTTCCTTTATAAAAGGCCATCACTCCCTGGGCAGCGTCCTCTACCACCTTAAGGCCATGGGCAGCTGCGATGCCGTTTATGGTGTCCATCTCGCAGGAAACACCGGCATAATGCACCGGGACAATGGCGCGGGTTTTTGGGGTGATCGCAGCTTCAATCTGTTTTTCATCAATATTCAGGGTATCCGGCCGGATATCCACAAAAACAATGCGTGCCCCCCGCAGAACAAAAGCATCGGCGGTGGACACAAAGGTATAGGCAGGCATGATGATCTCGTCGCCCGGCTGTATCTGCAAGAGCAGTGCTGCCATCTCAAGGGCGTGGGTACAGGAGGTTGTCAGCAGTACCTCCGGCGCATTACAGCTTTTTTCCAGCCAGGCTTTGCATCTGGCCGTAAAGGCACCGTCACCGCTGATCTGCTTATTGTCGATTGCCTCCTTAATATATTTGAACTCATCCCCCATAAAGGGCGGTTTATTAAATGTAATCATATTGTCGCCTCGTTCGTTTATTTCTCACGCTACCTATTATACGTCATATAAAAAGGCGGGTCAAATTCAACACAAAAAAAGATCCAAAATTCAGATCTTTTTAATTATTTCCTTAAACTATGCCGTCACTGTTTCATCATAGGCGTTAAGCGCCACCTCTAAAGCCTCCAGAACTGCAAGCCCTACTGCCGGCAGCCCCACCAGCACAGCGTCCCTGACTTCGTCTCTGCTTGCCCCCACCTGCTTTGCCATCATCACATGAAAAGCCAGGCCGCCTGTCATTTGCGCGGCCGCCAATGCGGAGATATAAGCCAGAGCATGGGTTTTTTTATCCAACGCGCTGCTTTGGGCCATTGTCTGAACGAGCTGTGAATAGGCTTTGCCTACCTCGCCTGATTCTTCCATAAACATCTGAAATCCTGTGGTTACCTTCATTAATATCACTCCTTTTTAGTATTAAGATCATTTTACGCTGGCTTTCTTTAGTTTATCCCGCACCTTTTAAAAGCACGCCTTCCCTTTTGGGCTACTCCCAGAACGCAAAATGTGCTAAAATAAAAATAAAAAAGGAAAAAAGCTGTGTTTGAAATCTGTAATCTGAAATTCAAAAATATTCTGGACATTGAGGCTCTAACCATTGACCGTCCCATCACCTGTATCATCGGCTCCTCGGGCAGCGGAAAAACTACACTGCTCAAGCATTTAAACAAGCTGTATACCCCCGACAGCGGCGCCATTGCCTACAACGGCAGCGATCTCGCTGATATCCCGGCTGTGTCTTTGCGCCGCGAGGTGGTCATGCTCGGGCAGACTCCGGTAATTTACAGCGGCGACCTGGAAGAAAATTTACAGATCGGCCTCCGTTTTTCTGAGAAGCTGCCCGCGTCCAGAGACCGCCTGCTAAACGCCCTCGAGCAGGTGAAGCTGGATAAGCCGCTGGATGATCCCTGTCTCAGCCTTTCGGGCGGTGAAAAGCAGCGCCTCTGCCTGGCCCGCGTCATGCTCATGGATGCAGAAGTTTATCTGCTTGACGAGCCCTCAGCAGCGCTGGATAAGGAAACGGAACATTTTATCATCACTAATCTGGCCGATTTTGTGACGCGCGAAAAGAAAGCGCTCATCATGGTCACCCACTCCGAGGAGGTCTCCGGCCTTTATCCCGAGGGGACCATCCGCATCGAAAACGGACGGACAGGAGGCTACGCCCATGAATAACAGCACGGTTATGGATCTTTCCATTTTTAATCTCGCCATCGCCTACATCTTTGTGCTCTTGCTGCTGGTCATCTTTAAGGCAAGGGGCATCAAACGTGAAAAGATGATCCTCATCGCCACCACCCGCATGACCCTTCAGCTCACAGTGATGGGCTATATTTTAATGTATGTTTTTGAAAATCCCAGCTGGTGGCTGACGCTGCTCATGCTCTCCGTCATGGTTGGATTTGCCATCTTTAATGCTTTGAAACGTGTGAAAACACCCATGAACAAAAAGCTCAGGCAGCTCATCGCCGTATCGATGGTGGCTGGCTATGGTGTCACTGCAATTATTTTCATGCTGGCAGTGCTGCATGTTACTCCCTGGTTTAACCCGCAGTACATTATTCCCATATCAGGCATGATTGTCGGCAATGCCATGACAGGTATCGCCCTGGGGGCCAACAAGCTGTGCAGCGCCATACTTGAAAGACATGACCAGATTGAAAGCGCCCTCATGCTGGGCGCCACCCCCAAGGCCGCAACCCGGGATATCGTCAACGACGCCTTTGACAGTGCCATTCTCCCCACCATGAACAATATGCTTACCATGGGCATTGTCTCCCTGCCGGGCATGATGACCGGGCAGATCCTCTCCGGGACCTTTCCCCTGACTGCCATCAAATACCAGATCGGTATCATGCTGGCTATTCTGGGCTGCACAGCCATCACCGTGGTTCTGTTTGTCACTCTGGGCTATAAAACCTTTTTCACGAAAGATGCCCAGTTTATCAGCAGCCAGCAGTAACCGCTCCCTTTAATTTTCTGCCAGCTTACCCGCCGCAGCCAGTCTTTGGCTGCGGCTTTTTACTTTAGGAAAATGAAAACTTTTGAAAACTCCTTGACATTTAAGCATTCTTTGATAGAATTATAAATGCTATTAGTTTTAAGTTAAAGTTATTTTAAATTTCAAATGTAAAACAGAGAGGAATTATCCATGTCCATAAAAATTATTACCGACTCAACTTCTGATATCTCACAGGAGGAGGCTAAAAAGCTGGACGTCTCCATCGTCCCGCTTAAGGTTATCGTAGGCGATAACCAATACGATGAAGGGGTGGATATCAGCATTGAGGAATTTTACCCGATCCTTGAGAGCTCAAAAACCCTGCCGACCACCTCACAGCCAACACCCACACAGTTTCTCCCCTATTTTGAGGAAGCTAAAAAGGCCGGCGACGATGTCATTGTCTTGCTGCTGTCCAGCAAAATCAGCGGAACGGTTCAGAGCGCAACTCTGGCCAAAAACATGGCCGAATACGACCGCATTCACATCATCGACACCTTAAACGCCAGCATGGGCCTGCGCCTGCTGGTTGAATATGCCGTAAACATGCGGGCTGATGGTAAAACAGCTGATGAGATCGTTTCTGTCCTTGACGAAGCCCGCCACCGCCTGGTGCTGCTGGCCATGGTCGACACGCTGGAATACCTGCAAAAGGGCGGCCGCCTTGGCAAAGGCGCGGCCACCATGGGCTCCCTGCTGCGGATCAAGCCCATCGTTACCCTGAACCAGGGCAGTCTTGAAATGCTGGCAAAGGCCCGCGGCTTAAAAAACGGCAATAAGATCCTTTCTGAGCAGATCGCCAAGGCCCAGGGTCTGGACCCCAATGTGCCTGTCTATCTTGGTTATACCCGGGACAAGGAGCAGGTTATGGACTTTAAAGCCCAGGCCGTCCGCGACCACCATCTGGACAAAATTGAAATGCACCCGGTAGGCTGTGTCATCGGAACGCACACCGGCCCCGGGGCGGTCATCCTTGTCTTTTTAAAGGCGAAATAAGCTTATAAAACAAAAATACACAGCCGAATTTTTTGATTTGGCTGTGTATTTTTTATTATCTAACTGGCTAAAATCGGTCTTAAAAGCAATCCGAACTGTTCCTCAATCCGAGGACCCGGAAAGTTTAGCAGGGGTAATGACAGCTGCATGCTGTTGATAAAAAGAGCCAGATGCCTGGCAAAGGCCGCAGTGTCAGGCAAAACAAACTCACCCTTTCGAACGCCATACTCCAAAATTTCCCGCAGCATTTCGGAAATGCCGTCAAACTGCCACTGAAAGATCACCCGGTCGTCGGGGTTTTCAAGAAAGAACTCATAGGCAGCATTGGATAAGGTGGTTCTCTCCTGCTCAAAGGCACACTTCTGCCGCTTCATATAGGAAAAAAGAATGTCTCTGGCAGACATTTCCTCCCAAATCGCCACCTCTACACGCTCCAGCTCCTCTTTGGCGTCACGCTGGAACAACGCCAGAAAAATATCCCGGGTCGATCCGTAATAGCGGTACAGTCCGCCCCGGCTGATATCGCAGGCCTCCACAATGTCCTTCATGGTAACGGCGGCAAAACCCTTCTGGATAAAAACATCCCGCGCCTTGTCTAAAATATAATTCCGCTTCATATCGGCCTTCAGTGTACTCATAAAACCTCCAAAACGACATACGTGTCGCTTTTAATTATAAGTTTTATCGCTGCGTTCGTCAAGTAAAGCAAGAGTAGTTTTTTGTCAGATTTCAGCAAAAGCTTTTTACCTGTTTAAATCCGGCAAATCCCTTTTTGGCTTAGGTAATAACCTGTTCTACCGGAACCCCCATTCTGCGGCAATAGTCCGCTGTAACGTCGTATTGTATGCGGATAACCTCATACAGGTTTTTTTCCAGATCTTCCTCATTTCCCTCAAGGTAAGCGTTGAGGGCCCTTTCATAGTTTTCCATAATAACACTGACCCGACTGCTGTAATCATAGTTCGCGGTCTGTCTGTAATGGCTGCCCTTAATCATGATGTTTTCAAGCTGCATGTAAATATGCCGCAGCGTCGGTGATTCCATCTGCAGAGCCATTTCATTAAACAGAGGAATCGGCGAATGATAGGTCACTGTTTTCAGCCGGCTTCCCTGCTGCTCCGTTTTCTTATTTTTCCGTTTTCCCTTCATCGCCTCACGGACAAAGGTTTTATGGGTAAGCATCATCGCAGCCCGTGCATCCAGCAGGTTTTTCAGGTCGTTTTGCATCTGCTGGACCGGTATTTTTTCCTGCTCTATCCGGATAGCCTCACGCTTAATGACAACTGCCTTTTTCCCCTGGGAACGCTCGATCATGCCAGTCTCCTCCAGTCCGCTGAGCGCATTTCTGGCCGTTTTGACTGAAACCTGGAATTCTTCCCGGATCCTATTAAGGGATGGGATGGAATCACCTATCTGGTACTCTCCAATTTCAATGCGTTTCAGGATAACATTAATGATGGAATCCGTCAGATTATGACGTTCACTGCTGATAAACCAGTAAAATGGGACCTGTTCTTTTGCGCCCAGTTTGTCATTGTACCTTTCAGAATACGCCACAAACTCGCTATCTCCAAACACTGCACCCAGCCCCTGCTGCAGCTTATCCAGGCTGACTTCCTCCATTCCCTGAAAAAAGACCTGCAGATAAGGCAGCGACCATTCTTTAAAATCCATCATCATTTTCTCTTCAAAAATAATGGAAAACAAGCCGGTAAACTGGACCATCTGCTGGTAAAGCTCCTTGACAAGCGGATTTTTCAATGTTTCCAGAAGCTCTATCCAAAAGCGGCTGAAGCAAACGACGATGTTTCTTCCGCGGGCTTCCTGATAATCTGCGTAAAGCTGTTTAAAACGGGCAATGTCCTCAGGGCCACAGTTCAAGGCCGCATGAATCATAATATCCGAAAAAAACAGCGATGTGGCCCGCATCACATCCACGATGGAGCCGACACGTTTAGACATAAAATTCCAGTAAAACTGCGAGTTTTCATCATGCTGCATATCAAAGATGACAACCGTTCCCTTTCCCTGAGAGGTGCTCACCAAACTGTTGAGTGCCAGCATCTGGATCGCTGTGCGGATGGTAATCTCTGCGACATTATATTCTTCGGCCAGCTGCTTTCTGGACGGCAGAACATCGCCTTTTTTTAGTATTCCCGTCATGATTCTAAGCAGCAGGTTTTCATAAACATAGGTTGCCAAATTCTGGGTGGCTAATTCACTCATACTCTGTCCTCCGGTTCCAGATTACACACATTTAACAGCCTTGATTATACCATAATCGTTCTAAAAAACCTACAATATTAAAAATATTATTTATAAAGCATTTTTTCAGCAATAAAAAAACTCCCACAAAGCAGAACACACAGCTACGATACCCCCGTTTATTTGTGCTTTTCCTGTTTTGTTGGAGTTAAAAACACAAGCTTTGCTTATGTTTTTGGCAAATAGTTTGTCAGCATCTCTGCGGGCATGGGCTTCGCATAATAAAACCCCTGAACCCGGTCACACTGGTATTTTTTTAACAAAGTTTCCTCTTCCCGGCATTCAATGCCCTCCACATGTGTTTTAATTCCAAGTTTTTTAACCATCCGCAGCATCGAATCCAGCAGATTCTGGGCGCGCTCATTCTCTGTACAGCCATTCAAAAACGATTTGTCAAATTTAATCACATCGAAGCAGGCTTCCCTGAGCAGGCTTATGGAGGTGTTCTCTTTACCGAAATCGTCCAAAGCCAGTGAAAATCCGGCTTTTTTCAGTGTGCCCAGTCCTTTCCTGAGCGTCTCATTTTCTGAGAGCTCAAAGGTCTCGGTCAGTTCAATTTCAATGTATTCTGGTGGCACCCCATTGGTCTTGCAAATCTCAAGCAATCTGTCTGCCAATCCCGGTTCCCCGATGTGGCGTCTTGAAATATTTACCGCAATGGGTACTGGTTCCAGAGCCTGCTTTTTCCAGCCGCTTAGCACCTGACAGGCTTGCTCCATCATATAGAAGTCCAGTTTTCTGATAAAACCGTTTTTCTCAAACAAAGGAATAAACTGATCTGGACAGCTAATTGGCCCTGCCTCTGGATTGATCCAGCGGACCAGGGCTTCAGCACCGGAAAGGCGTCCTGTTGCCAGTTCAAACTGCGGCTGAAGATATATTTTAAATTCTTTATTCTCAATGCCGAACTGCATCCGTTTTTCAATCTTTCGAATCTCATGAAGATTTTTCCGCATGGCGTTATCATAAACCGCAAAACCATCGCCCACAGGCAGTTCAGCGCTTTCCAGCGCATAATTTACCCGTATGAGCCATTCGTCACCGCTTTCCACATCTTCATTGTATTCACAAAGCCCAAGGCTCACCACTAACGAATAGGGATAACTAATGCAACGTACAAATTCTGCTTCAATCTGCTGTCTTATGGCTTCCAGCCTTTCCTTTATGGTATTCACCGGTCCCAGCAGCAGCAGATAAAAACGATCCTTAAAAAAGCGAGAAATACTCTCGCCACTGCCCAGGAATTTTAGCGACTGGTCGATAATGATTGACAGCAGACGGCTGCCATTGCTCATACCCCAGATTTCATTTACCGATTTAAAATTCTGAATATCCATGGCGGCTAAAACCGCTTCTGTTCTTTTTTCTTTCAGGATTTTCTCCAGCTGCCGGATAAAAAGCTCCTGTTTTTGCTCCTGTCCCGGCAGATAGTCTGTCTTATATATTTGAGCAGTCATTTTTTGCTCCTTCATAAAAGCCAGCATTTGCTGATATCAAGAGAGAGACAGCATGAGTGCTGTCTCAAAGAAGAGTAAATGGAGGAAATTGGCGCGCTCCTCCACCCGTCGCACAGGGCAGCCCCTGCGCAAGAAATGTAAATGTCTATTCAATCAGAGAGGGAGTCTCTTAAGAATAGCTGAGTTTTTGCCCGGATTGTAGCATCTGCTTTAAAGCAGCTTCATCTTTTATCCTTATAATCCAAGCAGCTATATTATACAGGATTTTCTTTTACAGTGCAATCTTAAAATAAAAAAATCATATCACCATTTACAATGTGATATGATTCTTTATGCTAAATATTATAACCATCAGTTTTGTTTTAAACTATGTTTAGGAATATCCAATTATAATTACTCCTATTTTAAAAATATGTCTGATATTCAACCGAAGGCTTATTCCTTAATACAAAGACGAAAAAGGGTTCTGTCACCGGAAAAATTATACTTAAAATCAGGAAAACCAACGCCTGGTTGGACGTGCCATAGAGGCGGTAAAGCCGGTAGTGTGCTGCAAAAGCATAGATCGTATAGGCAACCCCGTAAAGGTAGCCTATAATCGGAATAAAGGCGACTGCCGGTACCAAAATAAAACCGATGGGCAGCAGAACATGTGCATTGGAAATTTTAGCACTGCCAAAATAAACGCGTCGGTCTATAAGCATCCCCAGCAGGTAAAGCTGCGCGATAGGTATCCAGGCGGTCCAGGCGTGGGGCAGACCCCGGTTTTTTGCCATTCGGTAATAAGCATATGCTAAAAGCAGGTATAGCGCAATACCGATCAGGGCAGAGATAATAGCCACGACGCCGGCAGCTGCGCCAAAAAGGGCAGTCATAAAAGTATTCAAAGTGTTACTGGTGCTATAATAATCAAGTGATTCCATTTGTTGAACCTCCAATGTAAGACATACATACCATATACCCTTATCACTTACTGAAAATCACCCTTAATGCTTTGCCACTCCCCTATAATGCACAAAAAAAGAACAGCTGATGCTGCTCTTGCCTCTTTAAATATTCTGTTCGTATCTTTTCAGACTATGCCTGTTCCTCTCCGTCCATATTCTGGATAAAACGGACACCGTCCTCCAATTGGGCAATGGCAATGGCGACATACTCTTCAAAAGCCTTCCCATAACTGGTCAGTACCACATTTCTGCCTTTTTTCCTGAACAGAGGAACGCCGAGCTCTTTCTCCAGTCCCGCAATCGCATAGCTCAAGCTTGGCTGACTGATGTTAAGCTCTTTGGCAGCCTTCGCATAATGTTCCAATCCAGCCAGAGTTTTAAAGTAATATAGATGATTAAGATTCATTTTTTCCGGCCTTTCAATAATTTCTTGAATGTATTGATACAATTATACAAAATTCTAGAGATAATGTCAAAAAAAGATATGAAAATAGAAACTTTTCACAGTGTTTCTTCTTTATTTTCAATAAAAATGCCAGAGAATTTAGCTCTATGCATCTTCTCTGGCTTATTTTGTTATAATCAATCATCCATCGCAAACTTGTTTTCCAGTTTTTCTTTTACAGCCCCAAGGTCATCGTCCGCCTTTTCAATATCCATTTTGGCAACCTTATAATCCCTCTCAGAAAGCTTCTGGTTTTGATAGTCTGCTTCGATCTGGTCCTCATAATTGTCAATTTTTTGATCCAGGGTGTTGATTCTCTGCATCATCTCGTTGAACTGCTGAGTTTTTTCATTCATGTCATTTTCAATGGGCACCACGGCGTCCACTTTCTGCGAGATTTCCGAGGTTTCACGTTTGAATTCATTGATTGTGCTGTCGTTTGAGGCTTCTTCATCCATTTCCTGGGTTCTGCTGTCAGGGTTTGACGCGCTTTCGCCAGAAGGCTGCGTCATGCTGCAGCCTGCCCCCAGAAATAAAAGAGCGGTCAAAAGCAGCACTAAAACAAAGGATTTCCGTTTCATTGCTTCTCTCCTTTTCATTAATACTGCTTTTGATATACCCTGTTTCTTTCTTATTTAAACTAAGTTATTGGCGTCATGCCTCATGATGCCTTCGGATTTCTCCGTGTTTCACACTCCCGAAATCCAAAAAACATTCGAAGTCCGCTCATTTTTCTACGAAAAATGGCTGCTTTCTCATGTTTAACGGATCCCAAAGTCATGTTTTTCACGCAAGCATGAAACACATGCCCTTTTGACCCTTGCATCAAACTAATTGAACATTTTAAAAATATTCAGCATAACGGTATAGCTTTCACCTGAGAGCTCGTTGATTAACGCTGAAACCGACGGGCTTTCATACCTTGACGGATCATAAAAGTTGGCGGCAAACTGAACGAGAATCTTTTCCTCACTGCCCAGCCCTCCGTTCAGAATTTTGGCGAAATCAATGGCTGAATCGTTCATGCAGGGCTCGGTTCTGGCCATCAGCTCAGGGGTTGAACTGAAAATATAAGCGCTGACCAAGTATCCCGGCACCTGGTATACTCTGCCATTGCGGCGAGCCATATCCTTAAATCTTGCTTTGTGAAAACTGTTCAAAAAATATCCATCATTAAAATTCATCTCTGCCTCCAAAAGAAGTGTTTTTTTCATTATAGCACTGCACTGTTCCCATTAACAAGATACATTTTAGTTCATAAAGGACACACAAATGTCTTGAAGTGTGTTATAATATACAGACTGTTAAATGTTTACATGCGGATAGGAGGCATTACACCAATGGGGCAATTATTAATTGCGTGCGAAACCCTGAAGGATGAAATTCAAAAAGTAATGGATTCACATCAGCTGGAAATACCGGTTCACTGGATGGGAAACTCACTTCATGCCGCACCGGACCGCCTGCGAGAGGCCCTGCAGGAAGTTTTAGGCTCTATAACAGATTTCGACCAGGTTTTACTGGGTTACGGAAACTGCGGAAACGGCCTTGTAGGCATTGAGTGCCCTGGTGCTGCCATGGTGATTCCCCGTTTTGGCGACTGTATTGACATGCTCCTGAACGATAACTCAGCCCTGGATGAAATACGAAGCAACACCTATTTCCTCACAAAAGGCTGGCTTCGGGGAGAGTGTCCTGTGACAAAAGACCTGAACTACCAGCTTAAACGCTACGGAAAAGAGCAGTCAAAAAAAATCATGCGGGTGCTCTTCAAAAACTACACCTACATGATGATGATCCGAACAGGCTCCTACGATATGTCT
Organism: Eubacterium limosum; assembly: GCF_000807675.2. Lineage (NCBI taxonomy): Bacteria > Bacillati > Bacillota > Clostridia > Eubacteriales > Eubacteriaceae > Eubacterium > Eubacterium limosum. The sequence continues at coordinate 2,294,130 of NZ_CP019962.1, read as the reverse complement.
GAGGTACAGGAGGAGCTTGACGCGTTTTCATCCCTTACAGAGCTTGAGCTCATCGAGGGTGAAGGCAGCCTGACCATTCTGGAACAGCTGCTGACAGGACACTGGACACAAAATTTCTGCATTATCCCGCCCGGGCAGCAGACCACCCTGGAGGATTTCAAGGCACTGAATCTATAAAAACCTCCGGTGTCGGCAGCGGATACCGGACCGGAGGCCTGCGAACCCTCAGGAAACGACCGGTAAAATCTACCGGTCGTTTCCTGCTTATTCTACTGTGATCACTTCTACTGGGCAGCCATCAGCGGCTTCCCGAACATTGTCTTCCAGATTTTCCGGAACTTCTTCCATAATGACTTCGGCTACGCCGGAATCGCCCATTTCAAAAACCTCTGGACAAACCTGTGTACATAATTCGCAGCCAATGCAGCCGCTTTCATCAATACTTACATTCATGATATTCAATCCTTTCTGAATCAATTCAACTGACAATTAATAATTACCCTTTTAAGGCGCCGTCAAACTGGCTCTTCAGAAAATTTCATGACCGCTGAAAATCAATGCTGTTTAATATAAGCCTTTTCGATTTCTCCCACATACAGGGTGTGGTAGTCTTTATCGGCATACCATTTTTCATCGAGCTCCGGCCCATTGGTAAATCCCTCTGGCCCCATGTCCATGGCGTAAAGCTTTTTGCAGACCAGAGCGAGATTCCCCTCTTTAAAATACGGGGCATCATCCGGCACCAGCGTCAGACCGCTTTTAGCAATTTTATCTTCATCCCGCCCGGAGACAGAACCCAGATAGCCCAGTTCCTTTTTATAGTCTTCATCGAAAAAGGTCAGGGAAAAATGCTCTGAGCCATCCACAAATTCTTTTGTAAAACGGCTTTCACGGATGACAATAAAAGCGACATCCTTTCCCCACATTACTCCCAGGCCGCCCCATCCCGCGGTCATTGTATTGGCTTTTCCATCTTTTTCAGCGGTGATCAGCATCCAATCCTTCGCGATGCGCTTAAACGGGTTCAGAGATAAATCTTCAGTTGTTATTTCTTTATAATCAGACATGGTGTATCACTCCTTTGTTAAAATTATTAATCATTATAAACCTTCTGGTTTAAAAAGTATACCCGTATCAAAAAATAAAAACAGCCAGATCAGCAAATGCCGTTCTGGCTGTTTTCGGCTTAATTTAAATTAAGCAACACTAACGTTTTTAGCCTGTAAGCCTCTTGGACCTTCTTCTGTATCAAAGGTAACTTCCTGACCTTCATTTAAAGTTTTGAAGCCATCGCCTGTAATAGCGGAGAAATGTACGAATACATCATCGCCTTCTTCTCTAGAGATAAATCCAAAACCTTTTTCGCTGTTAAACCATTTTACTGTACCTTTATTCATTTTACGGTACCTCCTAAATTAAAACTTCATTCCAGGAACATATAAATAAAAAAACACATATTTTTGTAAATCATTTCGAAAAGTAAAACCAAAATGACTTGCAAAAATATGTGAAATCAATTGATACTTCCTTGAATACAAGACTTATTATATCCTCTTTTACGCATTCTGTCAATCCCCCAAAGAAAAACTTTTTCTTTTAAGACTTTTTAAATAAAAGCTGCTGTCTGAAAAGTACCAGACAGCGGCTTTCCATATCAGGTATACTGCACCACCGAACGCGTTCCGGCGATGGCGGTCTCAAGCAGAGCGCGTGCCTCTGCCAGATCCTCCTTAACACCCGGAAAGGAAAGATGCGCGAAAGCATCCCCCCTGAGCAGAAACTGGTAACAGCCGTACTCTGCCGCCTGAAGCCATTTCAGGGCGCACAAAACATCCTTTTCCATACCTTCGCCTTTTAAGGCACAGTGCCCAAGGCGAGCCGCGATATTTGGATATTCAGGACAATCCTCGTCGATTAAGCTGATGGCCTTCCGGTACCAGTACACAGCTTTTTTAAAATCCTGGCCCACATATCTGCCGTGATAGTACATATCGCCGATTTTATACATACCGCAGTGGTTACCAAGGGCCGCGGCGCGCCCGAAATAAGTCCAGGCCTTCTGGTCATCCACCTCCACCTCACGCCCGTAATAGTAACAGTAGCCCAGGTTGTTAATCCCCCAGACATCACCGGCGGCGGCAGCTCTTTCATACCATTGCCGTGCTTTGGTATAGTCCTGTTTTATATTAACACCCTCATAGTACATAGCGCCGATTACTGCCATGGCATGCCCGTTTCCCTGCTCTGCCAGTGTGTGATACCATGACCAGATACGGTCAAAGGTCTCTTTACTCAGCTTTTGCTTATTGGTTTTATAAAAATAGTAATCTGCTGCCTGCTCCATGGCCTCCGCATCACCAGCCTCGGCCAGTCCCATCAGCAGTTCGGTTTCCTGCTCCATTTATACCTCACTTTCAATATAACCCAGAGGTGTGCCCACCCCGGCTTTTTGTCCTTCCGCCACACAGATCTCACTGAGAATGCCGCCGGCCGGCGCAGTCACAGCAATGCTCTGCTTTTCAATCTCGCTCTCTGCCACCAGCTCACCCTGAGCCACGGGCGCGCCGATTTCTTTCTGCCAGTAGATCACAGCTTTTTTATACGTCATGAGTACTGGTTCTTTCTTACATTCACAGGCATTCTCATCCTTAACGACAGGCGCTGCCCGATGGTCGATTAATATCGGAATCTTCATCTCCATACCTCACGCCCTGAAAAAGGGACAGGCGTCCCCTTTGCAGTCCTCATTCATGGCACTGAAGGTGCACTCCATTTCTTCTGGGGCCTCGAGCCTTATGTCTAATGCTTCCTTTAAAAAGGGCACCGCATACTGTAACGCCAGAAAGCAATTGCGCTTGCAGCAGCGTGGACCATCTATTTCCGCAATCTTCATCAGGCTGCCGGCTGTAATCCGGTTGGTCATGGCCCAGGTTTCCTCCGAATGCGGTGTGGTACCTGTCAAAATGCTCATAAAAATCCCCAGCCCCACAGCTGCGCCACAGTCGCCGTACAGTCCGCAAAAGCCCTTGAGAACATTGAGCGCCCGGCTCTTCGCTTCTTCCAGGGCGGCCCTTAAAGCCTCCTCCGCTTCACTCCGAAGCCGGTACACTGCTGTCAGCATCACTGCTGGCACCAGATAGTGGTGATAAGGATAATGCATGGGAAATTCCGGATGTTTCATAATCTGGACGGCCAGCTCGGCCGGCACAATGGGCTTGTCCATCCTAAAAACGCCGAGACATTCCTCCGTAATATAGGCATAGCCATCAAAACATGTTTCCATTTCTTCACTCCTCATTATTAGACTAAATCCAATGTTGTTTCTATTATAATAAGTCTCTCAGAGTGCGTCAAGGAGACTTTTAATAAAGTCTTAAAAACGACCTGGATATACCAGTAAAATTTCATAAAATAAAATAAAATTTTGGATATTGTGTTGATTATACCTCAATAAGGGTATAGAGTATACATAGAAAAAACATTACAAGCAAAGGAGATGCTAATGATGAGTAATGAAAAAGAACGTAACGATGAAATTATGTTTGGTGCGGATGTAAAGGATGATCCGGCAAGAACCGGTGAAAAAACCAAAGAACAGGAACGCGATGACGAGGTATTCTTCGGTGCTAAGGTAAATGAAAAGGAAGATAAGCCACTTTCCAGCGAAGAACAGGAACACGCAGACGAAGTTCAATTTGGCGCAAAAGTGAAAAAATAAACATAAAAAACTCCTGAAGTGCAAAGCTTCAGGAGTTTTTTATATCCATTTTTCCCTACAGCCTCTTGCCAGACTGCAAAGAATATCAAAAGAGGGGTTGAAGTCCTTTCTATGCTTCTTCCGGGTCTGTGTTAAGCCCCATGGGGTTTAACGCCTCTGCCCTGTTAAAATACGCTCTGGTTTCCGCGACCACCACACCGCTGAGGGCAATGATGGCGATCAGATTCGGCAGCGCCATCAAAGCGTTAAAGATATCCGCAATGGTCCACACCGCTGAAACCGTCATAAACGGGCCGATAAAAACAGCCAGAATATATAGCCAGCGATAGGTTGTCACCGCTGCGCTTCTTCCATTGGCCAGATATTCCAGGCAGCGTTCGCCGTAATAATTCCACCCCAGAATCGTGGTAAAGGCAAAGAACACCAGACAGGCCATCAACAGAAAGGAGCTAACCTGCGGAGCAAAGGGCAGGCCTGTTTGAAAAGCATGGGTCGTAACCGCCACTCCCTCAAGGCCGATGTCCCAGGCACCGGTGATGACAATGCTGAGTCCTGTCATGGTACAGATAATAATTGTATCAATAAAGGTTCCTGTCATGGAGACCAACCCCTGACGGGCAGGCTCTTTGGTCTGAGCGGCAGCCGCCGCAATGGGGGCGCTCCCCAAACCCGCTTCGTTCGAGAATATACCTCGGGCAATCCCCTTCTGCATGGCCACAATAATGGCCCCGATAGCCCCGCCGGTTACCGCGCGCATGCCAAAGGCACTCTGAATAATTTCGAGCAGTGCGGCCGGAATCGCTTGAAAGTTCATGATCAGAATCAAAAGACAGCACAGAAAATAGGCAATCGCCATAAAAGGTACAATAATTTCAGAAACCCGCGCAATACGTTTGATACCGCCAATAACCACCAGCCCCACACAAAGCGTTAAAATCAAACCGCTGATCACAACGGTCCAGGAGTAATCCGAACCAAAAAGGCTGACCGTCCAAGCATTGCCAGGATCAAAAAAACCATTGACCGCAGAGGCAATCCCATTGACCTGCGTAAAGGTCCCGATGCCTAAAAGGCCGACTCCCGCTCCAAAGAAAGCGAAAATTTTTCCCAGCCAGCGCCATTTTACCCCCATGCCGCGTTCAATGTAATAGAAGGGGCCGCCCAGCACATGGCCGTCCTCCTCGATGACGCGGTACTTAATGGCTAAAACGCCCTCGGCATATTTGGTGGCCATCCCAAAGAAAGCCGCGATCCACATCCAGAACAACGCGCCGGGGCCGCCAGCAACAAGCGCCGTTGCCACACCGACGATGTTGCCTGTTCCGATGGTGGCCGATAAAGCTGTGCACAAAGCGCCAAAGCTGGTGACCTCGCCGGTCCCGCCTTCTTCATTTTTAACCATAAACTTAAGCGCTTTTGGTAAGTGACGAATCTGTAAAATATGCAGACGGCAGGTCAGGTAAATACCGACTGCCAAAATCAAGACAATGAGCGGAATCCCCCAAACCTTATCATCCACCCATACTAGAAAATCAGTGAATTGTTGAAACATTTTTGTTCCTCCTTCTTAATGTCGTTGGAGTTGAACAAAAGCAAAATAACTGCTCTGTCCTTTTGCCTGAGAGATAGCCCTGAAAACAGGGGGTACACCTTCGGCGCTCTTTTAAAGAGACTCTCCAGAGTTTTGTTGCATCTTAAGCCTTTCTTAAGGCAACGTATAAAAGTGTACCACATCTTAAAACAAAAGACAATAGTCTTTTCAACAAAGACAAAAATAAATATGCGCAAAAGTAAAAACAGCAGACCCGGCACACAGGAGGCACCAAAATCTGCTGTTCTCTATTTTTTGAATTTCACGGCAATCTGAGGCCAGACAGGAACGGGTATAAGAACCACCCCCAGCTCCTCCTTTACCCTTGTGGTAAACTGATACGCCAGCACATCCGGGTTGACGCACCGTGCGTTGGCCGCGTAGTGGGTGGTGCTCTCTGCAATATCCTTTATCTTCCTGTATTCGCTGTATTCCAGATTTTCCTCCGTCTCGTACACATATTGCTGTCCCTTAACCCCAACAACCAGAAACGGCTTTTTCTGCTCATCCATTTTTAGTTTTCTCCTGTTCTGGGAAATGGTAACGCCCTGCTGCAATTTTCAGCAGCTCCCTGCCGAGATTTCCCTTTTTAATGGTATTGATATCCAAAATCACGATGCCCATCTCCCTTGCCCGGATATAAAGGCTGTGATTTGTATTCAGACAATTGTCCGCAGTAATAAGAACAGCCTGTGCCATGTCTCCGCCAAAGCGCTCACACAGTGTCTTAATCTCATATAAATCATAGGGCGAACGCTTGGTGATGCTGGTTTTACAGGAAATAAACAGCGCCCGGATCCCCTTCAACAAGACCACATCGATTTCATTCTGCGGATAATTAGCCTTGTTTTCATAGTCCCATCCGATGACAGCACTCATGACCAGATCATCGAAACCGCCGGTTTGGGCGGCGCTCAGATAAGTGCAGAGCTCCAGCCAGACCCCCTGGTTTGTGAGAAGCCGCCGGATGTCCGTATTTTCAAACCGAAAGCGGATACGCCGGCTGTCAATGGCCAGATCGTGGATCGCGCCCGCCTTCTGCAAAGCGTAAAACACATCCAGATTTTTAAACTGCCGCAGCAGCATATTGACCCTGCCATCTCGCTTCTCGCTGACCTCCAGGCAATCATAGCCCCGGTCCTCCTCAGCCGCGTTGCGGCACACATACTGGAACCAGACGCTGACATGGGGCCACTCCTCCAGAAACCGCAGAAAAACCTGGCATATCCGGCCAATACAGGCCTCCTGAGCCGCGTCGCTAAGATCCGGATAATAATGGTCGGTGCGTTCCAGACGCGCGCCATAGGCCAGCAGCAAATCACTGATACCAAGCTTAGGCAGCACCAGCGGCTCACGCCGCTCTCCTTCACTGGTAATCCAGACCAGCTCCTGGCTGTCCACATCCTTATACAGCTGCGGAACACCGCGCAGCGCACAGAAATGCCCTACCAGGGCCAGGAGCAGATCCGGGCCTCCGGAAATTTCAAAAACACAGTCCGCATGTTCCCAGGTAATCTGCTCAAGCATTCGCACCACCCGGTTGCCGTCCTTTAAATCCGTCTCCATAAAACGCAGCTCTGCCTCAATGCCCTTTTGCCTAAGCAGACGCTCAACAAGGCTCTGGACCCGGTCGGTAAGACTGCCCTTCAGGCCGATAAATATCAGGACTTCCGGCTTAAAGATCAGCGCTGTCAGAATATTTTTGACCGGATGAGCCGGATCATAAAGCTCAATTAAGGTCTTCATAGGCTTTTTTGTAAGCCGCCAGCGTCCGCTCGTCAAACAGAACAAACAGGACGCGGTCAAAGCTGTCCGCATGGGCATCCCAAAAATCCTGGACGGTCTTCAGTGCAATGGCGGCCGCCTGGTCCACCGGATAGCGGTATACCCCGGTTGAAACCGATGGAAAGGCCACCGAACGTGCGCCGGCTTCCTGAGTCCGCATCATGGCGTTCTCATAACAATCCCTTAATAGCGCTGCCTCATGCTGCCCGCCGCCGTGCCACACCGGCCCGACCGTATGGATAACATATTGACAGGGCAGCCGGTAAGCGGCCGTTGTTTTCGCCCCGCCGGTGGGGCACCCCTTCAGTGTTCGGCACTCTGCCAGAAGCTCCGGCCCCGCCGCACGGTGGATGGCGCCATCCACGCCACCGCCGCCCAGCAGCGAGCTGTTGGCCGCGTTGACAATAGCCTCCACACCGTGATCCTTTGTAATATCGCCCAGTAAAAGTTCAATGTTTCCCATCCTTTTCCTCCTCTGCTTCCATTTCGCATAAAATTATCCAGACATGCAGCCCTGCCCATCCTATTCCTGTTTGATCAGATCCTCCCAGTTAACCTCATAGGGCGAATCGTACGACGGATTGCGCACAAAGGAAAAGGAGGCCTCATCATAATAGAAATAATTGGTATCACAGATGATATCATCCCGGATCTTCTGCATTTTATCAGAATAATCCCGGGCGCTTTTCAAGCGTCCATCCTTAAATTTGAGTAAATACACATCCTTGTAGGCATAATGCTTCTGAACACCTGTGGATTCATAAAAATCCTCCACCAGTTCCCGCCCAATAAACATACCGCCGCTGTAGGCCGCCGGAATATTGACGCCCCGATAAACCTTAAACAGGCTCAGAAAAAAGTCCTGGCGGTTTGCCTCTGGAGCCACGCCCCTGATTTCCGGGTAATGGCCCAAGGTGGTCATGTACAGGTTTCTCAGGCACAGGCGGCCCTCACGCAGGCCGTACTGCCCGTAAAAGCCTTTGGCGCAGGCCGGGCAGAAGGAAATTGAAAAGGCGCCGTAATCCGAAGGATCAAACACCAGCGGATTTTCCAAGGCTGTGATATCATACGCTTCATTTTTGAAAATATACTGATCTGTAAATTGAACGGTCATTTTTGATTCCTTTCCGAAACGGAAATTTCTTCTTACTTCCCCATCATTTTATGAAAAAAGGCAGACCTGAATAAAACCTCAGCCCTGCCCTCTATCATTTTTCATTATACCCCATCGGCTAAAAAAAATCAACGCGGGTAAAGTTTTATACCCCAGAGCTAAACCGCCGAATCAGGCCGCTTTCCTGCGCATAGCGGCCAGAGCCCGTTTGTATGCTTTTGTCACTGCCGCCGGGCTCACACCTTTTTGGGCCTTCAGTTGTTTAAAGCTTCCCTTCTCCTCATACAGCCAGGAAAAAAACTCCTTCTGGCAGGGCGTCATCCTCTTAAAGACCTGCGCCGATGTCTCCTTCTGTTCCATGGTCAGGCTGGCCGCCTCCACATCGGCTTCAGGGTCAAAATCCCGCACACTTTCCAGAAAGGCGCAGCAGGCGTCCTGCCCGGCATCCTCGTAAAATGAGCCTCTGCCTCTTTGTCCAGAGCGCCTGGCGGTTTTTAAGCCCCAGGGCCGCCATCAGCGTGGTGTTAGGCACATTAAAGCGCACAGGCCAGTACCAGACATTATCCTTTCCCAGCACAGCGGCCTTGTTGTTGTAATACATCAGCAGGTGCCAGTAGGCCTGTAGCAGCGGGGACAGCCGGGCGCTCTCCAGCCATTTGTAAAAGGCCAGCACCTCAGTCAGATAGTTCATTGTCTTTACCCAGCTTATCCATCAGAAAGGCTTGGCCTTTAGGTGTTACCCGGGTGGCAGACCACAGCCACCGTTCAGGCATTTCATAAGAGGGACCAGAGCACCACTCCTCGATCTCAAAGTAGCCGGCCTCCATAGCCCACTGCAGCGGTTTATTCCATCTGCCCTTCTGACATCTGAACACCCCAGAGCCCCGCAGCGTCTCAAATAGCCGGGTGCGCCCCATGGCGTTCCCATTCTGCTTGAGCAGCTTGGCCATATCCCCCATGGAGATGGATCCCTTTGAGGCCATGATACTGTCCGCGAACAAAAGCTTTGGCCTTGCCCGGCCAAGGGTTTCCTTCAAAACAAGCAGCTCCTCCTGCAGCAGCCGGCTTTTGTCCATTTCCTCCGCCAATGCCTGAATCAGGCGGTCTCTGACCTCAGGGTCCTCCTTATCCCCTTTAAGGTGTCCGGCGCCATATAGGCTCCATATTTTAAAATAGAGGGCACCACCACACCTGTCACCCAGCTGCGGAATCGCTTCGCCTCGGTTGTCCTGCTGCTTTGGTCAATGATATGGCCAGAATTTTCTCAGACTTTTATTTCTCCCGGTGTACAGCGATCTACTCGCAGACTACTAAAAGTCCACGAACAATCCCGCCACTATTTCAACCATAAAAACACGCGTATTCCCCTGATTTTATCACGGGATACGCGTTTATTTTTTACACTTTACTCATTTTCATTCCAAAACTCCCGGGTCTCCTGCCGGACGTCCTCTGCATTTCTCACCTTTATATAATGGGATAAATGCGGCGGGAAGAGCCTGCGGTAGCCGCTGTTTGAAAACCGGCTGTCGATAAAGAGCACCATTCCCCGGTCAGCCTCATCCCTGATGACGCGTCCAACGGCCTGGAGAACTTTATTCATGCCGGGAAACTGATAGGCATAGGCAAAGCCGCTGCCCTGCTTATCGTCATAATAATTCCGGATGATATTGCGCTCATCGCCAATTTGCGGCAGGCCCACGCCCACGATAACGGTTCCGATGAGACGGTCTCCCTTGAGGTCAATCCCCTCGGAATAGATACCGCCCATCACGCAGAATCCGATGAGGGTTTCGGGATTTTCGGCGTCGAAAGCTGCCAGAAAAGCTTCTCTTGCGGCCTCGTCCATATCCCGCTCCTGGGCCATGGACCGGATGTCTGGAAAACGCTCTCCAAAAACTTCATAGACTGCATTCAGGTAGGCATAGGATGGAAAGTAAGCCATGTAATTGCCCTTTTTCCCTGCCGCAAAGGCAGCGATCATTTCGGCGATGGGGGTATAGCTCTCTTCTCTGTCCACATAGCGGGTGCTGATGGTATCTGCCAGCAGAATACCAAGCTTTGACGGGTCAAAGGGAGAGGGCAGCTCGTAGCGCGGGGTTTCCTCCTCGCCGCCCAGCACTGCGATAAAATATTCCAGAGGGGTGAGGGTGGCTGAGAAGAGGACGGATGCCTTGCCGCAGGCCAGCCTTGCCCTCAGCAGCAGCGCCGGGTCCAGACACACCTGTTTCACGATCACCTCGCTGCCGTAGGTGTGGATGGTGGTGATATAGTGCTCATCATAAAACTCGGCGATCTTTAAATAGGTCCGGGCTTGAAAATAGAGCTCTAACACCGCGTCGGCCGCCGGATGGTCCGGGTGTTTTTTCTGCCAGTCCTCACAGGCAAAGCAGAAAAAGCCCAGAAGCTCGTTAAAATCTCCAAGCTCCTCCCTGCTGATGCGGGACCGGCTGTCCGGGCAGCTTTTGCGCAGGTCGATCATGGCCTGGTTCACCTTGTTCAGGGGCTCCTTCAGGCGTTTGTCCGTTTTGGTCAGCTGCCTTTTAAGGTTCAGAAAATCAGATTTCCTAAGAGCAGCCGAGTACATTTCCCTTGCCCTGTCTACCAGATTGTGGGCCTCATCCACCAGAAAGACATAGTCCCCCTTCTCGTCCATAAAAAAGCGCTTCAGGGCCACCAGCGGGTCAAAGAGATAGTTGTAATCGCAGATAATAGCGTCACACCAGAGCGTAAGGTCCAGCGAAAACTCAAAAGGGCACAGATTATTTTCAAGCGCGATGACCTCGATATTCTCTCTTGAAAAGACGGTTTCCTTCTGGAGCACCTCGTAGAGCACATCGCCCACACGGTCGAAATAGCCGTCAGCATAGGGGCAGTCGTCTGGGTTACAGCTGCGTTCCTCCAGAAAGCAGATTTTATCCTTGGCCGTCAGTGTGACCGTCCGGAGCGCCAGGCCCTTTTCCTTCATGAGTGTGAAGGCGTCCACAGCAGCCTGTCGGGTGATGGTCTTGGCTGTCAGGTAAAAGATCTTTTCTGCCATACCGCCGCCCAGGGCCTTGACAGAGGGAAACAGCGTAGACAGGGTTTTTCCGATGCCAGTGGGTGCCTGGCAGAAAAGCTTACCGCTCTTTTTGATGGTGTTAAAAACTGCCACGGCCATCTCCCGCTGGCCTCTGCGGTAAGTTTTATAAGGAAAATCTAAAGCATGGATGGATTGATCCCGCTTTTCAACCCACTGGCGCTGCATCTCTGCCCAGCGGATATAAGCGTCTAACAGGGCAAGATAGAAATCCTCCAGCTCGACGACAGAAAAGCTTTTACGGAACCGCCGGATCTCTTTTGTATCCACCTGATAGTAGGTGAGCTGGATATCAATGAAGTCAAGCCCCTGCTGGCTGCCGTAGATATAGCCGTAGCATTTAGCCTGGGCCCAGTGTACCGGACGGCTGTCTTCATCCATATCCTCCAGGCTTCTGGTGATGGTTTTGATCTCGTCGATGACAGTAATGCCATCCTCCTCAAAAATCCCGTCTGCCCGGCCCTGTATTTTAAAGGTAAAGCCCTTAATGTCTGTGGTTTCGGCCAGAGTGACCTCTGCCTGATAATGCTCTCCGGCTTCTTTTTGCAGCTTTCGATGGATACGCGCCCCCTCCGCGGCCCGGTCAAAGCCTCCAAAGCGGCTGTCAATACTGCCTGAGCGCATAATAAATTCTACCAGCTCCCGTACCGAGAGCTCAACCACCTCATAGGCCATGCTCATCCCTCCCTTCTCAGTAAAGCTATTGTAGCACAAACCCACCACAATGTGAAATTGCCTCTGCTGCTCCGGCGTGCTATAATGGGCATAACTTACAAAGCGAGGTATCATACCATGTACGATTATATGAAAAGCAACTCCGAGGAGGGTGCCTACCGCGGTGCCTTTGATGAAAGCCGGCGTAAGCTGCGCGCCCTTGACCCTTTGGTTATCAAAAAAAACACCGGCTGCGCTTATGACGAAAAAACAGGGTGCTTCAGCCTTGTCTGTTTTGGCCAACCCCTGACGATTCCCTATCTGAATGGTGATGTGTTTTTTGCAGGCACGGCCGAAAAGCCTGAGATCAGCTGGCGGCTCATCGCGCTCAATTATTTTTCCCGCGCTGTGGAGCTCCCCCTTTCGGGCAGATGGATTTCTTATAAGGATCAGCCCAGGGGCGCTGTTTTTTACCCGAACATCCGGAAGAATGTCATTGAACCCATGGGCGTTTTCTATGACCGCTGTGATCCGGAAATACTGAAGGTCGCTCTGCCGGAAATCGGCTTTTCGATCATCCCGGATAAGGCGGATCTCTGTGCACAGGGGTTCTTTGCGCCGCGTATTCCTGCCCGCATCCAGTTCTGGGCAGGTGATGAGGACTTCCCGGGTGCTTTCCAGCTTCTTTTTGACGCCACCATCAGTGAGCAGATGCACATCGAGGACAGTGTGGCCCTTTGCAGCCTGGTGGCGGATCTGGTTCAGGAGCAGTATCGGCTGAAGCTCAAAAAAACAGCTGATAACGACCAGTAATTTTTACCGGTCGTCAAAATGTCTGCTTTATTTTCATAAGGGCGGGTATATTTATACTATAAAAATAAATTTCAATCAGGAGAATGCCATGATTTTTTTTATACCTGCCATTATTATCCTTATCCTGTTTTACCGTCTGTATTATAAGCAGAGGCGCCCCATTGCCGGCGGCATTTTGATAACAGTCCTCCTTGCCCTGTTTCTGCTGGGGCTTTGCGGTTATGCGTTGATGTCCCCTCTCAGCCCGGTTATCTGGGTGATACTGGGAATTGTTGCCCTGGTGTTTTTAATGGGGCCCGTGCTGCTGCTTTTTTCAAGCATTGCATTGATGATCAACGGACAGCGGATGGTATCGCGCGAGGGAACACGTGTCAGCAATCTTTTACCCTTATTTCTAGGACTCATTATGCTTGCCGCGCTGTTACTGTTCTACACACTTCCCTTTTTTATGAATGTCAATCCTGTCATCCCACTGATCTACTCCATGCTGGCGATTGTCGTTTTGTTTTTCGGCTTTCTGTTTATCAGTTTTGCCAATGCCTCTGCCCTTTACTATTTCAACAAGCCTTCCTACGACGAGGATTTTATTCTGATCCTGGGCTGCCGGGTAATTGACGGCAAGGTTACACCGCTTCTGGCCAAGCGCCTGGACCGGGCCATTGCTTTTTATGAAAAACAGATAGAAATGACTGGAAAGAAGGCGAAATTTGTTGTCTCTGGCGGTAAAGGAACGGACGAATCGGTTTCGGAGGCCTCTGTAATGAAAGATTACCTTTTGTCCAAGGGCTATAATGAATCGGACATTTTAGTGGAGGATCATTCCCGAGACACCCGGGAAAACATGCTGTTTTCCAAGGCGATCATTGACAGGCTTAAGCCGAATGCCCGGGGCGTATTTATAACCAGCAGCTTTCATGTTCTCCGTTCCAGTCTTTATGCCCGTGACGCTGGGCTTGACTTTACTGGCATTCCCGCAAAAACGGCGTTTTACTATTTCCCAAATGCCTTTCTCAGAGAGTTCATCGGAGTGCTTTCAATGAACCGGCAGACCTACGCCATCGTCTTTGCCGCGCTGGTTCTCTGTACCATGGTTCCCCAGCTTGTCTTTTTAAACATGGGTCTTCTGTAAACTGAAAAAGGACAGACGCGATCGTCTGTCCTTTTTTATATTGAAGCTTTATTTCATATATTTGTCAATAATATCATCCGCTAATTCTTCAAGAACGCCCATGTCATAGAAGAACTGAAGTGCAGCATAGCGGTTACGCAGCTCTTTGGCATACATTAAAATATCCTTGAATTCTTCCTTTGTTACATTGAACTCTGCCGGACTGGTAAGGCCGTGGAGGGCTTTTAACAGCTCCGGCGCTTTCTGGGTATCTGCCACCACGTCTTCCATCAGGCTCACCAGCTTCGCTTCATTATTCTGAATGCTATCAATGCGTTTTTCAACCACTTCAGGATCATTCTGATGTACCTGTTTATAAAGTTTAATGACTTCATCTGCGCCCAGGCCAAAGGAACGCTTGATTTCCTTTTCCCAGGTGTCATAGTCAAAGGTTTCTGCGTGCGCGCGTGCTTTATCATAGTCGAAAGGCATGGTCAGGAATTTTGCGTACATATCGCTGACGATGCAGGTTGCCATGCCAACACAGGTGCCGTGCAGCTGGCCGTATTCGCCCTTGAAGATAGACTTCATTTCCAGGAAGTGGGAGATATGATGCTCGGAGGCAGACGCAGGTCTGGAGAAACCGATATAGCTCATGGCAATCCCGATGAGCACCAGGGATTCCATCAGGTACTGAAGCGCGTCGGATTCTCTGTTCACGAGACCCGGCACCGTATCCACACATTTTTTAACAGAGTAGAGCACCAGCTCTCCGACCTCTGGGCAGTAATATTCGCCGTTGATCAGCTCAGACATTTTCCAGTCGTTGATGGCTAAATATTTACCTAAAACATCGCCTAAACCAGCCGCGATCATGACGTCCGGTGCAGTGGCAAGAATATCGGTATCGCCGATGATGGCATTTGCACATTCTGCAGAATAGGTGATTTTGAGATTGTTGTGTACTAAAGGAGAAACGTTTGAGGCGTATCCATCCATAGATGGTGCCGTCGCTACAATATAATACGGCAGTCCAGCGCCAAATGCGACATAACGGGTTAAGTCGTTTAAGGAGCCTGAGCCAATGGCAATGATCAGCTTGGTATCAGCCGGTAAATGTTCCTTCATTTCTTCGGCATATTTATCTTCTGCGTGCATGCTCTTATGCGGGAAGATATATTTTTCAACAGGATAGCCTGCTCCCACTACCATACTTTCAACGCGTTCACCAGCTACTTCCCAGGTATTTACATCGGCCACGATAAAAACCTTATCGCTCTCGCTCAGGATGCTGCCGTCTTTTAATTTCTGGGTTTCCATAATGCCTGGCAGTTTATCTAAAGCGTTTTTGCCGATGGCGATATTTTCGATACTGGCGATATGTTTTTTGCCGCAGCTGCAATCAAACTCGTGG
This sequence comes from Eubacterium limosum, assembly GCF_000807675.2. Lineage (NCBI taxonomy): Bacteria > Bacillati > Bacillota > Clostridia > Eubacteriales > Eubacteriaceae > Eubacterium > Eubacterium limosum. The sequence goes on along the minus strand of NZ_CP019962.1, from coordinate 2,278,854 downwards.
TTAATCAATTCGTTAATGGATAATTCTTTAAAACTCATATTTTTCTCCTTTTGATTTTATAATTAGGTTAGATTCAGATATTTAATTTGTTTTTTAAGCTTATTTTTAAAGGAACACAAAATTCCAACGATTTGTTTTTTATCCGATTTTCAATCGAAGCAAATCAATGAATTTTGCGGAACTGATTCACACCAAATCATCGTTTTGGGTTCTCTAGTTCTGGCCGTAATAGGCATTTTCGCCGTGCTTTCGGTAGAAATGTTTATTTAAAAGCACATCCTGCATCGGGTATGCGCCGCCAGCCAGCTGCTCGGTATAGAAGGCCATCATGGCCAGCTGGTCTAAAACAACAGCATTGTGGACAGCCTCATGCGGGTCTTTCCCCCAGGTAAACGGGCCGTGGCTTTTAACCAGGACTGCTGGCATATAATCGGGATTGATGTCCATATCATTGAAGGTTTCAACAATAACCTTGCCAGTATTGAGCTCGTAGTCACCCTCAATTTCTGCATCGGTCATAACACGTGTACAGGGAATCGGGCCGTTGAAGTAATCAGCATGGGTGGTTCCGTAAGCATTAATATCTTTTCCTGCCTGGGCCCAGATGGTCGCCCACTGTGAGTGGGTGTGTACCACACCGCCGATATTTGAAAATTTACGGTAAAGCTCAAGGTGCGTGTCGGTATCGGAGGAGGGATTCAAGTCTCCTTCTACCACCTTACCATCTTCTAACGCGACAATGACCATATCTTCCGGTTTAAGCTTGTCGTATTCCACACCGGAGGGTTTAATGGCGATCAGACCTTTTTCCCGGTCAATACCGGATACATTACCCCAGGTAAAGGTAATGAGCTTATACTCCGGCAGCAGCATATTGGCTTCATAAACTTGCTGTTTCAGTTCTTCTAACATGGTTCCTCCCTAAATTATTAAAATTTTCTGTCGATCCTAGAATGTTCTTTTTGTTACTTTATGTTTTTATAATAGCACATTTATAACATTTCGTCAATTGTAAATTGCTAAAATTCTCCAAAAAACAAAGATTTTTCAAGCAAAAAAAGTCATTCCCCAGTTTGAGGAATGACTTTTAATAACTATTTAGCTGCTTCTGCCTTGATGACCTTCAGACGTTTCATTACGTCGTTTTCGCCGCGGCCGAAGTAATCGTGCAAGATGGCATATTCCGCAAACAGCTTATCATATACTTTTGCGTTTTCTTCATTTGGTGTATAAAGAATATCTTTTTCATTGGCCAGAACCTGAGCGGCTTCAAATACAGAATCATAGCCGCCCTCGGCAGCGCCCGCTGCTACAGAAGCCATAACCGCAGCGCCAAGGGCCGGGCCATATTCGGAGCCCGCGATGCGGATCGTTCTTCTGGTAACGTCGGCGTAGATCTGCATCATCATGGCATTCTTCATAGCAATGCCGCCAGTTGCGTACAGATTATTGACCGTTACACCGCATTTTTCAAAGTTTTCAATGATTTCTCTGGTACCATAAGCGGTTGCTTCGATTAATGCGCGGTACATTTCCTCTGGCTTTGTCTGAAGTGTCATACCGAGCATCATACCTGTCAGGTCGTTGTCGAGGAGGACGGAGCGGTTGCCGTTCCACCAGTCAAGCGCGATGAGCCCACTTTCACCGACAGCCATTTTTTCAGCTTTTTCGGTTAAAATCTGATGCAGGTTTAAGCCGCGTGCTCTCGCTTCTTTAGCGTATTCTTCAGGAACGCAGTTATCAACAAACCATGCAAAATGATCCCCTACACAGCTCTGTCCGCCTTCGTATCCAAAATAGCCTGGCAAAATACCGTCTTCAACGACGCCAAAGACGCCAGGTACAATTTTTTCTTCTTTAGAGATCAGCATGTGGCAGGTGGATGTCCCCATGATCATGAGCATCTGGTCTGGGCCAGCCTGTTTCATCGCACCCGGCACACCTGCATGGGCATCGACATTGGCAATGGCAACAGCTGTACCAACCTTAAGGCCTGTCAGCGCAGCGCCTTTTGTATCAATTTCGCCTGCTCTGCTACCGATGGGTGAGATTGGGCAGTTTAATTTCTCTTCAACCACATTTTCAAACTGTGGGTCAAGCGCTTTATAGAAATCTTTTGATGGATAGCCGTCTACTTTATGATATAAAGCCTTGTAGCCTGCGGCACAGGAATTTCTGGTCTGTTTTCCGGTCAGCTGCCAGATTACCCAGTCGCCAGCTTCAATGTAATAGTCCATGTCTTCATATAATTCATGGTCTTCAACACAGATCTGCCACAAACGCGGCGTCATGGATTCAGACGACGCCTTGCCGCCATAGCGGGCCATAAAATCTTCTCCCCGCTGTTCTGCAATTTCAGTCAGTTTATTGGCATAGCTCTGAGCGCCGTGATGTTTCCACATCATAACATATGCCATTGGGTCGTTCTTATATTTGTCTAAGAAGCACATTGGTGTGCCGTCCGCTTTTACCGGCAAGACTGTACATGCTGTAAAGTCGACCCCTACGCCGATAACATCTGCCGGGTCTACCTGTGTGCGCGATAAAACTTCCGGAACCGCGTTCTTGAAAACATCCAGATAATCCTGCGGATGCTGTAGTGCATAGTCCATTGGCAGCTTTGTGCCATCCGGCAGTTCTCTGTCCATTACCGCATGCGGATAATTATAAAATGCCGAGCCAATTTCTTCCCCTGTTTTTACATTGACCACAACAGCTCTACCGGAGAGCGTACCGAAGTCGATACCGATTACATACTTTGCCATCTTTGTTATTCCTCCTCATGTTTTAAATGAACCTTTAACATGTTCGTTTGGATACTTTATGTTTGTATAATAGCACATTTCATGGTAGAAGTCAACCGTTTACCTTTAAGCTACTTGCAATTAATCCTAAAATGGTTTATTCTATAGATAAGTGACACAAAAGAGCACATAAAGGAGACATAAACAATGTTAAAAGAACAAAGAGAGGAACAAATTCTACAACTATTGGAACAACACGGCAGTGTGGAGGTTTCACAGCTCTGCAATCTTTTTGGCGTTACCAAAATGACGATTCGCAGAGACCTTGATAAATTAGAGAATGAAGGGAAAATTTCCAGAACACATGGCGGTGCTGTCTTAAACAATACAGACATTCTTTTAGAAAAACCTCTTTATGTGCGTTTAAACACAAATACCGAACATAAAGAGCGCATTGCCAGAAGAGCCGCCGCCATGATTTCAGACGGTCAGAAGATTTTTCTGAGCTCCGGCACCACGGTCTTTACCTTGGCGCGCCAGCTGGACAATTCCAGACGTCTGCTTATTGTGACCGATGGTCTCAACACAGCCCTTGAGCTCAGCAAGCGCACAAATATATCCATTATTATCATCGGAGGAGAGCTGCGCAGTAATACCCTGGCAACAACTGGCAGTTTTGCGGAGGGAATGATTCGGGAATTCAAGTTTGAAACAGCTTATATCGGCGTAACCAGCATTGGAACAGACGGCTCTCTGCACCACGGCAGCCTGGTGGAAATCGGACTGTACAAGGTGCTGGCTGAAATCTCAAAGAAACTCGTAATTATGGCCGATTCCGATAAGCTTGGAAAAGATGATTTTGTCTGTGTGGGAAAATTAAAATCCGGAGACACACTGATCACAGACTCTGACGCAGACCCTGACATTGTAAAGCTATACCGGGATATGGGTGTTGAGATCATTCTGGCATAATTTTCGTTTTCGCAAATTCGCAAATATGCTATAATAGCATTAGGATTAATTTTGTCAAAGGATGTGACGCCATGAATACAACCCTCACGCTCAATAAAGCAATCCAGAACCTCTCAAAGGCCATACAGATAAAAACAATTTCCAACAGGCCCGGACGCGTACCGGACTATCAGCCTTTCGATGATTTTATTGTCTTCTTGAAGGAGGCCTACCCTATCTGCCACGAGCATCTTGAGCATACCCGTGTGAATAATTACGGACTGGTTTACCGCCTGAAGGGTAAAAACCGCGATGCAAAGCCTTTGCTTTTTCTGGGACATTATGATGTTGTTCCGACCGCCCCGGGCAGCGAATCGAAATGGACCTACCCGCCTTTCAGCGGTACTGTTGCCGACGGCTATATCTGGGGGCGTGGCGCTTTAGACGATAAATTCCAGATCATTGCTCTTTTCGAAGCATTGGAACGCTTTATTACCATGGAGCAGCAGCCTGAGCGCGATGTTTATCTCGCCTTTGGATTTGATGAGGAGGTTGGCGGAAACCTTGGCGCCTCCCGGATCGCTTCTTTTTTTAAGTCGCAGAACATTCAATTTGAATGTGTACTGGATGAAGGCGGAATGTGTATTGAAGATCTTTTTCCGCAGATTAACCGCCCAATGGCGACTGTCGGTGTCGGCGAAAAAGGGCAGGCTAATTTAAAGGTTACTTTCTCGCAGAAGGGCGGACATTCCGCTGTGCCTTCACCAGGCAGCGCCATTCATCAGCTTTCAAGGCTTCTGGTCAGTATCGAAGACCATCCTATGACGCCGCACCTCACTGAACCGATTAAACAGCTGCTCAAAAAAGTCTCACCGGATGTCCATGGCAGAAAACGCCGTTTTTACGACCATATCGAGCTTTTAAAACCTGCACTCTATAAAGAGCTCTCAAAGGTCCCCATGACAAACGCTATGATAAGAAGTACCATTGCTCCGACCATTCTGCAGGGCAGTGATATGGCTAATGTGGTTCCGGGAGAGGCCTCTGCTATTTTAAACTGCCGTATGCTCCAGGGCGATACTGTGGAGGATATGATCCGGCATATCACTAAGCTTTGCGGCAAGAAAAAACCGGATTTTGAAATTTTGATGAATCATCCCCCTTCTGCATTTTCAGAAACAGATACTCAGGCCTACAGGCATCTGGAAGCCTGCATTTCGGTTATCTTCCCTGGCGCAGAAACGACACCATCCATTTCACTGGGCGGCACAGATGCGCGTAAGTATGATATTGTATCAAAAAATATTTACCGTTTTACCCCTGTTCAAGTCACTAAAAGCGAACGTGATGCCATGCACAACATCAATGAACGTATTTCCATTGAAAACCTGGGCCGGGCCATCACCTTTTACACCACGTTTATTCAAAATTACCAATAAATTTCAAAAGACACAGAGGCTTTTCCTTTTGTGTCTTTTTTATTTTTTAAAATTATATAAAAACCGCTTGCGAGTTCTCTTTTACAGCGTTATCATAAGAACAGGTTTACATAATTAGGAGGAGAGAATGTATAAACGTAATTATCGAAACACTGAAGATGCCATCTCAATTTTAGGATTTGGCTGTATGCGCCTGCCAAAAATCAGCCCAGACGGACCGGAGATTGATGAAGCGGCCGCACAGGCACTTTTTGACTATGCCTTTGAACACGGCGTCAACTACTTTGACACAGCTTTTAACTATCATCAGCGGCTGTCTGAGCCCTTTGTGGGCAAAGCTCTGAAAAAATACCCCCGGGATCAGTTTTATCTTGCCAGTAAGATGCCCGGCTTTCTAGTAAAAGAGGAAAAGGATGTCGATGAAATCTTTGAAAAGCAGTTAGAAAACTGTCAGGTAGACTATTTTGATTTTTACCTCTGCCATGCGATTTCGGATGAAAGCTTTAAGGTTTATGATGACTGTAACATTATGGAACATCTGCTAAAGCGCAAGGCTGACGGACAGATCCGCCATCTGGGCTTTTCCTTTCATGGCTCGCCGGAAAAGCTGGAGGAGCTGGTTGAACGTTATGACTGGGATTTTGTCCAGCTTCAGTTAAACTATGTAGACTGGAATGTCCAGAATGCCAAACGCCAGTATGAAATTCTTGAAGCACATGGTCTTCCATGTATTGTCATGGAGCCTCTGCGCGGTGGCACCCTGGCAGTCCTCTGTGATGAGGCGGCGGCTGTTTTTAAAGAGGCTGAACCCGATAAGAGCCTAGCTTCCTGGGGATTGCGCTATGCGGCCAGTCTGCCAAATGTGCTCACTGTGCTCAGCGGCATGTCCGCCATGGATCAGGTCGCTGATAATATCAGCACCATGGAAAAATTTGAGCCCTTATCCGAATCCGAGATGGCGCTTGTCAACAAAGCCGGTGATATCTTCACTAAAACAAAGACCATTCCCTGCACCGGCTGCCGGTACTGTATGAACTGCCCCTCCGGCGTAGAGATTCCAGGACTTTTCAAGCTCTATAATGAATATATGCTGGGCGAGGACAAAAATGATTTTGTCAACGGCTATAAAGCGCTGGGCCCAGAAAAGCAGGAATCGCAGTGTACTGCCTGTGACCAATGTACAGAACATTGCCCGCAGAGCATTGATGTTCCTGAGGCCTTAAAAAAAGTGACCGCGCTGGCGGAAAAGCTTTTATAATGAACAAAAACCGTCCAGGCTTATCAAAATAAAGTTTGGACGGTTTACTTTTATTATTGGTTCATACATTTCTCAATAACATCGGTCAATTTGTTAAAATCAATGGGTTTAGAGACATAGTCGTTCATCCCTGCGGCTAACGCCTTTGCCATATCCTCCGCAAACGCATTGGCTGTCAGGGCAATAATTGGTATGCTTTTTGCCTGAAAATGCTCACAATCACGGATTTCGCGCGCTGCGGTATAGCCATCCATAACCGGCATTTGCAGATCCATTAAAATAAGCTGATAAGTATAAGGCTCTGACTGCATAAAAATTTTAAGTGCTTCTTCTCCATTTTCAGCACATTCCACCAGATACCCTTTTTCTTCAAGTATTGTCTGGGCAATCTCCATATTAAGCGGATTATCTTCGACCAGCAGCAGCTTTATTTTGTCTGCAGCCATTGGTTTCTGTTTTTGAACAGCTGCTCTTTCTGTTGGTTTCTTAATAAGATCTGGATGGTCTTCCTCTATTTTCAAATTGAGGGTGACAACAAAGCGGCTTCCTTTTCCTTTTTCACTTTCAACCTGAATATTCCCCTGCATGGCTGCAACTATCTTTTGTGAAATGGACATTCCCAGGCCCGTTCCCTGTATCTTCTGAACCTGTGGGTCCTCTGCACGTGAAAAGGGCACAAAAATATAATCCAGAAAGTCCTCATCCATTCCAATACCGTTATCCTCAACCGTAAAAACAAAGCTTCCATAACCCGATATTTTTCCAGACACTTCCTGTACTGTTAAAAGGATTTCCCCGCCATTCAAGGTATATTTAACAGCATTGCTGACCAGATTTAAAAGCACCTGCCGGATACGCCCAGCATCTCCGAACAGGACATTGTGCTCAATATCCTTAATGATCACTGTTAACTTATGATTTTTCTCCGCTGCATCCGTACGGACCATCGCGCGAATATCTTCGATCACTTCAGTGAGGCAGAAGGGTTCCTCTGTCAAAGCGATTTTCCCCTTTTCGATTTTAGACATATCTAAAATTTCATTGATCAATGCCAGCAGATGTTTGCTCGACAGGTTGATTTTTTCGAGACAATCCTTTACCTTTTGAGGATTATCGATCTGACTGGCCGCTATAGATGACATCCCGATGATAGCATTCATGGGTGTACGGATATCGTGGGACATTTGTGCCAAAAAGCTGCTTTTGGCTTCATTGGCTGTTTTTGCTGCTTCGTAAGCGGCAAGAAGTACTTTGCGGTTCTGCTCTTCCTGTACCATCTCCTCCAGCTTTTGTTCATTGATGTTCATATTGGCAAAGATGACCTTTGTCACCTCACCATCCCGTATTTCTGCAATACTAAAACGTGAACGTACCCAATAAAGCCCATCTGGATAAATTCTCCGAAAGTCAATCTCGTAAACCGGCTGCTCCAATGAGAGTGCATATCTTAAAAAATCAGGGCTGCCTGCACGATACATTTTTTCCTGATCTGCCTTATAGACATACTCCCTGACAAATTTTGAATAGTATGTGTCAAGACCTCCTTTGGGAAACTCACGACGCTTCCGAATAACTTCTTCCTGCCAGATGGCCTCCTCGGTGTTATTTTCCAAATCAAACAGATAAATAGAATAATAACATTGGCATAAATTGGACAGTATGTTTTCCCTCCGTTGCGCCTCCTGTTTATCATCAATGTTTCTCAGCATTAATATAATGCGCTCCTCATTGTCCTGGAAAATTCTGACTGCATAATAACTATAATAGTGCAGGATTTCTCTCTCTTTATTCCAAAGTCTCAGGATACCTTCAAGGTAGCCTTTTTTATCATAGCATCGGTTGTCAAAAACATTATCAAAGGATTTTTTGTCCTCCAACGGCATCATTTTAATTAATTGTTGATAAAAATCTTCATAATTTCCGTGTTTCAGCAAATGAAGCAGCTCACCATTATAGTGAATGCAGTGATACTCAAGCCGTTCAAAATCCAGGCAGATAACCAGTTTATAAATTTGTGATACCGCAATTTGTGTGGTTGTGTCATCGATCTTCTTTTCCATCTCTACATCTTGCTCATCAAAAGCGATAATAACCCACGGATACTCAGGCGAATACTCGGACGAAGGCATGATTTTGGTGCGCCGCCATCTTCCCTGTCGATTCCGGTATAAGACCTCACTCTGTTTTTCACCACTTTTTATGCGGTTCCATATATTTTCGATCCCTGCCGTTTCCAAAAAAGCTTCCTGGTACTGCGGTGCTACTTCCGCTATTGTATAGCTTTGTATAAATCCTTCATAGTCCGAAAAATCCATCTGTAATTTTCGAAAAACCTCAGATTGCTTTATCGCTTTATAAGTTTTATCCTGAAGATTACACAAAAAGATTCCCGTATAGCTTTTACTGAGTGTCTGTATAATCGTATCATATTCTCTTTTAAGCATCACTGTATTCGTGATGTTTTGGTGATAACCTCTCAGGCACAGACCCTTTTTATAATTCCAGTCTCTGACACCCCCACAACGCACATAGATTCTGCCCCATTTTGGATGCTGCCAGGGATACTGTACCTCTGCCCGGTCATCCTGGGCCATTCGCTCTACTGCGCTCTGTACCACCGGATAATAGTCCTCATCGATACGATTGTACCACCATTCATAACACATCTCCGGTGTGGGAGATTCATCAAATCCCAATAAGTCCAACATTGATTTGTCCGCATACATTCTGGGCTTTGTTCCTTCCTCCAGCTCAATGACCCACAGCCCTGTCTGCGCTTCATGCAGGACCTCCTGCATTTTATTCATATCCTTAAAATGGTCAAACATATCCTTTTCCCTTTCCTCTATCCGCATCCTTTATAAGCTCCCTTCCGCATCTTTTGAAGGGATTTTAATATTAAGTTTATTATACATAAAACCGAATAAAAAAAACAGGGCAATGCCCTGCTTTTATTTTTTAATTTCCAGCAGCTTTTGTTTTAGCTCGCTCTCGATTTTCTGCATTTCAACTTCAGCGGCCTGGCGTTTTTCGCGGCCTTCAGACTGAATTCGCAGAACCTCGTCAAAAGTAGAAATCAGTGATTCATTTGTATGCTTCAAAGTCTCAATATCCACAATACCGCGTTCAGATTCTTTGGCGGTTTCAATGGTTGCCATTTTAAGGGTATCGGCATTTTTCTTGAGAAGCTCATTGGTCATATCGGTAACCTGTCTCTGGGCCTCTGCTGCCTGACCCGAATGGACGACCCCCAATGCCAGTACCATCTGACTCTTCCAGAGTGGAATGGTATTGACGAGTGAAGACTGGATCTTTTCCGCCATCAGAATATCATTATTCTGAACCAGACGGATCTGCGGCGCCATCTGCAATGAGATCATACGGGTAAGCTCAAGGTCATGAATTTTCTTTTCAAAGCGGTTACACATGGCTGCCAGATCGTTGGCTGCCTGGGCATCCTCCGGTAAACCGCTGGCCTTAGATTTTTCCACGAGTGCCGGCAGCTCCTCGCTCTGCGTTTTAGCCAGCTTCTTTTTTCCTGCCAGAATATACATGGACAGTTCTTTAAAATAGGTTTTGTTAACCTCGTACATTTTATCCAGCATGGCCACATCCTTCATAAGCTGGATCTGATGACCTTCCAGAATTTCCGATATTTTATTGACATTGGTTTCTGCTGTTGCGTATTTTGCACGCATGGCTGTAATCTTATTTGCGCTTTTTTTGAAGAAGCCGAAAAATCCCTTTTCCTCCTCTTGGACATCAAAGCTTTTGAGCTCTGTGACCATATTGGTGAGCATATTACCAATTTCACCAAGATCCTTGCTCTTGACGCTGTCCAATGCAGTCTCCGAAAAATCAGCAATTTTTTTCTGTGCACCCGCACCGTACTGCATGATCATATTGGAATTGGTAAGCTCGATCTGCTGTGAAAAGTTTTCCACCATCTGGCGTTCTTCTGGCGTCAGCGTATTTTCATTAAAGGCTGCATCCTCTACAGCCATTTCTTTTACCGTCTCTGGCATCGGCTCCTTTACTTCCTCAAAGGGATCAAAAGTCAGAGTCGGCGTAACGGTTTCAAAATCTTTTATTTCATCACTCATTTTACTTTCCTCCAGTGTTAAAGTCTTTTTCTGTCAGGCCTTCCTGGGCCAGCATGGTCTCAAGCACTGTAATATCTGTTGAGATATCCATTGCCTTGTCCTGATAAAAGCTGTCGAGCAAGTTTTCAAAGGCATAATTGATGGTGTCCAATGTCGCCTCGATCTCATGCTTCGCGCTCCGGATATTCTCTCCCTGGATAGGCTCCGCGTCCATTTCACGGTAGGCGTTGACCAGTTTCAGGGTCGTTGGCAGATAGTAGCCCATAAATTTGCGGGTTTCAGGAAGCTCATCTGTATGGTTTTCAACATACTCAAAAATTTTGCAAAGTATGATTTCCAAACGGTCAAGCTTCTGCGAGATCACTTCCCCCGAAATGGCCTCATTAGCCTCTCGGATCTGTTCTATACTTTCCTTGCCTTCTTCTATAAGCAGACGTGTTTCCTTGAGAATCGGATTTTGAGCCTCCATTCTCTGCTGCCGCTCTACTTCTTCCTTTAGCCGGCGTTCCTCACGCTCGCGCAGACGGACGCCTTCCTCATATTTTTCATAAGCATCATAGGCTTCATCGCTTAACAGAAGATAGGTTTTTTCATCATTGATCCGTCCTTCAGGGAACATGCCCGAGCGAATCATTCTCAATAAATCCTTGACGACAAATTTATCATTTTTTCCAACACTGGATGCCAGCTGTTTTACGGAGATATAGGCCTGCCCGTTAAGGGTACGCACATACTCATAAAACCGCTTTACCCGGCCTCTGGATTTTGTTCCTGTTACGGCTAGGATGATGCATATAATCAGCAGAGGGATCAGTACCCCCATGGATACGCCCATTGCAATAAGACTGCCGGATATACCGACGGCAATCCCCACAGCTGCCAGAACAAAGGCGCTGAATCCTATCCCAAAGTACCCTAGTATCATCATAATGATACTGGATATTTTACCAGCCGGTGACTTTGCCACCGGTGCGCGCAGCGGCCGCTCTACCACCTGCGTCTCTGTTTCTGTTTCTTCTTCATCGTCAATCCTGGCATTTGTTTCATACCATACGGCTTTCCCTCTCTGCACACCTTTTTTCACTTCTTCCAGCGCGCTGTTCACCGTATTGCTTATATTTTTGTTGAGCTGTTTAAAATCCGTCGAGTTTATGGCTTCTTTCACAATGGATTTAATTTCCTCGCCAAGATTGGAATAATCATTTTTAGACACTTTTTCCTCCATAATATTCATGCTGTAAAACAATTATATCCTATAACACATAAAATAACAATTTGAAATTGCTAAAACAGGCGGTTTGCAAGGTTTTATTAAACAAAAATACAGCCGTCAGAGGCTAACGCAGCTTTCTGGCGGCTGTATTTTTATCGGATCACCTGATTATGGATATCCTGCATTCTCACATCGGTTTCTGCAATGGTGTCTGCGCACTCCTTCAGCTCACGGGCCACAGACTCCGGAATATTGGCCGAGTCCACTGCCTTATACCGAAGCTGATGTTCCAGGCTGGCCCAGAAATCCATGGCGATGGTCCGGATCTGCACTTCTACCTTGACCATTTCCTTATGGTCTGAAAAAAACACCGGCACCTTTAAAATCAAATGCAGGCTTCGGTAACCATTGGGCTTTGGTTTTTTTATATAATCTGTAACACGGACAAGCTCAATATCGTCCTGCGCCTTCAAAAGATTTTTAACAGCGTAAATATCTTCAATATACGGGCAGATGATACGAATCCCTGCGATATCATCCAGATTTTCCCGGGCGGACTGGACGCTCAGGTCAAAGCCCTTGCGGTCCAGTTTTTCAACAATGCTCTTGGGCGATTTTACTCTGGACTGGATGGTGTGGATTGGGTTGCGCTCATGGGTAGACTGAAACTCGTCATTCAGAATCTCAAGCTTCGTACGAACCTCCTTAATCGCTGCTGTGAATGTATTTTCCAAATCATATAATTCCTTGATTAAAGCCTGCGCCACCTCGTAAGGGTCTGTGGTATCGTTTCCAACAAATACCTCCGCCTCAACCTTTTTTAGTATATCCACCATGGGTGTCTTATCGGTTATTTTTGTATTTAGCATACTATCTCTCCTGTTGTGATTATAAAGCAATCTCAATAACAAACTCTATTTTAATACGTTTCGCTTAATTTTTCATAAAACAAATTAAAAAAGCAGACGCTTTTTTCGCATCTGCTTTTATTCTACCATTCTTTTGAGAAGGCTTCAACCTCTAAACAGGCATTATTCACGATCTCCTGTGTTTTATCCGGACGTTCCTCCATGCCCTGAGCGTAAAGCACAGAGACATCCTCAATCCCACACAGGCCAAGGATTCCCTTAAGCCAGTCCACACCATAACAGTGCATAATGGGATTATCGGTGTTGCAGGTACCGCCGCTGGCCAGCAGAATCAGAGCTTTTTTATTATCCAGCATGCCGACTGGCCCTTTTTCCGTATAACGAAAGCTTTTGCCCGCACGCATGACCGCCAGTGAGTAGCTGACCATCTTCGGCGGAACGATCAGGTTCCAATGCGGCAGAGCAAAAACAGTTCTGTCCGCCATCATAAATTCTTCACAAAGGTCGTCGATTTCTGTGTACACGCCATTATCTCCGTCAGACTGCCCGTTAAAATAGGCAATCAGCTCTTCGTCAATCTCCGGAAGCTCCAGACGGCTGAGATCAATACGCTTAAGCTGATCCTCCGGATGCGCTTCCTGATAGTTTTTCATAAAAATATCTGCCAGTCTACAGCTGACTGAATCCTCAGCCAGGGGACTGGCTGTTATAACTAATATTTTTTCCATTTTTTACCTATACCCTATTCTGTGGATTACCCTCAAGCCAGCAGCGAATATTATCAAATACAATGACTGCTCGTTTATAGAGGGATTCTTTTGTGGCGTATGCCACGTGTGGTGTGAGAACCGTGTTCGGTGCGCTTAAAAGCGGGTAGTCCTTTGGAAGCGGCGGATCTTCCTCGTAAACATCAATACCTGCGCCGGCCACCTTTCCCTCTTTTAGCGCGTCTGCCAAAGCCTCATTGTCAATAACGCCGCCTCTCGACGTATTGATTATAATGGCTTCGGGTTTCATAAGCGTCAGCATATCCCGGCTGATCAGTCCCTGTGTTTCTGGACTTACAGGAATATGAAGCGTTACAATATCGCTCTGCTTGAGGAGCTCCTCTAAATCCATATACTTGATACCCATTTCCAGACCCTCTGAGCGAACGGTCCGGCTGTAGGCTAAAAGCTCACATCCAAAAGCTTTTCCAATTTCTGCCACCTTCAAGCCAATGGCACCAGTTCCTACGATTCCCAGTTTTTTGCCACAGAGCTCATGGCCGATCAAGCCTCCGATGGTCCCGCCATTACGGGTTTCGTGATCACAGGTCACAATATAGCGGTAGACATCAATCATAAGGCCAAAAGCCAGCTCGGCCACCGCATTGGTCGAATAGCCCGCCGCATTGCACAGGATAATGCCCCTTTCCTTACAGGCGGCAACATCTACATGGTCAACCCCTGTAAAGGCAATATCCACCAGCTTCAGATTTTTACAGGCGTCAATAACCTCTTTTCCAAAGGGCTGGTTGGCCAGTACGACAACATCGGCGTCCTTTACCCGCTCAATCAGCTTTTCTGTGTCGGTTTCCCGGTTTTCATAAGCAATAAACTCGTGCCCGTCCGCACGGAGCAGCATGCTCAGTGTCTGCAGTGCATCCTCTGTAATGCCGAGGGGTTCCATTATTACAATCTTCATCGCTCGTTGCCTCCGAATCCTTATTTAATCCTAATAAGCTTATTATAATACAAACCCGCATGCTTTTTAAGGATAAATTTATACCAATCACCAAAATTCTTTGTAACTTTAACGGCAGAGAAGATAATTATTCGTCTTCTTCAGTCATTATTCGTATTTGATCATAACTGTAGCCCCTGCTCATCAGATTTCGGGTAACACGCTGCTTCAGCTCTCGGCCGGTGTAACCTTTGTTTTCCTGCATCCTACGGTATTTTTCATAAAAACGTCTGAGCTCAGTCATCTGTTTTTCGAGAAGCGCCTCAGCCTCTTCCTCGGTCAGATTTTCTGTTTCATCCTCAGGCAGGTTAGCCTCGATCACCTCGCGGATGACCTCACCTGGAAATCCCTTTCTCTGCAAAAAAGTATAAATTTTACCTTTACGTTTCCGGTAACTTTCCCGGCTGTACTGGCGGGCCGCTTTTTCAAACTGTTTCTCGCAGCATATCCGTTCCTGCTCCGGCGTATAAAGTTCGTCCAAGCTGGCAATCAGTTCCTGAGGAATCCCCCGTTTTTTAAGGTCATAGCGCATTTTAACCCTTCCCCAGAAATTGAAATGGATATTGTTATAGCAATAATTCCTTACATAAGCGGTGTCGTTTATAAAGGCATATTGCACAAGCTTTGCCATAACCTCTGCAATTACGCGCTCACTGTACTCTTTTTTTTCCAGATAGTCGACCATTTCCTTTTCAGTCCGATTTTTAAAGGAAATGTAATTCAGACTCTGATCATAAGCTTTCTGAACTGTTTTAGGATCGCTCATAGGGTTTCCTTTCCACTAAAAAAACTGCCGGCTGATCCCGGCAGTTTTATTTTAACAAATTTTAAACATAAGCGCCAGACGAAACAGGAATATAATCCTGAATAAGCTGGGCAACGCCGCCAACCTTCACTTCAAAATGAAGATGGTTGGCCGTTGAAGATCCGGTAGAACCAGTTCCTCCAATATATTCACCCTGACCAACAGTCTGGCCAACACTGACATCAATGCTGCTCAGGTGGCCGTACAATGTCGAGTAGCCGCCTTCATGCTGAATTTCAATGCAGTTTCCATAGCCGCCAAAGCTTGACGCGCGTGTTACTGTTCCGGCCGCTGATGCGTAAACCGGGGTGCCATAGCTGTTCAAAATATCCACAGCGCAGCCATTGGAGTGGTTGCTTGATCCGCCGCCCGGACGTCCTATTTCACCCACAAGGCCGCTGGTTGGTATCAGGAACTGTCCGCTGCCGCTGATAGAGCCTCTGAATACAGGTGCAGATGCTGCTTCCTTTGTTCCTACACGCTTAACTGCCTTAACCGGTTCCTTGGTGGTATTTTCTGATTTAACTTCCTTGCCGACCTCCTGGCCGTTTTCATAGGTGAAAACAGCATCGACATCTTTCTGTCCATTTTCGCCCTTTTGTACTTCTTCCTCTTCGCCAGTCATCAGCTCATCAGTAGGCTGTTCCTCTGTCTCGAAGGGGATTTCTTCCTGATACTGCTTTTCGACAACGGTAACCACTGTCAGTACTGGCGCTTTCTGAGTTGTATTCAGGACGTCGCCTTCCTTCAAAGCGTTCAGATCTTTATCAGCATTCATGGCTGCCAGACGGTCAACGGTTGTTCCACGATTGGCTGCGATAAGATTTCCATCGGTTTCTCCCGGCTGAACGGTGGTCTGAGCGGTAATCTCATTTCCTTCTTTCAGGTATGACATGGTAGCGTCATAATTCCTGGCGTTAGGCACTTCCACATTTTGTTCATCAATGGTGACGTTCTGCTTAAGCTCTGAGCTCAAAACTGTCGCCCCCTCTACCTGGGAATACTGCTGTTTAAAATCGTTCACCGCCTTTTCTGCCGTCTCTTTGGAGTCGGTCTGAATGGCCGCCTTTCCATCAATCATAATGGCAGCCCCCTTGAGCTTAACATCAACTCCGGCATTATAAATGGTTTCAGCACACTGATCCACATCAAGTTTTTCTCCCATTGTGCGGGCTGGCTTAAGCTTGATATCATCCGCTATAATAACATTCTCATTACCATATTCCTTTGAAAGCTTCTGCTGCAGCTCTCCAAGGGCACTGTCAAAGGTACTCTGATCCTTAACATATCCAATGCTCTGCCCATTATACAACACCTCGTAAGCTGTTGTCTGAGCATGGGCGATTCCCGTTCCGGCACAGACCATAAAGGCTGTTACCACAAGGGCAGACGCTCTGGCAGTGAAAATCCGCTTTCCAATTTTATCATTAAATTTGTCCAGCTTTGCGTTAATCTTTTCTTCAACAGAATTCAGCTTGTCTCCGAATTTTGAGGTTTTCAATTTATATTTTCTCCTTAATTAGCGCTAAAACATGTTGTTAGTTGAATTTTAACACAAACGTAAACTTTTCTCAAGATTTTTGTAACTTTTTTGTTACAAAAAAGATGAATCTTTAAGATTTTTTGTTTTTTAGTCCCATCACGCAACCGCTTATGCTATAATAGAATACAAAATACAATTTACTATTGAGGTGAACAAAATATGACAACTGAAAGCTCTGATAATATAAATCGTGTGATTGCGACAGATATCTTTAACACGCTTTCCTTTTACCGTCCCGTTCTGGAGCACCCGATCCTCAAGGATTTCCTGGTTCTTTCAAAAGCCTATGAATCCGGCTTAAGGGGTGCCGAATATCGGAGGGAATATCTGGATACCTATTATCATTTAAAATCTCTGATGCTGGGCTACTCTTTTAATAAAAGCGAGGATACCAATTACGCCAAAACTCCCTGGAAAGATTTTCTGATCACCCAGATCGTTGGGAATGAGAACCCCCTAACGCTATTGTTCGAAAGAGGGTCGGTCACCAAGCAGCACCCTTTTGCCAAAAGCATGTACCATGAATTTGAAATTTTCATGAAGCTCTATCACTTTGACTGGGATACCTTTTTAAAGGAAACAAATCTTGATGACACCAATATCTTTTCTGCCCATATCTTTTTCCCGGTTCCGCCCTGTGATGAAATCGACCTGGCCTTTTCAACCGAGGACATCGACAAAGCTTTTACCGCCACCAACGAATACATCAACCATCATGGTCTTGGGATTTTTGAAATTAACGTCAGCTTTAAAATTGTGGAGGGCGGACGTCTTTCCCCCATTACCAATCAAAAATATAAGCCTATGGATTCCCTGGTCGGCTATGATATGCAAAAAAAGGAGCTCATTGCCAATACTGCCTCCTTTATAAACAATTATACTGGTCTGAATGTATTGCTCCAGGGCGATATGGGCACCGGAAAATCGACCATGGTCAAAGCTCTGCTGGATACCTTTAAGGATACCAAGCTCAAAATGGTCGAAATAAAAAAAGACCAGCTGGAGTATATCCCCTCGGTCATCGAATACGTTAAAAAGCGGCCCTACCCCTTCATTCTTTTTATCGACGACCTCTCCTTTGACGAGGACGACGCCGACTATAAAATTTTCAAAAATGTTATGGAGGGCTCCCTCGAGGAAAACCCACAGAATGTGCTGATTTATGCAACCTCCAACAAACGCCACCTGGTAACTGAGACCATGTCCGAGCGCGATAACGCAGTCCATACCAAAGATGTCATGGAAGAAAAGCTTTCACTTTCCAGCCGTTTCGGCCTGGTGCTCACCTTTGAGGTTCCCAATCAGAAGGGGTATCTCTCCATGGTTCTGGAACTCGCAAAGGAAGCGGGCATCGACATGCCCACCGCGAGAATTGAGTCTCTGGCCATTCAGTGGGAGCTGCGTCACCTTAACCGCTCCGGGCGTACAGCTGAGCAGTTCATAGACTATTTAAAAATAAATCCCTTTACAGAAGATTAGCCATTAAAAAAGCCGCTGCAATCACCTTTCAGCGGCTTTTTTTCGGATTATCGACGACCGGTAGAATCTACCGGCCGTCTTTTTTTTAAAAAAAGAAAAAACATTGACAGCACTGCGCGATCAATGTTATACTAGTGTTTGCGTTCAAATTATTTATATGTATTAATTTTATAATTATATCACATATCGGTCATTTTGTCAATAGGCAAGGAGGATATTTATGAAGAATTTTCAGATTGCACTGCTGAATTCTGGTACTCTGGACATTGCTGAAAAAGAAAATGCTATTCTCAGTACCAATGATGATGCCGCTAAATACGGCCTTTCCCTCACTCCCGACGAAGCCCATGAGCTGATAATGCGCAATATCAGCGAGCTTAAAAGCCATGGACGTGTAGAAATTGGCCAGGGTATACTGCCAAAAATTACTCGCGCAGTCTGCCATTCTCAAAGTCTCTGGCCAGAAAACTATGCTCAAACTCTGGAAGAACTGATCGAAGCCTTCTATATTATTAAAGAAGATACTCTGGATCGTATCCGCGACGACTGCATCATCGAGCATCTGGCCGATGCTTTGGACCGCGGATTGACAAATGCCGAAGATATCCTGATGGATCGACAAATTAACGCACTTTGCAGAAGCAAATTACACAAACAGGAGATTTAAAATGAAACAAATGGAGCCCATTAACACACTAAAAATCAAAAATTTAGACCCTGCCGAGTACACAAAAACACTGTTATACGAGGGTGTGCGCATTGGAATGATTAACAAAAACAACCTTGAAACCTTTCAAAAGCACCTCAGCGCACTGCTTACCCGCCAGATCAGCCATTACACCCAGGGAGGGAGCTCTGTCAAAACAGAAATCGCCGGTGTCCTGACTGATGGCATTTTTTATTGCATCGACACCATCTTATCCCAGTATGAAAATCCCGAAGACGCCATCGAAAAACTTCAAACCTCAACCCTTCCAAGTCTTTTTACCGAGGGGCTGACCCAGATCAAACAGGAAATCAACCAGACGAAGCTGCTCTACACAAGGCTGAAGGGGAACCGATTGAAAGTAGATGTTTATGCCTACAACACCACCATTGATGACATACCTTTATTTTTTAAAGAGTATAACCCCGAATTCAAGGCAACTGAAACTCCCGGCATGCTGGAATATCTTCCCTGCTACTATCAGAAAAATCTTTCCGGTATCCATTATATGAAAGATATTATCAATAACCTCTATCTTGAAAATCACTTTTGTAATCAGTTTGACTATAATGAAATCAATACACTTTTGAACCAGTTTGCCGCCAATATCGGATATCCCAGCAGAGACCTTACAGAAAATATTTTTGGTCTGGTGCTCAATAATGCCGTAGCCCGTAAGCTCCTGGATGATGATAATGCCTCAATCCTTCTGACAGAACAGGAAGCCTTGTCGCTGTCTGAACGATTTGAAGGACAGCCTCGAAAAAAATGCAAAGAAGCTGTCAGCCAGGCAATCTCTGCCATCATCGTTGAAAAAGGACTGCGCTGGCCTTCACTTAAAACCTATTTAGGCAAATCTCAGGATAAAACCGTTGCTGGATTATACCGAGCAGTCAAACAGGAGACCATCTGCTCTTTTCTGGCTGTCCGTTAGGTTCTGCTCAAGCGCCTTTTCTCCTCAGATGCGGCAAGTCTCTCAGGCTGGTGCTCAACAGTGTGGGACCAATAGCGTTTCGGCATATGTGTTATCTGGCATTTGGGATTAAAACGCTGTTTAATGCCGATCGTTTTATAAAAACGCTGCCACAGCTGCTGGAAAAGAAGCTCCTCTGCATCTGCCTCCGGCAGTGTGAAATTTTCAACTGGCACGAGCATCCACTCATAGGGGTGATAAATAAGGGCTGAGTGGTGGACCTCGTCATAGATCATGAACGTTTCTCCGTTATAACGATCGCTGAAATGCTCTGCTAAAAGGGGGAGCACCCAATTTTTAGGTTCGATCACCGAGACAAGGGTTTTATTATATTCACCAAAGCGGATAAAACCGCGAAGGAGATGCGCTTCGTTTTTAAGGTGTTTTACCGCTTTATAAAGCTCATGGACATCCGGGTCAGCCAGACAGTCAATGATGCCGCCGCCCAAACGATAGCCCTTGCGGATAAAACGATACATCAGCATTTCCTTTTTAGGGTGACAGGTTAAAAATCCGCACTTTATAAAATCAGTCACTTCTGGGGACATTTTAATATCAAACGAACGGAAAACCCTGTCGGCGTGTCCGCGGTTTGTTTCAATTTCCTTAACAGGATAAAGAAAAAACTGCTCAAAGGTGTTCGGCACAATATCGGCAGGGGTTTCTTTTTTCATATAACTTTCAAAAACACAGCACAGAAAGCCTTCAAAGGTGCCATCATAGAGATAAACCTGTTTCATTGTGTCAGACATTTTAAAACCTCCCTGTGCAATACAGGCGACTGATCCTTGTCAAAAAAGGAAAGCTGCTCATATTTTCGCTCAATTAAATCACGCTGTCCCTGCTCTGAAATCAGCGCTCTCAGCACACCGTCCGGCGTTACCTTAAGCCCCTCGACCATTTTCCCGCTGCACAGAATAAAATACTGCGCCCGTTTCAAAACCACGCCGATTTTACGCAGCCCTTCAAAATCCAGCCTGCCCATCCGCCGCGCCTGAATAATGCGCATGGTACTTTTAACCCCAATGCCTGGCACCCTCAGAAGCATTTCTCTGGAAGCGGTGTTCACTTCAATGGGAAACTGATCCAGATGTGCCAGTGCCCAGCTACATTTCGGATCAACCAGAGGATTAAAATTTGGATGCTCGGCATCCAGCAGCTCGGCCGCGTGAAAGCCATAAAACCGAAGCAGCCAATCTGCCTGGTACAGCCGATGCTCCCGCAAAAGCGGCGGCTTTGTATTCAGGGCTGGCAGCAGCTTATTCTCTGACACAGGCACATAAGCAGAAAAAAACACACGCTTAAGCGAATATTTCTGGTAAAGACCTTCCGTCAGATTTAATATTTTGTAGTCTGTGTCCGGGGTTGCACCGATGATCATCTGTGTGCTCTGACCGGCTGGAACAAATTTAGGGGTATGACGGTATTTGACCACGTCGTAGCTGTTTTCTTCGATTTTATCTGTAATCA
This sequence comes from Eubacterium limosum, assembly GCF_000807675.2. Taxonomy (NCBI): domain Bacteria; kingdom Bacillati; phylum Bacillota; class Clostridia; order Eubacteriales; family Eubacteriaceae; genus Eubacterium; species Eubacterium limosum. The sequence continues at coordinate 2,257,576 of NZ_CP019962.1, read as the reverse complement.
TCCCCATGGGCTTAAAAATGGAAGTCTTTGTTTTATCCGGCGCCAGTCTTTTAAGGCCCTCCTCTGACGGAAGCTCAATGTTAATGCTCATCCTGTCTGCCAGATAGCCCAGCTGTGTCAAAAGCCTTGGATCGGCTCCTGGGATGGCTTTTACGTGAATGTACCCATTAAAATTGTATTCATTCCCTCTCAAAAGCGCCAGAGTTTCAAGCATCCTTTCGCAGGTATAGTCGGGGTTTTTAATAACCGATGAGCTAAGAAAAAGGCCTTCGATATAATTTCGCCGGTAAAAGCCAATGGTCAGATCTGCCAGCTCCCTGGGGGTAAAGGCAGCGCGCTCAACATCCTGAGAAACCCTGTTCACACAGTACTTGCAGTCATAGACACATACATTCGTCATCAGCACCTTCAAAAGGGAAATGCAGCGGCCATCCGTTGCAAAGCTATGGCAGATGCCATCCGCTACCGTATTTCCCAGAGCACCCTTCTTTCCATTCCGTTTTACCCCGCTGGAGGTACAGGCTACATCAAATTTTGCAGCATCGGTTAGAATTTTCAATTTGTCCAACAGTTCCATTTTAAACCCTCATCTCTTCAAATATCCGTTCTTTCTTTAAAAACAGTATAAAACATTTGATCTTATTAGTCAACCGAAAAGAACAAATTTTCTATTTAATTCTGATATCTGTTATGCTATAATGAATCATCACGAAAGGAGTGTCCTTATGCGCTTACAACCACCGGCTTTTCCCGACCCACTAAAGCCTTATAATGACCTGCTCACTATTATTTATGAATGTATTGATGCGGAAGAAGATGTTGAAAGTTTTGAATTCAGCGATACTGGTCTTGAAGCTTTTCACCATTCAAAGCTTGAATTTCATCACTGCCAGTTTAAAAACTGCCAGTTTCTATCCTCTGGCCTGACTCATACTTTTTTTGCTGATGTTATTTTTACGGGCTGTGATCTATCGAACCTTGACCTCAGTGATTCCACCTTTCACCGCGTTGTTTTCAAAAACTGCAAACTCCTTGGCACAGATTTTAACGCCTGCATTTTGGAAGAATGCCACTTTTCAGAATGCCTTGGTAATTTCATGAACTTTTCCACCAGCAAAACCAAGCATGTCCTTTTTGAAAACTGTCCCCTCCAAAATATCAGCTTTCAGGACTGTAAATTGAGAACCACCCAGTTTCAGCAATGCGACCTCTCCGAGGCCGATTTTCTTCACACCCCTTTAAAGAGTATAGATTTCACGAGCAATACGCTGAGCCGGATCACGGTTTCAGGCAGCCAGGAGTTGCGCGGCGCTGTTGTAAATATTTTTCAGGCTGCTGAGCTTTCAAAGCTTTTAGGCGTTGTCATTAAAGAATAAAAAAGGTAAAAAAATAAGCTGCCGATAGAATCCGGCAGCTTATTTTGACCTTACAGCTCAATGACAATTTTTTTATGCTTAACCTCGTAAGCTTCATAGGTGATCCCAACCATATCAAACATTCTTTTAGAGGCGACGACCGCATCCGTATCCGCGTATTTATCCTCCATATAAATAACCTTTTGGATTCCTGACTGAATGATCGCTTTGGCGCATTCGTTACAGGGAAAAAGAGTCGCATAAAGGGTCGCCCCCTTCAGGGAACGGCCGCCGTTGTTTAAAATAGCATTAAATTCGGCATGACAGACGTAAAGATACTTTGTTTCAAGGGGATCACCCTCCCGTTCCCAGGGCATATCGTCATCATGACAGCCTGTGGGCATACCATTATAGCCCATGGTTAAAATTTTATTGTCTGGGCTTACAATACAGACTGTGTCAAAACACAGTCTCTTGTTGGTGACTCCGTCCCCAAACCCCTGGGTAAAGGTTGAACTTTGAAAAAAGAGCAAAAAAAGAAGCGCTATGCTCGGATTGCTTGGATTAATGGCTGGATTCCCATGATATGGATGGCTCTTTTAAGATTAAAGGCAAGAAAAGCAAGCGCAATCTCACCTTCTACCTTTTGCTTGCCTTTCAGTAAAAGATAGGAGATGCCCATTGCGCGTTTTACGGTTCCAAAGGGGTGCTCAACAATGGCCTTTCTTTGTCGAACGATCTCTTTATTTTGAAAGATGTGAACTTTTCGAAGGAATAAGTCGGAATCATCGAAGGCCTTGGTGTATTCTGACGGTTTCATGACACGCTCGGCGCGGTAATAGCGCATTTTTGTACATTTTTTAGGACAGTGTCTACAGGCTTGTGTATTATCGTATTTGGCAACATGTTTATTTTTATTATAAGTACAGGGCCTTAACACTTTTCCTAGTGGACAGATGAAAATATTACGCTCTGGAAGATAAATCGCGCGTGCAACGTTCGAATCATAGTCGGTAATCTTTTCAGTATTTGCCGCATCTGTAGGAATACAAAATTCATAATCCCCTCCAGCAACAACAGGACGATGACCACTGAGATAAAGTTGAGCCACATCACTTACACTGTCGTAGCCGTTATCTGCAACGACGGTCATGGCGGGCACTTCCAATAAATCTGCCGCTTTTTGAGCTAAAGGACCCATTAAATTTTTATCCTGAGCTTGATTTTCAACCGTGAATTCAACAATCATTTTGTTTTTACTGTCGACAGCGGTTTGAATATTCAAACAGACATCAAGCCCGTTTTTAGTTTTCATCAGACGGCTATCGGGATCGGTAAGCGAAATTTGGGTTTCGTCGCTTTCAGCGAGCTCCGCTAAAAAAGATTCATAAAGTGTTTTGCGGTCAGTGAGCTGATGAATAACTTCGCTTATATCGCTGGATATTTCAGAAGTGCTTTGATTTTCAAGTGCATCATTCTGATTTAAAGCATCAAGATAGCTTTCGATTTTTTCTTCGATATGCTGAATCCGATCCTTTAGTTTGTTTTTGGTGAAGTTGCGGTCTTTGGTATTCCAGGCTTTAAATTTGCTGCCATCAATCGCAAGCAGTTCTTTACCGTAAAGCTCCCATTGGGTACAGAGCTGTACAAAGTTTTTAAAGACATTCTTAAGTGCCGTTGGATTTTGCTGGCGAAAGCGGGCAATGGTTTTATGATCCGGGGAAAGTTTTTGAAGCAGCCAAATCACTTCGAGGTTTCGTTTGGTCTCAATTTCCAGACGCCTGGAAGAACGCACGTGATTCATATAGCCATAAATATAAAGTTTTAGAAGATCACGTGGCGAGTACATCGGGCGGCCTGTTTGATTGGGTTTCCACTTATTAAATCCGAGATTTTCGAAATCTAAGGTATCAACATAAGCATCAATGACACGTACAGGATTATTTTCATCGACATAATCCTCGATACAGTCTGGAAGTAACATCCCTTGATGACGATTATTTCCAATAATGAAATCCATAAGAATACCCTCCCGATTATTTTAAGATTATGTATTAATTATACCACGATTTTGGGGATTTAGGTGGACTTTTGACACAAACTCAATACAGGCCCCTACCTGTGTTCCGGGGTCCTTGCTCCTTTTAGCCGCCAGCAGGGCGATTCCCATGAAATATTCATCCCAGGATAAATAATCTTCTCTTTTCATTCTCTTTCCTCCTCATCCTGTCCTTTATAAATTCGCTTGCACAGTGCGCAGCCGGTCGGCGTTGCAGCCATGCCTCCAAGGGCTGTCTCCCGCAGCTCTGGCGGCAGCCTTCTCCCAACCTGCAGCATGGCACTGACGGCTTCGTCAAAGGGAATGAGGTTTTCCACGCCGCTCAGCGCGATCTCTGCGCTGATGATGGCATTGGATGCCCCGATGGCGTTACGCTTCTGGCAGGGCGCTTCTACTAATCCTGCGATGGGGTCACAGACCAGTCCCAGCAGATTTGAAAGGGCGTTGGCGGCTGCGCCCAGGCACATCTGCGGTGTGCCGCCGAAGAGCTCGGTCAGCGCGCTGGCGGCCATGGCGCTGGCGGCGCCGACCTCGGCCTGGCAGCCGCCCTCTGCTCCGGCTACGGTCGCGTTTCGTGAAATAATGTAGCCGATGGCCCCGGCGTTAAATAAGGCTTTTTCCATCTCGGCATCGCTGAACCCGTGTTCCTCCTGAACGGCCAAGAGTACGCCGGGCAGTACACCGGAGGAGCCGGCGGTGGGGGCCGCGACGATCAGCCCCATGGAGGCGTTGACTTCAAGCACGCCCATGGCATAGGCGATGGCTTTGGCGGTCAGGGGCCCGCTGATGCTTTTACCGGCCAGGCGGCGCGCATTGAGCTTGCGCGCTTCGCCGCCGATGAGTCCGCCGACGGAGGTCAGCTCTTTTTCGAGGGAGGTTCTGACTGCGTCTTTCATGATTTCCCAGGCGTGATGCATCCGGACTTCTGTTTCCTCAGGTGTGTTTTCCAGATAGGTGGTTTCTCTTCTGAACATGGCCTCGGAAATCGGACACTGATGGCGGTGGCAGCTTTTTAACAGGGTACTTCCATTTGTAAAATTCATCGCTTTCCTCCTACAGCTCGATGCGCGTAGCGCTGATAATATTCTCGGATGCTTCGATGGCGGCAATGACCTCGCCTGTGATCTCTTCGTCAGTTTCGATGATGGTGTAGGCGATTTCGCCTTTCTTTTCCCGATAAAGCTTTGTAAAAGCAATGTTGATCTGGCAGTCGCTCAGGCAGCGGGTGATGTGGGCCAGCACGCCGGGTTTGTCCCTCTGCTTGACCAGTATGGTGTTATATTCGCCGGAAAGGGCAATCTCGACACCATTGATTTCCCGGATCACTGCGGCTCCGCCGCCAATGGACTCTCCGACGACAACGGTGGTCTGTCCCTCTGTGTCGGTGATAGTAATGGCCACAGTATTGGGATGGATATCTTTTTTCTCAGTATTGGTGATAAAACGGTATTCAAGCCCTGCTTTTCTGGCGTATTCAAAGGAATCCCGGATGCGGTAGTCCTCGGTGCCAAAGCCCAAAATTCCGGCCACCAGCGCTTTATCTGTGCCGTGGCCGCGGTAGGTCCGGGCAAAGGAGCCATAGAGCACAAACTCTGCTTTCCGGATGCTTCCCTTGACCATTTTTCGGGCCAGCAGTGCGATTCTCAAGGCTCCCGCGGTATGGGAGCTGGAGGGCCCGATCATATTTGGCCCGATAATGTCAAACACGGTTAATTCTTTCAATAGCTTCCTCTTTATCTTTTAGAAATTCTTCCAAATAAGTTTACTCTTTATTTTAATGGATTCTATACTTTTTATCAAGCCGCAGCTTCTGCGCATTTTTGGAAATCCGAACATTTTGTACTGGCAGGTCTGTTTTTTGAGCCCTTAAACTGTCCGCTGACGTTGCCGGTGGGCTATTCTGTTCCTTTTCCAATATATTTTTTATATCCGTCAACAGGTCAATCTCCGTCACTGCGTCCTGCTGATCCTGATTCTGCTCCTTGCGGCTAAGCTTTCGGATAACTCTTGTCACAATGTAAATGGATAGCGCTATGATAAAAAAATCAACAACATTCTGTAAAAAATCCCCATAGGAGATCACAAGCTCTGGACGGATAATTTTATCTCCCTCAAGGGTTGCCGGGTGCAGCACCAGTCTCAAAGTCTTAAGATCTATACCTGCTGTCAGATAGCCAAAAAAAGGCATAAGAATATCGCTGACCACCGAAGATACGACCCTGTTGAAAGAATTCCCGATGACCACACCGATGGCCAGGCTGAGGATATTCCCCTTAAATGCAAATTTTTTAAAATCGTCAAACACAAAGCTGCCTCCCTTCATGTTATACTTATTACCCTTTTTCAAAAAATAAAAAAAGAAAGCCTGAGCTTTCCGAGCGAACGTTTAAGCTGTCAGACTTTCTAATGTGGATTTCACATAACATTTTTTAGCAGACTGTCCGCTTGGAAGTGCATTGATTATCGCATCTTCAAAGCCCGCCTGCTTCACTTCATTAAGTGTCAGACTTGTTTCTTCCATTGTCATTTTTAACAGAGCAATGACGGTCTCCTTCTCTGTTTTCATTTTTTCTGCTCTTGCACAGGCCATTAAAAACAAAGATCTTCCTTTTCTGTCGATACGGTCTGAATAAGCGTGTCTCGCGAGGGACATTGCTTTCCGCATCATTTCTGTACTATATAACATGATTTTAGCACTCCTTTCTTTTTATATTTCTATTATACATATTTACCCAACAGATATAATTAAAAACATGTTAAAACTTGTGCCCAATCGCATTAAATCAGAAAGGCTTAAGCATTCACAGCCACAGCATTTCTCCGGTACTGGATAAAGAAAAAAACACCTGCGCCGATTAAGGATGCCCCCATCCCGGTGTAAAAGGTACCGAGATAGAGCGGAGGGATTAAATGTGACATTCTTAAGGTTACCCCAAAGGTAATCATAAAAATCATAATCAGATAGCTCTTTTTATCAAAAAAACGGTAAAATGGGATCTTTCCGTCTCCGTAATTCATAATACGCGCGCTGTGCTTAACCACCATCTTATGAAACACAAATTTAAAAAACAGACCGAATACCACCACTGAAAACAAAAGCGGCAGCAACGGGTTATGCCAGTTCGCGATCATATCCGGTGTGCCGATACGCATAATGTTAAAGCCTGCGATAAACCAGACTGCGCCAGCCAGTACCAGCAGTGTAAGCTTATCAACTTTGGGAATTATTTTTTTCACTTAATTTATCCTTTCTTTATTTGCAATAGAGCACCTGCTCCAGCATCTGGGTTAAAAAGCCGCATTCCTTTTCTCTTTTTCCCATGAGCAGCAGTAAATTGTCAAAAACAAAATCAATCAGGCCAGTTTTTGTGAACTGGTCATTCCAGATGTCCTGTCTTATGGCAGTGTCGTTTTCCAGAACCTTCAGCAACCCTTTTTTAATATGCTCAAAATAACGGGCTTCCTGCTCCTTACCGCCCTGGCCCAGATCCAGTCTGGTAATTTCTTCCAGCCAGCTCTCATAGACTTCCTGTACATTGCGGTATAGACGCTCATAGACACCTTTTATAAAAAGGCAAAAATTCTTTTCTTTAAATAAATCATCCCCCACGCCATGAAAGGCCGATCGCCAAAAGTCTTCAATAACAGCAAGCATCAGCTCACTTTTGGTTGGAAAATAATTGTATATAGCCCCGACTGAGATACCGCATACAGAGGCCACTCGCCGGATACTGATTTTAGAGAGACTTTCTGTCCGCGCGATTTCCCGGGCAGCTGTCACCAGCGCTTCCCTGGACGTTACGTTTATATTCATTGTTTCCTCCAAAATGAACATTGTTCATATTACAATATTAAATCTTTTTTGCAGTTTTGTCAATCTTTTAAAACAGAACTATTTTAATTTAAGAATTTCTAAATAATCCACCGTTTATACAATGCTGCTGAAAACATGGCAGATAAACTGAATAAAGCTGCCGGTAAACGCAAGGAACAGCAAGCGCACTGAGCCTGCTGACCACACATCCTAAAACCTTCTCAGGCAATATAAAAAGCTATCGCTCAAAACACAGCGATAGCTTTTTTCGCGTAACGGGTACGAAAACTGACTGACATAAAAAACACCTGCAAAAGCAAAGTATTTCTGTCAAGGCTTAATATAAGCATAGCCCTCTTCCTGTTTTTTTGCCAGCTCAATAACCCCTGCGGGAACAACAGTGACAAAATCACACAGCTCCTCTTTTGAAAGCTGATGGGCCTTCAATGCGTTTTGACAAGCTGCAATACGCACCTTCCCGTCTGTCAGCTTTTTCATACTTTTGTATAAGGGCTCTTCAATACAGCGGCGGACCAGCCCGGTAACAGCTTCGCCATTCACCACAATCTCAGCCTCCAGCGTAAGCTCGTTATCCTGAACATACTTAACGGCATTGGCAGCATTGGTGGCCGCCATACCCAACCGGTCTGTATCATCCACATGAAACAGTATTTTCATTTTAAAACACTTCCTTTAATGGTTTTTTCTTATTATACCCGGACCAGCGCTTGTTTACCTGAGCCCAGGCAGGTTTTAATCTTCACTTTGGATTTCTGCTGACGCTTGTTTTTTTCGTTTAACCAAAACAGTGGTGCAGTGCGGGCAGCGTACTGCCTTTTGGGGTATTTCGGTATAGCAGTAAGGACAGGTTTTTGTTTTTTCTTCCTCTTCCTCACTGTCCTTTGTTTTTCTGAGACCCGCCAGCTTATTCATGCCCTTGACCATCAGAAAAATAACAAAAGCCATGATAATGAAATTGATAACTGCTGTTATAAAAGCGCCGTAGCGGATACTGGCATCCCCGATATTGATTGCGAGATTGCTGAAATCAACACCACCAAAAAGGCCGAGAACCGGTGAAATAATATCCCCGGTTAATGAACTGATAATTCCCTGAAAGGCCGCGCCCATAATCACCGCGACAGCCAGTTCCATCACATTGCCTCTGAGCGCAAACTCTTTAAATTCTTTTAGTAAATTTTTCATAAACACAATCCTTCCCTAAGTTGTTTTAATAAATATATCCAACTTACAGAAAAAAGCAACATTTTTATCAACTTTTTAAAACCAGTGGTTCCGCTTAAAATAGATAACCGAGGCAACGATCACTCCGGCGCTCAGGATAATAACCATGGGATAACCGTAGAGGCTTTGATACTCTGGCATATTAAAATTCATACCATACCAGCCGGCAATCAGACTGAGCGGAAAAAAGATGGTAGTGATAACAGTAAACAATTTCATGGTCGTATTGAGGTTTATGTCCACCTCGGCCTGATAAGCCTCACGTATCTGTGCCACATATTCAATAAGTGAGAGCACATTGTTATAAAGGCGGTCCACCTTCCCCGACAAAATCCGCAGCAGCTTTAAAGACTGGTGATCAAAAAGCTTGTTTTCATTCAAATCAATATATTTAAAAACAACACTGACCTGCTCATAATACCTTTTCAGCAGTACCAGCTTCTTTCTGTAGCCGATAATATTGTTCACATAGTTTTTATTTCTCTTGTCATCAATGATCTTTTTCTCAAGAGCCATAACTTTCTCTTCAAATTTATCCAGATAGCTGTTGTCATCCTCCAGAAGTTTATCGAAAAGATGAAACAGCAAACGGCCAAAGCTCACCTCGAGCTTATCGTACGCTGAAATCCGCTTAAGAATTCTGCTGACAAATTTCCTATCCTCACAGACTATAAAAAAAGCATTTTCCCGGATAAACAAATGCATTGTCGGGACATCCAGCTTCATTACCGCCAGATCGACCACAGCAATACAGAGCATATCCAGCCGGTCATAGCTTTCAAAGCGGATCGAGTCATTGGACAGTGTCCGCTTTAGAAGCCCGGAGTGAAGTCCAAATTTATCCCCCAGCGCGCCGGCCGCCTCGTAGGTGTAGACACCAATATATTTCTTATCGGGTTCCAGCGCTGTTTCATCTTCGATAGGGTAAATCCCTGATTTTTCCATCAAATATAACATTTCATCATCCATTCCTGATTCTGTATTTTTATGGGAGATTAATCATTAGCACACCGTAAGCTCGCTCGTTGACCCAAACGGACAGGGCGGCCAGCGAAACCTTAAAAATACCATAGCCCTCTGTATCTATGACAACCGGCTCTGAAAAGTGACGGGTACAGTCCCTGAAAGACTGGCCCGCGCAGGCTGCTCCAATATACATCCGTTTTTCCCCCTCCGGGCCGTTGGACAGTAAAACACCAATGCCGGAATCCGGATGCTCAACGTCCCCTTCTCTGGTCCATCCCACAATATTCGCATCGTCAAAATAATCATGCTGCTGTCCGTAGGCGTAAAGGCTCCGGACCCTCAAAAGCATTTCCAGTCCAATGACTGCTGGCAGATTGTCGTGGGGCATGGCATAATAATCCCCGTAAAAAATACAGGGATAGCCGCTTTCCCTCAGCAGGATCACCGCGTAGGCCTGGGGCTTGAACCATTCCTGCACCCAGGATTCCAGGGATTGTCCTGGCTGTGTGTCATGGTTATCCACAAAGGTTACGGCCTTATCCGGAAAGGCGGCAACCAGCGTGTTTTCCAGCAGGCTGCCCATATCAAAGGCCTGCCCCTCACAGGAGGCCTGATGAAACTTAAAATGCAGCGGCACATCAAAGAGTGACATACTCCAGTTACAGACTTTAAAGTAATGCTCCAGCGTTTCGACCTCCGCACTCCAGTATTCGCCCACTGAAAAAAGCTCTTTACCCGTTGTCTCTCTGAGATAGGAGAGCCATTCATCAAAAAACTCGAAACGGATATGCTTAACCGCATCCAGGCGGAAACCGTCCATATTGGCAGTTTCGAGGTACCATTTTCCCCACTGCTTAAGCTCCTCGACCACCTCCCGATTGGTCATATCAACATCTGCGCCCATCAGGTAATCATAATTACCATTTTCCGGGTCCACTTCGCTGTCCCATCCCTTGTCATGAAACCTGTAAATACCGCCTCTGTTGCTTTTATTATCCCAGTCTGTCCCGTCAAAATAACGCCAATTCCAGGTAAAATCCGAATATTTTCCGTTTCTTCCCGGAAAGGTAAACCTTGTCCAGGCTGTAATGACACTCTTTTCGCCGATTTGCTCATTGCGGTCCGTTTCCCTGTTCTGGATTGCTTCCGTTTCCTCACATTCATCCGCTCCGATCCGGTGGTTTAACACAATATCGGCTAAAACCTGAATTCCCTCATTGTGAAAAGCGTCAATGGCCATTAAATATTCTTCACGGGTGCCGTATTTGGTGGCAATGTCGCCTTTCTGGTCAAATTCTCCCAGGTCATATGTATCATAAACCGCGTAACCCACATCGTAAATACCATCCGCGCCCTTATAAGCGGGAGGGAGCCACACAGCGGTAATTCCAGCTTTTTTCAGATTTCCCGCCTGAGCGGCGCACCGCTTCCACAACAGCTTATCTGCCGGAAGGTACCATTCAAAATACTGCATCATTGTTCCGTTATTCATTTTATCACCTTCTCATAACGATTATAGGTATTGGTTTTTATTATATCACGCAGAGATTATAAAAACATTAAACCATAATGAAAACGACGCTACATTTTCACAAAATAAAAGACACGCCCTCAGACGTGCCCGGATTTGCTTAATCGTGTTTATTCAACATCTGCCGCTGCATCGGGCTTCGGTGATTCCGAATCAATACATCCCTGCGGAAATTCGGCGGAGCAAATGGTTTCCTCGTAGACATACTCACCGCACTTGCCTGTGTTATCAGCTGTCAAGGCGGCACCTCTTTTATCCTTTAAAAATGCGCTTGTATCTTTTTCCATCATAAATACCTCCTTTTAGTGTTATTTAGTTTTTACCCAAAGACCTGTTGAAAATAACACTTCCCCCTAAATTTCAGAAAAACATAAAATCAGTGGTTCAATGTTGTATTTTTTTATTTGAACAAGTATAATAGCACTGAGCCAAAACGTTCAACTAACAAAAGAAAAGGAGAAAAATATGGGCTTTCAATTTGGTAAGAGAGGCTATACCTTTGGCGTGATAGCCATTATTCTGTGGGCGCTTAATATTCTCTTAAGCTTCCAAAACAACACCAATCCGATTTCACTTGTTTTAAGCGGCATCATCATCATCTGCGGCGCTGTAGCCTTTTTTATGGGGAAAAAGGAGCTGGCGGCCGACCCGAAAAATGATAACGCAAAAACCGGACGGACCATTGGCCTTATGGTGGTCGTCTTTAAGGTGGCCAGCCTGCTGTTCTTTATATTCGGCGGCGGACGTCTTTTCTAATTACCTTATGCCTGGTTTACCAGGCTTTTTTTAATACAAAAAGAGGCTTCCGCCAAAACAGCGGAAGTCTCAGAGAGAAATGAAAAGTTTTCTGGTGTCTAATTTAATTATAGCTGTTTTCTGCCCAGAGCACCAGTTAAAAGCTTGTTAAATTATATTGACATTAAGCTTTCGATTTCGTCGTCTGAGCAGCCCAGTGCTTTCAGCACCTCTTTGGTGTGATAACCGACCGGATAACCGCCGAACCGGTATTGGGCAGGGCTTTCGGACAGCTTGACCGCAGTGCCGTACTGGGGGATCTTCTTCCCATCCGACAGCGGCAGCTCTACCTCTACCACCATTTCACGCGCGCGAATATGCGCATCCTCTGCCAGAGCCTCCTGCACTGACAGCACTGGCTCCACACACACATCGTGGCTGTCAAAAACAGCCATCCACTCATCCCTTGTTTTTTCCTTGAGAATCCCTCTTATGACCTCCTTGACTGTCTTTACGTCCTCAGGCCATACTGATCCCTCGATCAAATCCTCACGCCCGATACAACGGCAAAATTCTGCCCAGAATTTTGGTTCAAGGGCGCCAACGCTCAGGTACTGCCCATCTTTTGTCTCATAAAAATCATACATACAGCCGCCATTCAGGCGTTCACCCTCGCGCTTCGGAACTTTTCCATCCGCCAGAAAAGCTGTGCCGTCCATACCGTTAAAAGGAATAAGACCGTCCAGCATGGCAATATCCACACGCTGTCCCTTCCCTGTCCGATTCCGGTACTGGACCGCTGACAGAATCCCAATGACTGAATTCATTGAGCCCACCGCCACATCGGCAACCTGCATATTGGTCAGAACCGGTCCTGTTTCTGTACGGCCAGCCTGGGCCATGTTGCCGCTTCTTGCCAGGTAATTAATATCATGTCCTGCCCTATGACTCAGAGGCCCAGTCTGTCCATAGCCGGTTAAGGAACAGTAGATCAGGCGCGGGTTGATCTCGGCAAGGGTTTCATAGCCCAGCCCAAGCTTCTCCATAACCCCAGGCCTGAACTGTTCCATAACAATATCATATTCCATGATCAGCCTTTTAACGATACCGATGGCTTCCGGCTTTTTCAAGTTCAGCAGCATGGTCTTTTTATTTCGCCCAAGCCAGGCCTGGTTCGCCGATACCGTGGTCCCCTCAACAAAGGGCGGATAGTCTAAAACAATATCTGGCTTGCCTGGTCCGCTTATTTTCAACACCTCTGCCCCTAAATCTGCCAGCATGGTTGTGGCAAAGGGGCCTGGTAAAAGTGTTGAGAAATCCAGTATTTTCAGGCCCTCCAGAGCTCCTTCTTTTCTTTTATCTGCCATTGTCATGATTCCTCCCCATTTTTTAGCTTCATTTTAACAGAATGACCGCTATTATGCAAAAAACAAAAATGCCTCCGGCGAACCGGAGACAAAAAATGAGGGGAAAAGAATCGTTCAATTCTTTTCATTTGCTTTTGCGTTTAAAGGCAAAAGCTCTTTGGAATTCCTCATTATTTTATTCTTTTAGCGTTAATGTTTCAATGCATTTTGTCTCTGTTTACTGCTAAAATCTTGACAGAAAAAAGTCCAATCGAATCTAAAACTGACAACTATTTTTAGCTAAAGCCCGTTTTAAACTCTAAAAGAGTAAAATTTTGTCTTTTTTTATGCTTTCTCTTTCATTGCTTTAAATAAAGGCTCAAAAAGCTCTCGAATAATGACCTCAACAGAAAAATATTCATCAATAGCACTAAAGGCTTCGATCATACTCTCTGGAATTGACTGTCTTTGAAGCTTTATGCCGCAACACTGATCTACTCCCTCGGCAACCTCTCTCGCCAACCCATCGGCATTCTCTATCTTACCTGTCAGATATTTTAAACAACAACGGTGGATAAGCCTGAGGGTTTTATACCAAAGGGGACGCTCGGGCACTAAGTCCATTCTTAATCCCAGACGCTCAACTCTTTTTCCAATGTCAAATCCAAAATTACACAAAATATGGTTTACTGCAATTTCCTTTTTAAGCACAGTCTTACGGATATCCAGATCTACACTGATACCATCTGTATAGTTTAAGATTAAAATTCCTTTTGGTTTTTCCGTATAATTAGTCATGGCTAAAGAACCATAGCCTGATATTATTTTTTCCAGTTGTCTTGCCGTTATATTTCCTGTTAAGATCAAGTCAATATCCGAAAAACAGCCTGCCTTTCCTGCCGCCAGAGACCCCTCTAAAACAAGGGAAAGTCGCTGTTCATTGCATATAGACTGCATATAATCGATATACTTTCTGTGTTTTGGTGTCGGATAATTTATTCTTTACTCTCTCAATTTTTAAATAAAACCGATTTTTCTTAAGGGTTTATTACTACTCCAGCAGGTATCCGCTAAAAGCGTTATTCGTTATGCCCTTTGGATATATTTGTTCTATACAAAATACAAAGACCTTTAATCTTGAAAGGAGTGATTTCTATGATGTCAGAACTCGTAAACCCTGGTACAGACAACCAGACACCGGGTACCTATAAGGAAGTAGGCCCACGCGGCGGCGAAATTAAAAACGGCCGCGTTGTCACAATCGCCAAGGGCGACCGGCTTCCCCCTACTCAGGAAGCCGGCCATAAATGGAAAAAGCAATAATCCTACAAGCCACTGCCAGTGATCTGAACCCAAAAAGTTAGACAAAAGAATTAAATCAAGCAACTTCGAGGGCTTGCTTCCTGTGAACAGCAGGAGGTAAGCCCTTTAGCTTGGGTTTGATACGACGGTTATTGTAGTAGTCAAGGTACTCGATCAGCTCGGCTTTGAACTGATCCATAGAGTCAAACTCTTTCATGTATAGGAGCTCGCTCTTCACTAGTCCAAAGAAGTTCTCTATCACAGCATTGTCAAGACAGTTGCTCTTTCTGCTCATGCTCTGCTTGATACTATGATCTTTAAGCAACTTCTGATACTGCTTGTGTTGGTACTGCCAGCCCTGATCGGAGTGGAGGATCGGTGAGAGATAGAGTTTCCGTCCGAAGAGAGAGAACTTCGTGACGTCCGTTACCCACTTCTCGTTCGGCGCCGAGGTGCTGAAATCTCTCTCAAGCAGGTTCGGTGCTACCTTCCCGACTTCGCCCTTGTAGGAGCGATATTTCTTAATGCGTACCATGCATTTTATCTTCTCTTCATTCATCAATCGCAAAACGGTTTTGTGATTGATGACGTAACCACGGTTGTGCATTTCCATGGTTATCCTTCGATAGCCATATCGTCCCTTGTTCTCATGGAATATGTCACTGATCTGTTTCCTTATCTCGTTGTCCTTGTCCTCGTCCTTCATGTGCTTGATTTAGTAATAGTACGTAGAACGGGGAAGCTCTGCTATCTCCAACAGCAGCGACAGCTTGAATTCATGCCTTAATTCCCAGATCACTTGCGCCCTTTGCCTTGGCGTTCCTCTTCCTGAATTAAGGCTCGCAATTTTTTTAAGTATACATTCTCCGATCGAAGCCTTTGTACTTCGGCGATGAGATCCTCTTCGACCTCCGGCTTGAGCTGCTTTCGCGGTCTGCCGCCGCCTTTACTGCCGCGGCCTCGCCGTTCTACATACAGCCCTTCCGGGCCTTCCTCGAGATAGATGCGCTCCCAAAGCTGCAGAGAATATCGACTAACACCCTATTGTGTTGACACTTCCCTTTGGCTAAGTCCGCCATTACGCACTAATTCAACCAGCTTCTGCTTTAATTCACCGGTGTATTTCTTGTTTGGTATTCCTTTTGGCCTATAAAATTACCCCACTTGTTAGTATTATACCACATGTCTAACAAATGGGGTTCACTTCACAGTCAGTGGCTTTTTCCATATTCACATGTTATAATGAGAAAAAAGGGCGTGAATCCTATGTCAATGCATTTTGTCACCTCTACTCTGGTCGATTCCATCGGCTACCACAACGGAAATTTATATATTCAGTTTAAAAACGGGAATTTATACGAATATTTTAATGTCCCATTTCGCCACTACCAGGGCATACTGGCTGCGGAATCTGTGGGCAAGTATTATGGCAGGTACGTCCGCGGGCAGTACCCGCGCAAAAAAATCGCCTATAACTTATAGATAGCAGTTCATCAAATTGGCCGGGGCGTACTGATCTCCGATTTTAAAGAATTTTTCATAAACACCGATGGTTCTAAAACCAAACTTCTCATAAAGGTGGATAGCGGCCTTATTATCAGAACGAACCTCCAGCTCGACGATCTCACAGCTTACACTTTCCTTTGCAAACGCCATCAGAGCCTGCATCATTTTTGTGGCGATCCCCTGATTCCAGTAAGACTGCCGTACGGTCAGGCCCAGCTCTCCCCGATGGAAGATACGCGGCTTATCATAGGCTGTGATTGAGCCCAGAGCTACGATTTCGCCATTGATTTTTCCCACATACATGACCGATCCCCCAGATTCTTTCGCTCTTTGTATAAAAGCCTTCTGGGCGTCCAGCGTCATGCCGGAGCCTTCTCTTCCAAAGGTTAGATTGTCACTCTCCGCACCGATTGCGTCGCGGTATTTTAAGAGTGCCCCTGCGTCCTCCTTTTCAGCCTGCATAATGGTTAGATGATTCATTCTGTACCCTTCCTTTTCTTTTCAATCATTAGCGTTATATTATAATCTAAATTCCATTTTTTGACAAATAAAAAGCGGCCCTCTTGGGAGCCGGTTTTTAACTCTTTACTGAACGACCACTAAAAACATTTTAAATGCTTCAAGGGCGTCCACACTGTGGGGAATGCCTTTTGGCATAATAATCATTTCGCCTGTGCTGACAGCCTTCTGCGGATCGTCACCAATGGTGATTCCTGCTTTTCCGTCCATGACATAGAGCAACGCGTCACCGCCCGCCACATGGGTACTCAATCCCTCGCCCTTGGGAAATGAAAAAGCTGTAATACTCAAAGCATCATTCTGGGCAAGAGTTCTACTTTCCACTCTTCCCTTGGCATAATCAACCAAATCTGCCAGGGCATGCACTGTTCTTAAATCTATATTTTTAAAACGTTCCTTCATCGTAAGTACCTCCATTTGTTTTACTGTTTTTAATATACACCCTTTTTCACAATAAATCCGTGACATTCGCAACATTTAAGCGAAGCTTAAACAGAAAAACCCCCGGATCACGGCGACCCGGGGATTTTAAAAAAAGGAAAAGTTGGGGGAGTAAGTTTTATTAATTTAAGTAAGAGGTATGTGTGTACAAAAATAATTATACCCCTGTCAGAATGTTTTAATCATATCCGTAATCTAAATAATTAAATTTTTCTTCTTTTTAAAATGAACGCTTTCTTCCGGCGTCAGGTTATCGACCTCTTTCAGCATTTGCTCAAGGATATTGTCAATCAGTCCGTCTACATAAAAAATATCCAGATTACGTCTCTTTTGTTCCTCTGTTATCTTCATTTTTTCTCCTTTTATCCAAAAATCCTGTTCTGGCTTGTCTCAGATGTACTGGTAAACAAGCTGAACATAGAACATATTCCCATATTTATAGCGCCATCCGCCATTTGCTTTCAGGGCAATAGGGTTTAGATAGGTCACTTCTTCACCACCTGATTTCTGTCTGGCGTATTCCTCTGCCAGCTCAACGGTGTAGGTACCTCCGTTTTCCGCGACAAAGTCAAGAAATTCATCGCCGAAATTGTAAGCCTGCACGACGGTATTAAAATCGCAGCCCTTTTCCGCAGCAAGCCTCACCAGCTTTGCAAAATAGCGGCAGCCCTGGTTGATAGACTCCTCTGTTTCAAGGCTATTTGGCGGCAGCCCCAGTGACTCGCTGGACTGCATCACGTCCTCGTGGTTACCTCCGGATTCTACCTGCATGACCGCCAGCAGATAATCCGTATATTCTTCAATCCCATACTCGGCAGCGTACTGCGCGACCACAGGCCTGTATTCAACAACCGCTGACGAAAGCACCTCTTCCTGGGCCGCGTCATTGTTTTTATTTCCTCTTCCAGCCATAAAGCTGCAGTTAAGAAGAAGGACCCCTGTGATCACCACGATCCCCCAGATAAGCGGTCTGAACCGTTTTTTCTTTCTGGCACGCCTTCTTTTCTTCATAAATTTAAAGTCCCTTTCAAAATAATGTTCAGACACTATTCTAATCTTTAAATCTTATATAAGAATTAATTTAAGCCTTCTATTAAATGTAAATTTAATAAAATTGTGCTGAGTACTTTACTCCTAGGCTGCCAGGTGCAAATAAAAAAACCCGAACCCCAATCAGACACTGGGTTTCAGGCATCTTCTTTACTATAATGGAGCGGAAGACGGGATTCGAACCCGCGGTCCCCGGCTTGGGAAGCCAGTGCTCTACCACTGAGCCACTTCCGCTTATACTACTGTTACTGTCTTTTCTTATACTTATATCACTGAAATACGTCGCACATGAGCAACTGCATATAATATTACTCTTTTACCTTGAAAATGTCAATAATATTTCAAAAAAATTTATGGACGGGCATAAGTAAAACCGATGTTTCATTATTTTCTTTTAGGATATATTAATGCAAAGGTGTGCTATAATGCCATTAAGAATTTAATAAGGAAGTGATTTTTTATGAATGGGCAAATCTTTAACCCGGTTCCCTTCGAAATAACCATGGAGACTTTAAACGACGCTTTGAAGCTTCGGAATCGCAAACGGCTTTTAAATCAGGCGCAGCTCCTGCTGGATCAGACCAATGCTGCCGCAGTGCCTAAGGCGCTGGTCATTCCCGGCTCTGTCGATAAAAAAACGGAAACGCAGATTGTGATCAACGGCGCAGCCTTTACCAGTCCAAAGCTTATGGCAAACCTGGATGAGGGTGATGCCCTCTACGCGTACATTGCGACCTGCGGCACTGAGATTGACGCTTATGCTGCTTCCTTAACGGATCAGATGGATCTTTTTATGATTGATGGCATCATGAACCTTCTGGTTGGCGCCGGAAAGGCTTTTGTATCGGAGCAGGTAAGCCGTGCTGTCGGCTGGCCCAACATTTACGACTATGTTCCTGGCATGGGTGAAGCATGGCCAAAGGATGAACAGGTTAAACTTTTCAACCTATTTGGCAGTTATCCGGCCGAAATCGGGGTTTCAATGGAGGACGCGGCCTTTGTCCTGCCCAGAAGATCCACCATCGGTATTCTGTCAAAAACGAAGTAATTTGCCAAGAGCCTGTGAAGGCTCTTTTTTAAATCTTGAATTGTCAAGTCAAGTGCAACGTTATCGAATAATAGATCTCATAAGGAGTTTTAAACCCTAGACACTTTCGGGGGCGTTTGTTGAGCTCATCCACTTTGTTTTGTATAGACGAATCGGTTACTTTACGTAGGTCAATTCCCTTAGGAAAGTATTCACGAAGAAGCCCATTCGTGTTTTCATTTGTTTCACGCTGCCAAGGGTGGTGTGGCAATGGAAAATAAAACGGAACCTGATTCAACGCCTCCGATATTTCACCGTGTCTGGCAAATTCCTTACCTCTGTCGGGTGTAATGGAAAAACAAGGCTGTCCGGTCAAGCATTGAATCATTGTATCACGCACCTCAACAGAAGCTTTCTTTTCGGCCTTTTGACTAAGCAGAAAACGACTTTTCCGGTCGGCAAGGGTTACCAGGCAAGGGCCGGCTTTCTTACCAATGACGGTATCGGCTTCCCAGTCGCCTAATCGGCATCGGGTGTTCGCTTCTGCCGGTCTGTCTGCAATCGCATGGCTGATGGGGATTTTACCGCGTTTTTCAAGATGATCTTTTGTTTGCCGTGTTTTGCCTCGATGCCTGAGTTGACGGATGGCCCTGCGATTCCCATGAGACGCACGTTGCTCTTTGGTGTCGAACATTCCTGCATAAATCGCCCGATAGATTGTCGTATAACTGACCGGTCGATCCGCGTTTTCCAATGAAAATCTTCCTGCAATTTGTTCGGGTGACCACTGATGCTTAAGAAACCGATCACGGACATATTCATACAAGGCAGGATCAGATAGTTTTAATTGAGGTTTACATTGCTTTCTTCGACGGACATAAGCCGCCTGCGCGGCACTTGGAGAATAGCTGCCTTTGTTAGAATTGCGAGCCAACTCACGCGAAACCGTTGACTTGTTTCGTCCAATATTGTTTGCGATAAAGCTTAACGAATAATTTTGAGCGTAAAGAAGATATATCTTTTCGCGCTCAGATGGTGTAAGATGTTTATAATGACTCATAGCGCCTCCTGGTATTTGGATGTCTTTGCAAACTCCATTTTACCAGAAGCTATGGGTCATTATTTATTCGTTGCACTTAGATTGTATATTCAAGACAAAAAAGCCGCTGTATCAGCGACTAAAATTCAAGGTTGGAGGTGCTACCCAGAATCGAACTGGGGATAGAGGTGTTGCAGACCTTTGCCTTACCGCTTGGCTATAGCACCTTAAAAATGGAGCGGAAGACGAGATTTGAACTCGCGACCCTCGCCTTGGCAAGGCGATGCTCTACCACTGAGCCACTTCCGCTTATTAATCTATTAACACTGTCTGACCACTTAGTGATTAAAGTGGTGCCCAGAGGCGGAATCGAACCACCGACACGAGGATTTTCAGTCCTCTGCTCTACCGACTGAGCTATCTGGGCCTACTGTTTATCATACAGCTGTCAATGCTTCCCACTTATAAAATCCTTTATTCTGCCTGACTAAGCGATTCGCACCAAATCAAAGATTTGGACTCTCTGCTTATACCGACTGAGCTATCTGGGCTTGCATAAACTTGCAGCGACGAGTATTAATTATACTGTCTCAAGTTAATGTTGTCAAGTACTTTTTCAGAAAAAAATAAATACTTTTACGTTTATGTACTATAAAAATGGCGACCTGGAAGAGACTCGAACTCTCGACCTCCAGCGTGACAGGCTGGCATTCTAACCAACTGAACTACCAGGCCGCAGTACATAAAAAATGGTGGTCGCTATAGGGCTCGAACCTATGACCCCCTGCTTGTAAGGCAGGTGCTCTCCCAGCTGAGCTAAGCGACCATCAACTTGAGTACGTGCATTATTATACGGCAGCACGCACTCTTTGTCAACACTTTTTTCACACAAATTTTAAAAAATTTGAAATTATTTTTTTTCGGCCACAAACTGGACGCGGTCGCATTCGTTGCTTCCCTGCAGGAAAGTGCCAAAAGCGTAGATTTTAATATTGATAAAGCCCGCGTTCTTGAGCATGTGGTAAATTTCTTCTACTGTATAAATATACTGGCTCTGGCTTTCATCGTAACGGGAGTAGCGGCCGTCCTCCTCTTTTATGAAGAAGGAGAGGTCATAGTCCATACGCCCGGCTTCAAAGTCCGGCGAATTTTCCCATACACAGTAGACATTGTCCAGGTCATAGACATAGGTATTGTCCTTAATAACCTCTTTAAACTTAACTGGGGTGTTGATGTCAAAAAGGAGCAGTCCGCCGCTTTTAAGGGCATCCTGGCTGCAATAAATGAAGTTCTGAACCCCGTCCTTGTCGGGCAGGTAGTTGACGCTGTCACAGCAGGAAACTACCGCGTCAAATTCTTCGCCGATCTGAAAATTACTCATATCTCCCATAAAGAACCGGACATCTCCCAGGTTCTGTTCGGCGATTTTTTCATCCGCGACGGTCAGCATTTCCTCAGACAAATCCACAGCGGTTACTGCATAGCCCTTTTGGGCCAGCTCGCTGGTAATGTTACCGGTGCCGCATCCAAATTCCAGCACGCTTTTCACTTCATTTTTCGCATTGAGCAGCAGGCGGAACACGTAATCCCCCCACTGCTTATAGTCGATTTCGCGCATCAGGTCGTCATAGACCTGTGCAAATTTCTCATACATTCTGTTTTCTCCTCACACTCTTTTTAAAGGGTGTATTCTCCCGCTTTGGTAAGAATATTCATATAAACCTGAAGTCCTCTCAGAAGAACCTTTTCGTCAAAATTAAATCCGTGGGTATGGAGGTTCTGGGTATAGCCCTTCTCCTTACTGCCGGAGCCAAGGCCCATAAAAACACCGGGAATGGCTTTCCGATACATGGCGAAATCCTCAGCCAGCATCACTTTTTTAAACAGCTTCTTTTCATCTGCCTCACCGCACAGGGGCCAGATCTGGTCGAACAGGGCCTCACTATTGATCACCGGGGGGTACATATCGACAAACCTGATCTCAATCCTGCAATGGTACATCTGCTCAATACCCCTGGCCATATCCACCATACGCTTTTTCATGGCCTCCTGGACATCCTCTGAGAATGAGCGCACTGTACCGGAAAGGCTGACCTTATCGGCAATAATATTCATTCGGGTACCGCCGTTTATGGTGCCGATGGACAGCAGGGCGCTGTCATTGGGGCTCACCGTCCGGCTCACGATTTTCTGAAGGCCCGAAACGTAGTCAGCAGTAGCTACAATGGCGTCAATCCCCTGGTCCGGGTCGGCCGCGTGGCCGCTTTTTCCCAGAATATCAATATAAAATTCCGAGGTCATTGCCATCATCGGCCCTGGGGTGGTGCTGATGAGCCCTTCCTCTACAAAGGGGAACAGGTGGTAGCCAAAAACAGCTTTGACTTTGTACTTTTCAAGCACGCCGCTCTCAACAATGGGGCCGGCCCCTCCCGGTCCCTCCTCGGCGGGCTGGAACACCAGCAGCGTGTTGCGTACTCTGGCTTCTGGGTGCTCCTTTAAATACCTGGCGACCAGGAGCACCATGCTCATATGGCCGTCGTGGCCGCAGGCATGCATCATCCCCTCATGCTCGGAGGCAAAATCCACCCCGGTTTCTTCCACTACGCCCAGACCGTCCATATCGGTACGGATAGCGATGGTCTCATCCAGCCCGTTCAGGCTTGGGATAAACAGGACAACGCCGGTATCGCAGACCTTCTCAGGGCTATAACCCAGCTTTTCAAGATAGTCCATAATAAACGCCTGGGTTTCACGCTCATTAAAGCCCGTTTCCGGGATTTTATGTAAAGCCCGCCGGAGGCTGACGGCTTCCGGCTCACAGGCTTTGATGGCTTCAGGAAGTTTTTGATAAAAGTCAACTGCCATAAAATCACTCCTTTTTTTAAAGATTAAGCATAATTATATATTAAAGGCCGGGATAACACAAGCGCACACCGCCCCCCTCGGCCATTAAAAAAGATGACGTGTCAAAACGGTACGTCATCTTTTCTGTTAAGCGCTTCGGATACGCTCGATGTGCAGGGCCAGGTAGCTGACCTCCTTTTCGGTAAACTGCTCGCCCAGCTCATGGGACAGCTTTTCACAGATTTCTCCGGCCACCTCAAAAGCATAAGCGCATTTTTCCTTTGTAAACTCAATCATATCGCTGTTGAGCTTCTCATTATTGTGCACCCGGGCCAGCATACATTTAATATGGTATAAAAGCCGGTTGTAGGCAAAGGAGCCCATGTCGATCCTGACGCCGCATTCCTTCTCAATCCGCTCGATGCTCTCCCGGATGATCACCGGAATTTTGAGCGACTGGGAAACCTGTGTGTCGCTGAGGGCCGAGTGAATGTACAGGGTAATGTAGCTGACCTCGTCGTCGGGAATGCTGTAGCCGGTACGCTCGCGGATGATCTCCCGGCCCTTTTCGGCTATGGCATACTCTTCCTCAAAAAGCAGGCGGATATCCTCCGAAAAAGGGTTGGACAGATCCATCCGGCTGTTCATTCGGACAATGGAAAAGGCGATATGGTCGGCCAGCGGCAGCAGAATATTGGTATCCACAGCTTTGAATTTCTCCTCGGACAGGCGGATAATATCATTGGCGATTTCCAGATAAACCGGATTGACTGCGCTGATGAGCTTGTCTGAGGGGCCTTTGCTGGTTTCCTTTTGCAGATGGTATTTTTTAACGCTTTTCGGGTCCTCAAAGGGCTGGTTGACTTTTTTATTAAAGCCCACGCCTTTCCCCAGAAAGATGACCTCCTCCTTGCGTCTGAGGTCAACGGCCAGAACCGCGTTGTTATTTAAAACTTTTTTGACACAGTACACTCGGTGTGTCCCCCCTTCTGTATCTTCTCACAGAGCTGTAAAAAGGAAGGCCTTTCCTATTATAAAGAGCCTTCCTTTTGTCGTTCGCTGATGGTCTTGTTTTAGCTTTCTATCCTATTATACACTTATCCGTCAATTTCGACAACATCCATATCAGTGGTCACGTCGCCTTTTGCCAGAATCTTCATATCCTTGCCTGCCGGCAGGCCGGTAAAGATCATGGGCACCGCCGCGGACGGGACGTTGGCCTCGATAAAGGGCAGGTCGATGGTCAGGAGCAGATCGCCGCGCTTGACCGTATCGCCCTGCTCAACGTGCGGGGTAAAGCCTTTGCCGTCAAGATTGACGGTGTCAATGCCCACATGGATAAGCAGCTCTGTACCGTCGGCGGATTTCATCCCGATGGCGTGGCCTGTTGGGAACAGCACCTCGATGGAGCCGTCACAGGGCGCGTGTACCTCGGAGCCGGTCGGGAATACCACAATGCCGTCGCCCAGCATTTTCTGGCTGAAGGCGTCGTCCGGGGTTTCCTCGATACTGGCAACGCGGCCGTCGATGGGGCTTGAGAAAAATTCGACAGTGCCGTTCTTTTCGGCGGCTTCTGGTGTTTCTCCGGCCTTTGGCGCTTCGGCTTTGGCCACATCCAGTGACAGGTTATCCGCTTCCGGCGTTTCCAGGAATTCTTCAAGGTTTGACTTGATATTCGGTACGGTCGGGCCGTAAATGACCTGAACGCCCTGGCCCTTGATAACCACGCCGGCCGCGCCGCTCTGTTTTAAAAGGTCTTCCTTAACAAGAGATGAATCCTTGACCGTTGTACGCAGACGGGTGATACAATTATCCAGATCCTCGATATTTTCCTTACCCCCAAGGCCCACTGTGATCATGGCTGAAACAGGGTCGCTGACGCCTGCGCCAGGGCTGCTTTCTGCGCCGCCGCTGTTCTTTCTGGCGTCGACGTCGGCCCGGGTGTAAAGCTTGGTTTCTTCATCGTCATCCTCACGGCCTGGTGTTTTCAGGTTGAACTTCTTGATCAGGGTTCTGAACAGTATCCAGTAAATAAAGAAGTAAGCCACGCCCACCAGCACAATATTGACCCAGTGGGTCTTGTCATTGCCCTGGAGAATACCGAACAGGAACATATCAATGAGGCCGCCGGAGAAGGTCATCCCAACCCCAACGTTTAAAATGTGCATGAGCATATAGGAGAGCCCGCAGAGCACACAGTGAATAATGTATAAGAACGGCGCCACAAACAGGAAGGTGAACTCAATGGGCTCGGTAATCCCTGTCAGGACAGCCGTCAGCGCTGCGGACAACAGCAGGCCGCCAACGAGTTTGCGTTTTTCTGGTTTGGCGCACTGGTACATCGCCAGAGCTGCGCCTGGAAGCCCAAAGATCATGAACGGGAATTTACCGGACATAAAGCGTGTGGCCTCTACGCTAAACTGGGTCACGTTGCCGCTGGCCAGCTGGGCGAAGAAAATATTCTGGGCTCCTTCGATCATCTGCCCGTCCACGTTCATCACACCGCCGACGCTGGTCTGCCAGAACGGGATATAAAATACATGGTGCAGGCCAAAGGGAATGAGGGCACGCTCGATAAAGCCGTAGATAAAAGTGCCGATGTAGCCGGAGTTGATGACCACATTGCCGATGGCGTTGATGCCGATCTGGATATAGGGCCATACAAAGAACATTAAAACGCCCACCACCAGGTAAACCAACGCAGTGATGATTGGGACAAAGCGGGTGCCGCCGAAGAAGGAGATCACAGACGGCAGCTTAATGTTATAAAATTTGTTGGTTAAAGCCGCTGCGCCAAGCCCAACGATGATCCCGCCGAATACCCCCATCTGCAGGGATTCGATCCCGACGGTGCTCGAGATGGAGCCAGACGGCAGCAGGCGGCTGGCCACAATTTCCGTAAAGGGCTGGTTCGCGGCTAAGGCGGCGGCCCGGGCGGTTTCGTTAGCGGCCGCCAGGGTTTCCGGCGAATAGGTGCCGGTCAGGCCGATCAGGGTGCTGATAACTGTGTGCATGATGAAGAAGCCGATAACCCCTGCCAGCGCGGCAACAGCCTTTTCCTTCTTCGCCATGCCGATGGCCACGCCGATGGCAAAAATAATGGGCAGGTTGGCAAAAATAACATTCCCCGCCTCACTCATGACCGTTAAAATGGTATAGGCAACGGTTCCCTCGCCCATGACACTAGTGAGCCCATAGGACTCCAGCATCACTTCATTTGTAAAGGAGCCCCCGATCCCCAGCAGCAGGCCCGCTACGGGAAGAAGGGCAATTGGCAGCATGAAGGCGCGGCCTACACGCTGCAGAACACCAAAAATCTTGTCTTTCATTTGTTTCCTCCTCATTTTGTAATGGTGTCAGGATTTGTACATGTTGGAAATAAAGACCTAATGCTATCGGATAAAACGATAACAAGCTTCTCAGGTTATATACCCAATTTTATAAGCTGGTCTCATTTCGGGCAACAAAAAAGTCATTAACTCTCAAAAAACTGTAACAAACAGTTCTTTGACAGTTAATGCCTGCATAACCAGTAACACACCATCGGTACAAATTATTTAACTACCACTATCATACGGCACTGTTAAGAATCTGTCAAGCTTTTTTTATGAAAATAATGTCTGCAAATTTTACATTATTTTAAATTTTTCTGTTTCTTTTCCTGTATACATCTGGTACAATAGGGATTACAAACTAATAAGTAAAGATAGAGGCGCGTTTTTAAAGAGTAACTGCCAGGATTACGACAGGGTAAGAGGAATGGCGGCCAAAGGGAAAAACGCCGAAGGGTCCGGTACTGTCAGCCGGCTTCCTGGGGTTATTGTGAAGAACAATAATACTGTCATCGAAAGATGGAGTGCTGTCAAAACTGCAAACTCGATACATTTTAGTCCTTCCGGACTCTGGCCCCCAGGGCTTTTGCGTTTTCCGGAATCTGTAACTTTTTGCAATTTTATAGCTGGTATCTTTACTGGCTTTTTTTATTATATTTAATCAAAGGAGGATTTCTCGATGAAATCATACAACGTTGCTGTGGTCGGCGCCACTGGCATGGTCGGTCAAAAAATGCTTCAGGTACTGGAAGAAATGAAATTTCCAGTGAATAATTTATATCCTATGGCTTCTGCCCGCTCCAAGGGTAAAACCGTCAAATTCGGCGATAAAGAATACGTGGTTGAGGAGCTCTGCGACGAGGCCTTTGACAAGGATATTGATATTGCCCTGTTCTCTGCCGGCGGCAGCACCAGCGAACGCTTTGCCCCTGCCGCTGCCAAGAGAGGCGTTATTGTCATTGACAACAGCTCTGCTTGGCGCATGGACCCGGAAGTGCCGCTGGTTGTGCCGGAGGTAAATCCAGAGGACTTAAAAGGACATAAAAACATCATTGCCAACCCAAACTGCTCTACCATCCAGGCCATGGTCGCCTTAAAGCCCATCTATGACAAATACGGGATCGACCGTATCGTCTACTCTACCTACCAGGCCGTTTCCGGCTCTGGCGTCAAGGGCTACAAGGATCTGGAGGAAGGCGTAAAGGGCGCCGAAAACCAGTTTTACCCACACCCCATCGCCTACAACTGCCTGCCCCATATCGACGATTTTCTGGACAACGGCTATACCAAGGAAGAAATGAAAATGGTCAACGAAACCCACAAGATCATGCATGACGACAATATCCGGGTGACCGCTACCACAGTGCGTGTTCCGGTTTACTACGGCCATTCCGAAAGCATTAACGTTGAAACCAAAAAGTCTTTTGAAATCGAGGATGTCAAGGCCCTTTTCAAGGACGCACCAGGCTGTGTCCTGAGAGATGACCCTGCCAACAATGTTTACCCGCTGGCCCGTGAAGCCGAAGGCACCAATGACGTCTATATCGGCCGTATCCGCCGCGATTTCAGCATCGACAACGGCATCAACTTCTGGTGTGTTGCCGACAACATCCGCAAGGGCGCAGCTGCCAACGCGGTACAGATCGCTTTCGCCTTAATCGAAGAAGGCTTAATTTAACACTTTCCGGCCCCGCGCCGGATAAAATACTGAGGAGGAACTATTATGTCCACTATTTTTACAGGAAGCTGTGTGGCTCTGGTCACACCATTCAGGGACAACAAGATTGATTTTGACCGGTTCAGAGAGCTCATTGACTGGCACATCGAAAATGGCACCGACGCCATTCTGGTGGCCGGAACCACCGGCGAGACCTCAACCCTCACCGATCAGGAGCATCTTGATCTGCTGCGGGTTGCCGGCGAACATATCGCCGGACGCGTTCCCTACATTGCCGGTACCGGCAGTAATGATACCGCCTACTCCATCATGCTCTCAAAATACGCTGAGGAGCAGGGTGCGGACGCGGTTTTAGTCATTAACCCCTACTACAACAAATCCACCCAGAAGGGGATTTACGTACACATTAAGGCCATTGCCGACGCCATCAAGGTGCCGATCATTGTCTACAATGTGCCCAGCCGCACCGGGGCCAACATCAGTGTGTCCACCATGCAGAAGCTGGCCGAGATCCCCAATGTCCAGGCGGTCAAGGAAGCCAGCGGCGATATCAGCCAGATCACAGAAATTGCCCGCACCTGCGGCGACAAGCTGGATGTTTACAGCGGCAACGACGACCAGACCCTGCCTATCCTTTCTGTGGGCGGCAAGGGTATTATCTCCGTTTCTGCCAACATCATTCCAAGGGATATGCACGACCTGGTAGCCACCTTTATGGACGGCGATGTGGACAAGGCGCGGAAAATGCAATTTGACACCAACCTGATTAACCTGGCCATGTTCTATGAAACCAACCCGATCCCGGTTAAAACCGCCATGCGGCTGCTGGGCACCGATACCGGCGAAATGCGCCTGCCCCTGGTTGAAATGGAAGAGGCCAATAAGGCGCGTTTGGTTGAAGCCCTGAAGGAATACGGACTGCTTTAATAAGGCGGTGCATAAAATTTAATAAAAGAGGTACTCCCCTATGCTAAATATACTCTTATCCGGCGTCGGCGGCGCCATGGGGCATATGCTCCAGACCATTATCGGTGAAGATCCGGACTGCCAGATTGTGGCAGGTTTTGACATCAACACCGATCAGGATACCCCCTTCCCTGTCTATTCCGATTTAAGCCAGTGTGCGGAAAAGGCGGATGTCATCATTGACTTTTCCCACTACAAGGCCTTTGACAGCGTCTTTGGCTATGCCAGAGACACCAGAACCCCCATCGTCATCGCCACCACCGGCCTCTCCGAAGCGAACCTGGCCGATATTGAAGCCGGCTCAAAGGAATTTCCGGTTTTCAGAACAGCCAACATGAGCCTGGGCATCAACCTTCTGGCAAAAGCCCTGCGGGATATGGCCGGTGCTCTGGAGGACGGCTTTGACATTGAGATTATCGAGAAACACCACAATAAAAAAGCCGACGCCCCCAGCGGCACCGCGCTGCTCCTTGCCGACGCGGTAAACGACGGCCTTGAAAATAAAAAGGACTATACCTTTGGCCGCCACGGCAGAGACTGTAAGCGGAAACCCCAGGAGCTGGGCATCCACGCCGTCCGCGGCGGCACCATCCCCGGCGAGCACACGGTGTTATTTGCCGGCAACGATGAACTGATCGAAATCCGCCACACTGCCCTCTCCAAAAAAGTCTTTGCAAGCGGCGCAGTGACCGCGGCCAAATACCTTGTAGACCAGGCTCCTGGCCTTTTCAATATGGAAATGCTGATTGACAATTAAACCACACGAAAGGATTTAACATGACAAACGAAGAACTGAAAAAACAATTTGATTTAAACGACCCATACCAGATCGCAAAATACATTAAGGCCGTCGAGAAATCCACGCCGGTAAAGGCCTATGTCCGCGGCTACCTGAGATCGAGCGACCTGGCTGGCTACGAATATTATGGCGATCCTTCCGCCTGCATGATCATCGGTGAGGCCGGTGAGATCAGCGCCCTTCTGGACGCCAAGGCAGGCTCAATCTCTTCTGTCCGCATCGAATGTGACCGCCGCAACTCGGCCATTCCGCTGCTGGACTTAACCGAGGTGGACGCCCGCATCGAGCCCGGCTCCTTTATCCGCGAGGGCGCGCACATTCACAAAAACGCTGTGGTCATGATGGGTGCCGTGATCAATATCGGCGCGGTTGTGGGCGAGGGCACCATGATTGATATGAACGCTGTGCTGGGCGCGCGTGCTACCATTGGCAAGAACTGCCATATCGGGGCGGGTGCTGTGGTTGCCGGCGTGCTTGAGCCACCGTCAAAACAGCCGGTCATCATTGAGGACGAAGTTCTGATCGGGGCCAACGCCGTTATCCTTGAGGGCGTCAAAATCGGTAAGGGCGCTGTGGTTGCCGCTGGTTCGGTAGTGACAGAGGATATCCCTGCCGGCGTTGTGGCCGCAGGCTCCCCTGCCAAGGTCATTAAAGACAAGGACGAAAAAACCGAGGATAAAACCGAATTACTCGACGATTTGAGAGGTTAGGTTTCCGATGAGCATCATTGTCCAAAAATACGGCGGTACCTCCATGGGGACCATCGACCGTATTAAAAATGTCGCAAGACGTATTATTAAAAAAAGAGAAGAAGGCAATCAGATGGTCGTGGTGGTTTCTGCCATGGGCAAAAGCACCGACGAGCTCATCAAAATGGCTTACTCCATCAGCGACGCGCCGCCGAGACGTGAGCTGGATATGCTGTTAGCGACCGGCGAGCAGGTCTCGATCTCCATGCTGTCCATGGCCCTCAACGCCATGGGCTACGACGCAATCTCCTTTACCGGCCCCCAGGTGGGCGTCCACACTATGGGCCACCACGGGAAATCCCGGATCATGGATATTGAAACCCGGAAAATCGAGGATGCCCTAAACGACGGCAAGATCGTTATTATCGCAGGTTTCCAGGGGGTTAATGAAAATGACGATATCACCACCCTGGGCCGGGGCGGCTCTGACACCAGCGCGGTTGCCCTGTCCTGTGTGTTGGAATGCCCCTGCGAAATCTACACCGATGTGGACGGCATCTACGGTGTGGACCCGCGGCTGTACCCGCCGGCTAAAAAGCTGAGCACAGTAAGCTTTGACGAAATGCTGGAAATGGCCAGCCTGGGCGCAGGCGTCATGCACGCCCGCGCCATCGAGCTGGGCAGCAAGTACAACGCGGAAATCTATGTGGCATCCAGTATTCACGACGTGCCCGGTACTCTCATTAAGGAAGGTGACAGCAACATGAGCCCTATGGAACAGCAGGCCATTACCGGCCTCGCCATCGACAACGACGAGCTGATGGTGTCTCTCAAGAACGTTCCCTTTGATATGAACATTACAGCCCAGTTCTTCTCAGACCTGGCTAAAAAAAGCATCAACATCGACATGATCAGCCAGACCGCTCCGGTCTACGGCGCGATCAACATTTCCTTTTCCGCCCCCATCGAGGATCTGTCCGAGCTGCGGAAGATCCTGTATGATTTCATGGAAAAATACCCTCAGGTGGAAATGGACATCAACAAGGAAATCTCCAAGCTTTCTGTTGTGGGCATCGGCATGCGCAGCCAGTCCGGCGTTGCGGCCAAATTCTTCCAGCTTTTGGCCGACAACAATATCCCCATGCTCATGATCACAACCTCTGAAATCCGCATTTCCTGCGTGATTCCATCCGAACTGCGGGATACGGCTGTCATGGCCACCGCCGACGCGTTCGACCTGTAGGAGGCCCTTATGACGACCACCTATATGGAGAGCCACAGTGTTGACGGCCTG
Organism: Eubacterium limosum; assembly: GCF_000807675.2. Taxonomy (NCBI): domain Bacteria; kingdom Bacillati; phylum Bacillota; class Clostridia; order Eubacteriales; family Eubacteriaceae; genus Eubacterium; species Eubacterium limosum. Next base: position 2,226,039 of record NZ_CP019962.1, on the reverse strand, counting down.
ACCGTTGACCACAAAAACCTCATGATCTCGCTGAAGAAAGTGCCGGTCAATTCCATTATCCTGACCCGCTGCCTCAGCGAGCTGTCAGACGCCGACGTCAATGTCGATATCATCACCCAGACCGCGCCGGTCAAAAACGCCTTTGACGTTTCCTTTATTGTCCTCGAGCGCGACCTGGAGAAGGTCAAGGACATCGTAAACGCCCTTGGCGAGGAATACCCTGAAATTAAAATCACCATCAATAAGGATATTACACGCCTGTCCGTCTCAGGCATTGGCATGCGCACCCAGTCCGGGGTCGCCGCCAAATTCTTCCAGGTGCTGGCCGACAATGACGTCCAGATTCTAATGATCACCACCTCCGAAATCCGTATCTCCTGCATCATCAAGATCGAGGATACCGAGAAAGCGGTCGCGGCCACGAAAGAGGCCTTTGACCTGGAGGACTGAAACAGCTTTGAGATGGCGTTCCAAAACGACACGCCGTCTCAAAGTGTCAGAAAACCTAAGAGACGAAGCCTTTTACCTAAGAAAGAAAAAAGCGTCCTGCAGGCACTGCCCCAACACCTGTATCTTCTTCACTAAGGTTGATGTTTTATATCGGCAATGTCCGGCTGCTCGAGTAAATCGTTATGAATCCCGGCCGTTTACTCAGCGCCTGGACCTTTTTTCTTGTCTGGATAAAAGACGCAGTATCGGGGCTGCGTCACTTCCTCAACAGCCTGAGATGGCGTGCCAAAACGACACGCCGTCTTTTTTTATGCTCTCTGGACCAGTCCCTGTTTTTTTAAACAAAAGCGGGTTTTATCCCCGATTATTTAAGTTTTCCATTGTATAATAAAAAGCACTGTGAAATATTCAATAAAATCAGAGGTGAAAATAAATGCGTGAAAATTTATCTGCCAGAGGCAGTCTGGACGACTGGATTGACGCTTCTGAGGAGGCACTCTGGAACGCGGGCTTTGAGCGCGTGGAGGTGGATGAACATTTTGACCGCCTCGCCGCTGATATCGGCGAGAACGGTTATCTCGATATTAATTTTCTGATACAGAACGACGGACGGGTACGACTGGAAATCGACGCCTCCGACAAGGCGCTGATCGACCAGTTTAAATCCTCGGTGGCCCGGGTTATGCAGGGCGGTGGCAATGGTGAAAGCCGTTCCGGCAGACGTGACAGCCGCGCAGGGAGCAGCCGCTATGCGGACGAGGGAGAAGCCGAGGCGGATGACGGTAATTCCGGCAGCCAGGGCAACAAGGGCAAGCGCGGTAAAAAGGGCCGTTCCGGCGGGCGCGGGCTTCGTATGCCCGGCGGCAGACGTTCGGGTGATCCCTTTTATGCCCGCACCTGGTTCATCCTGCTCATGCTGGTGCTTGTACCCCCGCTCGGCATTTTCCTAATGTACTGCTATAAAAAGTTTGGGCTGATTCCAAGAATCCTTTTAACCTTGATCGCCGTACTCTACACACTGCTGATCTGGCTCGGACTTTTTGGCATCAACACAGGGATCAACCAGGAGACCATTAACAGCTGGCTCCAAAATGGGCAGTCCCAGATTACAAGGCTCATCAACAATCAGAAAAACAGCAGTCCCAGCCCGTCTGCCACGCCGTCTGCAACCCCCAGCACGAACTCGGACAGCAGCACCACGACCTCTCCGGGAAGTGGCACAGACAGTGGCTCTGACGCCGGCGGCGGCTCCAACTTCATCAAAGACGCCATCAATTCCATTCTCCCCTCACCCACTGCGGACGGAGAAAGCGAATAAAAAACAGGGCCTCAGGGCGGCATTTATAAAACAGTATGGGTATTGTTTTCGGGAAACGGCGCAGCTTTGTCTGCGCTGTTTTTTCGTTTTACATGTTTGTTTGGCTTGTCATGCGCGACAGCCTGCTAGCCTTCATATATCATCGCTATCTCCTGTATTCTGCGCTTCATTTCCGCGCGGACATGCGGCGGCTCTAAGCACTCGCATTTATCCCCAAAGCTAAACAGAATACCGTAGTGGTATTCGTTCTCTATGAAAGGGAAGCTGACAATATAGTGCGCGTCACCATCTGGTAAAAAATCTTCATAGGCGCAAAAATCAAGTACCCTGTCCATCACAGATTTATGAATACGGATTTTGATTTTTGTTTGCATATTCGTCAGAATATTATCAAAATCCAGCTGTGGTTTTTGATACTTTCGTGGTGTAAAAGTTTCCTCCTGCATTTGCAGGTTTGACATGCGGGATAGCCTGAATAAGCGGTAAGCCTCTCTTTTGTGGCAATACCCTTGTAAATATCAATGACTGCTTTTTAATACAAGCTGATATGGCTCGGCGGTTCGAGCGGTTTTGTTTCCATGATGCGCTATATATTCAAAGGTCAGAAGCCTGCTTTCCTGCATAGCGGCTTTGATAATTTCCAGGTTTGACTGTATGTTCCCGTTCCCCATCCACAGACTCAGGTCTATGTTTATTTGATTTGCTTTTAATTCAATGTCTTTCGCTCTGTCGGCTGGGATAAAACTTCTGACTTTGGCAAGCGCGTGTACCAGCTCATCCCCCCGTACCATACCCGAAAGACTGGAAAGCCCCATCAGGAGGGCCGAAAGGTCATCAGCCGAAAAAACCTTTTTATCAACCTTGTATTCCGGCATGATTTCAAAGCCGCCGCCCACTCCTGATGTCGAACGAACAGGAATACCCGCCATGTTGATCGCGTCGACGTCGCGGTAGATTGTGCGGGGGGAAACCTCAAACATATCTGCCAACGCCTGGGCGCCGATACGCTTTTTATCAAGAAGTATCATAATAATGCTAACAAGTCTGTCCACTTTCATTGGTTAGCCGCCTTTCAATTCGATTGTTGCCACACTGTTGTCAACAATGACATGGTACAATAAAAAAGCAGACAAATCAATAAGACAATGAAATTGGAGGAAATTTATGTTTACAATTTATGTTTATGTTCTTGATACTTTGGCGGACTGGGAATTAGGGCATGTTATTTCGGAGCTGAATTCCGGTCGGTTTTTTAAAAAGGACGCACGACGTATATCGCTCAAAACGGTAAGCTATTCTAAAGCGCCAATCCATACAATGGGCGGGCTCACAATCCTGCCCGACTGCTTAATCGAGGACATTGTTGTGGGTAAAACAAGCCTGCTACTGTTGCCGGGCGCAGACACCTGGAACGACCCAAAGCATGGGGCTATCCTCGAAAAAGCAAGCGAATTTCTCGCTTCAGGCGCTATGGTGTGCGCCATCTGTGGTGCTACCGCTGCCCTTGCCAGCTTTGGCTTATTGGATAAGCGCCCGCATACCAGCAATGGGCCGGGATTTCTCGAAATGGTTTCTCCCGGCTATAAGGGGCAAAGCTATTACATCGACAAACCCTCTGTATCGGAGGGCAATCTTATTACTGCCGCCCCTACCGGCGCTTTGCTGTGGGCAAAACAAATCATTGAGCATTTAGGCGTTTTTCAATCAAACACGCTGGAAGCCTGGTATGAATACTTTAGCACCGGGGAGCCTGAGCATTTCTTTGCCCTCATGCAAACTTTGCCGTCTGGCGATGGAAATGGAAGCCTATAAAAAACAGCTTAATTGCCTGTAGAAATGGCAATAAGCCTTCACAAAAATAAAAAAAGCAGGCGTATCGCTGTATCGCTAAAACAATACGCCTGCTTTTTCCGCCCTGTATGGCAGCTGCTCTGTTTCAGGCTCCTTTTGTGAGGGCTTTTTTTACTCCTCAGCCCTTTCCATACGTTTATCGTAGATCAGGCGGATAATGGCAGCGATAAAAATCGTCAGAAAACAGACGGCCAGAACCGCGTGCTCGCCGTAATCGGTAATGGCGCCTGCTTTAAAAGGGGGCTCGTTGTGACTGATGAGGAGAACCACATTGGCCAGGGCCACCAGCCCAAAGACGACCACAAAGAAAACCTGGCGGTCCTTACTCAGATAAACGCCCCGGATGTTCATCTCAACCGTACCGATGGTAATGGGCACCATGATCAGGATAATGCCAGCGATGAATTTGTCCGGCCAGGCAAAGCCCGCGTCCTCAATGATGCCATTGATAAAAACACAGATCCCCATGATCACCATAATATGCTTGCAGATGCTTCCCCGGATAATCTGCTGCCGCTCGTCGTATTCCTTACACAAATTAAACATTTTATAATCCTCCTGTCGTTAAATCCTTTATGCTCACTCCGCTTCTTCCCAGAAAAGCTCGTCCAGTGTTTTCCCAAGCACCCTGCAGATCGCAACGCACAGCTTGATGGTAGGGTTATAGTCCCCTTTCTCAATGGCGTTCATGGTCTGCCGGGTAACGCCGACCGCCTCGGCCAGGTCTTTCTGGGTCATATCGAGGGCGGCCCTGGCAGCTTTGATCTTTAAGTTCTTCCCCATTGTGTCACCATCCTTTACACCCTTATTCTAAACCTCGCCCGACAAAAAGTCAAATATATTTTACTTTTTATCTTGTAAATTTTAATTACATACCTCCTATTCATCAGAGATCTTTATTTGCATAAGAGACATCATAGGACGACGCAATTTTTTATGTAATTCTTTCTTATTTTTATGCCTCCTTCAGAAAATATAACGGATTACAGCTATTTTTTTCACACCACCACCACCCCGGCAAACACCTGCCTCATCACAAATCCGATAAACTGGTCGATGGTCATATCGCCCGGAGTCTCAAGCCAGCGGGTTATGGCTGCCAAAAGTCCAGAAAGGTAAAACTCCGACAGGAGGGACTGCTCCTGGATAGTAAGGGTGCTGGTATCAAGAACATAGCGGTTAAGCAAAGGCCAGATAAGCTCCTTAAGCCGTGTAACGAAGGTAGGGTCACCGTGATCGCTGAGAAGTACAGACATATAGGCCGAGTACTGCTGGGACAGCTTGACAATTAATCCCATATGCCCCGCGAAATCCAGGCCCTCTTTCTGGGGCAGATTATCATGGATGAGAATGCGTATAGCCTCCAGCAGTTCCTCCTCGATCTTGCTAAAAAGGTCGTAGACATCTTTATAATAAAGGTAAAAGGTACCTCTGTTATACCCGGCGGCATCGGTTATCTCCTTGATAGTTATCTTTTCAATAGGCTTTTCTTTATAAAGACCCCAGAACGCTATTCTGAGTTTTGCTTTGGTCTGTTCAGTAACTTCGGGTTGTTTTCTCATGGAATCGTCTCCTTTTTTCGTAATCATAGCACAACAACATGTTGTGTTCAACATTTCCGCTTATTTTGTTTATTGATGCCGCCTGGTTTAAGCTCTATAATAAAGATAAAGCACTAAACACTATGTTGTGCATACCGGAGGCAGACAACCATGAAAAACGCATTTCTTAAAGATATTTGGCGGACCATCCAGAAAAGCCGCAAACGCTTTTTTTCCATCCTCATGATCACAGCCCTTGGCGTCACCATGCTCACAGGCCTTAAAGCCGCCTGTGATGACCTGCGCTATTCGGCAGACCGTTTTTTTGATACTCAAAAGCTCTATGACATCTCGGTCATGTCCACCCTGGGGCTGACAGATGAGGATGTGGCAGCGCTCTCGCAGCTGGACGGCGTTGAAACGGCCGAGGGAGCCTACAGCGAGACCGTCTACACCCAGGTGGATGACAAGCGCCAGAACGCCGAGGTCAAGGTGCTGAGCGCCAAGGGCCTGAACGAGCCTTATCTGCTGGAGGGCGCTCTTCCGCAAAAGGCAGATGAGATCGCCGTGACGCAGAAATACATGAAGGACACCGGCAAAGCCCTTGGCGACTCGCTCACCATCCTGGAGGATCTGGCGACCGCTGAACCAGTGGACAGTGCCAGGGATACCGATGAATGGGCCGCAGACTTTGAGGACGAGGCCGAAGCGCCTACCTTTGCGAATACCACCTATAAGATCACTGGTGTGGTACTGGACCCCATGGATATCAGCAACAATGAGGGCGCCTCTGCCTTCCGTTCTGCCTCCACCACTGATTTCACCTTTTTTGTGACTCCCAGGGCTGTTAGCAGCGATGTCTTTACTGCTGTTTACCTGACGCTCGCGGACAGCCGCGACTTAATCTGCTACTCCGACGCGTATAAGGACAGTGTGCAGCAGGTTATTCAAGCCATTGAGGCTAAGATCAAAACGGACCGTGAGCAGGTGCGCACCCAGTTCGTTACTGGTGAGGCGGCCAACAAAATCGCCGATGCTGAGCAAAAAATGAACACGCAGTTTGCGGAGGCAGACGCCGAGTTCGCAGACGCCGAACAGGAGCTGGCCGATGGGCGGCAGAAGCTTACAGACGGTTTTCGGGAACTGGAAAACGGAGCGTGGGAGCTGGCTGGCCAGGAGCAGACAGCAAATGCCCAGTTTGAGGCAGCCCGGCAGCAGATAAACGACGGCTACGCTGCGCTTATCGCCAATGCCGCCAGGCTTGAGGATTCCAGCGCTTTGCTGGATGAGGGTGAGGCACAGCTGAGCCAGGGACGTGAGCTTCTGGCCCAAAAGCAGGCTGAGGTGAATGCCCAGCTGCAAAGCGCTCGTGCCCTGCTCGACGAGGAGCAGGCAAAGCTGGAGGACTCCCAGGCCGATTTAAACGCCCAGGAGGAAGCCCTGTCTGGTCTGTTTGGTCCAGCCTGGCCCAATGATCTCTGGGACGCCTGGCTCGCAGCGCCCCCGGAATCGGAAGCAGAGGCCCAGTCTGCCTTTATGGCTGCCTTTACGCCGGTGCTGAACGGCGCTGTTCAGGCCATCGACGCGCAGATTGCCGCTCTGGACCCGGCCGATCCGGATGCTGCTGCCCGGCTGGAAGCGCTTCAGGCCCAAAAGGCTCAGCTTCAGGCTCTGCCAGAGGCCATTCCTCAGCTGGCCGGCGGTCTGCGCCAGCTGACAGAGGGCCGTAAAACTCTGGATGAAAACCGCGTGAAGCTGGAACAGCAGCAGACCGAAGCCGACACCCAATTTAAGGCCACCGCCGAGACATTGGAGGCGAACGCCACGCAGCTCGCAGCTGCCCGGGCTCAGCTGACTGAGGGACGCACCCAGCTGCTGAACGGACAAAACCAGCTGGACGCTGGCGCGGCTGAGCTCTCCTCCCAGGAGGACAACGCCCGCAGGCAGCTGGCTGAGGGACGCCAAACCCTGGAAAACGGCCGTCAGGAGCTGGTGGACGGAGAAACCGAGCTAAACGAAGGACAGGCAGAGCTTACCGAAAAGCGTCAGGAATATGAGGATGCCAAAGCAAAGGCCGAGCAAAAGCTGGCAGACGCCCGGACCGAGCTGTCCGATGTCGACACGGCCAAATGGTATGTTCAGGACCGCAGCGCCCTGGGCGGCTACGCCAGTATTGAGAGCGACGCGGGCTCTATCGAGGCGGTCGGGACTGCGTTCCCCATTGTCTTTCTGGTGGTGGCGGTGCTCATCAGCCTGACCACCATCACCCGCATGGTTGAGGAGGAACGTGGGCTCATCGGTACCTACAAGGCACTGGGCTACCGGGATGCCGCCATTTACAGCAAGTACCTGCTTTACTCCTTGGCGGCCTGTCTGGCCGGCGGTATTCTGGGCGACGTCTGCGGCTTTATCCTGCTGCCCAAATTTGTGTTTACCATCTTCCAGATCCTTTATATGCTGCCGGAATACCTGTTCCGGTTTAACCTGCTCTATGGCCTGGGCGGTGTGCTGCTGTTCACCGTCAGTATTTCGGGTGCGGCGGCCATCGCCTGCCGCACCGAGCTCATTCATATGCCCGATGTGCTCATGTGCCCTAAGGCCCCGCGCGGCGGCTCACGGGTTCTGCTGGAACGTATTCCGGCGCTCTGGAACCGTCTCTCTTTTTTAAACAAGGTGACCATGCGAAACCTGTTCCGCTACAAAAAAAGGCTGTTTATGACCGTGGCGGGCATCATGGGCTGCACTGCCCTGGTGCTCTGCGGCTTTGCCATTAAAAACTCGGTCAACGACCTTATGCCCAAGCAGTATGAGCATATCTACCAGTATGACCTCATGGCTGTCACCTCTGCGGATGACAACACCGAGGTCATGGAGCGCCTGTCTGGGGATGATAACATTGCAAATTATATAAACGTGCTGACTGGCAATGTCAAGCTCAAAAAAACTGCCGAGGGCAAAGAGGAAAAGGTACAGCTCATCGTGGTGCCTGAGGGGCATTCCCTCGAAGGCTATATCCATCTCGAAAACACCGATGGCTCCACGGCTTCTCTGCCGGACAACGGTGTGCTGATCACGGAAAACGCCTCCCGTATGCTGGACCTCGGCACAGGGGATGCGCTCTTTATCCAGGATGACCAGCTGGTTCAGCAGGAATCAACCGTCTCGGGGATCGTGCGCAACTATCTTGGCAACGCGGTTTATATGCGCCAGAGCGTTTATGACGCGATGTTTGGCGCCTACGAGCCTAACGCTGCTCTCGCCCATCTTTCAGACGCCTGTACCGATCACAAGGCTTATGCCGATACTTTGGGCCGCCAGGATAAAATACTGTCGGTCACCAGCATTGCCCAGCTTAAGGAAAGCTTTTCCTCTGCCTTTTCCCTGGTGAACTCCGTCGTTTACCTGATTACGGCCATGGCGGCGGGTCTGGCCTTTATCGTGCTGTTTTCCCTGTCCTCTACCAATATATCGGAGCGGACGCGGGAGCTGGCCTCCATGAAGGTGCTTGGCTTCTATGACAAGGAGGTTCACCTCTATGTAAATAAGGAAACACTCATTCTCACCCTTATCGGCATCCTGCTGGGTCTGCCGGTCGGCCGTGCCCTGGGCGGCAGCCTGACCTATGTGCTCAACATGCCCTCGGTCCATTTTGCCGTCTATGTCGAGCCCATCAGCTACGCCATCACAGCGCTGATCTCTTTCAGCTTCGCGCTGATCGTCAACCTCATGACCAACAAGACCCTGGATCATATTGATATGATTGATTCCCTTAAGAGTGTGGAATAGAAACATGACGCCAGTGCACCTTTTTATTCTGTATTCTTCCTTAAATGCACCTAAAATGTATCTATTTTGTATCAAAAGTGTGCTATACTTAACAAATCCTAATACATCGGTGTTTGGACTTGCGTGCAGTCAATACAAGCAGGTACAAAGGAGGTACTGGTATGCAATTAAGGAAAAAGGTGCTCAGTGTCGTTTTAGTTTGTCTGGTGATTTTGATTGCAAGCGGTGCGGTTTACTGCTTCAGCATTTTACAGGGGATCTCCAGCGACCGGCTGGATTCAAGCCAGCTCCATATTAACCAAAAGCTGGACAAGGATGTTGCCAATATTGCTGTTTTCGGTCTCGACGGCCGCAATGATGTTGAAGGTGACCGCTCCGACACCATCATGCTGGTCACAGTCAATTACAAAACCGGCAATGTCAAGGTCACCTCTCTTATGCGGGACCTGATGGTCAAAATTCCCGAGAGCAGGGAAAACAGCGTAAGCTATGAAAAGGTCAATGCCGCTTACGATTACGGCGGCCCTGAACTTGCTGTCCAAACCTTGAATGAAAACCTGGACTTAAATATTTCGGACTATGTTTCCATTGACTTTAAATGCCTGGTGGATGTGGTCGACGCCCTGGGCGGGGTTGAGATCAATATTCCCAATGAGTCTGTGCTCCACTGGACAAACCAGTACATCATGGATGACAACGATAAGGTCGGAAAATCCGACCCGTTTCTTACACAGACGGGTGTCCAGACTGTTACCGGAATCCAAGCCCTGTCCTTCTGCCGTGAGCGTTACAGCGACAACGACTATATGCGTACCAAACGCCAGCGGGAGGTCTTTGAGCAGATTGCCCAAAAGCTTTTCAACAGCGATATTTTCACAGATCTTAGTCTTCTCGGCAAGGTTTACCCCTATGTGCAGACCTCTCTGCCGCTTAAGGATATGACAGGCTACGCCAAGACTTTTATGTCCCTGGATAATAAGACCTTTGACGGCTACAGAGTCCCCCTTGATGATTACTCCTATGGCGATATGATCGACGGGGTCTGGTACCTTGTCCCTGACACGCTGGCCGATAACGCCATTGTACTGCACAAGATTTTATATGGCAATGATTCAGATTACACGCCCTCGGACGACCTCATGAAGATCAGCGATACTATCGCCGGGCAGACTGATGGTAAAACTGGTATTACCATTGATACCAGCGCTCCCTTTGAAAGCTATCTAAAGGATTCTGCCAATGAAAATGTGGTGGTGCCTGTTGAGGACGCACCGTAAAAAAAGGTATCCCAAAGCACTTAATCTGCTTTGCGGATACCTTTTTATTTTATGACTCTTACTGCTTAAATGTCTTTTTACGGATTGTTTCTGCGCCTCCGGTAAACGACTCCCAGACCTGCGGCCAGCAGCAGTAACGCAGCTGTTCCCAGAGCTGCGGCTGTTCTGTTTTCATGGATTCCGGTGCCTGCGTTTTTATCGGCGTGGCTATTTTTTTCTTCCTCTGAGCCGTTTGTGCCTGTGCCGGCTTCTTCCCCGGTACTCTGCGCTGTTTTTATCTCAAAGCTCAGACGATAGGTGCTAACCTCAGTATTATTTCCTCTGGGCCCGGTGGCCTGGATGGTAAAAACAAAGCCCTCCTGTAAAAACTGATCCTTTGGTATCGGGGCTTCCGCGCTCACGTTCTGGCCAGCGGCGGTGATCGTCAGGGTTCCTTCTCCTTCTACTGCGGGTTTCAGGCGAATCGCCTCTGTGCCCTCTGGCAGCGTTACCTTTGAAAATTCGGTAACCTGCTGGCTGCCAAGACTCTGTCCTTCGGCGTTCAGCGTCTCAATGGACAGGCCTGCCAGTGTACAGCTGTCCAGATTGGTGGTAAAGGCCTTGATCATGGCGTTGCCGGTCTTCAGGGCATGGCCCTCTTTATCCACACCGTCGGTTCCATCCTTAGCCAGATCGACCCAGGCACCTTCTTTATACAGAAAGCTCTGGCCCTCGGCGACATCTGCAATGTAACGGATGGTGGTTTCTCCAGTTGGTTCAGTGGCTTCTTCATCCTCCACATCCACCACTTCACCGCTTCCACGCTCGATGGGCGCATAGCCGTTTCCGTCTCTGTTTTTGATGGTTTCCACCACCGCAAAACTTTCACCTGCTTTTAATGGGATCGCCTCTTTTAGTGCGATGGTATGGTAGCCCGCGTAAGGTACACTCACGCTTTCCTTTTCTGCCACAAGCTCGCCCGATGTGGGGTCGGTGGTTCCTGCGGCCACCTTATAGATCTTGATATCGGCTGTACAGTCAGGCTCGACGGTCGTCACTGAGACTGCCTGAAGCAGCTCGTCCGAGGCTGCTGTAAACACATTGGCGGTCTTGCCGCTGCATCCCGCTTCTGACGGCTTACGGCTGTCCGGCGATTTAAGCCCCAGATAGTCGTATTGGTAGTTGTTGTCGTAGGTAAACAGGCCGTCTGTATCTGCATCGACCTGATAGGAGGTAAAATCGCAGACAGACTGGTCGTAGTAGGAGAGATAGAAGTAGCCATGGCGGTCCACGGGCAATTTGTCCTTATTGGATTCCCAGCCTTCGTCTGATTTATCCTCATAGTTTCCCCAGCTGTTTTTGACAATCCACGCGCCATTCTTTGCAGGGCGATGCTCTTCCTTAAAGTTTTCAGCCAGGTAATTGTCATCCCACCCCACAATGCTGACCGCATGGTTTGCGGCGGCGTACTCATAAGTATAGTGGGCCTTGGTTTTCATATTCAGGTAACGCAGATCTGTCGCCCCTCCCGGCATTGAAACAGCCGCACAATAGGAAATCTCTACCACGCCGTTGTCCACGATTGCCTGCTTGATGGCTGCGGTAGCTGCCTCCGAATACTGGTAGTCTTGGTGGTTCTCCTGATCTGTGAAAGTGGCTGTGCCTGGAAGGAAATTGATGTTCTGCACCCGCGCGCCGGACATGGCTTCCGAATCTCTGATGAGACTGTCCGGCAGGCTCCAGTCCGTTTCTTTCGATTCGGTGTCCCCGTCGTTTGCCTCATAGGGCGCTGCGCTTTCCTCTGCAGGCCCGGACCAGCTGGACAGTACGGTTGCGCTGATATTGCGGTTTCCGCCGTAATCGAGACGCTTATCGGCGTTTTTAACTGGCTCGATCCCTTCGCCGTGGTCGGGCGTATAACCAAACCAGGCGTGGTACCGCTCCGAAAAATCAACATCGGCGGCGGCGCTGCCCGTGGTTTTGATATAATTCGACTCCACGGCCGACAGGGCTCCGAAGGCCCAGCAGGTTCCCCAAGGGGATTGCAGCTTTGTGCTGGTAACATAAGATGGATCTGTAACCCCATCCCCATCCAGATCAGCTTCCCGAAGGTCCAGTTTTTCCGGCAGTGCGCTTCTCGGCGCGATCCGGTTCTCGCCTGCGGGGTAGTTGCTGTAGCCAGCCCCTGCGGTATCGCTGCTGTAGCCGCCAATGGCCGGTTGATCCGTCAGAGGCCCTGCTGCGGCCACACTGCCCATTAAGAGCGGCAGCGTGACTAAGGTTGTGAGGAGGGCTTTTTTAAAACGCCTGGGTTGTCTGCTTGTTTTTTTCTGCATTTTCTTCTCCTCAGTTCTGGTCTGGGTTTCCCTTGTATTCTGCGCTGCCGAAGCCAAGGATCAGTATAAAAACAGGTCTCAGCAAAAGCAGGCCGACGGTATAGCCTCCCCCATGCCCAAAGGCCTTGGACAGCTTGTAGGTCTGGATGATCATCAGAATAAAGGATACTAAAGAAAGCAGGCTGCTAATGGTGAGCAGTGCGCTGTTTTCAGAAGCCCCCATAAAGCCGCCGACCACGATACAGGCCAGGTAAACCCAGAACATGCTCGTTTTCCAGCTGATTTTATACAGGATGTAACTGCCATAAATTGGAATCAGTGATTTCCAGCCAGGCTCTCCTGCTTTTTCAAACAGCTTCCAGCCTGCTACCAGAATAAAAACATACCAGGCCAGGGCTAAAAGCAGCCCGACCATGCCAGTTGTCTCATAGAAATAATTGTAGGTCATTTTTTAACTCTCTTTCTAATTAAAATACATCCGCCTGTGGCCAGAAGCAGGAGCGCTGCAGCTGCCAGGATGGTTTGCGTCTGTGTACCCGCAATGCCAGTGCCCGCGTTTTTGCCTGAGCCAGTGGGGTTTGCGCCATCGGCATTTTTGTCGGTGGTGGTGCCTTCTCCTGTGCCAGCCGGCGCTTCGGTTTTCACTTTATAGTTAAAAGCTGCCACGTCGGAGGTACCGTACGCATCGGTTACGATGGCCTTGATGGTCATATCCTGATCCACAGTGACAGGTCCTTCGTAGACAGTGCCCGTTTCAGCGGCAGGGTCGCTACCATCTGTGGTGTAGCGCAGGGTGACGTCGGTATCCGTTGTGCTCAGAGCTACCGGGGTACCCTTATCCACAGTCATGGCGCCGTCAACCGGGCTGTAGCCCTCAGCGGTCACGCCGTCGTAATTGATGGTAATGCCGAGGTGGCGGATATGTTCGCCCGCTGCCGCCTCATCGACGGTGATACTGCCGTTTTCAATTTTGGTGAAGGTGGCTGTGCCTGCACCGATCAGCTTCTGTGGTGCGTCTACTGCGCTGGTGATGGTTGGTCTGGCTGCCTGAGAAAGGGAAAAGTTCCCCAGATTGTCGCCAAAGCTGTAAATGCCGTCTTTCTGTTGGAAGAAATTGGCTAAAGTATAGTTTCGGATAAGTGCGTCAAAGTCCTTGACCTGGTTGCCTTCGCCCATATAACCCATTTTGGTCAACGCATCTGTCACTGCTTCTTTATCGCAGGTTCCAAGACTAATTTGTTCATCACTTACAGGGCTTTTTCTGGTCTCGCGGTTGGTATTTAGTATGGTTTTATATATTTCATCACCGCCGCCTTTCAGTCCTTCGGTCTGGCTGGCCAGATAACGCCCGAAAAGGTACCAGTTTATATAAGCGCCTGTACCGGCTGTATCCACCCTTCCTTGGGGCACATACAGACCTGAGAAAACCATGGGAACTGTAGTGTTATAAGCATCGACATAGGTATTGTAGGCCGTCAGCTGTACATTTGGTACATCACCGCTCACGCCGCAGACAGCTACAGCGTTCTGGGCAAATGTTTCATTCAGCCAGGTTTCACTATAGATGTAGGATTTTTTTTCTTCTTCTGGTGTGAACACTTCCCCGCCGCCGGTCTGCGCATAATTGATCAAATGCTGCCACTCATGGGTTAAAATTCCCATTCCCAGATTTTCCCCATAGGTTTCGTCGTCCATTGTTGCGGCGCTGTTAATGTTGAGCATATCCATTTGATTGTCTTGCAGATCGCTTGGCGCAAAAAGTCCGCCTAAATGTGGGTCTGGCATGGGATAAAAAACAAATGCCACCTTGCCGTCACCATCGACGTCAATACTGTCAGAACCTCCAAAAGAACTGGTGAGCTGTCGATAAATCTCTGTATCAATTTTATCCTTCAGACCAAGGATAATGTCCTCAGTCGCGAAGCCATCTTTATTTTCTGTGTCCAGCCAGAAGGTTGTGTGGTCTCCGACAGCAATACACTTTGCAGCAAAAGAAGGACCAGTCACATGGATGCTTGATGTAAAAGTTCTGGTATCCCCCACTTTATAAGGCACTGTTGCTGCCTGGGTCTGCGCTTCCAGCGATGCCTGAGCCGTATCCTCACTGTTTTCTGCGAGGGCTTTTGCCTGTGTTATTTCCTCACCGGCTGTTTCCGCCGTATTTGCCGGAATCACCTGTCCGTCATTTCCTGTCGCCTCCCAGCTTTCATAAAAATCCTTATTCGTATCCAGATCTCCTGGATGATTTGGATCATAATATTTAAGTACATCAAAATCATACCTTGTGTTCTGTGTCATCAAGATATCGCCGCTATACACGCCGTCCTTCCCTTCATCAACAGTGATGGTCTGCGCAAAAGCAGGCGACGCTGTGGCCAGGCACAGCAGCAGGGAAATGAATACTGCCAAAATCCGTTTCTTTTTCATATAATTACCTCTCTTTATTTTTATTCCATCCTTTCGGCCTGAAAGCTAAGCCTGTGCGCTCCGGTCAATGGGTTTTACCAAAAGCACAATAATGATCAAGACCATTGCGGTAAGCGTTGTAAAAATACCGGCCTCCAGTCCAAAGCTGCCGCCGGTCAGTATGGGGTTTCCCTCTGCGATCTGGGCGGAGAGGATGGCAGCGCTCTTTTCGTGACCGCTCACTGAAAAGCCGAATAGGTTTCCCTGGGTAAAGTTCCAGGCTGTGTGAAAGCCTGCGGCCATCCAGATGCTGCCCCTCCTCAGAATGACCAGGGCCAAAAAAACGCCGATGATAAAAATATTGAACAGGGGCAGAAAGCTGAGCCCTGTTGCTTTGATATGAGCCAATGAGAAGAATGCGGCGCTGATGCCTGCGCTGGCCCAGATGGGCAGCTTTTGGGACAAGGTCACCATCAAATAACCTCTCGTGATGACTTCCTCGGTCATCCCCTGCACCATATAGCTGACAAAAAGGAACAGAATACCGCCCCACGCGATGTCGGGCATCAAGCCGTTAATTTTGACCACGCCCGCCAGCATCCCAAAGCCCACGCAGGCCACAAATCCGATAAAGCCAGTGGCTATTCCCACCAGATATTCACCGCCCAGACCGGCTTTTACATAGCCCAGCCCGCGGGGACGCCGCTTTTCGATAAACCAGCAACAGGCAATGGCGCCGGCGATGCCGATGAAATTTAGAAAATTTATGACTGCTTCGGGGCTTCCCACAGGCCATGCCGTGGTATCCATCGTTTTAATATAAGCGCCACCCATTTTTGTCAGCTTGAAATAAACCAGAAAAAACACAATGAATGACGCAATTTCAATGATAAAACGCTGGTTCGTCTCTGCCTTCCGGACCTCTTTCATAAAAGCCGGACGAGGAAACAGCCGATCTATTCTTTTTTCATACATATTGTCGATCCCCTCCTTTTTCTCTGTTATGTTTCATAATATCCATCGTAAACGTTATTATTATTATATCACGATTATCCACTAAAAAAAGTGCAACTCATCACGTTTACACGCAGTTCGTCACACTTTAAAGGGCTATTAAACACAAACTGATCTTTGTTACATAAAAGTTGCCTTCTGAGCCAGCGTTCACCTGGCCGTCGTGGGCCTGGACAATGGCGGCCACACTTTTCATCCCCACTCCGCTGCCGTTTTCTGAAGCTGACACTTTAGGCTTCTGGCTGTTTTCCATGACAATCACGAGGGAAGTACCAATACATTCGGCGCGAAGGTCAATAAAGGGTGTTCCCTCTGTTACCTGCCTGCAGGCGTTCAGGGCGTTTTCTAAAATATTTGAAAAGAGAACGGTCAAATCCACTGGGCTGATCCCCGGGAGCTCTGGAAGCACAATACGGTGTCTTAGTTCAATGCCATCCTTCTGGCACAAATCCAGGTAGTAGAGCACAATATTATTGACCAGATAATTCTGACATACCATGATCTGCGCATGGGCGTCCATACGCTCCATATAGGCCTGGGTGTAGGCCTCTGCGCCTTCGTGGTCGCCCTTTTGCAGCATGCTGCCGATCTGCCGCATATGATGGCGTACATCATGCCGGGCTGCCCGGGCCTGTTCAATGCTGCTTATCATCTTACGGTAGCTGAGGGCGTCGATTTCGACCTGCTGAGCCAGGCGCTGGGCCTCCTCCTCTGCCTTCATGGTCTGGGCGCTCTGGCGCACAATGGAAAAGAAAAGGGCAAAGGAAAAAAATACGCAAAGCGTCAGGCTGAAAAAGACGATAAGCATCGGCGGGGTATAAAAGGTTCTGGCGCCTGTAACCGTCGCAAAACTGACGCCGTAGATCATCATGAGTAGTATGATCCCTGCGCCGATTTTACGCGTGATCGCGGGCTCCATATTTTTGAGGGCAGGCCGCACCTGCCTGCGCATAAACACTGCTGCTGCCGGCACTAACAAAACATCGAGCACCATATAAAAATACAGCGACCCATCCTGTAACAGCACGCCGGCTTCCTCGACCTGCCAGGGATTTACATTGCTGTAAAGCGTGCCCAGGGCCGTCGTAAAAGCCGCGTAGGTAAAACCCATGGCATAGACCAGGATTTTTTTCATCGCGGTGCTCCGCACACAGTAGAAATAGAGCGCCAGACAGACGAGCATGGTTACAAAACGGACCAGATTATCCGCTGTCGCGATGGCGTTATCTCCTGTAAACAGGGTCTCATTTCTGACCAACACTGCAGTCTCTGCAAGCGAAAGGAGCGCCATGCTACCAATCCCCAGAAATACCAGTCTTTTGAGCGGCAGGCGGTAGTCTTCCCTGTCAAAGGGTAGCAGACAGATAAAAGCAACGGGTACCACCTGAAACCAGAAACCCAGCAGATAGCGCGCAAACAGATTGGCATTGAGAAAATCATTCATGGAGTGTCCTTCCGTACCAGATCATACTGATAATTGTAATATTTATCACGGATTATCTTAGCATGCTGACGGCTGAGCATGATTTCTTCGCCGGATTTCATCCTGCAGGTTCCATTTTTTATTGTCTGCACCGCGCGCATATTAACCACTACGCCCCGCCTGAGCATAAGCATGTCCGCACTCAGCTGTTCCTGAACATTCTTAAGCGGACAGCGTGTTCTGATGACCTTACCACTGCCCATATAAATAAGTAACCAATTGCCCTGGGATTCCAGCTTTTCAATTTTTCGCTGATCAAACTTCAAAATTTCCCGATTCTGATGAATGATAAGTGGTACTAATGCTTCGTTTCGCTGTCTTACGCACCGCCGCAGGGCCTCGTCAACCTGTTTTTTCCCAGCAGGCTTTAGCAGATAATCCACTGCCCTGACCCGGTAGGATTCTGAAGCAAACTCATTTGAAGTGGTCAGAAAAATAATCGCTGCCTCTGGATTAAGCTTCCGGACAGTCTCTGCCAGCTCAATCCCGTTCTTTTCTTTTAGGAATATATCAATGAACGCAATGTCTGGCGGCCGTTTTCTGATGGCCTTCAGACAGCTTTCTGCGTCCTCAAACACCCGAAGGCAGTAATCTGGAAAGATTCCACTCACAGCCGCTTCAATCAATCGGGTTGCGTGTTCTCTGTCCACGGTATTGTCTTCGCATAAAATAATGAGCATAGCCATCTCACCTCTCATTGACGCCACATAAAACAGGCGGTTTATTTATACTATAAGTATAGCATTAAATTCTAGTATTTTATAAACCGTTTGCCATAAATTTTAACCATTTGTTCTATTTAAAAACCCCGCTCTCATAAAGAAAGCAGGGCTTTGTTTTTAATAATAGTAGTAATTTCCAAAGGCCAGAATCATGGCGACAATGGAACCGAAAAACATAAAGGAAATGACCACACCAATGGCCATAATGATCAGCTGTGCCCTCGCGTAATTTTTCTTGTTTGGGTCGATGTCGTTGGCTGCGCTCCAATAGATCAGCATAATAAGGTTGACGATTGGAATGCAGACGAGAAACAAAGTGAGCAACCACTCGCCAAGGCCCATTATTTTCGCTGCCGGGCCTTCTGCTGCCGGACGCACGGGCTCTGGGCGTTCGGGCTCATTCTCAAAGGCATTTTTATAATCCGCCGTTGCCGGTGCCAGCTCTGCTGTTTCCGGCTCTGCGTTCTCATCGCAGCTATTATCGTCAATCATGGATGCAATGACCACATCGGCTGCGTCGGATGAATTTTCTTCTTCTCCGGTTCCGGCTGTTTTTTCATCCTCCAGCGTATCACAGTTTGTGTTTTCAATCTTGGCGGCAAATACATCTGCCGCATCGCCCGGGTCTTCTGCCGGGAATGCTTCGGCCATTTTTGTTTCGTCTGGTTTCAGCTCTGTTCCACAATTGGAACATACCTTATCCTCCGGGTCAATACCGACATAACAATTTGGGCAGTACTTGGTCATAAGATCACTTCCTTTTCGTTTATTTGAACACGGTGTTTACTCTTCGATCACGTAAACCCGTTTCATTACCTGGTCTTCATAAGGTTTATCCATGTAGTCACGGTCTGCATTGACGATTTCGTCCGCTGCTTCCATGCCTTCTGTCACAGCGCCAAAGGCTGCGTACTGGCCGTCGAGGTGTGGTGCGTTCTCGACCATGATAAAGAACTGAGAGCCGGCAGAATCCGGGCTCGCTGAGCGCGCCATGGACAGCACACCTCTTTTGTGCTTCAGGTTATTTTCAACGCCGTTGGCTGCGAATTCACCCTTGATGGTATGTCCCGGGCCACCGGTGCCGGTGCCGCTTGGGCAGCCGCCCTGAATCATAAAGCCGGGGATCACGCGGTGGAAAATCAGGCCATCGTAAAAGCCGTCCTTTACCAGATTTAAAAAGTTTTCAACACTGATCGGAGCAACGTCCGGATACAGCTCTACCTTGATGGTCTTTCCGTTTGCCAGTTCAATGCCGACTACAGGATTTTTTTCACTCATAATTTCCTCCAAATGGTTGATATAAGATTAATACCCTAATGATACACTAAAATACCAAAAAAGAAAAGCACAGCTTAGCGGTCACTCACCAGTTCTTTCACAAAGTCTGTGGCCGGCTGATTGCGGATGTTCTCAGGCGTATCTATCTGTACCAGACCGCCGTGGTCCATAACAGCCACACGGGTACCCAGCTTTAATGCCTCCCGGATATCGTGGGTAATGAACACAATGGTCACGCCCAGCTCACGGTGAATACGCAGTATCTCATCCTGGAGCATGCGCCTGGTGATCTCATCGACAGCTCCGAAGGGCTCGTCCATGAGCAGGATCTCCGGTGCCGCGGCCAGTGAGCGGGCAATGCCCACCCTTTGCTGCTGCCCACCGGACAGCTCGCTGGGGTAACGGTCCAGCAAGCTCTCATCAAGCCCCACAACTTTTACCAAGCGTGCCACGGCCGCTTCCGTTTTCTGCCGGTTCTGCTTGTTTAAAAGGCTGGGAACATAGGCGATGTTCTTCCGCACAGTCATGTGTGGGAACAGTCCTACTCCCTGAATGGCGTAGCCAATATTCCGGCGCAAAGCAATGAGATCGGTTTTTGAGATGTCCTGTCCCTGCACAAAGACTGTGCCTGTGTCGGGAATCAGCAGCCCGTTGATCATCTTGAGCAGGGTGGTCTTACCACAGCCGGAGCTGCCGATAATGGTCAGAAACTCTCCCCTTCCGATATCCAGGCTGAATCGCTCCAGAATGGCTTCGTCATCGTATGCCTTGGTGACGTCAACAAACTGGATAATGGGATCATTCATTGATCAGACCCTTGCTCCTAAGGAATTCCATAGCGACGTCGTGCTCGTCCCTGTTGTTAACCTCCAGATCATAGTTCATTTTGGACATCTCCTCATTGGTGATGATACCATCCATTTTCTTAAGCACGTTTTCTAACTCTGGATATTTTTCCAGCGTCTCCTCACGCACAACGGTACCGCAGTAATAATTCTTAAAAAAGCCCTTGTCATCAGTCAGGGAGACTGCGTCTGCAACTGACAGCTGCCCATCGGTAGTATAGGCGTTAATGACATCCACCTCACCAGAGTTCAGTGCATTGTATTTTAAGCCAATGTCCATGTCCATATGATCCTTAAAGCTAAAACCATAGGCATCACAAAGTGCCTGGTAGCCATCTTCACGTTCATAAAAGTCCGGGTTAGCCCCAAAGGTGATCTCTGGGGTATACTTGGCCATATCGGAGAAGGTTTTGATGTTGTATTTATCCGCGATCTCCTTGCGAAGAGCCAGGGTGTAGGTGTTGTTAAAACCGTACATACCCACCCATTTAAGGCCGAACTGTGCATCGTATTCGTCGGTCAGGGTATTCCACAGGGTCGCGTCATCCGGGTACTCTGTTTTTTTCAGGATGTTATTCCAGGCTGTGCCGGTGTACTCAGGGTACAAGTCAAAATCTCCCTTGACAAGCGCAGGGTGAATATTACTGGTACCGCCGCCTACACCTTTGGTAATCTCCACGTTCAGGTCTGTGTTTTCCTGAATCAGGATGGACAGCATTTCTCCCAGGATCAGCTGTTCGGTCATGGGCTTTGTAGCGATCTTAACCGTGCCGCTTTCCTTTTGTCCGCCTGCGCTGCACCCGGTGATCATGGTCACGCCAAGCACCAGAGCCAGCGCCAGGACTCCGATCATTTTTGTTTTCTTTTTCATGCAATCAATCTCCTCTTCCTGTTGATTATTTTAACAATCAGCCCAATCCCAAAATCTAAGATCAGAGCCAAGAGCGCGATAAGAATACTTCCGGCCACAGTCATGGCCATGTTACTGGTGGTAATGCCCCGGTAAATAGCGACTCCTAACCCGCCGGCGCCGATGAAGGAGGCGATCCCGGTCAGGGCAATCGTCATGACTACCATGTTTCTGAACCCAGTCAGAATGACGGGCAGGGCCAGGGGCAGCTTGATTTTATAAAGGATCTGAAAATCCGTACTGCCCATGCCTCGGGCCGCCTCGATCACTGCCGGGCTGATACCGGTGATACCGGTCACTGTGTTCCGTACCATAGGCAGCAGGGCGTACACAGTCAAGGCGATGATCGCCGTAGTGTTTCCAATGCCGGTAAACGGGATCAAAAACCCGAGAAGGGCAATGGACGGGATAGTGTAGATTACGTTGGTTGTCCCCAGAACCACAGGCGATACCCTGGGGTGCTCACTCACGACCACCCCCAGCACCAGACCAATCACTGCCGCGATGGCAATGGCTGTACCCGAGATTCGCAGATGCTGAAGGGTCAATTGTAGGAAAAAGCCCCCGCGTTCTGCATATAAACTTAATACTTCCTCTAGCAAAATTTCACTCCTTTTTAATTGCCGAATAATGATACCATTATTATAACATAAAGAAAAACAATAAAAAACCGCCGCATTGCCGCGACGGCTTTACCTTGCCTGCCTTAGGCAGACTGTGAATACAAAGCGATATCCAAATGATCAAGTGTAACGTCCTCGGGAAGTTTATCCTTCAGATAATCCTTCAGAAGTACTTCCAGGTCATTGTCAAAATAATCTTCAATCTGATTGGTCTTCTTGTTAAAGATATGAACGTGAAAACCCGTGCGCGCATCAAAACGCATAACCTCGTTATGATCGTGCAACTTCAAAATCAATCCTTTTTCCTCGAACGTTTCAAGAATGTTATAGATGGTTCCAACAGACATGATGCTACCTTCATTTTTCAGTTTATCCATGAGCATCTCAGCGCTGGGATGTTCATCCGTTTCTGAAAGAACTTTTAATACGCTTATTCTCTGTGGCGTTGCTTTCAAACCCACACTCTTAATTCGTTCTCTGTATTCTTGTAAATCTGCATTCATCTTTAGAACCACTCCTAGATAATAATTGATGACTTAATTATACTGAATCTCCTGAAATTTGTCAACCTTTGTTAACTTTTCTTTATAAAGATAAAGACTTTTTCCGAAAAAACAGACCTTATTCCATACTCACCATTTTTTATTCTAACATGTTTTCATCCATAAAGCATTAGGAATACTGATGTATTTAAAAAAATACATCCTACGAACTACAGTTCAACAACCGTTACACCAGAGCCGCCCTCGTTTGGCGCACCCAAACGGAAGTCTTTAATCAGGCTGTTATCCTTAAGGTAGGCGTGTATGACCTGCCGCAGCTTGCCGGTGCCCTTGCCGTGGACAATCATAAGCTGGTGGGTTCCTGAGACTACCGCATCGCTGATCATCTTATCCACCAGATACAGAGATTCCTCCCCGTTTTTACCCCGAAGGTCAAGCTTGGTGTCCATAGTGTGACGGTCTGCGCTTTTGTAGCTGACCTTCTTTTCCTTTGGCTTGGCAATGGCCTTGGATTTGGTTAAATCTGCCAGCCCCACTTTAAGCTTCATATTGTCGGTCTGAACCATGACGCTGCTGTCCTTTGGCATGATCTTAACCACCTCGCCCTCTTTGTGGAGGCTCTGGACATGAACCTTCATGCCCATTTTGATATCGTCGATATCCAGCTCCTCGTCCTCCTCGGGCCGGGCGATTTTATACATATCAAAGATATTTTTTTCCTGATCCTTGATCTTTCTTCTCAGGGCCTCCAGCTTTTTATTATCCTTGACACTCTTGGCAGTGGTTTCCTGAATATAGCGGATCTCCTTATAGATTTCCTCTGTCTCTTGACGGGTGTCCCGCACAATGGCACTGGCCTCTTCCTGGGCGCGCTCGATCAGTTCGGCGCTCGCCGCCCTGGCTTTTTCCCGTTCATCTGCCATTTCGGCCTTCATGTCCTCAATCTGACGTCTCAGGCGCAGGATCTCCTCATGCTCGGCCTCGGTCTTTTTCCGTTTTTCCTCAATTTTGATCAGGGTTTCCTCAAAACGGATGGCTTCATTCTCAATGAGCTTTTTAGACGCTTCGATGATGTCCTCACTCAAGCCAAGCCGCCTCGCGATCTCGAAAGCGTTGGATTTTCCCGGTACACCAATGAGCAGCTTAAAGGTTGGCCGCAATGTAGCCACATCGAACTCAACCGATGCGTTGACAACGCCTCGGGTGACCAGAGCGTATTCCTTGAGCTCGCTGTAATGTGTGGTGGATACACTGGTCACACCCCGCTCATGCAGGGTATTCAGAATAGAGATCGCCAGCGCCGCTCCCTCGGTGGGGTCGGTGCCTGCGCCCAGCTCATCAAAAAGCACCAGGGCGTCAGCATCTGCGTTCTTCATAATGTCCACAATGTTCGTCATATGGGAGGAGAAGGTGCTGAGACTCTGCTCAATGCTCTGTTCATCCCCAATGTCGGCGTAGATATTCTTATATACCCGGGTAGCGCTGCCCTCTCTGACCGGGACAAACAGCCCGGACTGCACCATGAGGTTCAGCAGGCCGATGGTTTTCAGGGTAACCGTCTTACCGCCCGTATTGGGCCCGGTAATGATCATAGTGTCAATGTCTTCGTCCATGTAAATATCCGAAGCCACCACTACCTTGGGGTCAATGAGAGGATGGCGTCCTTTGATAAAATGGATTTTTCCTTCCTCACTCACATGGGTTAGCACGCCGCCAATAGCCAGGCCATATTTGCCCTTTGCAAACTGAAAGTCCAGCTCAACCAACAGGTTGTAATCCTCGATGACCTCTTCTTTATAGTTCGCGACCTTTTCGGACAGCTCCTTGAGGATGCGTATCATTTCCTTTTCCTCCTCAGCTGCCAGCACCTTGAGGTCGTTATTGAGCTCGACTACGGCCAGGGGCTCAATGTAAAGGGTAGCGCCGCTGGCCGACCGATCCAGCACAATGCCGGGAATCTGGCCCCGGTACTCCTGCTTGACGGGAACCACATACCGGTTGTTACGGATAGTAATGATGCGTTCCTGCAGATATTTTTCATTCTGCGACGCAGAGATAATGCCGTTAAGCTTGTCGGAAATACGTGTGTTTTTAAAGTTGATCTCGCGCCGGATGCGTGAGAGCTCCCGTGATGCGTTGTCTGCCATCTCACCCTCGGATAAGATTTTATGGCTGATCTCCTTTTCCAGCTCCTCACAGGGGGTCAGCAGTGTAAACAGGTTTTTCAGCTGGTCCAGGGTTTCGAGCTGAGTATCATTGTAATAATAGTTTTCCATATCCTTGACAATGCGCAGCAGGGATGCGACGGCCAGCAGCTCCTTCATGGAGAGCATGGCTCCGATGGATGCCCGGTGCACATAGTCGCTGGTATTTTTGATTTCGGAAAGCGGCGGTCGCCCGTTGCGCAGCATCATATTGAGTGCTTCACCGGTGACGCCAAGTGCCCTTTCCACCTCGTAGACGGTCTCGTTGGGAACCAGAGCGGCTGCCCGCTCCTTTGCTCCCTCACTGACACAGTGTCCCTTGAGTATTTCCAATATTTTGGGGTATTCCAGTACCTTCAGACTTCGTTTGTCCATTTTATTACTATTCGACTCCTCGTTTAAAATTTCCTTTTGTATAGCGGACTCCGGCACGGCCGGGCATAGGACCGAAAGCACCCTTATCAAGCGCGTTTCGGTAGTAGCTTACCACATTCTCCAGCTCTTCTGATCCTTCGTCTGTAGCGTAAATCCGCCATTTATCAATATGCTTCTGGCGCTTCAGCTCCTCTTTTAAGAGAAGCACATCGCCGTTGTAGATATGAATAATGTTGTCTGTGTCCTTGCGCAGCGGAAAGGAGGCGCCCCGCTCGTCGGTCAGGGCTGCCCAGCCCTGGTATCTCTGACAACCTTCGCATTGCTTGTCCGCACAGTTGTACACACAGTTGGCGCTCACCATAATCTCCTGACGGCCATATACGGGCAGCACACAGCTGATGGCTGAGCGCTTTGCCAGCCCAGCAGCCTCCGCGGCACTCAGCTCTGGTGACAGCACACCGCCGTCCACCTGCCATTCTTTTAGCTGCTTCATAGCCAGAGCGTTAAGCAGGTTAAAAGGCTGGTCTGCTTCTTTATAAACCGGTCTGTTCTGAAACAGGTTCAGTACCTCATAATTCTTTATAAGTATGCCATCGTGGTGCAGGCCGCAGAAATCTTCAAGACGAGCCTTTAGCCGTGCGGACGCTGCGGTGTCCATGATCCTTGGAAAGGCGAGCAGCACGCGCTTACCGCATTCGTGGGCGCATGCAATGGGTCTCTCACAGTCCTGGGGCCTGCTGAGGTCTTGTACCGGAAGCACCAGCTCATCCACAGCCAGGCCGCAGAGCGCTTCAAAATCTGCCCTGCCAACGGGCTCCAGCGACAGGAGCGGCTTTTTAACCTCCCGCTTGACTGGCAGCTCATGGCTGAGTGAAAAGACCACCGGCACAGGCTTTTCTTCTTTCTGTTCTGCGTCCAGAGCTTCCACGATCTCCCGGCGCAGCGCGTTCAGCTCGCCCTTTGATAAGAAAATTCCCGGCTCGATGTCTGCGTCCAAACCACCAAACTGATAGCCCGTATCTCCCAGCCGTTCAAACTGCCCGGACAGCATCTCACAGGTCAGCGGCAGCTTCTGGGCCGCTGTTGGCGTGATATCTGAAACTCTGGTCACCACCTGCTCTCCCGCCTCCGCGGTAACCTCTGCCGGTTCACCGAGGGCCAGCCTCAGCCTGAAGCGCACAGGCTGCTGCCCGGCTGGCTCCGCCGCCCGGCTCGCACGCTTCAGCCGTCTGGTCAGGCGGGCGTCGTGGTTACGGTAGACAGGTGTGTCAACAGGTACCTTAAACCGGCTCGGCACCTTAACCTTTATACCCGGTTTTTCTGCGGTTAACGGGCGTCCCTTTAAATCGAAAAGCGCATCAATCCGCATTCCCATTTCAGAGCCCTCCCCAAAAGACAGGCCGTCGCCCACTGAAAAGACTGTATCCGGCAGAGCCTCGATCAAAAGCCTGCCACTCTCACAGCCAATAATATGGCCTGCCAAAGTCCCCCGGTTGCGCCCCACCACATCACCAATGACTTGCGGGTCACTAAAAAGACGGCCCTCTGTGAAGGAACGGTTAAACACCTGAGCCAGCTCTTTTTCCGTGATGGACGGTGTCTTTCCTTTTTCGTCCACAGCGTCCAGAGCTTCACGGTAGGCCCGGGTCACAGCGTACACGTACTCGGGACTTTTCATCCGCCCCTCAATCTTCAGCGAGTCAATGCCCGCCTGTGCCACCTCATTAAGCCTGTCTCTAATGTTCAAGTCCTTCATACTGAGCAGATAGCCCTCCTTAATCAGGTGCTTATCTGCGTCTCTCAGCTGATATTTTTTACGGCAGGGCTGGGCACAGAGTCCTCGGTTACCGCTTCTGCCACCGATCATGCTGCTCATCAGACACTGACCTGAGTAGGCATAACAGAGCGCACCATGACAGAAAAGCTTGACCTCTACCCGGGTTTGACCAGCGACCATGTCTGCTTCTGAAATGGGCATCTCCCTTGGAAGCACCACCCGCATAAAGCCCAGCTTTTCAAAGAACAGGGTACCCTCAAGGCCGTACACAGATCCCTGGGTACTGGTCTGGAGCCTGAACTCCGGAAAATATTTTTGCAGCAGAAAGATCAGCCCTGGGTCCTGGACAATAAGGCCGTCAATGCCCAGACCTGCCAGAAAGTTCAGATAATGTACCAGATCTTCAAACTCTTCATCCTTGATGAGAATGTTGAGTGTCACATAGACTTTTACGCCATACTGCCTGCACAGCGCCACAGCTTCTGTCATTTCCATCTCGTCCATATTGCCCGCGTTGCGTCTGGCGTTAAAGGCCTTGCCGCCAAAATAGACCGCGTCTGCCCCACCGTTTATGGCCGCGCGGATGCTCTCCAGGGTGCCGGCCGGCGCCAGCAGCTCAGGTATTTTGTACATTGTCCCCGCCTCCTTTATTTTATCGTATAAACCATTGGTCTATTATAACCTTTTTAACGGCAAAACAAAATATGTAATCATGAACAGAATCAATAAATCGCAAATCTTTCGCACACACAAAGCCCCGGACAGCGCTTGTCCGGGGCTTTGTGTGTATTTATTCAGTTTTTATCGCTTTTTTGTGCCTGTTCGCGGGCCTTGCTGCGAGCGGCTGCCCGACTGCCCAGAGGTTGGGCGTTTTTTCTTTTGTACCGGCCGTGCGGTAGCATTGCGCTCCACAGGTCTTCCCGGTGAAGCTGAGCCTGAGGTTTTTTTCCTTGGCGCGCTGCCAGATGGGCGTTTTTGCTGGGGCCTGCGCGGCGGCTCACCGGTGGTGGTTTTTCGCGGAGGTGTCTCTGATCCGGTATAGCCCTGAGATTCATAGAGTTTCCGTTTCGCCCTTCTTCGGGCCCGGGCCTGTTTTTCCCGCATGATTCTCCGTTTGCGGTAAACATAAAAACGGAAAAAGATAAACAGAATCACCAGCAGTGGAATGCCGATAAAGGCTGCAATTCTCAGATAATCCCAGAAATTTCTGGGACGAATCTGATTCTGGGCGTATAGCGGTGTCGATTTTACCGAGTCGGTGCCCTCGTAGATGGTCAGTGTCCCGACCTGAGCGTCGGGCTCAATGTCCCCCACTACTTTCAGCCCTTTGTCGGTATCAGCCAGAAGGCTGGTGTCCCAGGAGACCTTGGCAGTATATTTGTCTTCCTGACCCTTGGGGATCATGGAGCTGTAGGCTTCCTTTGTCTTAACCGACAGATTTTTGCCGTCCTTATAGTGGGCATTGATCACCGTAAAATCTTTATAATGGCCGGAATCATCGGTCCAGTCCAGCAAGCGGTTGTCATCAAAGGCAGCGTTGATGGTATTGCTGGCCTCGGCAAAAATCCCCTTTTCGTCGCCTTTCATGATCACCCCGACAATCTTGGCGTCACCATCCTCGGCGTTATAGACAAAGCAGCGGCCGGCTTCATCGGTGTTGCCGGTCTTGCCGCCCTTTGCCTTGGCATTGTAGTAAGGATTATCGGTTCTTCCCTCCTCGATGGTTCCGCCGTAGTCGGCGGCGTCCTTGTAGAGAAGCATGTCGGTATTTTTCCATTTCTGCGGTTCGCCGCGGTTGGTGGTCATTTCATAGACTTTGGTTCCCTCCACCTTTGAGATGGTCTCATTGGAAAAGGCGGTCTTCCCGATCACCGCCATATCCGCTGGCGTGGTGTAATGGTCGGGATCGTGAAGGCCGTGGGCATTTTTAAAATGTGTATTCTTAAGGCCCATCTGCTGTGCCTTAGCGTTCATTTGATCCACAAAAACCGTCATGGCCTGGTTATAATCCATCTTTTCATTTCCGCTGATCTTACGCCCGATATTGGCCGCGATCACGTTGGCCGCGTCATTGCCCGACGGCAGCAGCAGCGCGTACAGCAGCTGTTCCCAGGTATAGATTTCTCCAACCTCAAGATGGGCTACGCTGCTCTCGTAGCCGATGAGCTTAACCTCATCGCCAACGGTTACCTTATCATTCAGGCTTGAGCCCACATAATCCAGAGCCGTTAAAGCGGTCATAAGCTTTGTCGTGCTGGCCGGGTAGTAGCGTTCGTCTGCGTTTTGTTCCACCAGAACATCGCCGCTGTTTACCTCAAAGACAACAACTCCCTCGTCGGGGCCAAAGGACGGCATCGCCGCCCACGCACTGCTGCCAAAGACCCCAAAGGCCAGCAGCAAAGCCCCTAAAACTGAAATAATTTTCCTCTTCATTGATCCCCGCCACACTATTTAATGTATTTTATTTCTTTAAACTCATCCTCGGCTGCGCGCACTGCTTCCTCGCTCCCAATGACGCAGAGCACATTTTTATCCATAGCCTCACGAATCATGGCCGCGGTGCCGCGCAGGCTTTCATTCGTCGTCCCCAGAATTTCATCTCGTTCCTTCTGGAGATCCTCCTGGGTGGTCTTGTTAAAATACATGGTATCAGCCGAGTCTGCTTTCAAGGCTGTCGATAAAGGCACATCCTTGCTGCTGATGGTTCCGATAATGTATTTTTCCATTTCACGTCTGGAAACATCCAGATTTTCGACGTATTCAAAGGCTTCGTTATAGGCGTCCAGTGTTTTGGACAGGTTCGGGTCACGGAAAGAGGCAAAGTAAAGCTCACCGGCCCGGTTGATGCCAAAATGTGCGCCATAGGCCCCTCCCTGGACACGGATACGGTTCCAGAGGTAGTCCATAGCCAGGATGGATTTAAGCACCAGCATACTGCCATTGTAGGTGTAGCCCAGATCACGAATGTTAAAGCCTTTGGAAACATACTGGATCTTGGCGGCTGTCATAAAGCCCTCATCCTTAACCTCCAGATCAAAATGGTAACGATAGGTTTCCAGATCACGGTCCGGCAGGTTTTCTAAAAAACTGCCCACAGCTTCAAGCACTGGCTCTTTCAGATCCTTGTCACCAGTGATGCTGATGATCATGCCTTTTTTATTAAAGATCGTATTCGCAACTTCCTTCAGTTTAGCAGACAGCTCTTCCCAGCGTTCGTCAAAATGATCGTCGAGATCTGCCAGGAACTGGTAAAACTCAACACCGCCAAGTTCTTCAAACATTCTGGCTGACTGGGAATAGTAGGACTGAAGACGCTGGACACTCACTGTGTGGCCGCCCATCAGGAACTGGTTTTCCTTATTCATACGGATTTCACCGACAATGTCCTCAATCAGATGGCGCTCGTCAAAGCGGCTCCGTAAAATCGTGGATTCGATGAGCTCCAGCAGACGCTTGACATTGGCAACTACGGCCTTGCCCTTGATGGCAAATTTACTCTCGTAGCGTCCGCTCTCTTTGATGTTATCGTAGGTTTCAACACTGGAAGAGATGCCGCCAGTACTGATCTCAATCTCCTGGTTCAGGCGTTCATAGTCATAATCCTCAGTACTGACCCGGCCAATGATTTTATTGACCAGAGACAGATATTTCAGATCCTCCTGGGGGACGGTGTGCGTGTCAAAGTAGAACTTGACATAAGCGATACCTCCGGTATACCCCGGATGATAAAGCAGCTTATGCCCTTTGAATTCTTCTTCATAAAGTACCACCTTGCGGGCCTTTTTATTGATTTCATCAAGGCTCAGCTTCGGAATACTCTCGAGGGCTTCAGGACTGTCCTCGGTGTTCTGACGTTCTAAAAGCGCCTGTGTATCCGCCACCAGGTCATCCAGTTCTTCTGGTGACAGGGATTTCTTATAGGCTTCCAGCTTATCGCTGAAGGCCTTTTCTTTCTTTTCAGCCAGACTGCTGTCCGGGTGAATGCTCACAAATGCCTGGTGCGGGTTGCCCAGCAGATAACGCGCGATCAGAGCTTCAAAACCCCGGTTTTCACTGCTCATACGAAGCTTGGAAATCGCATCGCGATACTTCAGATGTGAAAGCGGGTCGCCGCCATAAAGCCAGGTATCGAACATTTCCAGTCCGTACATCAGACCTTTGGGGTAGGAGCCATACTCACCCTCGATGAGCATAAATTCATTGATGTTGATGCCAGCTTCCACGCTGCGCTTATCAAGACCGTTTTTCACCAGATCTTCCAGGGTCTTTTCCACTGTCTCAATAAACAGCTCCTTATATTTTTCATCCGTATGTTTGAGCACAATGGAAAAATAGGGCTGCTTCATAGAGCTGGAATAAGCGTAATCCACCTCTTTACAAATGTTAAGATCTAAGAGCGCCTTCTTGAGCGGTGCGGAGTTTGCACCAAGCAGAATGTGGCCCAGCACGTCAAAGGCCAGTATATCCTCAAAGGTCGGCTCATTTTCCAGCACATAGCTCAGAGAGAGATAGTCCTTGTTTTTCTGGTCCTCATCCGACGGAATCGGGTAGCTGTCTGAAGCCACGGCCATTTCTTCAAAAGGTACCTGAATCGGAATCTCGCTGTCAATATCGGCACGGTCAAACTGGCTCAGATAGGCCTCATCCAGATATTTTAAATGGGCGTCCATATCGCCGTCACCGTAAAGGTAAATATAGGAATTGGACGGATGGTACAACTTTTTATGGAATGCGGCAAAGTCTTCAAATGTAAGGTCCGGAATATTTTCCGGGTAGCCGCCAGACTCCTCACCATAGATAGAATCTGGATAAAGGGTCTGGAAGATTTTACGCTGCAGCACTTCCTCGGGGCTTGAATAAACGCCCTTCATCTCATTGTAGACCACGCCGTTATAGGTAATGGGGTCCTCCTTGTTTTCAAGATGGTAGTGCCATCCCTCCTGATGGAAGATATGCGGCGTATTGTAAATGTCTGGATAAAACACCGCATCCAGATAGACGTCCATCAGATTCATAAAATCCTTGTCGTTGGTGCTGGCAATGGGATAGACCGTCTTGTCCGGGTAGGTCATAGCGTTTAAAAAAGTGTTCATGGAACCCTTGGCCAGCTCTACAAAAGGCTCCTTGACCGGGTATTTTCTAGAGCCGCATAAAACGGAATGCTCCATAATATGGGCTACACCGGTACTGTTGTCCGAGGGTGTTCTGAACCCAATGTGGAACACCTTGTTATCATCATCGTTGGATATATAGATGAGGCGGGCCCCGGTTTTGTCATGCTCAAAAACCCGGGCAACGCCGTTTACTTCTTCGATATTTTCCTCCCTCAAAAGGGTGAATCCATGGTGGTTGTCGTGTACTTTCAATCTGTTTCTCCTTATTTTCATATTTTGATGCGGTTCATCGCGTACTTTTATCTATATTATTTTTATTTTGTTTTTACTTCCCAGTTTTTCAGGTGCTCCAGGCGGTCTTTGATCTTTCGTTCATAGCCGTTCTCTGTCGGCTCGTAAAACCGTATTCCGGTCAAATCATCCGGCAGGTACTGCTGGGGATAGTAGTTGCCCGGATGGCTGTGGGGGTAAACGTAGTTCAGCCCTCTGCCCAGCTTCTCACTGCCCGGGTAATGGGAGTCTCTCAGGTGCCCCGGCACCTCAGAATTGGACTGATGCCTCACCGCGGACGCTGCGGCGTCCAGACCAGCGTAGGAGGCGTTACTCTTTGGCGCAGAGGCCAGAAAGGTTACCGCCTGAGCCAGGTTGATGCGCGCCTCGGGCAGCCCGATCATTTCGACAGCCCTGGCGGCAGCTATGGCCACCATCAGCGCCATGGGCTCTGCGTTTCCGATGTCCTCGGAGGCGGAGATCACAATCCGTCTTGCGATGAATTTAGGGTCTTCCCCGGCTTCCAGCATCTTGGCCAGCCAGTAAAGGGCCGCATCAGGGTCTGAGCCCCGAATGCTTTTAATAAAGGCCGAGATGGTGTCGTAGTGGTTGTCACCTTTTTTATCATACTGCACAGCCTTTTTCTGGATACACTCCTGGGCTGTTTCAAGGTCAATATGGATATAACCCTGATCGCCCTTCTCCTTGGTCAGTATCCCGAGCTCCAGCGCATTGAGCGCGCGTCGCACGTCCCCGTTGGAGACGGCTGTCAGATGATCAAGGGCTTCCTCGTCCACCTTGACCTTCATACTGCCGTAGCCCTTCTTCTTGTCAGAAACGGCCCGTCGCAGCAGCCCCTTGATCTCATCGTCTGTCAGGGTCTTAAATTCAAAGATCGTCGACCGTGACAAAAGCGGCGAATTAATTTCAAAATAAGGGTTCTCCGTCGTCGCACCGATCAGCACCACCAGTCCGCCTTCCACGCTTGGCAGTAATGCATCCTGCTGCGCCTTATTAAAGCGATGGATTTCGTCGATAAAAAGAATCGACTTACGGTTATAGATACCCAAATTATCCTTCGCCTTGTCTAAAATTTCTGTAATTTCTTTTTTACCGGAGGTTACGGCGTTCAGCTCGTAAAAAGCAGCCTGTGTCCGGTGGGCTATAATCTTGGCCAATGTGGTCTTGCCGGTTCCCGGAGGACCATAAAAAACCACCGACGAAAGCTTGTCCGCCTCAATAAGACGATAAAGCAGCTTACCTTTTCCAATAATATGGGACTGTCCGACAAACTCATCCAGTGTGGTTGGACGCATCCTCACCGACAGCGGTGCGTTGTCCTCGATCTGGTTTTCATAGTTCATGTCAAAAAAAGATGCCTGCACGATGCCTCACCCCGTTTCTATCATTTGTTTTTACTGTTTTTCAATCCAGTTGATTTCTTCTTCATTTATGTCAAAATACCCGTAAAGCCAGCGGTCAACCTCAAAAAGTAAGGATTCCCGATCTTTCTTCTGGGTAGTCTCAGTCAAGTTTATAATTTTATCATAAAAACCCTTAAATTTGTCCGAAATTTCCATGCTTACGTCAGGAATTTTCAACTTTAGCACAGTATTGGGATAATACTCATATAAGTCAACGCCAAGCTTTTTAGCAAAAGACTTAAAGTAAAAGTTATAAAGGCGGCTGTTGAGCAGCAGCACTAAAAACTCCTCATTCACCTGGCTGTACAGGCGGTTCTTCAGTGTAAGACCATAAATGTCTGCACTGAAGAAATAGCGATTCTTATCAATGGCAAAACGGTTGTCCTTTGCCTTATATGGGAAGATGATCTTTTTTTTCATAAAACACTCGAGGTTTCTTCCCCATTGGATAGCATACCAGGGCAGGCGGCCGCTTTTACATTCCCGCCGGCTGGTCAGCTTTTCCCTGAACTGCTTCAGGTAAACTTCCTCATAGGGGTGTTTCTCGATGGCCTCGATCTCATTGGTATACAAAATTTGCTTGCCCGGCGGAGTAATCTCAAAGGCATGCACGTTCCGATTTTTTATCCAGGGATGCAGAAACTGCGGGTTGAAGTTATACGCATCCAGCTCATCATTGTCAAAGATAAAGGCTTTGTCATTGCCTGTGATGATCCCCTGAAAGCTGTCCACCAGATTTTCCAGGGTAAAAGGTGCGTGCTTCTCAATTTTTTCCACGACCATTTTTGTCCTGGGGCCGTACAGCCGCCACAGGCCATCATCCAGCTGGCTCTGGCGCGTCTTAAAGTCCTCGTGAAGCTTTGGCTGGCCGCTCTCCAGATCCTCGATATAGACGGGCGTTTCCCGCAGTTTACCTTTCTGTACAAAAAAACGGGAAACCCGTGCCGCATGCCGCGCTGGTGCCCTGCCCTTTACCAGAAGGCTCAACGCCGGGTCAATGCCGATGCCGCCTATGACACGCAGGCCGTTAAAATCAATGAGTCGTTTGATGGTGAAATGCTCGCGGATAAACCGCCGGAGGGCCTGTGCATTGTAGGCTTCCATAAAATACCGGGAAGTCAGGAATAAAAGCCTTCCTTTGTCCTTCAGAAGCTCATAGCCGCGTTTGAAAAAGCAATAGGATAGATCACCCTTGTTCTGATAAACATCGCTGTAAAAGGCCTTCAGGCGTTTCATGTATTCCGAGTCGATTTCCTTATGCCCAACGTAGGGCGGGTTGCCAATCACCACATCAAAGGAGCTGTCCTTAAAGTCGGCCGCGGCCTTATCCAGGCAGTCCCCCACCATGATACCGGCCGGATAGCAGTATTTTGGGCCTTTTAATGCCAGCGTGACCCGGGTTACCAGCACTGCCAGAGGGTCTTTATCCACACCGCACAATGATTTCTGGAGCAGCCGCTTGTGCACGGCCTCCTTTTCCAGATCCTTGGTGTTCTTCAGGATATAGTCATAAGCAGCGCTGAGCAGCGACCCGCTGCCACAGGCAGGGTCCAGAATTTTTTCTTTTTTCACTAGGCTCACACACAGCGAAACCATATACTCTGCCAAAACATCCGGCGTGTAGAAAATCCCCTGGTTCTTTTTATGACTGCGGTGCAGACACTCCTCATACAGCTCTCCGATGACGCCGGCATTTTTATTCTCAAAACTGTCCGTGTCCTCGATAAAGCGCTTCACATCTTCCCAAATCAGCCCGCTCAGGATCAGTTTTCCCTCATCGGTCCAGTGATGGGCATTTGAGACGCCGCGGCTCCACACCCGCATGATGCCGCCAACAGTAAAGTCTGTCCTCAGCTTCTGGGCGTTTTTCCTGTCTAAAGCGACGCGGCCATTATCCACCAAAAACTTCAGCGTCAATATTTTAATGAGAAAGAGCAAAAGCTCGCCCTTATTCTCAACATAATCGTAACGTTTATAGACCTCATCGATCTTCTGTATTATTTCCTTCATCCCGGGAATCACTCCTTAGTCATACTCAGACCATTATAACAAAAAAAGATGCTGATGGACAGCATCTTCATAAATTCTCTTTTATTCATACAAAGGATATTTTTGGGTCAGATAAGCCACCTTTTCTTTTGCCAGCTCCAGGTCTTTTTTGATCAGTGCTGCCTCGAAAGCGTCTGCAATGACTGACATATCTTCTTCCTTCATGCCGCGGGTAGTGACAGCCGGGGTTCCCACACGCACACCGCTTGTCACGGTCGGCTTCTGCTTATCGTAAGGGATGGCGTTTTTATTGGCGGTAATGTTAACACTGCCCAG
Source organism: Eubacterium limosum (assembly GCF_000807675.2). Classification (NCBI taxonomy): domain Bacteria; kingdom Bacillati; phylum Bacillota; class Clostridia; order Eubacteriales; family Eubacteriaceae; genus Eubacterium; species Eubacterium limosum. Next base: position 2,190,228 of record NZ_CP019962.1, on the reverse strand, counting down.
GATATCGTCAGCCTCCTTGCCTGTCAGTCCAACAGTGCTGACGTCCACCAGCATCAGATGATTATCGGTCCCGCCGGACACGATCCGAAAGCCCTTATCGGTGAGTGCGTCGCACAGTGCCTTGGCATTCTTGATGATCTGCTTCTGATATTCTGTAAACTCCGGACTGGCGGCTTCCTTAAAAGCCACTGCTTTTCCGGCGATAATGTGCATCAGCGGTCCCCCCTGGATACCCGGGAACACAGCCTTGTCAATTTTTTCAGCAAAGGCCTCCTTGCACAGGATAAGACCGCCCCTTGGGCCGCGCAGGGTTTTATGGGTCGTGGTAGTGACAAAATCCGCGTAGGGTACCGGGTTCTGGTGCAGTCCCGCTGCCACCAGGCCCGCAATATGCGCCATATCAACCATCATCAGCGCATCATTGGCCTTACAGACCTTTGAGATACGTTCAAAATCAATGGCTCTCGGATAAGAGCTGGCGCCCACAACCACCAGCTTCGGCTTCTTTTGGGCGATCAGCCGTTCCAGTTCTTCATAGTCGATGGTCTCAGAGTCCGGGCTGACGCCGTAAGAAATAAAATTAAAGTATTTTCCTGAAAGGTTTACCTTGCTGCCATGGGTCAGATGACCCCCCTGGTCCAAACGCATCCCCAGTACCAGATCTCCGGGCTCCAGCACGGCAAAGTACACTGCTGTATTGGCCTGTGCGCCGGAATGGGGCTGGACATTGGCGTGGTCAGCGCCAAACAGTGCTTTGGCGCGTTCTCTCGCGATCCGTTCTATCTCATCCACAAATGCACACCCGCCATAATAACGGGCTCCTGGTACGCCCTCGGCATATTTATTGGTCAGATGGCTGCCCATGGCCTCCATCACAGCCTCTGAAACAAAGTTTTCGGAAGCGATGAGCTCGATATGGCTTTGCTGCCTTTTGAGCTCCTTTTCCATAAACTCATAGATCTCCGGGTCTTCTCTTTTTACGTGTTCAAAATTCATTCTTTCTCCTCCACATACGCTCTTTTTCTGTTTATTTTAAATATTGGTTATCATTTTGCCGGTTAGACAGTTTTTCTAACGAGATGGCGATGCTCTTCACATAGGCCATCATTTCTTCCATTTTTGCTTTAAAGTAAAAAACAAACATAATTCCGGCCATCAAAAACAAAATTAAGATGATCGGAACAATGGTCCAGGCCGTACTGGCTAGGCTATTCATAAAAGTATTCATATTTTCTCCTAAGTTTGTCAATTTGAATTGTCCTCAACACAAAGACTATCGTCTGCAAATTAGTTACATACTATTTTAACATGAAAATACATTATTGCAAGCAGATTTTAATTTTTTCCTGTTCCTTTTTAATGCTTAAATAAAAAAACTATAAAATGTTTAGAAATTCTGCGTAAAGGTATATATGTATAAAATTACTATAAAGGAGTGACAATTATGTTCCACCTGATTTGGGTTTTAATTATCGGCGGCATCATCGGTGCCATTGCCGGAGCTATAACAAGCAGAAGACTACCGGCCGGCTGGGTCGGCAACATCGTTGCCGGGATCATCGGCTCATATCTCGGTGAATTACTTTTAGGTAACTGGGGACCGCAGATTGCTGGTATGGCGGTTTTTCCGTCCATCATTGGAGCAATCATCCTCGTTGTCATCGTATCCCTTATTCTTGGTTTGGGAAGAAAAGAAAGCTGAACACAGCATAAATAAAGGAGGAATCACCCATGGCACGTTTATTACGCGCAGCTGCCGCCATTGGCGCAGCTGTTTTAATCTTTAGTCTTTTGAAAAACAAAAGTGCTGAAAAAGCATCTGATGGCGAAAGCCTGAGAGATAAGGCAGAAGAAGCTGTTGAAGAGACAGCCTCAGCCATTTCTGAATAATTGACCGAGTCCGGCGCCGCCGGACTTTTTTTATGTAAAAAACATCCCGGGGTGCAGCCAGGATGTTCGTTTGGGGAAAATACTAAGCGCTCTTGTTCACTAAAAAAGAGGCGATGTTCTTGGAAACAAGCTCATTCTACACCACCTCTGCGTTAAGATTCAAGCCAGACAGTCTAAAAATTTCGTTAAAATTCTGCAAAGCTCTGTTCTTTGGCTTTCACCTGGCTTTTAAACTTTTCAATGACCTCGCCAACCGTCAGGCCGTCCACCACCTCGCCTGTCTCGTTGATAATGCCCTGTATCCGTTCATCACTGTAGATTACATCCATATAGTGCCCCTGGTATTCTTTTGCTAGCTTCATTTCAGGTTCCTCTTTCGTAGATTGATACCATTGTATCTACCCAATCTTCCCGTAAAAAAATCATAAAAGGAGATGTATTTTCCAATACACCTCCCCTCTGATTCTATTGAATTTTTCCCTTGCCACCCATGTACATACGCAGCGGTTCTGGAATATTAATGGTACCGTCCTCGTTAATATTATTTTCAAGGAAGGCGATGAGCATACGCGGAGGCGCAACCACAGTATTGTTCAGCGTATGGGCAAAGTATTTTCCTTTTTCCTTGCTGCGGACGCGGATGCCCAGACGCCGTGCCTGCGCGTCGCCCAGATTAGAGCAGCTGCCCACTTCAAAATATTTCTGCTGACGCGGTGACCACGCCTCAACATCAATACTCTTGACTTTCAGGTCTGCCAGATCTCCTGAGCAGCATTCCAGTGTGCGCACAGGAATATCCAGTGAACGGAAGAAATCAACCGTGTTGGTATACAGTCTCTCAAACCACATCATGCTGTCTTCCGGCTCGCACACCACGACCATTTCCTGTTTTTCAAACTGATGGATACGGTAAACACCGCGTTCCTCAATCCCATGTGAGCCCACTTCTTTTCTGAAGCATGGTGAGTAGCTTGTAAGGGTCTGCGGCAGCTGATTTTCATCTAAAATAGTGTCGATGAATTTACCAATCATAGAGTGCTCGCTGGTACCGATCAGGTAGAGATCTTCACCCTCGATTTTATACATCATGTTTTCCATTTCAGAAAAGCTCATAACACCGGTGACCACATCGCTGCGGATCATGAACGGGGGGATGTAGTAAGTAAAGCCGCGGTCGATCATAAAATCACGGGCATAAGATAAAATACCTGAGTGCAGTCTCGCGATGTCGCCGCTCAGATAATAGAAGCCGTTGCCGCTGGTCTTGCGGGCGCTGTCAAGATCCACACCGTTGAATTTTTCCATAATGTCAATGTGGTAGGGCACCTCGTATTCTGGTACCACTGGCTCCCCAAAGCGTTCAACCTCAACATTTTCGCTGTCATCGCGGCCAATGGGCACTGAGGAATCAATGATGTTCGGAATCACCAGCATTCTTTCCCGGATTTCTCCCTCAAGCTTTGCCTCCTGAGCTTCCAGCTCCTCCAGTTGTTTGTTGATCTCCACAACCTGTGCTTTAGCCTTCTCAGCTTCATCCTTCTGTCCCTTGGACATAAAGCCGCCGATTTGCTTGCTGATGGTATTACGCTGTGCTCTCAGGGTATCTCCCTCAGTTTTGGAGTCACGGTACTTTTTGTCCATTTCGACAACTTCATCAACCAAAACCAGCTTCTCATCCTGGAATTTTTTTCGGATATTTTCCTTCACAAGTTCCGGATCGGTACGCAGTAATTTAATATCTAACATGTTTCCTCCTTGAATCTATGGGTGCCTCTTCGCTGCCTAATGACAATCGAAAATCCCTCTTGCTCATTATTATTTTACAGATACCACCAATTATAACAAATCTAAAACAAAATAGCCATTCTCTCATAGCCGAAATACCATTAATTCAAAAATTTTTTCTTCTCCATCAAAAAACACAAAGCAGCGTGTTCTACAATGCTTTGTGCCTCTATCCATTTCTTTTATTTCATTTCACCTTCAACCTGAGTCAGTACAGATTGAAAAGGCAGGCTGGTACAGCTTTCATTATAAAACTGATATCCGTCTTTTCCTGACCTTTTCAAGTGATAAAGAGCCTGGTCTGCTTTACAGAAAAGGACACCGTAACAGTCTCCATCTTGAGGATACCGCGCCACTCCGATACTCCCTGTAATCTGCCCCTCAGCTGTATAGCATCTGAAGTTCTCACAAATGCCAGCGATTTTTTGTTTCAGACGCTCCTCAGAAGGATAATTTCTGAAAAAGATCATAAACTCATCCCCACCGATTCGTCCTACCACATCTCCCGGCAAGGCACAGTTCTTTAAATTTTCAGCCATCTGCTTCAGCACTTCGTCGCCATACAGATGTCCGAAGCTATCGTTGATGGTCTTAAAATTATCAACATCAATGAAGCACAAGGCCCCGCATCGGGTCTCTGAATTGGTCAGTATATCTCCAATGCGATTCTCCATTGCCTTTCGGTTAAAGATCCCTGTCAAGGCATCATTTTCCGCCTCATTTTTTAATTTTTTAAATTCCTTTTTACGGCTTCCCAGCTCAATGATGTTCTCTACCCGCTTTTTTATCACAACAGGATCAAAGGGTTTTGTCAAAATGTCAAGTGCACCAAGCGCATACCCTCTGCGCGCCGCTATCCCAGGCTCCTCTGCGGTTATGAGCACCACAGGCAGCACTTCTGTTATAGCCTCGTCCCGCATATGCTCAAGAACCTCGAACCCGTCCATCTCTGGCATCACAACATCCAATAGCACTGCTGCCAGCATATCGTGATTTTCGCGTATACAGCACATAGCCTCATATCCGTTTTCAGCCTCTAAAATCTCGAAGGTGTCCTGAAACATCATCCCCAAAATCTCCCGGTTTTGTTTCATATCATCAACAATTAATATTCTCTGACGCATACTGTCCACCCCCTTACCTGTTCTCCGCCCGGAGAGTCTTTCTAAAAAATACCACCCGGCCGAGCCAGCAGCTGACCAGGTGGCGAAACACAGGAAACATCATAAAAAAAGCCGTGCAGGGACACGACACCCATACACAGCTAAAAGTCATCAAAGCGAAAAAATGCTTACACAAATAAGCCTACCAAAAAATATAGGTCTTCTCTTGTTTTTGGAAGAAAAATAGCCTATAATAATCAGTATGCGGTACGGCCCCCACGGGACGTTGTGTATGGTGGTAGTGTCACCCTGCGCAAGCCGGACAGTGCTCCCAACACTTTCCGGATGCCGCATTTGTTTATTTAGTTTTCCTTATGCATTATTATACGTCTTTATTCCTTTTTAAGCAATCATTTTATATTATTTTTCTTCCAATTTCTGCTGTTTACTGCAATAAAAAAAGGCAGTACGTCTCTTTTCAAAACGTCTGCCGCAGGCTGTATTTATTTGAAATATGCCCTTATTGCTTCCACCACGCCGTTTTCATCATTGGATTTTGCCGTGTAATTGCAGATTTCCTTAAGCTGTGGATGGGCATTTTCCATAGCATAGCTGTATCTTCCGGTTTTCATCATCTCATAATCATTAAGGTAATCGCCAAAGAGCATGGTCTCTTCATAACTGATCCCGTATTTTTCCTGAATTTTGCTGATGGCTGTCCCTTTGTTGCAGCCTGGGTTAGAAAGATCCACCCAGTGTTCACCCGAAACAGCGATCTCCATCTGTTTTCCAAAGGCCTCCACAAGTGGAATATGGCTGTTGGTTTCGGCATTCACATAGTCATAAACAGCAATTTTGCAGATGTCATCTTCTGTCTTCAGAATATCGTCCATTATCTCATACCGGCGGTAATACATCTTTATGTTTTCCAAAAGCTCCGGCTCATCGCTTTCAGCGTAAGCACCTCTCAGTCCACAGATAACAGGGCTGGCTCCGGTTATCTTTCGGATCTCTTCTACAATTTCACAAACAGTCTCCCTGTCAATCACATTGGCAAAACTGTTCACATTATTCTCAAAAACCACTGAACCATTTTCAGCGATGAAGATCATCTTATCCTTTATCGGCTCAAAAATGTGTTCCAGATTATAATATTGTCTGCCGCTGGCTGCTGCAAAGCGGACACCCTGTTCTGCGAGCGACTCAATCAATGGGAAAAGCTCTGGTGAGAGCTCTTTATTACTGTCTAAAAGCGTACCGTCCATATCTGCCGAAATCAATTTAACCATTTTTAGCAAACCTTTCAATTCAGTATTTCTTTTTTGTATTTTTTATCTTATAATACCTAATAATAACACTAAAAGAACGGTATGACCAGATGGTAAGCCATTGTTTACCATTTCAATTTTTACCGGCAGCCTTTGTGGTTAAGGGATGAGGGGAATTATGCTTAGAAAAAAGTCGTCTTCCAATATAATACTGATTGCCATCGTGATTGTACTCGTTTTATTGTCTGTTGTCAGCTTTGTTTTGTATCAAAACAATACTCGAAATATTCTGGCAGAAAAATCAAAAGCCGACATGAAAAAATCCACTGACCAGAGCATCATACTGACTAACAGCCTGATCGACAATTACTTCAGCGAGCTTGACACCATCGCTATTTTCTGTGGCGTCAACACCGGCATTAATGACCATGAAATATTTGAGCTTCTCCAGCAGAAAAATCTGGGAAACACTTATTCCCAGATCGGCGTTGCCGGCCTTGACGGCTCCATTTATACCGGCAGCGGCTCAAAACAAAATGTATCGGATCAGGATTATTTTCAGCGTGCCATTAAAGGCGAACGCGTAGTTTCAAATGTTGTCACGGACCCCTCTACAGGGCGAGATATCATTGTCCTCGCCATTCCCATTGAGCGTGACGGTGTTATCACAGGCGCTGCCTGTGCCCAATATGATGTCCAGTCCTTCACCGACCTGCTCAGCAGTTCTCAGTTCAAGGGCGCTGGCGCAACCATGATCATGCAGAAAAACGGAAAAATGGTCTCGAGCTATGTCGGTATGGAGGATTTTGATACGTTTTATGACGCTCTCGAACAACAGATGGAATTCAGAGGAGAAAATACTCTAGAAAGCTTCAAATCCCGCGTGAAAAACGAAGAATCCGGCTTGTTCACTTATTTTCGCAATAACAATGAGCGCTATGTCTATTTTGAGCCCGTCGGCATTAACGACTGGACCATGATCTCTCTGGTGATGGCTGAGACCATTGACAAGCAGACAACCCCCATTAACGCCGGAGCCTTTGTTTTGATGATTTTCAACATTCTGCTTTACGTCGTTATCCTGGCCACGGTTCTCGCCATTATCAAACGCTTCGGAAAGCAGATGGAAGCTAACCAGCGCGACCCGCTCACACGTCTTTACAATAAAGACATTGCGCATACCATCATTGAGCGCCATTTGAAAAAGGAGGGACAAAAGCAGCGTCATGCCTGTTTTTTTCTCGACATTGATGATTTTAAATGCATCAATGACACTTACGGACATCAGACCGGCGACGACGTCCTTTTTTCTGTGGCTCAGATACTCCTACACTGCTTCCGGGAGACAGACATTATCGCCCGCTTTGGCGGCGACGAATTTATCGTCTGGATCAAGGATCTGCCGACCGCAGATATTGTAAGACAAAAGGCCGAAATGCTCTGCAACATTACCGCTGCCGGTCCTAATATACCTATTTCACTGAGTATTGGCATCGCCTGGTATCCCGGCGACGGCACCTCTTACACAGAGGTCATGCAACATGCCGACGAGGCCCTTTACCGGGCCAAAAACTCCGGTAAAGGCAACTACCAGTTTTACAGCGATCCGCAATAAAAAAGACGGACATGTCCGTCTTTTTTATTTCTCATAGGCCTCGATCAATCGCTCAATATTTGCGATGGTCTCTTTCTCAAACAAAGGGCAGAAGAGCTCTATCTCCGTCCTCACCCGTACCTCGTCATAAAAACGGTTCAACTTGTCTTCCATCACATATTCATCCATCATTTCAGGGTTAATGTCTTTAAAAAAGCCTTCGCCCATCTCTATGATAAGATCTGCTTCATCCGGCGACATGGGTGCCAGTGTAATGAACTCCAGAGGGTACTCCTCCAGTCCAAGATAGATTGTAATGCGTCTTATTTCTTCCATCTTATTACCTCTCCTCTATGCTTGCTCATCGTTAAAAAAATCCAGAGCATTTTTGGCCGTTCGCTCTACCATTGTACATAAGAGCGCGCGTTCTTCCTCTGTAAAGTCCTTGGTCAGGACCTTCATCCAGTTTTTCTGTATCGCCTTTATTTTCTGATAACAAGCTTCTGCCTTCTCTGTAGGATACAGACAGCTGGTTCGTTTGTCACGGCTGTTTGTTTCCTTGGTTACAAATCCTTTTTGGGCCAGCTGGGCGATGCCCCTAGTAATATTGCTGGGATTTAAATAAATCAGAGACTGCAGCTTATCCTGGGTAATCCCTGGTTCCTCGCAGATTTTTACCACAAAAAAATGCTGGCTTGAGTTGAGCCCCATCTCGGCCAACTCCTTATCCAAAGCCATGCCTGTAAAACGATTTGCCACCGACAGCCACTTCATCAGACTTCTTGAAGATTCAAGTTTATTCATAACATCCTCTTTAATCTCATGCATCCGCAAACAATTCGTTGCGGCTGCGTTTATTATAGCCTACTGTTCCCTGCTTGTCAAAACCAATCTTAGCTTAAATCTCTTCCTGCCCCTTGACAAAATATGTTAGAGTGTTTAAACTATAGTTATAAGTTAAATGCAACTTACTTTTATGAATCCAATCGATAAGGAAGTGACGATATGAATTTTGCAACTTTTATTATTGCTGCCATTGTCTTTATTCCAATGGCACTGATTATCTATAACCAGATAAAAAAAGCCCGAAGCGGCCAGACAGGCTGTGGCTGTGGCTGCAGCGGCTGCTCTCATGCCAGCCAGTGCCGTCCGGCTCAGGAACCTGAACTAAAAAAAGACAGGAATTGATTCCTGTCTTTTTTTATTAAAAGCTTGCAAAGGCCTTTCCAAACTCGACACAGGCATGGCGACCAGCATCGTCTGGGAATTCCTTGATCATCAGTCCTTCGTCAAACAGACGGGCTCCGGTATGACCAATCCGATCTTCCCAATCACGCATCCATTCGCCGTTGCCCCACCCATAGGAACCAAAAAGGGCTACTTTTTTTCCTTTGAGATTGGACTCGATTTCTTCAAAAAATGGTTCAAAGGTATTCTTTTCAAGCGCTTCACCGTCCATCGACGGACATCCAAGGGCTACTTTATCATAGTCTGCAATCCGTTCGATCGGAAACTGACTTACATTATAAAGATCTGCTTTCTGACCGGCTTCATCAATGCCATTGGAAATTTTTTCGGCCATAATCTCTGTATTTTCACTATTGCTCCAATAAATAACAGCAATATTCTTATTGTTTTCATTTTTTCTCATCATCGTTCTCCTTAGCGGTTCATAAATCATCGAATATCTTAGTAAGAGGTATACCCCTGTGTTTAAAAATTATTCATCTCTCAGACCAATATATCCGTTTTTTTCACTCTCAGCCAGGATAGATTGATTTTATCTTTACCGTCCGGTCAAACGCCACCACAAGCTCTGCTGTTCCCTTTTCAAAGGAACACATCACCGTAATTTTCAACTCCTTATCCCAGTTATCGTCCTCAAGGCCGGATACTTCTCTAAAATTACCTTTTCCTTCAGACAATCCCTCCCAGAGCGTTTCAAGTGATTGAGCATTTATTTCTTCCTTCGCCTTAGTGGTATATGAGAAATCGTCAGCCGCTTTTGCATAATCTCCCTCAGCCAGAGCCTGTACCAGCGAACGGGTGATTTCTTCTGATTTCATCTTAGTGTCCTCACCATATTTTCCCTTGTTGCAACCGGTAAACAGAAGCATGGCCGATACCGCAATCAAAAAAAGTGCCAGATATTTTTTCTTTTTCATTAATTCCTCACTTTCCTTAGCGTATTATATCTTCTATTGGGAATAATATCAAGTAAAAGACTTTTGCACAAATTCAAAAAGCTTTTGCTTTTCGTCTCTATTTATATTAAACTAGAAAGTAACCACGAATTCTCAAATAATAAAGGGGTATCTGATGAAACTTAAGATTAACTCGCGGGGAATTGGAAATGTTTTACTGATTGCCCTTTTGGTTTTACTGATCATTCATATTTTGGTATTATTTGGAGTGGTATCACCCGACATTATCTGGGACACCACCATCACTGATAAAGCGTCAGTCGTAATTTCTGAATGGATTGCTATTTTCTTCATTCTGCTGTTTATTTTTGGTATACTGCTCAAGCTAAACTATCTTCCCATGAAAGGCTTACGAAAAAGCGCGGACAGCATTCTCTGGATCATGAGCCTCTATTATCTGCTAAATATCATCGGCAACTTCATGTCTGACAATCCCATCGAAAAGCTTGTATATGCCCCTTTAACGCTGATAATGATCCTTATGGCGCTCCGCCTTATCTTTGCAAAGGATCTTAATTCAAAACACAGACGCAGGCCCCAGAAACGGCCTCAAAAAATACGAAGAGCTTCCTGAAACAGGAAGCTCTTCTTTTTTATTTGCGTGTTACTTTTTTAATTTCACCGGTGATTTCATTCATCAGGAAGTCCGTATATGGGATTTCTTCAAACAGGAAGCCATCCTTTTTCATCGGTACCAGATGAGCTGAGCCTTCACATCTGCCGCTATGGATCTGACTGCCAATCTCAACATTCATCAGCTCAGGTATCTCTGCCTGGAGCGTTCTGCGGATCAGGCCGGTACAGGTAGAACCAGGCTTTTCACCCAGGATTTTTCCAATTTCCACTACCATACCAATGTTGGTATAGGGCAGTGCGCGAGAGACCGCCGGTGTGACACGCTGCATTCTGCCTTCAGTATTGATAAAGGTTCCTGCAACTTCAGGGAACGCCAGTGCCGGAAGAACAACGTCTGCCTTTTGGGCAGCTAGGGTCAGGTGTGTATCCTGAACCATGATAAAATCATAACCGGATAAATCCGCGTTGGGGTCTTCGCCAAAAATCATAATCCCTTTTGCATTGTCCAGTACTTCAGGTGTCTGAGTAACACCCAGCAGACCAAGTGCCTTGCTGTTATTTTTCTGTTCAACTCTGAAAACGCCGCGTCTCGGTCCATCGCTCTTTCCTAAGAGGACCGCAATATCTGCTGCCAGAGCAGAAGCTTCTTCCGTGATATATTTACCGCCAAGAACCACCATCGGGTGTTTCGCGTTCACCAGTGCATTCCCGATCATTTCAGATTCTTCGCTGATCTCAAGCGCTGCCAGAGAATCCTTCAAATCTTCTAAACCATCGGGGGTGTCTGCTGCCTTCCGATTTTCAAGGACATATTTTGTAATTTCGCCCAGGAAATCCAAGTCGTCATATTCGGTTGTAAATTCATCCCCAATGCGATTCATCCCATCTTCAGCTGCATTGATGAAGAAGATTGAGGCACCGCGTTTAGAAGCCTGGCTGAGCTTATAGCGCAGCACAGGGTTGTTTATCCGCAGGCACCCCAGCACCAGTATAGCGTCTGCTGAAAGAACTTCATCCATACTGTGGATTTCGCCGCTGCACGGCAGTACGGAATCTTCGCCGTGAGCGGTGTTGCTGAAGGAGAATGTTTCTGCTCTCAGACTATCTGCCAGCTTTTTAATCATGGCAATCTCTTCAGTAGTATATTTGGGTGAAACAGCAACTTTTAAAGCCTCTGCTCCATTTCTTGCAGAAATGGTCTGTGCTTTTTTGGCGATTGCGACAAAAGCGTCATACCAGTCTGTTTCCTCCAGTTGTCCCTTTGCATTTCGGATTAACGGCTTGGTCAGGCGATCGCCCAACTGAACCTGGTTAGTTCCAAAACGTCCGCGTCCACACATCACGCCTTCATTATTCGCAGCAGTGATATCGGTTGGCACTGCTTTCACGATGGTGTCGCCCATGGTCTCAACTACCATTTGGCAGCCGGCGCCACAGTATCCGCAGGTTGTTAGTGTCTTCTTTGTATCGGTCGGCACGTTCTTGAAGCCTCTCGCCCGTTCTCCCAGCGCTCCGGTTGGGCATACAGAAATACAGGTTCCACAGGAAATACAGCCGGAATCAGCCAGTTTTCCGCCAAGGGACGGTACAACGACAGTATCAAAGCCACGATTCATCAGGCCAAGAGCGGTCACTCCAACAACCTCATCACAGGCACGTACACAGCGGCCACAGAGAATACATTTATTAGGGTTGCGTACAATAAATGGATGGTCGTCTTCAAAAATCAGTTCTTCATTTTCACCGTCAAAGCGTTCAGGTGCCACATCATACTGATTGGCGTAATCTACCAGCTTACATTCAAAGTAATCGTGACAGCCGCATTCCAGACAGCGTGACGCTTCTTCTCTGGCCTGTTCAGGTGTATAACCCTTGACGATTTCTTCAAAGGTATTTTTACGTTCCTCTGGTGTAAGATGCGCCATTGGAGGCCGCTTATATTTCTTTTTGCCTTCCAGATAATCTGCGTCGATATCATCTCTGGTGACATAATAGGGTTTGCGATAACGAATTTCATGTCCCTGCAGATATCCGTTAATAAAGCTGACTGCCTTTTTAGCTTCTCCAATGGCACGGATCGCAATAGAAGCGCCGTCATTGGCACAGTCACCGCCTGCAAAGACGCCCTCAAGGTTCGTCGTAAAGGTTTCTTCATCTGCGACAACTGTATTGAACTTCGTCAGTTCAAGCCCGTCCATACCTTCAGGGTCTATTCCCTGGCCAATGGCCAGAATAACAGTGTCCACATCAATCCGTTCCGTTTCTCCTTCAATGGGAACAGGACGGCGGCGGCCACTGGCATCCGGTTCACCCAGTTCCATTTTCTGAAGCAGCATCTGCTTGACATGTCCATTTTCATCTTTAATAATTTCTATCGGATTGCACAGGTTCTTAAAGACAACGCCTTCTTCCTGCGCTTCCTCGATCTCTTCCTGTTCAGCCGGCATTTCCGCTACTGTACGGCGATACACATTATAAACTTCCTTTGCACCTAAGCGTACTGCGCTTCTGCAGGCATCCATAGCAGTATTCCCGCCGCCGACAATGGCGACTCTGTCACCCAGGTTTGCCGGTTCATTGTTGACAATCTGTCTGAGCAGTTCAATCCCGCCAATGACCCCATCAGCGTCGACGCCTTCACAGCGCAGTCCGCTGCTGGTCCAGGCGCCAATGGCAACATACATGGCGTCATGCTGTTTTCTCAGGGTCTCAAAGGGCAGATCCGCGCCAATGCGTACCCCTGTCTTAATGGTGACGCCCATATCTTCTATCAGCTTGATTTCCTCATCCAGAACGGTTTTGGGCAGACGATATTCAGGAATCCCATAGCGCAGCATTCCACCGGCTTTAGGCATCGCTTCATATATGGTGACCGCATGTCCCGCTTTTCTCAGAAAATAAGCTGCAGTCAGTCCGCCAGGGCCGCCGCCGATAACGCCAATGCTTTTGTGGGTATCCGGTGCGATTTCAGGCATAAACATTCCTTTGTCGATGTCCAGATCCGCCGCAAATCGCTTGAGCCATAAAATCGAAACAGGCTCATCTACTAAGCCGCGTCGGCAGGCCTTTTCGCAGGGGTGCGGACAAACACGTCCAATAGATGCCGGCAAAGGCAGACGATCCTTGATCAGCTTGATGGCTTCTTCATATTCCCCGTTTGCTATAAGCCCAACGTATCCCTGACAGTCTGTCTGTCCCGGACATTCCAGCTGACACGGTGCCACACAATCGCCGATATGCTTGGATAACAGAAGCTCCAGGTTTGTTTTTCTGGATTCCAACACTCTGTCAGATTTAGTCGTGATAACCATTCCCTCAGCAATGGGCGTTGCGCAGGCTTTCAAGAGCTTTGGATTACCTTCAACTTCTACCATGCAGAGGCCGCAGGAGCCATAAATCTCGGTGCGTTCGTCATAGCAAAGAGTCGGGATATCAATACCGTTTTCGCGGGCAACATCTAAAATGGTCTGTTCTGCAAAACCCGTTACTTCTTTTCCGTTAATGTTAATTCTTAATTTCTTCATGTCCCTCACTCCTTCCTAATCCACGATTACCGCATCAAATTTACAAACGCTGGCACATTTGCCGCACTTAATACATTTTTCCTGATCGATAACATGAACTTTCTTAGGTGCGCCTGAAATGGCCTCAACAGGGCAGTTTTTAGCACATCGGGTACAGCCAACGCATTTTTCTTCATCAATGCTGTAGGTAATCAGGGCCTTACAGCTGTGAGCTGTACACTTATGCTTGTAAATATGATCTTCATACTCGTTTCTGAAATAACGTAGTGTGGTGAGAACAGGGTTCGGTGCTGTCTGGCCAAGACCACACATAGAACCCTCCTTAACCTTGAGGCAGAGCTCTTCGAGAAGCTCGATGTCACCGTCGCGTCCATCGCCTTCTGTGATACGTGTCAAAATTTCCAGCATACGCATGGTCCCAATGCGGCAGTAGTTGCATTTACCACAGGATTCTTTCCGGGTGAAATCCAGGAAGAAACGCGCCATATCAACCATACAGGTGGTTTCATCCATAACAACCATCCCGCCGGAGCCCATGATCGCGCCGGTTTTAATAATGGAAGGGTAGTCGATAACCGTATCCACCAGCTCAGCCGGAACACATCCTCCGGATGGCCCGCCCATCTGAACAGCCTTAAAGGCCTTATCGTTTTTAATGCCGCCGCCAATATCATAAATAACATCACGAAGGGTTAATCCCATTGGAATTTCAACCAGGCCGCCCTTTTTGATTTTACCGGTTAAGGCAAATACTTTGGTCCCCTTGGAGTTTTCATTTCCGAGCTGCCCATAGGTTTCACCGGAGTTTCTGAAGATCCACGGCACGTTTGCATAGGTTTCTACGTTATTAATATTGGTCGGTTTTGCCCAGTAGCCCTTCTGTGCCGGGAATGGCGGCTTGAGGCGGGGCATCCCGCGTTCGCCTTCAAGTGATGCGATTAACGCGGTTTCTTCACCGCAGACAAAAGCACCGGCGCCGGCTTTTATTCTCAGATCAAAGCTGAAGGCTGAACCAAAAATATTTTCGCCCAGGTATCCTTTTTCTCTAGCCTGTCCAATGGCATTTTCAAGACGCTTGATGGCCAGCGGATACTCGGCGCGGACATAGACAACCCCCTGGCTGGCCCCAATAGCCTTAGCGGCAATGATCATGCCTTCAATAAGCGCATGAGGATCACTTTCGAGAACGGACCGGTCCATAAATGCGCCAGGGTCACCTTCGTCAGCGTTACAGATCAAATATTTGACATCCCCCTTTGCCTTATGAGCCTCGTTCCATTTAAACCAGGTTGGGAATCCTGCACCACCACGGCCCCCTAATCCAGCGATTTTGACCGTTTCAATGATTTCCTCAGGCGTCATCTTAATGGCCTTCTCAGCGGCTTTATAGCCCTCTACAGCCAGATAATCCTCAATACGTTCAGGATCAATGATACCACAGTTCTGAAGTACCACGCGCTTTTGCTTGGCAATCATTTCTCTGTCCTGAGCAGCCATCTGCAGATCTGTAATATTTTTCTGACCAAGGATATGTTCATCCACAATGCGTTCAACATCAGCGGTATTTACATTGACATAGGTAATCTTACTGCCGGAAGGATCAACCACATCCACAATGGGTTCCAGATAACAGGTGCCGATACAGCCTGTTTTTTCAAGATCAATGCTCAGACTCTTTGCAGCAATCTGATCTTTAAAGGCTTCTTCCACCTTTGCGGCGCCAGCAGCGATCCCGCAGCTTCCCTGTCCAATGATTACTTTATAGTTTTCCATCGCCTACGCCTCCTGTTCCTTCAGTTCTGTTAAAATGTTAACTACCTTATCTTTTGTAAGCTGCCCATAGGTTTCTCCGTCAATCATCATAACCGGCGATAAAGAGCAGCAGCCCAGGCATGCAACATTCTCTAAAGTGAAAAGGCCATCCTCAGTGGTTTCCCCTTCGTTAATTCCAAGATACTCTACTACGGCCTCCTCAATCATCGAAGATCCATTAACATGGCAGGCTGTTCCCTGACATAGCATGATCAGATGCTTACCGACAGGATTCATACGGAATTGGGCATAAAAAGTTGCAACACCGTATATCTTCGCTACTGGAATGTCTGTTTCACGAGAAATATACAACATTAAGTCCGGAGACAAATAGCCGTAAGTTTCCTGAGCCTTCTGCAGAATGGTAATCAGGCTTCCTGCCACATCGGCGTACGCGTCCAGAACTGCATCTAATTCTGGAAATTTGGGTTCATCCTGACAGCCGCAGCCACAGTGATGATCATGATGGTGTTCGTGATTCATAATTACTCCTTACTTTTTTCTTCCTGATTTAACAAGCTTTCTCAATTTCTTCCACTTGCACAATGTATCCAATTTTTTTAAAGAAATTTTCCCGTTTTAAGGATAAAACGGGAATGTTTTGCGGTAATATTTTCTTATTCTATAGTATAAATCCTTATTGATTTTATTATACTACTATTTTAAAATTTTGCAAGCTTTTCTTGCGAATTTTTTCACTTTTATTCTAATAATTTTTTCTTTTGTTCTTCAGTCTCGGTGACTTCTTCCATTCCCAATGCCACCACAGTTGCCTTTTTATTGGGAATAAGTGTCAGCATAATCCCACATAAAATGGCCGCAAATCCGCAAATTGTGTAAGTACTCGGAACCTCGCCCACAAATAAAAAGACAAAGACAGGGTTAAGTATCGGCTCCAGCAACGAGAGAATCGACGCTTCAAATGCCGATACCAACCGGACCCCTTTGAGAAAAAACAGGTAAGAGATACCAATTTGAAAGACGCCGAGTAATACAAGGTACAGCCAGTTTATCGCGGGGATACCCGAAAAAGATATCTGGCTGTGCATAAACACAAGCATTACCCCAGCCATGATAAAATTGATAAATCCAATGATGGTGATGTCATCCATCGGATACTTTTTCTCCATAAAATACTGTTCAAGCGCATAAGCAATACCGGCTGATAAGGCTAAAATATTTCCAGCCATGGCGGTCACATTGCCAGAGGCGTTCAGCGGGTCGCAAAAAATAATGATAATTCCGGCTAAGATCGTAACCCTTGGAATAAACTCCCGCACGACCAGTTTCTTCTTTCCTCCGATAAGATAGGCCAGATAGAGCCACAGAGGTGCTGTACACTGTAGTATAATCGCATTGGCAGCAGTTGTCAGCTTAGTGGCAATGACAAAACTAATGGTCAGATAAGTATAAGAAATAATAAGACCTATATAATTTTTGCTGAACTTAATTTTTTTCCATTTTATAAACGGCAGAAAAACGCACCCTGCAATCAAGCTTCTCCCAAACGCAATGCTGATCGCACTCGCCTCAATGCTTTTAATTAAAAGGCCGCCTGTACTCATCAGTGTGACGGCCAGTAAAATAAAGCATACTCCTCTATTTTTTGAATTCATTCCCCGCAGCACCTAAATCATCCGGTGGCCTCTCTGAAGGCCAGTATCGCCGGAGCGCACAAATTCTAAAATTCCATAGGGCTCAATCATATTAAAAAACGCATCGACCTTATCCCGGGTACCGGTAATCTCCAGCACCAGGCTTTCGCGTGCCACATCTACAACATTGGCTCTGAATAAATTGGAGATTTCTACAATGTTTGAGCGGGTTTCATCATTGGCTTTGACCTTAATAAACACCAGCTCCCTGCGAATGGAGTCCTCAGGCTTAAGTTCAATGACCTTGATGACATCGATAAGCTTATTGAGCTGTTTTTTTATCTGAGCAAGGATATGCTCATCACCCGTAACCGTGATGGTGATACGGGATACCTTGGCATCCTCTGTTGTGCCGACAGTCAGGCTGTCAATATTATAGCCGCGCCGTGCAAAAAGCCCTGCAATACGGCTTAAAACCCCAAAGTTATTTTCAACCAAGAGGGATAAACAATAGTTTTCCATGGCTTCTCTCCTAAATCTTTATAAAGTCTTCATGAACCTGACATTCGATCAGAGTCGGCCCTTTATGAGCGACGGCATCATTTAAGGCAGCTTCAGCCTCTACATTTGTGCTTGCCCGATACCCTTTAATACCGTATGCCTCAGCCAGCTTCATAAAATCAATGCTGAAGTTAATGTCTGTGCCGCTGTAATGATTTTTGCCATAAATATCGTGCTGGAGCTGCCGAACCATTCCAAGCTTATGATTGTTGATCATAATCATATTGATATCCAGATTGTGCTCTGCGATAACTCCCAGCTCACCCATGGACATCTGGAAGCTGCCGTCACCGCAAATCGCGAAAATCTGCTTCGGATTTTCCCGCGTCGCAAAAGCAGCGCCACCAGCTGCCGGGATACTGTAGCCCATCGTTCCCAAACCACCTGAAGTAAAGTAATGCCGATCCTTACAAACCTTGAAATACAGCGCCGACCAAATCTGATTCAGCCCAACATCAGCAACAACGGTTGCGTTATCCGAAGCGATCTCCCCTAACTTTTCAAACAAAAGCTTGGGATTCACCAGGCCTAAATCCAGATGTGTGTCGTACAGGAGCGGATGGTTTTCCTTGATGATCTCAATGGTTTTCAGCCAGTCTCTGGTATCCTTTTTTAAATCCTTCTGGATCAGGTCGAGTAAAACCGTACGCGCATCGCCTACAATGGGCACATTGGTATCATCAATGTTTTTTCCGATTTCCGCAGGGTCAATGTCAATATGGATAAGCTCCATATCATTGATCATATCCATCAGGTTATTGGTTCCCCTGTCCGACATCCGGGCCCCTACACAGATGCAAAGATCCGCTGCCTCTAAAATTTTATTCGAGTATTCGAAACCGTGGCTGCCGGCAATACCGCAATACAGCGGATTGTCTTCCGGGAAGCATCCAATCCCCATCAGTGTGGTGATAACAGGAATACCGTTCTGTTCGGCAAAGGTAAGGAGTTCTTTTTCGGCATAGCTTAAAACAACGCCGCCGCCAGCATAAACAATCGGACGCTTGGCTGCTTTCATCTTTCTGATCGCTCTCCGTATCTGACCGGTATGTCCCTCGTAGGTTGGTTTATATCCCCGTATCTCTACCTTCTCACAGTATTTTACACTTTTGAGATTTGTGTTCTGCACATCTCTTGGAATGTCAATCAAAACAGGGCCCGGTCGGCCTGTGGAAGCAATGTGAAATGCTTCTCTTATAATCCTTGGAATATCTGCGGCGTCCTGAACCAGATAAGAATGCTTGGTAAACGGCTCGGTGGCACCGGTAATATCTGCTTCCTGAAAAGCATCCGTTCCAATAAGATCTCTGTTAACCTGCCCTGTAATGGCGACAAGTGGAATAGAATCCAAATAAGCGGTAGCGATTCCAGTGACCATATTGGTTGCTCCTGGACCAGAGGTTGCCAGACAGACGCCTACCTTGCCGGACTCTCTTGAATAACCGCTGGCGTAATGTGGTCCTGCCTGTTCATTCCGGACCAGCACATGCTGGATGGGGGATTCACGAAACGCTTCGTACAAGGGCAGCAGCGCACCGCCCGGATAACCGAAGACGACCTCCACATTCTCTTTCTCCAAACACTTTAAAATCAACTTTGCTGCTAACAGTGGAATCACTCCCTTTACTTTAGTATAATTTAGTAATTCAGTCTATGATATTATTTTTAAAATAAACTGTCAAGACTATTTTAAAAGATAAAAATTTAACGATATATCAACAATTTACCTAAAAGCGGTGTTTTAACTGTAATGGCCTTTTTAGGACACATTTCCTGGCAACAATAACAGCGAATGCATTTATGGTAATTGTAATGCGGTATGCGGCCATTGCGTGTTTCTTTCCATGTCAGCGCTTTATCCTCCAGAGGACAGGAGGCTACGCAGATGCCGCAGCGTACACAGCGTTCTTCGATAATAACAGGCTTTCTGGTAATCAGTCCTCTGATTTTAGACAGCTGGCCAATAGTGCTGTTTACCTCGGAACGGACCGGAATCCGCTCAACATTAAAGTTGCGGTTGATGTGGTCCTCGAGCTTTTCACCAAGAATCTCAATTTTATCAGCGTCACCAGTGCCAAGGCCCATTTCTTCACCTGAAGCAATGGTTGGCACATAAGACGGCTCCAGATCCACCAGACGGGCAAAGGTAGCGTCCAGGGCGACAGGATCATCTGAGACCAGGAGCAGATTCATGGCGACAGGTGTTCCTGACGCCGGACCATTCCCCTCCATTGCGATGATTCCATCCATCACGAAAAGGCGAGGCTTTATGCACAGATTCAGATCGACCAGCATTTTTCCAAATTGCAGACTGTCAGGGTAGCGCGCGTGGCATGCTCCTTTATTAAATCCATAAACACAGCCAAGCTGGTTCTTTACCGCACCGGTAATCCGTGTGAGACCATGAGTTTTCATCTTACAGATGCTGATAATAGCATCGCTTTCCAAGACACCCTCAGCCAGTTCAAATTTTTTGGTTGTCACCCCTTCAGGGTAGGCGACCGTTTTTCCCTTTGAAAACTCCAGCAGCGAGATGCTATGCCGGTCAGCCACTTCCTTGATTCCCGCTTCCTCTGCAACCTTTTCAGGATTTCCGATTCCCGGGGAATCACCATAGCACAGATTCTTACACGCCGCCTCGTCCAGAATACGAACCATTGCTTCAAATACTGCCGGATGGGTCGTTACAGCACTTTCCTTTTTCTTCCCACGAAGCAGATTAGGCTTCAGTAAAATCTTTTCCGCCGGGCGGACAAAACACTCGATTCCCCCCAACGCCGCCACACCCTGCTTTAGGGCTTTATAGACAGCTTCTGTGTCATAGGAATCGCATTGAATTAAAGCTACCTGAGACATTCCTTACCTCTTTATTTACCAATCAGCTCGATGCCGTTGGCCGTTTGTTTTATTTTCTTTTCTTTCATCAGCTTGCCCAATGCGCGTTTAAAGGAGCTCTTGCTCATTTTAAACTCTTTGCTGACGATTGAAGGATTGGTTTTATCATTGTATGGCAGCATTCCGCCGTTTTTCTTCAGCTTATCCAGAATTAGAAGCGCATCCTTTGGTATTTCCTTATAAGCTTTTTTATTGGGGCTTAAAACAAGCTTGCCATCCTTACGAATCTCCGTCACTCTGGCTTTAATCTTATCGCCACAATGAAAATCGGTTGTCATTTCCTTTTTCAGGATCATACCATGATAGGCGTTATCTACCGCGACAAAGCCCCCGAGCTCTGGATTAATCTGATAAATGTAACCCTCGACCCAGTCGCCATCCTTATAGGGTGATTGGGCTTTAAGCAGCGGATAAACCTTCATGGTCGCACAGAGACGGTTGCTTTTGTCAATGTAAAGATTCACAAGGTATTCGCGTCCCTTCTGTACTCTTGTAATCTGCTCATGGTAAGGCAGTAAAAGATCTTTCTCCAGACCCCAGTCCAAAAAAGCGCCGACCTTAGTAATGTCCACCACCTTTAAAGGTGCAAACTCACCCAACATGATTTTGGGCTTTCTTGTTGTCGCGATGAGCCGGTCCTGAGAATCCCGGTAAACAAACACCTCGATTTCATCGCCAACCTTACAATTTTGAGGGACTTCTTTCTGCGGCAACAGAACACTGTCCTTCTTTTTATCTCCACTATCGCCCGCTGTTAAATATAAACCTACTGATGTCTGACGGTCAACCGTCAGACGCTGTGTTTTTCCTATTTCGATCACTTTACTTTTCCACTTATTCCTTTTTTTAATTTTGTATACAGATTTATCTTATTGCAAAAAATAGGACTTAAAAAGTCCTATTCAGCCATTACTTAATTTCTTTAATTTCTTTGCGGTTCGCTTCGATTTTATCGTTCAGTTCTTTCAGCTGTACCTGGAGGTTGTAGAGTATTTTATCCGAATAATGCTGTGTCCCTATGCGGAGCTCCTTAGCGCTTGCCTGGGCGTTTTTAATAATCGTTTCCGCCTGAGCAGTCGCGGTTCTGGTAATTTCATTGGTATCAATCATTTCCTTCAGCTTTTTCTCAGCTTCATTTTTGATCCGCTCCGCATCTCCTTCTGCTTCAACCATTATTTTTTTCTTTTGCTCTACTATTTCCCGAGCTTGTACCAGCTCTGTCGGCAGCTCTTCCCGAATTTCATCAATGATTTCCATTATTTCTTCAGGACTGACCAAAGCCTTTGACGAAAATGGCAGGGTATTTCCCTTTTCCACAAGTTCTTCCAATTCAGTTAGCAGTTCTAAAACCTTCATTCTCTAGCATCCTTCCCATATTTTATCCGTATCGCTTTTTCAACATGTGGAGGTATGAAATCTGACACATCCCCATCGAATTCCATAAGCTCCCGCACAACGCTTGAGCTTAAATAGGAATATTGATTGTTTGTCACCATAAAAAAAGTTTCAACATCATTGTCCAGTTTTTTATTTGTCAGAGCCATCTGCAGTTCAAATTCAAAGTCCTGCACTGTCCGGAGGCCTTTCAGTATCACCTGGGCTCCTTTTGATTTTGCATAATCCACCAGCAGCGAGGACGAAACCTCAACCTCTACATTTTCCAAGTGCGCCACACTCTCTCGGATCATCGCGCACCTTTCCTCACTGGAAAACAGGTAATTCTTTTTATAATTTACCATCACGCACACAATGACCCTGTCAAAATGCTTTGAGGCTCTTTCTATAATGTCCAAATGACCAAAGGTAACTGGGTCAAAGCTTCCGGGATACACAGCACTTCTCATTAACCAAAATTCTCCCAACTATAAAAACTGACGAATGTCGTTCCATACTTTTTTTCTTTATATTTTGCAAATGATTTAATCGTTATTGGCATTATAACAGATTTTTCGTGTTCCATCATTATAATTCCATCAGAATTCAAGATTTTTTTCTCACAGATTTTTTCCACGATCGAAATCATGCTAATCCCATCCTTATACGGTGGATCCATGTATATCATATCACATTTTACTGAATTTTTGCATAAAAAACCAATTCCTTCTTCTGCTGAACAATTTTTTACAATCGCCTTGCCTTCGAAACCAGTCAATTTTAAATTTTTCTTAATAATACCGATGCTGTCTCTGGAAATATCAAAAAAATAGGCCTGCGGAACCCCACGACTAAGAGCTTCTATCCCCATGGCGCCGCTCCCTCCGAAAAGATCAATAAAAACCTGCGCTTCTCTCAGCTCGATCTGAACGCTGCTAAAGACAGCCCCCTTAACCTTATCGGTCGTCGGTCTTATAGAGTCGCCGCCAATGGATACGAGCTTTGTTCCTCTTTTTTCTCCTGCTATTACGCGCATTTCATTCTCCCTCTAATTCATAGAAATTTCCGATAAATTTTTGTAGAATGTTTCAATAATCCGGGCCCGATAGGCCATTGTTTCTTTATCGCCGGAATTGTAGATTTCCTGCGCCACCTTTTTGGTTTCATTAATAAGATCAAAATCCTCGTAAGGATTCAAGGCCCTGAACTCAGGAAACCCGTGCTGTTTTAGCCCAAAATAATCGCCCGGCCCACGCAGGCGGTAATCTTCATCAGCTATTTTTTTACCGCTGTGGTTGTTGACGATCACGCGCATACGTTCAATGGTCTGGTCATTTCTGGAATTAGAAACTAAAAAGCAATAGGACTGATGCATTCCGCGTCCCACACGCCCTCGAAGCTGATGGAGCTGGGACAAGCCAAAACGGTCTGCACTGAGAATCGTAATCACTGAAACATTAGGCACATCAATCCCAACTTCAATAATACTGGTCGCTACCAGCAGATCAATTTCGCAGCGATTAAAGGCGCCGATAATCTGCTTTTTATCCTCAGCGGGCATCCGGCTGTAGAGGCAGGCAATGCGGTAACGGCTTCCGTAAAACTGTTTTACCTCAGCAAACACATTTTGAATGTCTTTAACCTCACTCATTTCCTCCGACTCTTCAATAAACGGACAAATAACAAAAGCCTGCCGCCCCTTATCCATTTCGTTCGCCATAAAATTCAAAATCTTCGGATAAGATTTCTCATTGTAAAAGTAAGTCTTAATTTTTTTTCGCCCTTTTGGCAGCTCATCAATATAAGAAACATCCAGGTCACCATAAAGGATTAAAGCCAACGTTCTGGGAATTGGGGTAGCGCTCATAACCAGTGTGTGGGGCGTTTCTCCCTTCAAACTAAGCTTTCCGCGCTGCTTGACGCCAAAACGGTGCTGCTCATCTGTGATAACCAGACCCAGATTATAATAGTCCACGCTGTCCTGTATAAGCGCATGGGTCCCGATGATCACCTGCGCTTCACCGCTGGCAATGGTCTCCATTACCGCGTTCCGTTCTTTGGCCTTCTGTGAGCCAGTCAGCAATTCAACATGTATGCCATAAGATTCAAGATACTGTCTGAAATTTGCGGCGTGCTGGCTGGCCAGTATCTCCGTCGGCGCCATATAGGCGGTCTGGTAACCATTAAGCGCCATGAGATAAGCGCACGCAACCGCGATAATCGTCTTACCGGAGCCTACATCCCCCTGAACCAGACGGTTCATAATAATTCCTTTTTTCATATCACCCACAATGTCATCGAGCACCTTTAGCTGGCTGGCTGTCAGTTCAAAAGGCAGGCCTTTGGTGAAACGCCTGAATGCCTCAAAATTGTCAAGGCTGATCTTTGATATACCGTTTAAGGCCCGGCTGTTCATAATGCCGATGTTGATCTTCAACGCTTCCTCAAACTTTATCCGTCCTTTCCCCTCAGCTACATCCTGGGGCGTATCCGGAAAATGTATTTTTTTAAGAGCATCCTTCTTTGACAATAAGTGATACCTTTCCCGATAGCATTCCGGCAAATCATCCTTAATGAGTAGATGCTGCTTAAAAACAGCACCCATGTATTTTTTAAGCGATTCCCCCGGAACACCTTCAATCTTGGGGTAAACGGGGGTAAGAATAAAGAAATCCTCTAGCTTACTCTCATGAGCAAACTGGGGATTATAGATTTGACGCCGATTATTTTTTATGACAACCTTTCCGAAAAAATAATAGGTCTCATTTTCGAAAAAAATATCCCTGAGGTAGGGCTGGTTAAACCAAACGATCTCGCCTCTTACCGATTCACCATTTGCAAGTGTCTCCACAACTGGCAGCACAAAAAGAGACATATTTCTGCGGACACGCCGCAGTGTTCCTTTTTTGGCCGCAACAGCCTTTACGGTTACAGCTTCCTCCGTTTCTGTTTGAAGCGAACCCATTATTTTTCGATTAAGGTATTTTCGGGGATAAAAATCGAGAAGCTCTTCAATTGTTGTAATACCGTATTCCCCAAATGCCTCAGCTCTCTTGGGACCGATACCCGATATGCTTCTAATTGAATCCGACACTTTCATTTTATCCCCTCTAAATTTATTCTACCGACACAATGTAATAATACAGCGGCTGTCCGCCTTCGTTGATTTCCACATCGCAGTCTTCAAATTTTTCTTCCAGATCTTCAACAAGGGCTTCCGCATCGTCCTCAGCCACATCCGAGCCGTAGTAAACAGAAACCAGCTCACTGTCCGCATCGACCATTTTATCCAGAAGTTCCTTGGTCACCTCGGCTACATCATCACCCTTCACAACGATTTCGCCGCCAAAGATACCAATGATATCATTTTTAGCAATCTTCAGACCGTTGATCTTCGTATCGCGGACCGCAAAGGTAACCTCTCCTGTTTTGACTGTTGGAATAACTTCCAGCATGTTCTTTTCATTTTCTTCCCAGTCAACCTCCGGCTGGAAGGTCAGCATCGCTGTTACGCACTGCGGGATTGTCTTGGTCGGAATAACATGCACATGCTTTTCTGAAATGGCCTGTGCCTGATTGGCAGCCATGATAATGTTACTGTTATTCGGGAAAAGAAAAATTTCTTCCGCGTTGGTCTTTTCAATTTCATCCAGAAAATCCTGAGTGCTTGGATTCATGGTCTGTCCGCCGGAGATCACACGGCTAATCCCCAGATCCTTAAATAAATTAGTAAGGCCCGCCCCTGGGGATACAGCTACAAAGCCATAGGGTTTAGCCGGTTCTTTATCTTCTGCTTCCTCTTCAGATACACCGAGCATTTCGCGCATATTGTCAACCTTCATACGGATCAGAGCGCCATAGGTCAGCCCTTTTTCAAAAGCCTTGCCTGGGTGGTCGGTGTGCACATGCACCTTGATGATGTCGTCATCCTTGATGACAAGCACGCAGTCCCCGATCGTATTAAGATACTCACGCAGCTCATTATCGTTCGCTTCGGCAGCGTCCTTAACGATAAATTCAGTACAGTAGCCAAAGGTAATATCCTCGGGACGCATGTTTGAATCATCCACAAAGCGCTCGCGGTCACTTATATTCAGGTGTACTTCCTGGCTCAACTCCTGATTGGTCATTCCCTTATAGGCGCCTTCCATAATAAAAATCAAGCCCTGTCCGCCGGCATCTACCACACCGGCTTCTTTTAATACCGGCAGCAATTCCGGTGTCTTTGCCAGTGATTTTTTGCCATAGGAAATGATGTTTTCAAGATAATCGTCCAGATTGTCGTAACGGTCATAGTTATCCATGGCAAATTCAGCCATTTCTCGCGCAACCGTCAGAATTGTACCTTCGGTAGGCTTCATGACTGCTTTATACGCAGCATCTGCGGCGGCGCGAATCGCCTGCCCGAGGCCCTTGATATCCAATTCTTCCTTGTCCTTGCAGCCTTCGGCCAAACCGCGGAGCAACTGGGACAGGATAACGCCTGAGTTACCGCGCGCACCGATTAAAGCGCCGCTGGAGGCGGTTTTTGCCACACTGTATAGGCTGATACCCGTCATTTTTTCCAACTCGCTTACCGAATGTGAGAAGGTTAAAGACATATTGGTTCCCGTATCACCATCCGGTACCGGAAACACATTAAGCTCATCCACCGTTTTTTTATAAATTTCGAGATTTTTCGCACCATACTCGAACATTTTTTTTAGCAAATTTCCATCAATAATTTGGGTCTTCATTCCTTCCTCCACCTACACTCTTACGCTTACGACATTAACACTGATGCGTTTTACCTTCAGTGAAGTTTGTTTTTCAACGCTATATTTTACGGCTGAAATAATATTTTCAGCAACAACAGATATCTTTATTGCCTGCTCTACGATCACGTACAGATCGATAATCAGCTTTCCGTCGTCGTCGATTTTAACGCCGACGCCTTTGCTGGCCTGCTCTCCGGACATTATTTCAATCAAACCGTCCTTACCGCGCTGATGTGCCATACCGACTAAGCCGTAGCATCCCATAGCAGCGTTTCCGGCAATATCCGCAACCGCTTTACGCGAGATATCAATATATCCTAATTCATTTTCTATTTTCATTGGTAAATACTCCTTTATCTTCTTTACTCAACTATATCATATCTATTTTACATAAATATTTCAAGAAAGTCAAAATTCTTATTGCATTATTTTTAAATTTTGTGATATAATAACCTCTGTTTTAGTAGAAGAATAGCGCAAGGGAGGTTGGACAAATGGCTAAAGAATGTTTTGTATGTAAAAAAAGCGTTGTGTCTGGCAACAATGTCACTCACTCTAATAAACATAATAAAAGAGTATGGAGACCTAATTTACAAAAAGTTAAAATTGTACTTGATGGTACTCCACAAAGAGTTAATGTTTGCACCAGATGCTTACGTTCCGGTAAAGTTGAAAGAGCATAGTTCTCGCTTTAACTTATAAAAACGTGCAGGTATAATACTTGCACGTTTTTATTTTACTCATTTACAATGTCAACCATCAAAATCCCCTGCTCAACCGATATTTCGGGACACTTTTCTACTGTTACATTACTGATGCCATACCCTGGAAGAAAATGCGCCATCACACCATTCTTTACCGGATATTCAAACCCTTCAAGGTTAATTCCGCTTGCCTGATCAGTAAATGCCAGAATCGAAACAGTGGTTCCTGCTGGCACATCCAGAACGGTCCTGTCCTTCACCAGAAAAATCCGATTATTTTCATTGACAATCTCACCATGAATCCCTTCTTTTAAAAGGCGGTTCAGTAAATAAAGATTCCCAAAGCTGTGGTCAAACCGGCTTCCCAGGGCGCCGAAGATCACCACCTCGTCAAAGCCTTTTTTTATACAGTACTCGACGGCCAGCTCAGTATCCGTTTCGTCCTTATGGGTCGAATGGGGGTCTATGGTCACACCCTTTTCCGAATAATTTGTGAGCAGCTCTGCATGGATCGAATCCATATCTCCAACTAACAGCTGCGGCGTTATGCCCAGGGATTGGGCGGCGTTTGCACCGCCGTCGGCACAGATCACCTGAAAATCCTCCCAGTTCTCCAGATAATTTTTATAAAAAGTTAAATTTTCGTACTGTCCATTTGTAAAGACGACCGCTTTCATTTTAATAGTCACTTCTCTTATTTTTTATTTCATCCAAAAGATAGCTGTAATGCTCATAGCGCACCGAACTAATTTCACCCTTTTCAAGCTGTTCCTTCACCGCACACCCAGGCTCACTCTGATGCAGGCAGCTCGCAAATCGACAGGAGCCTTCCTCAAATTCCGGAAAATAAAACCGAAGATCTTCCTTCTCAATTTCGCCATCGAGCTTAAGAGATGAAAAACCCGGGGTATCCAGCAAATACCCGCCAACCTTTAAATCCAGCAGTTCAACATGGCGCGTCGTGTGCTTGCCGCGGTTAAGCTTCTGGCTGAGCTCCCCGGTTTCCATGGCACCTGCCTCACACAGTCTATTGGCCAGCGTTGACTTACCAACTCCTGAGGGACCTGCGAGAAAGGCTGTTTTTCCCGCTATTTCGCTTTCAATTTTCTGCAGGGCAATGTTGTCTGTCTGATCAAAAGCAAAGCATTTATAGGGCGTTTTAGCGTAAATATCCATAATCCTCTGCAATTCATCCGCGTCCACGAGGTCTGTTTTTGTAATACAGATGACAGGTTCAACCGCTTTCATTTCCGATGCGATCAAAAGCTTATCCAAAAGCAGCAGGTTCGGGCTCGGATTTTCTCCGGCAAACACAATTAACGCCACGTCTACATTGGATACAGGCGGGCGTACAAATTCGTTTTTTCTCGGTTTTATTTTATCAATGGCCAGTTCGTCGCTGTCATTTTCGACTACCTCTACAAAATCACCGACCATGGGTTTGATTTTCTGGTGTCTGAAAATACCGCGGGCCTTACATTCTAATAAAGAAGTGGAACCGTCGGGTCTTACATAGTAAAACCCTCCGATTCCTTTTATAATTCTTCCTGAGATTCTATTTTGTTTCATGCTGCATCACTTACTGTTCTCCAGGCCCCGTTGAAGGATCTGGTTTTGGCGTCGGTGTCGGTGTCGGGTTTGGTGTCGGCGTTGGGCTTGGCGTCGGCTTACCACTGCTGACCACAAAATTGATTGAAGTGCCCCGCTCTGTTTGAGTTCCCTCTGTTGGAGACTGACTGATAACCAGGCCAGCGCTTACCGTATCACTTTCGCTGGTCGTTACCCTGCCAACACTCAATCCGCTGTCCTCAATTTGCGCCTCTGCGGCTGATTCGCTCAATCCCACAATTCCAGGAACAGTTACGAGATCCTGTCCCTTGCTGACGTAAAGGGTAATACTGGTGCCCTCGGCAACACTGACCCCTTCGCCAGGATCAACCGAATAGACAATGCCCGTGGCAACATCGCTGTTGTATTCACGTTTGACATTTTTGACCAGCTTTAGCTTGTCGATGGCCGCAGTCGCTTCTGCCTCACTCAGCCCGATGACCTTTGGCACCGTGACATTCTGAGTTCCCTTGCTCACGGTTACCTTAACAGTCTGTCCTTTTTTCATTTCTCTTCCCTCTTCGGGATTTTGAGAAACAATTTTTCCAGATTCAACATCTGAACTGTATACCTGGTTTTCAACCTCAAGCTTTAATCCGGCCTTTTCCAGCTCTTGAGTTGCCTGTTCCTGGGTCATATTCTTAACGTTTGGAACCATGACCGCCTTTGTCGTCAATGTATTCATCAGAATAACGATCAGGATAATCGCCAAGATACCGCCTGCGATGGAAAAAGCAATGATTTTTTTCTTTTTCTTCCGCTGGGCCTGCGCCAGATCGTCTTCTTCCTCATCATCTTCGTGATAACCGCTTTCGATCGGGCCTGTCACCGGCTCGATTTTGAAGAGTCCTTCATCGCCGATAATCTGTGTTTCATCACTGACCGCAGAACCATTATCACCCACCGCCGCATTGGCATCCACCATGATCTTTTCAAGATCATCGATCAGCTCATCCATATTTTGGTAACGGTCTTCAGGCTTTTTATGGGTCAGCTTAACCACAATATCATTGACACTGGCCGGTATATCCGGCAAGATTTCTTTTGGAGGCACCAGTTCCTCCTGGATATGCTTAATGGCAATGGTGACCGTATTCTCTTCATCAAAAGGAAGCTGTCCGGTCAGCAGCTCATAATACATAATGCCAAGGGAATAAAGGTCGGAGCGCTCATCCACAAATCCGCCTCTCGCCTGCTCCGGTGAAATATAGTGGACAGAGCCCATGGTCTGGTTGGTCATGGTTACCGTAGAGCTGGTGATGGCTCTCGCAATACCAAAATCCGCAACCTTTGGTACCAAATCGCGGGTTAAAAGAATATTGTGAGGTTTTATATCTCTGTGAATAATTTTATGCTCATGGGCGCATTTAAGCGCAGCCGCCACGTCAATGATAAAACGGGTAGCTTCTTTATAATCGAGATGTCCTTTTTTATTCAAGTACTGCTTCAGGGTAATGCCGTCCACATATTCCATAATGATATAATAAATATCCCCTTCCACACCCACATCGTAAACTGAAACGATATTCGGATGGGAAAGTCCCGCAGCCGCTTGGGACTCGCGGTCAAATTTCTTGATGAATTGTTCGTTTTCTGTGTACTCTTCACGCAAAACCTTAACCGCTACATAACGGTTAAGCTTACGGTCCTTGGCTTTGTAAACATAGGCCATGCCTCCGCGCCCGATCAATTCAATTATCTCGTAGCGATTGTTCAAGACCTTACTAATCATTGGCAGTTACCTCTTCCTTTGGGTTAAACAGTACAACGGTAATGTTATCATTGCCACCGTTGTGGTTTGCTAAGTTAATCAATTCCTTGGTCGCGTCTTCCAGAGAATGCGTTAATACAATTTCCCGAATAGCCCCTTCGTCAACCATATTGTAAAGACCGTCGGAGCAAATCAAAATGACATCCTCCGAGGTTACCTGATAATCATACAGATCCGGCTGAACAATATCGTCTGTCCCGAGAGCCCGGGTAATGACGTTTTTCTGAGGATGGACACTAGCTTCCACCGAAGTGATTTTCCCCTCATCCACCAGCACCTGAACCAATGAGTGGTCCTTTGTTAACTGCTCCATTCCATCTTTGTTAATGCGGTAAGCCCTGCTGTCGCCCACGTGAATAACACCCAGACGGCTGCCATCCAATATGCACATGGTGAGAGTGGTTGCCATACCAAGACACTCTTCACAATTGCGGCTTACATCAATAATCTCATGATTGATTGCATTGACAAAATGGTACATCTCGTCATAGTCAAAATAGTTTTCGACATCTGACAGCTTTTCTTTTATATAATCAACAGCCATCTGACTGGCGACTTCACCGGAACGGTGACCGCCAAGACCATCGGCTACTGCGAAGACATAGTATTTTCTTCCACTGTTTTCAATGGTAGCTGCCAGGCAAGCGTCCTGATTCACTTTCCGCTTGGCACCTATGTTTGAAGAATACGCGCACTTCATCTCATCACCTCTTCATCCCGTCTGCTTTCTGGCGCAGCTGTCCACAGGCCGCGTCGATATTATCGCCTATTTTCCTTCTAATTGTACAAGTAATACCGCGCTTTTTCAACTCATTGCTAAAAAAATTTACATTTCGGCTTCCTTTGTACACACTTTCCGTAACCGGATTCAGGCCGATCAAGTTGATATGACAAGGCATTTTTCCCAGTATTTCAGCAAGCTCAGCTACATCTTCGGGACGATCATTAAATCCTTCGATCAATGCATATTCAAAAGTGATTCTTCTCTTTGTTTTTGTAAAATAATTGTTACAAACCTTAAGAAGTTCTTCAATCCGGTATTTTTTTGCCACAGGCATCAATGTTTCCCGGCGGTCCTGGAAGGGAGAATGCAACGAAATGGCCAGATTAATCTGAAGATCCAGTTCTGCCAGCACTTCAATCTGAGGGACAAGGCCGCAGGTAGACAGGGTGATTTTGCGCTGGCCGATTCCCCAGCCCTCGTTCACGATATTTAAGAATTTCAATATATTTTCGTAATTGTCCAGTGGTTCACCGATCCCCATGATCACGACATTGGAAATCCGGATTTCAGCTTCCTGCTCTACCAGATAAATCTGATCCAGAATCTCTCCTGCTTCAAGGTCTCGGATTTTCCCACCTTTTGTGGATGCGCAGAACGCGCAGCCCATCCTGCAACCTACCTGGCTGGAAACACACAGAGAATAGCCATGATGGTAGGACATCAGTACCGTCTCAATACTGTTGCCGTCCGGCAGACGGATCAGGTATTTTCTTGTCCCATCCACAGGGTCTTCCTGTGTTTTTTCAATAATTCCATGTTCAATATCGTATTGGGTTTTCAATTTTTCACGAAGGCCTTTCGAAAGATTCGTGCATTCGTCAAGATGCGCCGCCTTCTTTTCATACAGCCATTGATAAAGCTGTTTTCCCCTGAAGGATGGCTCTCCGGCCTCTTCCATCAGCGTTTTACACTCATTTAATGTTTTTCCAAATATATTTTCCATCAGAAAATGGATTACCTTTCTATCCAATTAAAAATCCGGCATAAAGCCGGATTTTTAATTGAGTCAATACACTTTTTATTATTATAACACAAATTCTAACAAAATTAACAATCTTTTTTCAATTTTGCCATAAAAAAGCAGTCACAGCCATCATCAAGAGGGCTGGTATGAATACTGTTTACCCCTTCAGAGACGGCTTCAATACTCATAAAAGGATAATCCTTCAGCACCCGCTCGATCTGCTTTTCATTTTCATCGCTGTTGACTGTGCAGGTACAATAGACCAGCGTCCCGCCCGGCTTCAGGTATTGAACCGCATGATCCAGAAGCTGGCTCTGAATACGGACCAGCTCCTTTCGGGCTTTCTTTGTGATGGTGTAACGTATCTCAGGCTTTCTGCGGATGATGCCAAGGCCTGAGCACGGCGCATCCAGCAGTACCCTGTCAAAGGCTTCACGATCCTCCGGCCTGAAAATACAGCCATCTGTTTTCTGCGTTTCAATATTACAGATACCAAGGCGAGCGGCTGTTTCCTCAATCAGCTTAAGACGGCTGTCGAAAATATCGCGGGCGATAACAGCGCCTTCATTTTCCATTATCTGACTTAAATGGGTCGTTTTTCCACCCGGCGCAGCACACATATCCAGTACTCGATCTGTTTTTTCGGGCCCTAAAAGACGGGCGGCTTTCATTGCCCCCTGATCCTGAATCATAAAATAACCAGCTGTGAACAGCGGGTCACACTGCACCTGATTCTCAAAGCTCCCCAAGTGGCTTAAATGGAGAGCGTCGCAGTCCAACGCTCCTTTTTCACAGTAAATCCCCTGATCCGATAGTTTTTCTTCCAAAGTGTTTCTGTCGAACTTAAGGGTGTTTGCTCTTATGGTAAAGGGAGGCTTTTCATTGAGCAGAGGAATGATTTTCTCTGCCTTTTCAGCGCCAAAAGTTTCATAATATTTATGGATGATCCAGACTGGTATAGAGTATCGAACGGACAGCGCCTCTTTCTCATTGCTGAAGGAAGAAAAATCAAAAGTCTCATCCGTCTCCTTACTCCGGAGTATGTTTCTGAGCACACCATTGACAAAACCTCTGGCCTTCGGCTTGAGCCTTCCGGTAATCTCAACCGATTCATTCACCGCTGCATAGGCTGGAATTTTGTCTAAAAAATAAATCTGATAAACCGCAATCCTGAGTATTTCCAACACCTCGGGGTCCAGCTTATTCAGATCCTTTGAAATATGCTTTTTTAAAAGGTAATCCAGATACAGCTTATATTGGAGAGTCCCGTAGACAATATTAAGATAAAGTCCACGGTCCTCTTCCTTGTAATAATTTTCTCCAAGCACCTTTTTAGTTTCCAAATTGGAATAAGCGCCTTCCCTGCTGACTCTGAGAAGCGTTTTTACGGCTTGTTCACGAATTTTCATAAGCGGCTAGTTCCTGTTCCGAAGCGCTAGCAGACGCAGCAGGTTTAAAAATGCCATAAGCGTACTGGCAACATAGGTTAACGCAGCTGCCCGAAGCACCTTCTTAACCCCCTGTTCTTCACCCGGAGCAATGAGCTGGTACTCTTCCAGAGCCGCCACAGCCCGTCGGCTCGCATTAAATTCCACCGGCAGTGTGATAATATAGAACACCAGTGAAACACAGAATAAAATAATCCCAATATTCATCAATGTCACGCCGAAGCCAGTGTTGCCTCTGCCAAAAATCAGGCCGATAAAAAACAACGGCCACGCAGCATTAGATGCGAAGTTACAGACCGGTACAATGGCATTACGGAAGCGCAAAGGAAAGTAGCCCTCCTTGTCCTGAATGGCATGGCCGGTTTCATGCGCCGCGACACCGACAGCCGCAATGCTGTCCTGGCCGCCAACGCCGCCGGACAAGCGCATGACCTTGTGTCTGGGGTCATAATGATCTGTCAGGTTCCCGGTAATGCTCTCGATGCCAATGTTGCTGAGTCCGTTGATATCCAGCAGCTTTCGCGCTGCTTCAGCCCCGGTCAGACCATTCCTTGTCCGCACACGGCTATAGGTTTTATAAGCACTGCTGACCTGATACTGCGCATAGGCGGCTAATATAAGCCCTGGTATCAATATCAGCATTGAGCTATAGTAACTTAAAAACATTTTATTTTCCTCACAATTTTATTTATTTGTGACCTATTATACAAAAGCACTCTAAAATCAAGCTTAATCTATTCAAACCGCGAGCCCAAGGCAATACTGTTTCCATTGAAATAAACCTTTGACGGCATTCTTTTCTTACCTGGCATCTGGATTTCTCCAACCGCCAGCGCGCCATCACCGGTTTTTACGACTAAACCATGCTTTGTATCCGCCTGCAGGACGGTTCCAGGAAGTTCTCCACCAGAATAATTTAAGCCTTCCGGCACAAAACATTTTATTTTTTCACCGTTTAATTCAGTATAAGCGCTGGGAAAAGGATCCGTTCCGTTAATACGCCGCAAAATTTTAAAGCTTGTTTGATTCCAGTCAAGCTTTCCAGTGGTTTTTTCAACCTTATCTGCATAGGTCGCCAGATCTTCGTTCTGCTTTTCAGGAACAACTGACCCATCGCTAAGGGATTCCAGCGTATCAATCAGCAGTTCCGCCCCCTTTTCTGCCAAAAGGTCATGAAGGTAGCCTACGGTTGTTTTCGCATCAATGGGCACACGCACCTTTGAGAGCATATCCCCTGTATCCATGCCAATATCCATCTTCATGATCGTAACACCCGACTCTGTTTCGCCGTCGATAATGGCATGGTGCACCGGAGCCGCGCCCCGGTATTTTGGCAGCAATGAACCGTGAATGTTCACAGAACCCAAAGGCGGCATAAAGAGAATCTCTTCAGACAGAATCTGACCATAAGCAGCTACCACAAAGACGTCTGCTTTCAGCGAGCGCAGCTCTTCGACCGTTTCCGGTGTCTTAATCTTTTCAGGCTGCAGGACAGGTATCCCCAGTTCCAGTGCGCGCTGCTTTACAGGCAGGAACTTTATTTTTTTCCCCCGCTGGTTTGGACGGTCGGGCTGGGCGACCACAGCCGCCACATCATGCCCGGCTTCCACCAGCTTATTGAGGGCGGGAACCGCAAAATCGGTAGTTCCCATCAACACTATACGTAATTTTGTCATTTAATTACCCTATCCAGAAATACAATGCCGTTCAGATGGTCAACCTCATGGCATACCGCACGGGCCATCAGTCCCTGGCATTCCATTTCATAGCGGTCACCGTTTAGATCGGTGTATTCAACCGTGACAAATTCCGGCCGTTCCACCTTACCGGAACGGTCTGGAAAACTTAAACAGGCTTCTTCCTCAACGACTGAGCCCTCCTGCTTTGTAATCTCCGGATTAATCAAGGTCACCGGACCCTCACCGATATCAATGACGATCAGCTGTTTCAGCACCCCAACCTGGGGCGCTGCCAGGCCAACGCCTTCCTCAGCATACATCGTATCCAGCATATCTTTTTGCAGTTCAATGATCCGATCATTTATTTCAGTAATCTCGCGGGTTTTTTTTCTGAGAATCGGATCGTCATTTACCCGCATTTTTCTTATGGCCATTCTATTCTCCTTTCTACAAGGTGGCAGGAGGATCAATTTCGATTGACACCTTTGATGCCAACCGCTCAATTTCCCCCGCCGCCGTTACTTCTTCAATAATATGTTTAAAGGCATTCAAATCCTTTGTTTTCAACAAAATTTTCCAACGAATCTGCCCATTTCCACGGATGATGCCAGATAAAAAGGGCTCATAAATTTCCACAGCTGCCCCAGTTTCGCAGACTTTCTTTAACGCATGGAAAAATGCGTGGCTGTCATTTGCCACCTGTGCTTCATCCACATGAAACAAACTGAACAATACAAGATGCTTTTCCGGCGGATAACCCATGAGACGCCGATATTCGAATTCCTGTCTATAAAAATCCGTCGGATTTTCTGAAATCAATGCCTCGTTTGTTATATTGTCTGGTTCATAGGTCTGAATCAGACAGGGTGTATTCTCAGTCATACGGTTGAAAAAACGCTTATAAAGTTGATAAGCGTTTTCCGATGAACTGTAGTCCCCATGATTTAAATCGCTATCAATGAGCAGTGCAGCCGCTAAACCGATATTTTGAAAACCAAAATTTCTCAGCAGCATCCGTGTACCCAAGATAATATCCCAGTGTTTCTCTGAGAGCTCATGATTGACCCTTTTAAAATCATCATAGGAAGCAATGGTTTCACCATCCAGTTTTAAAACATGTCTGTCTGGGTAACGCTCTTTGATCAGCTCATAGACCTGGTCAATGCCCAGCCCCAGCGCCTTGATTTTTTTCTCTCCGCATTCAGGACAGGTCGTGCTTCTTTTTTTAGTATACCCGCAGTAATGGCATTTTAAAACATCACCTCCTGCATAGTATTTCAGAGCGACACCGCAGGTAGGACACTTTTCCACATAACCGCAGCTCCTGCAAAAGACATAGGAGGCGTAGCCCCGCTTATTGATCAGCAACAAGGCCGTCTTTTTTTCCGCCAGTGTTTTTTCAAGACACTCTCTGAGGCGATAGCTCATAAAGTCAAAATTTCCCGACTTCATTTCACTCTGCATATCCACGATGGCAGGTACAGGCTTCTTTCTTACAAAACAGGGTGCGTTGTGAATCCCTGTCCACTCCCCGGTTTCCGTCTTTTTTACCGCCGCAACGGATGGAATCTCGTCGCTGATGATCAGATCTGCATCGCTGAGGTCCGCGTATTTCTGAGCAATGGTAATGGTGTTATACCGGGGCATTGCAGCTGAATAATAAGATGGATCACGCTCTTCATCCACAATGATGAGCCCAAGCTTTCTGAAGGGCATGAATAATGCTGCCCTCGAACCCACCAATACCTTTATCTCGCCACAGCTCACCCGTTTAAAAATCTGATACCGCTCCTTCTGGCTGAGCTTTCCGTGACAAACCGCCACAGCGTTGCCAAAGTATTGGTAAAGTAATGCCCGCATCTCAAGGGAAAGTCCAATTTCAGGGAACAGCATCAACGCTGTCTCTCCCCTGCTCAGGCACTCTTCCACCGCCTTGCAGTAGAGCATGAGCCTGGTTTCTGAGTTTTCCTCAAAAATAAAGCTGGGGGTTCCCTTTCGTCGTTTTTCTGAAAGCTGGCGATACAAACAATTGCCGCTCTCCGAGAGCACAATCTCTTCCGGCCTTACTTTTCCACCTGTCACTGCACAGCTTGTATCCCGTTCATAAGCTGAAACCAGCCCCTTTTTCTCCAGGGCTCGAAGGCTGCTGCCAACCTCTCCCAAAAGCTCACAGATCTCTCTTCTGGTGAAATCCCTTGTCTCAAGCAGCTCAAGAATTTGTTTCTGCACCGATCCGCGGACCGTTTCCTTTCGCTCAAGCCGATAGATTTTTTCAGTGGACTCATAGGGCTCAAAGGCGATCCGGTTCTCATGGGGGTCTTCCTCAGAGATCACCAGCCGCTTGACAACCTTCACAGGGCTTGTAAAATGATAAAGGCCCTCATAAAACAAAGAGCAGTAGGTGCTTTTCATCCAGAGACATAAAGCGATCTGTTCCTTTGTTAAAATCGGGCTTTCATCAATAACTGCTTCAAGTTCTTTGATTTTATCCGGATAAGCTGTTTCCTCTTTTACGCGGACCACAAAGCCCTCTAGCTGACGGTTTCCGTTCCCGAAGGTTACGCCGACGCGCACTCCGGGAACAATGACCGACTCAAACCTTTCCGGTATTTTATAATCGTAAGGATGATCAATTCGCTTATTCGTCTGATTTAAATAAATCTCAGCAAATTTCACAACTGTTCCTATAAATCTTCAGCCATATCAGCGGTTGTCTCCGCTTCACTACAAAGATCGTCTTCCGGAAAAACCGCATCTTCAAAAACATCGTCAACCTCTGATGTTTCTACAGGCTGTACAGGACGTACGAGATCCTGTGCAATTTCCGCAGTCGCAATAGAGACCGGATTATCAATGGTAATCTTGACCAATGGCTCGTCACCATCAATGATTTCTCTTGCTCTTTTAGCGGTTGCCAGCACCAGCTCATATTTATTGCTCGCCTTGGAAATTAAATCGTTGATGGCTGGATAGCGCATCCCTTTGCTTGTATAATTATCTGTAATATTTGGTTTCATTTCTACCTCCCTAGAATATCATTTACTTTATTTTTCAAACGTTCGGTTCTGCATTTTTCAGCAGTGATAATGGATTCGACCTGATATGCCGCCACATTTTTATCCTGATTAATGACAATATAGCTGTAATCATCCGCATTGGTCATCTCATCATAAGCACAGCTCAGACGCATTTCCATCTGCTCTGCACTTTCTGTTCCGCGCATTTCAATTCTTCTGCGCAGCTCCTTCATGGATGGGGGCGCTATGAAGATATAAATACCTTCCTTGTAATTCTCCCGAACCTTTGCGGCACCCTGAATATCGATCTCCAATATAACATCATACCCTTCTTCGAGCAAATTTTCAACATAATCCTTTGGAGTTCCATAATAATTATCATAAACCGTCGCATATTCCAGGTACTTTCCCTGCTCAATACGCTGTTTGAACGCTTCTTTGGTGACAAAGAAGTAATCCTTCCCCGGCACTTCATAATTTCTTGGTGAACGGGTTGTCTCAGAAATGGAAAGCCGTATCTCCGGGCGGTTTTCACGTACAATTCTACACACCGTACCCTTACCGGCACAGGAAGGCCCTGAAATAACAATCAAAATTCCTTTTTCCCGTTCAAAAAATTTTTCTTCACTGCTCATATTTGCTTAAACTCCTCCAATTTGCTGACGTTTTTTATATTATTCGATATTCTGTATCTGTTCGCGGATTTTTTCAATTTCACTTTTGACATCTACCACCAAATTGGCAATGCCGATGTCGTTGGCCTTTGATCCGATGGTATTGATCTCACGGTTTAATTCCTGAACCAGAAAATCCAGCTTACGGCCAACCGGCTCATCCTCTTCTCCGAGAATCTCTTCCAAACGACCGTTATGGCTTTTAAGCCGCGTCAGCTCCTCGCTGACGTCCAGCTTATCCGCCATAATGGCCACCTCAGTTAAAACGCGTTTTTCATCCACTTCCATGGAATCCGTGTAGGCTTCCACTTTCGCGCGGAGCTCTTCATGATATTTTTTCAGCATCTCAGGACTTTTATCCTCAATGGCTGAAACAGCCCTTTCAATGGTGGCACAGCGGGCCGCAACGTCCTTTTTGAGGGCTTCTCCTTCACGGCTTCGGCTGGAATCCACCTGTTCCAGGGCTTCCTCCAGCACAGGGGCCATTTTACGCCAGACCGCGTCATAATCCACGCTTTCATCCTCCAGGCTTACGACATCTGGGAATTTGGCGATCAGGCCCGGGCTCAAATCATCGTCGATCATAGAGTCCAAGGTTTTAATTTCATTCAGAACATTGATATACGCTTTAGCGAGATCGCGGTTAAATACAATCCGTTTATTCTGAGCGTCCAGCTCGTTATATTTAATAAAAACCTCAATACGGCCACGAGCGATTTTTTCACTGATGGCCTTGCGGATGTTTTCCTCAATGGGATTTAATGACCGCGGCAGCTTCAGAAAAAAATCTCTGAAACGATGATTAATGGTTTTTATTTCAATTGATATCTCCAGTGCTTCATCTCTGTAATCCTTTCGGCCAAAACCTGTCATACTTTTCATTTTTGTTGCCTCCGTTCTTTTCAGGCTTACAATTCTCTTAAAGCTGCAAATAACGCTTCTTCTTCATTAGGAACCTGCATTTCATAGGTACCTGTAAAAACAACCTTTGCCGGTCCTGTCATAAAGACAGTCTTCCCGTCAAGCTCAATCACCAGATCCCCGCCGGATAAACAGGCGTGAACTTTATTACCAACCAGGCCCATACGGTGCAGCACCGCAACTGTTGCACAGGTACCAGTACCGCAGGCCAGCGTACGGCCGACACCGCGTTCCCATGTGTCCATAGCAATGCTGTCAGGGCTGATAACCTCCGCAAAGCTAATATTACATTTATTGGGGAACATAGGGTGGTTCTCAAAATATGGGCCAACCTCCTCTATGGGGAAGCTGTCCACATTTTCAACTAAAACAGCCATATGCGGATTTCCCATAGACGCGCAGCCATAGATAAGCTCCTGATCCTTATAGGCAATCTTCTCACCAAGGAGCGTCGTTTTATCCGAAATGACCGGGATCTCCTGTGTCTCAAAGCTGACATTGCCCATGCTTACCCTGATGGTTGATACCCCCCGGTAGGATTCTAAAACCTGGACGCCGATTTTCCCGGCTCTGGTCTCAACCTCAAAAGGCTTTGAAGCGTCCACAATACCAGCATCGGCGGCATATTTGGCAAGACAGCGGACACCATTACCACACATTTCCGCGATGGAGCCGTCCTGGTTGTAATAATTCATTCGCACATCACAGGACTCCGAAGGCTCGACCAGAATCAAACCGTCTGCACCGATTCCAAAATGCGGCCTGCACATTGCCTCTATTAACGGCGCCGGTAGTTCGATGGAATTGTCCATATTGTCAATGACGATAAAGTCATTTCCGGCACCCTGCATTTTTGTAAAATTCATTCTTAAGCCTATCTTTCCATTTTGAATTATTTATCTTCTATCATATCCAAAAAACTTCCAAAAAACAACAGGAAATGCTAGAATTATTTGAAAAGATTAAATAAAGAAATAAAAATCTTTAAAATAGATGAAGGGAATTGAACCAATGGCATTTGACGGCATTACTACCAAACATTTAATAAAAGAATTACAGGCGACCATCATGGGCGGCCGTATCCGCAAAATATACCAGCCCGAAAACGATGAAATCCGCATGACGATTAACAGAGAAAAGGAAAACTATAACCTTTTGATCTCAGCCAACGCGAACAATCCGCGCGTCTACCTGACCGAAAAGCTCAAGGAAAACCCAAACACGCCCCCCAGCTTCTGCATGGTACTGAGAAAACACCTTCTTAACGGCATTATCGTGGATATTGTACAGCATGAAACTGACCGAGTGATCGAGTTCAGTATCTCCGGCAAAAATGAATTCAACGATGTGGTGATCAAAAAGCTGGTGGTCGAGATCATGGGCCGAAACAGCAATGTTATTTTAATCGACGATAAGACAGACGCCTCCGGTGAACCCCAGGACGGTGAAGATATTATTCTGGACGCCATGAAAAAAGTAGGCTCCGGCTCCAACCGCTACCGCCAGATCCTGCCTGGCAAGGCCTATATTTACCCGCCTGAAAGCGGCCGTCAGAATTTTTTATCCCTAACAGAGGCCCGGTTCCACGAAATGGTAGCAGAAAACCCAGAAACTGTTACCGAACGTTTCTGGGTGCAGTGCTTTCTGGGTCTGAGTCCTATTATCGCCCGGGAATTCTGTTTCAGAGCTGGTCTTAACCCTGAACTCAAACTCAAAGAATTTTCAAAAAAGCAGCTTGGCTATTTATATCAAGCTTTCAGAGAGGTCATGGAGGAAATTGAAAAAGGGCCCGACTGCGGCATTTATTACTTCCGACGTGAAATCATTGATTTTTCAACGGTCAACCTCCACCATATGACCGATAACGAGCGCAGTGCCTACACAAGCGTCTCAAAAATGCTGGAGGCCTTTTACTATATCAAGGATAAAAAAATCCGCTTCAAGGCAAAAAGCGCCAATCTGCGGCATCAGCTGGACACTCTGCTGAAAAAAAACTATAAAAAGCTCCAGAACCTGCATCAGGATATGGACAACTCCAAAAAAAATGAGAAAAACAAGCTCTATGGCGACCTGATTACCGCCAACATCTACAGGATTGAAAAGGGCATGGCGACGGTTGATCTGGTAGACTATACCGACCCGGAAATGAAAACCGTCACGGTTCATCTCAAGGTTAATGAAACACCCTCCCAAAATGCCCAGCGCTTCTATAAAAAATACAACAAGGGCAAACGAGCCCAGATACAGCTGGCCGAACAAATAAAGACCACCGAG
This sequence comes from Eubacterium limosum, assembly GCF_000807675.2. NCBI lineage: Bacteria > Bacillati > Bacillota > Clostridia > Eubacteriales > Eubacteriaceae > Eubacterium > Eubacterium limosum. The sequence continues at coordinate 2,147,446 of NZ_CP019962.1, read as the reverse complement.
GAACAGGTCTACTATCTTGAGAGCCTCACAGGCGGTCTGGACCAATCCACAGAGCTTAACGAGCTGGACGAAATCCGCCACGAATTCATGCATTCTGAATTCAACAAAAAAGGCCTGACCCCTAAAGAAGCCAAGAAACATATCGCGGCTTCCAAGCCTCTGCACTTCATATCCTCCGAGGGCTTTGATATTTATGTTGGAAAAAACAATTACCAGAACGATTATATTTCTACACGTCTGGGCGTAGCTGAGGACTGCTGGCTTCATGTCAAAGATATTCCTGGCTCACATGTCCTGATCGTAGCAAACGGACGTTTCATTACAGAGGATACGCTTCTGGAGGCAGGAATGCTGGCAGCCTGGCACAGCAAGGCTAAAAACTCTGAAAATGTCCCGGTGGACTACGTTGAGTTCAAATATTTAAAAAAGCCCAAAAAATCAAAACCGGGCATGGTTATTTTCACCAACCAAAACACAATGTATGTTACACCCAATCAGGATAAAATCGCCGCGATCCGGCAGGTTTTGAACAGCAATGAGCAAATATAGTTTAAAAAGCGCGTTAAAAACATCTTACCACCTCTAGCTTTCATACGACACATACGTCAAAGCGCAGCGTCATGTGACATAAAAAATATGAGGGGCTAGTAAGCATTTTTCAATATAGTTTATTTATTTTACTATTATGTTGTATTACAGAAAACAAAAGCGGTCTGCTTAAAAATGAAACAGACCGCTAACACTGCCCGCGCATTGTCATATGTGTCACATGAAAATGCACGGCTTTATTTTTCGGATTTTATATTTTTTAAGAACCAAAGCTTTTACTCAATTTCCTTCAACCCGTCCAGAATCGCCTGAAAGGCTTCGGGTAAGGGCGCTGAAAACTCCATATATTCGCCGGTGCGTGGGTGCTTGAAACCCAGCAGTTCAGCGTGAAGGCACTGCCCTTCAGTCTTGAAGGGATTTTTTTTGTCCCCTTTGTATAATAGATCGCCCGCGATGGGGTAGCCAATGGCCTGCATGTGCACCCTGATCTGATGTGTTCTGCCGGTTTCCAGCCGAAACTGCATCAGTGTATATCCCTCTGCATAGCGCTTGAGGGTCTCGAAATGCGTGACCGCCTCCTTAGAATTTTCTTTAACCACCGCCATACGGATACGATCCTTTGGATGCCTGCCGATAGGCATATCAATGGTGCCGCGATTATTTTCCATAATGCCTTTTACCAGTGCTTTATACTGACGTGTAATGGTGTGCGCCTTCAGCTGATCCGTCAGGTTTTGATGGGCTGTATTATTTTTCGCCACCATCAAAAGTCCGGAGGTATCCTTATCGATCCGGTGAATGATCCCCGGCCTGTAAACGCCATTGATGTTTGACAGCGCGCCGGTATGGTGCATCAGGGCATTGACCAGCGTGCCGGACGGGCTGCCCGGGGCCGGATGCACCACCATTCCCTTTGGCTTATTGACCACGATCACATCCTCATCCTCATAGATGATCTCCAGAGGGATATTCTCCGGCTCAATCGTGCTTTCCACCGGCTCAGGAATCTCCATGGTAATGATCTCTCCGCCTTTTAGCTTATAGCTGGCCTTTTTCTGGCTTCCATCCACCTTTACAGCGGCTTCAATCAATAAATTCTTAATATAGCCCCGGGAAAAATCCGGCTCCTGCTCAGCGCAGTAAGCGTCCAGACGCACACCAGCCTTTTCTTCCGGGACATGGTATTCTTTTATTTCCATTTATTTATTCCTCAATTTCTTCTAAATATATTTATCAACAACCAAACGCAGATTTCCCTTTTTAGTGACACCGCCAAGCTCTGTAATGACTGCTTTTCCCTTGCCTCTGAGCGAAATAATATCTCCAGTCCTGATCCGATAATCATTTTTAGTGATCTCTTCATAATTAACCCGGACGCGGCGCTGCTTAATATAGGTAATGCTGTCTTGTCTTGAAAAGCCCCATATTTTGTTGATCACACCGTCCAGACGGTCTGAGGCGGCTACCAGCTCCAGCCGCTTAAACCGCAGCTCAAAGGTTTTGATCTGGTCAAGCTCCAGTATTTCAGGCTTAATGCTCCTGCCCTTCACCTTTGTAAAATTCAAGGTGATAAAATCCCTCAGACGCTCCGCAAAAATCACCTGCACTTCTTCATCGTTCAAATTAATATCGCCTACACATTCACGCGTAATGCCCAGATGCATCAGCTCTCCGAGCACATTACGGTGATCCATTGGAAATTCCTTTGGGAAAGCGACTGCCAGCATAGGCCATTCGAGTGTGTCGGCTTCTAAATAATCCGGATAGATACACAGCATTCTCCTACCAGCATTTTCCATTCCTCCCCAGAAAAGATAGGGCTCTCCAGAATATTTTAAAATATTTTCCATTTTCAACTGCATGGCCTCATCCTGAAAATCAAAAAACTGGGGGGCGTAATTATTCTGACAAGCTTCCTCCACCCTGGCCAGCAAAAATTCATCTTTTTTATCCATTTCTATACCTCATACCACTGGGGTTTTCCAACGTCCCAGCCTTAAATAAATGATCTCTGCCACAACAGAAACCAAAGTGGCCGCCGGCGCCGCCAGGCCGATTGCCATCAGACTGCCGGACAGTGTCATACTCAAAATCCATGCCAGCGGCAAGCGGACAAGCAAGGATGCGGCCACACCATTAACCATTGAAAAAGTCGTTCGTCCACAGCCGTTAAAAAAACCAAGAAAGCAAAATCCAAAGGCAACAAGCATAAAATCAATACTGAAGGTTCTCAGATACGCCGTTCCGGCCAAAATAACTGCCGGTTCTGCTCTGAAAATCTGTAAAATTGACACCGGAAAAGCCTGCGCCCAGATAAAAAAAGGGATTGAACAGAGCAGTGACATAACAATACTGGCAAAAAGAGACTTCTTCGCCCGGTCAGGCTGCCCCGCTCCAATATTCTGAGCTGCAATGGCCGCGATAGCACCCGAAAAGGCGCCAGCTGGAAGCATGGCAAAAGCGTCAAATTTTCCCGCAATACCAACCGCTGCGGCTGCAACGACTCCCATCGTATTGATGATGGCTGTAATAAACAAAAAGGAAATCTGCAGCAAAGTCTCCTGCAGCGATACTGGAACCCCTACTTTCAGAAGCCGTATTGCCTTATCTTTGTAAATCCTGAAGTTGTCTCTTTTAAACTCAAAAACAAAGCTTTTCCGGTTCAGATAAACAATGGCCAGGATCATACTGACTCCCTGTGAACCGGCTGTTGCCAGTGCGGCTCCTGCGGCACCCATTTTCAGGACGCCGACCAGCAGCAAATCAAAAACGACATTAAACACACAGGCTGCCGCAATAAAATACAATAGACTTTTAGCGTCGCCCAGACCTCTGAGCATTGCCGCTAAAGCATTATAGCCAAAGATAAAAAAGATTCCACAGGCACAGATCAGAACATAATCCATGGCCGAAGCAAAGGATTCCGCCGGTGTCTTCAGCAAGCCCAGAAACGGCGCGGCCAATAAAAGCAGCACCACAGTCATTAAAAACGCAGCGATGGCAAAAAGCGTCAGCATGGTACTGATGGTCTCAACGGTATCTTTTTCTCTGCCGCCGCCATAATACTGGGCAATGATGATGGTGCCTCCCATGGTCAGACCGGCTACAAAGCTTATGACAATCTGCATCATCTGTGTTCCAATGGAAACTGCCGCAACCACAGCCGCGTCGTTAAACCAGCCAACAACCATCATGTCCACCGCGCCGTAAAGCGCCTGGATAAAATTGGCCATTAGATAGGGCAGCGCAAAGACTGCCAGCGTTTTATAGATATTACCTTTTGTCAGATTTTGTACTCGCTGTTCCAAATGCCTTCTCCCTGAACAATTCATAAACAATCTTTTCTATTATAGCTAAAAACGCAAATGTTCTCAAGCTAAAACACACGACAAAAAAACCGGTGTTCAGTCACCGGCTTTTCACATTAAACCTTCTTCCTTTAGCTCACTCCATATATTCAAGGATCTCATAGGAATCTGACTTTGACAACTCGAGAACGAACTCTCCCCTTCCGTTCTCTGTCATCCCCAAACGAAAACCAATGCGCTTATCTGCCGTTGTGACGATAAGCTTTCCCTCATCTTCATCCATGAGTATAAGATTTTCATTCCGGTAGACGATCATGGTCTTAATCTGCATTACTTTTTCCAAATCTTCATAACGGACCATCTTAGTAAAATTACCATAGCTGCTTTGCCTGAAGCCCGGCGGCGCCTTATTACCGTCCACAATTAATTTAAAGGTGTCCGACATAATCTCCTGACACTTAAAGGTTTCTCCATGATACAAAGCATATTGTCCTGAGCGCATATTTTGTTCACCTCCTTTCATGTATAATAGAAGATTTTTATGTATTCGTTTTCTGCCAAGTTTTAAATGAAACCGTCTGTCCATGGCGGCAGACGGTCACAGGCTAAAAAATCGCTTTAATCAGCATTTGATACAGAGGATAAATGATAAATTGAAGCAGCACCACGGCCGCAATCCCAGAAAAATCAATGGGACCAATGACTGCAAAACGGCGCAGCGGCGACAAAATCGGCTCGGTTAAGCCGTAAATCAGTTTTACGATCGGATTATCCGGACTGGGATTAAACCAGCTCATCAGAATATTCGCTACAATCAGGAGCGTGATCAGCTCAACAAGATAATGACCGGCAACAATTAAAACGCTTTCGATCATTCTTATTTATCATCATCCCAGTTTAAAATAGGGGTAATTGTATCACTCTCGTCTTTTTCCATGCTTGTAGAAACAGAAACCTGTTTTGGCGCAAGGATAAAAACATTATCGGCTATACGGTTGATGGAACCTTCCAGAGCAAAAACCGCTCCGTTAAGGAAATCAAAAATTTTCTGTCCATCTTCGTACTCTGTATTTTTGAGATTGACAACAACCGTCTTGTCTGCTTTGATTTTATTGACGATCCCAGGTGCGTCTTCAAAACGTTCAGGATCTAAAACCAAAACCTCCGGACCATCGCCAATACCGACAAGACCTGTACGTTTCGGGGCAGGCGTTGTTTTCTTTGGCTGAGGTGCATAAGTGTTTCTCGGCTCTTCGACAACTTCTTCTACTTCATCATCATAGTATTCATCATCGTAGTATTGATCGTCATCATCCATTTCCATACCGAAAACCTTTATGATTTTATCTTTGAATTTTTCGTTTGCCATGCTGTTTCTCCTAACGATTAAATATTTTTCTTCCGATCCTTACAATCGTAGCCCCTTCTTCTATGGCGATGGGGTAATCATCCGTCATTCCCATAGACAGATATTGCATCTTAATATTCTCTCCATGGTATTCTTTCTCTATTGTATCATATAATTCTTTTAAATGCTTAAAAACTTTATGAATTTCATCAGAATTTTTTGTCATAGGCCCTATACACATAAGCCCCTGGACCTCAAGATGCGGGCAGTTTTCAGCTTCTTCCATAACCATCTTGTATTCCTCAGCCATAAAACCCGATTTACTGTCCTCTTTCGCAAGGTTAAACTGGATTAAAACATTTGTTTTAAGACCGTGCTTGGCGCTTTCCTTTTCAATGGTTTTTAACAACGGGACAGAGTGAACCGAATGGATCAGACTGACCTTTCCCATCAGATATTTAACCTTATTGCGCTGCAAATGACCGATAAAATGCCAGCGCACCGGTCCTATAACCTCATCCACCTTGGCCAGAAATTCCTGAACCTTATTTTCTCCAAGATCATAAACACCGGCGTCAACAACTGCCTGTGTTTCTTCCACACTTCGGTGTTTGGTCACCCCCACCAGCGTTACGTTTTCCGGAATATCTTTTTTAATTGCCGCAATGTTTTCTGCAATGATATTCTCTGCCATTCTATTTCACTTCTTTCTCTGAAAATTTATGGATAAACCTTAATGGTCGTGCCGGAGGACAATGCCTTATTATTTTCGTCATCCAGCTTTAAAATAGCCATACCCTTATCATATTTATATACCGTTACGGGTGTCAGTTCCTCAAAATAGCCCTTTTCGAGCGTTTTTACATAGGTTGCGCCGTCTTTTTTGATAATGGCACTCTGCGGTACCTGAAAACAGCTGAACCGCTCGATATTAACGTCGGTATTAATCATGATTTCATTGGCAAAAACATTGACATAGTCCTTGACAAGCATGACAATTATTTTGTTATCGCCGTCGTCAATAACATCGACCAGATAGCCTTTGTAGGTATTCTGTCCATTTTCAAAGGAAAGGGTCGGATAATAACGGAGCTGATCTACCCGCTTGACCAGAAATTTATAGTATTCCGTGTTCTTTTCTGAACCACGGGTCCCCATATATTCTTCCTTATTGGCAAGCGCTTCCTCTTCACCTTCCACGGCTTCACTTTTCGGAATCGAAAAAGCAGTGAAGATATGGTCGTTATTAATAATTTTCAGGGCTGTCTGATTCTCCTTGTCAATTTTACTGGCTGTCTTGAGGAAATTCGTATTGATATAGGGCAGCGCGCTTTCACTGACAACTTTTTCCATGGCATTAAGGGTAGTATAAACATACCCTGAGCCCATCATCTGTAAACCACTTAATGTAATGTCTCTTGGCTGACCGTCATTTAGGCTCTCGTATACAGCCTTTTGCTGGTTAAGCTCATCCTGGTTTTCACCCATAAACTGGACAGAATCCACCAGAAATTCTTTTCGCTGCCGGTCGGCCTGGCCAAATTGTGTGGTAATCTTTGCCATTCCCACATAGTTAGCCGTAATTTCATTAATGACTGAAGGCCAGTCATTATAATACTTATCCGCCATAATCTGATCAATGGTATCTGTCTGGTACTTCAGAAAATTCTGATTGATTACCTTTGGAGATTGTGTCAGTGTTTTGTAGCCATTGGTTTTTTCTCCTTCGGGCAAGGTTAAATCCGCCGCAGAGAAGTCGTCCAGCTCAATATAATCAATGTCTTTAAAAAAGAAAAAATTGGTTTTATAGGCATTGGTATATTCAGAGGTCTCCAACAGCATCCGCTGGTTATTCCGGTAAATACCTGCAACGATTATGACGGCAATTAAAAAAAAACGACGCCAATAATCAATTTTCTCCGTTTATTGACCCGTCTCTTCCATTCCCGTGTAGCTTGACTCATCTTATTCACCTGTTAGTTTACTTATTTTATAAAAATCCATGATTTTGAATAAAAAAAATGGTCTGAGTGAGAGGATTCGAACCTCCGGCCTCGTGAACCCCATTCACGCGCGCTACCAAACTGTGCTACACCCAGACATCGAAGATTATTATAGCGGTTTTCATGAAAAAATTCAAGAGGAAATCTCAATATTTAATAAAAAAACAAGAAAATTATCCAAAAAAGCCTAAAATTGTGGTTCCGAGCCGTTTCTTAGCCTTTGTTGCACTTTTGGGTGAACAAGATAAAGCGCTACTTATTCAGATCAAAACTTTCATTTTTATCAATCGACTTATTTTCTTTATCCGTTAACTCGCTTTCCATCTGGGTATTTAACTATTAGCACTCCAAAAGATAAGGAATGGTATCTGTCTAAAATGAAAAATCAACTACTTAACGATACATCAAAAACTTCAAAGCTGACGCTTTTCAGTTTTTTCGCAATGACAGCTTCAATGGTTATGACAGCGGATAAATACGCGACTTTTGCCTCCTCAGGCTTCTCACTGGCATTTTTTCTGGTTGCAGGCGGTTTTTTATGGTTTATACCCGTCTCGCTCTGCGCTGCAGAAATGGCCACTGTTGAAGGCTGGGAGGAAGGCGGCGTGTTTACCTGGGTCGGCAAGACCATTGGTGAACGCTTTGGCTTTGCAGCCATATTTTTTCAGTGGTTTCAGATTACCATCGGATTCATATCAATGATTTACTTTATCCTTGGCTCATTCTCCTATGTCTTTAATATACCTGCTTTGGAACAAAATCCTTTCATTAAATTCATTGGTGTTCTGGTGGTTTTCTGGACCCTGAGCCTATCACAGCTTGGCGGCACAAAATACACTGCCATGATCTCAAAAGTTGGCTTTATCGCTGGTATTCTCTTTCCAGTGCTGCTACTTTTTGGCTTAACCGGCGCCTACGTTTCCTCTGGCGGACCCATTCATCTGGAGATGAACGTACATACCCTGATCCCTGATTTTAAGGATATGGACGACCTCGTTATCTTCGCTTCGTTTATTCTGTCCTTTATGGGGATTGAGGTTTCAGCCACTCATGTTAACCAATTAAAAAGCCCCAGCCGAAATTACCCGCTGACCATGATTATCCTGGTTGTACTGGCGATCATCTTAAACACCGTAGGCGGCATTTCCGTCGCGATGGTTGTTCCTGCCCAGAACCTGAGCTACAGCTCCGGAGTCGTACAGACTTTTGAAAATCTGTTCCGTTACTTTAATCCAGATCTGCTCTGGATGGTTCGTATTCTCGGTGCTATGATTGCCATTGGCGTTATGGCTGAGGTCAGCTCGTGGGTGGTCGGCCCGTCACGTGGCCTTTATGTGGCGGCCAAGGATAACCTGCTACCCAAAATTTTTAAAAAGACCAACAGCCGCGGCATTCCCACAAACCTGATTTTAGGACAGGGGATCATTGTAACGATCTGGGCTGCTGTCCTGACCTTTGGCGGCGGTGGAAACAACCTTTCCTTTTTAACCGCTATTTCACTGTCTGTTGTGATTTATCTGATCACTTACTTTTTATTCTTCGGAGCTTATTTTATTCTACTCTACAAGCATCCCGAATATAAACGTGCATATCAGATACCTGGCGGACGCCTTGTTAAAACCATTATAGCTAGTGTTGGACTGTTGATGTCCATTTTCACCTTTGTGGTAACTTTTTTTCCGCCCGACCAGCTGGCGCCTGCCAATGATATCCGGTACGATATGATCCTGATTATCAGCTTTTTAATCGTACTGGCTCTTCCCTTTCTGCTCTATCATATTGAACGGAAAAAACATAAAAACTAAAGAAAGAAGGCATTTAAATGAAAATTGCTTTTTATGATACAAGACCCTACGACAAACTCTGGTTTGACCCTCTTCTGAAGGACGCAGGCCACGAACCACGCTATATTGAAAACCGGCTGGACATTCATACTCTGGAGTATGCCCAGGGCGCTGACGCTATCTGTGTCTTTGTCAACGACAAGGTCACAAAGGAAATCGTAGACCGGCTGTCAGAAATGAATATACACCTCATTCTTCTGCGGAGCGCTGGTTATAATAACGTCGACATGAAGGAAGCTTATGAAAAACAGATCCGTATTCTCAGGGTTCCGGCTTACTCCCCAGCTGCTGTTGCAGAATACGCTACCTCGCTGCTACTGGCCGTTAACCGTAAAACCCATAAAGCCTATGCCCGAACACGTGACTTCAATTTTAATATTGACGGTCTGACCGGAATGGACCTCTACGGCAAAACCGCCGGTGTCATCGGTACCGGACGCATTGGTCAAATGATGATTGATATTTTAAAGGGCTTCCACATGAACGTCATCGCTTACGATGTTTTTCCGAATTCCAAACTGGACATCCAGTATGTACCACTGAAAGAGCTGATGGAAAAATCCGATATCATCTCACTACACTGCCCCCTGACAGAAGAGACACGGCATATCATCAATGACCAGACCATTGAAATGATGAAAGATGGTGTCATCTTAATCAATACCTCACGCGGGGCGCTGATTGATACCCAGGCCTTGATTAAGGGGATTAACGCCCATAAAATCGGAGGCGTCGGCATGGACGTCTATGAAGAAGAGGACAGTTACTTTTTTGAAGACTGGTCTAATAAAATTATGGATGACCGCGACCTCGCAAGAATCATCACCTTCCCCAACGTTTTACTGACCAGCCATCAGGCCTTTTTGACAACAGAAGCGCTGCATCAGATTGCGGCTACTACCCTTGAAAACATAAAGGCCTATGAAGATAATGTATTCACCCCCAACGAAATCTGTTATCAATGTGAAGAAAAAGGGGACTGCCACCGCCGGGAAAACCATCAAAAATGTTTCTAAACCCGCTGATTACACAAACCGAAGGACAGATGATCCTATCGTCCTTCGGCTTGTTGCGTTTTAGATAATCTGTGTTATAATGGGTGCAACCTTCATCAAGGAGATTTTATATGGACAACACAAACAGGGAGCTATCCATCCCTTTTAAAATAATGATTGCCCTGATCATGGCCTTTGTTTACGCGGCGCTGAACATTCTTCTGGCCGATTTCAGCCTGGTCGAAGTGCCCTATGTATCCATCCGGCCCCAGCTCATTCTTCCCTTGCTTTCAGGGTATCTTCTGGGGCCTTTTTATGGTTTTACCGTCGGCTTTCTTGGCAACGCCATGAGCGATATGGTTACCGGCTACGGCATAGAATTTTTGCTGAACTGGAGCATCGCCAATGGCTTGTACGGCTTAATCATGGGATTTTTTCCTAAAAATGAGGATAAAATCCGAACCAACCGATCTTTTACCATCTTTTTTTTATATATCCTACTGGTTAATATTGTCCCCGCCGCCTATGCCCTGCTGACGCGTGTTGTAGAACCTGGGATTAATGCCCTGCAAAAATTTGTTGGACTGGGACTGCCCATCGTTGTCTCAAATACCCTTGTCTGCACACTGCTTTTCCCAATAGTTCTGATGTTTTTGAAAAAAATCGAACTAAACTTTGAGATCAAAATTACACTCCTGGTGTATTATTTTTCCCTGATCTCTGTAATGGCGGTTTTTGCAGCGACCATTGGTATCTTGTACAGCATGAACCTGCTCAACACTGACAACCACACCTTTGCTCTGATTATTTATGACTTGTCCATTATACCGCTGGTCGCCATCAATCTGATCGGTTTTGGCATTTCCAACGCCATCAGCCAAAAGCTTTTAAACCCTTTGCTGATCATGACAGAAGACATTAAACAGATGGATGGGAAAAGCTGGAATAAAAAGCTGGATATCCACACAGGTGATGAGCTTGAGGTTCTCGCCACAGCCTTTAATGAGATGGTTGATAAGATCAATGATACCATGCACAAGCTCTGGGATAATATCGCAGAAAAAGAGCGCCTGGCGGCCGAGAAGGAAAGAACTTCTACTGAATTAAACATTGCTCAGCAGATTCAGACAGCCATGCTGCCTGCCCGATCCTTTTCCAACTTTCCCGGACCGGACAGAATTCAGCGTCAGCGGCCGCATGACTCCAGCCAAGGAAATCGGCGGTGACTTTTATGATTTCTTTTTAATGGATGATGACAAGCTCGTTTTTATCATCGCGGATGTATCCGGCAAGGGCGTCCCTGCCGCTCTTTTCATGATGAGCTCAAAAGAGCATATTATTGACCAGGTGCTAACCGGTCTGGATGTTGATGAAATCTTCACAAGAGCCAACCATCATTTATATAAAAACACAGCAGAAGGTGTTTTCCTGACCACCTTTCTTGGTATATTAAACCTGAAAACGGGCATTCTGTCTTTTGTTAACGCAGGGCACAATCCCCCACTTTTAAGGCGCCGAAATGGAAAATTTGAGCCTCTTAATATGGACTCGGGTTTTGTCATGTCTATTCTTCCCGATGTGCATTACAAGCGCCAAACACTCAAGCTCAATCCTGGTGACACCCTCTTTCTATATACGGATGGTGTCACCGAAGCCGTGGATAAAAACGGCGCTTTTTTTCAGGAATATCGTTTAAAAAGGGCGCTGAACGATCTTCCCCATTATGATGATCACTCTTCAGAGTATATTCTTCATCAGATTCGTGATTTCCTGTCCGAATTCACGCAGGATGCCGAACAGCATGATGACATCACCATGCTCTGCCTCAAATTCCGCCATCCGATGGTCTGTAAAAATTAAAAAACCGGACTCCTGTACAAGGGTCCGGCTTTTTAAAAGCTACTGATATTTTTTTCAACAAAAACAAAAAATGCTCTGGCCTCTGCCTGGCCAGCACTCAGTCGGCGCAGAATGTAGCTTCCCTCTTTTTTTACAATTATATCTTCCGGTTCCTGACTGGATGTATCCTCTCTTTTCAGACACTGCTGTATCATTTCAAACCAGCTTCCCAGCCGCTTAACGGCTTCCTTGACAATCCGTTCTTCCTTATTTTCAACTCCTTGCAGCGCAATCAGATAATATACGTCAATCAAAACCGTCATCAGCTGACGGTTCTCTGCTAAAAAGCCTTCTACAAGCCCGCCGCAAGAGCCAAAGGCCGATGCATGATAATTCATCTCAATCTGATCGCTGATAAGATAGGATTTAAGGATAACTTCCCGAACGATGTCTCGGTGCGGTTCTCCATCCAACAGCTCCTCTATACATCTAACCATCGCCCGATCCAGCAGGACCAGACGATTCATGTCTATTTTAAACTGGTCATAATACCGCATGGGCAATATAAATTTACTGGCGAGTATGGACACAAGGACCGCACCCGTGGTAAAAAGCAGACGCAGTTCCAAAGCGTAGGTAGACTGCATGGACAGTGTTGTCTGCGAAAGGGCAAAGCAGGTGGCAAAAACCACAAGAGTTGAATAATCATCCGCCGCGTAAATGCAGAAAGCGGCAATAACCGCCAAAACCATATGTTCGGGATACGTGGTAAAAATCGAAAAGAGAAAAAAAGCGGCTACCAGTCCAATAACAGTTCCTTTTATTCGGTCCAGGCTTTTGCTTACACTCTCATCATAAAAAGGACGTGTGAGTAAATAGGCGGCCAGTGGCAGCCAGTAACCATGTGTTACCGGCAAAAGCCTGGATACTAAAAACGTAAATGTCAAAACCAACGATAGCCTGACTCCAAAACGAAATTTAAAAGATGACCTTGAAAGATGGGCATAGATACGCCACAACTTTCTCGATTTTCTTGGCACCATCCATTCCCTGTAAATACCCTTTCCGGCTGGTTTCGAAATACCTTCCAAAGCGTTGATCAAAAGATTGATATCCAGCAGCATACTATCATTAATATCCGCCTGATCCATTAAACAGTGGTCAGAAAAATCGATTAACTCCTGAATAACTTCGCTGTATTCACGGCTGTCAAAAACCCTGTTCAGGTGCTCCAGAACTTTTACAAGATTTTCAAGATAAAGCCTGTTGGCGTCAGTCATCAGCTCTGGCTTTCTAAAAAATATCAGTATCAAATTTTCCATCCGCTGAAAAATCATCACCAGCCGAAAATAGCAGGCGCCCTCTATGGTTGTAAAATAACGAAACCGCCTTGTTTTATAAATCCGACCGCACAGATTCTGGTTGATATTCAAAAGTGCGCGCTGTGCCTCCTGGGCTTCTTTATGGTTGCCCCGAGCCAGGGCTGAAAGCGACTCGGTTATTTTAACAAAAGCGTTTTTTGAAATATCATGAATGGCCGGCACCTGTTTAAAATGTTTCCATATCCTCAAGCCAATATAAACCAGAAGAAAAGAGTAGACCAACGCCAGAAGACGCATAGGAATATCAGTCAGCTGGATGGGGATCAGCTGCATAAAAACAAAACTCATACCAAAAGGAAAGTAGCTGCCTGGTGTATACTCATCCGTCATAAAATAAACGAGTAAAAACGGAACCGCTAAATTGATGATAAGCGTCATCGCAAGGTTAAGCCCTGCTGCAAAGGCACAAAAGGCAAGAATAACGTTAATGCCCAGTGCTCTCAGGATATGCCACTCCACCCCGTTCTCATCGCGTGTTCTGAGAAAAAGAACGGTTACCGGTGACGCCAGCATGGCGTTAGCCGCACCAAAAAAAACCTGGTTGGAAAAGAAAATAGATAGAAGGATCAGCGCCGGCGGAAAGGCTTTGATGAAATGCTCTTTAATTTTCAGGGCCTTTATAGACTCTCGCATACTGCTTTCACCTCTTTATCCCCTGTTTTTAAAATCTTAACATGAAAAATGAAGACCCACTTCCTGGCTAAACGCCTGTGTCCGTAAACCAAAAGAACATAACAGAAGGTCTTCATTTTTTAGAATATCACAAAATTCTTTAAATATTATTATTTTATAAACTTGTCGATGGCGTCATTTAATTCCTTCAGAACCTCCAGATCATTCTCCTCCACGGCATCAACGACACAATGGCTGATATGATCTTTCAAGATCAACTTGCCGATATTATTGATAGCAGATTTCACCGCAGATACCTGTATCAGAATTTCACTGCAATCTCTTTCTTCCTCCACCATCCTTTTTACAGATTCCATATGGCCGATGGCCCGTGACATCCGGTTGAGGACTGCCCTGCGGTTTTCATGCTCATGTTCATGCTTAGCTGCCATTTTATTTCTCCTGTTCACCTTGTTCTTTTATCTGTATTATATAGCAACCGTCTGCCATTTACCACCATTAAAACGCCGAAGCAGTAAAAAGCCACGCACTGATATATCAATAATATAAGCTGTCCACACCCCTACCAGGCCAAAACCGCAGATAACGCCGAGAAAATAGCCAATACAGACCCTTATCCCCCAGATGCCAAACAGCGTCAAAAACATAGGATACCGCGTATCGCCAGCCCCCTGCAAGGCACTCTCAACGACCTGGGTCAGAGCGCTGCAGGGCTGAAAAAGCGCAATCATCCGCAGGACGGTTACCGTAAGCGCCTGTACCTCCGGAGTTGAACTAAAGGCCGCTGCGAAGAACGGCGCGAAAATAAAAATTACGATCCCCATTGACACCATAAAGATTGTTGAAAGTGTATTTGAGGCCAGCGCCATCCGTCGCGCCTTCTCCGGATTATTCTCTCCCAGACCAATACCAACCAGCGTTGCCGCCGCTACGCCAAACCCCATAGAAGGGATATAGGTATAGTTTTCAATGGTCCCCGCAATGTTATGAGCCACGTAGGCGTTTGACCCGATGGATAAAATCATGGCGCCATATACCAACTGGCCGGCACGCATAATAAGCTTTTCTCCACCAGCTGGGACGCCGATGTGCAAAATTGACCGGATCATTTCCACATCAATGCCCCAGCCCTTAAGCGGCAGCCTTAAAAAACCGTTTCCTTTCGCCAGGCGGGCAAACAGTAAGCCGACGCCAATGGCACGCGACAGCGTGGTCGCAAAAGCCAGTCCCATAATACCAAGTCCAAGCTTTATAAAAAGAAGGTTTAAAAGAAGGTTCAATACATTGGCTAATCCTGTAGCGACCATTGGTGTAACATTGTCCTTAGTGGCTCTCAGGCAGCTGGATAAAACCAACGAAAGACATAAGAACACAATGGGAACGACCACAACCATGTAATATGGTATGGCGTAAACCAAAATGCTCTCGCCGGCACCAGCAATTTCAAGAATTGGCCTGTAAAACAATAAATTCAACCCCCCGATACTGATACCGATAAAAAGGCTGAGCAAAACAGATTGCTGAAGCGCCCTGTTACCTCTTTCTGTATTACCACATCCAACGTACCTGCCGATAACTGCCAGCGTACCAACGCTGGCTGCTGTAAAAAAAGCAATAAAGATATTGACGATCAAGTTCGTTACACCGACTGCCGCAATGGCGTCGTCTGAGATCTGTCCCGCAAAAAAGGTATCGACTGTTCCCAAAAATGTCTGCAGAATAGTCTCCACCATTACTGGCAATGCTAATACACCAATGACCTTCAGGTCGTTTCTGTTCATTTTCAAATGAAACATGATGCACCTCCATAACCCCTATAGGGGGTTATTTCAGTATAGCATCCCTTATGTGATTTTACAAGCAAATTAAGAAACCCCCTAAGGGGGTTAAATAAAGTTATTTTTTCAATTGATACAAATGATTCAGCGGTCCGTTTCCCTTTCCAAGGTCAAGACCATCCAGTATCGCTCCGTGCACATAGGCTTTTGCATTTTTAACAGCATCTATCATAGTGGTGCCCTTTGCCAGATTTGCGGCAATCGCAGAAGATAGCGTACAGCCTGTACCATGTGTATTGGGATTATCGACCTTTTTTTCGGGAAGCCAGTAACCAAAGCCTTCATAATAAAACAAATCGTCTGCCCGGTCCTCTAAATGTCCGCCTTTTACCAATATTGCGCCTTTATAATAGCCTGCAATATCACGGGCAGCGCGAATCATATCATTTTTGGATTTTATGGGAATACCTGACAAAATTTCAGCTTCCGAAATATTCGGAGTGATCAAATCCGCCAATGGCATCAGTTCATTAATTAAAACCGACTGAGCGGCTCTGTCAAAAAGCGCGTCACCGCTCGTGGCAACCATAACCGGGTCCAACACAATATTTTGGGGCATATATTCCTTCAGCTTTTTGGAAATGGCATGGATAATCGCTTCAGACGAAACCATGCCTATTTTTACCGCATCTGGCTCAATATCCGTAAAGACTGCATCCATCTGGGCTTCTACCATCTTTCCAGAGATATTTTCTACAGCGAATACACCGGTTGTATTCTGTGCTGTTATGGCGGTAATGACACTCATACCATAAATACCATAAGCCGTAAAAGTTTTGAGATCTGCCTGTATACCTGCACCTCCGCTGCAATCGGAGCCTGCAATTGTCAATGCCTTAATCATTTGATTTCACCATCTTTTCAGATAATTTTCGAATTTTCTGTGCCGCGGCCCGTGTATCCGGCTGGGCAAATACAGCAGAGATAACTGCAACGCCGTCAACCTTTGAGCCAGAGAGCTCTAACAGATTTTTTTCACTGATACCACCAATGGCAACCACAGGGATTTTCACACTGCTGCAGATGCTCTTAAGCGTTTCAAAAGAAACCTCCTTGGCATCTGCTTTCGTAGAAGTTGAGAAAACTGCACCCACACCAAGATAATCCGCTCCATCCTTTTCTGCGGCCAACGCCTGCTCAAGTGTTTGTGCAGACACGCCCAAAATCTTATCAGGACCAATCTTCTTACGGGTTTCCACCACAGCACCATCGCTTTGACCAATGTGCACCCCGTCTGCATCTACCTCTAAAGCGATCTCCACATCATCATTGATTACATAGGGAATACCCGCCGCCTTTGCCAGTCCCTTCAGGCTCCGGGCTTCGCAGACAAAATCTTGATGTGGCATGTCCTTTTCCCTGATTTGAAGAAAAGTCGCACCGCCTTCTATCGCAGCACGAACCTCTTCCTCAAGGGTACTTTCACCAAGCCACGAACGGTCTGTAACGATGTAGAGCAACATGTCTTCTTTTTTCACATTGTTTTTCATAATTCTCCTAATTTGACAGTCAAATTTCAACTTTCACTTTTCCTGTTTATTTTATACCCGATTGAAATATTTTATAACATTATTTTAGCTTTTTCACCTCTTGGAATCAAGGTAATTTTTGCATAGGTTTCAATGGTATTTCCTGTCATCGTGCTGATATTATCAATGATAAAAGTTCTCAAGCTTCCCGTCCCCAGCTGATTATTTATGATCTGACGCGAAGCCATCTCGCCGGCAATTCCCATGCTGGCCACCGCGCAGACCACCGCTTCTAATACTTTCTCCGGATTGGCCGCCACGTAGGCGGCAGTCATGGCGCTGAGCATACATCCCGTACCGGTAATCTTAGACATATCGCGATGTCCGTTTCTGACCACATAAGCGTTCATCGCATCAACGATAATATCCATAGCTCCTGTAACCGCAATGACCGCGCCTGTTCTTTCCGCCAGCTCTTTAGCCAGAGCAATGGTAGCGTCCAGCGTCTCAGCAGTCACTGCATCTTTAACATCGGCATCGACGCCCTTTGTGGTACCCGCTCCGGCGTAAACTGTTTTAATCTCTGAAACATTGCCCCTGATAACAGAAAATTTCACTTCTTTTAACAGCCGGTGGGTTATTTCTGTTCTGAATTTTGAAGCGCCGGCCCCCACGGGGTCCAGTACCACAGGATGTCCCAGTTCATTGGCTTTTTTTCCCGCAACAATCATCGATTCAACGGTCCGGCTATTCAGTGTTCCGATATTGAGTACCAAAGCGTTGCAAATCGTGGTAATTTCCTCTACCTCTTCAATATCATCTGCCATGATCGGGGAGGACCCCATCGCCAGAAGAATATTCGCACAATCATTGACTGTGACATAATTGGTAATATTATGTACTAATTGTGGATTCCTCTGGGTCTTTTCAAAAATATCGACAAAATTTTCGTTTAAACGGATCATCTTTTCTCCTTTAAAATTAAAGCGCAGGTGACCGCCAGTCTTTTAAACCGTACCAGTCATCTGCGCACTCTGTTTATTTATCGGAAGGGCACGCCATTGTGTCTTCCATAATATCCACATGCTCACCGTTTAAGACCTTGTTCATATTTCTTACTGAGCACATCTTTCCGCACATAGTACAGGTATCCTGGTTCTCTGGTGTTGATTCCGCACGGTAACGTTTTGCTTTTTCGGGATCAATGGCCAGATCAAACATTTTATCCCAGTCAAGCTCGCGTCTGGCAACTCCCATCTGATAGTCCCAGTCGGCTGCCCCTGGCAGTCCTTTGGCAATATCCGCTGCGTGAGCTGCAATTTTCGACGCGATAATTCCTTCCTTAACGTCATCGACATCCGGCAGTCTCAAATGCTCAGCCGGCGTGACATAGCACAGGAAGGATGCCCCGTAGGTAGCTGCAATAGCACCACCAATGGCCGAAGTAATGTGGTCATAACCCGGCGCAATGTCAGTTACTAGTGGTCCCAGCACATAGAAAGGGGCGCCCTTACAGATTGTCTGCTGAATTTCCATATTGGCCTGAATCTGGTTAAGTGGCATATGACCAGGACCTTCAACAATGATCTGGACATTCTTATCCCATGCACGCTGTGTCAGCTCTCCAAGAGTCACCAGCTCAGAAATCTGTGAAATATCACCGGCGTCTGCAATACATCCAGGTCTGCAGGCATCACCAAGGCTGATGGTAACATCATACTCCTGGCAGATTTCCAAAATCTCGTCATAAAACTCAAAGAACGGGTTTTCATTGCCGGTCATTTCCATCCAGGCAAAAATCAACGAACCTCCGCGGGATACGATGTTCATCAAACGGCCGTTATTCTTGAAGCGGTCTGCCGTTGAACGATTGATTCCACAATGCAGCGTCAAAAAATCAACACCATCCTCTGCGTGCATACGCACAACATCAATCCACTCCTGAGAAGTAATCTCTTGAAGCGGCTTATTGTAATAAACCACCGCGTCATAGATCGGCACCGTTCCGAGCATCGACGGACAGCTCTCTGTCAGTTTGCGTCTGAATTTACGTGTATCTCCAAAAGAGCTCAGATCCATGATGGCTTCTGCGCCCATGTCAACAGCGTTTTTTACTTTTTCCATTTCTACATCCAGATTCAGGCAGTCTCTGGATGTTCCAAGATTGACATTGATCTTTGTCTTCAATGCACTGCCGACCCCATAAGGCGTCAGACAGCGGTGATTCTTGTTGGCAGGTATAGCAACCTGTCCCTTTGCCACCAGACCCATTAAATTACTTAAAGGCATGTTTTCATATTCCGCGACACGCTTCATCGCTTCCGTTTCAATGCCACGGCGTGCGGCATCCATTTGAGTTGTGTACAGCTCCATATTTTCTCCTTAACTTTTTCAGTTTTTCAACAAAAAAAGCGCACCCACGGGTACGCTGCTTAGCTCAACTTGTCCTCCCTACGACGGCGTTACACCGCATCAGGTAAAACGGGTTTAGGATTCAATCCAATCTCAGCAAAAGCTCCCCGGGCATCAACTCATTTGTCTTACTTATTCTATCCTAAGTGCACCAAAATGACAAGGAGTTTATTCATATTTACCAAAACATTTCAATTAAACCTAAGATAACCAACAATATACCCGAAACGGCTGGCGCATAGTCCCCTAAAAGAGGACCAACCACTCGTCCTCCAAGTTTAGAGCCAAACCATAAGGCGATAAGACTTATAACAAAAGTACACATTGCAGTCAGACCAATATTTACACCAGTGATACTGGCTGCTATCCCTGTTCCCAAATTATTAAAGGTCAGTCCAAATGCAACTACCACTATTTCACGGTATCGAATATGAGCCTTATCCTGGACTGATGCATCTATCTCTTCTGCCATTTCATTAGTACTTTTCATGGCATAGCTGCCTGATTTTTTTTCTTTTAAAAGTTTGACAATCCCCTGTATGGAAAAATAAACGCCCAACAGTATTATAATTCCAGCACCCAGATCGTTTCCTATCCGGTTTGGAATATAGCCAGACAGCCATCTGCCAAAAAGCATGGCAATGACGGTTCCTGTTGTCGTGATAATAGCCACCGTCAGATTTGAGACCGCGTCAAGATGAATTTTTTTAATGCCAAAGGCCAAACCGACCACAATATTGTCAAGATTAGATGAAAGACTAAATAACAAAGCGGATACAATTAAAACAAGCATTTTATCATGCTCCCAGTTTATTTTATGTGTTCTTTTTATATTATACCCTTTCTATTCGTGTGAATTATCGTTGTCCTCTGGTAAATTTTATCAAAAAACAAAGACACCTGGTACCCCCTTGTACCAGGTGTCTAACTCCCCTTCATTTTCCCCATTAAGAAAACGCTCATTCAGATATCATTTCCGAAGATGTTATCCCCCTTGATTCCATCTTATATCCTGCGTTTCAAAAACGTTTTCATTAACTGTCAATAATGATAACATTTCCATCAATAATTGTCAAGTTATTTTATTGACAATTTGGCTGTGAAAGCGCTCAAACTCAATTAAATACAGAAAAAGGCGCCGCATTTCGCAGCACCTCCCCTGTTTACTCTTTGGAGTCGATTCCGGAATTTTTCAACTTATTAATTGTTTCCAATTCCGTATTTTCTTCCGATTGTTTCTTTTTGAGCTTTGGCATAAAACGTTTGACAAATGTTCCTTTCCCACGGCCTCTAATGTAAAACAAACCAAAAATTGAAAAGACAACCGCACCGATAAAGTTAACGAATAAATCAGACATCGTGTCAATCAGTCCAATGTCAATATAGCCGCCATAATTCCAGGTCTGTCCATTAACTACAATACTTTCGATGGGGATAGTTACCGCAACATTTTTACCTTCAGGATTAAAAATCACTGAGCTGATACTTTGAATGATCGTATCCTTTTGCATATCAGTTTGGAAAAACCAATCAGCTCCAAACTCAAAAAATTCCCAAAGCACACCAATGGTCATTGAAAAGCAAAATGCAAAAACAGCTACAAAAACCGGTGATAGGCTCATACTGAAATTTTCATTTTGATTTAAAATATCAATCAATGAAAAGCCGATGGCCGCCATCAAAAAACCGTTTATAGTATGCAGCATTGCATCCCAATGGTCAAAAATCAGATAATATTCCTGAATCTCACCTAAAATTTCTGCTGAAAAAATAAATAATATGATAATAATTTCAAGCGTTGTCGGCATTTCAATATGAAGCTGCTTGTCCACAAAGCTGGGAATCATGAATAAAATCAATGTCAGTACACATAAAAAAACATTGTTCCAGTTTTGATTCCAGATCTGGGCAATCATAACCGCAACGACTAAAACACGAAGCAGTATATACAAAAAAACCTTGCCACGGCTTTTTTTCGTTGGCTCACCTGTATTTTTTTCTCTCTTTTCCTTTTTCAAAAACTAGCTCCCTTCTAAATTTTTCACCACTTTTCTGAACCATTATAACACAGACGCGAAAAAATCGTTTTTTATTTAAGAATTTTGGGTAATTGTTATTATATCTTATGTAAAATTAAGGAGTCGCTACAATGAAAAATAATTGTTTAAAAACAAGTCTTACTATGATTCTGTCCATCCTGCTGATGAGCAGTTTCAGCCCAATTTTGGCTGAAACACCGGTTGGAGATCCAGCACTTAACGAGGGGGCGGTGAACAGTCCTCTCACCCTAACCTCCAGCGTCCCACAGGACGGCGCCACAGATGTACAAGCCTTCACAGAAATTTCGGTATCGTTCAACCAAAATGTGGTCAATACAGCCGTAAGGGAGACAAATGAGAAAGCCGTAACCCTTTGGAACAAGGGCAAACAGGTGGACGCAGACATTGTCCTGTCTGATGATCTGATTGACCCTGAAGACTGGGGAACAATCCGCATTAATCAAAAGGATAGTTTAAAAAACAATCAGGAATACATCATAAAAGTAGATACCACCTTGACTTCAACAACCGGAGAACATTTACAGTCTCCTGTGGAAATTCATTTTACCACTATAAAATCTGCTTCTTCCATTACCGGAACTTCAATTGCAGTGGTTACTGCCATTGTCATCATTGCCGCCATTATCATTGGTGTTCTCTACAAAAGACACAACCGTTAATTTAAAAGACGCACCCGGTAACGGATGCGTCTTTTTATTATGCCCGCTTTTTTGCTGCCTCCACAAAGGCCTTAAATAAATCATGTTCGTATGCACGCTTAGGCCACAGAAATTCAGGATGCCACTGAATTGCCAGACCATAGGTCATATCTGGTATTTCAACGGCTTCCACCAGTCCATCTTTTGCACGGGCTGTCGCCTCTAGCTGTGGGGAAAGCTCAGCAATTCCCTGATGGTGCATACTGTTGACACGAATTGTTTTTTCACCGATAATTTCAAACAGCTTACTGCCTTCTTTAATCTCGATATCATGCACCGGAAAAATAAACTCTGTTTTCTGGGCATGCTGCACAGGGTTTGCATCTTTTTTCTGCGCGACTAAATCCTGGTAAAGAGTACCGCCCAGAGCCACGTTAAAAAACTGAAGGCCGCGGCAAACACCAAAAAGGGCTTTATCCTGTTTTCGGACTTCATCAAACAAAATCGCTTCCATATAATCTCGTTCTGGCGAAACTTCATTGCAGTATTCAGTCATTTCCTGATTGTAAAGCGCTGGGTCCACATCCTGTCCGCCGGTAAACAAAAATCCATCAAACTCATTTACAAGTGGACGGATATCCGATTCGTCCTCTAAAAGCGGCAAAACGAAAGGCATTCCGGAGACCTCCAGAAGACCATTTAAGTATCCCGGAAAAATCCAAATGCTGTTCCATTTACTTGCCTGCTTTGTATCATAAAGGGGTAATACCCCTATTTTAGGTTTTTTTCCCATTCTGTTTTCCTCCAACAAAATATAAAAAAAGTATTTCCTCAAGCTTTCGCTATTGAAATACTTTAAAATAATATTACCCCAAAATTTTTAAAATAACAAGTTTTTTCTTTATCAATCAATTCCAAAAGCGGTCATGCGCTTGTCCAGTTCGGCCAAGACATCATCATCCAAATCATAACGATCCAGCAAATTCAAGAGGTCTTCACACTTTTCACGAATAGCATCTGCTGTGGCCTCATCGTCTTCCGCTTTAAAAACCTCGCCGTCCTCTTTTAAAAGATCCACAAGTGTCAGTATCTTTTTGGGCTCAATTTCTCCAAAATTTCCTAACAGATCAAAAACGGTTTCCGACGGCAGACTGAGAATCATATCGAGCGACATGCCCAGAAGGCTCTGATACTGGTCATTGGCCAGCGCGTGGCACTCTGCATATTCTTTTTTTGACCGCTTGAAAATTATTTCGCTGACCGCTCGGCACATCGCTCCGATCATTTCCATCAAATAGTCATTTTTCAGCATCGTTTTCTCCTGTCTGTTTATACCTGAAAAAATCCCGGCGAACCGGGACCTCTTTTATTCGGTTGTTGTATCTTCTACTACCTGAACTTCACCATTTTCCATGTCTACGGTTATGCTGACAAACTGTGTTTCATTCTTTTCGTCGCCTGCTGTCAAAACCTCGTCGGCGTTCACATCATCCATTGTCCAGGTAATTTTAAAAATATTTCCTATCGTTTCAGAGCTGGAAGTCATGTTCTTCGTATTCTGACGAAGAAACTCCTGTCCTATATGCTCTATAAACTTTCTTGTCGCGATTTTCTCTGCTGCATAAGCATCCATCCTTTTTCCACCTCATTCTATATCATTCAATACATTCATAGACTTATTTTACCACTTTAGCCGCTCTTTATCAATAAAAAGACCGGAATCTCTCTATAAATATTTATCCAGAACGACCTCGAATATGCTGTAGGGAATTAAAATTATTGACTTTAATCCTTTTATGCCTTTATTGGTTTTATAACTAACAAATTTTTGATTTATTCACTTGACTTGCCCCATTCATTTCGCTATACTATGTTTCGATTCTAGTTCAATGGATCTCGATGTTCAATAACAGAGAGTTCTATCCGACCTTCACTTGATATAGCTTTTGTTCAAGGCATAAAACTACATTCAAGTGAAGCGCCGTTTTCTTTCAGCCATCTTCTGGATTTTTCTCTTTGTTCAAGGCTGGCGTCTCTTACCTGCAAAATAGCTTTATGAACACTTTCTAAAAAAGCATTATCACTATCTGGAATAAATAGCCCGAATTTTATACAATAAACCTTAATTCGGTTCAGATCCAAAGACAGAAGCGCATCATTTCTTTCTTTTTCTGAGTGCTCCAGCAACTGTAAGTAATTCATTTTTAAACTCCTTTTCCATTTTTTCACTTTATCCTTTAAGCATATACCCAGACACTGCCGACGGATTCATATTTTTTTAAAGCATCTCAGAGATTGAAAATAAAGGATTGCCAAAACAGCTTCATTATGTTATCATATGGGAGTTGAAATCTTAAGCTGAAGTGGCACAGATGGTAGCGCAATTGATTCGTAATCAATAGGTCAGGGGTTCGATTCCCCTCTTCAGCTCCATTAAAAAACAGGGCGGGTTTACCATACTGGTAGACCCGCTTTTTTTCAGTTATTATACTTTTATCATCCTGACAGGTCCGCAGTCTTTTCTCTACCTGTCTGAAAACCGCATAAATAGCCGTTTTTTCCCCACCGTAAATGTTTAAATAATACCCTTAAAAATCATTGCACAATATATAAACCTGTGCTATGATGGGGCTAATCAATACAAAGAGTAGACAAGGTGCGTAAAGTGTTAAAGGATGGGAAGTTGCCTTTAAACGAAAATAGGTCATTGCGGTACCTTGTCGCTTCCGCTTGTACAAATCAACAACCCTGTCCGCAGGGAGCCTGGCTGTCCTACAGATGCAGGCAAGTCTTATCCTCCGGGATACAATAGTTGTAGGCGTGCGGAAGCATTACTTTCAGAAATTGAAGGAGGTTCTCATGAAAAGTAATGCTTTATCCCGTGGCACCACCCGTACGAAACTGGTCGTCAACTGTGGTTTGCTCATTGCCATCAGCATTGTGCTGAAAATTTTATTCGAGATGTATATTCCACTGGGTGGTTTTCCATCTCTCAGAATCAATCTGACATCTCTCCCAATCATGCTTTCCGGCATTTTATTGGGGCCACTCGCCGGTTTTATCGTCGGCTTTATTTCCGATTTGCTGTGCTTCTTTATTAAGCCCGGCGGTCCATTTTTTCTCGGTTTCACGGTTGCCAGCGGTCTGACAGGGCTGATTCCCGGCCTGCTGTGGATGCTGTTAAGAAAAAAGGAAATCAAGCATCTGGAATGGTTTAACCTTGGTTTTATCGTGTTGTCTGTTGGTGTTTTAGTACTAACCGGATTGTTCAGCTTTGAAAACAGCACAATCTACTATGCCGGTGAACCGCTAAATCCATTTGTTTTAGTGTTATTTATTGCTCTAATGGTCGGCTTTGTAATCTTCCCCATCATCACAGTCAGGCGTTCTGAGGTGCTTGGCGAATACCGAAGCGACTATATTCTGTTCATCGTCAGTGTGACCCAACTGATAACTTCCATTATTTTAAACACCTGGTTTTTAACCATTCTGTATGGTCAGGCAGTGACTGTGCTTTTACCCGCGCGGATCATTACCAATATCTTCTTGATACCACTTTACACAATCGCCTTGGTGGGATTATTGAAGGTATTGCCAAAATTTGTAAAAAAATAGGTTTCAGGAGCTGTGTAAAAACAGCTCTTTTTATATTTTTAAATCTTATCATTGAAAACCTATTGCAGTAGTGGTAAGATAGACACAATTAATGATAAACAGAGTAGATAAGACGCGTGAAGTGTTAAAGGATGGGAAGTTGCCTTTAAACGAAAATAGGTCATTGCGGTGTCTTATCGCTTCCGCTGTGCCCTACGATGGGGATTGTAGGTTGCGGAAGCACTGCTCTTTTTACCGAGCAGTGCTTTTTGTGTTTATTTTTAATAATCTTATAGCGTTCAATATTGGAGGAACACAAATGAACAAAGAAAAAATTATGAAAGCTGTTACCATGCTGATTGAAGCCATCGGCGAAGATCCCCAGCGTGAGGGCCTTGTAGACACACCCGACCGCATTGCGAGAATGTATGAAGAAATCTTTGCCGGTATCGGGAAGACGGCCGAAGAACACCTGTCAAAATCCTTTACCATTGAGTCCAATGATCTTGTCATTGAACGGGACATTCCTTTTTATTCCATGTGTGAACATCATTTCCTGCCCTTCTACGGAAAGGCGCATATTGCCTATGTACCAAACGGCAAGGTTGCCGGCCTCTCTAAGCTGGTGAGGACCGTGGATGTTTACGCAAAGAAACCTCAGCTTCAGGAAAAGCTGACCTCAGAAATCGGCAATGCCATCATGGAATATTTAGACGCCCAGGGCGTAATGGTCATCATTGAGGCTGAACACCTCTGCATGAACATGCGCGGTGTCAAACGTCCCGGTACAAAGACCGTAACCGCCATGAGCGATGGTATCTTAAAAACAGACGCCAGCCTTAAAAATGACGTCTATAATCTTTTAGGAATAAGAGCATGAGTTCAAAACTCACCCAAACCAACCGACTGTTGAATCTTCCGGAATACCAGGATTATTTACACCGAATCGAGGCTCACGAAAAAGATCGCCGTCTCTGCCGCCATAACCTGGCCCACTTTCTGGACGTTGCCAGAATCGCCGCCATTATTGCGAATGAAGAGGGACTTAACCTAAACCGTGATCTCATTTATACTACCGCACTGCTGCATGATATCGGACGTTTCGTCCAGTATGAAAACGGCACTCCTCACGAGCGGGCTTCCCACAAGCTCGCCATCGTCCTTCTCAAACATCTGGACTTTTCACCAAAAGAGCAGTCGGTCATTTTAGAAGCGATCCTGTCTCACCGCACTGCCGGCAATCGGGGTTTTAATGCTGTTTTTTATCAGGCCGATAAGAAATCCCGGGCCTGTTATGGCTGTGCTGCCCAGGACGCGTGTAACTGGAACGATGAAAAGAAAAACTTAGAAATCACCTATTAACCCCAAGGAGACAAAATGAAAATTGGCAATAAAGATTTTGATTTAAAGAACCATGTATATATAATGGGGATTCTAAACGTTACGCCCGATTCTTTTTCAGACGGCGGACGTTTTGATTCTCAGGATCAGGCCCTGCGCCACGCGGAGGAAATGATTGAAGCCGGTGCCGATATTATCGACATTGGCGGCGAATCCACAAGACCTTCCCATACCCCTCTTGGTGAAGATGATGAATTAAAACGCGTCATCCCCATGATTGAAGCCATCAGAAAACGCTTTGACATTCCCATATCAATCGACACTTACAAAGCAAAGGTCGGCGAAGCCTCCATTGAAGCTGGAGCAGACCTTATCAATGATGTCTGGGGGTTTAAACGGGAACCACGCTTGGCTGAAGTAGCAGCAAAACACCAGATTCCCTGTTGCCTGATGCATAACCGCACAGATATGGATTACACAAATTTAATGGCTGATATTCTTGACGATCTTCAGGAATCCATTGACATTGCTCTGGAGGCCGGCGTTTCAAAAGACGCCATCATGCTGGACCCCGGAATTGGTTTTGCCAAAACCAGCGATAACAATCTGACCGTCATGCACCATCTGGAGGCGCTTCAAAAACTGGGCTATCCTGTACTTCTCGGCACTTCACGAAAGAGCTTTATCGGCAATACTCTTGACCTGCCGGTGGATGAACGTCTGGAAGGAACCATGGCCACCACCGTTATAGGGGTGATGAAGGGATGTTCCATTATCCGTGTGCATGATGTCCTTGAGAACAGACGCGCTGCATTGATGACCGCAGCTATCATGAGAGGCTAGTCATGGATAAGCTTTATATTAAAGACCTGGAAGTCTTTGCCAACCATGGTGTATTTGAGGAAGAAAAAAGACTTGGACAAAAATTTGTTATCTCCGTTACCTTAGAATTAGATATGCATGCTGCCGCGATTACCGGCGACCTGTCCAAATCCGTGAACTATGGTGAGCTCTGTGCGGAAATCGAAACGGAATTCCAACGGGAAAGCTATGACCTCATCGAAACTGCCGGTGAAAAGCTGGCAGACTTTATTCTAAGCCGCTATAATCTGATAAAGGGCGTAACCGTTTTGGTGAAAAAGCCCTGGGCGCCCATTCATAAGCCCCTTGATTACGCCGCCATCGAAATTAACAGAAGCTGGCACCGCGCCTTCATTGCCTTCGGCTCAAATCTCGGTGACCGTGAAAAAAATATTCAAACCTCCATTAATTCATTAGTTACCCGAAACGATATCCGCCTGATTAATCAATCCAGCAGCATCGAAACAGAACCATGGGGATATACCGAACAGGATGCCTTTTTAAATGGCGTAATGGAAATAGAAACTACTCTGTCCCCCGCAGATCTCATGACCCTGCTGTTAGACACTGAAAAACTTTTGAAACGCGAACGCGTTATTCACTGGGGACCCCGTACACTGGATCTTGACATTCTGTTCTATGACAGACTGGTATATGATCACCCGCACATTACCCTACCACATCCCAGAATACAGGACCGGCTTTTTGTACTGGAGCCTATGGCGGAGATCGCTCCCTGGTACATTCATCCTGTGCTTGGTAAAAGCATAACTGAGCTTATGGAGCAATTAAAAAAGTCTGAGTCTTAGGAACCTTATGCGCTCTTTCAATCCCGATACGGACAAAAACGTTCCCGATAAAAGCAGTCATTTTTTCCTGCTTTTATCGGGTTTTTTATTAAAATTTCATTAATTTAAAAGTTTTGTATTGTTAAAATGACCCAACAAGAGTATACTAGTAAGTGAAATAAATCAAACAAATTTAAACGAGCTACGACTCAGGAGGTTTGAAATGGGATTAGTAACATCTACTGATATGTTTAAGAAAGCATATGAAGGCAAATACGCAGTAGGCGCTTTTAATGTAAACGATATGGAGATCATCCAGGGCATCGTTGAAGCTGCACAGGAAGAAAAGGCCCCTTTGATTTTACAGGTATCCGCCGGCGCCAGAAAATACGCCAATCCAGTTTATCTAAAAAAGCTGGTTGAAGCAGCGGTCGAAACCACTGATCTGGATATCTGCCTGCATCTGGACCACGGCGCAGATTTTGAAATCTGTAAATCCTGTGTTGATGGTGGCTTTACCTCTGTCATGATCGACGGCTCCAAGTATCCCTTTGAAGAAAATATCGCATTGACTAAAAAAGTAGCCGACTATGCCCACGATCACGGTGTAGTCGTGGAAGCTGAGCTTGGAAAACTGGCAGGTATTGAAGACGCTGTAAGCGTAGGTGACCATGAAGCCTCCTTTACTGACCCGGATGAAGCAGTCGAGTTTGTCGAAAGAACAGGTTGCGACTCCTTAGCCATTACCATCGGCACCAGCCACGGTGCGTTTAAATTCAAAGGCACTCCAAAGCTGGATTTCCCAAGACTGGAAAAAATTTCCGGCCTGCTGCCCGGCTATCCACTGGTGCTCCACGGATCTTCCAGCGTCCCCAAAGAATTTGTCGATTTGTGCAACCAGTACGGCGGCGCCATCCCGGGTGCACAGGGCGTCCCGGAAAATATGCTGCGCGAAGCTGCCAAATGGGGCGTCTGTAAGATCAATATCGACACAGACTTGAGACTGGCCATGACAGCCTCTATCCGCAAGGTTTTTGTAGAACAGCCACAGGTTTTTGACCCAAGAGAGTACCTTGGACCAGGTCGAAACGCCATTAAAGCCATGGTTGCTCATAAGCTAAAGGATGTCCTGGGCTGCTCAGGCAAGCTCTAAACAAAATGAATATCCAATCCGGAATGCCCGACATTCCGGATTTTTTTATGGTATAATCATTTTATAATCTATAAAAAACAAGGAAGTTTAATGAAACAATATACCATTGATGAAAACTCAGGAAACCAGCGCCTTGACCGTTACCTGTCGAAGCTGATGCCCCTGGCAGACAGAAATTTTCTGCAAAAGATGCTGCGCAAAAAAAGAATCAAGCTTAACGGCGGCCGGGCCGAGCCCAAAGACACAATCCACAGCGGCGACACCATCCAAGTCTATTTTTCCGAAGAAACCATCACGGGCTTTCAGGAAAAAAAGATACCGCGGCATTTTGACCTGACGCCGCAAATCAAAAAAATATTTGAACCGCCGGTTTATGAGGATGACCATCTGCTGGTCATCAACAAGCCCGCCGGCCTTTTAAGCCAGGCAGATGCTTCCGGCGATATTTCATTGATCGATGCGGCGCGGACCTACCTGAAAAAAAACACGACCGATGGCACCGAAGCTTTTGAAATCGTCATTTCCAACCGGTTGGACCGCAACACCAGCGGCATTATCCTCATGCCAAAGGATTACCCAACCTTACAGACTGTGAATGCCGCTATCCGGGAGCGCCATGCTTTAAAGGAATATCATACCATTGTGTTCGGCGTAATAAAAAAGCCTGGTACTCTTACTGGCTTTTTAACCAAGGACACCGCTGAAAATAAATCAGCAATCCAGAGCCAGTCTGAAAAGGGCGCCAAAGAGGTTCGTCTGGATTACTGCCCTCTCGCAGATAATGGTAAATTCACGCTTCTGGAAATAACCCTTCACACCGGACGTTCACACCAGATTCGCTCACAGCTTGCCGACTATGGTTTTCCCGTCATCGGAGACTACAAGTATGGTGACACCTCTATCAACCGGCAGTTCAATCAGAAATATGGATTAAAGCACCATTTGCTGCACAGCCGGCACTATGCCATAAAAGACCTGGGATACGACTTTACAGCCCCCTATCCGGCACTTTTTAAGCAGCTTTTAAGAGAACTGAAACTGGATAGGGAGGCGCTTTAATATGGGATACTGGCACAGCCGCGGTCTGCGCGGCAGCTATCTTGAAGAATGTATTAACCAGACCAACAAAATTTATCTTGAGCAGGGGCTTGCCGTTGTCCAGAAGCTTCCAACCGCCATTAAGCCCATAGAGCTGGACCCGGGCAAAGGGACCATTAAGCTGGCTTATTTTGAAGAAAAGAGCACCGTCGACTATATGGGCAACGTTCAGGGTATTCCCATCTGCTTTGACGCCAAGGAGACCAACCAGAAACGGCTTCCCATCGCCAATATTCACGAGCATCAAATCGAGTTTATGGATGCCTTTAACCGGCAGGAGGGCTTGTCTTTTCTCATCGTTTGGTTTAAACTATTTGATGAACACTACTTATTGCCCTATGAGACTTTAAAGGCTTACTGGGACGCAGCCAAAAAGGATGGCCGCAAGTCCATTCCCTACGCCGCCTTTGATAAAAAATATCAGATTCATCCCTGCGGCAATATTCTGGTGCACTACCTTGAGACGCTTAACGTCTACTTAAATGATAAAGGAGAAACATCATGAAAAAAATCGCAAGCTTTACCGTTAACCATATTGATTTATTGCGTGGAATCTACGTTTCACGTAAGGATTACTGCGGCGATGACTGTATCACCACCTTTGATATCCGCATGAAGGAGCCGAACCGCGAGCCGGTTATCAACACTGCTGAACTCCATACCATCGAACATCTCGGTGCTACTTACCTGCGCAATGACCCTGAACTCAGTGAAAAAATTGTCTATTTTGGACCCATGGGCTGCCGCACCGGCTATTACTTGCTAATGAAAGGCGAACTGACCTCAAAGGATGTGGCACCTCTGGTAACCGATCTTTTTAAGTTTATGGCTGATTTTGAAGGAGAGGTTCCGGGCGCTGCCCCGAGAGACTGCGGCAATTACCTGGATATGAATCTGGGCATGGCAAAATATGAATCCAAGAAATTTCTCGATGAAATTTTAATGAACCTGACCGATGCCAATCTGATTTATCCCGAATAGACTTAGAATGACTGCTTCTGCGAGCTGCCAACTTTATATTGGCAGCTCGCTTTTTAAATCGGCGCTTGACAAAAAAGAATATTTGGATTAATATACTTAGTAAGCTAAGTATATTGTTTGAAGTTATATTTCAGGAGGGTTTTAGACGAATGCAAGGAGATAATTTTTATTATACAGAGATTTTCAAAAAAATCGCCAACAGGCAAAAGGTACTGCTGAACCTTGGAACCTCTGAATACGGCGTAACCTATACCCAGTCCATGGTGATTCTTTTTCTTTTTGAAACGCAAAAATTCTATGGTGACGACCATGAAATCAGCCAAAAAGACGTTGAAAACTACCTGTACGTAAAGGGATCAACCGTGACACGCCTGCTTGCCCGTATGGAAGAAAACGGATTGATCACCCGCGAAAAAAGCCAGCGGGACAGCCGCTCTAACTGCCTTCATCTCACTGAAAAGGGTGAATCCTGCCATAAGCTGTTCTTCGATGTTCTTGACAATATTGAGGAGATGATGATAAAGGGCTTAACAACATCCGAGAAAGAACAGCTTCAAATACTTTTGCAAAAAGTACTGGCTAATATCAACAAATAAAAGGAGATGATATGTTTTGAAGAAAAAAAACACGGCTTCTTCCGAACATTCTAAGGTAACCCGCAGAGAAATTCTTGTTCTGGCAATCGTCATCACTGGCGCTTTTATTGCCATTTTAAACCAAACAGTTTTATCTCCGGCACTACCCAAATTAATGGAAGATTTTCAAATTACTGCCGGAACAGCACAGTGGGTAACCACCATCTATTTATTGGTAAATGGTATCATGGTCCCTATTACGGCCTTTTTAATCGACCGCTACCCCACACGTAAGCTGTTTATTATTTCACTACTTTCCTTTATTGCGGGTACAGCCCTAACCGGCAGCGCCCCAAACTTTGGACTGTTAATTATCGGCCGGATTCTTCAGGCCATCGGCGCTGGTATACAGCTTCCTCTGGTGGCGGTTATACCGATGATTATTTTCCCAGTCGAAAAGCGCGGCACCGCCATGGGGATGGCAGGCATTGTCATGAGCTGCGCACCGGCTGTAGGGCCAGTTGTGGCGGGTTGGATTATCGATGCCTTTGGCTGGCGGATGATGTTTTGGTCCATCCTTCCTCTGGCCGTCATCCTGTTGGTTGTCAGTTTTATTTTCCTGACCAATGTCGGAGAACTAAAACACCCTCATCTAGATATTTTTTCTGTCGTTTTGTCTACACTGGCTTTTGGCGGTCTACTTTACGGCTTTTCAAACGCCAGCAATATGGGCTGGGTAAGCCCGCTTGTTATTTTACCGCTGATTATCGGTGCTGTTGCGCTGGTATGGTTTATCCGCAGACAGTTTCATATCAAAGAACCCTTACTTGAGCTCCGGGTTTTAAAGACACCCAAATTTGCTTATTCAGCCATTATTGTGACGGTTATTAACTCAGCCCTTTCTGCCGGAAGCATTGTGCTTCCCCTTTATCTGCAAAATGTATTAGGGCTGTCTGCTTTCCAGACAGGTATGCTCATGATGCCCGGCGCTGCTGCCAGTATTATTGTGAGCCCTTTGAGCGGCATGCTTTTTGACAAATTTGGCCCTCGGGTTATTTCTATTGTCGGCCTTTTAGGTTTAACCGGCGCTTTAACCGGACTTGCTTTCATCGGACCTGCGACACCAATCCCTTATCTGGTCTGTATTTATGTACTTCAGTCTGCCGGTCTGACCCTGGCCAATATGCCGGTAAACACCTGGGGGCTTAATGCTCTGAAAAATGAATACATTGCCCATGGCAACGCCATCAGCAATACCGGCCGACAGGTTGGCGGTTCCATCAGCACCGCTATTATTGTTACCATTATGACAATGGTAACCACAGCGCACCAATCTGCCAGTCCTGTTCTATCTACGGCCAGCGGTATACGTGCTGCCTACGGCGTATCGGCCGGCGTAGCCGCCGTCGCCCTTGTTGTCGCGATCTTAAAAGTTCGCCCGGATAAATCCAAAATTGGGTTAGAAACAGAAACGGAGGCCGTCTAATGAACCGACCAATCAGTGATATTATGGATAAAGATGTCTATACCTGCCATTATTCCCAGACGCTTGAGGAAGCTGTGAAAATTCTGGTTGATAAAAAGGTAGGCGGCTTAACGGTCATCGACGATAATCGCCATGTGATCGGCTTCATCAGCGACGGTGATATTATGAAAGCCGTTGCCAAACAGAAAACCCGATCCATCGCCGGCTGGAACTATTCCTCAATGGTTTTATATGACAATGAATCCTTTGAAGAAAAGGTCGAAGATCTGAAAAAGCGCAACGTTATGGAGCTGGCGACTAAAAGAGTTTTCTGTGTCACACTGGTTCAGCCTATCGGCGAGGTTGCCGAGATTCTCTCAAGCAAAAAGATTAAAAAGATACCAATCGTTACTGCTGATGGCGCTCTGGTGGGCGTTGTACGGCGCTCTACAATCATGCGCTATATTTTCAACATGCTTTTTAACAGTGACAACGCCCGTATATCAAACGTCTAAATTGAAATTTTCAATAAAATATTTTAATAGAAGTAAAATTTTGCTCTTTAATTAAAAAATATTGCAACCGATTGAAAACTGTGCTATAGTAAATTCATACCAGCAGTCAGGCTGTCAGAGAGGCTTCGCGCCAATCCTAAGCAACGCTGCCAGTTTTACAAAAGTATCGTGCTGAAGGTAAGGGATTTCCCAAACTGCGAAGGCGGGCCAATAACCACAGGTTGCCAGTGTGTTCATTTCTCAATGAAATCGGGCAAGCCTTATTTTGTTATGATCGCTCCCTGAGCCTTTTTCGGCACAGGGAGCTTTTTGCATTTTGATACTTTTACATAACTAAGAAAGGAAGATGCTATGGAAACACGAATCGCATTAATTGGAATTATTGTTGAAAGCCCAGAATCGGTGGAAAGCCTTAATGCCATTTTACATGACTACTCCGAATTTATTATCGGCAGAATGGGCATTCCCTACAAGCAGCGCAACATATCCGTTATCAGTGTTATTGTCGACGCTCCGACGGATGTAATCAGTGCCTTATCAGGTAAGCTGGGCATGCTGCCCAATATTAATGCCAAAACCGTTTATTCAAAATTGCCATCACAGTAAACAATGAAAGACCTAATCTGTAAACTGGAACAAAATGAGTCGCTGGAAAAAGCAGAATGGATTCAACTGATTACCGGACAGACACCGGAGCTTTCGGACTTTCTCTTTGAAAGGGCTCGATATCAGGCTCAAAAATATTATGGAAACCGTATTTATACCCGCGGACTCATCGAATTCTCAAACTACTGTAAAAACGACTGCTATTACTGCGGTATCCGCAGAAGTAATGACTGCGTAAAACGCTACCGCCTTTCCAAGGATGACATCATGGAGTGCTGTACCACAGGCTACAAACTGGGTTTCAGGACTTTTGTACTCCAGGGCGGTGAGGATCCCTGGTTTAATGACGACCGGATGTGCCGCATCGTCGGACATATCCGCCGAACCTATCCTGACTGTGCCATTACCCTGTCATTGGGCGAACGCAGCATCGAATCCTATAAACGTCTTTACAATGCTGGTGCGAACCGTTATCTTTTAAGGCATGAAACAGCAGATTTCTCACATTATCATACCCTGCATCCCGAAGCGCTTTCTCCCGAAACGCGCCAAAGCTGTCTTTATAATCTTAAAGCGATTGGCTATCAGGTAGGCACTGGCATGATGGTCGGTTCACCTGGACAAACAGCCGAGCATTTGACTGAGGATCTTCTATTCATGAAAGCACTGGAACCCTCCATGGTAG
This sequence comes from Eubacterium limosum, assembly GCF_000807675.2. Taxonomy (NCBI): domain Bacteria; kingdom Bacillati; phylum Bacillota; class Clostridia; order Eubacteriales; family Eubacteriaceae; genus Eubacterium; species Eubacterium limosum. The sequence continues at coordinate 2,111,466 of NZ_CP019962.1, read as the reverse complement.
GCATAGGACCTTTTATTCCCCAGAAGGATACCCCTTTTGGCAATGAAAGGCCAGGTACTGTGGAGCAAACCCTTTTCTTAATCGGTCTGATCCGCCTCATGCTGCCAAACGCCTTGATACCAGCGACCACTGCCCTTGGAACCATTGACCCCATCGGCCGTGAAAAAGGTGTACTGGCAGGCGCCAATGTGGTCATGCCGAACCTGTCCCCTCTTTCAGTTCGAAAAAAATATGCCCTGTATGACAATAAAATATGTACCGGAGACGAAGCGGCCGAGTGCCGTTCCTGCCTTCAGAAGCGTATGCACCGGATCGGCTATGATCTGGCTGTGGACCGCGGTGACGCGGCCGAAAAATAAGTTTAGCTAAGGAAGTATCAAAATGTACAATAAGGAATCATTAACCGCAACTGAATTCATCAACCATGAAGAAATTTTAGAAACCCTTGAATATGCGAAAGCCAACAGAAATAACAGAGCGCTCATCGACAGCCTCATCGAACGCGCAAAAGACTGCAAAGGCCTGAGTCATCGAGAAGCCGCTGTTCTACTGGAATGTGACCTTGAGGATGAAAATGAAAAAATGTATACCCTCGCCAAAGAAATCAAACAGAAATTTTACGGCAACCGCATCGTTATGTTCGCCCCGCTTTATCTGTCAAACTACTGTATTAACGGGTGTGTCTATTGCCCTTATCACCGTCAGAACAAGCATATCCGGCGAAAAAAACTGACACAGGAAGAAATACGTGACGAAGTTATTGCTCTTCAGGATATGGGTCATAAGCGCCTGGCGCTGGAAACAGGTGAAGATCCAGCCAACAATCCCATTGAGTACGTACTGGAAAGTATCCAGACCATTTACGGCATCAAACATAAAAACGGTGCGATCCGCCGTGTCAATGTCAACATTGCCGCCACCACCGTAGAAAACTATAAAAAGCTTAAGGACGCTGGTATTGGTACTTATATTTTATTCCAGGAAACCTACCATAAAGAAAACTATGAAAAACTGCATCCTACCGGACCAAAGCATGACTACGCTTATCATACTGAAGCCATGGACCGCGCCATGGACGGCGGTATTGATGATGTGGGCATCGGCGTTTTATTCGGGCTCAACATGTACCGCTACGACTTTGTAGGGCTTTTAATGCATGCTGAGCATCTGGAAGCAGCAAAGGGTGTTGGGCCACACACCATCTCTGTGCCGCGTATCCGCCCTGCAGACGATATTGACCCAGACTCCTTTTCCGACGCTATTTCTGACGAAATCTTTCAGAAAATTGTCGCTGTTCTGCGCATTGCCGTACCTTACACCGGTATGATCATCTCGACTCGAGAATCCCAGAAAACCCGTGAAAAGGTTCTGGATCTGGGTATTTCCCAGATCAGCGGAGGCTCCAGCACTTCCGTCGGCGGCTACGTCGAGCCTGAAAAGGAAGAAGATAACTCTGCCCAGTTTGACGTCAGCGATACCCGAACCCTTGATGAAGTGGTCAACTGGCTGTTGCAGCTTGGCTATATTCCAAGCTTCTGCACCGCCTGTTACCGTGAGGGGCGTACTGGCGACCGGTTCATGAGCCTGGTAAAGGCCGGTCAAATTGCCAACTGCTGCCAGCCCAATGCACTGATGACCCTCAAGGAATATCTTGAGGATTATGCCAGCCCCGATACCAAAGCCAAAGGTGACTTTGTCATTAATGAAGAATTAAAGGACATTCCAAAAGATAAGGTGCGAAATATTGCCATTGAAAACCTCAAGGCTATTTCTCAGGGCCAGCGGGATTTCCGCTTCTGATTGCTTTGCCAGACATTAAAAAGGAGTACTTATGAGTTTAACATCCACCCCTCGTTCGAACCGGCTTCATATTGGTATTTACGGAAAACGCAACAGTGGCAAATCCTCATTGATCAATGCCTTGACCGGTCAGAAAATCGCGCTGGTATCGGACGTGGCCGGTACCACCGCTGACCCCGTTTACAAATATATGGAGATCCATGGTATTGGGCCCTGTATGTTCATCGACACTGCCGGCTTTGACGACGTCGGCGAGCTTGGCGAAATGCGCGTTGGACAGACTCGCAAGGCCATGGATAAAACCGATATTGCCCTTGTAGTCTGGGGCGATACCCATACTGAAGAAGAATATGACTGGATTGATGCCTTTAAAAAACGAAATACACCTGTTATCCCCATCATTAACAAATCCGATATTCTAACAGATATTGAACCGCTTGTCTGTGAAATCAAAACCCAACTTGGAGTGCCACCTCTGATTGTCAGCGCAAAAACAAGGGAGGGAATGGATCGTATAAGAGAAGCGTTGATCCGCTCACTTCCCAAGGATTATGAGGCCGAGAGCATTACCGGCAGCCTTTGCGCAGACGGCGATCTGGTTATGCTGGTCATGCCGCAGGATACTCAGGCGCCTAAGGGACGGCTTATCCTGCCACAGGTACAGACTATCCGCGAGCTTTTGGATAAAAAGTGTATTGTCCACAGTGCCACTGCCGACCGTTTTGCTGAAGCCATCGCCTGCCTGACAGCCCCGCCAAAGCTCATCATCACCGATTCCCAAGTCTTTAAAACCGTTTATGATAAAAAACCCCTTGAAAGCAAGCTCACTTCTTTTTCAGTGCTATTTGCCGCCTACAAAGGAGACCTGGATTACTTTGTTTCAGGCGCCAGAGCCCTTGACCATTTGACCGAGAGCTCCCGGATTCTTATTGCGGAGGCCTGTACTCATGCACCTCTCGAAGAGGATATCGGCCGCGAAAAAATCCCGAATATGCTCAGGAAGCGTGTCGGAAAAGGGCTGAACATAGACATCGTAGCCGGAAATGATTTCCCTCAGGACCTGACGCCATATGACCTGGTGATTCACTGTGGCGGCTGTATGTTTAACCGCAAGCATGTGCTCTCCCGAGTCGAACGAGCCAGGAGCCAGGGCGTACCCATGTGTAACTACGGAGTCACCATTGCCCACTTGTCTGGTATTTTGGATAAAATCGACCTGGTATAAATCAAAGGAGGCATCGCGAAACGCGATACCTCCTTTATATTTTACTTAACTTTTCTTTTTAACCAGCTCCCAAAAGGCCTTTTCTTCAAGAGGTTTGGAATAGTAGTAACCCTGAACATAATCTGCTCCGCAGCGAATCATCCAGTTCAGGTCTTCTTCGGTTTCGACCCTTTCGGCAACGACCTTAACCTCTTTGATCTTGATCATCTCAACCATTTTTCGGACAAACTCAAACTGTTCTTGATTCTGCTGTACCTGCTGCACTAAACGATGATCCAGCTTAACCAGAGCAAAGGGAACCTGAGAAAAATAGGAAATACTGCCTTCACCTGATCCAAAATTGTCCATAACAATACGAATTCCAGCTGCGTGCATCTGGTTCAAAACGTCAATGGCAGCCGGGAAAGACTGCAATAACAGGGCTTCTGTAATTTCCACACAAATCTGGTCTGGCGTAATACCAGATTCATGAATAATATTCAGCGTTTTCTTCCCATAATTCTGATCCACTAGCTGCTGTACCGACAAGTTGACGGTAATGTTTTCAATGCTTGTGCCTTGGTTTGACAAAAACTTCATGGTTTGACAGGCCTTTGTTAACACCAGTTCTCCGACCTCTGTTATCAGATTATTCTTTTCAGCCACCCGTATGGCCTCGTAAGGTGGAATATATTGGCCATTTTCATCCTGGAGCCGCATCAGGGCCTCTGCGGTGGTATAACGTTTCTTCCTGTAATCATAAACCGGCTGATACCAGACGTCAAAATCCTGGAGCTCGATCTGTCTGTTTAACAGCTCAAGTATTTTATTCTCACGATTCACATCGTTGAGCACCGTCTGATTATAGATGACGACACTTTCCTCGCTGTACTTTTTCGCAAAATTCAACGTCTGCCAAAGCTTCATCACCAAATCTTTGGCATTGTCACCATGTTCAGGATAGCGGCAGATACCAACCTTATATTTAAGCTGAAAGCTGGCGGCTCCAACGGCTATCTCTGAATCCATCAGCTTTTGCAGCTCCAGCTGAATCCCATCGTCACCATCCTGCATAGCATTTATGCCCATAAACCGGTCGCCGTAGACATGGTATATCTGATCGCCAAAAATCTTTTGAAGACCACTGCTGATACATAAAAGAATCTCATTACCCGTCTCAATCGAAAAAATCCGATTGTATTTTCCAAAATTCGCCACGTCAAGCATATAGACTGTAAAAGGTTCCTTTTTTTGAATGAATCGAAAAATATCCTGATATCCTTTTGAAAAATTAGCCAAGTTCAGATGAAAGTCTACAAACGCAGCCTTTTCAAGTTTTTTACAATAGCTTAGCAGGGTATCAGACAGGACATTTAAGTCTTCATCGTTATAATGTCCAAAATCGAGTCCTTCCTCTCCTTCAGACATACGCTCGCATCGTTCGTTCATTTCCCGAACCGGACGTTTCATCCGACTGTAAAAATAGTAAAGCACAAGGCCAAAAACAATTAGTAAAATGATGGTCAAAACAATTTGATAGGCCGAGTACTTCAGAACAGTCTGAAAAATCGCACGGCTGCTTACAGAGGTCATAAGAGCCATGGGGTATTGCGCATCCCTGGCCACAAAGCCCATCATCCTTTGCCCATCCGAATCGACATAAGTAAAAGAATCGCGTGTATTTTCTGTTTCGATCATCCCTTCCAAAAGTCCAGAACAATTGACCACTTCGTCATTGGCATCACCAAGACTGAGATCTCCTTTTGTTGCCACCGGCATCCAGCTGTCACTGTCGAACAGAATTGTACTCCGTTCATTTTCATTATCGGGCAGACTTATAAAATCATTGTCATAATATAAACTGATACAGCCAAGGTACTCGCCGCCGGCAGACCAGACCGGCGCGCACACCTCTACCACCGCTTCATCTTTATATGTGGTAAAATCTACCCGGTATGGATCACCCTGAAAATAATCCGGTGTATTATCCATTATACTGCTCTCCAGTCCATCAATGACTTGAAGCACTGTATTCTTAAGATAAATCTGATTATCTTTTCCCAGAATGCGCATACCAACATAATTCGGCATCAGCTTCACAGCCTCTTCGACCACATGGATTGCTTCCTTTTCTTTATCTCCTCCATCAGCGATACCGTCCCCACCTTCCAGCAGTGTACTGATACTGGTACTATTGCTGAGATAAAGGGTTTCATCGCCCAGGTGGTCAATGGTATCTGCTAGCATCTCTTCTGCGGTTTCTGTTTGGTGCCTGAGATTATTTCGATAAGTATCCAAGTTGAAAAAATACGTTAAAATCATGGATCCAATCAGCATCGCCACAAATACCAAAATTAAAATTCGCAGAAGTGTGAAATAAAAAAGATTGTTTTTCTGCTCTTTGGGTGAGCTTTTTTTAAAAATTTGACGCTTCATTTTATATCCTTAAAACCTTCTACTTTGGGGGTATGGTTTATTATACCATATGGATATACTTATGTCTACCACAGAAAACGGTATGGAATATTTTTATTCAACAAAACTTGCGTATCCTAAGCATTTCAAACAAAAAAACATTCCGGTAAATTTACCGGAATGTTTAAGATTTTTTCATCAAGACTCTTTTTTCTTACTTTTTTTATCATCCTTGTCATCATCTGAACGGCCGAGCATTTTATCAAAAAGACGCTCTAAGATGTCTTTCTTTTTACCTTTACCCTCGAATTCCTTAGTACGGCGATTTATTTTATTGGCCAGCCCCTTGGCGATCTGAATGGTTTCAGAGTTTTCATTGGGCAACAGAGCGTTCCATTCTCTAAAAAGCTTACCATTGACTGTCATGGCTTCATAATTGATAGCCAACACACGGTAAACATGATGTCCATTGTCATGCTCCTTAACCTTGGCTCTTGCACGTTTCCAGGAATGATAACGGCCCATCATATAAGCTTGATCCACACCGATAATGGAGCAATAGGGTTTATTTGTCGCTCTCAAGCGGAAAGAGTTTGGCGCAATAAGCACAAATATTACCGCAGTGACTGCAAAGAACACCCCAAAAGCTACAGCCAGCATCTTGCTTTCCTCACTCAACAGGAAGAACAGGACAACTGATAAAACAACGATAACCGCCAGAAGAATAAAAAATTTCTTTTTACTGGCTTTTTTCTGGATTTCATTGAGCTCGCCAATAAAGCTTTCATATAAAGCATCATCGTACTCCCAACAGATTTTTTCTTCATCGCTCTTTATAAAGTTTTCAAATGCCTTGTAGCGTTTGAAATAAAACAGCGCAAAGAGAATGCCTCCGACAATCAGGATAATTCCAAAATAATTGCAATAGAACTGGTATGGGCCGATATCCGCCATCATACCAGGTACAAAGACCACCAGAACGCCCAAAACCGATGCGATCAGAGATAAAATAATGTTCAGCTTTAATGGATTTTGAATGTCATTCATACTTTTTCCAACCTTTTTAAATTTTTATACACACCTGTCCTTTATAAAGCTTTAAAGGTTTCTCGAACTTCATTGATCTTGCCACAGCTCATTGCACCTTCGGGGCAAGGGCCTTCCACACAGCGTGGACCAGCATTTTTAAATAAGATCGGTGCAACCTTGCGGCATTCCACCAGCATGGCAATGGCACAGGCTCGGATTTCCCACTGTGCACGCATGCAGCAACGCTGATTAAAGAAATGCAGCAGCTCACGGACATTCATAGTGACCACAATTTTTGTTTCACAGGCATTTGGCAATACAAAACGGGCATCCTCGATTCCCTGTTTTTCTGCCATATTTGCAGCCTGCTTTTCAGATTTTCCTTCTGCCATCAATTCCTGCTTATGCTTTTGAATGAGTTTTTCAGCAATCACATCATAGGAATGCTGGGCATTTTCCATGGCTCGGATATACTCTTCTTTCGCCTCTGGAATGTTTGCAATTTCGTAAGGTACAACGTAATTAAACTGCCCCTCCGTAACATAGCGCTGGGATTTCTGGCTAAAGCTTGCCATCCGGTGTCGTACCAGCTGGTGAGTCAGGGCACGGCTCACACCTTCAATCGCAAAGGTAAAACTGGCATGTTCAATGGGGGAAGCATGTCCCATGTCCATTAAACGGTTTAAAAATTTATTTACATTTTCCGGTGTCAGATCCTCCATGATTTCCGCAGCACCAGCATGCGAATAACAGAGTTTAGCAGCAGCAGCCACAAGCTTTTCCGGTTCGGGGGTATGCTCGATTAACGTAACACTGAGTTTGGTTTCCATTGTTTTCTCTCCTTTGTTATGAGCGTCGTAATTTTGTCCTAAACAGACAATGTTATTATTATACCATTTATGAGAGTTCCCGCAAATCGAAATATGAATATAAATTTCATAAGTTAAGATAAATTTTTATATCCACAAATTATTCCCTTTTCCCGCCAACTATTTATTAACCCCATACTGCTGAAAACGTGTATAATAAATAAAGATTTGGAGGTAGCATTATGTTTAAAGGACAAAAAATTACGCCGGAGCACAATAAAGTATATCGCTACGAAACCGGCGAACGACATAAATACTTAGGGCATTTCTACACCCTCTCTGTTATGCAGACAACCGCAGAGCCCAGCGTACGTATACAGGGCGAAAATATGATTATGGAGGTTATCGATCCGGGCAACCGCAAGCAAAAAGAGCTGGCACTGGATATGTGGTACCGCGAACAGGCCCGCGAGGTTTTTGTGCCCATTCTGGCCGAAGCCATTGTAAAGGCAGCGAAATACTGCCTTCAGATGCCGCAGCTCAGAATCTACCGCATGCTGGACCGATGGGGTTCCTGTTCTCCCAAAAGCAAAATTCTGATCTTAAATCTGGAACTCATCAAGGTTCCTGTTCCTTGTATCGAGTATATTGCATTGCATGAGATGATTCATTTTAAATATCCCAGTCATGACTTTGGCTTTAACTCTGCCCTCGGCAATCTGATGCCGGACTGGAAGCAGCGTGAAGACTTTTTGAATACCTATTATCCGATTTAAGATGACCGCTTTTGCGGTCTTTTTTATTGCTTAAGATTTTTTTAAGATTTATTAAAAATCACTTCATTTCGACCACTTTGGCACTTTATCGGGTCAGCACAAATTATTTCAACAAATGCACTTTTTTACATTCATCTTGAAAGAATTATTTTTAAATTAAATTCCATTTTAATTGCTAAAAAGACCTGTAAAAATGGCATTTTTGCAAGTTTTCAAATTTTCTTTTCATGCATTTTATGTATACAGTATTTTTAAATTAAAGTGAATTTTAAGGTTTATTTTTGATTTGAAAAGTGCTACACTGTAGGCACAGGAAGCCGAAAGGAAGTATTATTATGAGTACCAAGGAAAAATCAGAAAAAAAATCTGTTATTAGTAGAGACGTTTTAGCGGCAATGTTTAATACCAGTGAGTTTAAGCAGTATTCCCATGACTGTCGTCAGGAAGTTGTGGAATCCCTCGAAGGGCACGAATTTAAAACGTTGCTTGACCTTGACTGCGGCGGCGGAAAAATGCTTGAGCAGCTTTTTGAAACCTTTCCGGACATGGAAGCCTGCGGCTTCGACTATTCTCTGGACCGTCTGAATGGCGCAAAAGAACGTCTGGAAGGCAAAAATGTATCTTTCAAATTTGGGAACGCACAGTGTCTCCCTTATGAAGATAATCAGTTTGACGTTGTGGTCAGCACCTCAACTTTTCACCACTACCCCTACCCAGACAATGTTTTAAAGGAAGTACACCGGGTACTTAAACCAAAGGGAATCCTGGTTATCTGTGACACCTATCTTGGTGCTACACTGCGCTATCTCAACAATTTCTGTAAGCCTATCAATGAAGTTACAGAAATCCGCATGTATTCTGAAAAAGAAATCTGGCAAATGCTTGGCGGAGCTGGCTTTAACGGTATCACCTGGCGCCGTCTCAATAAACACGCTTACCTGGCTAAAGCTGTTGCTTCCGGAATTCCACTCATTGCTTAAACAGATTTTAATTAATACTGAGTTAATATATACCCCTTCGGGTCTGCCGAAGGGGTTTCTATTTATTTATTCTGCCTATAATAAAGAGACTGACTCTTATGGCAGTTTCACGCACTTCCTAGTCATCCATTGACCCTCTAAAGTTTATCTGATATAATTTAAAAGTTGGACTTATTTAAAAAGAAAACTTTTGCAAAGGAGGTATGTATTGTGCAAAAAAGAGAAACCTTCTCATCTCGCTTGGGCTTTCTGCTGATTTCGGCAGGCTGTGCCATCGGCTTGGGAAATGTCTGGCGCTTTCCATATATTGTTGGAAAATACGGCGGCGCTGCTTTTGTTTTACTGTATTTATTGTTTTTAATCATCATGGGGCTGCCGATCATGGTCATGGAATTTTCTGTCGGCCGTGCCAGCCAGAAAAGTATTGCCCGTTCTTTTGATGAATTAGAACCAAAGGGGACAAAATGGCATCTATACAGCTTTTTTGGTATCGCGGGAAATTATCTGCTGATGATGTTTTACACCACCATTGCCGGTTGGCTGCTGCTTTACTTCATTAAAATGGCCAAGGGCGATTTTGTCGGCTTAAACGCCGATGGTGTTTCTGCAGAATTCGGGAACCTGATGGGGCAGCCTGTCCTGATGACCGTTTTTATGATTATCGTAGTACTGATCTGTATGGGGGTTTGCTCCCGAGGGCTTCAAAACGGGGTTGAAAAGATCACAAAGGTTATGATGATTTGCCTGTTGGCAGTCATGATCATTCTGGTTGGACGTGCGGTCACACTGGAAGGAGGGGCAGAAGGCCTGAAATTTTATCTGATGCCGGATTTCAATAATCTGATGTATGACGCTCAGGGAAATATGATTTTAGGTGAAGCGATTTTTGCGGCTATGGGCCAGGCGTTTTTTACCCTGTCCCTTGGAATCGGCGCATTGGCAATATTTGGAAGCTATATCGGAAAAGACCACACACTGGGCGGCGAAGCCCTCCGTGTCACACTGCTTGATACGGCTGTCGCCATTATGTCCGGGTTGATTATTTTTCCAGCCTGTTTTGCTTTTAACGTTGCGCCTAACGAAGGCCCTGCCCTTATTTTTGTGACACTTCCCAACATTTTTAACGAAATGCCCATGGGCCAGGTCTGGGGTGCTCTGTTCTTTGTGTTCATGAGCTTTGCCGCACTGTCAACCGTTATCGCTGTGTTTGAAAACATTATTTCATTCGCCATTGACCGCTGGGGTTTTAGCCGAAAAAAATCCGTTTTGATTAACCTGGTTGCCATTATCCTTTTGTCCATGCCTTGTATTCTGGGCTTTAATGTACTTTCAGGCTTTCAGCCGCTGGGCCAGGGTACCGGTATTCTCGATCTTGAGGACTTTATCGTCAGTAATAATCTTCTGCCGCTGGGCTCTCTTATTTATCTGCTGTTCTGTGTATCTAAGAAAGGCTGGGGCTGGGACGCTTTTATTAATGAGGCCAATACCGGCAACGGCTTAAAATTTCCAAAAGGTATCCGTTTTTATGTAACTTGGATTTTACCTTTTGTCATTCTCTTTATCTTTATTATGGGTTACCTAAATAAATTTGGCGTTGCACTGTAAAAAACAAGACCACTCTTTATCACAAGAGAGTGGTCTTTTATTTGATTAGTTGGATTTTTGATCCATCCATTTTTCCAACACTTCAAGCAGACGATCCATTTCGATGGGTTTTGCCACATGGTCATTCATACCGACACTTCTTGCTTTTGCGGCGTCTGAAGTGAATGCATTGGCTGTCAATGCAATAATTGGAATGGTCTTTGCATCCTTACGTTTTAAATGACGGATTGCCAGGGTCGCTTCATAACCGTTCATAACCGGCATTTGAATGTCCATTAATATGGCACTGTAATCCTCCGGCGCTGACTTCTCAAAAGTCTCCACTGCTTCCTCCCCATTGGTAACAGCATTAACCTCTATACCGTACATTTTAAGCAGCTCCACAGCAATCTCACGATTAATCTCATTGTCCTCTGCCAGAAGTACTTTCTTCCCATAAATTTCATCTGTAAAAACCGTATCTTTTTCATGGTTTTTGCGTCTGCCGCCATCTCCAGATTCAGACGGTCCAGCCAATGTGTCATGGTAAGTTTCATCCTTCACACACACTTCAAAGGGAACAGACACAGTAAATATACTTCCCTTTCCCTTAACGCTTTCCACACTGACCGTACCATTCATCATGCGGACTATATTTTCTGTAATCGCCATTCCAAGGCCAGTCCCCTGCATCTTACTGATCTGGTGATCCTCAGCCCGAGCAAAAGGATCAAATACCTGGGGTAAAAACCCTTCAGATATCCCAATGCCGTTATCAGTACAGACAAACTCATACTGGCTTTTTTTAGGATTTGGTGAGTATTGTTCACTGATTTTCAGTGATATCTTCCCACCTTCGGGCGTATACTTGATGGCATTGGAAAGGAGATTCATCAAAACCTGCCGCAAGCGGTCGCCATCTGCAATGATATTTTCATGCTTAACATTTTCAAGGCTGATCTCAAAATGCTGTTTTTTTTCATTAACCAGAGGCCGGCACATATCTGCTACTATATCGGTAAGTCCTTGTAAATTAATGGGCTCTAATGTCATGTTAACTTTGCCACTTTCAATTTTTGACATATCCAGTACTTCATTAATCAGGCTGAGCAGATGCTGGCTCGATGAACTGATTTTATTCAGGCAGTCTCGGATCTTGTCTGGAGCATCAAGATTCGCCTGCGCAATTTCCGTCATCCCCATAACCGCATTCATTGGCGTCCGGATGTCATGAGACATAGCTGAAAGAAAATTAGTCTTTGCCGCATTGGCCACCCTTGCTGTCTGATAGGCTTCATTCAATACCCTGCGCTGTATCTCCTGTTCCTCCCGTTCCTTTGTAATGTCAATGCCAACACTGTAAAAGGACTCAATGCCATCCCAACTTTCTTCGCCGCTGACATAACTGTAGGTCATTGTAAGAATTTTAATTTTCCCATCATGGGTTATAACCCGCCCTTCAACAGCCGTAGACATACCGCTTTCTTTCGAATTGTTCATGATTCTGGCCGCACGCCCAATATCATCTGGATGTACATAATTGCACGGGAGTGCATCTCATCTTCAAACTGCTCCTTCGTATAGCCGATCAATTCCAAAAAATTACCGCCATACCATAAGACGGTTCGCATATCTCGGGCGTCTACCCGGGCGAACCCTCCTGGAATAGTTCTCAGAATGGCTTCCCGCTCCCGTTCTTTTTTCTCGAGCTTATACTCTGTACTAAAATTATCATGAGATAGCTCGAGACGGCATCTGCGCCCCTCCCAATCAACAATCCGATCCTTGAGCATAAATTTACGCCCTAAAGACGGATTATAAAAATCCCATTCATAAAATTCATCTTCCGTCAGATAGGCATTAGTACAAAATGGACAGGGACTGGTCCTGCACTGTATAACCTCGTAACATTTACGTCCAATCACTTTCTCATTCGGAGCCCCAAGTGTCTCATAGGAAGTCTTATTAATATACAACAGCTCATAAGTCTCCATATCCGCAATATATGCATTGCCGGCATATTCATCCAGCATCCATCTAAAATACCCGGCTTTTTTCTCTAACAACCGATTTTCTTCCATTATTCGGTGATACTCATCAGGTGATAACAACACTTCAGCACTTGTAGCTTCTTCAGTTTTCTGATCCTTCATAAGTTTTCCTCTCCCTTTTCCTTGTACATCTATACTATCGAAATCAGCGTTTTACGCTGCACTATTTTACAAACGCATGATCATATTATATCATATTTTCAAGATAAGACCCAGAGAGGCAATAATTTTATTCACAAAGCCGCACTGCGTTGACACACGTTCTAAAACGTGCTAAAATTAAAATAACTAAATAAATATTCAATTTCAAGGTGCTTATACACGTAAGAGAATAGGGAAACCGGTGAAAATCCGGTACGAACCCATCACTGTAAGCAGAGACAACGCCCATCAGGCCACTGAAAATATTCGGGAAGGCGGGCCGCGGAGGATCTGTAAGTCAGGAGACCTGCCTTGAAAGCTGTTTTGCCTGGGGTATCGCGTAAAAACAGTACCGTTGATCACTGGTTAAATGGGAACCGGTCAGCAAATGCTGACCGGTTCTTTTTTAATACTTTTCATTAATTTAAAAGGAGACAAAGAGATGAAAAAATCACTAAAAACCAACCTTTTGAGCCTGACACTTTCCTTACTCCTGGCAGCTTCCCTGCTTGGCGGCTGTACCCAAAGCAGCACAGACAACGCCTCAAAGACAAACAGCAGCAGCACCGGTTTCCCGGTAACCGTAACAAACTACGACGGTACTGAGCTGACTATCAGTCAAAAGCCCGAACGCATTGCTTCTCTGACCCTGGGTATGGATGAAATGTTATTGGAAATGGCGGATGAAAGCCGCGTTGTTGGCCTCTCCGGCAAAAATGCTGACAATGAGGCTGTGTCCAACGTTGCAGACAAAGCCTCTAAATTCCCAAAAATCGAAAACAACATCGAAACTCTTTTAGCTGCCAAACCCGATCTGGTCATTGGCTCAAGCTGGATCAAAGATGAATTTTTGCAGCAGCTCAAGGATAACAACATCCCCTACTATGGCTATAAAACACCTGTTACTGTTGAAGAACAGGAAGCTATTATCCTGGACCTCTCCAAGGTGCTCGGCGAGAGCGATAAAGGCCAGTCCATTGTAGATGACATGAACAAACGCATGGATGAAGTTATCCGCAAATCTGAAACGTCAAAGGATAAAGATGTAAAGGTCATGGCCTACAACATGCATGGCAGTACCAATGCCAACAATACCATTTTTAACGACATTGTTCAAAAAATAGGGGCTGTCAATGTTTCTGCCGATGCTGGACTGGACGGCGTTGCCAAAATTTCCAAGGAAAAAATCATTGAGCTGAACCCACAGGTACTGATCCTTATGGCCTGGGAACAGGACGATCTTCAGGAATTCCAAGCCTTCGCCGATTCTCTGAAAACTGACGAAAGCTTAAAAAATGTAGATGCCATCAAAAATGGTCGCGTGTATACTGCCTCCAATCGCTATATGACTTCAGTCTCGCACCATATCATCGAGGGCATTGAATTCATGGGAGCGTCCGTATATCCTGATGTTTTCTAAAAGCAGAAAGACCTTATATGGACTTCTCATCCTTTTCCTCACAACAGCTTTTATCCTTTCCGTTGCCCTCGGCGCTGTCAGGGTCCCCATTGGAGAATCTATCCGGATTCTCATCAATGGCATAACACAGCATTCCTTTTTTGAAGTGGATAAAAGTTATGAAAGCATCATTTTCAGCGTTCGCCTTCCCCGGGTTATCATCGCAATCCTGGTGGGGGCTGCGCTGGCCATCTCCGGAACAGCCATTCAGAGCCTGTTCCGGAATCCTATGGCCGATCCTGGCGTTATCGGAATATCCAGCGGCGCAAGCTTCGGCGCCATTGTCGTCATCGCTTTGGGACTCAGCTCTGTCAGCCTTTATTTTACACCGATTTTTGCTTCTCTCGGAGCCCTTTTAATCGCCTATGTAATCTATCGACTTTCCTGCCGGGATCGGAGTGTATCCATGCTGACGATGATTCTGTCCGGCATGGCGGTCAGCACCTTTATTCGTGGAATGATCGCCTTTATCCTGACAGGACTAAACAATGACCAAATGAAAGATTACATGTTCTGGTCTGTTGGCAGCCTGGCGGACAGGCGTTGGGAACATGTTTTTTTAATCATTGTTCCTATTCTTCTCGGCATGATCCTCTTATGCCTGCGCGCTTCGGATTTGAACATCCTGTTGCTGGGCGATGAGGAAGCCCATTCTGTCGGTCTGAATCCTGGAAAAAGCCGAAAAATTATTTTGTTTTTATCCGCTCTTACCACAGCCATGGCTGTTTCAGTCAGCGGAAGCATCAGCTTTGTAGGACTTATTGTCCCTCATATGATGCGTTTACTGGTAGGCGCAGATAACCGGGTTCTGCTTCCTGTCAGCGCCTTTGCTGGCGCCATTTTCCTATTACTCAGTGATTTACTGGCCCGACTCATCTTTGCGCCTTCCGAAATCAGCGTCGGAGTCGTTACTTCCATATTAGGTGCTCCGTATTTTCTGTATTTGCTGAATAAAAGCCGAAAGGATGGAATCGCACTGTGAATTTATCATTATCCGTCAAGGACCTGTGCTTCAGCATTGGTCAACGTGAAATTCTGCACGATATTAATCTGGATTTTTTCAGCGGCGAATTTGTAGGGCTTATCGGCCCTAATGGTTCAGGAAAAAGCACCTTTCTCAAATGCCTTAATGGGATCAATACCTTTGAAGGACAGGTGCTGGTAAACGGCCAGTCTCTACATACCTTTGAAAGCAAGGCACTGGCCCGTGAAATCTCCCTGATGAATCAGGAAACCAGCATTACTTTTCCCTTCAGCTGCCGCGATGTGGTGTTAATGGGGCGATATCCTTACAGTAAAACTGCGCTGACAACACCGGAAAAGGATGCTGCAGCCGCGGACCAGTACATGAAAAAGATCGGGATCAACCATCTCCGAGACCAAAAAATCAATGCAATTTCCGGTGGTGAACGACAGCGGGTTCTTCTGGCAAAGCTTCTGGCACAGGAAACCGGCATCCTTCTGTTGGATGAGCCTATTTCCAGCTTGGACATTAAATATCAGGAAGAAACCTTTGGTCTGTTACGGGAGTTAAGTCAAAACGGAAAGCTAGTCATCTGCTCGGTTCATGACCTGCACATTGCCATTAAGTACTGCACCCGACTAGTATTATTGCACCATGGGCAAGTCATGGCCTCAGGAGACTGTACCGCCGTTATACGGCCAGCGTTTATTCACGAAGCCTTTGAAGTCAATATTCAAACTTATACAAACCCTGTCAACGGTACCCTTGATTTTTTAATTGACGAAAATTAGGGATTAAGCGAGAGATCTGTATCCAAAACACCGCTTTAGGACGTACCACACGCAAAGAGCCGGAAGTTCCTGTTTGAACTTCCGGCTTTCAAAGCTTTTCGTTTTCTCATTTTTCTGTTCTCAACGAATAAAATTGGTGTATACTGTTTCCTCTCTTAGAGGCACTCCATACTGCTCCTTTCCAAGGGCGATACATTTTATGAGAAACGCCATATTTTCAGCCAAAGTTCTCATGATCTGCAGGCCTTCCAGGTCTTCAGCCGCTTCGTCTGCATTTCTGCCGTGCAGGCTGTTCCAATACTGTCCCGATGCCACTGGCATCCCGCTGATGGTAAAATACTTATTTAATTCGTCAAAGGTTGCTGACAGGCCGCCGCGCCGGGCGGTGACAACACTCGCACCCACCTTCATGGTTTTATCAAAGGGCGTACTGTAAAAGAGACGATCCAGAAGCGCAATCATCGTCGCATTGGCTGATGCGTAATAGACCGGGCTGGAAACGACCAATCCATCCGCTTTTTCAAATTTTGGGGCAATTTCGTTTACCAGATCATCAAAGGTGCATTTGTCATGCTCCTTGCAGTAATTGCAGGCAATACAGCCTCTGATCGCTTTATTCCCCACCTGGATCAGTTCTGTTTCAATCCCATTCTTTTCAAATACTCCATCCATTACCTCCAGGGCCGTATAACCTGCGCCGCTTGGGTGAGGGCTGCCGTTAAGCAATAACACGTTCATTTAACTAGCCTCCTTGTTTTTAAGAACTTCCCAGTCCTTGATTCTTCTTACTTTAGTATAAAACAATACCCGCTGTGCAGCAAATAGATTTCAAAAAATCTTTCTTAATCAGGTCATATCATCCCGAAGAGCGTCTATAATATTTTCTTTTTTTATACTTCGGGTCGCATACAGCATGGTGATGAATACCAAAAAGAACACGCCGAGTACGCTGATAATGAGACTGGCCCAGGGGAATATAAAACCGATCTCTGCGCCGCCAGCAGCCATGCCCTTATAAATCAGCCATGAGAGCAATACCGCTATCGGTACGCCAAACAGCAATGTCTTCATGCCGAAAAAGGCACACTCAAAATTCATCATTTTATTGAAATCGCGGTCAGACATTCCCACGGAACGCAGCATGGCAAATTCCCGTCTGCGAAGCTTGATATTTGTGGAGATCGTATTGAACACATTGGCTGTGGCAATCAGCGAAATCATAAAGACAAAAACATAGGTAAATACATCCACAACAAATACGATATTGCGGTTTTGCTCGAATATTTCGTTCGCATTGTAGAGGCTATAATTCGAGGTAACCCCTTCACTCTGGATAATTGTTTTCATCTCAGCCACCGACTGTGCTGAGTTTTCCGACCGAAAGGTCAGGCCCGTTACAGCGTCACTTCCAGGCGCAAAATCACTTTTTAACTGATAGGGAGCGACAATCATAAAGGTGGCAGTCTTTACCTTAGAGGATTGTCTTGGGATTCCGTCAACTGGTATCGTATCGACAATGGTCAGGCTCACAGCCTTGCCCGGCCCTTCCGCCGCCCCGTCATCTGATCCAGGTACGACAGTGAAATCCATGGATGAGCGGTCAAACATATTGTACAGCGAGCTCTTTCCCGCTTGTTCGCTGCTGCCCTTTGCTTTGGCAACAGCGGTCATTTTCGCGTTCTGTCCGGTGTATTCCTCTGCGGGTAAACCCAGGTCTTTGATAAAATCCAGATAAACGCTGTCCTCAACAAACTGGATATCCAGTGGCAGATCGACCATTTCCTCCGGAGAAGTCAGGCCTAGAGATTCACGATAGCGCTCCGAAAAATCGCTGGCCTTGGCCTCGCATGAATAGGTTGATACTGCCTGGTATGAGCTTTCATAGACACCGTCCACCGTTTTCAATTTGTCATAAAGCTGGAACAGCTCGCTTTCATCCATATTCTGTGTGGTAAAACAGATGTCATAGTCTGAATCGACGACAGACTGCTTGGCAGCTTGTTTGAGGCTTTCTCCAAAGGCATTCGCTGACACAAACAGCACCACGCTCAGGGTAAGAGACAGCACAATACTGCGATAGCGCTTTTTATTTCTCTTGAAGTTTTTCAGGGCAAGCATTCCCTCTAAACCGTAAGCACGCTGCGCGAAATCGGATGTTTTCACAGACTTAGATTCAATCCGGACCTCGTTTGTTTGGCGTATACTCTCCAAAACAGGTCTTTTTGCGGCCTTTCGCGCCGGAATATAAGCCGAAATCAAAATCGTGATCATACTGATCACCGCAGAGGCAATAAGGGCTGGTACAGATATCGTTAGGGTCAAAGGCACATCGGTCGAGAGAATATTTTTAAAATTGCCAGCGATAAGGGCAATCACAAGGGTGATGCTGCCGATACCAACAGCCAGACCGATGGGTATCCCAACCGCACCGATACAGACCCCCTCGAACAATACAGAATTCCGCAGCTGTTTTGATGTGGCTCCCACAGATGCCAGTATCCCAAACTGGCGTGTACGCTCATTAAGCGAAATATTAAAGGCGTTATAGATCAGAAAAACCGAGCCAAGCATGATCAGAACAACCAGAATACTGCCAACGGAATACAATAATGTGTTGAACAGCGTATCATCCGAAAGTCCCATAAAACGCAGCACATAATCATTAAAAATGGTGCTGTAGCCCCCGGCTTTATCCTTTGCGTAACTCTGAACCTCCCGCGGATTATCAAGGGTGACAAAGATGTTAAAGCGATCCGCCTGATCGGCAGAGTCCGATGCCGTGATCAGGGTATATCCTGGCGCTGCGGCTTCCTCAAAACTGGGCCTTTCACAGATTCCGACAACCGTGTAGGTTTTCTCAACTTTTGGCTCAAGTATTTCTTCACCTTCTATCGCGCCCTCTGCATTGTAAGGGATGTGCTGCGTGAGCTTTCCGTTTCCGCCCACGCGGTCTCCGATTGAAAGGGAAATAGTATCTCCCACAGCATAGTTGACGCCGCCATTTGCCGAGAGGTGTGCGGGGATAAGAACCTCGCTGCTGTTCTGCGGCAGCCTGCCGGAAATCATGTTAACAGGCAGATCTTCAAAGGCTTTTTCGTTAAATCCTGTTACAAAGAGATACGGCTTATCTGGATTTTTCCCATCATTGAGCGCTGCGTAGCCAATATTTTCAATGGTCGCAGTGTTTTTGACCCCTTTGTCATGGCTTCGCTCCTGTACAAATGCAGAGTCCACATCCAGAAACTCGACATGCCAGCTGCCATATTTCACTGCCGAACTGTTTACCAGATAGTTTTGCAGAGAAACAGCAAAAGTAGCAACCGCCGTGATCATAGCGGCTGATAAAACCACTCCGATAATCGTTACGATCGTCCGTGTACGGCTCTTTTTCAGGCTTTGCAGGGTGACTTTGTTAAAAATGTTCATGGCCGCACCCTTTCATCCCGCACTACCTTGCCGTCAGATATGCCAATAATGCGGTCCGCCTGAAGGGCGATATTTTCATCATGGGTGACGAGGATAAGGGTCTGCCCATATTTTTTATTGCTCAGCTTTAACAGATTGACAATTTCATGGCCATTCCGGCTGTCCAGACTGCCTGTGGGTTCATCGGCCAGCATGACCGCCGGGGCGTTCATCAGAGCGCGGCCAATGGAAACACGCTGCTGCTGGCCGCCTGAGAGCTGATTGGGCAAATGCGTCTGGCGGTCTTTCAGGCCAAGCAGTGACAACAGGTTGTTCAATCTTTTCTGGTTGACCTTCCGCTTGTCCATCAAAACCGGCAGAGTGATGTTCTCCACCACATTGAGCGTGGGAATAAGGTTGTGAAACTGATAAATGAGCCCGACCTGCCGCCTGCGGAAGATCGCCAGCTTATCATTGCTCTGGGCATATACATCCTGTCCGTCCAAGAATACCTTTCCGCTGGTGGGCACGTCCACACCGCCAATCATATGAAGCAGAGTGGATTTTCCTGAACCGGACGACCCGATAATCGCGGTGAAATCCCCCTTTTCGATTGTAAGTGAAACATGGTCGAGGGCAGTAACCTGGTTTTCTTCTGTCCCATAGACCTTGCATAAATTTTCAATTCTTAACAGCTCCATTATGTGAGCCTCCTCTCTCTTGGTATACCCATATAATAAAGCTTCTCTCTAACATCCCGGTGACTTTCAGGTGAGAGATCTGTCACTTTGGGAAGCGAAGGGTAAAGGCCGCACCGCCCTGGGGTCGGTTTCTGGCTGTGATGGACCCTCCCTGCCCTGTTATAATCATCTTACAGAGTGCCAGACCAATGCCGTAGCCCGACGCGTTTGTGCTTTTTCCCCGGTAAAACCGGTCGAACAGGCACGGTATATCCTCTTTTTTAAAGCCTGGGCCGCTGTCATAGATGGCGATCTCGGTAAACAGCGGATTATCGGTACATACAATCTCAATGCTCCCATTTTCACCTACGCTCTCCATACAATTTTTGAGAATGTTTTGAATGGCCTCTGAAAGCCAGCCGGAATCCCCTTGAATCCTCGCTCCCTTCGGCACATCAAGCTGTACTCTGACAGCGTGCAGCTCCATCGGGATTTGAAGCGGGCGCAGCGCAGTGTATATCAGACTTTCTGCATCAATCAGCTCGCTCTGGAATACCACGACGCCCGCATCCAGACGGGATAATTTTAAAAGGGATGTGAGCAGCCAGTCCATACGCATGAGCAGTTCTTCAGCCTCACGCACAAAGGTCTTCCGTTCATTTTCATCAGTGCTGTTCGAAAGCAGGGACAGAAGAAGGTTCACGGATGTGAGGGGTGTGCGGAGCTGATGGGCAATATCTGCCAGCGAATCGGCCAAATGTGTTTTTTCCCTTTTCAGCGCATCGTTTTGCTCTCGAATGCGCAGTGTCATTTTTTTTACCTCGCTGTACAAAATGGAGAGCTCACCCTCATCCAATTCGTCAATATCCAGATGGTCGAAATTGTGAAGCACAAGATCAATTTGATCAGAAATTTTCGCAATGCTTCTGTACCGGGCTCTGGTATGCGTGTAAAAGGCAATGCCAAAGGCGGCGGCGGACATAAGCACCAGTACTCCGGCCGCACGGCTGATAGCAAATCCCAGCGCGGTAAAAGCAGCGGCCATCATTAAAAACAGAACCGCAAACCGCTTAAATTCTCTATTCCGGAGCATGGCCGTCACCCAGACGATAGCCTGTCCCACGGACAGTCCGAATAATTTTCGGTTTTGCAGGATCATCCTCTATCTTTTCCCGCAGCCGTTTGATATAGACGGTTAAGGTATTGTCATTGACAAACTCGCCCGCCGCATCCCACAGCTCATCCAACAGCCGGTCTCTTGTGATAATGTTTTTAGGGTTGCTCACAAACATCAATAGCAGCCGGTATTCCAAAGCTGAAAGAAAAACCTCGCTACCATTTTTCTTCACCACACCGCTCGCTGTATCGACCTGGAGCCCGCACACTTCAAAAGCTGATACAGAACGTCCGCTTTTTCGCAGAGCGGTCCCGATCCGCGCAATCAGTTCACGGGGGCGGAAGGGCTTTGTAATATAGTCATCCGCACCCATATTCAGTCCGGTAACAACACTCGCCTCATCGCCAGAGGCTGTCAGAAAAATGACGGGAATATCCTGAATTTCTTTGACCTCTGTGCAAACGGTAAAGCCATTCCCGTCAGGCAGGGATATGTCAATAAGTGCCAGATCAAATTGATTGGCAGCGAGCATATCTGAGGCTTTCCTCCGGGTGGCAGCATGGGTGACGTTAAACCCTTCCGACTTGAGTAAAAGCATCAGATTTCTCGCGATGGCCTGATCGTCCTCAACCAAAAATATGCGTTTCATCTATTTTCATTCTCCTTTGCTGCTTCTTTTGTCATAACCTTATTCTATTATACGACATCTCTCTGTAGCCCTATTGTATTTCTTTTGAATAAAACATGCAAGATGGACAGAACATTTCTCACAAAAAGCAAAAATGGCTGCGATAATAAAATTCGCAATACAGCTTCAATCACGAACACCTATTCTCATCTTCCTGCACGGCTTTATTTTTAAATAAGCATACATATTAAATCAAATTCAGCCCTTGACAATTCCTGGATATCGTTATAATATATCATTATTAAAACTTATGTTCGTTTATAGATAAACAAAAGTTCTCTCTCGGTATTGTATTAAACGCCTGTATCTTTGAAATGATGTTGTAAGAAAGGTCTATGATGATGAATGCTTCTTCAAAAAATACTCCGCTTTACAGCTCAGGAAAGCTTGATTCCACTTATCTCTGCATTGATTTAAAGTCATTTTATGCGTCGGTAGAGTGTGTCGAACGCGGTCTTGACCCTATCACAAGCAATCTTGTTGTCGCTGACGTCACCCGCACTCAGAAAACCATCTGCCTGGCGGTTTCCCCCGCCCTGAAAGCCTACGGTATTCCCGGACGTCCCAGACTTTTTGAAGTTGAGCAAAAACTGAAAGCTGTCCGTCTGCGAACGGGAAAGGATGTTGCCTATATTGCCGCGACTCCCAGAATGCAGCTTTATATTGATTACAGCGCCCGAATATATGAGATATACCTTAAATATGTTTCGGAAGAGGATATCCATGTATACAGCATTGATGAAGTTTTTATGGATGTAACCCACTATCTTTCAGTCAACCAAAATAAGGACGGACAACCTATGACGGCGCGTGCGCTGGCAAAGATGATCATTCAGGACATTTGGACAACCACAGGCATCACGGCCACTGCCGGTATTGGAACCAACCTTTATCTGGCCAAGATTGCCATGGATATTGTCGCCAAGCATGTAAAGGCGGATGCGGACGGCGCTCGTATTGCCGAGCTGGATGAAATGAGCTATCGAAAGCTTCTGTGGAACCACCGCCCAATCACGGATTTCTGGCGCGTGGGCCGGGGAATCGCCAGAAGGCTTGAGAAAAACGGGATGGTTACAATGGGTGACGTGGCCAGAATGAGCTTGCAGAGAGGCGCTGATAACCGATATGGCGAAAACCTGCTTTATAATGAGTTTGGTATCGACGCGGAATTGCTCATTGACCACGCCTGGGGAATTGAGCCCTGCACCATGGCCGATATCAAAAACTATAAACCCAGCAACCACTCCCTCTCCTCAGGCCAGGTGCTCCCACACGCTTATGATTCTGTACAGGGAAGACTGATCGTCCAGGAAATGGTGGATTTACTGGTGTACGATCTGATCGAAAAGGGGTTGTCTACATCCAGCATAACTCTGCATATCGGTTATGACAAGGATGGGCTGAACGATCGCCGCTACAGCGGCGGCATTCACATTGACCATTTTGGCCGCGCAGTGCCGAAACCGGCGCACGGGACAGAAAAACTGACCGATGCAGGCGGCCGCCCGGTTTACAGCAACTCGGCAAAAAAAATCCTGCATGCCGCCCTGGCACTCTATGATCGGATCATTGACAAGGAGCTTATGCTGCGTAGGGTATCTCTGACTTTCAATGATGTCGAAGGGACTGCGGACCGAAACATAGTATACCGGCAGCTCAGCCTGTTTGAAGAGGATTTCCTGGAAGAAGAAGCGGAAAAACAAGAGCAAAAGATACAGCAGACGCTGCTCAAAATAAAGCGGAGATATGGAAACAACGCTATTTTCAAAGGTATGAACCTTCAGGATGGCGCAACGACCTTGGTGCGCAACAATCAAATTGGCGGCCATAAGGCGTAAAAGGAGGCTTTACTTCATGAGTAACTACGATGATATCATGGATCAAATCCGTCCAGTTTCCGACTGGCGGTCTCACATGTCCAACGCAGACCGGGCAAAACAGTTCAGCCCTTTTGCCGCGCTTAAGGGTTATGAGGAAGCGCTCAAGCTAAAACAGATAAGCTATGAAAAAAGAATCGAATTGACAGAATACGTTCAAAACATACTTGACCGTAAGCTCCATATCCTGGCTAAGCGGCTGTCTGAGGGACAAAAGATCAATATTACTGTCAGATATTTTGTGGCAAAAACAAAATCAAAGGAAACTAATGAACCGCTCGGTTCTTATGCCGAGGTCACCGGCAATATTGAAAAAATCACCCCAGTGGCTCAGACCCTTCAGGTATCCGGAAAAACGCTCTTCATTGGTGATGTTGTGGACATCCAGGTGCCTTCTTCTTTTTAAATATACACGTTTTGGCCAAATACTTTAATAAAAATATTGGTGGGAAGGCTGTTCAAAAAGTTTGCATCCCAAGGGTTTTTGTCGTGCCTTTCCATTGCGCTCAAGCTGCAGAACACTTGAATATGACCGGACAATAAACTCAAAATCGTGTGAAACCACAAAAATTATAGCGCCCATACCAGACCGCCTTTGAATCAGTCGGCTAACCCGAACCATTGAGTCATAATCGAGTCCACTTGTATGTTCATCGAAACAGATCAGCGGACTGCCCTTCGGAATTGCCGCCGCAATGGTTACCCGCTGTTTCTGGCCTCCGGATAACGCGGCAGCGGAAAATCAACACTGGCCAAACTGCTTGTCCATTTTTATGATGTGTGTGACGGTGCCATAAAAAGTGGTGGCCAGGATATTCGCAATATGAGCAAAGACAGCGTATTTCAATCGCGCGCTGTATCTTAAAAGACGCCCCGATTGTTATTTTTGATGAGGCGACGGCCAATGTGGACACTAATAATGAAAGGTATATTCAAGAAGCTATTTCAGAATTGTGCAAAGGTAAAACACTGCTTGTCATCGCTCACCGTCTGAATACCATTCAAAACCCGGATGAGGTTCTTGTTATCGCGGAGGGCCGGATCGCACAATCCGGCACCCACAATACACTGATACACAAAGAAGGGATTTACAAAAATTTTGTAAACGCCAGAGAACAAACGCAGGTCTGGAATTAACTCTTAGTGGAATATTATTCTACTTCATGTTTTTCGGATATGGTTCTGACAATAAAGATAAAATAAATTAAATGTGCTGCCCAGACAACAGCCAAAATAATCCTGCCTATGGGCACACGTCCCATTAAGGCAAACCCAATCGCCATAAGGATGGTTACCGGAATAATAATACCGAGCTTTGTTTTCACGGTCATGCCTTCTTTTTTGACATAGGTTGCCAGATGATTTTTGTAAAGTTTTGTGTTCATAAACCAGCGATGGAGCTTTTCTGAACTTTTTGCAAAACAAAACATTGCCAGCAGCAGAAAAGGGACTGTCGGCAGAATCGGGAGTACAACACCGACAGCTCCAAGTCCCATGGCTAAAAAGCCAACGCCCATCCACAGATACTTTATTGGATTTTTCATGATTCACCTCCTGTTTTTCATCATACGGTCAATACAAATTTCTGTCCTTCTACCTGTGTCACCTCAAGGCTTATCCCATACAGCTCTTTGAGACTTTCAGTCGTGATAACCTCATCTGGGCTTCCTTCGACTGTGATGCAGCCGTTTTGAAGCCCAATAATGTTGTCGGAAAAATAGATGGCCTGATTAATATCATGGAGCACCATCACAATGGTCATACCAAATTCATCGTTTAGTTTTTTTACTAACTCAAGTATTTCAATCTGGTAACGGATATCCAGATAAGTAGTGGGTTCATCTAAAAAAAGAATTTTTGTATTTTGAGCCAGCGCCATCGCAATCCAAACCCGCTGACGTTGGCCGCCAGACAGGCGGCTGACTTCCCGATCACGGTAAGCCTGGAGATTTGTAACTTCCAATGCCCATTCAATCATTTGTTCGTCCCGGTCACTTCTCCCCTGCATCATTTTCATATGGGGAATCCTGCCGTAGGACACCAGCCGTTCAACCGTAATATCATCATTGGCTGTGTTATACTGATGGACAATAGATACCCGCCGGGCAAAATCCTTTAGGCCCAGATGGTAAATATTCTTACCATAAAGAAATATTTTGCCCCGCCGAGGATCTAAGTTTTTTGTCATCAGTGAAAACAAAGTGGATTTACCACAACCATTGGCGCCCATTAGTGTAGTGATTTTTCCTTCCTCAATTTTAAAAGAAATCCCCCGAAGCACAACATTGCGACCGTAGGCAAAAACCAAATTTCGGACCTCCATGGCTGTTTTTTTCTCATTCACCGCATCTCCTCGTATAAATAAGGTTTCTTTGTTGGTTTCCTTAAGCGTTCGCATACTTTTTTGACCTCCTGAGAAGAATGATGAAGAATGGCCCGCCAATAACACTCATGATAATGGACGCTGAGACCTCATAAGGCGCTGCGATTGTTCTTCCGATTGTATCAGCCAGTAAAAAAGTAAAAGCGCCAAAAAGCATTGAAAATGGAATGAGTGCTTTATGGTCACTCCCAACCAAAATTCTGCCGATGTGCGGTACAATCAATCCTAGAAAACTGATAACTCCCGCTACTGCCGTAGAAATACTGGCTAGCAGCACCGCAATGAGTGAAATCATGATGCGCATTGCATTAACATTTACACCCAGGCTTCGAGCCGTTTTATCTTCGAGTGTCAACAAATTACATTTTCCCGAAAAAATAATGGAGAGAAGCAGGCCGATCAAAGCATAGGGAACCAGCGTCCCGACATCATCCCAGGTTTTCATGGTGATGTTTCCATTGACAATGGCTGCAACACCCGACATATCACCGCCGTTCATAGCATTTAAACCGCTTGAAAGGCCGGAAAACATAGCGTTGACCGCAACCCCGACCAGAATGATCCGCAAGGGGCTCAGACCGCCTTTCCATGAAAGGCTGTACACTAAAAAGAACGCGATTACGCCCCCCAAAAATGCGATAAACGGGGTAAAGAAAAACAAAGCCGGTGCAAAAGCCGTTACCAGCACTGCGGCAAAGCTTGCACCACTGGAAATACCAATAATACCAGGATCCGCTAGAGGATTCTTGAGCACAGCCTGAAAAAGCACACCAGAAACAGCAATAGCCGCTCCCGCAAGCATTGAAATAATGATCCTCGGAAAGCGCAAATCAAAAATAGTCACAACATCATCATTACGTTCAATAAATAACCCACTTAACAGCTGCCCAAAGCTTACTTTTAGACTGCCAATATTGATGGCCGCGAAAAAAAGGGCTAAAAGCAATATTGCCATGACTATAAAGGAAAGCACACTTTTCAACGCTTTCCGCCGGCACCGGCTCATATCTAATTTATGGTGATCTTCCTGTTGGATGTTTTCTGCGGGAAGCACCATCTGTTCATTACTTTTCATTTTACTGACCTCCCTCAGCTTCTTTTATAAGATTTGGATCGGTATTATCTGTTGCATTGGAATTTTCAGCTGCTTTCGCCGCATTGTCACTGTTCTCTTTTGCCTTTGCGGCATCGTCGTCACTTTCTGGATAAAGCATTGGCTGTAATGTATTTAGAGCGTCTGGATAAGCAAAGGTAGCGCTCATGCCAAACTGGCTATAAGGCAGATCATAAACCCGTCCTTCCTGTACCGCTTTAAAGTGCTTCCAGATATCATTGGTTTCAAAATCCTGTTTGAACATTTCCACCACCTGATCCGGTAGTGCGTGTGCGGCCCGAAGGATAATATCCGGCTCTTTAGTTTTCATATCCTCAGTATTGACGGTTAAAAATTCCTGATTACTTCCGGCATAAACATTTTCTCCCCCGGCCAATTCTACTAAGCTTCCAACATATGAATTCTCTGTTGCAATAATATAACTGCCTGGAAGCCCCATCAAAATCAAGACTTTTGGTTTTTCCTTATCTTTATTTTTATCTTTATAGTCATTATAGAAGCTTGTGAATTCATCCACGAGCTTCTGAGCTTCCTCTTGACGTCCAAAGATATCACCGAGCTCCTGAATAGATCGGTACATTCCCTGGACACTACGAAGGTTTAAAAATGCCCAATCGGTGTTGACTGCCTCATATTTTGGCTGTAAATCACTCTGAAGCGATGCAGGGCTTAAAATCCAATCCGGATCTAATGATGAAATCACCTCCATATCTGGACTCATGGCGGTTCCAACAGTCGTTACATCCTTATACCGGTCTGGTATCTTTGAGATTGCACTGCTGCACACCCCCACCAGATCAAGGCCTAAACGGTCGCAGATGTCGGCGGTTGCCGGAGACGTGGCTACCAGACGGGGTTCACTGTTCATTCCAGCTACTTTTTTTTTCGCAGACTCTACCGCGGCTTTCTCCTGTGGGTCGCTGATTTCCAGCATGGTTTTAACGTCGCCTTGTATTCCTGTATCTTTCGACTCCCCGCCTCCACTTTGATCCACACAGCCAGTCATACTTAACAGCATCAGGACAATCAGGAAAAAACTCAGAAAATACTTAGTCATTTTAACGAATTTGCCATTCATCATCGTCACTATATCCTCCACCGCTCCATCGATACCAGTTTTTACGGAACAAATAGACAATTCCAGCACCTGCTCCCAGGAAGATCAAACCTGAAATAGTAATGGCCGTAAAAAGTACGACGATTTTTTTCTCCGAAGCGCCCCAAAAACCGCTTTCTTCCTCTGTCTCTTCTTCTGTGGAAAGCCCCAGACCTTTTTCCTTATTGAGGCTGGTTTCTCCTTCACTTTCCTGCCCCTGTTGTGCGGTGGGCTGAGCGGCCTGAGTAATACTGCTTTGAAGCTGCGCTGCATTTCCAGCGGTATTACCGGCAGCGTTACTCTGCAACGCACCAGCGCCTGAACTCAACGACCCGCCTGCCGCCGACTGACCGGAGGATGCATTCCCTGGTGCGGCTGCGCCTGACGAAGTTACCATCGTTGCATTCATGTCTGTATTGTTGCCAGCTGCATAGTCGCTGGGGTACAGGTAAAAAACCACATCCCGTCCCATTGGCGTAACATACATGGACCCACGGACAACGCAGTTTTCACTGGGAACCTGAATACAAATATCCGCGGTTGACCCATTATTGTCAGATCCATTACCTGTAACACCCATGGACGGAGAGGACCAGCCGGAATCGCCGACATTTTGAACCATGAAGCTGTGATTAGATGTGTAGTCCATCAGGCTCATACGGATGGTCAGATAATATTCCCCGCTGTCTGTTACTTCTAAAATCCCGCTGGTATAAACAGCACCATCGACCATCCCCTGTCCTGTTGCGTAGGATGCCTCGCCCCCTGAATCCTCAATGGCACCTGTGACTGGATGCGCATAACAGGGATGAATAACAGCCGTATAAACCGTTCCGCTAGCGGCATTCACAGGCAATGCTTTGATACCCGTACCTAATATGGTAAATATAAGTACCAGGATGCCTGTCAGAAATTTCGTTAAACGCTTTGGCTTTTTCATATATTTTCCTTTCTGAAGACACAGCATTATTTACTGTCCAATTCTTTTCTTTTTTTGGCAATAAAGCCAACAGCACCTGCCAAAGCGGTCACACATAAAGTGGCGGCAGTGGCCATCCCCTGTTGACCTGGAATTCCGGTGGCTGCATTTTTTCCTGCGGCTGTGTTTTTATTTAGGTTTGATCCCGATCCGCTTAAACCGCTACTCAGCGAACTGCTTTTTCCCAGCGAATTGCTTTTGAGCGTATTGCCAATGCCTGTATCCGTTTTGTTGCCTGATCCTTCTGTTTCTCCAGGCGTACTGGTATCGGTGAATCCAAGATCATCAGCCGTTGCTTTTTTAAGACTGTTCCAATCCAAATGTAAAAAGACAGATTGCGTTCCGGTTCCTGCAGAAATATTTTCCATAATCGGCACAAACACTTGGAGTGGTACATAGCCATCTTCTCTGGCTTCAGAAATCATTTCAAAGCTGATAATATCCGGATAGTTCGTTCCGAATGTGTCTGAAATAAGGGTACCGTCTTCATTTGTCTGGTAAGATTCAGCCGTGACATCTGCCAGTTCGCCAATGGGATTTCCGTATTGATCCATGCTGTATCCTGTTTTATAGTATTTTAGCGCTCCGAGATATCCAAATTGGCTGCTGATTTTCAGCCCTTTAAAATCCATGGATAGCGTATATTTTCCATCCTCTACGGTCAGCTTTAACGTATGGTTAATAGCCTCGTTGGACATAGATGGTGTCACCTTATCCACTTTCTGCATATCTCCTGTTACTGCATAGATGCCATCAGCCAAATGGTTGATATCCAGTGGCCTTTCCACGAGATTGCTTAGGGCTGACTCCAGCGCAGTTACCTGTTCATTGACCTGTTCCTGTGTGGCGGCCGCACTGTCATAAATACCTTTGGCGCTCTTAATGGTTTCTTTAAGCGCATTGTAGGTGTCATCGGTGTACTGAGAGCCCTCGATGGCTTCCGCTTCCGCTATTTTTTCTGCCAATTTGGCTTTATCTGCCTCTTTAACAGCCAAGCCGGAGATGGCTGCCCGAATCAGCTCAATCTGTTTTTCAACCTCTGCCTCTGTTGCATCGGGATTATCGTACATATTTTCCGCACTTACAATGGCCGCTTGCAGCGCCTGATAAGACGTTTCGGAGTAATCATCCCTTCCGATAGCCCTGGCAGATGTAATCTGGGCTGAAAGAATGCTTTTATCGACAACAACTGCTTTTGGCATGGCGTCAATGGCGCTTTGAAGCGCGATTACCGTTGCGTCCACTGCTTTTTGGTCTACATTCATATTCATATTAACCGATTTTGCAGAGGCGATGGCTTGGGTTAGCACTTGATAAACAGTGTCAGAGGCGGCTCCCTGAGTTTGCTGCTCTGCCTGGTTAATCAAATCCGTTAAAGCCGTTTTATCTGTTTTGGTGCCCCTGGTCTGGGAAAGTGTATCCCAATCCAGCTGCAGCCGCGCGAGTTGCGTCCCACTCCCGGCAGAAACGCTTTCCATGACAGGGACATAGACCTGCACCCATATTTCTTCATCATTCAAATCAACCGGCATACTCACATACTCTGGATAAAGCACTCCTTTAATGTTTTTATCCGTTCCTTTATTGGGGTCATTGAAAGAATCATAAAAATCATACTGGCTTTCAACCGTCACAGGCACTGCATCGGATGCATTAGGAACTGTTTCTTTATCCACATTTGGAAAATAACTCAATTTCGCAAGATTTCCGGTCAAATTGCCAATAACTGTCAATGATTGAAATTTTATCCGCAGAGATGTTTTTCCATCTTTTACCGTCAACTCCATGGGTTGTGCCAGCGCGTTATTTCCCATAGAAGGCTGATCCTGAGTTGCGTGCCACATACGTCCTGAAATACTGTAGACACCATCGTAAATTTTCCCATCTTCAGGCTTTTCTACCAATGCAGCGGATGATGTCTCCAAAAGCTTAACTTGCTGATCAATCGTTTCCTGAGTAGCTTCCACATCTGAAGCGACCGCTTCAGCCGAAGCGATAACCGCATTAAAAAAAGCCACGCCAGCGTCAGAAAAGGGACTGGTATCCAGCCCCTCTGCCTGGGTAATTAAATCCTTTAAAATACTTTTGTCTACTGTGTTTGAGCACGCTTGTATCTGCACACTCTCTGCACTGGCATCAGAATAGGTTGCTGACGGCAATTCCCGGGCATTTGCGATACCTGGCAAGGCCATGGTGACAGCAACGGCTGCCGAAACCGTTGTTTTTATTTTTTGGCTTACTTTTTTACTCTTCATAATTCCACCTTTTCATTCTTTTATCAAATTTCTTTTTTGAACTGTGCTTCAAATCTTATGTACAAACCACTTCAAACTGTCCTCCTGATTGTCGGTATTAAGTTTAAGCTAACTATGTTAGTTTATTTTTACCACGGACCTAAAGCTCTGTCAAGTTGCTTGAATTTGCGTTTCAACGCGTTTCGTGCTTAATGAGCACCGCATTAAAAAAACAAAAGACACGATTCCTCTAACTTTTTTATGTGCCTGTAAGGCACCAGCTTCGGGCTTTTTATGTAAAAAAATTTTTTATAAATTTATTTTGCAACAAAAAAACTTTCTAAAAAGAGTATTCACTCTTTTTAGAAAGCCTTATGATTATATCCAAAAAATCATCTGCGCAGTGCTTTCAGGCATATGCCTTTCCCCAACACTACAGGATAATGCCGCGTACAAAACGCCGATAAACTGTCCCGTTTGCAGACATATAAAGCGAAATGCTTCAAAAGGAATTTTGACCTTCCCATTCTTTATGGATAACTCCTTAAGCGTGCTTTCCGATTCGTACTTCATACTTTTCAAGTGCCCTGAAAGCACTTTCCCAGTCTGTCTTGAAGTCTCTTTCATTTCCCGCGTCGTTAATTCCAGCCATATCCCCCGGCGGTTACGGCGTAAAAGCGCAGGCTTCTCAAATCCCCGATCGGCCATTGAACGACTTTTTCCTCGGCTGCTGGCTTTCAAAAACAAGAAGTTAACCGGATATTTTCCAATTGGGATAAATTCTTTGACATTCTGGGCAGAAACCTTTACGCCTCCCTTTTGATGATACAATAAATAGTTTTGTTTCTGTTGTATTTTTTCCTGAAGTAAAATTGTATTAAGTGTTGAAAGTGACATGTTCTCGATCATATCACGTATATTATCTTCAATTTCGCTTTCTTCTATTCCAACGCGTATTAAATAATCTCTGAGATCTTCTCGTATATTGATGTAATTTGTCAGCCATGTTTCACCCTTTTCAGTCAAACGGTACTCCTCTGTCAAATACCCATTTTGCATACATTCTTTTAAAAAGCGGCTAACAGGTCCATGTGTGACATTATTTTTCTGGGCAATTTTCACCACCGAACATTTTTCGCCACTGTCCTGCAGATGCTTAAGTTCTTCCAGATAACGAATTTGTAAAACCGTCGGATTTTTCATGCTACTGCCCCTATATCTGCCACAAATGAACAATCAATTCACGAATATCCAACGTTTTTTCGCACCAGTTTTTCTGATCTGTGATTGCAATCTTAAGCTCAGCCTCCGTTACCGGCGCTTTCCGGCAAATACGGTAAGCAAAAACATCACTTGGAATCGCATAGCCCTTTACGCCCAGAGAAGCCTCTTTCCAGGTTCCATCCTGTTCGTAAAGAAATCTTCCCGCTTCAGCCGATACCGGCATTAATGGAGAAGGTTTTAAAAACAGGGTGCTTTTCTCATCTATTTCTGCCAACACATCATGCTCGAACCAATAAAACTCTGGTGTCAGCAACCTTGGATAACGTTTGTTCTGATCATAAATGGACATAAAAAACTGATATGTTCCGTTTGCATATAAAAAACTGAGATCATTGCCATGCATCACTCGGTCATAGGTATCGCCACGCTGCATAAAAGCACAGATTCCCATAAAGACATCTTCCGTGATAACATGCTCCAGACTGCAGGCGTTTTTTTCAGCGCTTTTCTCATCAACACCACAGGCATATTTTAAAAATTCTGTCAAATAGCGATGTTTTTTTAAACACAGTTCCCCTTTAATCCGTCTAAAGGGTGTAAGTACAATGCTGCCAGATTCCTCAGTATATAAATATCCCTCGCTTTCCAGTTTTTCACTCCATCGTTTCGCGTTTGTTTTTTCTATTTTCAGTTGATCGCATATCTGCGTCAATGATGTTATCTTTTGCTTTCGCTGCAGGATACATACCGCTTCGAGAAAATCTTCCTCAGATTCTTTTTCTTTTATAAAACATCTTTTTGACAAACCATCACAAACTGTCTGCCATTGCTCAAAATTGTCATAATAGCCACTTGCTTGCATTCATACTCTCCAAAGATATATTTTTAACATAGTTATGCTCAACTAACTCAATGATACCACTTTCTGATTTTTTTACAATCCCTTATCTTAAAATGATTGATAAAAAAAGCCTTGTTTTTTAACATGTTGCTTTTAAAATATTTTTAATACAATTTTCTTGCAACGTATGATGATCCACTTCAAATAACCTGTTTTCTTTTTTTAAGCAATGTACTAAAAAAAGAACAAGCAAATTAAAATTTCAAAAATAAAAATCCTTGCTTGGCGGGCACGAAAAAAATGGTATAATACGGATCTTTTCACCATTAAAAACACGTGCTTATAAAGCACGAAACGCTTTTTGCGTTAAAAAATCAGTTGTTGACAATTCGCGAAAGATATTTTATAACTATAGAGGATATTAGTTAGGCACACCTAATTCCTATGGCCCAAATGTATTAAAAAAGTAAGGAGAAATGTGAAGTGAAATTCAAAAAACTACTACAGCATGGTATGACTACCGTTCTAACAGTGTCAATGCTTGCACCGACAGCGGTCGTTCCATTGACAACCGTGGCGGCACAAGAGTCGATCACAAATTTTATTCAGACCGTTAATGCCGAAACCTCGGCTGCGGCCGAGCATGATGATGGCAGCCCGTCTGGTTGTTATAATCCGGATTATGAAAATATACCAGAGGAAGCCAAACGTCCAACACAGGCTATTGATTTTAGTCAGTACCGTACGGATTACTATAACACCATTCTGGAAGTACCGGTCTATCTGTATAATTCGGATCAAGATAATACTTACTCAATGGGAAACCCCGCACTCACACACACCGCTTATATTGTTGTTGACAAGAATGGAGAGGCAACCGTTAAGCTCCAGTTCCATGGAATGGATTATGCTGGGCAGTATGGTCATCTGCAGCGAATGACCTATTTTAACACAACACAAGATATGTATGACTGGGCTGCCCGTAAACCAGGCTATGAAAATCTTCCGCAGCAAGTTGAAGTGGAACGCAAAAGGGGGGCAAACTACGAACAGGTTTCTTTCAAGCTTCCCTCCGGCGATCCACTGGTTGGCATCAGCCCTTATGTTGACATGATGGGGACCGTTGTCACAGCGCTGGTTGGCTTTGACTACAGTAATGTCAAAGTGCTTAATGGCAGCGTCGGAGATTTCTCCGGGACAGAAATGACTGAATGGTATATTGAACAGTTTGAAAACAATATTAACTGGGAGCATTACAGCGACTCCTATGCAGACACTTTCCAGCAAGACCTGATGGATGCAAAAAACTATATTAATTATGGCATTAATCCAGATAATTCTAACATCGAATATATCAATAAAGGTCTGAGCAGCGATTATAATCAACGCTCATACCATCTGCGCAAAAACAAAGTGATCAATAAAATGAAAGGTTATCAGGAAGAAACGCAAGGCGATTTTACCGATGAAAGCTGGGCCGCATTAACAGATTGCTATGGTTACTTCGACTTTATGAACAGCGCGGACTGTACAGATGCAGATGTCGTTGATATTGAGAATGAATGGAATGAAGCGCTCAATGGGCTGATAACCAAGGATGGCGTTGCCTCTTACTCTGAACAACTGATGAAAGTGGTCGAAGAATGTGAAGCATTGGAATCAGAAAAAGATAATTATCTGACTGGCGCCTGGAATGCATTTTCCCGTCTCGTTGCCAATGGGCGTGAGACGGCAGAAACTGGCGATGCAATTCAGTGCCGCCGTGTACTAAACGAATCCGCCACCTGGAAAGACGAGCTTTATCCTAAACGAAAAGTCGTTGAAGATGGGATCTATGAAGTAACGGTCACACCAAAACAAATGGATGAAAACAATAACCTTGTAGAGAGCACCGCTTTAAATGATCAAATTGATTTTTCTCAAAAGATGAAAGTAAAAATCTACAATGGAAAAGCAACGTTAACTCTTTCGGTTAAAGATAAAGATACATTCCCATATTTGGTCATCTCCAACGGAAATGGTCAGCATATCGGTGATAATGACAGTTACTGGGTTGAAGGCTCAAACATGAAAGAGGTCACTTTAGCAAACGGTGAAACCAAGGAAGTTCCTCTGGAAGTTGTTCTTCAACTTCCTTCCCAGCCTGAAGCGAAGGATACCACTTTTAGATATCATATGATCGATGAAAACGGAAAATCTACCGACGGCACCTACTACCAAAACACCGCTTATCTCGACGTAGATTATGAACATGCTACAAAGACCAGCGATATTCAGGTCGATAAAACCGATTTAAGAACCTTGCTGGACCGCTGCGAAGAAATCGGGAGAAATGACTATAATGGCCTGCTCAAATCCGGTTACACCGAAGAATCTGCCAGAGCAATGGTCGATGCCTACGACGCAGCCAATAAAACTTATAAAAAATCTAACTCTCAGTATGAAATTGACGCCGCACTGAATTCGATCTATGACGCTGATGACCATCTGGTTACCTACACGGATCTGTTCAAAAATCTTGCTGACGAAGCAGGCCTTATTTTAAACAATCCAATTAGCCGCGCTGAATACACCGAAGATTCTATCAATAATCTGAGCAGTGTGTACGATGAAACCTACAAAATTGTCGTATCTGACAAAGTGAGCAACCAAGAAATCAAAGCTGCTACTGAAAAATTACAATCCGCCTATGATAATCTCAAAAAAGCTGATGGCAGTGATGAAGTTCAGGTCGATAAAACTGCATTAAATGATAAATTAAATGAAGCTAAAGCGATCACAGCCGACGGATATACCGAAGCATCCTTCAAGTCTCTACAGGATGCAATCACAGCCGCACAGGCTGTTGCCGACAATAAAGACGCTACTCAGGCCGATGTCGATGCACAGGTGCTTGCCTTGGATAATGCTGTAAAGGCATTGGTTAAGGAAGACGAACAGGAAAAAACAGATAAAACAGCTCTAACCGAAAAGCTCAATGAAGCTAAAGCGATCACAGCAGAAGGTTACACAGATGAAAGCTATCAGGCGTTACAAGCTGCAATCCAGAAAGCTGAAGAAGTGTTAAACAATGATAAAGCCTCCCAGGCTGATGTTGACACACAGGTTAACGCCTTGGATGTTGCCATCGCCTCTCTGGTTGACGATGGCACGGTCTTAAGAGACGGCGTATATACCCTGCCGGTAACCTTAATGCACGCCACCACTCCCGGACAGGATTCCATGGGCAACAAAGCCATCAAGGATAACAGCGGTACCTTGTCCATTAAAGATGGTAAGGGCACCCTACAATTAGAAATGGTTCCGCTTCCAATTGCAAATCTTAATGGATATCTGTTAAGTATGGAAGTTGCAGATCCAGAAAATACAGTCATGACATCGACAAATATCCTCGACTGGAAAAATTCAAAATTCCTGGAAACAAATTATATCGAATACTATGATGTCGTCGATGATTTTAATAAACCTGAGGGTGCTGCCGACCCGAACGCTGCCGGCAAGCCTTATCCAAAAATTTTAGAACTTCAGGTCGTTCCAAATCAAACTGAAACCTGGGTTCATGTTTATGTACCGGCAATGGGAACCCTCTCTTCCGGTGACCAGGTCGCTCGGTTAACCCTGGATTATGAAAATATCGAGGTTAAATCTGAAAAAACAGACTTACAGAACAAAATTACAGAAGCAGAGACATTGCTTACTCAGACAGACAAATACACAGCTGAAAGCCTCAAAGCTCTTCAAAATGCTCTTGATTTAGCAAACGCAGTTGCCAACAATCCATCTGCCTCTCAAGATGACATTAACGCTCAGATAGAAGCCCTCCAGGCAGCTATCGACGCACTGGAAGAAATTCAAGCGCCAGTAAGTGTCGACAAGACCGCATTAAACACCAAACTGACCGAAGCAAAAGAATTGGCAGCACAGACGGATAAATACACAGAAGACAGCTTAAAAGCCTTACAAACTGCCATTGATGCCGCCCAGGCCATCATCGACAAAACCGATGCGACACAAAGCGATGTTGATACTCAGGTAACAAACCTGGATAACGCCATTAAGGCTCTGGTCGAAAAAGATCAGACACCAAATGGTGGCGAAGATAATAACAAGCCCAACACCACACCGGGCGGAAACGCTGGATCAAACAATAATTCTGGAACAAATAATAATCTCGGCAACAACACATTAAATGGAAATGCCGCATCTGGATCAAATTCGTCCCAAAAAGGTGCTAATACCAAAACTGGCATTGAAAACAATGAAACCAATCTCGGTGTCGCCGCAGCCTTCCTTGCCGCAGCGGGCGCCTTAACCGGTGGATTCATATTTAAACGCAAAAAATCTTCCAATAAGTAGTCTTAAATGGTAAAATCCACGTTTTAAAATGATTTAAAGCCAGAATGTTTAAGAACATTCTGGCTTTTTTGTTTATAAAAAACGATGTTTTTTCATCACAAAATCATTTGAAAACACACAACTTTACCTCGCTGATTTACATGAAGCTTTCTATAACCTTTTCTGCTGCCAGTAATTTTGACCAGTCCCTTTCACACTTCTCAAAGATACTCAAGTTTTCGCTCTACAGCTTTTCCATTTTAATTAAGCCCATGTTAATGCCCTGTACCACTGCGCCGGTCGCATTGTCTACATCCATTTTGATGTAAATTCGCTGGAGCAAAGCATCCACAGTCCTTCGGCTTATCCCAAGATTATCCGCAATTTCATTATGTTTCTTCCCTTTACTTAAAAGCTTTAGCAGTTCTACTTCTCGTTCTGTAAAAGGGGGTTTTTTCGGTTTTATTTTGTCACGCATTACGGATGGATTATTGATAACGTCATTAATCGTTTGATAAAGTTCTTCCGGTGGAATTCCTTTATCTATAAAAGCCTCTGCCCCTATTTCGTATGCCTGATACTTATAATCCATTAAATCAAAGCCGGTTAAAAAGATCAGGGGCATTTCAGGGTATTTCTTTTTCAAATCTTTTCCAATCTCTAAGCCATTCTCATCTTTTAAATGTATATCCAGCATTACCAACGTAATGTTTTCACATGCCAGTATCCCAAGTAAAT
This sequence comes from Eubacterium limosum, assembly GCF_000807675.2. Taxonomy (NCBI): domain Bacteria; kingdom Bacillati; phylum Bacillota; class Clostridia; order Eubacteriales; family Eubacteriaceae; genus Eubacterium; species Eubacterium limosum. The sequence goes on along the minus strand of NZ_CP019962.1, from coordinate 2,072,752 downwards.
TGCTTGAATCTTTTAATGTTATGACCTTTTCAATATTGTCATATTGCTCTAAAACAGTCTTCAATGACATTGAAAAAAGCTCGTGATCATCGACTAAAATTAATTTCATAGCTACTCCTCACTGATATACGGAATTGATATTTCAATGCCTAATCCCTGATTCTTTAAATTTTTAATCTCAAAGAAGCCATTCAGAAAAAAAACCTCTTGTTTGATGGACGCCAGGCCTAAATGGTTTTGAAGGACATCAATTAGTTGAAACGTTGTTTGGTTGATACCAACCCCATTATCCTGAACAGTGATGTCAATCATCTCTTTATCTTTTAATATTTCAACAACAATGCTCGTTGCTCCAGCGTGTTTATACACATTGATAACGAGTTCCTTAACCATTCGAAAGATCATATGTCTTTGTTTCTGGCCTAATTGTAAATTGGGTTCTACCAAAAGATCCATCTGAATGTTTTTATGGTAGAATTGATTGCTTTTTTCGACTAAATTCATGATGGCTTCTTCCAAAGTTGTCACATTCAGAAAGGCTGGATACATCTCAGTCATTCGTTTGCGCAGCGAAACATTTATTTCTTCTAACGTATCCATCATCAATCTTTTTGTCTCATCCGGGCCTTGGAGCGTACTTAGTAAATTTTTAATACCAAAAATCTTTTGCAAGATTTCATCATGCAAATAAGTCGCCAATCTTTTTTTATCTTGTTCAGCCAAGTCGGCAGTTTTAAGATAAATCAACCGCTCTTCAGCCGTGAATCCTGTTTTAACACTATTCCTTTCGTATTCAGCCATCCTCAGGCTTGTCACTAACATTTCTGACAAGATCTGTGTATATTTTTCTAAAACTTCTAACTCTTCTGAGGTAAAGAAGGAAAACGAGGCTCTTGATAAGGTAATGCTTCCAATTCGATCATTTAAATAATTTAGCGGTAACGAAATACAATTGACGTTTTTGAAAGGGAATGTCTTCAGTTCATGAACGTATCCGGCTTTCCCCTCTATATTTCCTAAAGTCAGATCTTCCAAATCACCTGAGCGCACAATGTATACTTCGTTTTTGCGGTTTTTGGCAATCGTAATTGCGCCGCCAGTAAAGGGAATACTGCTCTTCACAAGATCCAGCATTAGAATCCCAATTTTTTCCAACTGGTCATCTGCAAACAGCTGCCTGAAAATGTCCAATCGCTCTTCCTGAAAATTATTCAACACTTTTTTTAGTTTTTCTTGTCGGATTTTAACGTTGTTAGCTGCAATAGCATAGTAAATCACATATAAAATGACAAAAAAGTAATTCATGATAATCACTGACAAAACAGGTATTTCTAAAATAAAAACAGCTAATAAGTTAAGGCTCGCAATACCGACCGTCAAAATCAAAAGATTTACAGGGTATCGAAATATGCCAATTTGTTCAATGCTGAGATTCCGCTTGTTCAGGATCACGCTAAATACAATGGGCAGAATTAGTAGAAAATACAAAGTCCAATTTCCAATAGTTGGTAGATTGAAGGATGTCAGCAAAAAAGTCGGCACAAATGTAAGCAGCAGATATGGCAAAACAGAGCACAATAATCCGGCAATGATCAAGCTGACCAATCGTTTTGAAGTCTGATCCAACAAGTGTGTATATGAGTAATAAATACACAATGCAATGGCGCCGACAATATTGATAAAAAACAGGAACGCATTAAGGTGATCTGCAAACCTGCCGTAAAATATCAGGCAAGCAATTGAAAGAATCCCTTGTATGATCATTAATTTAATGACATTCTTCGACCGAATATCCTCAAAAAGACTAATATAGAACGCAACTAATAGTAATGAAAAGAAGAACATCAGAAAATATCGCAGTTCGGTAAATATCGGAGGACTAAACCAGGAAAATTCAAATATCCAGCCAAACCAAAAAAGTAACAGACCGAAAAGGTATACCGATATATTTTCATGTGTATTCAGAACACAATGAACCGCCAGGAAATTCAAAAAAAAGACAAAGTATAAATCAAAAGATATTTTGTTGAAAGAGTCTGCAATGGTAAGCTGCATTTCCGATAAAAGAAAAAGACAAAAAAGAGATATTGATAAAACAATCAATAGAAATGAACCTTTTTTAATATTGCTCATTGTATCACCTCTTTACAAAATAATCGTCAAATTCTTTTATCATTCTCTCAGATCCTGGATATAGATCTGAAAGAATTTTTAAGGCTTTCAGATAACACTTATTTGAAAGCATTCTTGAATATTCAATGGCGCCAGAGTTGAGAATGTATTTTGCGATATTCTGAGTTTCTTTTTTATCAGAGCCAATAATGTACGAAAAATAAACGTCATAAAAGGCATTGTCTGACGATATGCTCTCAAAAGCTTTTATTATCGGCAGTGTTGGTTTTCGTTCTAATACATCGCTGAAACTGCCTTTTTCGATATTATTAATATCATTTTCGATTTGACCGTAAGCCCCCCAGAAATATGAAAATTGTAATACTTCTTTTTGCGCTGTTTTCAAAATTGCTATAACCATAGCGTAAATCAGATAGACAGAGCGCTCAATGGTGTGCCGAAAATAAAACGCTTCAGATGTCGAAAAATAAAGCTGATATTTCGATTCCAGCACCTGATGCGTTAATGATGATTCAAGATTGCTCATAAAATGCCTTTTTATATTCGCTGGCAGTAATTCCAGCAGCTGCTCCAATGCATAGTTTAATAATTGGATCGTAATTCGCCGACGATCCTGAATATCATTAAAAGCCTCATTGTCACCATCCATATAGTCATCCACAAAATCCGTCGCTATAATAAATAATTCAATAAAAAAGGCGCTTTTCATCATTTGCTTTGAAGGACTTTTTCTAATTTGGACCTGCATTAACAATGACGAAAAGACGCCCCAGCTTCCTGTTTTGAGTATTTTTTTCTGAAAAATATGTTTTACATATAAATACCCTTCGAGGCCAAGCCTCTCGACTAATTCCGCCTCACTATCTTCGAGCTGCTCATTCAATGAATCTTTTGCCAATTCGACAGAAGACATCGTTTACTCCCAAAGCGGTTTTTTACTGGTCTTTTCAAAGCTCGCTTTCAGTTCCTGATAATCTTCAGCATCAAGATATCTTTCCCAATCGCTTAATACCGTCTCTCCGGCTTTAACTGACTTAATGATTTCCCACATTGTAAGATCTTGTCTTAAAGTAATATCCATGTTTTTCCTCCTTAAAATACTTTTTTATTATGTTTAAATTATAAACCTTCTTACAGATTAATTCAACTAATTTGTTGAATTTGCACAAATCACCTACGGAAATCTTTTTTATCGCTAGCGTAAAGTATCTTATAAAAATGTAAAGCTGAAAAAAATAAAGAGCCCATTGGAAATCTCCAATGGGCTGTAAGGTTTTTAACTTCTTATTTCTTATGCCTAGTTCCTTTTTTAATGAATGCTTTCGCGACCCACTTAAAACAAAACACTGCTGTTCAGGCATAAATTATTGTTATTTTTACTTTCTTACTCTAATAGCAAGGACAATCCCAGAAGCCATGACTACAAGGGCAATAACCCATATAGAGGTTTCTGAAAAAATACCTGTCGCAGGAGAGCCTGTAAGCTTATTCTCCGTTTCTATCTTTTCATTTGCATCTTTATTTGGATTATTCGTTGGATCCGCAGTCCATTTTGCATATAGGGTCATATTTCCATTGACATGATCTGCATCGAAATTCCAGGCTATCAATGTTTCTGCCTCAAGAAACCATCCGCCAAATTTATAACCGGTTCGTACAGGCTCTGCTGGCATGTTAATCGTTGCGCCGGCTGAAATATCCTTAATTGCTTCGACATTCGACCCCCCCTGCGAATCAAAGATTACGGTATAAGTTTCTGAAATCGGAATCGCGTACCATTTTGCATATAAAGTGGTATCTTCATTTACGGTATGGTTATCAAAATCCCAGGGATTTATGCATTCCGGCTCTTTGTGCCACCCATTAAACACAAATCCTTCCATCTTTGGCGCTTCAGGCTCCAGAATGTTCGATCCAGCATTAACATTCTGGATAGGATCAACAGAGGAGCCCCCCTGCGAATCAAAAGTTACTGTATATAGGGTTAGAACAGCGGGCTGCCAACCTGCATATAGAGTGATATTATTATTAACCATATCTTGGGTGAAATTCCACGGTGTCAAACATTCTGCCTCCCTATACCAGCCTTTAAATATAAAGTTTTCATAGGTTGGATTTTCTGGCTCAGTAATAGCATTCCCCGGCACAATGCCAGTGATCGGAGCCACTGGCGAGCCGCCCTGCGAATCAAAGGTCACTGTATAACTCAAAATCTTTGACCATTTGGCGTACAGCGTTATATTCTCTGTGACTGTGTCGGCCGCAAAATTCCACGGGGTTGTGGTTTCGGCCTCTTTATACCAGCCTTCAAAAAACCAGTCTTCGTAATTTGGCTCCTCTGGTTCGGTTATCAGCGCGCCGGATGCGACATTGGTCATCGGGGCCACTGCTGAGCCGCCCTGGGCGTCAAAGGTCACTGTATAGCGCGGCACCGGGGTCCATTTGGCGTACAATGTCACATTCCCGGTCACTGTGTCGGACGCAAAATCCCACGGGGTTGTGGTTTCGGCCTCTTTATACCAGCCTTCAAAGGTTTGACCTTCCCAGGTCGGCTCTTCTGGTTCGGTTATCAGCGCGCCGGATGCGACGTTAGTCATCGGGGCCACTGCTGAGCCGCCCTGGGCGTCAAAGGTCACTGTATAGCGCGGCACCGGCGTCCATTTGGCGTACAATGTCACATTCCCGGTCACTGTGTCGGACGCAAAATCCCACGGGGTTGTGGTTTCGGCCTCTTTATACCAGCCCCCAAAGATTTGACCTTCCCAGGTCGGCTCTTCTGGTTCGGTTACCAGCGCGCCGGATGCGACGTTAGTCATCGGGGCCACTGCTGAGCCGCCCTGAGAGTCAAAGGTCACTGTATATTCAACGGGTGTCCATTGCGCTTCAAAGGTTATGTTGTCACCTAATACAAAAGGCCACTCCTTCTGTATGATTCCAGTCTCCTGGTTTTTCCATCCTTCAAAAATATAATCATCTCTAACTGGATTTTCAGGTGGTGTGACGGTTCCATCTTTATAGCATACCATAAAATAATTTTCGACGGCACCCTCACTATCTTTTTCATAATATTCATCTCCCTGATAGACTATATCCGGCAAATTTTTCCATTCTCCGCCATTTGCGTTATATTTTGCCCAGGACATTTCTACGGCGCCGTTATCTTTATACCGTTCAAAGCTTCGTTGATCTTCAATCGGCAAATCTGAACTTGTATTGGTGTTATCCGCAATCCCTTCTGGTTTAATCGGTATGGTTTTTACAACTTCTTCGTCTACACCTGCCGTTATTTGAGACAAATTATCTGTCAAACGAGGCGTATCGACACCAAGAATCATTTTTGTTGTATACTTTGGCGCTGCACCTTTATCTGCATTCAAGACATTAGACGCGCCTTCTTGAAGCGTGCTGGTGCTTGAAACATCTTTGTAATTACTGGCATTGTTTATTTGCCCGGTGGCGTCATATACTTTATTTCCTAAAAATAAACAGTCCTTGTTCGTTACAGTAGCTGTTGCGAGTACTCCAGCCCCTGAAAGGCCTATCGCTCCACCTCTTTGTTCTACTGTGGTCTTTTCGTTTCCGGATTGATTTCCCACAAACGTACAGCCTGTAACCGTATTAGTCATTTTACTGGAGCCGCCATTTTTAAAAAACTGAATCGCTCCGCCGCTTCGATTACCTCCGTTTAATCCATAGGCTCTATTATTAAAAAACGTAGAATTCGTAATTGTCGTTGTCAAACCTGGGTTGCCTGTCCCCTGGACAAGCAGGGCTCCACCGTCATCATAGGCCAGATTGCTATCAAAAGTAGATTGATCGACTGTAAAGGTTGCGCCGTCCCGTCCATCAAAGATATAAATGGCGCCTCCGTCATAAGTACTTGCTGCTGACGCTTCGGTACCATTGGTTTTATTCCCTTGAAAATAGGATTCATCAATCGCTATATTTCCACGAAGATAGTGAAAGGACATGGCTCCGCCACCGCCGCCGGTAACGCCCGAATTCGCACAGTTATTAACATTATTCCTAAAAACGGTATTGTTTATGCGGAGATTACCGCTGTAAAATTTTCCGGCAATCGCACCGCATTCATACCCAGCTCCATTGCCAGTATTATTTTCGATCGTTGCATTGTTTATTTCAATTGGCGTAGTGTTATTTCCACTTATATTAATCGCAGCACCAATATTATTCGATTCATTATTATAAATCTTAGTATATGAAATAACCGTTTTTGCATTTCCCGTTGCAGCAATGCCGATCGCTCCTGTTGACGCATTGAAAATTTCTGTATGATCAATTAGCAGGGTTCCATTTCCCGTTTTATTCGTTAAACAGGTACCTGCAATGTTACTCCCATCAAACTTAAAATCCTTTATCGTTAAACTTCCGTTACCATTCCCGGAAACAGTAAAAGTACTCATACTCCAGATTAATCCTCTGCCGTCAATAACCACATTTTTATCAGGCATATTAATGGCAGCATCGGAAAACACAAAGTCATCGGAAAGTACAATCGTTTGGTTATCCTCCGCTTGATCAACAGCCTGCTGCAAAGCACTCACTGTAGATACTGAAACATTGTCTTCTGCTAAAACAGTTATAGGTGCTATTATACTTATAAATAACAGGCCTATGGCAGACAATACTGTGATCATTGTCCTTGCTTTCAGGGATTTGCTTCTCATTTCTTTCTCCTTTACCATCTATAAAATTATTCTTATGTCATAATTATAATGATTTAGGAATCCTAAAAATAGAAGCGTTATGATTATTCACGCCAACAACGTGACACAAAAGTGACAGGGAAAATAATCGGCCACCTTACTCCTAGTTCTTCCAGATGGTAAAAACCCATTGACACCGGGAGGCTCTTGATAAGTTTTTTATTTTTCGCTATTTTGCAGTGCCTCCTTTGAGAATCGTCCTTGCTTCTTTCGCTTGCCAGTACTTTCTTTAAATTGAACCAGCCCCTCCATGTATCATGAGCGGCTCACTGTAAAGATAAAAAAAGGAATACATTTTGCGTATTCCTTCCTGTGCTGTAAACTGAAAATTAATTTTGTATTTGACTGATGATTAAATTAATATTTTCTTCAACAGGCTTTCTAACATCTACCCGTATGACAGGACAGTCCATAGATTGCACCCACTCCTCAACAGTGTACTCTGTTCGGGATTTAACAAAATCAAAGGAACCTTCTTCCTTTCTATGTAAATCTCCTCCTGACAGTATTCTATTACCGAATTTTTGAAAAGATCGGTTTCTTACTCGTTGTAATCGAATATCTCTTGGAACATCAATCAATACAATGTATTGAAAAAAGGAATATATAACTTCTCCATAATCCCCTTTTACAGAAGCAAGGACAAAATTGCCATGTGCTCTAATCTCGTTAAGAAGAATTTTTTGGACTTCTTCATGCGTGCGTTGAGATGAATAGATATAATACTGGTCTGTCATGTAAAAAGATAGTTTTTCAATATCAATAAAATAAAATTTTAGTTTTTCAGCAAGCGCCTTCCCAAGTGCACTCTTTCCAGTTCCATTTAAACCACAGATAATAATTCCTGTTCCCACAGATCCCCCCTGTTAGTTTTAATTGCTGCCAGATCCAAATTTTCAAATACATTGAGACGGTAGGTCTGCCTGTTGACCATAGTATATCATTATTTAATGATTTTTACTGTACCGGTCACATCATTTTTCAAGTGTCCGTTATCATTAAACTACAAAGAAAAAACAGTCCGGTTGGTATGCTTAATTATAATCGTTTTGAAGCGATTTATTTTATATTTTTTAGTCATTTTTTAAATTAACACCATTTGATAATAAATGTATTAAACTTGTATATCTGATACTTATTCGTAACTTATTACAAATTTTTAACCATATAGCAAAAAAAGTAAAATAATTATGTTGGCTTACATAATTTTTTCAGGCGATAACCAATTATCATTACAGTCTGTTCAATCGTTGAGCTTCTGCGTTCTTCTGATCTTTAGTTTCGTGAATATAAGTATCATATGTTGTTGATATGTTTCCATGTCCTAGTCACTGACTTATAATATTTATATCCACTCCTATCTTTAATGCTCTATTAGCAAAAGTATATCTTAACTGGTGTAATGTCATATTTTTATTTATCACGGCTTTTTTAGCATTGATCCTATAGCTCAATTCCCACTTGAGCGCAAACAGTTCTCCTCGTCTCAGTCCTGTATGAACTAAAAAAAGATTAAGTATCCATATAAATGAATTGGATTTCTAGTCTTGTTCCTTTGATCTACAAGCTTCTCTATTCTCAAACTCTCATCTTCTTCTAGCATCTCTATTTTTTCAACTGGTTTGAAATGACTTTTTTGGTAATCTAACGTTTGTTATTGGACTTTTATCGACATCACCTTCCATATAAGCATATTTGAAAACTTCATCTAACAATTGCTTTATTTTTTACCGTTGAAAATGATAATATTTCGTTCTCCTGGTTAATTAAATCTTGTATTTGCCGTAAAGCAACTTCATTTATTGAGGCATTTTCAAATTTTCTTTTTAGATGCGTTAGATATATAATTTCAACACGATCAAAAAAGCCTGAATTTAATGTGCAGTATCTTGCATTAAAAAGACAATCTTATAGATCATTATTAAATAAATTTTTTTTATAAACTTAGAATTGGATTTAATTTTTAGTTCTTTAAATTTTTTCTTTGCTTCAGCTCGCGTTTTTTCTTGGTTTATTTGCATAAAATCACTTTCTTTACATAAATAAAGAGATACCTTTTATTTGATAACATAATTATTTGCTATTTTGAGGTTAATAAAGAATCTGTTTTCCCTCATTTTTCTTAAACCGTTGGTCAAGACATTCTGGGTTTGTTACGTAACCTCTCCCCAATTTAACTACTGGTAATATTCCTGCATTAAGCAATTTGTTTAACTTAGTTTCACCAAATGAAAAAATCTTCAAAAATTCTTTTTAGTAATTATAGAATATTCCATTTTTTACACCTCACACTTAAATCGCTAACAAATCCTAAAAAGGATATCGATGAATAACTTCAATGTATATTTCGATCTTCTCCAATAAAAAGACAGATTAACTTTTAGGATAAAAAGCTAATCTGTCAACTCTATTTACGATTTAGTTTTTAATAAAATATTTTTCTAACAAATGGATAAAAAATGGTCAATTTTTGTATTTCGCGTATTATAAATAACTGTGGTTTAAAAAGCGTTTCAAATCCTTTATTTATGCAGGTTTAAGCGATACAGATGAAAATTGCTTAATACCCATTAATTCAGTATTTTTGTTCGACTCCACCGTCTCCACACTTCTGTTTTTAATTACCCGATCCACTGCTCCAAAATGTTGGTGAGCTTCTCCATATCAATGGGCTTTGAGATATGGTCGTTCATACCCACGCGCTGGGCCTTACCAATATCACTCACAAAAGCATTAGCTGTGAGCGCAAAAATCGGTATATCTGAGTCCGCCCGGTGCATCGCCCGTATTTTGCCTGTCGCCTCATAGCCGTCCATGACCGGCATTTGAATATCCATCAAAATCGCTTGGTAGTATCCAGGTTCTGACGCTTCAAACATCTCCATCGCCTGCTTTCCATTTTCCGCAGCTTCCACTAAAATTCCTTGCATTCCAAGGAGCTCGACGGCAATCTCACGGTTGAGGTCATTATCCTCGGCCAGTAAAACTCGTTTTCCCAAAAGCCCAGTATAGGTATCTTCTTCTCCGACATCCTCAATATCTGTCTTACCCGTACAGCAGAACAGCTGGAGCACATGCAGCATCTTAGATTTAAACAGTGGCTTGGTGATAAAGGCATCTGCTCCTGCGCGCAGAAATTCCTCTTCAATATCCGAAAAATCATAGGCGGAAATTATAATAATAGGCACCTCTTCTCCCATTTCCTCCCGGATCACTTTGACTGTCTCAAGGCCATCCATCTCAGGCATTTTCCAGTCTAAGATAACGGCAAAATAATCCTCGCCCCGGCCATGGGCGTCCTGAACGCTCTCAACCGCCTCGGCGCCGGATAAAACCCAGTATCCCCGCATTCCCAGCTCATTCAGCAGCAGCGCGGCATTTTCACATACGATCTGGTCATCATCCACCACCAGTACTGGCAGGCCTGCCAGCGCGACATCACTCTGCTCTTCCTCAATCTGCAGCTCCAGCGGCACCGTCACAATAAACTGGCTGCCCTTTCCTGGCTCGCTTTTCACATCAATGGTTCCATTCATCATATGAACGACATTCTCGGTAATGGCCATTCCAAGACCGGTTCCCTGGATTTTGCTGATACGCGAATCCTCAGCACGAGAGAAGGGCTCAAATACATGTGTAAGAAATTCCTGCTCCATACCGATACCATTATCTGAAAAAATAAATTCATACTGACCTTTTTTAGGAATAATCGAAGGCTTCTCATTAATCAACAGGGTGATCTTCCCGCCCTCCGGTGTATACTTGATGGCATTGGACAGCAGATTCAAAAAGACCTGCTGCAGGCGGTCGCCATCGGTGATAACCTTTTCGTGCTGCACCTGTCCGACAATCACTCTGAAATCATGCTTTTTCTCAGTCAGCAGCGCTTTACACATATCCGATGCTCCCTCAACAATCTCGGAGAGGTCAACGGCTTCAAGCGACAGATCAAGCTTCCCGCTCTCAATTTTTGACATGTCCAAAACCTCATTAATCAGGCTGAGAAGATGTCGGCTAGAGACATTAATCTTATTCAGGCAGTCCCCTACCCTTTCCGGGCTTTCCATGTTTACCCTGGCAATAGCCGTCATGCCCATGATCGCATTCATCGGCGTACGAATATCGTGAGACATGGACGACAGAAAGTCAGTTTTGGCCGAGTTGGCCACACGCACTGCCTGATAGGCGTCCTCAAGAGCTATACGCTGCCGTTGCTGTTCCTGTCTTTCCTCTGTAATATCCAGTCCTATACTGTAAAAGGAAGGGATACCATCCCAGCTATCCAAACCATCCACATAACACATGGTAATGGTCAGGATACGCTGTTCCCCTGACCTTCTTTTTATCCGAACCTCAAACACGGTATTCTTTCCTGTCGTTTGCGGCCCAGTAATAGCTTTTTTAACCCGGGCATGGTCATCTGGATGTATGTAGGTGCACTGGGAATGCAGCTCTTTTTCAAACTGCTCTTTGGTATAGCCAATCATGTCTAAAAAATCTGCCCCATACCAGAGAATGGTTTTGAAATCTCGGGCGTCCAGACGCACAAAGCCCCCGGGAATTGTTCTGAGCAGAGCTTCCCGCTCCCGGTCCTTTTTCGCAAGCTTATACTCTGCACTATACATATCGTGGGACAGCTCAATCCGGGCTTTATGTCCATACCAGTTCACAATCCGGTTTTTAATCATAAAGGTCCTATCCAAAACCGGGTTAAAAAATTCCCATTCATAAAAGGAATCCTCGGTTAAATAATCATTGGTACAGAATGGACAGGGTGCTGACCGCCCCTGTATCACCTCGTAGCATTTTCTTCCAATAATTTTTTCCATTGGCTGCTGCAGCGTTTCACAGGATACTCTGTTCACGTACAAAAGCTCGTAGGTAGACATATCACTGATATAAATATTGCCGACATATTCATCCATCATTAATTCAAAATAACGCATTCTCTGCTCCTGCAAAGAATACATATCTGTAACATCGACAAATACAGCGTTGATCACCGGTATATCTCCTTGACAGGTCTCTGCCATTGTCGCGGTTACCTGAAACCAGTTTTCTCTCATTGGAACAGGCATCCGACAGGTTGTCCTTACCCAGGTCTCACCCGCATCAAAAGCCTGAAACAATGTATTTTTAAGCATGCAAAAATCTTCAGGGTAGGCCTGATAGTAGTGCCTGAGGTTTGAAAACCGCGCCTGATATATTTCTTCTGTATAACCGGTAATGCAGTAAAACTCTGTGTTTGCCCAGAGCAGTGGAAGCTCTTCCCTTAAAAGGAGCCTGCATATTCCGATGCCCATGCTGTCCAACATCAGCTGCTCTCCTGATAACTCCGGCTTTATTTCATTTTTATCCTTCATAAAAATCATTCACTCCTTCATGGTCGCTCTTAATCATAATATCATCACTTGTTCATATTATATCTTAATAACTTTTTAAAATCAATCAATAGTCCAGTGTTACCGCTATTCTTTTGTGGATTTCCAACCCTCGGCTTTGCTTCCTACTATTTTTAAGAATAGAGCTTTTAGCGTGACCAATTTCAAAACTTCAATTTACATCTGTACAGCATTATGGTATAATCAATACGGTAAATTATTGTATAAAATTTGCTGTAATACGGTTGAATCGGCACCAAACAGGCTTTGGATTTATCCCGCCTGTTTTTTATTGCCGGAAGTTTCATTTTTTATTACTTTACAGGCGTATTTTTACTTGTATTTACACTGTTTTATGCTATAATAATAACCGTTTAAAATTTTGAAATTATTGTTAATCAAGGGAAGGTAACCATGGGAAAATATTACGAAAAAAAGACACTCATTGAGCAATTACAAAAGAAGGCCGTTGAATTAGGACGTGTACCAGCTTCTGAAGATATGATCGACCCACCGGCAAAAGCTTATCTTGGCTTTTTCAAAAAATGGGAAAAGGCCGTAAAAGCTGCCGGTATCAGCACTTCTGGCCTTAATCCAGCACCAGTCAAGGCGGAATCTCCTGTCATTCCCGAAATTGCTGAACCCGCCGAAGCCGTCGCCAATGACCCTGAACCTGTTGAAGATACTCCTTCCCAGGGTCGCCGCCGTTACTCTAAGAGCATCATCACTCAGATGCTGCTGGATGAGTTTAAACGCCTTGGCAAAAAGCCAACCCGTAAGGAAATAGACGCAAACAAAAATCTTCCAACAGTTTCGACCTGTCTCAACTATTTTGGCACGACCCGGATCGGTGATGTGTGGGATGAAATTTTAAAGGATCTCTAAAAAAGATGGTGTGCCAAAAGGACACACCATCTTTTTCCAGATAAAAACCCCTCCGCTGTATATGCGGAAGGGTTTTTTTAAATAAATTCAAAATCCTTCTGTCCAAATTCCTGGATCTCGTATTTTGTGGATTTTACATTTCTTTCCTGCTCAGCCTCCTCCTGGTTTTCCCAAGGAAGGACATCCCCCGGCTCCTTCAGGTATTCTAAAAGCTGCCAGATCCCCTCTCCGGTATAAGAGCTCACCGGAAAGATCGGGTCAGCGCCGGTCAGTTTAAGCCATTCGATGGCCTGCTCTGTATTGGCACAGGGATGGTCGATCTGCGTAACAATCCCAATCACCGGCCTGTTTGCCACAGGTGCAACGTTTGGCGGATATAAGGAATAGGGTTCAGTCGCATTAATTAAAAGTGCTACCACGTCCGCCTCGTAAGAATAGAGGGCCAGCGCCCGCGCTAGTGTATTGGTTTCGGCGTATTCGCCTGGTGTATCAATAATTACATCGAAGTGATTGACATACTGCGTTTTTTCATACTGAATGGTGTCACCCTTCAGTGCCTGGCGCAGCGTGGTTTTTCCGCATTCACTCCTGCCAACCAAAATCATCTTTTTCATAAAGTCGCCTTCATTCTATGTTGTTGTAATTTCGCAGATGGTAAAGCCCAATGTCCCCTGAAGGTAGCTCAAAATTGCATTGACTGCTGACTTAACATCGGAAATACGGCCTGTAAAGATTAAGGTGCCGCTGAAACGGTCAATAAAGCCCATATCAATCGGGGCGGTCTTGATGGCCATATCCCCTGCGATAACAGCAATTTCCGCCGGTGTCATGCTCAAAATACCAATGGCCGCCTTATTATAATCCACGCTTGGGTTTAAGCCCAGCTTCTGGTAAACGATCGGGTCTGGACCAGCGATAATATGTGCCAGCGTAACCTGTTTGCCCGGTACGGTTTCCTGTATGATACGAAGCTTGCCTTCGTTTGATCCCAGTATATTGTTCACATCCATTGAAGTCCCTCCTAAAAATCCCCATAACTTTTCATTCTTTTTTATTGTATTACTATGTATTGTAACATTTAATCTTTAAGCAAAACATGGAAATACTTGTTTGATAAAGCTATTTTTTGTATTTTAACCAAAAAAACACCCCCTGCTCAGGAGTGTTTTAAAGTCTTATTCGCCACCATTTAAATGCTCGCCGCCAAATTTTTTCCTCAGGACAATGATACCGCCAAATCCGACGATCACAAGGGCCAGACTGATCAGCTGGGCCACGCGCATGTTCATAAACATCAGGCTGTCCGTCCGCAGCCCTTCAATAAAGAAGCGGCCTACAGAATACAATGCGAGGTACAAAAACAGCAGCTCGCCGTTAACTTTTTTGAATTTCTTTTCATAAAAGAACAGGAATCCAAAAACGAGCAAATCCCAGATGGATTCATACAAAAAGGTGGGATGGACACGAATCATGCCCAAAATCGGGTCGTTCACCGTAATGGCCCAGGGCAGATCGGTAATAGTTCCGTGAGCTTCCTGGTTAAGGTAATTGCCCCAGCGCCCAATGGCCTGCCCCAGCGGCAATGCCGGAATCACCGTGTCCGCCAGCGCAAAGAAATTGATCTTTTTTACCCGGCACAGAATAATCCCGACGATCACTCCGGCAATAATACCGCCATGTATGGCCAGCCCGCCGGAGCGCGTCATGATAATTTCATTAAGGTGTTTTGAATAGTAGCCCCATTCAAAAATAACATAATAAAGCCGCGCGCCCACTATAATGGATGGAACTAGGAACAGAAAGAAATCCATGATGTCATCACTCTTAATGCCGTATTTCGCACTGCGCTTGACCGCAATCACCATCCCGATTACCAGGGCTGCGGCAATGAGGATTCCGTACCATTTCACCTCAATATTGAAAATCGTAAACGCTGTAGGGTTCGGTGTTGGCATGGCATTCCTCCAATAATTTTAATTTATTCTTTTTCCGGAAGGTCTCCAACCATCGGAAGCGGGCTTCCGTCGTCACAGATGGTCAGGTAATCAATCGTAGCGGTTTCCTTATCAACGATACAGGCCAGCTGTCCGTTGCGCGCACCGGCCGCGTTGCCTTCTTCAATGTCAATGTGCATTTCCATTTTGTGTTTATCCCCAACACGCACCAGCACATTATTGAAAATCAGGCCGCGAGGTCCCTTCAGACGAACCGAAACAATATCGCCGTCCTTCAGATTGTAGTTAGCGCCTTCTTCGGTGGATAAGTGGATATGTCTTTCAGCGACGATCATCCCTTTTTCCTTAACCACTTTGCCCTTTGGCCCGATAATGGTAAAGCCCGGTGTACCTTCCAGGTCACCAGATAAACGGATCGGAACCTGGTGGATTCCTAATTTAACACCGTCTGCGATGTTTAATTCCAGCTGTGTTTCTGGACGAACCGGACCCAGCACACGTACCCCTGCCAGTGTGTTCTTTGGCCCTACAATGTCGACCTTTTCGACCGCTGCAAACTGTCCAGGCTGAACCAGAAATTTTTTCGGTGTCAGTTCGTAGCCTTCACCGAATAAAGCTTCTAAATCCTCCTGGGACAAATGAATGTGTTTGTTTGATAATCCCAATGGTACTCTGCGTTCCATAAATACTAATCTCCTTTTCATTAACCATTAATTTTTAAGTTTCTCTACCTTGCTTTATTCTACCTAAAAATTATTCACTTGTTAATGCACTATTTTGTTCATTTTGCGCATTTCGCATTTTAAGGACTGCTACTATTTTGTCTTTTTTAACTTTTTGGTCATTTCCAGCATTTCGGCAGCATGATCAAGGGTCGTTTGGGTCACCTCTGCGCCGCTAAGCATCCGGGCCAGCTCATTCTGGCGTTCCCGTTCTCCAAGCGGTCCAAAATTCACCTCAACACTGTCGTCGGCCGATTTTTTCTCGACCAGAAAATGCTTATCCGCCATCGAGGCAATCTGTGGCAGATGGGTGATACAGATAATCTGGTGGGTCTTGCTGAGCTCAAAAACCTTCTCAGCCACTGCCTGAGCCGTCCTCCCGCTGATACCTGTGTCAATCTCGTCAAAAATCATGGTCTGGATCCGGTCGCGGTCGCCAAAAATACTTTTAATGCTGAGCATGATGCGGGAGATTTCCCCTCCCGAAGCAATTTTGCGCAGCGGCTTGGGCGGCACCCCGGGGTTAACTGAGATCAAAAATTCAACCTGATCCTGTCCCTTGGGTGAGATCAGCTTCTTTTCCTGGATGATCTGCACCTGTACTACGGTTTTTTCCATAGCCAGATCCTTCAATTCATGTTCAAGGGCTTCCTTAAATACCTGCCCGGATTTTTTGCGCATTTCATGAAGTGCGTTGGCCCTGCTTTCATAGTCTCTCAGAATTTTTTTATACTGCTTCTGAAATTTTTCGATCTGCTCATCGCGGTTCATGAGGCCAGAAAGCCGTTCTTCCAGCAGCGCGCCATAATCCAGAATCTCCTTGATCGAGCTTCCGTATTTTCGTTTGAGCCCGGTAATCACGCCCAGGCGTTTCTCCACTTCATCCAGATTATTCATGTCAAAGTCAATACCGTCAATATAGCTGCGGATTTCAAAAGACAGGTTCTCAAGCTCCTGATAAGCCGATTCCACCACAGTCTCATAGACCTTAAAGCCGCTGTCAATCTCCGAAATATTGCGTATACGGTCGCCCAGCTCGGTCAGCAACGCCAGGAGGGCGGTCTGGTAGGCGTTTTCGTCACCGTTTAAAACCTGGTAGGCTTCGTTGGCGCTTCTGAAAAGCTGCTCACTGTTGACAAGAATCTTTTTGTCACTCTCCAGGCTTTCCTCTTCACCGTCGATCAGCTTGGCGGCCCGAATTTCCTTAAGCTCATATAAGAACATTTCCTTCTGACGTTCCATTTCCCGCTCATCTTTTTCAAGTCCGCGGATTTTCTGGCTGAGCTCCTTAAGTCTCGCAGCGTCTTCCACCACAGCGCCCAGCAGTTCCCTGGCCAGATCCCCGCCAAAGTCATCCAGAAGATGCCGGTGGTTTTCCCGCTGAAACAGCGACTGATGCTCATGCTGTCCGTGGATATCAATCAGGTTGTCGCCGATGGCCCGGAGCTGTGTTACAGTAATGATCATCCCATCTGCCCGACATACATTTTTCCCCTTGGTATCTATCTCACGGGTCAAAATGAGGCGCCCATCCTCTGGCTCAATACCGAATTCGGCCAGCTTGGCGGCAACTGCCTGATTTCCGTCAATATCAAACAATCCCTGCACCACCATTTTATCCGCACCGTGGCGGATATTAGACTTGTTGCCCCGCTGCCCCAACAGTAGTGTAAGCGCGTCGATAACAATGGATTTACCGGCCCCGGTTTCCCCAGTGATCACATTGAGCCCCGGATCCAGGTCGATATTCAAAGCCTCGATCAGGGCATAATTTTTAATGACGATATTTAACAGCATAAAAACCTCTCCTGTGCTTTAAGTCTGTCGGCTATTTTATCCGACGCCATCAGGGCTTCATCAATTTTTTAAAGCGGCTTACGATTTCATTGACATCATCTTGTTCCCGGACGGCGACAAAAATGGTATCGTCTCCGGCTACAGTGCCAACTACTTCATTCCACTCCATGGAGTCAATGGCCAGAGCCGCCGCCTGGGCCATGGCAGGCAGTGTATGAATCACTACTAAAAAGGTCGCTGTATCTACTGTTAAAACAGATTCCCTGAAAACAGCTACCACACGCTCATCGTATATGGTACCCATATCTTTTAAGGAGGAATAATACTGGCGTCCGTCCTGCCCCATGACCTTAATAAGCTTAAGCTCCTTAATATCCCTCGAAATCGTAGCCTGAGTCACCTTGTAGCCACTCTGCTTTAAGTGCTCGGCCAGCTCCTCCTGGGTTTCAATCTGATTATTTTCAATAATTTCAATGATTTTAGTCTGTCTTGCTACTTTCACGGCAGCTACCTCCTGTCTTTATTGCTGATATTGCTGAGCACATCGTCAGAAAGCTTTTTCCTCAGACGATCGTAGAAATTCACATTGTTGAGCCGGACTAAATTGGCGGTATAGGGTGCTTTTTTCACCACAACCTCATCCCTCGCGCCAATGGGGATAATATTCTGTCCGTCAAAGCTCACAATAATATCCCGCTCGCGCTCATCAAAACGAATAGTGATATCTTCCTCTGCGGCTATCACATAAGCACGATCGTGGAGCCGGTGCGGACAGATGGGATTGACGATCATGACATCTGTTCCCGGAGCCACAACCGGTCCGCCGGCCGCCAGCGAATAGGCGGTTGAACCGGTCGGGCTGGCAATAATCAGCCCATCCGCTCTGAAAAAGTCGATCATGTTCTCGCCGTTCTTCCCTGCGTAGGCTTTAATGTCCATCATGCGAAACCCGGTATTTTTTACCAGAACATCGTTAAGGGCCAGAAAGGTCTCACTCTCACCATTCGGCCGATGAATACAGGAGGACAGCATCATACGCTTTTCAAGGAAGAACTCACCGTCGCACAGCGCCTCTAACAGATGCTCATAGTTAGAGGCTTCACCTTCTGTCAGAAATCCCAGCTTTCCAAGGTTAATGCCAAAAAGGGGCATATCGTAAATGCAGGAAGCCCTGGCAACAGACAGCAGTGTTCCGTCTCCGCCCAATACCACAATACAGTCCGGCTTTTTATAAAATTCATCCTTAGGATAGATGTGCACCCCAGGGTCTCCATCCGGCTCCATCTGATGATTGAGCAGAGCGACATGTATTCCCCGCCCTCTTAGATAGCGGATGCACTTCGCGGCCATTTCCACACTGTCGCTTTTATCGCAATTGAGATAGATGCCGACTTCATTCATCATTGCTTTCCCCATCCTTCTTACTGTACGCACTGTGAGCTGCATTAACCACCTGCTCAATCAATTGTTCCCGGTTTTCAAGCCCGGCAGTCTCAGTCTCTGTCAATTTCTCAACATAGCAGAGAAATTCGATGTTCCCTTTAGGCCCCTGTATTGGTGAATAATCCAATCCTAAAATCTTAAAATGCTTTTCCATAATCTGCATAAGCGTCCGATCCAGTACCTCTCGATGGATCTTTTTATCCCGGACAACACCGTTCTTACCCACCTTATCGCGCCCCGCCTCAAACTGCGGCTTAATAAGCCAGATACCTTTTCCGCCATCTTTTAAAAACAAACGGATCGCGTCCAGAAGCTTCGTAATGGAAATAAAGGAGACATCCATAACCGTTCCGTCCACATTATCCGGGATCGCATCCTTTTCCAGATTCCTGAAATTCGTGCGCTCCATGGACACTACTCGTTCATCTCCGCGGAGACGCCAGTCAAGCTGCCCGTATCCCACATCCACCGAGTATACTTTTGCCGCGCCATTTTGCAGCAGACAGTCTGTAAAGCCCCCGGTCGACGCGCCGATATCAAGGAAAATACCATCCTTTACCGGAAACGAAAAAACCGCAAGCCCTTTTTCGAGCTTGAGTCCTCCCCGGCTCACGTAAGGGATGGGATTGCCCTTGATCTCGATGACGGATGGGTCTAAGTCCACTGCCAGCTGTTCTCCCGCTTTATCCTTGACCTGGCCGCTCACCATGACCAACCCGGCCATAATTGCTTTTTTAGCCTTTTCCCGAGAATCAAAAAAGCCGTGATCAACGAGATATTTATCAAATCGTTCTTTTTTCATACATTCTACTTTCTATTTATAAAATGATACCGGTCTACCGGCATAATACTCCCAGCAAAACCGGGCTGTTATTCACAGCCCTTGAATAAAATCTTAACGGTCGCCACAGGCACCGAAAAGCCATGGATAATAGAGGTGCTGTTCTTCATTGCCAGGTCCTTGCCAAGAGCCTTACCGCCAACCGTCAGGCAGGCAATGCAGCCACTCATTACCAGACTCAAAATAACCGCGTTAAAGAGCGGATAAAAGCGCAGAAGCTGTGTAGCGATGCTGACGCCCGTAGCGCCACTGACAATGCCGCAGATATCGCCGATGACATCGTTGCAGACATTAGATACCCTCGGGGCATTCCTGACAAGTGAGACCGCGGTCTTAGCGCCCTTTAGTTTTTTGGCGGCCATAGCATTAAAGGGCTCAATATTAACGGCTGTCACGGCCACACCTACAATATCTGCCAATATCCCAAAAGCAATAATGGCAAATAAAATAAGAAAAGAAATCAGAAGGCCCGTATGGGCTAAAAGCGTATCTGAAATATAAGTGACCAGCATGGTCGAAAAGAAGGTTCCAATGGAAACTCCAATCACCCAATGGCGGTGCTTGCGCTCTTTTAATTCCTTTTTAGACAAATTTTTCTTGTTTGTTTTCATCAATTCTCCAGTTTTAAACTAAAAAGAAAGGAATTATGCGACGCATAATTCCTTCACATTCTTTCATGGGGTGGTAGCATAATGAGTAAACTTTGCGACATAGGTTCAGTAGGATTTCCCAAAACATGACTAAGACGTCGCCGTCAAAGCGGTTTCCCTTTACATGTAGTCTGCAGCGTCACCGGATGCAGGACTGAATTACCACTAAGTGTGCACTATAATCCCCACTATACCTCTTGCGAGCAGTCTAGGAGTTTTCCTCGACAACACCCATTGATCCTTAGCCTCTTTTGCAGATTAGGTTTCGAACGCAATATCTTATACTCTCCGGGCCCTGGAAATTATAAAACTGTCAGTCCATCCACCTAAGCCACTCAAGGCAGGCTACACTGTTTCAGCACTCCATTCCACTACAGAATGAAACACATTCACAGGTTTTCCCTATCATTAGACAGGTCTCCACGGAAGCAGGGTCAGAAGCCCACATGCCATTGCAGGTTGCCCCATCTTCCTTAACCCCCAGTGAACACCCCCAACTGGGCGTCAAAAGCATTCACAAGGGACTTCATCGATATGCCCTTCGACGGATTTTTAGGCCCGCCCTGGTGATCAACAGTGCCGACTAGAATACTGCACCACCTGTATAAGATTATATCACCTTCCTTTCTTTATCACAAGTGAAAAACTGTATAAATATGTAAAGATTAAACAATATTTAAGCTGCATTTCCCAAAAATCGTGAATATTGAGTGAATATGCGCCAGAGCATCTTCTAAAATCACATTCCTAATTAAAGGGAGCAGCTATGCTAAAGATGGCGGCGCTTTTTTACGGCCTTGTTTTCCAAAGCAGGGGCGCTTCCTTCATAAGGCACGAAGCCACAATGCCCAGAACACCTACTGCCACACAAAGCAGAAAAACATGATCTACCGACAGTGCAATGACTGCTTTGGCCTGCCCCAGCAGTATATTAAAACCATCGCCAAGGGCTGCCGGTATACCTGCGCGAATCTGGTCAACCGCATCTGCGTTGATGATAACCTGAGGGTTTTTCAGGAGAGCAGCAACGGTATCTGGAAGGCTGCCTGCATCCAGATTTGACATCCCCTTTGCCAGGCCTTCGTTCATGATGGCCCCGCACAGCGAAGATCCTACTGTCCCGCCAATATTTCTAAAAAACAGTACCGACGAGGTCACCGTTCCTATCTGAGGCGGTGGGCAGGCATTTTGAGCGTTGACATTTGCAATGGGCATGCTCATACCAATGCCAAACCCCAGGATCGACATATACGCGACCACTAGCACGTAAGGCGTGCCCGACCCAATACGCGAAAGCAGAAACGTCCCAAACAAAAGAATGACAAAGGATACGACCGACAATCTTGGCGCTTTTCCATATTTCGAAATCATTCTGCCTGTAAAATTACTGGCAATCAACAGGGCCAGCATCATAGGAATAGTCATAATGCCCGATACCGTTGCTGAAATTCCCATAACACCCTGGGCATAATATGGCAGATAAACAATGGCGGCAAGCATGACAAACTGAGCTAAAAAAGCGACCGCAAAAGAAAAGCTGATGGCCCGGTTAGTCAAAAATGATGGTGGTATAATGGGGTTTACAGCCTTTTTCTCATAAAAACCGAATCCGACCATCGCCAATGTCGAGAATAAAAGCGCCAGATTCATGGGAAGTGAAAACCAGCTAATTTCCTTACCTGCCAGGCTCAAAACCAGCAGCAGCGGAACCACTCCCACAGCTAACAAAAGGATTCCCGATACATCCAATTTTCCACGGTTGTTTTTAACTCCTGGAAGTGCTATACCAATCAGTACAGCGGCTGCAATACCAATGGGCAAATTCATATAAAAAATCCACCGCCATCCCAAATGATCTGCAAAAAAACCTCCGGCCAGAGGTCCTATGACACTGGCCAGTCCATACATTGATGAAACCATCCCCATATATTTCCCTCGTTTTTGAGGTGGAAATACATCTGCCACCACAGTAAATACGCTGGCTGCGATTAAACCTCCGCCAATCCCCTGAAGACCTCTGAATGTAATGAGCTGAAAAATATTCTGGGATATCCCGCAAATCATTGAAAACAGACTAAAAGCAATGATACCACCCATAAAAAGTGGCTTATGACCATAAATATCCGCAATACCGCCGCAGACTAACGTCGCCATGGTTGAGCAGAGCATGTAAGCTGTAAAGGGCCATGCGTAATAGGCCATGCCGCCTAAATCCTCAATAATAGGCTTCATCGCTGTGCTGACAACTGTCGAGTCAAGGGCCGCCAGCAAAAGGCTGACCATTACACCGATCAAAATCAGTGTGGTTGATGTATTTTCTGCTTTTTTCATTAAAATAAAATCCTTTCTTCATCTATTTAATACTAGTCTCAATGATACTAAAATTTCAAAAGAAAACCGCATCATAGGCGGATCAATCTCTTCTATACTACTATCAAATATACTATTCAGTTGAAAATAAACGGATAAACGGTAATGCCGGTCATCCGTAATAATTCTCTTTAAATTCTTTGATCCAGTCACAAAACAGCAGGTACATTCTCCGGTTCAAATCAATGACCGAAGTTCCCTGATAGACCAGAGGCGCCTTTGCTACTGCTTCCAGTCGGTGCGCTTTGTCAAAAAATGTCTGATATAATCGATCAAGCATTGCTTTTCCAGTCGCATCATCAAGTTTTTCGATGTTCGCGATAAACGCCGTAAAGGGCAGATAGACTGTTTCAGGCTTATCTATACATTTCTCCATCAAATCGAAAAAGTAGTCCTTTCCCTTTTCGTTTATGGTATAAATGGTTTTCTGCGGCATTTCCCCTTCCTTAACCACCTCTCCATCAATATATCCCCGATCGCAGAGCGTCACAAGATTTCGATAAATAGAAGGCGTACTGATCTTAGTCCACCGTTTGATATAGCGGCTGTCCATGACTTTTTGCATTTCATAAGCATTCATGGGCTGTTCCATTAAGACACCCAGAATCAATAAATTAACTGTTGACATCGCTTCTCCTTTGACGACTAGTATAGTTGAGACTAGTATCAGTATAGAGCTTTTTTTCACAAAAGTCAATACCCAATTCAGAGTGTGTCCTTCTACAAACATACTTAAATAGCTTCACCAATTTCATACAATGTGTTATAATAAGACTATAAAACATAATCGGAGGTGTAGCAAATGCGAATTTGTCCACATTGTCAATATGAAATGAATGAAAGCTTTGACATTAAAATTGACAGCTCAGGAAATGGCTTGAAAGTTACAAAAGAGGGTACTTTTGGCGAAATGATCGGAAAGCCAAAAGCTGCGGTCTGCCCAAAATGTGGCGAAATTTCAATCTATTTAGATGAATCTGACCTGGCCGGCATTGCACCTCAGAAAATAGAATACTGACATAAAATAAAAAGCAAATAAAGGCTTTTTCCCAAAAATCCTTATTTGCTTTTATTATCATGCTGTTTAATTTATTGTTCGTATTCGTGACTCAGAAGGAAGATCAAAATTATTTCCTCAGCATAGTTGATCATTTCTTCGGGGCACTGAGTTAGCGTATCCAGCAGATTTGTCTTTTTACTGCCATTTTCTGATCCATATAAAATGGCCTCTGCTGACATTTTAAGCACCTGAGAAAAACGGTTCAGACTCTTAAGCGAAAATCCCTTTGTTCCCAATTCTATATCTGTCAAAAATGTAGTGGAAACTCCTATTTTGCATGCCAGTTCTTCACGGCTCATTTTTAGAAGCGTCCGCTGCTTTCGGATTCTCAAACCAATGGCTTTATGGTTAAGTTCTTTCATTTCTGCGCTCCTTTCTTTCCTTAAAAGCTGTATCATCGGGATCCGAGGTCGCCTTTAGTTCTGTTACCACCGAAAGAATTTCCTTTTGAAATTCAGGTGTGGCCTGACTTAAATGCTCGAGAATTTCCTCAACAACTGCATTTTCTTTACTCACTGGAATCTCCTCCATTCATCAGGTCTAAGTATATGTATTTTATATTCTTTTTCGTTTATTAAATTCATTTTATATTAATTCACTCTGAATGTCAACTAAGTATTTAAAACACTGGTAACGGCAAAGCTTATATCGCCTAATTCCCTGATTGACAGCGGGTCTCAAGTATGGTAAATTTAAAAAACAAATACGATAAAAGGGGGTTGACTATTGAGTATCGGAGAACGGTTGAAAGAAGCGCGCAAAGCAAAAGGATTTTCTCAGGATAAACTGGCTGAAGCAATAGGCACCTCACGTACGGTTATCACAGATATTGAACGCGACAAAACAGAACATCCGAGGGTCTCTTATGTCGATACGATCTGTAAAACACTGGAAATTAGCAAAGAGTGGCTGCTCCGTGATGAGGGGCCGATGGCCTATCCACTCCCCGAGTGGAATGCTAATGAGATTTTAACACAGATTCATGAAATTTTGGTTGATCTCCGCCCTGAGGAACAAATCTATGTGCTGGACATGATAAAAACTTATGAAAAGCACCGGATTGCCCTTGATAAAGAGACTTAAATTCTGTCCTCTCCCCAAAAGGGGAGTTTTTTTATTTTCTTACTGCCGAGTAAAGCAAATGGGGCATGTCCATTTCATAATAGTGCTTGACGATTTTGCCTTTCAACGTCATTCCGTTACGTTTTGCGACGGCCTGTGAGGCGATGTTTGTATCTCGGATAATGGAATAGACCTCGTCGATGTCTAAAACCTCAAAAGCATACTGCTTGCAGACTGTGGCTGCCTCGGTCGCATAACCCTTATGCCAGAAATCTTTCTTAAACAGATAGCCAATCTCTAAAACACTGTTTTCCCCCACACACTGCCAGGTCAGGCCACACTGCCCGATCATTTCTCCGGTTTCTTTGAGCAGTACGGCCCATAAGCCAAAACCATCTTCACGGTAACGTCTTTTTTGATTTTCCAGCCACCGTCTTGCTTCCTCATCCTCAAAAGCATGCTCATAGGCAGTCATAACAACAGGATCCTGAAGCATCTGACAGAGGTCTTCAAAATCACCATCGTTCATTTCTCTGAGTGATAATCGTTCTGTTTCTAAAATCATATTCATTCCATCTCCTCGTTCAATAAAACCATGTGGATATGGTCCTCCCACACACCATTAATCTTTAAGTATTTAGAGGATAAGCCCTCATTCCTAAAATTAAGCTTTTCAACTACCCGCAGAGACGCCCTGTTTCTAGGAATAATATTGGCCTCAATTCGGTGAAGCCCCAGCGGTCCAAAGGCTGTTTCAATCCCTTTCCTCAGCGCTTCTGTCATAAGCCCTCTGCCCTGCCTTTTTTCATCCAACCGGTAACCGAGAAAGCATGAACAAAATGGTCCCATAACGATATTGTTAAAAGAAATATTACCAATAACCTCGCTTTCATCTTCTGGCATCAGCCAATATCTTAAACCTTGCCCTTGCAAAAATTTTTTTTCATCCTGTTCCAAGGCTTTTTTCTGACAGGCTTCTGTAAAAAACTCTGAGTCGTGCGCTGCATCCCAGGCTTTCAAAAAATCTGCGTTTCGTATAAAATAGTTGGCTACCAGTCCCGAAAGTACTGCCTCTGAACGTCTAAGCACCAGTCGATCCGTAAAAAGTATTTTCTCAATCATACACTATCCTCCAATCTCATAAATAGGGCCTTTAATATTACCACCTTTTCTGGAAAAAGAAAAGCCTTTTTACCTTCTATACTTCGGTTAAATCTTATGCACTGTGGTATAATCATTAAAAGACATCAAGGAGGAAACAGAATGCCAAACGCAAATAAAATGTATCCGCGAAAGGGCGATACAAACAGTATTTATCTCAAAAACGCCATAACAACTCCCGCAATTGAAGTCGGGGACTTTACCGTTTATAACGACTTTGTCAATGATCCCCGCAATTTTGAAAAGAACAATGTTCTTTATCACTATCCCATCAACCATGACCGCTTAATTATCGGAAAATATGGGTCGATTGCCTGTGGGGCCAAGTTTATTATGAACGGTGCCAACCACGCGATGGACTCGTTATCCACCTTTGTTTTCCCTCTCTTTTCCGACGACTGGTACACGCCGCTTCAAATGCAGGATGGCTGGGAAAACAAAGGCGACACTGTTGTCGGAAGTGACGTATGGATCGGCTATGAGGCCATTATTCTTCCCGGTGTCCATATTGGACATGGCGCCATTGTAGGCTCCAGAGCTGTAGTCGCAAAAGATGTCGAACCTTTCACCATTGTCGGCGGTATTGCAGCTAAAGCGATAAAAAAACGTTTTGATGAAAAAACAATTGATAAACTGCTTAAAATAAGCTGGTGGGACTGGCCTGCTGAGAAGGTACAGAGACACCTGACAGACATTACATCTGGAAATATTGACGCCCTTATGAAGAATGCTTAAATTATAACGATTGGCTTGACAATAAAAAAACATGATGGTATTATTTTTACATACCAACCGAATGTATCTAAAAAGGAAGTAGCTATGGCTAGAAACAAACATCCCGAGGTAACAATTAACCGTATTCTGGACACCTCCTGGGAATTATTTATGGAAAAAGGCTATGAAGCCACCACGATTCAAGATATCGTCAATGCGCTCGGAAACCTGAGCAAAGGCGCAATCTACCACCATTTTAAAAGTAAAGAAGAAATTCTCGACGCTGTGACTGACAGATTTTACAAGGAACAGGGTCTTTCGGATGTAATGACTCAAAACCCGACAAATAAAACTGGGTTGGAACGCCTGCAGCAGTGTATGATTATATCGCTGGAAAGCCCCTTTAATCACGCTGTCTATCATATGGTCCCAGACCTGTTAAAAAACGCGCGGATGCTTGTCATGCAGGTTAAAACCTCAATGGAGGACACCGCTCCAGCCATTCAAGTCTTAATTGAACAGGGGGTCGCGGACGGCTCGATTCATACCCAATATCCGAAAGAACTGGCAGAAACCCTGATTCTGCTGTCGAATCTCTGGATTACGCCTGCGCTGTTTACTAAAACGCGGGATGAGTTTTATGAAAAAATCAAATTTCTTGATGCTCTTCTTTCTTCTCAGGGATTGAATCTTATCAATGAAGCTGTTAAAAAGGCCATCGATGTATTTGCCGATGCCGTTTACTCAGAAAAGTAAATTCAAACATCACCGCATACCCAGTGCCCGGTTAATGCATTGGGTATGCGGTATTGATACTGCTCCTTAAGGAGCATCATTTTTTAGTTTTTTACATACCATCGGTCGGTATTAAAATTCTTTTGGAGGTTCTTACTTTGAATAGCAACTCAAAACTTTTTAACCGGGATTTTACCCTGGTCGTTATCGGGCAGATTATTTCACTGTTCGGGAACGCGATTTTACGTTTTGCCCTGCCGCTTTACCTGCTTAACCTTACGGGTTCTTCGGCTGTTTTTGGCTCGATCATGGCCATATCAATGATCCCGATGGCCCTGCTGTCCCCTATCGGCGGTATTATTGCAGACCGTGTGAACCGCCGGAATATTATGGTCGTTTTGGATTTTATCACCTCGGGAATTGTCATTGTCTTCGGACTTGTTTTTGTCCCTGATCAGGCGGTGGTTCTAATTGGTATTATGATGGTGTTACTGTCCATTATTCAGTCCTTTTACAGCCCCTCGGTTCAGTCCAGCATCCCTATGCTTTCCTCACCTGAAAACCTTATGAAATCCAACGCTGTCGTCAATCAGGTACAGTCCCTCTCCTCACTTCTGGGACCTGTTTTCGGCGGTATGCTCTATGGTTTTTTTGGCCTTACCCCCATTATCTTTATCGGCGGGATCAGCTTCTTCCTTTCCGCAGTCATGGAAATTTTTATTCATATGCCCTATAAAAAACGGCCGGCTGAGAGCTCTGTTTTTTCTATTGTCAAAGGCGATATGCGAGACAGTCTTGACTTTATTCTGCATCGACAGCCCGTTATTTTTAAAGCCCTGCTTGTCGTCTGTGCCTTTAACCTTTTTATCACCTCCATGTTTATTATTGGGATGCCTACAGTCATCACTATCAACCTTGCCCTTTCCAGCCAGCTTTACGGTATCGCCCAAGGGATCATGATGGCCGGAGCGCTGCTTGGCGGCATTCTTGTCAGCCTTCTTTCAAACAAGCTCACCCAGGATAAAGCACACCTCATTCTGGCTGGTTCTGCTCTCTGTGTTCTTCCAATGGGCCTGGTGCTTCTGCTCGGATTGCCGTCAATGATCAGCTACGCGGTCATCACCTTTTTTGGAATGTCGCTGATGGCCCTGGCCTCTATTTTTACTGTTATGATGATGTCTTATGTGCAGATCATTACACCGGAAAGCCTAATCGGAAAGGTGATGTCTTTTATTATGGCAATTTCGGTCTGTTCACAGCCCATCGGACAAGCCCTGTATGGTTTTCTGTTTAAAATATTTGGCAGTACTCCCTGGACAGTCATTTTTGGCACTGGTCTTATTGCCATTGCCATCACTCTGGCTTCGCGCAAAATTTTTCAAAGCATTGAACTGATTCCAGCAGAGGAACATTAGAACATTAAAAAGAGATGGTGTGGCAAAACGACACATCATCTCTTTTACTCTTTGTTAATCTAAATAAGCGTTCCCTTAAGCACAACGACCGCCGTACCACCAACCCGGATGCGCGGTTCTTCCTCTTTCTCATCAAAAATTGTTTTAATCACCGAAGGCTTTCCCATAGCCTCGCCCTGAATAAAATGATTGATCTCACCGGGCTTTATAATGCTATGCTGCCTGAGGTACCAGGTCAGCGCGCCATTGGAGGTGCCTGTGGCGGATTCCTCATCAATCCCACAGGCTGGCGCAAAGTTACGACAGCGGGCAGTGATTTCCTGATCCTCTTCCAGACAGAAAAGATGAATCCCTGTCACATCATAAACAGCAGATAATCGAGAAACCTCCCGAGCGTTTAATACCGCTGTTTCCAAAGCCCTTTGGTTTTTTACCGGCAGCATAATATCACTGAGGCCTGTGTTTATTATCTGGGGCGCCATCGCTTCTGCTTCGTCAGATTTGTCAAGCGCCAGAGAAGCATAAAGAACGATGCTTTCTTCCCGCTCAAAGGTTTTAATGGTTTTTGGCGCAGCCATTTCCATCCAAATATCTTTACCGGATACTTCGATCTCAAGGGAGCCGGCCATTGTCTCAGCCCTGTAGCTTCCAGCTTTTATGACGCCCTCCTCACGCAAAACAGTAAAGGCCGCAATCGTTGCGTGCCCACAGAGCTCAACCTCCTGCACTGGTGTAAAATACCTCAGATTAAAGGCTTCTCTTTCCAGTTTCTTTACAAAGGCTGTTTCAGAATAACGCAGCTCTGCGGCCAGCAGACGCATAAAATCCGGATTCGGGAAATCCTCTCCGTTTTCAAGAAGAACGACCCCCGCCTGATTACCAAAGAAACGCTTTTCTGTAAATGAATCAACAATGTATATTTTCATTTTTCAACTCCTTACCATCCCCCATAAAGCATTATCAGAAACTCCCGGAACGGCGCCCACATTCCTGTAAATTCCTGCTTGATGGCTGATATCATCCTCTCACTGTCAATGACTGTGCCGCTGCCGCTGATCTGCCGCTCAACAATCCGCACTCCTCTGGCGATGTCGCCACAGGCAATATGCCCTCTTGCATAACCGCCCACTGCTATATGGGAAGCGATGGCACAGCCGCCGCTGGCAAACATCCCTACCGCCAGTCCGCCGAGCGCAAAGACTCCCAGAGCAACGCCGCCGATTGCGATGCCCCCTGCGGCCATGCCGCCACAGGCGAGCACCAGCCCAAGAGCTAACCCTCCTATCGCCAGCAGACCAAAACTCAACGCCCCAAAAGAAAAGAGTCCCAATGAAATCAAACCAATGGAGATAAGTCCTGTCGCAATGTTTCCAACGGCGATAATGCCTTTTGCCTTGAAATGCGTCTTGAAACGTCCGCCGCGCCATCCAACATTTATGTGAACCAGGGGAATACCGCCAATATGACGCCGGCTTTTGTATTCATAGTGCCGACTCCAAGGGACTTCCACAACTTTTATAGTCTCCTCTTTCTCAGAATCGCGCGGCGCCTCACCCTTTATGAGCTCATCTAAAGAAACCTCGAAAATTTCACTTAAAAGAACAAGATTATTGATATCCGGATTGGATAATCCCGATTCCCATTTAGAAACGGCCTGTCTGGAAACACCCATACGCTCTGCGAGCGTTTCCTGGGAAAACCCCTTTTGCTTTCTAAGCTGAAGCAGCCTTTCTTGAAATGCCATTTTTTCCACCTCCGTCTCCTATTTTAGCAAAGGCATGGTTTATCGTGCCACCACCCCTTCTTTACATTTTGTCAACCAGCAGTTGCATTCTTTATTTTCAGCCTGTTTCCAGACATTTTATCATTTAACGCGCCCGGAGACAACCGCTGTGACTCTGATATAAAAAGAACCTGTACAGGACATTTCGCCTGCACAGGTTTCCAGTACGCTCAAAGCAGCTCGCCATAGCGGCGGACAAAAATTTTTTTCAGCATTGTAACCAGGGCCATATACAACAGCACTGTAACAATAAGGAACGGAAAATACATTCCCGGAATCGGCACCATGTCCAGAGCCACGCCAATAAAGGTAAAGGGAAGAATTGTACCAACAGCAATCCCCAGGGTGGTTAATCCTGTCAGCTGCCAGGAAGCATGACTTCCGATAAAAGGCAGCTTTGGCGAACGAATCATATGAATGACCAGTGTTTGAGTCCAGAGGGACTCTACAAACCACCCAGCATGGAACAGCGCAATAAAACCTATCTGAGCTGTTTGGCCAAGGGTATGGAAGGCACCGCCGAAAACCATAGGGCAAATGTAGAAGAACAGGAACAAATAGGTGGTAATATCGAACACAGAGCTGGCAGGCCCCATCCACAGCATAAATTTGACAATGGAGGAGGCGTCCCATTTTCTTGGCATTTTCAAATATTCCGGATCGACATTGTCCCACGGGATAGCCGTGCAGGAAATGTCATAAATCAGGTTGAGCACTAAAAGCTGCATGGGCAGCATTGGCAACATTGGCAGAAAAATGCTGGCCGCCAAAACAGAAAACATATTGCCAAAATTTGAGCTCGCGGTCATTTTAATATATTTAATGATGTTGGCATAGGTTTTACGGCCCTCTACCACACCTTCTTCCAGCACCATCAGATCTTTTTCCAGCAGAATAATATCCGCGGATTCTCTTGCGATATCCACAGCCGTATCGACCGAAATCCCTACATCAGCGGCTTTCATGGCACCGGCGTCATTGATCCCATCACCCAGAAACCCAGTGGTGTGCCCATTATTTTTTAAGGCCTCCACAATCCGCACCTTTTGCAGCGGTGAGAGCTTTGCAAAGATATCGGTCCTTTCCACAGCTTTTTTCAGGGCGTTATCCTCCATTTTTTCAATGTCTGAGCCTAACAGTATCTCCCGGGCCGGCATACCGACCTGGCGGCAGATTGCTTTTGTCACTACTTCATTGTCACCTGTCAGCACTTTAACACCCACACCATATTCTTTAAGAACCTTCAGGGCCGCTTCGGTGCTTTCTTTTGGCGGATCGAGAAAAGCCAGGTAGCCAATCAGCACCATGTCGGATTCATCCGCGACCGAGAACACCCCCACCGGTGCCGGATTTGTCTTTTGCGCTACACCCAAAACCCGCATACCAGCGTCATTATAACGCCGTACCTGCTCGAGGATTTCATTCCAGACCTCCTCGGTGATGGGCTCTACCTTTCCCTTATACTCCGCATAGCTGCACACACTCAGCATTTCCTCAATGGCACCTTTTGTGATCATCTGGGTCTTGCCGGTGCCGTCTGCTACAACCACACTCATACGGCGGCGGTTGAAATCAAATGGGATTTCATCCACTTTCCGGTATTCTTCTTTTAAAACAGCTGCAGTTCCCAGATCCACATGATTGATGACGGCCTGATCCATTAAATTTTTAAGTCCTGTCTGGTGCCAGCTGTTCAGAAAAGCGTGGCGCATGACACGGTCGTCCTCATTACCATGAATATCCAGCGGGTATTCAAGAACCACCTTATCCTGCGTGAGGGTCCCCGTTTTATCGGTACATAAAACATCCATGGCGCCAAAATTCTGAATCGCACTCAGATTTTTGACAATGACCTTTTTCTTTGACATGGCCACAGCGCTTTTCGCGAGATTTGCCGAGACGATCATCGGCAGCATCTCTGGTGTCAGCCCGACAGCGACTGAGATCGCGAATAAGAAGGCTTCAGGCCAGTCTCCTTTTGTCAGTCCATTGGCTAAAAATACCAGAGGTACCATGACCAGCATAAAGCGGATCAAAACCCATGAAACAGAATTGACCCCTTTATCAAAACTTGTATCCTGACGCTTTGGACTCAGCTGGCTGGCAAGAGAACCAAAAATAGTATCATCGCCCACTGCCAGTACTAAAGCTTTTGCAGACCCGCTGACGACATTCGTACCCATAAAAGCCAGATTATTGCAGGACAGCGGATCGTTCTCCGCATTTTCCACCGGGTTTCCATACTTTTCGACCGCTTCGCTTTCTCCTGTCAGGGAGGACTGGCTGATAAAAAGATCGCGCGCGTTCAGGATTCTCACATCGGCCGGAACCATATCCCCAGCCGCCAGATAGATAATATCCCCCACCACAATTTCATCCAGGGGGATCTCTGCTTTTCCGGCCGGACTCCTGTCGACTGCGGCGGTTGTTTCAACCATTTCGCCAAGCCGTTCGGCTGCCCGGTCTGATTTCTGTTCCTGAAAAAAACGCAGTGATCCGCTGATCAGCACCATGACTCCAACAATCATCACAAACACAGGATCTTTTTCTTCCGGGGCTGCCAGCATGACATCTGTCACAAATGAGACCAGTGCCAGCACAATCAGAATAACCGTAAAGGGATTGACAAAAGCCTCAAAAATCCGCTTCAGGACAGAATCATTCTGATGGCGGCTCAGTTTATTTTCGCCAAAGGCCTCACGCATTTCAGCGGCCTTTTCTTCATTGTAGCTTCCGGCACCATAAGCCTTTACAAGAGCGTTTTGCTCTGTAACGGCGGCCTCCAGCAATCTGTCTTTTACATTATTTAAAATCATTTTCATTGTCTTAACCTCCTGAATTTTTGTTTATCAGTTCTGTTAAGACACAAGCCTCAGTAAAGGCAGCTGCCGGAGGTGGAAAAACAGACCCATTTCTTTTGTCTGCACGGTTCCTCCACTGCTTCCTCTGCCCTTCCGGGACCTATGCCTTTCTCTCGTCCAATGTCCATTTCTCTCACCTGCCTTTTCAACTTTATACTTATTTTGTTGCAATAAAAAACCTCTGCCAAAGCCCAAGCAATGACAGAGGACAACATATCAAAAAAATCGTCTCTTATCCGTTCACCGTTCAAGCTTTAGCTTCACAGGGCGGTGAAATTACATTAGTCAATGCCTTGTTTTCGACATAAACTGTTGACCCTCTTGTAGTGTCTCCACTAGTTTGCGGCAGTAATCCATATCCCTGTGGTAGCCTCACCTACCGAAATATTTATTTCAGTGCTATTTTACTTTCTCTGTTTCAATTTGTCAAGCTTTTGCTGATTTCTTAAGTTTATCAACAGAAACATCCTTCCCTCCTCCCTATTATTTTATTTAAGCGTGCTTTGTGTCAAATTGGGTATAATCAAATCATCTTATGCAAGGAGGTTTTCCTATGAAACAACATACCCCAAAATCAGCTAAAGTACCAGATACATATAAAAAGCCTGACGACCAGTCCTTAAAAGAGACACTATCACCCGAAGCCTATGAGGTGACACAAAACAGCATGACGGAACACGCCTTTACCGGTGAATACTGGGACCAGTTTGAACCTGGAATTTATGTGGACATCACCACTGGTGAACCTCTCTTTTCCTCATCTGATAAATTCGACGCCGGATGTGGCTGGCCTTCTTTTTCGAAACCCATTGATCCGGATACGATCCGTGAGCACAAAGATACCAGCTACGGCATGGTCCGGACAGAGGTACGCAGCCGGACGGGCGACGCACACCTTGGTCATGTCTTTGATGACGGACCCACTGCCCTTGGCGGTGAACGCTACTGCATCAACAGTGCCGCGCTCCGGTTTATCCCAAAGGATCAAATGGAGGCGGAGGGCTACGGCTGGCTTCTTCCTGTTTTATCATAATTTCAGACTATAATTCTTCTCTCAGTTGTTTTATTCTTTACTCAAAAGGGTATTTATAAAGCAAGCTAAGGAGTTGATTAAATGTCTTCAGTTAATTTAGAAATTTTAAAGATAGATCCTTATTTGGAATCCTATAAGTCTGCAATCGAATGGCGAAATAAACGGTTTAATATGAAAAAAAAGGCTCTTTTGAAAAATAAAAAGAGCCTTTCTGATTTTGCAGACGGTGACCTTTACTTCGGCTTTCACCGAAAAAAAGATGGTTGGGTATACCGTGAGTGGGCTCCGAACGCCAAATCTGTTTTTCTCATTGGTGATTTTAACGGATGGAATAGAGCCACTACCCCTTTAAAGCCTTTGGGCAGCGGCAGATGGGAAGTCTTTCTCCCAGGAAAAAAAGCGCTGGCACATGGCTCACGGGTTAAAGTACATATTAATACCAAGGAACAGTCCTTTGACCGGATTCCGCTCTATTGTAAGCGTGTAATACAAAATAAAGACACCTTTGCCTTTGACGGGCAGATCTGGAATCCCGAACAGCCCTACAAATGGCATGATAAGGCCTTTCACCCCGATCAATCCGTGCCGCCGCTCATCTATGAAGCTCACATCGGCATTGCCGGAGAGGCTCCGGAGGTCTCAACCTTCAGCGAGTTTACACAAAACATGCTGCCACACATTGCCGGACTTGGCTACAACGCTGTCCAGCTTATGGCTGTTATGGAGCACCCTTATTACGCCTCCTTTGGCTATCAGGTTTCTAATTTCTTTGCGGTTTCCTCCCGCTTTGGTACTCCCGAGGACTTAAAGGTACTCATTGACACAGCGCACCGCCTGGGTATCGCGGTTATCCTCGATTTAGTACACTCCCACGCCTCACGCAATGTTCTGGACGGTATTGGAGCATTTGACGGAACAGAGTATCAGTTTTTTCATGCCGGCCCGGAGGGTGATCATCCTGCCTGGGGTTCAAAGGTTTTTAATTACGATAAGCCCGAGGTTCTCCATTTTCTCTTGTCCAATATAAAATTCTGGCTGGACGAATACCATTTTGACGGCTTCCGTTTTGACGGTGTTACCTCTATGCTGTACCATAACCATGGCCTGGGCGTAAACTTTAATTCATACGATCAGTACTTTTCATCCAATACGGATATGTCCGGCCTTACCTATCTCCAGATGGCTTCTGCCCTTGCAAAGGAAATAAAGCCGGATTGTTTCCTTATCGCTGAAGATATGAGCGGACTTCCCGGCATGGCGCTTCCCGTCTCTCAGGGCGGGCTTGGCTTTGACTACCGGCTGGGCATGGGCCTCCCCGATTTCTGGATTCATACATTAAGGGATTTAAGAGACGAGGACTGGGATTTAAACGCACTCTGGCATGAGCTTACACAGCGCCGGCCAGGTGAAAAGGTCATTGGCTATGCCGAATCCCACGATCAGGCCATTGTCGGTGACAAAACCATCATGTTCTGGCTGGCCGACCAGGACATGTACAGTGATATGAATGTTTTTAACCAGAACCCTGTTATTGAACGCGCCATGTCTTTGCATAAAATGATCCGGCTGATCACCTGTACCTGCGCCGGCGAGGGCTATATGAACTTTATGGGTAACGAGTTTGGTCATCCCGAATGGATTGATCTCCCGCGTGAGGATAACGGCTGGAGCTACCAGTATGCCCGCCGGCAGTGGCATCTGGCAGAGGACACAAACCTTCGATACCGCTATTTGCAGGATTTTGACAAAGCCATGATCCATTTTGTCAAGGAGACAAAGCTGCTTGAATATCCGTCTGAACTTCTGCTCATTGACACCTGGGCAAAACTGCTGCTCTATTCAAAGGGACCTTATCTCTTCGCCTTTAATTTCCATCCCACAAGAGATTTCAGCGGCTTCATCCCACTTCCTGACAACAACGGCTATCAGCCCATTCTCAACACAGAATCCCGCCATTTTGGCGGCTGGATGGACACAGAGCCTGACCCCATTGACGCTAAGGCAGACTGCCCCGGTCAGCTTACCACCCTGTATATTCCAAAACGCTCAGCCGCCGTATACGCCCCGGCACGTTAAAAAAGAAAAGGCGGATATTACAATGCGTAATCCGCCCTTTCTTGTATTTTGGCCCCGCACATGTTATAGTTGCAGGAGAGAATACGGCGTTACGCCGCATCATCTCCTTATTGTGAAAGGAGCGCTTTTATGGAAACTCTTAGTTTATCTTCCAATGAGAAAAACATGTTCAAGGAAAAAATCATCGCTGCGATTGATCCTAAGCTTTCGTTAATGCAGGAAGGCGTGGACTTTATTCTGTACCCCGGCATGCAGAAAGAGGGTTATGCCCTGATGCTGGAGGAAGACGGTGGCTGTGACTCTCTCAGCGCTTTGCAAAAAGGCACTGAACAGCTTATCGCTGCTGGCACCATCGTCCTTACCCCATATGGCATACTCGAATACCTCTAAATAACCAAAGCTAACGTTGATAAGGTGTCACTGCCCATTTAATGCAGTGATCCAGCTTCTTCTCAAATATACGGTAGCCCTCTAGAATATCATTGAGAGGGGCCTCGTGCGTTATGAGGAATTCTGTATTGATCCGTCCGGCCTCAATGAGCTTCATAAGGCGCTCACAATGCACAGCGTCTACGCCGCCGGTCTTGAAGATCAGATTTTTTCCATACATCTTTTCAAGCGGAAGTGTCTGAGCCTTTTCGTACATGGCAATCAGGGCGACGACAGCGTTGGGCCGCGCCAGTTTCCAAGCCAGCTCAAAGGTGTTCTCGCCGCCGGCCGCCTCGATCACGCCGTCTGCCCCGCGGCCATCTGTTAAGGCTGCAACCGCCTTCTCAGCGTCCTCTGAAGACGGGTTGACTGTCTCATCTGCCAATCCCTGTTCTACCGCCAATTTCAGACGTTCATCCTGAATATCCAATGCGATGATCCGGGCCGCGCCAAACATCCGCGCACAGCTCATGGCACAGAGCCCCACCGGTCCGGCTCCGATAACCGCAATGGTATCACCAGGTTTTATCTCACAGAGCTCCGCCCCGAAGTAGCCGCTTGACAAAATATCTCCAAGTAGCAACGCCTCTTTGTCTGTGACAGTATCTGGTATTTCAGTCAGTCCCATATCTGCAAAGGGGACTCTTACATATTCGGCCTGGCAGCCGTCAATCCGGCATCCCAGCTCCCAGCCTCCTTTTTCACAGTTGTTGATAAAGCCCTGCCGGCAGTACGCACACTCTCCACAGAAAGTGATACAGTTGGCCGCAACGCGCGCTCCCGGTTTTAACTTTTTAACACTTCTCCCCACCTCAGCAACTTCACCCACAAACTCGTGGCCAAGCACCTTTTCGGGAACAGCCCTTGGAACTGCTCCGTGCATGATGTGAAGGTCGCTGGTGCAAATGGTTGAGAGTGTCACACGGACAATGGCGTCGGTGTCTTCCTCAAGCTTTGGACGCGGCATATCCAAAAGCTCGATGGCGCCGGACTCGTGACAGACAAGCCCTTTCATCATTTTTTCTGACTTCATTTCATTTCTCCCTTATATGTCTTCTGGTAGGCCATGTAAAATCATATTAAGAGCATCCTCATTTGTTTCGAGAGCCTTTATGGTGGCAGGCGCCGGACTGACATAGATTTCTGGATAGTCTTTCTCACCACACTCTGGTCGGACAGGAAAAGCCAACTGCTCCCTTTCTAAATGCTCTTTACTAAACTGAGCATTTTTTCCAAAGGTATTTCCCCGTGCGTCAATACGTATCCACAGCTTTTCTCCCTCCAGATACACACTGTTCAGGCAGTGTATACAATGGCCGGTATCCGGTGTGTCCCCAATGGTCAGACGCTGATAACAAAAGCCGGCCGGAACAACCGTTCTTTTGCTTTAATCTTTTTTATTGGGCTGGCAGTTTGGACAATAATAAACACTGCCGCCCAGATAGGCTTCCTTGATAATGGCACCACCGCAGACCGGACAGGGCGTTTTATAAGTATTTTTGGATAAAATGCTTTTATAGCCGCCCTTCATGCCAAAAATATCTTTCTCGGTATCCCGGCCTCCTTTTACAGTCATCTGATGCAGGGTACCCTTAACGGAATCAAACAGGCGGCTGAGCTCTTCCTCCGTCAGATATTCCAGCTTTGTTCTGGGGTTCACTCGAGCGTTAAAAAGAATATCCTGCAGGCAGCCATTGCCCAGGCCTGGAATCCGCTGTTCCGTCGCCAGAAGAGCCTTTGCGCTGGTATTCTTCTTAGCCGCAGCCACAATGCCATCAAACCATTCCCGGTCAAATTCTCCGCTTAGGGGCGATGGCTTTTCTCTGGCAACCCGATGATAATAATTGTCATTTTCTCCCTCTGCATATGCCCAGATTGCCCCGTACATCGCCACTGAAAAGACCAGGGCGCTCTCATCCTCAAAGGTCAGCAGCAACTGATGCTTCTTAGGCTTTTTTTCCTTTGCCTCCAGATAGCGTATATTGACACCGTCCCCCAGCAAAAGCCGCTTATCCCCAAATTCAATTTCAACATAGCCGCCGTACGACGTGGCCCTGTCTACTCTCATCCCCAGAAGTATCTCGCGGCAGGCTTCCGGCTCGCCATTAAAAAAGGCAAATTTATGTAGTGATGCTCCCGCAACCACCTGCTCAATCTGTTTTCCTTTAACGATCTCGTCTAATTGTCCAGCTATGGTATAGCTTTCTGGTAATTCCAGCATAATGTACCTCCTCTTTTCCTGTATTATACCCTATAAACACTGACAGGTTTTGTCATATTTCACTGCAATTTGCCTTTTTTGCAGTAAACAATGCCCAAAGCCGATGAAATTAACGGCGGCAGAGCATCTCTCATCCCCGGACTCTGTTTTAAACCATTAAAAAGACCGCGGACAGATAATGTCCACGGCCTTACATCACTCTTATTTTTCTGCTTTTATCATAGAAAGGCCAGGCTTCCCTGTCAATGCCCCCAAAAATCCGAACATTCTGCCATAATCTCAGCGGCTGGTTTCAGGGTTGCTTCCACAATAGGGACGCCTGTTTTTTTGAGATAATGGCGGATCATATGATAACCGCAGGCATACCCTGCGCAATAAGGCATCCCCACCGGGAAGAAATGCTGTATCTCTGCTATCTCGTCGCCGTAGAGCCAGGGCGTGATGCCATCAAAGCCGGTTACATCAAAAACTTCAACAATCCTTGGTTTTATAACCGCTTCCAAAACTGACGCATCTGTTTTAGTTACCCACGGACCAACGGCTTTCTCCCCGTAGAGAGCCGCGGCAAAATTTTCGGCCAGCCCCTCACTTACCATCATTTCGGCCAGCGTAATATCCGTCCGCCATTTCTGGAATTGAAACCGCACATTATGATTGCACTCATGGGCCAGGGCCGCAGGCATCCTGGCGACCGTCGCTTCACTCGGCACCAGTGAGCCCAAAATATAGCCTGGAATGCCGCCGTCCCCGCAGTAACCCTCACTCATCTGTGTATATGGATTATCCGGATTGGCCAGAAGAAGGGTAAAAAAGTATTCCTGAACCGGCAGTTCGATACCCGCCTTTACAAAACAATCCAAAGATTTCTTTATAGCCGCCTCGCTGGCAGACCAAAGACTTTCTTTTTTAAGCCACTCCACCGCTTCTTTCTGTGAATGATCCACCCTTTCTGGTGGGAAAAGCCCCATCATTTCAGAGGCCATCACCACATCGTAGCCGCCTTTCCGGGCAGCCTTAATCGGCACATTGATACATGCCCACTTGTACTCAAAAGGCTTCATCATCTCATAACGGTAAAGGTCATCTCTTTTTCCAGCAGAAGCGTTCATCATCTTTTCATAAATTTTGCCAGAATAAATGGCATTGATTTTCATAAAACGTCATCTCCTCTCGTGTCTTAATCACAGTTTAAGGGATAACGCCGCGTAAAGGTCAAGCTTTATTTAAAAGCCTGAGGGCATTTTTTCATTAAAAAGCTTTTGAAATCAGCTGCACCGCCGGCCGTAAAGCCATCCTTATCAAGAATATGCATTTTTCCGCCAGCCACGATCACGAAGGTATGCCCTGTTTCATAGATTTTTTCAATCTGTTTGTAAAAAACAGGCCGCTCTGCCTCAGCCGTTTTCCAAACCATCTTATCCTTGGTGATAGTCCATTTAAAGCCACTGGCCGGAAAAATATCTTTTTGCTCATTGTAGGCTCTCTCTGCCGAAAAGCGGTATCCCTGAAAATAGACAAGCACCAGCAGTATTCCCATCACTATAAATATCACGCCTGCCGGCCATGACGCTCTCGACAGATAATAGTAGGCGCAAACAAAACAAAAAGCAGCCATGAGTAAATAGAACCAGCGTTTTTTCAGAGCGTTTTTCTGATACCATTTTCCCTGTGCCTCAAGATAAATTTTTTTGCCGTAAATGGTTGTGTTTTCAAATAATGTTTTCATTTTGCTTCCTTTTATTTTTTCGATAATGGCTCTATTATACACCAATTGTACCGCAAATGGTAAATTTAATTTTTATCTGGGCATTCCGTCCTAAATTCGTTATAATGGGTATAAGTTTTGCATCATCAATTTCAGAAAGGAAAGATCATGGATAACAACAATACCATTAATTTGAACTCTGAATACTCCGCGGGCTTTCAGATTGAACTCCTGGATTTAGATATGGATAAGCTGGAAGACCCCATTTTAGTTGTGGGCTCCGGCGCTACAGGTAATCTCGTTTTCTTTTTAAACGCACAGGGCCACCGCGCCTGCGGCATTGACCCCAGCGCCGAAGATACAGATGTTACGCGCGCATCCGATTTTTTACACGTCGATTACGGTAAGGACTACTGGGGCAGTATTCTCTCCCCCCTGGCCTTTATTAAAGAAATGTCTGCTGCCATGTCCGCACAGGACGGCAGTGACCTGGAATGGGTAAAGTGCTATAAATCTATTCTGACAGCGCTTAAAAAGGGCGGCTCCTTTATTTATGCTCCTTCTCTCCCCTATATCGAGGATATTCTGCCAAAAGAGCAGTTTGAAATAACCCGCAGCACCATTCGTGAAAATCTGTCCCGCACAAAGATCACCAGAAAATAATAAAAGAGATGATTCGGCAAAACGCCGTATCATCTCTTTTTACTTTTTGAACCGGCTGCCGCAACCGCCGCCCTCTGCCAATGACTGTTTTTCTGCACATGCTTATCGGTTCTCAGCACCATCACAATGGATAAAAGCAGTGTCAGCGCCAGCACCGTACAGCATTGGGGCAAGTTATAGGTAAAGCCTTCTGAAAAAGCACCTGGATCAATTCTGTAATTGATAAGGGCAAAGCCAGCCGTGAGCGGATACACATTTCCAAGTCCGTGGCCTGCCACCAGACCGCCGCAGACCCCGTAAAAGAAAGCAAACCCCACCCCCGCGACAAAGCCGCCCGGCTTTTTACTGGTAAAAACAATGATGGGCAGTACCGCAATATACACGCACAGGTTCATGACCACCATCTGCACAAGCGACTGAACTGCCAGATTTGCTGTAAAGCCTTCCAGCCCTGATATTCCAGCAAACAGTATGGTTGCCAGGAAACTGCCGACTCCCGACAGCGCCACCAGAGCCGTGATAACCAAAAGCTTAGCGGTCAGCAGCTTACTGAAAGGGACGGGTATGGTCAGCAGGTTTTTAAGGGTATCATCTGTCCACTCTCTTGAAATGATGTAGCCTGCCAGCAGCGTAAAAACCAGAGGATTGACCGCGTCAAAATTTGTCCAGATCGTATTGTCCGAAAATTCCGTGAACGTATAGCTGCCGCTGGTATCCATGGAGATGGTAAACCAGGACAGCAGCGGCCCGCAGAGCATGGCGGCTGCCGCCACCCATACAATGGAATAGCGCTTGAGCTTGAATATTTCTGTCTTGATCAGTTTAAGCATTTTTCTTTTCCCTCCCGCTGGTAATATAGATAAGTTTAAAAACCGCCGCAATACTCAAAATCCACTTTAACTTTTTCACAGTGCACCTCAGCTTTCACGTTTACTGTAGATAAACAAAATACCAGCAATAGACAGCGCCGCGATCAACCCGACAATCCCGGCCGCCATTGGCAGGGATACGGCTGTTTTTTTAACGGCTTCCGCGGCCGCATCACCCTGAATCGCCATATTCTGCCAGCGCCAGATAAGCGGGACAGGCAGAATGGTAAGCAGCGGATTGGTGATATTACCGCTGGTAAAGCTGGTACTCGCCACGCCAAAGCCCCCCACCGAGTAAACCAGGGACAGAAGAATCGAAAAAATATAGCTCCGATTGAAAAAGACGATGGCAATGACCACTGGCAGGGTTCCGGCAGTCAGGAGAATACCAGTCATAATGCTGATCCACAGCTTATAGCCCACCCCATTGATGCCGCCGCCGATCAGTCCACCCACCATGGATGAGGCCATGAGCGCAACGGAATAGAAAATGCCTAATATAAACAATGTAATGATCTTGGCCGCAATAATCTGATTACTGCTGAGGGGAATGGTCCGCAAATTTTTTAGTGTGTCGTTATCCCTTTCCATGTAAAACAGCATGGCTGCCACGATCCCAATAATGCAGGGCATAGAGATAAAATTTCCAAAGCCCACAATCATACCGAACAGGCCGTCGTACATTTCTTCAGGCGGCATAAGCTGACCCGCACTCTGTCCGATGCCGGTTTTCAGGACAATGGCCGTGAGCGGAATGGGCATGAT
This sequence comes from Eubacterium limosum, assembly GCF_000807675.2. NCBI lineage: Bacteria > Bacillati > Bacillota > Clostridia > Eubacteriales > Eubacteriaceae > Eubacterium > Eubacterium limosum. Next base: position 2,029,296 of record NZ_CP019962.1, on the reverse strand, counting down.
ACAAGCCGCCAGCATGATAAAAAGCACAAATTTTTTGCGCTTCAGTTTTAAAAACTCACAGTGTACAAGCTTAAGCAATGCCGACACCCCCTGTGACCTTTTTGAAATAATCCTCCAGGGTATCTTCACAGATGTGGGCGTCGTCCACCGTCAGCTCATTCTCCACGAAACATTTTGTCAGTGTGCCGACCCTAAAGGTCGTATCGAACAGCCGCAGTGTCTGTCCGTCGTCAATACTGAAATCATTGGTTTTAAAGACCTTTTCCAGAATACGCGCCGCTTTAGCCGTATCGGACAAAACAAAACGGATATACATCTGGTTTTTATCCCTGAGCACAGACATACTCTCTTCCTCCAAAAGCACACCGTTATCAATAATGCCCACATCGTCGGCCAGAAGCTCAATTTCTGAAAGAATGTGGCTGGATACCAGGATGGTTTTTCCCTTTTTCGCAAATGCTTTGAGCAGATCACGGATCTCTGCGATACCGATGGGGTCCAGGCCATTGATGGGCTCATCCAGAATTAAAAGCTCGGGGTCGTGCATGACGGCCAGGGCAATGGCCAGGCGCTGTTTCATACCCAGCGAATACTTGGAAAAGAGCTTTTTGTCTTTGTATGGAAGCCCCACAAGCTCAAGGGATTCCCGGACTGCATCCTTTCTCGGAATGCCACGAAGCGTGGCAAAAATGTTCAAATTTTCTGTTCCAGTCAGGTTGGGATAAAAGCCTGGTGACTCGATCAGGTTTCCAATCCTGGGATACAGGGTTTTACCGTCCTTAATCGGGTCTTTCCCAAAGATACGGATAGCGCCCTGGGTGGGCTCGGTTAATCCCAGGAGCATTCGCATGGTGGTGGTTTTTCCTGCGCCGTTGCGGCCCAGCAGGCCATATATCTTTCCTCTGCGCACATGCAGATCAAGAGACGAAACACTGACTTGATCGCCATAAACCTTTGTCAGATTTTTTGTAGCGATAACATATTTTTCCTTCATAGTTCAGATCCTCCTCTGTTGATACTGCTATGATACCACCTGTGTCCTGCCCCAACCTTGCCTCAACCTTGCTTTAACCTTGTCTTTCATCAAACCGGCTTAAAATCCAGAAGAAAGCTCGTCCCCTTTCCCACTTCGCTCGTCACACGGATGCCGCCATTCTGCAGCCGGACCAGCTGCTCCACAATGGAGAGCCCAAGGCCGCTGCCCTTGCCCATTCTGGCAGGATCACATTTATAAAGACGATCAAAAATATGGTCTAGTTCCCTCGCCGGTATCCCCCTTCCGTTATCCTTTACCCATATCTCCACACAGTCCTTCTTTTCCTCTACGCCAACAGAAATCGCAGAAGCGCTGCTGTGGCTCACCACGTTTTGTATCAGATTATTTAAAATCCTTCTGTAAGCCGCTGTATCCAGAGAGACGGTGATGCACTTTTCCGGGATAAAAAAAGCATAATCAATTTTATTTTGCTCAAAAACCGGAAGCCAGTCACTCAGAACGGTCTGGGTCATTTCCGTCACATTCACCGGAGCGATTTCCAGAACCCGCTCGTTGGAGTTCAGCTTAAACCATTCAAAAAGATCATCCACATACATCTGGAGACTGTGGGCCTTTTCACGGGCTGTCTCAATATACGCCTCCCGCTCCCCGCCCTCAACCAGATGACTGTGGACAGCGTCCAGATAGCCGATAAGGGTGGTGAGCGGCGTCCGGACGTCGTGAGAAAGACTGGTCATCATCTGTCTGTTGGCCTGATCGCGTTCATTGAGCTCCGCGATTGTATCGCGATAGCCCTCCATAATATCGTTGATTTTATAAAAAAAGGGCGCCAAAATGTTATCCGGAGCTGCCAGAATACGGCGGTTCAGATTGCCGTTTCGGATATCTTCGAGTGCTTCATTCATATCCCGGACGCTTTTGCGTGCCTGATAGAGTTTTCCTGCCAAAACAAGAATCGCACCGCCGACAAGGAACAAAAGCGCTGTCAGCAGCATTTCCAATCCTTTCATGATCACACCTCCGCGTTAAAACGGTAGCCTACGCCCTTGATGGTCTGGATATAGATCGGCTTTTTGGAATCCGGTTCAATAAGTCGGCGTATTTTGCTGATATGCGCCATGATATTGCTGTCATCATACAGGTATTCTTCCTGCCAGACCTCCTCATAGATCTGCTTTTTAGTCAGGGCGCGCCCTTTGTTTTTAGCCAAATAATATAAAATATCAAACTCCTTTGTCTGGAGCTCAATCCCTTTGCCGCAAACTGTAACCAGCCGCCTGTCCGGGTCGATTTCAAGATTTTTAAAGCTCAGCCGCTGGCTGTTTTCCGCCTCGCTGCCGTTAAGAATCGTATAGCGTCTCACCAACGAATGAACCCTGGCGCTGAACTCGTTAATATCGAAGGGCTTTGTGAGATAATCATCAGCCCCGAGCCGGAGCCCGTATACCTTGTCGATATTATCGTCCCGGGCTGTCAGCATCAATACTGGCACCGCGCTGGTTTCACGGATTTTCCTGAGCACCTCGAATCCGTCCAGACCAGGCATCATTACATCCAGCACCACGAGTACCGGGCTGCCCTCCTCCAGCTTTTCAAGCCCTTCATGGCCGTCGCCGGCGCAGACCGCTTCAAATCCATCGCAGGTGACGCATTTTTCGAGCAGGGCGCAAAGCTTAGGATCATCGTCAATGATTATAATTCTATTTTTCATTTTGCTCCTCTTTTGTCCATGATTGTCTTTTCATTCTAACATCTTCTGCTGAAAAAAAGAACAAAAAATAAAAAAGGGCCTGAAAATTCAGGCCGTTGTTCAGCGTTATTCGATGGCGTTTTCCAAAGAGTCGCGCATTCTTTTCATGCGCCGCATTTCACCCAAAACCATGATCATGGCAACCGCGAAGGCTGCGAAATCGGCGATCGGTCCCGCATACATGCTGCCGTTAATGCCGAAGCAAAAGGATCAGCGGCAGAAGGAAAATGATCTGTCGTGTCATTGAAATAAAAATTCCTTTAGCCGGCTTACCAATAGCGATAAAAAAGTTTCCAGTAACAGGCTGGACGCTGTTGACCAGCGTGTCAAACATAAAGATCCGAAAATAAAGCTCTGTAAATTCAAAGTAGACCCCGCTCCCTGTTCCAAAAATGCTGATAATCTGTCTTGGAAAAATTTGAAAGCACAAAAATGACACCACCAAGACCACTGAGGCGCTGAGAATCGCCAGCTTATAGGTCCTCTCGAAGCTTGAAATCGGAACGGTTAAACCGGATGTTTCTAAAACGGGTTGTATACCAGAGCGCACAGGCGCAGGAAACCATCTGTGAAAATGTAGTGGCAATGGATGCCCCTGCAATGCTCATGCCAAAGCCAAACATCAACAGGGGGCCCGGATGGTATTGAGCACTGTGCGGGCTGCCATCTGATTTATGATATTGCTGGTTCCGTTGGCGAAATCAGCAATGGAATGGCGAACGGGTATAGGTCATGGCATAGCCCAAAACATCCTGTGCCACACCGAATGCCAGCATCAGCGGCTGCGAAACGCCGTATCATCTCAGAAATGACAGTTGTTCACATTGATATCGGCCTTTGTAGTCTTTGATAATATCCTTCATTCTGAAACTGAGGCCCGCCTGACCGCAGCTAGTTTTTAAAAACGTGTAAAGTTCGTGCGCTCTGGAAGCCCCGCAGCTGTAGGCGTTGCCGTATTGACGCATATACTTTTGCCGGAATCCGGGAAAATGCTGGTCCAGCTGATTAAAATAATAGTCTCTCTGGACATCTCTCAGAGTAACGCCAAAACCGGGATAAATAAAACGTGCGCCGCACTTTTCCCCCTGTTCCACAATCGACCGAATATTTTCTGTGCTGTCCTCAATAAAGGGAAGGACCGGCATCAGCAAAATGCCGGTATAGATACCGGCGTCTGAGAGGGCCTTCACTGCCTCAAACCGCTCGCTGCTTGGCGGCGCCCCAGGCTCGACAATACCGCTCAACACATCGTCCGCTGCTGTGATTGTAACCTTACAGATAACCGGGGAATGGCTCTGGATACAGGACAGCAGATCAATATCCCGTGTGACAAGGCTCCCTTTGGTCGCGATGGCCACGCCAAAGCCATAGTGGTCAATGAGCTTGAGCGCTTCCCTGGTCAGGCACTCCCTTCTCTCAAAAGGGTTGTAGGGATCGCTCATGGCGCCGGTACCTACCACGCCTTTTTTCTTTTTACTTTTAAGGTCACGGGCGATGAGCCTGAGGGCATCCTGCTTTTTCTTTACCGTGTCAAAATCCGTATTCTGGTAGCATTCGCTGCGGCTGTCACAGTAAATGCAGCCGTGGCAGCAGCCCCTGTAAATATTCATGCTGTATTCTGTTCCGAACCAGGCAGTATTTTTATTCTTGGTGACCAGTGTTTTGGCCGGTATTGTTTCCATTGATGTCTCCTCTTTTTTTCTGTCTATATTATATCAGATATAACCTGACAGGTTGTGTCATATTTGAATAACGGCGCTTCTTCTTGCATTTTGCTGCTTTTCTGGTTATACTGAACTGCGTACAAGGAGGTACCTATGACTGACAAACCATCAAAAATACTCATCGTTGAGGATGATCTCGCCCTGAACCAGGGACTTGTGCTGTCCTTAAAAAACGATTCTTATACCACGCTTCCGGTCTTTTCTATTAAGGAGGCCAGAGAACAGCTGGCGAATAGTATCTTTGACCTGATCGTTCTGGATGTAAACCTGCCTGACGGCAATGGGCTGGAGCTGTGCCAGGAGATACGGCGCCGTTCTGCTGTTCCCATTATCTTTCTGACCGCCAACGATATGGAAATGGACGTGGTCGTCGGCCTTGAAAGCGGTGGAGACGACTATATCACAAAACCCTTCAGCCTGGCGATTCTGCGTGCCCGCATCGCCGCCCTACTGCGCCGCAGCCTGAGCGAAAGCCCAGATCGCATAAAAATTGACGCCTTTACTTTTGATTTTGACCAAATGGTCTTTTTAAAGGGCGAAGATGAGCTGACGCTCAGCAAAACAGAGCAGAAGCTGTTAAAGCTGCTGCTGACAAACCGCGGCAGCACAGTTACCAGAGCGCTGCTGCTGGAAAAGGTCTGGGGCGACAGCATGGACTTTGTGGATGAAAACGCCCTTTCTGTAACCATACGCCGTCTGCGCCGCAAGCTCGAGGACAATTCCTCAAAGCCAGTGTATATCCAGACGGTCTACGGCCTAGGGTATACCTGGGCGGTGAAGTAAAATGAACACAGCCGCTATCCTTATTTCAATATCGGCCATTCTCCTCGGTGGGTTCTTTATTCTTTGCCTGTTCCGCTTAAACCGGACGCTTACCCGTCTGGACCAAATGCTTGACAGCGCTCTTGAGGGCACCTTTGAGGAAAATGCTTTTGACGAAAGCCGCCTCTCAGCCATTGAAACAAAGCTCCATCATTTCCTAAGCGCCAGCCGTGCCCGCAGCAGCCGCACTGTATCTGAGCGGGATCAGGTCCAGACCCTTATCGGCGATATTTCCCACCAGACAAAAACGCCCATTGCCAACCTGAGGCTTTATTCAGACTTGCTGGCAGAACAGACAGACCTTCCAGAATCTGCCCAGCCGCTGGCAGATGAGATTGGCCGGCAGAGCGCAAAGCTTGATTTTCTGATCCAGTCACTGATCAAGGCCTCCCGGCTTGAAAACGGCATCGTACAGGTTTCACCCGAAGCCTCAGCCATTGATACGCTTTCAGAAAACGTCGCGCTAGGGGTGTTAAAAAAAGCTCAAAACCGTTCTGTCGCACTTACTGTAGATGTTCCGCAAGGCCTGTCCGCCTGTTTTGATCCAAAATGGACAGCAGAGGCTCTTTATAATATTATGGACAACGCAATCAAGTACACCCCGCAAGGCGGAAAGGTCCGCGTCACCGTGCAGGCCTATGAATTGTTCTGCCGAATCGACATCTCGGATACTGGAATCGGTATTTCCGAAGACGAAATACCCAAGATTTTCAGCCGCTTCTACCGTTCCTCCGCAGTCAGCCAGGAAGAGGGCGTCGGCATTGGCCTTTACCTCTCCCGGGAGATTATCACCATGCAGGGCGGCTATATCAAGGTTTCCTCCGAACATGATAAAGGTTCCTGCTTCTCTGTTTTTCTGCCACGCTCTTTTCAGAACGAAAATGAATCTTCTGTCTTTTAATGAAATCTGTCAAAACTGTAAGATTCCGGAAAGAACATGGAAAGAAGTTTTTGTTATAGTTTGTTTATGGTGTTCTTACCCCATACAGACTATCATTTACGGAGGTCATTATGATCATTTTACAGACAAAACAGCTAAAAAAATATTACGGTACAGGTGAAACCAATGTGAAGGCCCTTGACGGTGTGTCCCTTGAAATAGAAGAGGGCTCATTTTCAGCCATTGTCGGCACCTCAGGCAGTGGGAAATCCACACTTTTACATATGCTTGGCGGACTGGACCGCCCTACATCAGGCTCTGTAATGGTAGATGGCAAAAACATCTTTGATTTGAAGGATGATGCCCTGACCATTTTCAGACGCCGCAAAATTGGATTTGTATTTCAAAACTACAACCTGGTGCCAGTCCTCAATGTTTATGAAAATATCGTCCTGCCCATCGAGCTGGACGGCCATACAGTTGACAAAAAATACGTAAGCAGAATCATTGATATCCTCGGGCTTAAAAGCAAGCTTTACAGCCTTCCGAGCCAGCTTTCCGGCGGCCAGCAGCAGCGCATCGCCATTGCCCGGGCCCTTGCCTCTAAGCCGGCCATTATCCTGGCCGACGAACCCACCGGTAATCTGGATTCCAAAACCAGTCTGGATGTTCTGGGTCTTTTAAAAATCACCAGCGAGCACTTTCATCAGACCATTGTGATGATCACTCACAATGAGGAAATCGCTCAGACGGCAGACCGGATCATCCACATCGAGGATGGTCAGATCACAGGTGGTGGCCGCTATGCTTAAGGTCAAAAATAAAAAAGCCGTGGGCAGGATCGCTCTCAAGAGCTTTAAAGCCAATAAGCTCCGCAATCTCATCGCCATTGTGGCCATTGCCCTGACCACCATCCTGTTCACCACGCTTTTCACCATGGGCACCGGCGTAGTAGAAACCTTTCAGCAGCAGACCATCCGTCAGGCCGGCGGGGACGGGCACGCGGTTTTAAAGTACCTGAACGATGAAGAATTTGACAAAATCAAAAAACATCCTCTGATTAAAGAGATCAGCTACGACCGCCTGATGGCAGACTCAGTAGACAATCCAGAACTGCTGAAACGCCGGTCTGAGATGTGGTATAAAGACGATACAGGCCTAAAATTTGCAGGCATCCACCTGACAGAAGGACAGAAGCCCCAGTCTGCCAACGAGATCATCACCGATACTAAAACCCTCGACATGTTGGGCCTGCCTCACGAGATTGGCACCACTGTTCCCTTGACTTACACCATCCAAGACCAGGTTTTTACCCGAAACTTTATTCTTTCCGGTTACTGGGAAAGTGACCCGGTTTTTAATGTCGGGCAGATTTATGTCTCCCAGGCTTTTGTCTCTGAAAATGCTGATATTCTCAGCCAGGCTGACCCGGGAGACGGCCAAATGGCCGGAGTGGTAAATGCCTATATCCTATTTAGAAACAGCTTTAATCTCGATGCCAAGCTTCATCAGGTGATCACCGAGAGTGGCTTCAACGCTTCGGATTCCGAAGCGCCTGACTACATTGCCTCCAATGTCAACTGGGCTTACCTGTCCTCAAACTTCTCATTAAGCCCTGCCACTGTTCTGGCCGCTTCATCTGCCATTATCCTCATTGTGTTCACAGGCTATCTGATTATCTACAATATTTTTCAGATATCCGTTATCCGGGATATTCGTTTTTATGGCCTGTTAAAAACCATTGGAACGACTGGGCGGCAGATTCGGCATATCCTTAACCGGCAGGCTGTTCTGCTTTCAGCCATCGGTATTCCCATTGGTCTGATTATTGGCTTTTTCACCGGGAAAGCACTGATTCCCATTCTTTTATCGGCCAGTAACTACAGCGCGGATAACGGTGTTTATGTCTCACTGAACCCGCTGATTTTTGTCGGCTCTGCCCTGTTTGCCATTGTGACAGTTTTCATCAGCACACGCAAGCCTGGGCGTGTTGCCTCCAGAGTATCCCCCATTGAGGCGGTTCGTTATACCGAAGGTGGAAAAGAACGAAAAAAACAGAAAAAATCAACAGACGGCGGCAGGCTTTACCGCATGGCCTTGTCCAATCTCGGCCGCAGCCGGGGAAGAACGATCCTTGTAATCATTTCACTGTCTCTGAGCCTCGTGCTCCTGAACACAGTATTCACGCTGTCTAGAGGGCTGGACATGGAAAAATACGTAAGCCGATGGGCCAACACAGACTTTGTTATTGCCCACGCTGATTATTTTAATTATGACTATACAGGCCCTGAGAACACTCTGTCTGACAGCTTTATCCAATTGGTCGAATCTCAGCCAGGCTTTGAAGCGGGCGGACGGGTCTTTGGCGGAAAAAGCCAGAACATCAAAATGGACAATCCTCCCGGAGAAACCGAATACAGCAAAAATGGTGAGCAGGTTTTCGCCTCTGTATACGGTGTGGACCCTTTCGTACTGGATAAACTCACGGTCTTAGAGGGAACTGCAGACGCTGAAAAGCTTGCTAGCGGAAACTACATCATTGCCGCTTATGAGTGTGACGATTACGGCAATCCCTATCCTTACAGTGCTCCTTTCAGCCTTGGCCAGTCCGTTACCCTGTATGACAAGAATGGTACGCCGCATACTTACGAGGTGCTGGCAAAATCCAAAGTAAACCTGAACGTGGCATCGGACCGAAGCAGCTGGGGCTACAACTTCTATCTCCCATCCGAGGTGTACAGCAGTCTTGACCCCGACCAGCCTCTGATGGAGTACACCTTTGACGTATCTGACAGCCTGGAGGGTGAAATGGAAGCCTTCCTGAAAAATTATACTGAAAAGAGTGAGCCCACAATGGACTACGAATCCCGCGAGCTCATTATCAACGAATTTGAGAGCATGCGGCAGATGATTCTGGTCATCGGCGGTATTCTGACTTTTATCATCGGTCTCATTGGTATCCTGAATTTTGTCAATTCCATTCTGACCAGTATTATTACCAGACGGCGGGAGTTCGCCATGCTTCAGAGCATCGGTATGACCGGAAGCCAGTTGACAAAAATGCTCTGTCTGGAGGGGCTTTATTATGCCCTTGGAACTATGCTGTTTTCCCTGGTTCTTGGCATTCTGTTCTCTTCCATTATCCTTCGTGGAGTTACCGCGTCCCTGTGGTTTTTCTCCTACCACTTTATCATTACACCGCTGCTCATCACCTACCCCATCCTTTTAGCCTTATCTGTGCTGATTCCGGTTATTTCCTACCGGAGCACCGTTAAACAGAGCATTGTGGAGCGGCTGCGCGAAGCAGAATAAGATGCACCGGCTAACGCCGGGCATCTTTTTTTATAATAGAATTTTACAGGCTACAGGAATCCATGCAGCTAAGATAAAGGCAAGCAATATTAATACTGGAATTCCCACCTTTCCAATATCAGACATGGCATAATAGCCTTTTGAAAAAGTCATCATCGGAACGGCTGAAAGTGGTAAAATCATTGTCCAGCTTGAAAAGATACATAAAGGTACGACCAGTACAGCCGCATTAATTCCCAATTCTGCTGCTACAATTGTAACGGGAAGTGTTGTGGAGGTAATGACTGCAGGCGCATTTGGAAGAATGAGCTGCATTAAATACATAAACGCCGCCAATTGAAGGATTAAAAGAAAAATATTTGTCCCGGCTTCAATTTTAAACATTATCTCTGCAAACCAAGCCGCGACGCCATTTTTTAAAATCAGGTTGCCAATACAGAGCACACATCCAACCATTAAAATAACATCCCAGCTTACCTCATCCTTAAAATCTTTCCAACTGAGGATATCAATCCCCGGTAAAAACATGACTGCCAACCCACAAATTGCAATAACCGTTACATTTAAATTTGGAAACCAGGAACTGAGTATCCATAAGATTACCATTACAAAAATAATCACAACCACCAGCTTTTCTTTCAGCTCAGGCTTTTCAATCTGTTTAAGCTTGAGAACAAAGCTGTCAATTTTCACCTTTTCAATGGACGCTGGCTTAAAAATCTTTATAATCAAAATCCAGGCAACCGGTAAAAGAATGATGGCAACCGGCAGACAAATACCTATCCAGTCTACAAAGCGGATGGAAATATTCGCATATTCTTTCAAAAGCTCCAACGCCAGAATATTGTTAGAGCTGCCAGCTGGTGTAATAATACCACCAATCATCCCCGCAACAGGTAAAGCGATCATTACGGCTCTGCCTGTTCGCTGTTTCTCTGCTTCTGTATCATACAATGTCAAAAAACTGAGTGCAATTGTCATAAACATGACTGTAGCAGGAATATTTGACATAATTGATGAAATGAATGCTGTTGCAATCATAATGGCCAAAATAAACCGATTGATATTGCCCCCCAGCTTCTTTAGTAAAAATAACAGTATTCTTTTTGTTGTCGGTACTCTGGAAATGGCGGCTGCTATCCCAAAAGTAGCCAATACAAAGAAGATCGTAGGATTTGGAAAAGCCGTCAATGTCTCCTTTAATGTGGACACCCCCATCATTAAGGGCAAAACAAGTAAAAAAATACTGCTTATTCCAAGCGGAATCACCTCTGTTATCCAAAGCAGCACTGCTATCACCAGCAAAACCAATGTTTTAACGCCAATTATTCCCAAGCCCTCCGGAACAGGCAGTGAAGGATAAAATAAAAGCACTGCTAAACAGAGAAATAAACCAATGACTCTTTTTCGCATTTTTGTTCTCCATTATCTCAGAATTTTTAATTTAAAAAGGCTCCAGACGATGTACAAAACCGTTGAAGCCTCTGAAAAATTATTTAAAAGGGATTCCCTTTATTAACTCAACTATAAACCTCGTTGCAGAATTCTACACCATCCATTGCCTGGGTCGCAAATGCGTCTGCACCAGTAAATTCTCTGACTGCTTCCGTACAGATCCGTACAGATCGTTCCTCCGATGATCACTTTAACCTGATCTCTCACACCGGCCTCTTTTAAAGCATCAATGACACTTTTCATCTCAGGATAGGTGGTATTTAACAATGCGCTTAATCCCAGCACTTTTGTATCTGTATCCCTTACAGCATCTACAAAATCTCCAGTCGATACATCAATCCCCAGATCAATCACTTCAAAACCTGAGCTTCTCAACAGACTGATAACAATATTTTTTCCGACATCATGAATATCGCCGTGAACTGTTCCAATGACGATTTTCCCCTTATTACCCTGGCCTTCCCCTGAAGATTCTAATAGTGGAGTAAGTTTTTTCATAATAGATTCCATAATCTCAACAGAAAACATTAGCTCACCAAGATAGTAGGTTTCTTCTCCAAACAGGTCTCCAACCATCACCAGTCCTTCATTGGCTTCCGCTACAATATCCAATGGATTTCTCCCCTGTGCAATTTCTTCTTCGACAATCTGCAATGCTAATTCGTCTTCAAGATCTCTGATCGCTTCTGCTAATTTGCTCATAATTTTACTCCTCCTTATGATCTGATAATCCAGGAATATGCCATACGTTCTAACTTATTCCAGTTACTCTCAATTAACTCCTCGTCTCCCGTTATTTTCCAGCCGTGGTCATCTCTATACATATCCCAAGGAGTAACAACATTTTTAACTGAAGGGAGTTCAAGTTTTTTATCCTGATTATAAGCTTCTTCCGGCATTGGGGCAGGACCGTCTGTATAGCGACCGTACTCATTGACGGCGTCGATGAGTGCCTGGAAGTTTTCTGGTTTACAATCTTCCGGAATATGACCGCCCCCCTGTGGTATCCATCCTCCATCTTTTCCAACCGTTTCACAGAGCAGTTTAACTCTTTCTTTAATGTCATCTGGCGTCCCCAAAATCATCATATCCGTTGGTATTCCTCCCGAAATACAATTCTTATAGCCAAAGGCCTCTTTGGCCTTAAAGATATCCGCTTCATTGTCAACATCAAACAAAACACTCCCTTTGGGAAAATCAGCCAAATGATCCCAATGTGGCTCCCAGTTGCCTTCAAGAAAAATTCTAAAGGTATAGCCAGCTTCAATCATCGTCATAATGCCTTTATAGAAGGTAGGCCAGTAGAATTTATCAAATTGTTTGGGTGACATAAAGCATGGTTTATGTGTCGCTATGAAAATTGGCATCTGCTTTTTAGGATCAACAAGCGCAGCGCAGTTATTTAAATTAATTTCCATCAGTTTTTCACAGGCATCTATAATTTCATCCTGTTTTTTAAACATATCCCGCATAATACCACGGAGCCCACGATAATTATCTGAAAGGATATCAAAGGGCGCTGTCAGTTGGCTTTGAGTTGTTCCGGGGAAACCGTAATCATATTTTAATCTTGAAGCTCTGCTTTTATTGATTGTTCCGATAATCCCCTGCAGAAAACCTGATTTCAGAAAAGCCATATAGGAACGGATTGATCCTTTTTCCTTATACTCCCCAAAAATTCTTGGAAAATAGACTTCCATTTTATATTTAACAGGGTCGTCAATAAACTGTTGATATTCATCTTCCTTCATCCAGTCCGATTCCACAAACTGTTGTAATGAGTTAGGGCTGATCTCTCTTCCGGGTATACGATAAAGTTGGTAGTCTAAAACATCCCAGGTTGGTGCATAAGCGATATTACTTCTAAATGTATCCACCTCAGGATATTTTTCTGCAAATTTAAATTCACAGTCCGCCCATTTTTCCGGATCATAAAGGATTTCCTGAAAATTATAGCCTGAATTCTTTTCCGCGTAATAGCATGTATTAAAGGCAAGTGGTACACGGTCAACAGACTCCATACGAATCGCTGCCATATATCTTCCCAGTCGCCTGTTATAGGCCGCCTCAACTTCTTTTGATTTGAACATTAAATTTTCCTCCTCATTTTATTTGAAAAATATTATTTTTCCTGAATCTCATCACTGGTCTTGCCATAGGTTTCCTTCATACACGCGGCTGAAACCGCTGCGATAAGATAGGAACCCGCGATTACCATGAGTACCGCAAAGAAGCTTCCACCGGCAATATCAAGAAGCATCCCCAGCAAAGCTGGAAATACAACAGAGCCCAATTGACACAAGGCATTATAAATTCCCATTACAGTCCCTGCAAAGGGGCCCTTAGCTGTTTCTGTGGCCATAGTGTTGACAGGATTCCCTAAACCTGATGAGAACAGTCCATAAATCAACATAATTACCCAGAGAATCGCGGTATCTTTGAACTGTGTCAGACAAACTACTGTAATACAGGTAATGACCCCACACAGAATCGCTACTTTTTTCCTGGATTTCAGTAGGTCTGACGCAATTCCTGAGAGCGTACCGCTAAACAATTTCATTGCTGAAGATGCGGCAAAAATTCCTCCGGCGGCTGCCAGTGTAAATCCCTGCGTATCGACAAAGAATTTCATAATCCATGTTGTGAAGCCATTATTTGCACCAATGGCCAAAAACTGTGCCAGTGTGGCCAGCATTAATGTTCGGGTTGTCAAAATACGAAAAGCCCCCTGCCGGTCTTTTTGTTTTTCCTCCGGCGTTTTCTGTACACTTGATCCCGATGCCTTTGCGACCCCTCTCTCTTTTGCAAAGATAAAAAACAAAACAGCAACGACCAAAGCGATAATACCGCCATAGGTAAAAGCCATCTGCCATCCCTGGCCGGTTATAACACTTGGAAATACACCTGATGCAATAACATTCCCCAAAGCTGGACCTGTCATAATGAATCCCATGGCCGTAGCTCTGCGTTTATCATCAAACCATCCCAAATTCATCTTGGCACAGCCTGAAAACAGTGGCCCGCTGGCCATACCAGCTAAAACTCTTAAAATAAATAAGATCGTGTAGCTTCTTGAAAAAGGTATTGCCAAAGTGAATACTGCCGTCAGTAATGAAGATACCGCCAAGGATTTTCGCGGCCCAAATTTGTCTACAAAGAACCCTGAGAAAAAGTTCATTGCAACATAACCGACATAGTATGCTGTTACTAAGCCCCCCGCCTGAGTCATTGATATCCCTAAATCTGGAGCTGCTACCGGAATAGCGGTACTCCAGATATTTCTGGATATAAACGAAACGGCATAGGTGCACAAGCAGAGCAGGGCAACCACCCAGCTGTACCAACCAATTTTTTCCTGTTTATTTTGGTCGTTTGAATTCATTTCTTGGTTTGTCATTTTTTACCCCCTGTTATTCCTCCCTATTAGTTTTGCTCTGGTAAGTAGCTACTTTACCTGAGTTTCATTTAATCAGCACGTACTGGATGAACACGTTCTAATGAATGCTTCCTCATTTTTGTAATCGTGTTCTTTTTTCACAGTATAATCCCATTTACCGTAAATATCAAGTATTTACTGTTATTTTCCGTATATTTTATTTATAACTTAATTTTTATTGTATTTTATATTTTATTTTAAATAAAAATTCGTATTTTTTATTATATATATATATATTATTCGTATAAGGCATTATCACATACAACTATATTACAAATTTGTATCAGTAAAAACGATTTATAAAAAATACTCCTACTTATTTTCTTTTATTTTAGTATCGTTTACTTTTCATTATCTGTTATAATAAGTCAAACAGGAAAAATACAGTTAATTAGGAGAAGATTATGGCTGGACAAAAAAAGGGAGAAATCACTAAAAGAAAAATAATTGAAAGTTCCAAAAAATTGTTTTATACAAAGGGCTATAATAAAACACTTATGCAGAATATTGCAGATGATGCAGAAATAGCATTAGGAACACTGACGTATCATTACTCAAAAAAAGAGTCAATCGCATCAACCATTTTGTATAATTATATTACAAATATCAATGCCTACATTGATCAGCATTCTGAAAGTAATCTTAATGCTTTCCAAACCCATTTTATTGCCAGTATTCCATATTATAAAAACTTGTTAGAGGATCAACATTCCCGACAGTTTTATTGTGAAGTCATCATGTCTGAGACACTGTATTCAGGCGATGTCACTGAAGATCCCCTCGCTCTTTTTTTTAAGGGAATGAAAGCACAGTGTTTACGAGATTACCGTATTCCCAAAATGGGTTACCAATTAGAACTGGCTTCAATTTTTGAAGTGGGTGGTAGAAATCGGTTAATCAAAAAATACACAGAGGGCAAGCTGAAAAACATATCAATTGAGAATATCGCAAACTATTTATCCTCAAATATGGGAAAACTGCTTCATATACCAGAAGATGAAATTATTGCCAGTCAGGAATTGGCAATACAATTCAATAACGAACATGACCTTTCGCAAATTCATGCTTTACTTTAACAAAAAAACTACCGTCAGCTATAACGGTAGTTTTTTTATTTTTCGCTTTACTCCTGAATCCCCGGGATTTTCGGCAGGCTGTCAAAGCCTTTCTGCAGATCCTTATCGCTTGGGATATAGTCGTTCATTCTGCCTTCAAGATAGACTGAGTAGGCGGTCATATCAAAATAGCCGGTGCCGGTCAGGCCAAAGAGGATGGTCTTGGCTTCGCCGGTTTCCTTGCAGCGCAGGGCTTCATCCATGGCGGCGCGGATGGCGTGGGCAGATTCGGGCGCTGGCAGAATAGTTTCTTTTTTTGCAAAATAAATCGCTGCTTCAAACACGCGGGTCTGCTCTACAGAGGTCGCTTCCATATAGCCGTCGTGGTACAGCTTGGATAAAATCGGAGACATCCCGTGGTAGCGCAGGCCGCCGGCATGGTTGGCCGATGGAATAAAACCGCTGCCCAGGGTATACATCTTGGCCATCGGGGTGATCTTGCCTGTATCGCAGAAATCATAGGCGTAGCGGCCGCGGGTCAGTGACGGACAGGACGCGGGCTCGACGGCAATGATTCTGGGATCGGCTTTACCTGTGAGCTTATCCTGCATAAACGGCGCAATGAGACCGCCGAGGTTCGAACCACCGCCAGCACAGCCAATGACAATATCAGGGTATTCTCCCAGGATCTCCATTGCTTTTTTACTCTCAAGACCTATGATGGACTGATGCAGCAGCACCTGATTGAGGACAGAGCCCAGCACATAACGGCAGCCTTCGGTTTTAACTGCGGTTTCTACAGCTTCGGAGATAGCGCAGCCAAGACTCCCGGTCGTTCCCGGGTTTTCTGCTAAAATTTTGCGACCAATGTCTGTGGTTTCACTGGGGCTCGGCACTACCTTCCCGTCAAAGACCTGCATCACAGCCTTCCTGAAGGGCTTTTGTTCATAGGAAACCTTCACCATATACACGGTCAGCGGGATATCGAAATAAGAGCTTGCCTCTGAGAGGGCTGTCCCCCACTGGCCGGCCCCGGTCTCTGTTGTCAGACTGGTCATGCCCTGTTCCTTGGCATAATACACCTGGGCGATAGCTGAGTTGAGCTTGTGGCTGCCGGAGGTATTGTTACCTTCAAATTTATAGTAGATTTTGGCCGGGGTATCCAGGGCTTTTTCCAGGTTGTAGGCCCGGATCAGCGGGGATGGACGATAGATTCTGTACATTTCCTGAACGGGCTCTGGGATATCGAAATACCGGGTTTCACCATCCATTTCCTGGTGTGCCAGCTTTTCACAGAATACGGGATACAGGTCGGACTCCACCGCGGGCTGCATGGTGCCTGGGTTAATCAGGGGATCTGGCTGCTCTTTCATATCTGCCCGCAGGTTATACCACTGCTTTGGCAGATCCTCTTCACTTAAATAGAAACGGTAGGGTATTTTTGCCATAATTTTTTCTCCTTCTGTATGTTAAATTTGCCCAAATAATCAAAAAAGACTTTTGCCCCCCGCTAAGGGACAAAAGTCTGTAACTTCTGCGATACCACCCAAATTGATGTGCTACTTTACAGCACACCCACTCATTTTACATACCATCATATGCACCCCGCTGATAACGGATGGGGCTCCCGTCGGTGCCTACTTCCTAATGGTTTCAGACCGCACTCCCAAGTCCATTCAGTAATTTCTGTGCTGCCGCATTTCCACCTGCCGCGGCTCTCTGGATACACCCGTCATTACCTACTTCTCTCGTTCGTCGTTTTGATTATTCTGGATTGGTGCTATTCTATAATAAATCTAAGCTTCTGTCAAGCTAAATTTAGGCTTATTTGCCGTTCCTACTTTTATGGTTTATAATAGAATCACTTCATCGGAAAGGAAAATGATTATGTACACACTTCACGAAGACGAAAAAGCGTATCGTCACGGCGATCACGGGCCAAAATACCTGATGATGGGCCCCACCTCAAATTTTGGTATTGTCAAACTGCTGTCTGGCAATGTGGTGTCCCCCCATTACCATGAGATCATGGAAGAAAACTTTTATATACTGGAGGGGACTGTCTCCATGACGGTAAATGATGCCGAAAGTACCTACTCGGCTGGTGATTTTATCCATCTGGAGCCGGGAGAAATCCACTGCCTTGAAAATAAGGGCACTGAAACAGTTCGGTTTGTGGTCACCACCAGCCCCTGGATGGATCATGCCGACAAAATTGAAGTATAGAGAGTCCAGAAGAACGTTTAAAGAGAAGATACGGTGAAACGCCGCATCTTCTCTTTTTGCTTACTGCAGCTTTTCCACTGGAAATAAAATCCCTGTTTCCAGCTCTTCCTCATTTTTAACCATATCCACATCCTTCAGGTAGCGTTCAACCGAGGGGCCGGTTACCCTATATTCAGGGTGCTCGGCCAGCCACGAACAGATCGCGTCATAAGCGTTGTGCAGGCCCTCAAAGGGGCCGATATGGGTAGTGGCAACACACAGGCGCGCCGGTATGATTTTGACGTCCGGGTGTTCGCCGCTTACTTCTACCTGAGCCTCAATATCCATACTTTCATAGCTGAATTCCTCACCCAGATAAACCTGCTGTGCTGCGCCGCAACGCGTCAGGCCCAGTTCATCGACTTTTTTATACAGTTCATCAAACAAGTCCCCGGTTTCGCTGATGTTAATTTTCCGGCGAATACCGTAAACCCGCTGCGCTGGTGTTTCCATTACAATAACGTGATACTGATCCTTTAACAAATTACATTTTTCCATTTTCATCATGGCGTCCTCCATCTGACGGAGCTTTTTCCTAAGGGTATATATTTCATCATAGGCCGCCAGTCTCCTCCGATGGAGCCTTACAGCCAGCTCCTGCTCGGACAGCGTGAGTAGCTCGCCGATTTCTGACAGGGCGAAGCCGTAGTCCTTCAGTGTCTCGATCTCCGCCAGAGTTTCCAGCTGCGCAGCATCGTAATAACGGTAGCCATTTTCACCAATACGGGTGGGCCGAAGCAATCCCATGGCGTCATAATACCGGAGCATACGCGGCGAGATACGCCCCAACTTTGAAAATTCTCCAATGGTGAACATCCTTACCTCCTGTGTCATTTATTTTCTGAACCGGTTCATTTGTAGTTTATACCTTGACATGATGACAAGGTCAAGCCGTTTTTTATTTTATCATCGAACACTTAAGTTATTTCAGGTATAATGGACTCACTACAACAGGAGGAATACCATGCAGCAGCCTGAAAAACGGTCGGAATTATCCATTCTGGCCCACACCCCCACACATCTGTATATCGCGCCCCATCCACTGTTAAGGCCTTATATTGCGCATTACACCTTTTGCGCCCAGGGAGCAAAACCCGAAAGCCACCTTCCTGAAAAACTGACGCTGATCCCCGATGCCAGCGGCTGTGTTGTTTTTTCTTATAATGGCAGAAATCTGTCCGGCTGCTTCTGGGGCCCTACCACCAAAACGGTGGTGGTTTTCGGCGACGCTGAAAGCATTCCCCTGCGTTTTTTTATCGAGTTCCTTCCCGGCGGCGCGAACCGGCTTCTGGGGCTGAACCTCAAGGATTTTACAGACCGCAGAGAACCGCTTGAGCTCGTATGCTCTTCCCTGAGCATTGGGATAAAGAACGCCTTTGAGCAAAACCAAAAGGCTGCTTACCTCAGCAATGCGATTGACACACTGCTCCTGACCGCCTTAGCGGAAATGCCCGGCAATCCCAGGCCCCTTTCGACCATTCTGAAGCATGTCAACTGCCAGGCCACGGTCAGCACAGCGGCTGAAAAAATCGGATATTCTGAACGCCACCTTCAGCGCCTCATAACCGAGGCCTTGGGAATGCGTTACAAAACCTTTACCCGGCTGACCCGCATCAACCTCGCCATGCAACGTATGGAAAAAGACCCCATCGCTTTCACAAAGCTCGCGCACGCGCTGGGCTACTATGACCAATCGCATTTCAACCACGATTTTAAGATGGTCTGCGGCGAATCCCCGACAAAATACTATGCCCACATGTCGGATTTTTACAATGAATTCTACAAATTTTAGTTTATAGTGACAGGACAAGGAGGTTTTGCTCGTGAAAAGTGATTTACAAACCATTCCCGGCGTTGGCTCAAATATGGAGAGGCATCTCCTGGAGCTTGGTTACAGCACGGTCGATTCTCTGAAAGGGGCAGACCCTGAAGAGATGTATATCCGGGAATGCCGGCAGAGGGGTGAGCAGCTGGATCGGTGCGTTCTCTATGTTTACCGGCTGGCGGTTTACTTCGCTGAAAACACCGAGCATGAGCCTGAAAAACTAAAATGGTGGAACTGGAAAGACGGACGCCACCGGTAAAGGAGATCATATGAAATATAATGCAT
This sequence comes from Eubacterium limosum, assembly GCF_000807675.2. Taxonomy (NCBI): domain Bacteria; kingdom Bacillati; phylum Bacillota; class Clostridia; order Eubacteriales; family Eubacteriaceae; genus Eubacterium; species Eubacterium limosum. The sequence goes on along the minus strand of NZ_CP019962.1, from coordinate 2,009,490 downwards.
TCATGCTTGTCGTATCCGATATGGAAAAATCTCGCGCTTTTTATGAAAAGCTACTAGGACTCAAGGTTGCCATGGATCTGGGCGTCAATGTCAGCTATGACTGCGGCGTGGCTCTCCAGACAAAGGAAACCTGGCTTGAATTCATCGACAAACCGGAAAATGCTGTCTGCTTTGGCGGCAATGATAAGGAGCTGTACTTTGAAGAGGATGATCTGGACGGATTTCTCAAGGTTCTGGAAAGCTGGGGCGCCGCGCTGGTACGGCCAATGTTTACCCAAGCGTGGGGACAGCGGGTGATCCGCTTTTATGACCCTGATCACCACATTATCGAGGTTGGAGAGCCTCTCTCATTGGTGATCAAGCGGTTTTTATCCCAGGGGTTAAGCATTGAGGCGACCGCCGAGCGCACCATGTGCCCGCTTCCCTATGTTCGGTTCCTGGCCAAAGAGCTGGTGGAGGAAACAAATGAATAATGCTTCCTGGATCGACGCCTATTGTCTGGATAAAAAAGGTGTCGAGAAGGTTTGGCAGACCGAATGGGAGGCGATGAAATATCTGCTTCACGGAAAAATGTTCGCCTATATGGGGGAGCATAAAAACGGCGATCCCATCATCACCATGAAGCTGCCGCCCGAGGAAGGGCAGGTCCTCCGGGCCGCCTATCCCGACGCGGTTATTCCAGGCTATTATATGAATAAAGTCCACTGGAACACGCTCTACCTCGAAGGCGGCGTGCCAGAGGACACGGTCCGAAAAATGCTCGACAACGCCTACGAGGCAGTCCTGCAGAGCTTTCCCAAAAAAGTACAGCGCGAAATCATAGAAGCTTAAAAAAAGGAGAGGCTGCGGCGTTTTGCCGTAGCCTCTCCTTCTTGATCTCTAAAACAATTCATTTAACCTACAGGGTCTCATCCACTGGCTTAAACAGGTGGATGGTGCCTGTGTCGTTCAGATGGCACAGCAGTGAGAGCACAATCGGAAAGCCGAAAAGCCCTACAACGCCAAAGAGCTGCAGCCCCACAAACATACTAGCCAACGTAATCACCGGATGAAGACCTATCTGGCTTCCCACAATTTTCGGTTCAATAATGTTTCGCACCACTGTGACCACCAGATAGACCAGCAGCAGCCCCAATGCCAGCGGATAGTTCCCCTGCAGGGCTGTGATCACCGTCCAGGGGATCATGATACCGCCTGTGCCCAGTACCGGAAGAATATCGAACACCGCGATGACAAAGGCGATGATCAGAGCATTGTCGACGCCGATGAGGGTCAGACCAATGACAAGCTCGACAAAGGTAATGCTCATGATGAGCGCGTAGGAGCGGATACACACAAAGAGCGTCCCCACCACGTATTCCTTGATCTGAACAAAAACCGTCCTGGTCTTTCCGTTTAACTGGTGCATGACAAAGCCCGTCAGACGGTCATAGTCGATAGCAATAAAAAAGGTGGAAATAATGAGTAACAGCAGCTTGATAAAAAGCCCGGGCAGCGAGGACGCAATATCCGATACGGCGCCCATGGCCCCCATGGACAAGCTGGAAACCATCTGCCCCAGAGACTGTACCAGGCGGTTAAACATCTCCTCAAGAGCTGCTACCAGGGCGGGGTCCATCCTGAGCACAGACTGCTCCACCCCGTCAAAAATCCCCATAAGCACTGGCTCCACATGGAGGGCATAAATCTGGGGCAGATTAAAAATCAACTCTCTGGAGGCCGTAAAGGCCTTAACCCCAAGGAGCGAAATGAGCATACCAATGGTGCAGTAAAAGACAAGCACCACCACAATCGCCGAAATTTTCCGGTTCAGGCGCAGCTTTCCGGACATCAGGCGGATCGGCCCTTTCAGCAGATAGGCCAGAGCGAAGCCAATGATAAAAGGAGCCAGCAACGGCATGGCATATTTGAGTACCGCAAAGCACAGAAGCGCAAGAATGGCAAAATACATAAAATTAATGATAAAAGCCCGCCGTTTTTCAGTTTCCATATTAATCCTTACCTCGCATAAGCTTCCTGTTCCATATCGACCGTTGTTTTGGAGGCGCTGGCCTGTACCAGCACCTCGCCGATGCTCAGGATATGATCGCCGATGCTCTCAATATCCATAAGTATTTCGGAATAAACCACACAGGCTTCGTCTGAACAGAGGCCTTTTCGCATACGGGCAATCTGGTTTCTCTGGTAATCAAGTGTCAAATCATCCATTCTCTGTTCATAGTCGGCAATTTCAGTCAGCCTCTTTTCAGTAATGGCCTCCAGCCGGCTGAGTGAGTCCAGCACGCCGATGCTGACCTGCTGAAGCGACCGCATTTCTTCCTGGGCTTCCTCTGTAAATCCGATATGTTTTTCCTCCAAAAGCCTGGCCTGTTCACTGATATTGACCGCATGGTCCCCCACGCGCTCAAGGCTGCCGCAGATTTTGAAAAATGCGGAAACCAGAACCCCATCTTCTTCATTGAGCTCATAGGTTATGACATGGGAAATGTACCTGGAAATCTCGGTATTCAGATAATTGACATACTTTTCTGATTTTGCCACATCCTCTGTATAGCGGCTGCTCTTTTCCAAAACCCCTTGAAATGCCTGTTCCAGGTTCTCTGTGACCATTTTCGCCATGCGCCGCAGTTCACGCCACACACCGTTCACGATAATGGCAGAGGTACCCATCTGGTATTCCAGCGAAGCCTCAACAGGCTTGATGTATAAAAGCTGGTGCTCGCCGCTTTTTTCTGAAGGGCGCTCGGGCAGAATTCTGACCGCCGCCTTTGCCAGAAGCGTGCCAAAGGGCAGCAGCATCAGCGTTGTCGCAATATTGAACAGTGTGTGCATATTAGCGATCTGGGCTGCTGGATTTGCCGGAGACAGGGACTCGACAAAGGCCGTAAGCGGCGTCAGCATGCAAATGACTGTAAAAACAACCGTTCCAATGATGTTAAACAGTAAATGGATGACTGTGGTGCGCTTGGCGTTGCGGCTGGTGCCAATGGACGCCAGAACCGCGGTAATACAGGTTCCGATATTCTGTCCAAACAGCACATACACCGCACTTGGCAGGCCGATTACGCCGCTGACGGCCAGCGCCTGCAAAATTCCGACTGAAGCGGATGAAGACTGAATCGCAGCGGTAAAAACAGCCCCCGCCAGAATCCCGAGGGCCGGGTTCGAAAACCGGGTCATCAGATTGACAAAGGCCGGTGAGTCACGAAGCGGCATCATCGCTGTACTCATCATATCCATACCGATGAACAAAATCCCCAGTCCGGCGACAATCAGGCCCCAGTGGTGCAGCTTAACCTTTTTGGTAAAAACCACCAATGCCACGCCGCAAAAAGCGAACAGCGGCGCCAGCGCCCCCACATCGAGCGCGATGAGCTGGCCCGTAATCGTCGTACCAATATTGGCGCCCATAATGATCCAGACCGCCTGAATCAGAGTCATCATCCCTGAGTTCACAAAGCCAACAACCATGACGGTTGTGGCGGATGAAGACTGAATGACCGCCGTGATGGCCGCCCCAACGGCCACTCCCAAAAACCGGTTGGCGGTCAGCCGCTCCAGTATCTGCTTCATACGATTGCCCGCAGCCGCTTCAAGACCCGAGCTCATCATCTGCATTCCGTACAGAAACAGGGCTAACCCTCCGAGTAAACCCAAAACATCAGTAACACCCATAACTTTTCACTTTCCTCCTACCAGATGAACCACCGTCACGCAAAAAGACACACCCCGTATCCCTGAGGGTACAGGCTGCGTCTCACCTATTCTCAATGCGGATATTGTCTATAAAGACAAGGGCAACAACGGCATTGTTCATCATCATTTCTCCAAACAATCTGTTGATGTCATTATAAAAGAGTGACTGCCAAAACACAATAGACTGCCGAAGATTTAACAAACATTTAACAATTCACGCTTGACATTCATATAAGAGGACCGCGGCATTCTGGTTTTGCTTTTTGTCCTTTAACTGGTACAATAAAGACAACCGATACATCGAGGAGGTATCCCATGTTCAGCACCCTTTATCTCAGTGGCTTTTCCATTGACCGGAACGATCCGGCCTACACTCAGAGCTATCTTTCCGACCTGCCAGTCATTCAGCAGCTTGAGCCCTTTTTCTTTGAAAAGAACGTCACTTTTTTCTGCGGCGAAAACGGTAACGGCAAATCTACCCTGCTGGAGGCTCTGGCGGTGAGGTATGGCTTTAACCCAGAGGGTGGGTCAAAGAATTTTGATTTTCATTCCCACGATACCCACTCTTTCCTGTACCAGTTCATTAATCTGACCAAGGGCCTCTCCCTTCCCAAAGACAATTTCTTTCTAAGAGCTGAGAGCTTTTACAATGTTGCGACAGAAATTGACCGGATGGAGAATGAACCCGGAGGGACTGGCCTGTACAAAAGCTACGGCGGTCTCTCTCTTCATGCCCAGTCCCACGGCGAAAGCTTTCTGGCACTGGTCCAGAGCCGCTTCCGCGGCAAGGGACTTTATATTCTAGACGAGCCCGAGGCCGCACTGTCCGCCTCACGCCAGATGACACTGTTATCCCTGATCCACAACCTGGCACGGGACGGCTCCCAGTTTATTGTCGCGACCCACTCTCCCATTCTGCTGGCCTGCCCCGATGCAGATATTTATGTTTTATCCCCCGATGGCCGTCTGTCCCTGACCCCCTACAGGGATACCGAGCCATATTGCCTGACCAAAATGTTCCTCGATGACCCTGAACGGTTGCTGCACTATTTACTGGACTGAAAAACTTTATTTTCTTCCTTGACTCTGCCATTATGTGAGGGATTATACTAAGGATGAGCTCACGAAAACCAACTTTGAAAGGAGATGGGAATATGCTGAAAATTGGAGAATTTTCTAAACTTTGCCACGTCAGCGTCCGAATGCTGCGCCATTTTGAGGAGATGGGGCTTCTGCTTCCAGAACGGGTTGACCCCTTTACCGGCTACCGTTACTACACAGCTTCTCAGCTGACGACTGTCAGCACCATTGTCTCTCTGCAGCGCATGGGCCTGAGCCTGACAGCCATCGGTGAAATTCTTGAAAGCAGCAGCACTTCCCAGGCTCTTGAAACGCACATTGAAGCCTGCTACCAGAAGAAGCTGAAGGAAGCTGAAAAACTGCAGGTTCAGCTCTGGCAGCTGAAAGCCGCTGGCGAAAGGCTTCGCAGAAAGGAAGAAATCATGAAAAATTATATCGTCGTTGCAAAAGAATTACCCTCCTGTCAGGTTGCAAGCCTGCGTGATACCCTGAGTACCTACACTGAAGAAGGCCGACTCTGGGAAAAGTTGCACGCTGAAATCGCACCCCAGCATCCCAAGTTCGCCAACCCGCCCTTCAGCACCGCGACCTACCACGATGCAGAATACAATGAAGCCAACCCGGATGTAGAGGTTCAGGTGTCTGTCATTGGCAGCTACCAGAATACCGGGCACGTCTTTTTCAAAAAACTGCCCGCCCGCCTGGTGGCAAGCGTCACTTTCACTGGCGCCTATGACCAAATCACCGATGTCAACATCACAGCCATGAGGTGGATTGAGGAAAACGGCTACCGGACCAACGGCACCATGTTCAATGTCTACCATGTGGGGCCTGGCGATACCAGCGAGCCTGAAAAATGGGTAACAGAATGCTGCTTCCCCATTGCCGCCAAATAAGCGAAACGCCATCTGACGGAGAAATCCGTCAGATGGCATTTTAAATTTAGATAATAATTTGCTTTTGAAGATAGAGCAAATCCAAATGATAGACATCCTCTGAGACAATATGCTGCTGGCTGCACCATTTTTCGAGATCCTCTGCGCTTAAAAGCAACAAATTAGGCAGCTGCGGATCAAACTCTATTTTTAACTGGGTGCCGAGCGTGACAGCAAAATGAAATTTCTTAAAGCGCTCCGGCTTTTTCTTCCGCGTCATGCGGGCTGTCTGAAGTTCTGCGTAAATCCACGGTGTTTCTTCAACGGCTCCCTCCTTCTTCAGCGAATGATATGGGTTCAGGAAAATCACACACTCACACTGGGCGATCATCTTGCCCAAGGCCATGTGCAGGACAGGGTAGACATGGCCGGGCGCAAATCCCCCGGCTACCAGCTCGTCTGCTGCCTGCCAGATCCACGAATCCACAAAGACTGAAACTCCCAGCTCTTTCTGAAGCCAGCGCTCAAGCCTGGACGCCAAAGGCTCATCTGCCAGAGCGTGGGATAAAAACACCTGGAATTTGAGCTCTGGAAACCACTCGGAAAGCAGAGCCTCGCCGTCAAAAGCTGCCCCCATTCCAAGGTATTTTTTCAGTTCCTCCACAACTTTCGCCTGATTCACACTTTCATCCGCATCTGAGCATGGCGCTCCCTTTTCCAGCCGGGCCATCTCTTTTTCATCCATTGTTAAGTTAAACGCTGTAAACATCTCGTACCTCATTTCAAAATAAAATCGCTTGAATTTTTGTTAAAACAAAATATCCGGTGCCGTTGCAATGGTTTACGTTTCTTGTAAATCAATTATATCGGATTCATTTCCTTTTGTAAAATAGATTTGCAGATATATTTTGATAAAAAAATCCCGGTTTTGTTGCCCCATTCGCATACAAAACCGGGTAAATCATATCGAATTATTCCTCTTCTTGTTCTTCATTAAGAACATCCAGTACAATTTTATCCTCTTCCTCTGCTTCTGGATGGCGCGGAGGCTGCGGATGCTCTGGATCATGGGGGCCGGGGCCGTGATGAGGACCGTGCGGGCCGCCAAAGTGCTCATGATGAGGTCCATGATGCGGGCCATGGGGACCTCCGTGCGGTAAATGAGGATGCGGCGGGGCAAACGGTGGCATTTCTTCATCCATATCCGCTACTTTATCTTCCAGTGAGGTGATCAGCTTATCGAAAAGCACCGTGAGGGTTTCCTTTTCTTCTTCCGATAAAGCATCAAAGAGAAAATCTGCGGATTCATCCTTTCGGCTTTTGATGGTTTCTGCCAGCGCTCTTCCATCATCTGTCAGATAAACGTTCCTGTTTCGCTTGTCCTCTTCATTTCTTTGGCGTTCCACCAGCCCGTTCCGTTCAAGCTTGATGATCAGCTCGCTCAGAGACGCCGGGCGTATGCCGGACTGCTCAGTCAGCAGCTTCTGGCTGACGCCGTCATTTTCAGCCAGCATCACAAGCACTTTTCCCTGTCCGTGGTGTGGGTCTTCCTTTGGCCCCCTCGGCGCAAAGCGGCGCATTCCCTGGTGCATTAAAACCTGGTATTTTCTGAACTGTTCCATTAATTTTTCATTGAGTTCGTTCATTTTTTATCTCCTTTTCGATTCGTGAAGCGGGGGCGTTCCGCCGCCGCTTCTTTTATTCAGGTACCTTATAATTGAATTTTACACCCTTTTCACAGATTTGTCAAGGTACCTTATTAATTTTTTTAAAGTTTTGTTGCATGGCACCGTTCCAAAGTGTAAAATAAGGGTATTCCATTAAGAAAAGTAAGAAAAGTAAGAAAAGGAGCAAATGATGTTACAGCAAGGTACCAAGGCCCCGGATTTCTCACTGCCTGATAAAGACAACCATCCGGTCAGCCTTTCTGATTTTAAAGGAAAAAAGGTTATTCTTTATTTTTATCCCAAGGACAATACAAAGGGCTGCACCACCCAGGCCTGCACTTTCCGGGACGCGTATTCTGAATTTGAGGCTCTGGGCGCGGTTGTCATTGGCGTCAGCAAGGACAGCACCCGCTCGCACACCAATTTTGCCTCGAAGTATGAGCTGCCCTTTCTGCTGCTCTCCGACCCGGAAACCCAGGTTATCCAGGCCTATGATGTATGGAAGGAAAAGAAAATGTACGGCAAAACCTATATGGGCATTGTGCGCACCACCTACATCATTGACGAAGCTGGTATGATCGAAAAGGTTTATGAAAAAGTAAAGCCCGCGGAAAACGCCGACCAGATTCTGGAGCATTTAAAGGGCGAGGCATAATCAAATAAAGGCAGCCTTGAGGATTATTTATAGTCCAGGCTGCCTTTATCTTTTTTTAAGTGGGATGGGACAGTGTTCAGCCTGTATCCGGACAAGGGTGCCGCCATCAAAAAAACAAGAGACAGCTCCGCTGCTGCGATGCTGTCTCAACACTCAGACTGCCATATTTTCTCACTCTCAAGCAGTTTCCTGACATCCCGGCTGTTCTGGCAGAAAAGAACCTTTTCGGGGTAGGCTTTCTGAAGACTGCGGTACCAGTCCCTGTGGCGTTTACTGCGCCCGTCTTTTAAAATCCACTTGGCGAAGGCATAGTCAACTTTTTCCTCACAGCCCTCCGCCATGCTCTCCCGGACCTGGTTCCTGCATTTGAGGTAGCGCAGACAGGCTCTCGGAAAGCAGACCCGCCTCGGCATGCAGAGCATCATGATCTTATCCGCCGCAGCCATGCGAAGTCCACAGTGGAGATCACCGTAGTTGCCGTCGATGATCCAGTCGTCCTGAGCCATAAAGGCTGTGACCACCGCCCTCGCTTCTGCGCGGTCCCGCTCCTGCCAGCCTGGAAGGAAGTTGACCTTATCCAGATGGAGCACCGGATACCCGGTCTCCTCCCCCAGATGTTTAGCAAGCGTCGACTTGCCTGATCCGCTGTAACCAATCACTGCGATTTTCATCGTGCTTTATTCTTAAACAGCACCATGGAGGACAGCGCCATGGACAGCATCAGCAGCATGGGCAGCGCGGCTGTCAGGGCATCCTCCACCATCCCTGTTTCTGGTGTTTCCTCGGCCGCTTCGCTGGGCTTGGCAGGCGCCGCCAGAGTGCGGAACTCAATTTCGAGGCCATAGTGCACGCCCGATTCGGTCTTGATATAGGCCATGGCGGTGTAAGCCGTATCCGGAATCAGCGTATCCAGCGTATAGCCGAACTTGGTGACACTGTTGTCGCCATGCATTACCACTTTTTTATAGTCTTCATCGCCAGTTTCGGCTGGCTTATAGGCAAAGCCGCGTTCGGTAATGTCTGCACCATCGGTATAATATACCCCTCTCAAAATAGCGGAGGTATCGGTAATGGTATCAGCCGGGCTCGTGGTCACGGTGATGGTCTCCTCGGCAAAAACTGATACGCAAAAGCAGGCCATCAAAACCAGCAGTGTGCATAAAAATGAAACGCTCTTTTCTCGCATCCTCGATTCTCCTCTGTAAAATTTTATATCTTAATTATAGCATAAAACAAGGCTTCTGTCCTTAGCCGATGTGCATAGCTGCGATCAGTGTTACCATAATCACAATGCTGATCAGAATGGACACCGAGCCCGCAAAACTGGAAAGGCCCGCGTCGCCCCCGCATTTTTCTGTGAATACCGGCGATAGTACTGTGATCGGCGAAAAGAGCAGAATGACCAGCACCTGCCGCATCAGCAGCGGCAGTGGTAGGTAGAAATAGGCCGCCCAGGCCAGAACCGCCGCCACCGTATAGCGGATCGCCAAAATCAGCGCTATGGACTTCAAATATTCGGGTTTTGCCTTGAACTCAAACATCATTCCAATGACCAGCATGGCCATAAAGCCGTTGGACGCTGCAACGGGGCTGAGCAGCGTATTAACCGCCTCTGGTATCCTGACGCCCAGGCCGGCCAGAAGGAGCATCACCACATAGGTGTCAAAGGGCGTGGAGGATAGTAACCGCTTAAAAAAGGACTTCACCGTTACCGGGCTGCCGTCGCAGTTGCCCACCAGGCAGGCCGTCACAGCATAGGAACCACCCGTACACATAATGGCGTTGCCGGTATCAAACATGCAGGTTGCCACTACGCCGGAGGGGCCCATAAAATTCTGAATAAAGGGCAGCGTAAAGGCGCCGATATTATACCCCGGCATATTCAAGGTATACAGCGCCTTTTTTGCCCTGCCCTTGCGTATACTGATCACAAAGCCCACAAGATACATCCCTACATTGCAGAAAAACCCAAACAGCACCAGGGCAAAGAGTGTGCCGTTTTTTTCAAAACCGCAGAAGCCTGTCACGATGGCGGCAGGCAGGGTAATATTCAGCATAATTTTAGTGACGGTATCCGTTGCGCCTTCCCCGAAAAGCCCTGCCCTTTTCAGCCCATAGCCGAGAATAATCACCAGAACGAATGCGGCTGCTTTTAGTAATATGGATGTCATTAACGCTGCCTCCGGCCTCGAACGGTGCTCACATTGATCGTGTGGCTCAGAGACTCGTAAAAGATCTGAGTCTCACGGGTAAAGACTGAGATGAGCAGCTGGACGATGAAAACGGCAAAGACCAAGCCAAAGGCCAGGGCGATCACCATAAGGACGGTGTGGGCTGTCCCGGTATACAGGGGCAGGAACTCGTAGACCTTCATGGCGATAAAGGGGGCTGGTATGACAAGGAGGTACTGCAGGCCATAGCGTACAATGTATTGGAAAAGCTTGGGCGGGCGTTTGTTTTCGGACATGAGCCGGATGCCGACCATAAACTTCCCGATGGTTCTTCCCCGGGTCAGCCACGGTATCAGAATAAAATACAGCACGATGACGATGATGTAAAGCACCACTGAGCGTTTGCCGTCCATTGCCAGCATATCGCTTAAGGTCGGGCTTCCAAGCACCCGCCCGGCAAGGTGCAGAGCACCAGTGAGAATGGCCCAGTCAAAGAGAAAGGCAAAGCCCCGCCGCATATAGGTAACGGTGCGGCCCCGCTTGTAGGAAACCTCGTCCAGCCGGTCACGCGAGGGCAGGAAAAAGCTGAATACCGGTGTGATCCAGAAGCCCACCAGGGCGCCAAGGGTATTATTGATCAGGTCATCCACCTGGAACAGGCGGTAAGGCCTCGGATAGATCCCAAACAGGGCGCTCAGCTGGATCAGCTCAAAGGACAGGCTCACCAGAAAACCGATGAGGATGGTCTGCCACCAGCTTCTCCTAAAATAATATCGCAGGTAAACGCCCAAGGGCACCAGCAGCAGGATATTAAAAAAGGGCTCGTAAAAGCACTGCTCTTTCATCGCCTTGAGATAGGTGCTGGAGTCTGAAAGGACAAGGCTGGTGTTTTCCCAGAAATTTGTCCAGGCATGGAAGGGCACTAGGTCCATGGTGGGGCTGGTGTAGCGGGATACCTCCGCGATGGGCGGCAGCGGCAGCATGGTCAGAAAATAAGCGCAGGTCATATATAAAATGAACGAGTAGACGATCACTACCCTAAGCACCAGCAGAGACCCGTATTTCCGGTATTGGTAAATGGCATAGGGAATGGTAAAAAACGCTGCCAAGACCGGAAACACCAGACAGGCGAATTTTATGGGAAGTGTGTATGCACTCAGCAATTAAATCACCTCTTTTTTACTTTTTAGCATTTTTTTCAATTTTATCGGTTATCCTGTTTAGTATAGCATAATTTCTTAAAAAATTGCATAGAATCTTATTTTTATCACTATGAAAACGCCTGCGAATCTTTTCATTGACAAATTTAACTTTACACTATAATATATGTACTGTAAACATATTTTAGACTACAACAAAAGAAAGGGCGGACGTTGCCATGTATATTGACCAGGTATTGAAATTCGCAGATATTTTAATCGACTATGTGAGGCATGTGACCACTGAAATTGACGCTCTGTTCGCCGATGTACTGAGCGATAACGGGCTGACAATCCTGCAAAGCCGTGTTCTGACAGAGGTCAAGCACGCGAATACCATCACCATCGGTGCCTTGGCCGATACCCTGAAGCTCAATAAAGCAAATGTTTCCAACATGTGTAAAAAACTGGCCCAGGCCGGCTTTCTGAACCGCTTCAGGGATAAAAATGACGAACGTGTCGTCCTTGTCTCGCTGACGGAGAAGGGACAGAAAACGCTGAAAGAAATTGACCGGGTAATCCAGGACCGCTATGCTCAGGTAATGGAAAATACACCGCCGGAGGATTTTGATGCCCTGCAAACCGGAATGGACACCATCGAGGCCCTGCTTGCGCGCATGCACGAGGCCAATCAGAATAGTAAAAAAGAGGAGCATGCAGATGAATAGAGAAAAAATTGCCGTGCTGACGGATTCCTGTGCGGATATCCCAGAGACACTGATTAAAAAGCACGACTTGCACATTCTGCCGCTGAAAATCATTTTCAGCGACAAAGCCTACACTGACGGGGTGGACATCACAGCTGCCCAGGTTTATGACAAACTCCCATTGGAGATCCCAAAGACCTCTCTCCCGGCTCCCGAGGAGGTTCGCACACTTTTTCAGAAAATTTACGACAAAGGCTATCGCAAGGTTTTCGCCATTATTTTTTCTAGCGGTCTGAGCGGTACCTTTAACCTCGTGCGGCTGATCGGCGGAGAGTTTGAGGGCCTGAGCGTGCACGCGGTGGATACCCTGAGCGGAAGCCTGGGCACTGGCGCCATCGCCGTACACACTGCGGAGCTCATTGAAGAGGGCCGGAGCTTTGAGGAAATCAAGACCATCCTGCCCCGCCTCATCGCCAACACCAAGGTCTTTTTCAGCATTGACACCCTGGAGTACCTGCAAAAAGGCGGCCGCATCGGCCTGATTACAGCGGTGACCGGCACTTTACTCAATGTGAAGCCCATTATCACCTTCAGCGATGGCGGCCAGCTGATGAGCGTGGCCAAAGTGCGTGGGCGCCGGAAATCCATCCAGAAGATGATCGACCTGGCGAAATCCCACGCTCCGGAGGGGGCGCGTTATATCCTCATGGTCGCAAACGGCGGCTGTCCGGATGAGATGGACGCCGTCAAGGCCCACTACACCAGAGTGCTTCCGGATTTTGAAAACCTGTATGAGGGCGAAGTCGACTGTACCCTGGGCACCCATGTCGGCCCTAACCTGCTGGGCGCCGGGATATTGGTGCTGGGAGAAAATGATTAAGGTATCACAAAACCGACAGGAGCCACAGCGATGAAAATCAGCATTCCAATACTCGCAGAATCCTTAAAAATATACCCCCACCATTACGAAACCGCGGATACCATGGACATTTCCCTTGTAAATATCCGCTATTACAGAGAAGGAATTGTTTTTAAGGATTCCATTCTCTATCTGGCAAGCTATGCAGAAATTCAGAGCTGTACGCAGGCTCTCCCCAGGAATCTGATGGTGGTTTTTACCAAAAATGAGTTTAAAAAGGACAGTGAGTTCAGCCCTTCCTGTCCCAATTATCTGTTCATCTCGGGTATGGATAAGGAGACTGCCTTTGAAAAAATTCAGGACATATTCGAAAAGTATAACCGCCTCTACGATACACTCATGGCGGCGGGGCTCAACTACGGAAGCCGTTCCTTAAAAGAGCTTCTCAACCTTATCGTGCGGGTTATGGGGAATCCTTTGTTCATCATGGACGCCAAGCACACTCTTTACAATTACGGCCCTCTCTTTTTTAACAACTGCGACGCCTGCTGGCGTGAAATCATCGACACTGGTGTTCTTAATCGAAACATCAGTGCCTATTTGGAGAACATTAAAACCCATCAAAAGGAAAACAGCTGTGATTTCATCTCCATCCCGGGAGACAGCAGCCGCTGTCCGGGCTTTGCGCTTTATGTGTACGAAAACGCGCGGCAAAGCGAGCCTTTTTTTATTATGGTCGTCATTGAAAACCAACAGCCCTTTCAATTGTTCCACCAGCAGATACTTATCTGTTTTTCCCAAATTATCCGCGCCCTGTTCAAGCGTGATTTTATGCTGAATTTCAGCAAGGTTGATTTGCTGGAGCGGCTGATTTTCCGCTCGCTGAACAACCGAAATATCGACGCGGATTTTTTAGATAACGCTCTGAGCAAAAATCGTTGGAAAAATGGAGAGGGCTTTCTTCTCAGCCGGATCAAGACAACATCACCCACAGACGAGAGAATGAAAAACCAGGTACTTCGATCTCTGAAAACCACCTTTACAGACAGCATCGCTGTAATTCCCGCCTTCAACAAGATTAAAGGCACTGTTTATAAGGTGGAAGACGAGCTCATCCTGCTGACCTTCACTGGCGCTAAGAATTTTCAGGTAAAACTTTTCCTGGACCGCCTCGGCCAATTCTTGGAGCTGCACCACTGTCAGGCTGTGGTCTCTGATAGATTTTATTACTTTGAGGAATTAAGTCGCCATTACCAAAACATGGAGTTCATTATCACTGCCTATTTTGAAAGAACAAAAACCAAACATCTTTTTCTTTACAGTGACTACTACAACTCCCATATTCTCAGACTGCTGGCAGAGCATGGGGAAATCGAAAGCCTCTGCCATCCAGACGCCATCAAATTGAAACAATATGACCAAAAACATCAAAGCCAGCTTTTACACACGCTCTACATTTACTGGCACACCAACCATTCCTTAGTCGATTCTGCGAAAACCCTATGTGTTCACCGAAATACCTTGGTCTACCGCCTGGAGCGTATCAGCAAGCTTCTGGGGATCGAGGCCTTTGACCACAGCTATACTACGCGCATGGCTTTTTCCTACGAAATCCTTAATTATCTGGAAAATTTTTAATTATTTCAAACATACAAAGCGTAAATGAAAAAGGTCTTAAAAAAAGTAAATATATTACAATTATAAAAATTTTATTGTTTAACAGGCAAATTTCAGAACAAAAGCGCAGGCTGAAATCGCATTCATTTGTGGTTTCAGCTTTTTTAATGTTTCGAAGCCGGTTTTTTATCACTGTACGAATCATACAAAAATCAATTAAACTTTTTTGATTTTATGAATAATGACTTCATCTGCAAAAGCCCGTATAATGAACTTAGAAAACATAAATCGATTTATTTTTCCGAAAATTTAAAAAACAAGGGGTAATACAATGGCTGAAAATCTAAAAAACAACTCAATATCCTATTATATTCACAGTATTGTTGCAATTGTAATCATGATTTGCTTCAAGTTTATTCCTGCCGTCGATCCCATTACGCCTCTGGGCATGGAGATCGTGGGAATTATGATTGGGCTGATTTACGCATACTGCACCGTTGATAATATTTGGCCGAGTATTCTCGCGCTAGTCCTTCTTGGACTGAGTGGGTACTGTAAAGTCAGCGAGGCTTTTATCAAGGCTGCCGGGAACGATACAATTTTATTTATTCTGTTTCTTTTATTTTTCGGCGGAATAATTGCCTGCACAGGTATTGGCAAGGAAATTGCGGAACGGGTGACGCTCTGGAAAATTTTTAAGGGAAGACCCTGGTTTTTAACGGTTGGTATTTTAGTTGCGGCTTTCCTGTTGTCCTCAATCATCGGCAGCATTCCAATCATTCTTATTTTCTGGAGCATTATCTATGGTATATGCGAAACCGTTGGTTTCTCAAAACATGACAAATGGCCAACCTATATCATCTTTGGGATGGCCCTCATCTGTGCTCAGGGCGGGCTTTTTCTCCCGTTTCAGGTTCCTGTAACGGGGCAACTTGCTGTTTACAAAGCTTTAGATCCAGGTTTCAGTCTTTCCTATCCACACTATTTATGTTTTTCAAGCATCATGGGTATGTGTCTGATCGCCGCCTACACAATGGTGGGAAAATTTATTGTCCGCCCAAAAATGGACCCGATTCTCAATTATCAAAGCGAGCCTAAAAAGGACCATCTGAATTTTGAGCACAAAATCGCCATTGTGTTGATTATTTCCTTGGTCATTCTCTTAATGCTACCAGGCCTGTTACCACAATGCGGTTTTAAAACCTTTTTACAATCCATCGGCAATACCGGAATGACTGCTCTGGTTGTCGGCGCCGCCCTGCTCATTCGGAAAAATGGTAAACCTGTATTCAATATTAAGACAATCTCTGACCGCGGTGTCCTCTGGGGAATGTTGTTTATGGTTGCCACGGCAGTTACCATCTCAACAGCCATGACCTCTAAAGAAACCGGCGTCACACAATTTATCAATCAACTGTTGGCTCCTGTCCTTTCTAACACGAGTCCTTATATATTCCTGGTATTGATTACTGTCACCTCCATTATACTAACGAACTTTATCAACAATTCCGTTGTCGGCATCATGATGCTGACCATTTTGTTCAGCTTCGGCGACGGCCTAGGCGTCAACAGCACCGTTGGCTTTATTCTTATCTCCTACGCCTCCTGCCTGGGCTTCATGCTGCCCTCTGCATCGCCGTCGGCCGCTTTACTTTACGGAAACCGGGATTGGCTGGATAGTAAAAGCATCATAAAAATGGCTTTAATTGTCATGTTGATGATGGGATTAATTTTCTCACTTATCGGAATACCGCTGGGTAACATTATTTTTTAAAAGGAGCCTCGAAATGGAAAATGTAAAAACACTTCAAGAAGAACGCAAACAGCTTTTCAATGATTTTTATAACAATCGACTGCCTAAACGAATGCCTATTCAGATTCAGGTCCCTCACACCATTATGGGCGCTGTGGGCAAAATCAGCGCTTTCGAATATCAATATAACTTTGGATTGCTCCGGGACGCGGCCGATAATATCTGCATGTCCTTAAACAGCGATACCTGCCCCATTATCGGTGTAGGGCACAATGCCCGGGTGCCCGCTTACTATCACTTTATGGCCTCTAATAATTTTCAGATGGGCGCCAACGGACAGATGCAGCATCCCGAGGTTTCTGGAATGACCGCTGAGGAATATGGGGCCCTTATCGCGGACCCTTACGCCTTTATGCTAGAAACCGCCATTCCCAGACATTATGAAAAACTCAGCCTAGACAAGCCTATCGAGCGCACCTTGGCCTTAAACGCCGCTCAGAGCGCTGTTCAAAAATTAACCGGACAAATGGGACAGACGCTCAGGTACTTAATCGAAAGGTATGGTTATTATCCTGGCGCCCCTCTGGGCTCAGGAGGATTTGTCGCCGCCCCCTTCGATTTTCTGAGCGACCAGCTACGCGGATTTAGCGGCATCAGCATGGATTTAAGACGCCATAAGTCTCAGATCAAAGAAGCCTGCGAAGCACTTCTTCCTCTGATGTACCGCTTTGCGCTTCCTCCTAACCCGCATCCCGAGGGCTTTATCGGCAATCCGCTTCACATGCCGCCTTTCATGCGCCCCAAGGATGTAGAGGAGCTTTGGTTCCCAACCTACAAAAAATTACTGGAGCAGTTGGCTGCCAGAGGCGCTCGAGTCCGTGCTTTCTGTGAGGGCGACTGGACCCGCTACCTGGATCTTCTAAGAGAATTGCCTGCGGGAACTATTCTCGCCTTTGAGTACGGCGATCCCAAACTGTTTAAGGAAAAGCTGGGCGATAAATTTATCCTCGTCGGTTTTTATCCTCTCGCCCTCCTGAAAACTGGAACCCCGCAGCAATGTATCGACAAGGCTAAGGAGCTTCTGGATATTATGCTCCCTGGCGGCGGCTATCTCTTTAACTTCGACAAAGCGCCGATGGCTGCTGAGGATATGAATCTTGACAACCTCTATGCTCTGACCGATTTCCTCCGGGATTACGCGGTTTACGACAATGCCGGTACCCCTTACGGTATGGCCCTGAACACCGAAAACTATTGTGTTGATCCCTCCATCGAGACATTTGACTCCAAATACGCTTTTGACTGGAAGGCGCACAAAGAGAAATATCCGCTCACTCCCGAAGGCGCGCGCTCATTTTTAGATACGACTTACAATCAGAGCTTCAGAGACAATATTCTTTTACTAGTCTGAAATTGAGAAGATGCGGCAATACGCCGCATCTTCTTTTTTCGTTCTTTTTTATTTTCTGTGGTAAATTTCGTGCAGCCTGCCATAGAGCCCTGACAGGCAGCCGTAGATGTTTTTAAACACCTCGGTATAGAGCTCGCTATATATTTTATACTGCTCCATATCCGGGGTAAAAACATCCTTTTTGTGCACCATGGCGTCCACAGCCTCATGGTAGTCCTTAAAGGCGCCAAGGCCCACAAAGGCGGCTTCGGCGCAGCCGATGCCTGCCACCTCATGGGTCTGGGTACGGACTGCGGGGAGGCCAAACATATCGGCTGTGATCTGGCAGATCTCATCGCTCTGAGAACCGCCGCCACCCAGATAGATTTCCTCAAAGCAGTGACCCGCCCGTCTTTCCATGAGGCGCATGCCGTCCATAAGCGCGAAGTTTATGCCCTCGATAATGGCTCTGTAAATATGAATACGGGTATGGCAGTCTGAAAAGCCAATGACAGCACCACGGGCGGTGGGCATGGTGACATTGGGGGTAAAATAGGGCTGGAACAGCAGGCCCTCACAGCCGGCCGTTATCTCTTTGAGGCGCTGGTTCAGCAGTTCCTCGGCCGGGACGCCCAGCTCTCTGGCCTGGCGTACCTCCTTTTCGGCAAATTCCTGCTTAAACCAGGAGATGAGCCAGTAGCCCCGGAATATCTCGATCTCTGGGGTGAAATTCCCCGGGATAATGGAAGGATAGGGCGGGATAAACCGCTCCGGCTCCAGATAACGGTCGATGGTAAAGGTAATCATGGCGGTGGTGCCCAGACCGATAGCGGCCTTTTCCTTAGTGGTGCAGCCCATGCCCAGCACCTCGCAGGCCTTGTCAGATCCGGAGGCAATGAGTGGCAGTCCCTCCGCCAGGCCGGTGTCCTCAGCGGCCTCCGGGGTAATTTTCCCCAACACTTCGCCGGATTCCACGATGGGGCAGAGCTTTTCGGTTTCGACATCAAAGATGGGACGGGTCAGGGCGCCCTTTTTCTGCCACCCCCGCTGCTGAGTATCAAAGGGGATATGCCCCACCTGGCTGGCCGCCGTGTCGGCCATGTTACCGGTGAGGCGGTAGATCAGGTAGCCGCTGAGCAGCAGGTACTGGTGGGTCTTTTCCCAGATTTCCGGCTCATTCTCGGCTATCCAGTTGCAGTGGGATTTCTGGTATTGGAGTTTGGCGGTGGCATCCATCCCAACGGCCTTAAAAAGCACCTTTGAGAGCTGAGGCAGATTGGGCGCGCCGCTCGCCAGGCGTTTGTCCATCCACAGGATGGCCGGCCGCAGGGGCTTTCCCTCTCTGTCCACACACACCACGGTATCCCGGATGGTGGTGATGGAAACGCCCTCGATCCGGTTCCACAAAGCCGGGCAGCTCTCCTTGAGCTGCCTTGCCGCCTCACAGATATTCTGGTAATACAGCTCCGGGTCCCGCTCGGCAAAGCCGGGCTCCTTTGAGACATAGGGCGGCTCGTGCCGGATCTGGCTTTTCCCCAGGATTTCGCCCCGGTCACTTACAAGCTCCGCTCTGGAGCTCTGGGTGCCAACGTCAAACACAAGTACAATTCGGTCATTCATGCTTGCCTCCCCCTTTCAATTCAGTGGATAGTTATTGGCGCAAATTTGCCTTTGGCAAATTTGTTCTTAAACTATCAACTCTTGATTCTCCATTTTCAATTCTCAATTTCTTTTAAGAACCGTTTCTCCCCTTCTTCCAAATCCAGCCCCAGTGTGCCGCCGGGGTTCATGTTGTAGCCGGGGTCGAAATAATTTTTCAGCGCCCGGTAGACACCGTACTCCTTACGCCCGATCTGGCCTTCCAGCCAGGGTGCGAACATTTTGCCGATGCCGTGGTGGTGGCTCATGGCTGCGCCGGATTTCTGAATCGCGTCCAGAATGGTGGCGTGGTAGGCCTTAAAGGCCTCAGCGTCGGACATTCTGGTGATGAAGATAAAGTACAGGTTGGCGCCCTGTGGATAGCAGTGAGACATATGCGTGGTGACAATGGTGTTTGGCAGGGCGTGGCACACAGCGCGCACCTCTTTATGGACTTTGCCCATATTAGACCAGTTGACTGAGCATTCCAGGGTGTCGGTCATCACGCCGAAGTCCAGCATGGTGTCCCGCAGATAAGGGTCGTTAAAGCGTCCCTTTTCCCAGCTTTTGGTCACGTAGGAGGTCAGGCTCATACCTCCGTAGCGGTGGGCGATGCGCCAAATATTTTTCGCCACATTTTTGGAAAAGCCTTTCTCGCCGTCGGTAAAGCCCAAGAACAGGCACCGCCGCATGTTTTCGTAACCCCGGAGGTCCAGGAGCTTCCACAGCGGGGTCTCGTCTACATTGTAGAGCCGCAGCATGAGGTTTGTTTCCTCGGCATCGGACAGGCGGAAGACGGAAGAATAACCAGCCTCGCACTGCATCATCTCACGGGCAGCCTTTCTGGCAGTTTCCCAGTCCTTAAAAATATAGGAGAAGCGTTTTCTGTTTTCCGGCATATAGCGGAATACCTTGAGGGTGACCTCGGTGAGCACGCCAAAAGCGCCTTCGCCGCCCATCATGATCTGGTTGAGATCAGGCCCGGTGGCCTCTCTGGGGTAGTGGCTGGTCTGGATGACGCCGATGGGCGTGGCGTATTTCTGGGACAGCACAATATCGGTGATACAGCCGTAGTAGGTGCTGTTCTGGCCCGCGCCGCGGGTGACAACCCAGCCGCCAACACTGCTGTACTCAAAGGACTGCGGAAAGTGGCCGCAGGTATAGGCACGCCTGGCCCCAAAGCGCGCCGGGGCGTTTTCAAGGGCGTCCTCCAGCTGCGGGCCGGAGATGCCGCTCTGCACCGTGATGGTCTGGTCGGTCTCGTTGAAGGACAGCACTCTATTAAAATTTTTGCGCATATCCAGCGAAACGCCGCCCTTGATGGGCTCCACGCCCCGGGTCACGCTGCTGCCCCCGCCGTACACGTACAGGGGGATGCTATGCTCTGTACAATAGGCCACTATTTTCTCAATTTCTTCGGTCTCGCTGGGGTAGAGCACCACATCAGGCAGGCTGTCGACCCGCTTCTCACGCAGGCGGGCTGCGTCGTAGCCGGTTTTACCGTAGGCCACGGCCAGCCTTGGGTAGTCCTCAGTGGTCACGTTTTTGGGCCCCACAATGGCCCTGAAGGCCTCCAGATGGGTCTCAGAAAGTTGACAGGGCCTGTCGAGCTTTACGCTGTCCATGCCAATGTCTCCCGCATAGGTTTTGAAATCCTCATCGGTCACCTGGAATTTTTCCTTCATCATCTTAAACAGGGATTCCTTGGGATATTTTACAAACTCAGGATCGCCCCATCTGAAGATTGAGCGGTAGCTGTCCGCTGGAGCCGGGGTTTTAACCCACTTGGGCTCAAAGCCTTTATAGGGTTTATGACTCATTTTTTTCTCCTTTCAAGCCTGTGATCAGCACATCGCTGGTCACGATCACATCCACGCCCAGACCCAGCACATCGGCAGCCAGGACGGCGCCGCGGCCAACTGGCGCGGTA
The DNA here is from genome assembly GCF_000807675.2 of Eubacterium limosum. Taxonomy (NCBI): domain Bacteria; kingdom Bacillati; phylum Bacillota; class Clostridia; order Eubacteriales; family Eubacteriaceae; genus Eubacterium; species Eubacterium limosum. Next base: position 1,988,313 of record NZ_CP019962.1, on the reverse strand, counting down.
ACAGTAAGGCGGTTGATTGCCTCCATCACATCGAAAATCCGGCCCTTCGGGATCTCGCCGGATACCCTCACCGGGACGACGGGCACAGCCGGATCCCCGGTTCTGACGGTGGTGCTGATGGTCCGCATGGGGTTTGTCAGCTCGCTTTTGGCAAAGGCTTCCCCCTTGGGGCACTGGTTGCCCGTCACCACAATGCGGCCGTCTTTTTCCTCAACCGACAGGATACAGCCGTTGGGGCAGGTGATACAGGTCATTTCTCGCATTTTACGCTTCCCCCTTTTCGATGGCGACGGTCAGCCGGACGCCCTCGTCCAGGCTAAGGTCGCCAAAATCAATGACCAGGCGCTCCATTTCCGGGGGCTTCAGGTTTTTGAGCTTTTTCTCAAACACTGGCTGGCCATCTGCCCTCAGGGTAAAGGTGCCGCGCTTCAGGATCTCGCGGCTCCTGAAATAAAAGACGGCAGGCTCAAGCGCGCCTGTCCGGCAGATACGCTGGGGCACCAGATAGCCGAGGGAATCCCCGGGTGTAATTTCGAGACTCCGCTCGCGCTGGCCCGGGCGGTAGGCCGCGGCGGCCCTGCCGGCCAGCTCGCCGCTCTCGGATACATAGTCCACCAGATCGTTGACGTGAAGGGCGTTCCCGCAGGAGAATACCCCGTCCACGCTTGTCATCAGCCGGTCATCGCAGACCGGGCCCTTGGTTCGCGGATCAAGGGCGACTCCGAGATGCTCGGCCATCTCATTTTCGGGTATAAGGCCCACGGACAGGATCAGTGCGTCGCAGGCAATGGTTTCCTCTGTGCCGGGGATGGGGTTCAGCTTTTCATCTACCCGGGCGACTGCCACGCCCTCCAGCCGCTCCTGCCCAAAGACGCGGGTGACGGTGTGCGAGAGGTACAGGGGAATTTCATAGTCCTCCAGACACTGAACGATATTGCGGGTAAGGCCCGACGGTGTGGGCTTGACCTCGTACACACCCAGCACCTCGGCGCCCTCCAGCGTCAGCCGCCTGGCCATGATGAGGCCAATGTCACCGCTGCCCAGAATCACGCAGCGCCTGGTGGGCATCTGGCCCATAAGGTTGACAAAATGCTGGGCGGTGCCGGCGGTAAAGACGCCAGCCGGCCTTGTGCCGTGGATAAAGACCTGGCGGGCGGTGCGCTCCCGGCAGCCGGTGGCCAGAATCATGGCGCGGGCCGAGATCTCGGCCATGCCCTCTCTGGTGACCGCGGTCACGCCAAAGCCGTCCTCATTCTCACAGACCGCGGTGACAAAGGTCTGAAGCAAGGCTGGGATGCCCAGGGCGTAAAATTCATCCATAAAGCGCTCCACGTACTCTGGCCCTGACAGCTTTTCGCCAAAGCGGATCAGGCCAAAGCCATCGTGGATACACTGTTTCATAATGCCGCCCAGACGGGCTTCACGCTCAATGAGCAGCACCGAAGCGCCCTCCTTTTTCGCGGCGATGGCGGCCGCCAGACCGGCTGGCCCGCCGCCGATGACTAAAACATCAACGCTTTTCACTGGCTTCCCTCCTTTGTCTTTCCATAGCTGATGACCGCGCCGTCACCGGCCTTGCGTACCGCCTCGACGGGCATACCGGTGGCCTCGCTGATGATCTGTGTGACCAGCGGCATACAGAATCCGCCCTGGCAGCGGCCCATGCCGGGTCGCACGCGCTTTTTCACGCCGTCCACGGTGGGTACCGAAAGCGGCGCCTTGAGAGCGTCCAAAATCTCACCCTTGCTGATCTCCTCACACCGACACACAATCACGCCATAATCGGGGTTTTCCCGGATCATACGGTCCCGCTCCTCCCTGGGCAGTTCCCTCAGAACGGGAATGCCCTTCCGCCTGGGGTTAAAACGATTGTTGGGCAGAACAGCGCGCGCCTGTCCCAGAAGGCCAACCGCCGTCTTAGCCACATCCACCGCCACAGCCGGCGCGGTCGTGAGGCCCGGGGACTGGATGCCCGCGCAGTGGATCAGGTTCTTTGTCTGCCGGCCCTGCTCGATGACAAAATCCTCCTCAAAGGTCGCTGGGCGCACACCGGTAAAATAAGTGATGATGTCCCGTTCCCGGAGGTCGGGGGCGGTCATTTTCTGCTTTTCAAACACCGCGTCGATGGCGGACTGCTCAGTGGCGAAGTTTTCCTTCTCCCAGGTTTCTACCGCGTTGGGGCCTACCAGCAGATTGTCGTGAACGGTGTGCAGAATGCCGCCTCCCTTGGTGTGGGCAACGTTCTTTGCCAGTGTCTTGATAGAGGCGATGCCAGAGAGCAGGCCCCTGGCCTTTTTATCCAGAATCGAGTTCGTCCCCTTGCGGGGATGAATGGAATAAAAACAATCCCCGGCCATCCGGGCGATGTCCTCGGCAAAGGCCCCGGCCGCGTTGATGACAAGCCCTGGGTACAGCGTCCCCCGGTTCGTCTCCACCGCAGTGATGGCTTCGTTTTCAACTTTCATGCCAAGCACGGCTGTGTTCAGGCTGATTCGCGCGCCGTTCTGCACTGCATTCTCGCCATAGGCGATGGTGAGGCCATAGGGGCACACACACCCGGCGCTTGGGTTAAACAGCGCAAATTCAAAATCCCGGTTGAGGCGCGGCTCCCGCTCCCGCAGCTCCTGGCGCCCCATGAGTCGGGTATCTGCCACACCACACACATGGCGGCGCTGCCAGGCATAGGCCCAGATAAAAGGGTACAGGGCCTTGCTTGTAAAGCCCACATACTGCCCGCACCGCTCAAAGGGCACGTCCAGCTCGTCACAGACCGTATCAAACATCTGGTTGCCCAGAAGCACGTAGTGCTGCTTCAGCGACCCTTTGTTTAAATCGACTCCGGGGTGCACCTCGCCGTCATTTCTGCCTGAGGCGTGCATGGCCAGATCAGCCTCCTTGTCCACCAACAATACATCAAGCTGCCATCTGGTCAGCTCCCTGGCGATGCTGGCCCCTGAGATGCCGCCCCCGATGATGAGCACATCTGGCCGGGCCCCATCAAGGGCCTTGTCTTTCGGCGTGGGCACACGCATTTTGGGCATATGGGCTCCCGTAAAAATAATATCATTGACCACGTGCACGCCTGGCTTTTTACTGACGCACATGCTGCAGGCCGAGACGATGTCCTCCCAGTTTGAAAGCTGCCCGATTACACGGATAACGCGGCCCTCAAGCCGCACAGAGAGCGTCTCTCCAAAGCGGGCGCGCAGTTTGCGGGTCATTTTTTCTGCATTCACTTAATCACCCCTTTATCTAGTGAATAATGGATAATGGATAGTTGATAGTTAATCATCAACTATCAAGTCGGTTATACGACCGACTTTTCTTAAGCTAATAGTATCAAATTCCCTCAGCCTCTGTCAAGGTTTACTTTCCTTCTCTTAAAAACGGCTCGACAAAAAAGAAATTACAGGCTATACTGTAAAAAATGAAGGGAGCGATAAACATGGCAGCACCGAGAAAGGACGACGTCCGGGAACTGATCATAAAGGCGACCGAGGACCTCCTGCAAACCAAGAAAATATCCGACATCTCCCTGGCCGAAATCGCCGAGTATGCGGGGATCTCCAAGGGAACACTTTACTACCATTACAAGAACAAAAATGACATTCTGTTTGACATCACAGACCGCTATCTGGATGAACAGTACGAAAACCTGGTGACCTGGGTCGAAAATCCTGAAAAGGACACCTCCCTGCACCGGCTCATAAAATTTGTTCTGGAGGGTGATGTGGGTACCGCGGGGATGCGGCTCCACTTTTTCTACGACGCCATGCTGGGCAACGCACGCATCCGAGAAAAACTCCTGTCACGCTACCGCGAATTCGCCGAATACATCGCGGCGCGCATCAGTGAGCGCACCAGCGAGGTGCCCGCCGATTATCTGGCCTGGCTGCTTCTATTCCTGTCTGACGGGCTCTTTATCCACCAGACACTGGGCAACGAGCACCTCGATACCCGTCTTTTCATTGAGCAGACCGAGGAAATTTTCAAAAGAATCGAGTGAGCAACAGGCATAAAAAAACCCGGCCGACATGAGACCGGGGCACACTGGATACAGCTCCCCTGGGGATGCCGTTCCACGGATCATTTGTTTTAACAGTATTTATTTTAGCACCCCGGCGGCCTTTAAAAAAGGCAGAAATTGTTAAATCCAGGGGGCATTTATTTTACATTTCGTCCAGATGCTTTTCTTGCCCGGGCAGCGTGGCCTCGCCGCCGATCCGGTATTTTTCCTCCGGAACCCGCCGTCTGCTCAGGCGCTTGCCGGTGGCCTCACGCAGAAGCGTGTAGCAGACCGAGCACAGCGGAATGGTGATGATCATCCCTGTGATGCCCATGGCGCCGCCGCCGATGGTGACCGCCACCAGCACCCAGATGGACGGCAGCCCCACGGAGCCGCCCACCACATGGGGGTAGATCAGGTTTCCCTCGATCTGCTGGATGATCAGGAAAATGACGATAAACCAGAACGCCTGCATGGGGTTTACCATGAGGATCAAAAACGCCCCCACGAAGCAGCCGATAAAGGCCCCAAAAATCGGAATCAGAGACAGGAAGCCAATGAGCACGCCAATCATCAGCGCGTAGGGAAGCCTGAAAATCAGCATGACCGCCACAAACATGGCGCCCAGGATCACCGCTTCGGTGCACTGGCCGGTCACAAAGCTGCTGAAGGTACTGTTGGACAGGCGGCAGACCTCTAAAAGCTTATCCGTCACCCTTTCCGGCAGGTAGGCGTAGAAAAGCTTTCTGAACTGTGAGCCCAGCTTTTCCTTCTGCAAAAGCACATACAGGGCAAAGATGAAGCCCAGCGAAAAGTTAACTACCCCGCTGGCGATGCTGCTGGCCACGTTAAAGGTGGAGCCCACAAAGCTCGTGACGCCCTTTTGGAGAAAATCAATGATTTCTGCTCCAAATTTTCCCCAATCAATGGATAAGTTCGTGATCTGTTTGGCAATATCCGGGTAGCTGCCCGCAAGGCCAGCGCTCCACTTCTGCACCTGATCTATAAAGCCCGGCACACTGTTGGTCAGTGTCACTACCGTATCTGCAATGGCAGGGACGATGATAAAGATCACGATCACAATGATCATAAGCACCAGCAAAAGCGCCAGCACCAGGCTTAGGGGCCGCGCCAGCTTGCGCATTTTAGGCCCTTTCACGCGATTTTCACTAAAGAGATGGCGTTCGATCACACTCATGGGGATGTTTAAAAGAAAAGCCAGACAGGCGCCAAGAATAAAGGGAAACACCAGGCCTATTACAAAATTAAAGGCCCCCCATACTGATTCGATTTTTTGCAATCCCGCGGCGAGCAGCAAGGTGAGAACGATGAGGCCGATGATCGTACGGACCGTTTTCTTACTTAACTCCATAGATTCCTCCAGTCTAAAATCTGTCATGTTTTATGCATACTTTACCATACTTAGGCTTTAAAATCAACGCTTCTAAGTGATCTTGTCTTTTATTATAACCGCTTCTAAACAACATGCAATCAAACCGTACAAATAGCCCTTTTCTCCGCTTTGCAGCCAGATTTCCACATGGTCGAACTGCTGGTAAGGGTACTCGATGACGCCAAGCCCGTGGGCGCGTGCAACAGCGGCCACCTCACCATAGGGTACCCCTGGGCAGTACAAATCCGCAGCGTGGCCGTACAGGTGCCAGTAATTCTCAATGTTGCCTACTTCAGCGTTGCGTCTTTCACAGCGAACGCCATCCCTTGTTTAAGGCGCTTTTGGCTATCTGACTGTCTGTTTTTTGATAGAATCAAATCAAAATCTCCAGGAGATGAGAGTGAATGCTGGAGACGCCTGAAAGAAACGGACATTTTGACATCTACCTGCTCGATATCCCCATGCCAGAGCTGGACAGACTGAGTGTGGGTCGCCTGCTCATGTGGACAAAGGAGGGCAAACAGACCATTTCTTTTTATCAGATTACTTATGTGGAATCCTACAAACACCACTTTTTTGCGGTCTGACAGACGGCCGGATCATCGAGAGCAAAACGTAGCGGCTGCCCTTTAGCCGTTTTATCGAGCCCTTGCTCAAGGATGGGCGCTTTATGCAGACCTCAGCATCCTACGTGGTCAATATGCAGCATATCCTAACCGTCGCCGGCGATAGCAGATGCATGGCGGACAGCACCATTATCCCCATCACCAGAGCCTATGCGGCTGGCCGGAGAGCCTGTCACAATTACCTGTTGGAAAGGCCGTAGCCCCATACACCTGTCTTTTCAAATTCTGCTCCGGTCATTAGTAGGGGGTGCCTGCCACGCAACACGGCTGGGGCATTTTTTGCCTTCTATTCATAAAACGTGAAGCTGTTCTTTCCTCGTTCCTTGGTAGCGTACAAAGCTCTGTCGGCGGTTTTATAAAAATTGGTGTAGTCATTGCCCCGGGCGCTGGAAAAGGCGACCCCCAGGCTGGCGGAGATATGCCAGCTTCTGTCGCCCGAAAGGCAGGGCTTGTTCAGGGCAGTCACAAGCTGGCGTGCCTTTGCCCTGGCCCAGTCCTGGTCTGGCGCTTGGACAAAAACCACAAATTCGTCCCCGCCTATACGCCCGATAATGTCATTCTTCCGGAACTGCCGGCTCAGTGTCTGGGTAAAATTCCTGATGATTTCATCGCCAAAGGCGTGGCCATACTGGTCGTTCACCTGCTTAAAATCATCAATATCCAGTATAAAGAAAGCATAAAAACAGACTTGGTCCTCCCTCAGCATCTGGCTGATCCGCCGCTCGGTGGCCGTTTTGGTGAGTAGGCCGGTCATCTCATCGGTCTGAACCAGCTTCTGGATTTCCCGCTCCCGCCGTTTCTCGGCATCGATGTTCTGACGGTAAGTGAGCATATGCAGACTGCCGTCGCTCTCCCACCTCACGATCCGTGCAGTGATGCGCATCCAGTAGTAATGTTCGCCGTCCTGGGAGATCATAAACTCATAGCTCAGCATTTCCCGGCCCTTCTCATAGGCGCGCAGGACGTTTTCGGGTAAAAAGGTATCGAGATAGCCTTGGCGGAACTCCTTCTTAATCTGTTTCTCGGCCACTAGGGCCAGTGCCGCGCTGAAGGGTGCGCCATTGGGAACGCCCAGGCTCTCAAAATAATCCTCTGTCGCGCGGTTGGCTGGCCGGTCCCTGGTCACATTGAGCTCATAGATATCATCGTAAAGCTCCTTGGTGGCTTTCTCAAACAGTGTCTGGTGCTCCCGGGCCCAGTTTTGCGCCAAAGTGATGACCTGTCGGTTGTAGCTGTAGACTGTGTGTATGAGCACCGTCAGGGTCACTGCCAACACAACGGACAGCAGGCCTGCCGCTACAGCCAGCCCATGCATTTCCAACACGTCGGCGGCCTGCCCGCTATCTACCTTAGCTGCCATAAAGCCTGCGTACCCACTAAGCGCTGTGGCCAACAAAAAAGCCACCGCGGCCACACCGCAGATCATGACATTTGTTTTAAACACGATTTTCTTTTTCATTAAAAAGGACTCCCTGCTATTTTTTTAACTGTACTTGACCAATTATATATTATAACAAACCAAAATCCTCAAAAGCACCTCAGATTGACAGGGTTTTAACGGCCTCAAACCCTTTACATTTATTTTTTTACTTTTTTCTTGACCTTTTCCTTCAGGTCTTGCATAATAGACAAGGAATCCAAGTTATATAATTGCATAAAAAGGAGTATTCTTTATGAAAAATCAACTCGAGACGCAACCTGTTGAAAAGAGAATGAGCTGGTACACCCTGGCGCTCATGGCCTTCACAGCTGTCTGGGGCTTCGGGAATGTCATCAACGGCTTTTCGGAATACAATGGTTTAAAGGCCATTGTGGCCTGGATCATCATTTTCGCCCTGTATTTTGTGCCCTACGCCCTCATGGTTGGGGAGCTGGGGTCTGCCTTCAAAGACGCTGAGGGCGGCGTGAGCTCTTGGATCATGCAGACCATTGGGCCGCGCATGGCCTACTACGCAGGCTGGACTTACTGGGTAGTGCACATGCCCTACATTTCCCAGAAGCCAAACTCGGTGATGATCGCGAGCAGCTGGGCCATCTTCCAGGACGCGCGCATCAGTGACATGAACCCCCTTGTCATGCAGTTTGCCGGGCTGGCCATTTTCCTGGTCGCTCTGGCGCTGGCCTCCAGAGGGCTCAGCATCCTCAAGAAGCTGGCCTCTGTGGCTGGTATGGCCTCCTTTGTCATGTCCATCCTCTACATTCTGCTCATGATGGCCGCTCCGGCCATCACCGGCGCCAAAACCCTTCAGATCGACTGGTCGCTCCAGACCTTTATGCCCACCTTTGATTTGAAATTTTTCACCGGCCTGTCCATCCTCATTTTTGCCGTGGGCGGCTGCGAAAAGCTGTCCCCCTATGTCAACCGGATGAAAAACCCGTCAAAGGATTTCTCGACCGGGATGATCGCCCTGGCGGTCATGGTTTGCGTCTGCGCCGTTTTGGGTACGATTGCTATGGGCATGATGTTTGACTCGAACAATATCCCCAAAGACCTGATGACCAACGGCGCTTACTATGCCTTTGCCACTCTTGGCGAATACTACCACGTGGGCAACGTTTTTGTCATCGCCTTTGCCCTCACCAACGCCATCAGTCAGTTTACGGTCATGATCCTCTCCATTGATGCACCGCTGTGCATTTTACTGGGCAGCGCGGATAAGGAGTACATCCCCAAATCGCTGTTTGTCCAGAACAAGTACGGCGCTTACACTAAGGGCCATAAAATGGTCTTAGTCATTGTGGGGATTCTCATTGTGGTGCCGGCCTTTGGCATTGGCAGCGTAGACGAGCTGGTCCGATGGCTGGTCAAGGTGAACTCGGTCTGTATGCCGCTGCGGTACCTGTGGGTGTTTGTGGCCTATATCGCCCTGAAAAAAGCCGGCAATGCGTTCCCGTCAGCCTATCACTTTGTCAAGAATAAAACCGTCGGCATCATTTTTGGCGCCTGGTGCTTTATCGTCACCGCCATTGCCTGCATTGGCGGCATCTATTCCGATGAGCCCTTTGAGCTGATCTTAAACATTCTGACCCCGGTTGTGCTGGTTCTGCTGGGCTTTATCATGCCCTACATCGCAAAACATCAGAACGCCAGGGATCTGTCGTAAAACAAGGAGGTCACCATGAACGAACCATTAAATCACGAACTGTTATCCTTTATTGGAAAAAGCCCCACCGTCTTTCACGCGGTGGACACCATGAAAGCCCAGCTTGCAGAAGCAGGCTTTATCCCGCTGGAAGAGAGCAGCGCCTGGCAGCTGGCGCCTGGCCGAGGCTACTACGTCACCCGCAATGCCTCGGCTCTCATCGGCTTCAGAATTCCGGAGGGGGCCTATACCGGCTTTCAGATTGTCGCCAGCCACGGCGACTCTCCGTCCTTTAAAATCAAGGATAACCCCGAGATTACCGTGGAGGACCACTACACCAAGCTGAACGTGGAGGGCTATGGCGGCATGCTCCGCGCGCCCTGGCTGGACCGGCCCCTGTCCGCGGCCGGACGGGTGGTCGTTAAGCACAGCAGCCAGATCTTTACCCGCCTGGTGAACCTGGACCAGGACCTGTTCCTCATTCCAAACCTCGCCATTCACATGGACCGCAAGTCTGGCAGCGGCCATGAATATAACATCCAGAAGGATATGCTGCCCCTTGTGGGCGACGGCGCTTCCAGGGGGCGGCTTATAGAGCTTGTGGCAGAGGCTGCCGGTGTGGCCGGAGCGGACATCACCGGCGCGGAGCTGTTCCTTTATAACCGGGACCCTGGCCGCATCTGGGGCGCGAACCATGATTTTATCTCCACCCCGCGGCTGGATGACCTCCAGTGCGCCTTTGCATCGCTGAAAGGCTTTCTGGCCGCGGTCCACCCGCGAAACGTGGCGGTGCACTGCGTCTTTGACAACGAGGAGGTGGGCAGCGGCACCAAGCAGGGCGCTGGCTCCACCTTCCTGAAGGACACCCTGGCCCGCATCGTAGAAGCCACCGGAGGCACCCGGGAGGATACCTTCCGCGCCATGGCCGGCAGCTTTATGGTCTCCGCCGACAACGCCCACGCTGTCCACCCCAATTTCCCGGAAAAAACGGACGACACCAACCGCCCTTACATGAACGAGGGCATTGTCATCAAGCACAGCGCCAACCAGAAATATACCACCGACGCGGTCTCCGCCGGCATTTTCAGGGCCATCTGTCAAAAGGCCGGCGTCCCAGTCCAGAACTATGTCAACCGGTCCGATATGGCCGGCGGCTCCACCCTTGGCAATATCGCAAGCACCCACACCCCCATGAACACTGTAGACATTGGCCTGGCCCAGCTGGCCATGCACTCCCCCTACGAAACCGGCGGCGCAAGAGACACTGAACACCTTGTAAAAGCGTTAAAATATTTTTATGAAACCCCAATCCGGTGCGAGGGCGACGGGCGGTATGTGGTTGAATAGACACCCCTATGCCAAAAGAGAGGATGCGGCGTCTTGCCGCATCCTCTCCTGCTGCCCTGTGACAGCCGGGAAATGGCGCTTTCCCTGGATCATTCCTTTTTTAAATGCTCACTTCACTCTCCCGTGAGCTGTTCACACATCTACAAAACCTTTTATTTCCACTGGCCCTTTCCACCAGTCTTTCTCCAATCTCTTCAGACGGCCAGCCTGCTCCGCTCCACTGAAGCATTCCGGCCATCTCTCGCGCGCTTTTTTAACGTTTTTTTCGTTTAACCATAACGCCTGAAACGCTTAATAATGCCAGCAAAACCAACAGATAGGCAGCACCCATACTGTCAAGCTGTCCAAACAGCCCTGTAGACGGCGCGCCGCCAGACCCCTCGGTTTTTGAACCACTCTGCGCAACATCACAGATAAAGACCCAGTGCACCCGTCCCAGGGCTTCCTGGTATTTATTCTCAAGATCCCCCGGAACCGTCAGTGTCGCGTCGATAATTCCCTGGTCATTTTTGGTGTACTCGCCAATGAAAATATCATCCTTTAAGGTCCCCTGGCCGCTGGTTTCCGGCAGCCCGGAGGCCGGCCCGTCATAGATGGTCCGGACGTTTCCGTCAGCGGTTGTCAGGTCCAGATGCAGGCTCAGGCGGTTTAACAATTCGTCGGAAAGCGCTTTTTCTTCTGGTGTGTCAAAACCTTCCGCCTCCGCTGCCTCGGCGTGCAGGTACATCTTCACATTGTTAAAGTCCTTATTGTTGAGCCAGATTCTCTGCTCCTGAACCTCGCCGGGCACCAGCTCCTTATAATTAAAGAACAGATCATCGTCTGGCAGGCTCACAATTTTTTTAGCCTCACCGTCATAAATGACGTTGCGCTCATTCTCAGCCCTGACGCCCACGCCGCTTATTGCCAGCAGGATCAGGACCGCCAGAAGCAAAACGGCTGCTTTTCTGGAAAATGTCATCACACTCATTCAATCACCCCTTTCCTCTGGTAATCAGGCTTATTTTAAGGTTCATTTATTCTCCCGGATAGGGCTCCACATGCGTGTCTCCCCAGCCGTCAATGACGCTCTCTGTCCTGTGGGGTGTAAAATGGTCGGACTGGACCGCTTCTGCCTGCACATTCACTGTAAAGGTTTTGTCCACAATTTCATTTCCCCAGGTTTCCGGGATGCTTAGCTCTGTGAACAGTGCTGGCGTGCTCTGCCCAACTGGCAGAACCGCCTGATAGTAGTAGCAGCCGTCTTCTGATTTCACCCAGTCTTTCTGAATTTCCAGCGCCTGCTCAATGTCATCCATCTGGGCGTCGCTCAGCCCCTCGTCGTGGGTCAGGCGGATGCGTACATAGGCACTGTTTTTACCGGTATTGATCACTGTTGGATCCTTGGGGTAAACGCCGCCGGGCACAACGCCTGTTGGCGCTTTCCATTCCGGCTCGGTCAGATCAATCCGCACGTTTCCCATGGTGATAATATTTTCAGTTTTCTTGGCATCTGTGAACCACGCCAGTGTCCCAGCTGCGATTAACAGCACAGTGCACAGAACAGCCGTGATTCCGATGGCTCTTTTTTTATTCATGTTTCGCTCCTTTCAGGTTACTCGCACTCATGGCTAAACTAAATCCGGAAAAGCTGCCTTAATGCAGTCCGCCGCTGTTTTGCCGCTCTGAACCTGTGCCAGGTAACCGGCCGCGTCGATTTGGAAATCCTTAATGTCCGCCGCGTTCGCGTTATCGTGCACGTTTACCGATTTAAAGACATCGCTGGTTTCGCTTCCAGCTTCGACTGCGGTATTATACACATAGACCACTGCCTTCCCATCCTTTGAGGTACCCAGCGCTGTCCATTCTCCGGTGTTAAAGCGGATGTCTGCAAACGCACTGACGGCGTCCAGCGCTGCCTGGCCCTCCGCGCCGTCACAGCTTATATCCAGACGGACAGCGATATAGGCCGGCTCCTTTTGCGAGGTGTTTTTCACCTGTGGATTTTTGGGAATGACCATGCCTGGCAGCATATCCTTTGCCATATCTCTGCCAAGGGGGGATGGCTGCGGGGTTACAGGGTTGTTACCATAGTCAAGCCCATCCCAGTTAACCTCCTGTATGGCGCCTGAAAGGCCGGCCGTCGCCACAAAGGTGTTTTTCTTTGTGGCTGTCTGCGCGGTCAGCCAGGCCAGCACGCCGCCAACGGCAAGAATCCCTGCCAGTGCAATCGCACTTAATCCAATTGTCCATTTCTTTTTGTTCATTTTAAACCTCTCTTTCACTTTAAGGCCATTCCTAACGACCGGCCATTACTGAATGGGGATATCTGCACCCCATGTATCTTTTACAGCGCCCAGATCCGCCGCGTCCAGCGCGTCGGCCAGCACCTGTATTTCCAGATGACATCCCTCGGGCATTACAAATCCCGGAGCCAGTAAAACACTCTCCAACAGCTGTGTGGTGGTATCTCCTGGCGCTACCGGCGTTTTGTAGTAAAAATAGTCGCCCTGCTGCTGCCAGCCGCTGTCAGCCGTTCCCGGGCCAGACGCCGCAAAATTATAGCTTATCTGCCCCTCCAGGCTGATGCCGGTTCCCGCGTTATCGCTGTCAAAGACAATTCTGGGCACCAGCCGGACGCGGATATAAGCGTCTGTGACCTTTCCCTCCGGGTTATCATAATTCTCAATCCATACCTTTTTAGGGACGGTGGCGCCACCCTGGATCGCTGCATAATTTTGCGGCGTTTTTTCACCAGTCTCCTGCCGGTCCCTGCCGCTAGCCGGGTCTTGTTCTAAGACTGTGATATTCACAATTTTTTTAGGGCTGAAAAGATTTTCCTTCACATTTGTGGTCGCGTTTAAAAACGCGTAGGTTCCAGCTACCGCCGCTAGCATAATACCAATGATACCGGCTGTAATGACACGGACTTTTTTTCGTTTCACGCATTCTCACCTCCTCATTTTCGTTTGGATGCATTTGTTTTCATCAGGCGTCCGGGCAAAAAGGCCAGAAGCATCAGGACCAGAAGGGCTGCCCCCAGAATCATTTTTCCCTGGGCCGACCCTGCCAAAATACTGACGTAGCCGGCAAGGGGAACACAGAACTGCGGGCTGCCCACCAGCCGGTCAAAGGACACAGGTCCCTGATCCTCGACGGCGTTGGCGTCCCCCTTTGTTTTAAAACTCTGGCTGGCCTCGTCCACCTGGGTCACCCGGTGTGTGGCCAGGGTTCTGCCGTCTGCCATATAAAAAGTAATGGGATCTCCCAACTTTACATCTTCCGCGGCGACAGGCCTGACAAAGATCAGGCTTCCCGCCGGGTATTGCGGCTCCATGCTGCCGCTCAGCACCGCTAAAGGGATCCACCCCAGCAGGCGAAGGCCTGAAAGCAGCAGGATCATCAGACAGAGCAGTACTGTTAGGATGGTGGATAATATTTTTCGGATAACCATGGACTTCATTTAATTCACAAACCGGTTCAGAGCGTTAGCAGCATCCCCCAGAATACGAGTGTTCTGGTTTAAGGCATTGCTGGCTCTTATCACTGAGGGGGCCTTGCCTTCCTGTCCCTGATAAGGCGCTGTGCCGTTAAGCTGGGCCTCTGTCGCAGTGCCGTTATCCCCTGAACCGCCCAAATAAAATCCTTCTGATGGCTTATACACCGGGGCTGGAACAGGCTCAAAGCCCTGGGTTAAATCCGTTAAATTGTATTTCCACGACCAGCCGCTCTCTTCCTTTACGGTGTAGTAGCCTTTTCTAAGGCCCCGAACGGTGTTTGTTTTCACCTTTGTATCCTCATTGGCCGCGAAGCTGATTACCTCATAGAAAGTATCCTGAACCGGCCCGGACAGCTCGTCCCGCCGCTCAATTTTAAAAACAAAGCTCTGGTTGGTGTTCGGCCGCGTATCAGATGTATATTGGGCGTCGATCTCTTTAGTAATATCAAGCTGCCCTTTTACCACATGCACTGTGTACTGCCCAGACAGGCTATCACCCGCCACACTGACGTTTCCAGACGAGCTGTTGGTTGACGCCTCTGTTGGAGGGTTGACGGACTGCGTGACACTCAGCTTATAGACGATGCCGCTGTCCGGTATTTTGTCCAGCTCTTCTGGTGTGCAGGGTTCAGGCTGCCAGGCCTTTTTAATGAGCCCCTGATTGTAGGGCGCATCAAAAACATCGCCGATGGATGGACGGATGTTCTCAGCGTCGTCCCAGCCCAGCATCATGGCTTCCAGTCCGGCTTCATCTGTGACGCCGGTCTGCCTAAGCGAATCACCATAAAAAATGGCTTTGTCAACATCCTGGCTCTTCAGCTTCAGCCGCCGCACATTCACCGTCGGCGAAGCAAAGGGCGCCACAAGCACCCCGTCGACACTTACCCCTGAGCCGGCAGCGTTGGTGAGCACATTGTTATCCCCGATAAAGCTGTCTTTTGCCTTCACCTCAACAGAGTCCTGCCAGCCGTTTCCGGACAAGTCTTTATCCGGCCATACGATGGTGGTGGTACCATCCCCGTTTTCGGTATATGTGACGCCTGCGGTGTCAAAGGCGGCTTTCTGCTCAGCGGTCAGCTCAAACCGGCTGTCCAGTACATCACTTACCGTTGCTGTCACCGCGATCTGGTGTGTGATGGCGTCAAAAATATCCTGCAGAGCCTGCGCAGTATCCGCGAGAGCCGCGCTGTGCTGTGAGTCAATATAGTTCAGGTAATCGTGAACTCTTTGAAACGACCAGCTTTTTAAGATCCCAATCGAGAAGATTTCAGCGCTTAAAGGGTCTCCTTCAAATTCCCAGTACGGGTTATGGCTGGAGCCATCATCGAGGCTGCCGTCATAATCTCCAAATATTCTTCCGTCTCTTTTAATTAAGTCCTCCCCTTTAATAATCGAGGCGGTACTCTCCGCTCTCGCCGCGATCTCTCTGTCAAATCCCGAGTAACTGTTTGGTTCCCCATCGGTCAAAAAGATGACAAACTGCTTGTTTCCTGAATCCGCTGCGCCCAGCACGCTGTACGCATCCTCCAGCCCTAAATCTGACCGTGTGGCGCCACTGACCCAAAGCTTATCAATGGCCCGGTTAAGGCTTTGGATATTTTCCTGTGTGTCTAGAGACGTCAGGCCTATATTGGTTTTGGAGTCGCTTGCGTAGCTCACGACAGAAACCTGGCTGGCCGGGGACTGCGCGCTCAGCTGGGTAATGAAATCCTTAGCGGTATCCTTCAGCACCTCCATTTTAGTCTGCCGGCTTCCATCGTAGCGCTCGCCCATGCTCCCGGACCGGTCGATAACCAGCACCACATCCGCAGCGCCGACCGCTGAAGAACTGGCCTTTGCGCCAAGGTTGATCTGGTAGGTTCTGCTTTCCCAGTCCTTAAGCTCGGCCGTCTTGGTGACCTCGATGTCGGGGGATGACGGCTCCGCGGACTCCGGCGCTGCCAAAACAGAAAAGCCGCTGCTCCACAGCATGCCCAGCAGAGTGATGACTGCAATAATTTGTTTTCCTGTTTTTTTCATATTCAGCATACATCCTTTCCTCCAGAACACTTTGAAAACGTTTATTATTGTCGTTTGACGGATTGCGTTTTTTTATTCTGGATTTTTAAAATTTTTTAGACAGCACCGTTATCTTGAGTATTTCTTAAAATGTTCAATATCCTCTTTTAAAAAATACAAATTGGTTATAAAATATAGGTCAGCTAACATAAAACATTCGTGAAATATTTAAATTTCACGAGCTTTTATCAGCCATCAAATATTAAAATACGGATACTATCTATTTCATGTAAACATTATAACACAATAATTGAATAAATCCAGACTTTTTTTAAGATAATTAAAGAGGGAAATGGATAATGATAGTAAATAGAGCTTTATTCATCTGTTTAATTATAAAAAAAATGGTCAGAATATGGTCAGAAATCAGAAAAGGAGTAGAATCATCATGAAACGTTATCGAAAAAATGTCTATAAACGCAAGGATGGCCGTTACGAAGGCCGCTATATAATAAGATATGAAAATGTCTATGGAAAGGCTGTCTACCGTTCCGTTTATGCTAAAACCTACAAGGAAATAATTTTAAAGCTTGAGGAGGCAGAAAATAAAGTTTTTGAGGAGGTCCAGCTTCAGCGTCTGTTGCGGGAAGAAAAGGAAAAAAGCAATCAAAGGGGTATCATTGAAAATGTTTTGAACATTCAGTTTGACGAAAACCAGAAAGACAAGGCCAAAACGCTGCTGGCGGAGTGGCTGAGGAAGTGGCTTGAGTCATACAAAAAATATACGATCAAACAGTCCTCCTATACAAGGTACAGCAATGTCGTCAACCGGCACCTCGTGCCACGGCTGGGGCACTGCGAACTGGAAAATCTGAAGCCAGATGCCATACAGGATTATATAAAAGCAACCTTAGAAGAAAATAAAATAGCGGTCTCAACGGTTCGCGGGCACATTGTCATTCTCTCGGCCGCCCTCAAGCAGGCACAAAAAGAGGGATTAATCCATAAAAACCCTTGTGACGATATTGTTTTACCTAAAAGGCTCATAAAAAAGCCAGTTTTTCTTGATGTGAAAGAAGCCCAAAAGCTCGAAGCTGTGTTGAAAAATTCTCGGGACCATAAAAAATCAACAGCTGTGCTTTTCGCCCTTAAGACAGGCATTCGTCTAGGGGAGTTGGCTGCTTTAAAGTGGAAGGATGTTGATTTTGATGAGCAGGTCATCCAAATCAGGGATTCGGTTCAGCGTGTGAAAAACAGTGAGAAGAGTGGCATGAAAACCAAGATGGTGTTTGAAGGGACAAAGTCCTACAGCTCTAACCGGACAATCCCCATGAATCCGGAAATCCATGAGCTGCTGTATCAGTATTATGAAACCATGAAACACAGGGAAAATTTTTCAGAAACATTCGTCTTTACAAATCGAAAAAATTCTTTCATCGACCCTAGGGTTTATCAGCTTTACTTTAGGCGTATTCTAAAAAAAGCCGGAATTCGCCACGTCAATTTTCATGCACTGCGCCATACTTTCGCGACACATGCGGCAAGTAAAAATATGCAGATTTCTGTTCTGAGCAGGATTTTGGGACATTCAAACGTCGGTTTGACGCTGCAGCTTTATGTTCATGTACTGAGCGGCCAGGATCAGCAGGAAATGCTGAAGCTGTCTGCAAGCTGACCGTTTTGGTCAAAAACATGGTCATAAATACGCCAAGCGCCTGAAATAGAAGGTTTAGGACAAAAGCTCGTGAAATTTAAATATTTCACGAGCTTTTTTAATGCTTTTGTTTCTTTTCTGTTTTTCTGTAAACCTTTTGAAGGCCGGTACTGTGCCATGGCGCGCACCACCCAAAAAAAGATAATGCGGCAAAACGCCGCATTATCTTTTAGAGAAGGATCTTTATTTTAGGACAGTATTTTCATTTTTCGCGCTTCTGCTTTTAACGCCTCCCTGAAATCAGGATGGGCGATGGCGATCAGCGCTCTGGTTCTTTCGGACAGGGTCTTTCCCCTCATCTCCGCGATACCGTATTCCGTCACGATACGGTCCACGTCGTTCTTGCTGGTTGTGACGACCGCACCCTGCGTAAGCGTGGATTTGATCCGGCTGACCTTGCCGTTGATGGCAGTGGAGGGGAAAGCGATAAAGCTTTTGCCGCCGGGGGACAGCCGGGCGCCTCTCACGTAATCGCTCTGGCCGCCGGTCCCCGAGATATGCCTGTTCCCCACAGATTCCGCGCACACCTGGCCCCAGAAATCAAGCTCCAGAGCCGAATTAACCGATATAAAATCCGAATGCTCTGCGATCACCAGGGGGTTATTCACATAGTCCACTGGCAGGATTTCGATGGCAGGATTGTCATTGACAAAATCATACATATTCTGGCTGCCATAGGCAAATGTAGCCACAGAGCGTCCGGGGTGGATGGCTTTCCGGCTGTTGTCCACTGCTCCAGAGGCAATCAGCTCCATCATGCTGTCTGTAAAAAGCTCAGTGTGGATACCCAGGTGATGCTTTTTCTTCAGGGCCTGGCCCACTGCCTCGGGGATCCCGCCAATCCCCAGCTGAATGGTGGCCCCGTCAGGGATCTCCGCCGCGATCAATTTGCCAATGATCTGGCTGACAGCGTCAGGCTCTGAGGGCTCTGTGGCGGGCAGGGGGACATTGTTCTCGCACAGCGCGGTAACCTGAGATATATGGATTACGGGGCTGCTGAGCGATCTCGGCATATTTTCGTTGACTTCCAGAAAGATATGTTCTGCCTTTTTAAGCATGGCAAGGCTGTTGGAAGCAGTACAGCCGGTAGAGAAGTAGCCGTGCCGGTCCATTGGCGACACCGTCGCGCAAAAGGCATCCATATCAATATAGTTTTCAAATAATTCGGGCATATCCCGGTAGTAGCAGGGCATCACATCCCCCACTCCGGCTGCCACGCCCTGGCGCGCATATTTTCCCGAAAACCAGGACACCCCTAACTTGCCCATAAGCCCTTCGTCGTAACAGGGCATGGGCTGCACATCCAGGATGGTGTGCAACTGGACGGTAAAATCCGCTTCCTGCTGAATCCGATTCATCACCGCGCTGTAAATGGCCGGCGGGTAGCCCAGCGCGATGTCGGAGCAGCACACCCAGCCGCATTCCATGAGGGCTGCGATTTCCTCTGGCCGCTTAAGCTTTTGCTTATATTGACTGATCACTGTTTTCATTCACACACATTCCTCTTACCCTTATGCCTTCGGTTACGCCAAGGCTCTGGCATAATTCTTTCCCTTTTCAAGCGCCTGCCGGTTAACGGGGATAAACTTCGCTTTACCTTCGCCGAACACCTTGGTAAAGGCTTCCAAAACCGCCTCCTCCGAGATGGTATGATCCACTTCCAGCAGGGCCCCAAGCAACACCATATTCATGAGCTTCGGGTTACCCAGCTCCTTTGCAATATCGCTAGCTGGAACATAGATCGTCCGGATATCCGTCCGCTCCGGTTTTAAAGAGATAAGGTTCGCATTGATGATCATGGCGCCGCCCGGAGCGACCACATTCTCAAACTTACGGAAAGACGGCTCATTCATGACGACCGCGGACGAGGCGTTTTTCGTGACGACCGGAGAACCGATGGGTTCATCCGAAATGATCACCGTACAGTTGGCTGTTCCGCCCCGCATCTCAGGGCCATAGGAGGGACACCAGGAAACCTCCTTGTCCTTTATCATCGCCGCATAGGCGAGCAGCTTGCCAACACTCAGAACCCCCTGTCCTCCAAAGCCTGCAAAACAAATTTTCTGTGTTTCCATTTTATGCCTCTGCCTCCCTTGTAATGTCTTTATAAACCCCCAGCGGGTAGTAAGGGATCATTTCTTTTTCGATAAACTGCATAGCCTTGACCGGCGGCAGCCCCCAGTTGGTCGGGCAGCTCGAAACCACCTCGATGAGTGAAAAGCCAAGCCCTTTTTTCTGAACCTCGAAGGCCTTTTGAATCGCCTTTCTGGTTTTCATCACATTGAATGGCGAATTGACCGCAACACGCTGAACATAGGCGGCTCCCTCAAGGGTGCTCAGCATCTCCGACACACGTATGGGGTTCCCGTCGAGTTTGGGGTCACGCCCACTCTGGCAGGTGGTTGCCTTCATGCCTGGCAGGGTCGTTGGCGCCATCTGGCCGCCCGTCATCCCGTAGATGCCATTGTTGATAAAAATGGTCGTGATCTTCTCACCCCGGGCAGCCGCGTGAATGATTTCCGCGGTGCCAATGGAGGCCAGATCTCCGTCCCCCTGGTAGGTAAAAACCGTATTATCCGGGTGTACCCGTTTAACCCCGGTAGCCGTAGCCGGCGCACGGCCATGGGCCGCCTGGATGCCATCAGTATTGAAATAGCTGGTCGCCATGACCGCACAGCCAACCGGGACCACCGCAATGGCTTCTTCCAGCAGCCCCATCTCCTCAAGAACCTCACCGACAAGCCGGTGGACAATACCGTGGGTACATCCTGGGCAGTAGTGGGTCTTTGCCTCGGTCAGCCCCTGGGTGCGTTTAAATACAGTGGTCATTTTTTTCCACCTCCATCACAGATTTCGCAAATTCAACAATTTCCTCTGGCGTCAGGATCACACCGCCGGTGCGGCCGTAAAACTCGACTTTATGGACATCCCCGCAGGCCAGTTTAACGTCGTCCACCATTTGGCCAAGGCTCATCTCAACATCCATGATCTTCTTGACCGAAAGGTTTTTAAATGCCTTTTCCGGGAAGGGCCACAGAGTCTTTGGCCTTATCAGCCCCACGCGGTAACCTTCCTCACGCAGGCGCTTAATGGCTGTCTTGACAATCCGGGCAGCGGTGCCGTATGCGGCAAAGGCGTACTCGGCGTCTTCCATCATAAAGCTTTCCGCCTGCTGCTCATTTTCCTGGATCTGCTCATATTTTTGCTGCAATTCAAAATTGGCGGTTTCCAGCCCCTCGGCTTCCAGGTCCAGGTTAATGACGAGGTGGCGCTCGCCCTTCCCTTTTCCGGTCATGGCCCAGTCCTTGGGCTTCAGTTCTTTGGATGGCCTGTAATTGAACTCCACAGGCTCCATCATCTGGCCGATCATTCCGTCGGACAGAATGATCACCGGTGTACGGTAATAGTCCGCAAGGTCAAACCCCTCCATGACCATATCCGCAACCTCCTGTACCGTCGACGGCGCCAGGACAATATTATGGTAATCCCCATTGCTGCCGCCCTTTACACACATGTGGTAATCGGCCTGGCTTGGCTGTATGCCGCCTAAGCCAGGGCCGCCGCGCATCATATTAACAATCACTGCCGGCAGCTCCGCCCGGGTGATATAACCGATCCCCTCCTGCTTCAAGGCGATTCCAGGTGAGGATGAGCTGGTCATAACCCGTGCGCCTGCTCCTGCCGCACCGTAGACCATATTAATAGCTGCCACCTCGGATTCGGACTGCACAAACGTCCCCCCGATTTTAGGCAGCTCTCTGGACAGATACTCTGGAACCTCGCTCTGCGGCGTGATCGGGTAGCCAAAAAAGAACCGGCATCCCGCCTCCATCGCCGCCTTGCCAACTGCTTCATTCCCCTTCATTAAAACCTTTGTCACTGCTATCCCTCCCTAATTGCATTTTTCTACTGTGATGGCCGCTTCCGGACACATCTTAGCGCAGTTCGCACAGGCGATACATTCGCCCATATCGGTGACCATACAGGGGTTATACCCGCTGATGTTCAGGCGTGTTTCATCCAGCGCTAAGATATCCTTTGGGCAGACGGACACACATAGTTCACACCCTTTACAATAAAATTCATCAATGATGACGTTTCCTTTGGCTCTTGCCATGTCTACTCCTCCATATTTGGTTTATTACATCCATTCTTCCCGCATGAAAAACTTCAGCGGCAGCCGGTCGCCAGACAGCTTCCCTGGTACCCTGCCAATGATTTCTTCCATATAAGACGTATACCGGATGGGAATCCCCGTCCGCTTCGAGGCTTCCCTCAACACCGCGTCGCCAGCGACCAGATTTTCAAGGGTACTCTCTCTCACAAGGTTTGTATTGTTAATGAACCCCGTTACCTGAAAGCCTGAAGCGTACTCAAGACATTCTTTCTGAAAGAGGATTCCCTCCACACTCGCGGTATCCGGCCGGTTTACATTAACGACCATGAAAAAATCAATCTCGTCCCGGCTCAGAAGCGGCCTCAGGCGGGACAGCGTGGTGGTACCCACACTGTTTCCACCGAGGTCGATGATATAGTCACACGCTTTATCCTTTGCCGGTGTCCCAATTTCCGCTGAAACGGCCGGAAGATCACAGTTATCCTGCTTAATGGAGGACCCGATTACCCTCACGCCGTATTCCTCCAGCTCCTTACGCCTTTCCCTGGACCTGAAAAAAACATTGACAATGTCCAGATCTGCCAGTACAACCCTTGGTGCGTTTTTGCTCAGGGCAACTGCGTAATTGACCGCAAACTCTGTTTTTCCGCTTCCGTAATGGCCGGCAATGATTCGTACTCTTTTGTCTTTTTCCAACATTTTTTCACCTCCGCAGCGGCTTCAGCACAATGACCGGCTGCCCTTTTGCAAAACTAATGATTTTTATCCGGCAGGCCAGTAAAATTAACTGCTTCACAGGCCTGCCGTCAAGGCTTTTTAATAAGAATCAGGCGCGTCCTGCCTTGATGATATCCATTGCGTAGTGGTCTGCGGCCTCATAGGTTGTAATGCCCTTGTCTTTGGCATAATGGATGATGTTGAGGGTGGTGTCATAAATTTTATCAACCTTTTCTGCTACCTTGCTGGCGTCGTAGGGCTTTGTCACAATTTCTTCACCACAGTTGATAACACCGCCAGCGTTAATGATATAATCCGGTAAATAGAGGATGCCTCTTTCTTCCAGCTCCTCGCCGGTCTGTGGGTCAACCAGCACATTGTTGGCGCATCCGCCTACAATTTTACACTTCAAAGCCTTGGCGTTACCGCAGTTGATCACCGCGCCCAGAGCGCATGGGGCAAAAATATCACACTCTGCTGTCAGTACCTCGTCTGCGTTCAGCGGGGTGGCGCCAAATTCTTCAACAGCCCGCTTTACAGCGTCTGGATTAATGTCATAAACCTTCAAGATAGCGCCCTCATCGTGCAGCAGCTTTGCGACCATATAACCAACACTGCCGAGCCCCTGAACCACAACGGTTAATCCTTCGGCCGTGTCCGCGCCAAACTTTTCCTTGATTCCGGCTTTAATCCCCATAAAGGTTCCTCTGGCTGTATAGGGTGACGGGTTGCCGCCAATTTCCCGGGTGCCGGTAACATACTTGGTTGTCTCCTGCATGTAGGCAATATCCTGCGTATTGATATTGACGTCCTCAGCAGTATAATATCTCCCGGCAAGGGATTCGATAAAGCGGCCATAGGCCTTAAAAAACGCTTCATTTTTAAGCTTTCTCGGATCGCCGATGATTACGGCTTTTCCGCCGCCGTTCTTTAATCCACAGCCCGCATTTTTAAGGCTCATGCCTCTGGACAGCCTCAGGACATCATAGAGAGCATCCTCCTCGCTCTCATAGTTCCACATCCGGGTGCCGCCGAGCGCCGGGCCCAGGGTCGTGTCGTGAATGGCGATAATAGCCTTTAAACCTGTTTCCTCATCCCGTGCGAATACCAGTTCTTCGTGTCCATAGAAATCCATCTTTTCAAAAATACTCATTTTTTCATACCTCCAAAACATAATTTTTAATAATAATATATAGATACCAGCGGCTCTTAATCCGACCGGCATAGATATCCCTTATATTTTTCCCTTTCGCGCTGTCTCTACGGGATCAGACTCCGGGACAGATACTTCTGGGCTTACTTTTTTCTTGTCGCCCTTGATAAAATACCCGGCCACGCCGCAGATCACGGTTGGCAGCAGCCATCCGAACCCAAAGTGGTGAAGCGGTAAATAGTTGACGAACTGGAAGCCCAGGCCATGATTGGCGGCTGTCTCCAAAACGCTGATCAAAAACGCGCCCAGAGCGGCCGCTTTAAAGACATTGTCATTTTTGATCTTGTCACCCACAATGGTTAAAATGATCAGTGTAAGGGCCGGCGCGTAGACAATGGACAGGACCGGCTCTGAAATGGCGATGATCTCATCCAGGCCGATATTGGCGATGACCGGTGAAATCACGCACACAATGGTGACAATGACTTTATAACTGACACGCCCTTTGCTTAACCGGGAGAAATAAGCCCCACTGGAGCTGACCAGCGCCACTGCTGTGGTGATACAGGCCAGCGCTACCACAATCCCAAAGATAACCATGCCGACATTTCCAAGAAGGTTTTTAATGATCTCAAGAATCAGTGTTGACCTGGAAACATCCACCCCATACATGGTCGAGGCTGTCGCCCCAAGGTGGGCCAGACCAAAATAAACAATCAGGAGCCCTGCCCCGGCAACCAGCCCAGCGCCTCCGATTACAGCGTTCTTGGCTTTGATCTCCGTATAGCCCTTTTCCTTGACCGTTTTTACAATAATAACCCCAAAAATCAGCGCTGCCAGCACATCCATTGTCTGGTATCCCGAGATGATGCCGCTGCTGATAATATTTGAGACCTTTGGCTCAGCCGCAATTGGCCCCAGTGGATCAATGATCCCCTTTATGATGACAATCATCAGCCCGATAAACAGAGCCGGCGTCAGGAATTTACCGACAATGTCCACCACCGATGCCTCCTTCACGCACAGCACCCAGATAAGCACGAAAAATGCGATCGAAGCAACCAGTGGATTTACCCCCGGAAAGATGGGCGAAACGCCCATTTCAAAGGTTGTCGCCGCAGTCCTGGGAATGGCCAGCATCGGGCCAACGCACAGCACCACCAGCGTCGACAGCAGCACAGCGGGTATCCTCCCAATGCGGCAGGTAATTCCTTCGATATCGCTGTCACATTTCAGCATGGCCAGGATGGCCAGCATCGCCAGTCCAATATCTGCGATGTAGTAGCAGATAAAGGCCGGCACCCACATAGACGCTGCCGTCATTCCAAGATAAGGCGGAAAGATCACATTCCCGGCACCGAAAAACATCGAAAACAACGCAAGACCAACAATCCACTTGTCTTTTCTTTGACTCATTTTACACTCTCCTCTTTAATCAGCGTTACAGGTCCGAATCTCAGGTGATTAAGGCTGCCTCTTTGCAGCACTGTGTACGTCCGCTCCTCTTTTCTGATGATGGTTTTATTATATTCTCAGTATGTTTTTTCTGCAAAGTTGCTTAATATTCTTTAGAATCTCAATTTTTACCTCAAAAACTTCTTTATACGAAACTTTTAACCTGTTTTAATCTGTTTTTTGTATTTTTTGCTTTCTCAAGAAATCATTTTCACAAAAAAACAGATTTATATGAAAACGTATTATTTCCCTGACCTTTTTAAAAATCATCCAAAAAAATGAAAAAACCCAGTTAAAATAACACTTTTACCGGGTTTGTTAAATATTAAACATTTTACTAATTTTTACACTTTTCCCTTTTAAGGGTCAATCACAAAACAATGATCCTCTTTCAAACGTTTTATCTCCTCTTTCGACACGACAAAAAATTCCTCCAATTCCTTGCTGGTCATCAGCTCCTTTGAAAGAATCACTTTAATGGCGGTTGGACGCATGCTGTAATTGTCCATTCCCGTCAGAATTCCCGGAATCGCGGAAAGCTTTTTCATGGGGATGAAAAAAGATAAATACGCAATTTCCGCCTCACAGTAAAGGTTCTGCATGATGAAAATAATAAAATTATCCCGGATGTTCATGGAACCGTGATAAATCCCCTCGCATTTTTTATAGTTTTTAATATCTTCCGGCTGATAATAAAAGGTCGCGTAAATCTGACCGTTTGCCCGCTCTTCCCCAAGACGGATGTAAGAACAAAAATTTTTATGACGCGACTGCTGGTAAAGATAAAAGTGGTCAATATTTCCCAGCTGGCTTTGAGTTACTTCCGTCGTCTTGTCTTCTTTCGGTATATCCAGAAGATGAGAGACCCCAATGTTTAATGTCGAGGCAATTTCAAACAAAGTTGAAACATCCATACCAATCGCTCCTGTCTCATATTTTGAGATTGTCGCCCGGCTCTTACCAATGGTTCGAGCCATTTCATCAATGCTGATCTTTGCCATTTTTCGATACATCCGAACCTGAGCCCCAATTTGCGCATTCAATGAATCCCCTGTCATAATCTGCTCGCCCCCTATTTCTAAAAATAAAAAAACCAAAACAAACAAGGTGTTTATTTCTAGTTGAATTCTACACGATTAAAAGAAGGACTGTCAACCTTTATTTAGAAAAACAAAAAATATCAGTAATTTTAACAAAACTTTAAGCATTCACATATTTTGCGAAAAATAAATTAAAATAAGAGGATATGGCATTTTGCCGTATCCTCTCTGCATTGTCATTTTCCGGTTATTTCACTCCACAGCTTTTTCTAAAATATCCACACATTTTCCAATTCCAAGCCTGCCCGAATCCAGAATCATGTGGTAGCCTTCGGGGTCACTCCACTTTTTGCCCGTATTCGCATTATAGTAACAGGCGCGGCGTTTATCAAACTTTTTCAGCACAACTTCTGCGTTGGCCGCGTCCACGCCGTAGGTCTCCACCGCCCGTTTTACACGGGCCTCCCAGCTGCTGTGGATAAAAACATTCAGGACATCCTTTCGTCTTCTCAGGGCGTGGCAGGCGCACCGGCCAATGATGACACAGGAGCCTTCCGCTGCCAGATCATTGATAATTTCAGCTTCTGCCAGCCGCAGCGCATCGTTCTCCGGCAGGCTGGGCGTATCGCCTATCAGGTTTTTAGACAGCATGTAGACAGAGTAGAAGAAGCTGTTGGTTGGTGTTTCTTCCAGCTCTTCAAGATATTCGGGGGAAACGCCCTTCTTTTTCGCAGCCATCTCCAGTATTTCTTTCCCGTAGTAAGGAATCCCCAGCTTTTCTGCTGTCCGGTAGCCGATTTCCCGGCCGCCGCTGGCATATTCCCGTTCAATGGTGACAATATTGTATTTCATAATTGTTTTTTTACGCCTCCTCTTCCACTTCAAACTGGCTATTATACAGGTCTGCGTAGAAGCCATTTCGGGCAAGCAGTTCTTCATGGGTTCCCTGTTCAATGATATCGCCGTCCTTCATCACGAAGATACAGTCTGCGTTCTTGATGGTGGACAGGCGGTGGGCAATGACAAAGCTGGTCCGCCCGTGCATCAGGTTATCCATGGCCTTCTGAATGAGGATTTCGGTACGTGTATCGACAGAGCTGGTCGCTTCGTCGAGAATCAAAATTTTAGGATCTGCGAGGATCGCACGCGCAATGGTCAGAAGCTGTTTCTGCCCCTGGGACACATTGTTGGCTTCCTCGTTCAGCACCATACTGTAGCCATCGGGCAGTGTTCTTACAAAGTGGTCCACCTGGGCGGCCACAGCGGCCTGCTGAACCTCCTCATCGGTAGCGTCCAGACGCCCATAGCGGATATTGTCGGCAATGGTGCCGTTATACAGCCAGGTGTCCTGGAGAACCATCCCAAACTGGCTTCTCAGATCGTTTCTTCTAAAGTCCTTAATGTTGTGGCCATCCACCAGAATCGCGCCGGAGTCTACATCGTAGAAACGCATGAGCAGCTTGATAATCGTGGTTTTGCCCGCGCCGGTAGGCCCTACAATGGCGATCTTCTGGCCTTTCTTTACCTGTGCGGAGAAATCATTGATAATGATTTTGTTCGGGTTGTAGCCAAAATGAACGTGATCAAAAGTGACATTCCCCTGGACATCTGCAGGTGACACCGGATTCTGCGGGTCCGGCACCTCTTCTTCCTCAGCCAGGAATGTAAAGACACGCTCAGCCGCAGCCATAGTCATCTGCATGATATTGGACATATTGGCAATCTGTGAGATCGGCTGGTTGAACTGACGGACATACTGGATGAACGCCTGAATATCCCCGACGGAGATGCGGCCGTTAACGGCCAGATAACCGCCCAAAATACACACAGCCACATAGCCCAGGTTTCCAATAAAGGCCATAATAGGCTGCATCAGGCTCGAGAGGAACTGCGATTTCCAGGCCGACCCATACAAGTTGTTGTTAAGGCCCTCAAAGGTTTTGTATGCTTCCTCTTCGTTGTTAAAGGCCTGAACCACTGAATGGCCGCCATAAATTTCCTCAATATGGCCATTGATGTGTCCAAGATATTCCTGCTGGCTGCTGAAATATTTCTGGGACCGCTTGACCACCAGTACGATGAACACAAAGGACAGTGGAATAATACACAGCGTTACCAGGGTCATCTGCCAGCTGATGGAGAACATCATGACCAGAATACCAATAACGGTTGCCACAGAGGTAATAATCTGGGTCAAACTCTGGTTAAGGGTCTGGTTGACCGTTTCAATATCGTTGGTTAAAAACGACAAAACTTCGCCGTAACTTGTTTTATCAAAATACTTAAAAGGGAGACGGTTTATTTTCGCAAAGGTATTTTCACGCAGCTTGTAGGTGACTTTCATCGACACGCCTGTCATCAAAAATCCCTGGAGCACTGAGAAAACAGCCGAGATAATATACAGTCCTACCAAAAACAGTAAAATCTTTGCGATACCTTCAAAATCAATGCCACTGCCGGTATTGGCGATCATATCCATCACGCCTTCAAAAATTTTCGTGGTTGCCTGTCCCAGAATTTTAGGTCCAACAATGTTAAAAACAGTTGAAGCGATGGCGAAGATCACGACAAAGGTCACGGCAACCCGATGGGGTTTCAGATAAGCTAAAAGTTTTTTAAGGGTCCCCTTAAAGTCTTTTGCCTTTTCACCGCTCGCCATCACCGGCCCACGGCCCATGGGGCCACGGCGTTTTGGAGGCGTTGGAGTCGTTGCTTTCGTTACTTTATCAGACATTTCCTAATTCCTCCTTTGACAGCTGTGAGCTTGCGATTTCCTGATAGGTACTGCAGCTTCTCAATAATTCTTCATGGGTTCCCTTGCCGACAACACGGCCTTCGTCAAGAACGATAATCTGTTCAGCGTTCATAATGGTATTAATACGCTGGGCAACAATCAGCACGGTAGCCTCCTCAGTATAATTCTTGAGGGCCGAACGCAGGGCTGCATCTGTTTTAAAGTCAAGAGCCGAAAAGCTGTCATCAAAAATATAGACATCCGGTTTTTTAACAAGGGCTCTGGCAATGGATAAACGCTGCTTCTGCCCACCGGAGACATTGTCGCCGCCCTGGGCGATTTCACGCTCAAAACCATCAGAATTCGCGTTAATAAATTCCATAGCCTGGGCGATTTCCGCCCCCTGGCGCACTTCCTCCTCGGTGGCCTCTTTGCGGCCATAGCGAAGATTGGAATCAATGGTTCCTGAGAACAGAACCCCCTTTTGAGGGACATAACCCACCTTGTCACGCAGGTCATGGAGAGAGGCGTCTCTTATATCCACACCATCCAGCGTAATAGCGCCGTCGGTCACATCATAAAAACGGGGAATGAGGTTAATCAGTGTTGATTTACCTGAGCCGGTAGAGCCGATAAAGGCTGTTGTCTGTCCTGGATCAGCCTCAAAACTAATATCATGGAGCACGTCCTCGTCTGCGCCCTCGTAGTGGAAGGAAACATGGTCAAACACTAGTCGTCCCGGCATATTCTGAGGGAAGGGCTTTGGATTTTTGGGATTTTTGATCACCGGGTCCACTGCCAGCACTTCTGCGATACGTTCGCCGGAAACAGCGGCTCTCGGCACCATGATAAACATCATGGAAATCATCAGGAAAGACATGATGATCTGCATGGCGTACTGCATAAAGGCCATCATATTACCAACCTGCATGGTTGAGTCCGCGATCTGATGTGCGCCAACCCAGATAACCAGCAGGGTGATACAGTTCATAATCAGCATCATGACCGGCATCAGAAAAACCATGGCCCTGTTGACAAAGAGGTTGTTATTCGTCACCTTTGTATTTTCAGTTTTAAAGCGTTCACGTTCAAAATTCTGGTTCCCAAAGGCGCGGATCACCGACATCCCATTAAGGTTTTCACGCATGACCAGGTTCAGGCGGTCCACCAGCTTCTGCACAATTTTAAAACGCGGCAGCACCAGTGAGAAAGCGATCAGAATAACACCGATCAGCACAATAACTGCCACTGCGATAATCCAGCTCATGGAGGTGCTTTCGCGAAGCGCCATAATGATCCCGCCGATGCCCATGATAGGGGCGTAGCAGATCATTCGTATCCCCATGATCAGTAGTGTCTGCATCTGGGTGATATCGTTGGTGCTCCTCGTGATGAGCGAGGCAGTTGAAAACCGGTTGAATTCGGTGTTTGAGAAGGACTCAACCTTCTTAAAAATATCTCTACGCACCACCTGTGAAAAACCAGCGGCCACCTTGGCGGCCAGCAGGCCAACACAAATGGCTGCGATAACACCAAGCAGCGATAATCCCAGCATGATGCCGCCAATCTTAAGGATATACATGGTCTGTATATGGCTGGTGTCGGCGCCTAATTCTTTATAGAATTCCCTGACAAAAATGGCGCCTGTCTGCTGCTGGGTGGACTCTGGCGTCTGCATGGCCTTTTCTCTGGCGCTGTCGAACTGTTCCTTTGGCACCATTTTCAGCATAGGTGTCATTTCATACAGCTTGGATAAATCCATGTCGTCAACGTTGGCCGTCATGTCCTCCTGGCTGGCTGTGCTTCCCTTCTGTTCGGCCATATCCTCTACGAAATTAATAAAAGTCCAGTCGGCCTCACCAAAGATGGCATCCAGCTTCGTGTAGGTATCCTCATCTGTGTTCCTGAGCACATAAGCACGCTCATTCTTCATTTCAGGATATTTTTTAATCTGTTTATCGGTCGCTACCGAGGGCGTTACTTCCTCATAGGCCTCTGATACGGTTTTTTTCTGCTCATCGGTCATAAAGCTGGTGATAAAATCATATCCCTGCTCGCTGATGGCGTCTGGCGCGGCATGCTCGATCCCATTCTGCTGAATCCCCACATTGACAATATCGGACATGAAATTTGGCAGATTCAAATCCGACATTGCCTGGACAAACAGCAGAATAAAAGCCAGCAAAATCGAACCGATATAGGGTTTGAGATACTTTGCTAATTTTGTCATATTTGCTTCCTTTCTTTAATGTCTTACTCCGTTTTAGTTGCTTTCGCGGTTCAGCCGCTCGATGGTCTCGGAAAACTCATCCATCAAAGCGATAAACTGCCTGGTTTTTTCTTCTCCCATTTCCTCAGTTGTGCGAGTCAGCAGGTTGAGCATGGGTCTTGGTGCTGTTTTCAGCATGACCCTTCCGGCCTCGGTCAAATTGACATAAACAACGCGGCGGTCTTTCTTGGTGGTGATACGCTCCACGTATCCAGCGTTCTCGAGGACGTTAATCATCTGAGAAACACCGGGCATCGAGCTGTTTGTCGCCTTGCTCAGCGTTGAGATACGCACCCCGGGTAGTGGTGCTGTTCCATTTTTCAAATGCTCATTTTCCTGCTCCTTACAGTGATTGGCAATACGCATCAGCATAAAAAATTCACTTTGGCGCAGGCCGTCAATGCGCTGCTTGCTCATGGTGTGAAACAGATTCTTTTTTACCTTGTTTAAACTGGCCAGAAACGTTTCCCCAAGGCTTTTCTCATGATCCATGATAAACTCCTTCCCTTTTGGGAACCAGACCTTCCGAAGCCAACGGAATCGCGGTCTCCATTTTTCTTTTGCTATCTTAATTATTACCCAACATAATAGTTAAGTAACTTAAATATTATTATAGACCTTTTTTGAAAGACTTCAAGAGAAAAGTAAAATCCGCAAACGATTTTCATGATCTTTTTGTTCAAAACAGGCTTTTTAAGCGGCTTTAAAAACCTGTAGCCTTTCTTAAAATAAAAAAAGACCAGATTCAGGAATCTGATCCCATATTTTGTGCCACAAGGTACTGGTCGGTATCTAACAGCTGCGGATAACGCTCGAAAAGCTGATCGACCATCCGATTTGACCGCTCAATCATGTCCTGAATCTCCACCTCGGTAAAATTCAGGTTGAGAGCAAAATTAAAGCTACGCACAACATAATCAAAGCATTCTGCGTAGGTCAGATCAAAGCCCTGATTAATTTTCCATTGCAGCGAACGCTGTATGCCGAAAATTGTCCCCAGAGCAAGCTTATAATTTTTTTCAAAGCTATAACCATTGGCCGGCATCTCACGGACAAGAGCTTCAAAAATTTCAGCCTGATTGCCTTCGTAAATGGATTCCTCCAGTAAGTCCTCCTTCATCACACCTGTAATAAAAGAAGCCATTCGCGGGTCGTGCTCACGGATGCGCATGGTCATATTTTGGAAATTGATAATAAAAAACAGGGGTTCCTCCTTCGGATCGACAAAATACTTCAGGTATGAGGCCTGCACCTGATAATCCTCCTTAAGGACCTGAATACCTATGTTTCGCTTGCTGCCAAAATGATAGGTAATGAGCGCCTGGCTGACACCTGCCTCCTTTGCGATCTGGCGGCTTCCGACCTCATACCCTTTTTCAAAGAATAAACGCTTTGCTGTTTCATAAATAATCTGCTTCGCTTTTTTTTTATCCAATTTCTCTTTCACGTTTTTTCTCCCATCGCTGTCTTTTGTACTATTTAACCACAAAAAAAAAGATATTTCAAGCAATCCTTAAGAAAAACTATTCGCGAACAGTTTTTTCCTGTTCGCGAATAGTTTTTACTTGACTTTGAATTTGAAACCTGTTATTCTTAAGTCAACGTTAAAACCTGTTCGCGATCAGTTATTACTGGGAGGTAGTATGAATATATCTTTAAATGAAAAAACCCATGCGGTAAATAAAGTTTTTGAGGCTGTTTTTGATGGAAAAATGCCCTCACGCGTTCCAATTCTCACAAATGTTGACAATGCTTTCTGTCTTGAGTATGCCGGCTATAGCCTCAAAAAAGAACAGTACAGTATCGAAAAAACCCTGGAAGCCATTGACGTCACCACCCGCGATTTTGACGGGGACACGGTTCTTGGCATTACCATCCGTCTTCCACAGCTTTATAAAATTCTAGGAGCAAAAAACTTTAAAATGGGCGCCGATGGATTTTTACAGCATCCGGAGGTCCGCGGTATGGAGGTTGAGGATTACGACGCCTTTATTGCCGATCCGGTAAAAACACTCTGGCAAACCATTCTTCCAAGAATTTATGAAGAACTCAACCGCCCCGGATTTGAGGGGCAGAAGGTTCTGGCCAAGGCCTTCTTTACCTTTGCGAGCAGTATGGCCGCACTGGGTGAGGGCTATCAGAAAATTGCCGAAAAATATGGACGGAGCACCTATACCATGGCCTCAGCCGCTTCAGCCGAGCCGCTGGATACGCTTTCCGACCAGCTGCGCTCTTTCTCAGGCATCAGCAAGGATATCCGCCGCTGTCCGGACAAAGTCATTGCCGCCTGTGAGGCATTACTGCCGGTCTGCCTGAAGGCTGGTGTAAATCCTGCTTCAAGCCGCTATAACCGAACCTTTATCCCGCTCCACATGGCGCCGTACATGCGCGAAAAGGACTTCCTAAAATTCTACTGGCCAACCTTTAAAGCTTATGTCGAAGGGCTGAACGCCGCGGGAGCCGGCGCCAATCTTTTTGTGGAAGAAGACTGGTCCCGCTACCTGGTCTATTTAAATGAGCTGCCTGAAAACACTTTGATGGTTTTTGAATATGGCGACCCTAAGGAAATAAAAGCAAAGGTAGGCAGCCGGCATATCGTCAGCGGCCTTTACCCCATCGGTCTCTTAAAATCGGGCACTGAGCAGGCATGTATCGACAAGGCAAAAGAATTAATCGACATCTTCGCCCCGGACGGCGGATATATTTTTGGCTTTGACAAAGCCATTCTCCGCCTCAATGATATTAATCCAGCGAACTTAAAAGCAGTATTCAATTTCGTACATGAATACGGAATCTATTAACAGGAGGCACCAATGACTGTAAAATCCGAATATTACACTGATTTTGAAGAAACCATGAATAAATATGATATTCCCGAGGAAGCCGCTCCCTTTGCGGCCGAAAGCCTGCAATCGGTCGAGGAACTTCTCTTTGGGTTTATGATCTACCTGATCTCCTGAGTGATGAGCAGTAAACAATATCTGAAATAAAAAAAGACCGTATCTGAATCTTACAGATACGGTCTTTTGCGTTGAATGCTATTTAATTGAGGCATCATAGATGCTCTTGATCGACTCTGCCAGCATGGCGTTAAATTCCGCGTCGCTCTGGCTCGCGTTCAGCCCTTCGGACAGCGCTCTGGAAAAGCTGGCGATAAGGCCCGGGTTCTGTGCCAGCAGGGCGTTTGATTCCTCACGGGTATAGCCGCCGGATAGCGCGACCACGCGCACCACATGCTTATCGGCGATAATGTCGCTGTAGAATCCGTTTTCAGATGGAAGGCTGAGCTTAAACATCAGACGGACATTGTCGTCCAGGGTATTCAGGCGGTCTAAAATTTCCGTTTTCAGTATTTTTTCGCATTCTGCTTTATCATCGCTTTTGATATTGACTTCCGGTTCCAGTATTGGCACAAAGCCGGCTGCCGCAATTTGCAGACCCACTTCAAACTGCTGGTCAACAATCTGTTTAATGCCAGCCGCATTGGCAGATTGAATGACTGAGCGCATTTTTGTACCAAAGATATGGCGGTCTGCCGCCCGCTTGAGTAAGCCGTCCAGATCCGGGATCGGCTTCATGAGCTGAACGCCGTCCTTTTCCTCGGCCAAACCCTTATCGACCTTTAAAATCGGCAGTATTCCCTTTTTCTCCCAGAGGTAATCGGCTGTGTAAACATCGTCAATGGTACGGTCCATGGTCTTTTCAAAGAGAATCGCCCCCAGAATATATTCTGATGTAAAGGCTGGGCTTTTGATGATCCGCGCCCGCATGGCGTGAACCAAATCAAACATCTCATCATCGCCCTGATAGCTGTCCTCAGCGATGCCGTACAATCTCAGTGCCTTTGGCGTGCTGCCGCCGCTCTGGTCCAGGGCCGCGATAAAGCCTTTGCCATTCGCCATTCTTTCCAGTTGCTCTTTCTTCATTGTATAACCTCCTGATCGGATCGTTTTGCCGGTCCTGTTTAAGTTTAAGATCGGGAGCGATACGCTCCCACTCTCTTTAGTGTATACCTTTTCTCATTAAATATCAAGTGTTGTTTTTAATCCCTATGGGTCAAAAAAGCTCCAATATTGCACTGGAGCTTTTTTTCATTCCTGTTTTTATCCCAAGTATTCCTTACCGAGGCTGTCCGCTACCATAATCGCCGCGTAAACAGAATCAGCGGTTACTTCAAATGGCATATTGTGAATGGATTCGTCCGGGACAGTAGAAGCTTCAGCCACTGCACGGATCTTTTCTTCTGTGACTTCTTCAACGCCGAGTTCCTTGAGCGTTACCGGCAGTCCTACCGACAGGCAGAATTCCAATACTTCCTCCATTTCTTCTACTGGCGCGTCTTCCAGAACAAGCTGAACCAGTGTGCCAAAGGCTACTTTTTCGCCATGATACATATGGTGGCATTCCGGCAATACGGTAAAGCCGTTGTGGATCGCGTGGGCGCCTGCCAGGCCGCCGCTTTCAAACCCGATACCGCTGAGCAGTGTGTTTGCTTCGATAATTTTTTCAAGCGACTTGGTACAGCAGTTATTATCGGCTGCCAGTTTGGCCATAAAGCCCTCTTCAATCAGCGTGTCATAGCAAAGCTCTGCCAGATTCTGTGCCGCCATTGTCGTGGTGCCAGCCGCACAGGTAGAAGCGTTGCTGGCTTCGCAGGCGCGCGCTTCAAAATAGGTCGCCAGTGCGTCGCCCATTCCGGCAACAACCAGACGCGACGGTGATTTCGCGATAATGTCGGTATCAACCAGAACAAGATTTGGGTTTTGTTTTAAGAACAAATAGCTTTCAAACACGCCGTCTTCGGTGTAAATAACCGACAGGGCGCTGCACGGCGCATCGGTGGAGGCAATGGTCGGGACAATCACAACCGGCAGGTCGTGATAATAGCCTACGGCCTTGATGGTATCAAAGGTCTTTCCGCCCCCTACACCAATCACAACATCAATCCCTTTTTCCTTACAGACCGCGCCGATCCGGTCGATTTCTTTCTTACAGCATTCCCGGTTAAAAGCTTCATAATCAACGGATACGCCGCTTCCCTCAAAGCTTTTGTCGAGCACAGCCTGATTTCGTTTCAGGCCGCTGTCTGTAATCAGGCAGAGTGCCTTTTTCCCCAATGCAGAAACATACTCTCCTAAACGGTACAATTCACCGGACCCCTGAACATATTTGCTTGGTGAAATTAAAATCTGAGCCATAATTACCTCCTCATGTTTGTAAAATTAGAGAACGAGCTGTCTTATTAACACCAGCCATTCTTTACTTAATATTATAAAAGATTTTTCTTAATACTTCCATGCTGTTTCTCTCAATAACCTTTTTTTACTATTTATCCTCTAATTTTTACAGGTAAATAAAAGCACAACCTGTAAAAAAGGTCATTGTTCTATTTTTCCTTCTGCTGACGGTAGTCACTCTCATGTTTAAACACCGCCGCTCCCAGTATCAGCACAGCCAGGGCTGCCGCGGCAAAAATAGCCGCTCCAGCCTTGTTGTCAAAGACTCCGGTTGGGGCATTCTCACCTGTTCCGGTTATATTCTGGGTACCTGACGTTTGTTTTTGCTCCTCCTCAGAGGGGTCCGTCATGGGATTCTGATTCTCAACCGCTTCATTTCCGGGCTGTGTTCCGGTATCCCCGCTGCCCCCCACGGCTTTCAGATTTTTTTCACTCATCAAGGCTACCCACTCCTCCTTGCCCGAATGGTTTGTGATATAGCGCATCACCGCCTCCTCAGAAGCACCGTATTGGTTAAGCTCTGGCTTGACCGCCAGCTCAGGGTATTTGGAGGCGTTTGAAGCCACAAACTGGTTGGTCACCACGGTATAGGTACTGTCAAGATCAAGGGGAGCGCCGCCGATATCTACTGATACCAGCCGATTGTCCAAAGACCTGGCTGGGTCATAGGCCACCTTCATACCGCCAATCTGCAGATAGGAACCGCCGCCGTTTGCAGGCCATTCGTGTTTTCCTTCCTGATAAGCCTTTAGGTTATTCGCCCCCATTTCAAGAGACTTTTCCAGAATGCTTTTCAGATCAGCCCCAGTAATTTTTTTGGTCACCAGATAATTGCCAAAGGGTGAAACGCCAATAACGCTGCCCTTGGTGATATCCCCTGCTGCAATGGACGCTCGAATCCCTCCGCAGTTCTCAAAGGCAATATCAGCTCCCGTCGTCTCCAGATAAGCCGAGGTAATCACCCTCCCCAGGTTTGTTTCTTCAGTATAGGTTTTAATCGCGCTGCCCTCCAGCGGTACGTCGGTTTTCCCAACAACCTGGTTTAAAACAGGCTTCTGCCGCGCTTCAATGTCTTCAATGATTTTTGAGACTTCCCAGTTTGATTCATACGCCTCAGCATCCGTCGGCGAAATAACGCGGCCGACTGTGTTGACGATTTTCCTGCTATCAGGCTCGTAAAAAATTTTCACAATACCGGCATTGCTGAAATAGGCGCCAGTCTGGGCAATCAATGTGTTTCCCACCACTTCGTCATACTGCGCATGCGTATGTCCGTCAATGATGACATTGATTTCCGGCACTGCCTTCGCAATGTCCCGGCTGCTCAGCATGCCTTCCTTTTCAGTCATTCCAATATGGGTAAGTGCGATAATAACATCACATTTTTCATCGTTTTTCAGTTTACTAACGGTCTTTTTCGCCGCTTCCACAGCATCGTCAAATCGGACATCCTTTACATTTTCCGGCGCGGTTGAGCTGTAAACATCCGGGCTGATCAGTCCGAAAACACCAACCTTTACCGAGACTTCCTCACCACGCGTTACGGTTTTTGTCATGTAAGGCTGAAAATAATTCTGACCATCGGAGGCATTAACGACATTGGCGTTAAGCAGCTTAAAATTCTTTTGCGCCTTATCGGCCCTGCCCTCTGAATCCTCCGTTTTAACAGCTGGTTCTTCCGTTCCCAGCGCCTTCAACGCTGCTGCGCCGTAATTAAAATCATGATTCCCAGGACATACCGCATCATATCCAACTGCACGGAGCAGCTCCGCAGTGCTTTTCCCCTGTTCAATCGTCGCAAAAGGCAGGCCGTGGAATGCATCCCCCGCATCCAGTATCAAATCTGCATTCTCCTTATCGGCAATGGCCTTGACCTTTTCAAAGCCAACCGTACTGGCGCTGTTTTTATATTGTCCATGCGTATCGTTGGTGTGCACGATGGTCAGCGCGATGGTTCCATCTGGCGGATTATCGTTACCATCCTGGGTAAAGGCGGGGTTCACGCCGGCCAGAAACAGTAGGGCCGCCAAAGTAATGGCTAATATTTTTTTATACATTATAATCTCCTCATCATTCGGGTGCTTTATTCTAATCTATCAAGGTATTATATCATGTTTTCCCATTAAAATAAATTTAAAAAAGATGATACGGCGTTCTGCCGCATCATCTTTCCGTATTATTCTTCTTCAGTATGGCCATTGAAGGCGTCCAGCTCAGCCTGGGTTTCAGGTACCCTGACGCTTCCGTCAGAAATCGCCTTCTGCCATGTATCATATATGGATTGAAGCTCCGGTGTAATATTGCCGCCTGCGCTGCCAAGGGTAATTCCCCCGTTTCCCACACCATACTCGTAAATGCCGCCCTTAAAACTGCCGTCCATCTGCATTTTTACAGCGTCGTAAGCTGCGTTGTCAACATTTTTGACCATTGAGCACAGGATCGTCGGCGCAAACTGCGGATAGA
This sequence comes from Eubacterium limosum, assembly GCF_000807675.2. Taxonomy (NCBI): domain Bacteria; kingdom Bacillati; phylum Bacillota; class Clostridia; order Eubacteriales; family Eubacteriaceae; genus Eubacterium; species Eubacterium limosum. The sequence goes on along the minus strand of NZ_CP019962.1, from coordinate 1,949,483 downwards.
CAACAGCCTGGTCCTGATCAACGCCGATAAACCAGTAACCGCCAGACGCGGCGTTCTCTATGACGCCGATATTCGAGCCGCCCGCAAAGCCGAAAATAACGCCGGCTCCCTGATTGTGCTGTTCTCCGGCCACCTGCCCCGCCTTTTCGGCATCATTAAAGCTGCCGATATTGCTGCTCACCACAACATTTTCCGGAGAAACGGCTTTAATGCCGGCGCGGTAGCCAATCTCCGCGCTCTTTACCACAGGAATATCCATACCACCGATGAACCCCTGAACCCCTGAAGTGTCATTGGCCGATGCCGCCAGAACGCCCATCAGAAAAGCACCCTGGGCATTGTCAAAATTCATCGAAACAAAATTTGCCGGCAAATCAGCTCCTGCGTTTTTTGGGGTGGTTCCGTCAATCAACGCAAAATGGATATCTGGATTTTGAGCCGCCGCTGCCAGCAGCTGATCACTGTGGCCTGTCACACTGATGATCATCGCCGGTTTTGCCTGAATCGCAGCCTTAAGATTCTCATCATATTGATCATCCGTCTCACTCTGAAGAATTTTCAGGTCATACTTCAGCTCACGGGCGCCCTTTCGCAAGCCATTGATAATACTGCTGTTAAAAGAGCCATCCTCGACACCTCCGACACCGGCTGCGAACATGATAACGGGTTCCTCATAAGCCTTTTCACCGCCTTTTGTCTGACATCCACCAAAGCTGAGGGCAGTCAGCAGAATGAGGATAACCGCTGCCAGCCGTTTCATGATTCTGCCACTTCCGAGTAATCCTCAATGTATTTGATGGCGCTGACAGCCGCAATCGCTCCGTCTCCCGCCGCTGTCACCACCTGCCGCAGAGATTTACGGCGCACATCGCCAGCCGCAAAGACGCCTGGAATGTTGGTGCACATATCTTCATCGGTGATCAGGTAGTCGCGTGCATCCTTTTCTAAAGTGCCAACAAAGTACTGAGTGTGCGGGATCTGGCCGACATAGACAAACACCCCCTGTACCGGGATCTCTGTAAGAGCGCCGTCCTTAACATTTTTAACCACAATGCTCTGGACCAGCCCATCGCCTTTAATCTCCTCAACCACGCTGTCCCATACAAAACGGATTTTTTCATTTTCCATGGCGCGCTCCTGAAGAACCTTAGCGGCACGCAGCTTGTCTCTGCGGTGGATAACCGTTACTTTAGACGCAAATTTGGTCAGATAAATGGCTTCCTCAATGGCGGTGTCGCCGCCACCGACAACAGCAATTTCAAGGTTCCTGAAAAAATTGGCGTCGCAGGTAGCGCAGTAGGAGACGCCCAGTCCACGAAACTCAAGCTCTCCCGGGCAGCCAAGCAGTTTTGGCTGGGCGCCCGTTGCAACGATAATCGCCTTTGTCTGATAGACAGTACTGCTTGTGGTTACCTCAAAGGTCTGTCCGGTTTTTTCAAAATATTTAAACTCTTCCGTTTGAAATTCAACACCAAAATCCACACACTGTTCCCTCATTCTCTCAGTAAGAGAAGGGCCAGTGGTATCTGCCGGCGCTCCGGGATAATTCTCGACCTCCCAGCTGGTAGCAATCTGACCGCCAAGGCCGCCCTTTTCAAGAATGAGTGTGCGCATCTGCCCTCTGGCGGCATATAAACCCGCTGACAGCCCGGCAGGGCCACTCCCGATAATGATAATATCATAATGCATTAGTAAATTACCTCCTCAATTTTGTTGACGCCGCGCTGCTCCTTAAGCTCCAATATGTCATTGGCAATATTGGACGCATGGTCGCCGACACGCTCAATGTTCGCCAGCAGATCAAGATATACAACACCCGCGTAGGCGTTACACTGTCCTTTATTCAGGCGGCGGATATGTTCATTTTTGAGCTTATCGGTCAGCGCGTCAATCTGGTCTTCTTCATTTAAGACACGTTCGCAGAGACTTCTGTCCTCTGTCTCAATCATCTGGCTCACATCGTTCAATGTTCTGTTTGTAAACTCAATGAGATTTTCCAGATCTGTTGTCGCAACATCACTCAGGGCGATTTTTTCACGATTTTTCATTTCAGCCAGCTCACTGATATTTTCAGCGTGATCACCGATACGTTCCAGGTCATGGCTTCCCTTCAGATAAAAGGCCAGACGGTCATTTTCCTGTTCCGATACATTCATGTTTGAAAGCCTGACCGTAAAGTCCATAATACCATGCTCAAATTCGTCAATGCGTTCTTCACGCTCAATAATCTTTTCAATCAGTTTTTCATCACCTGTCATGACTGCATCACAGGCAGTTTTAAAGTTTTTCTTTGCCATTTCGCTCAGGCGGATAACCTCCTTGCCAACCTGGCCAAGGGCAACCGACGGGTTATTGAGAAGACGTTCGTCCAGCTGCAGCCCCTTTTCCTCTTCGGCTGTGGGAAACATTTTTTCCAGCAGCGTTACAAACCGGTCGATAATCGGCAGCAGCACAATGGTATTGGCTACATTAAAGAAGGTATGTGACATGGCGATCTGGCGCGCGACATTGGGCAGTACCTGACCCGTCTCTGTGATCGTCGTTCCTGAAATATTGACAATCAACTCATAAATCGGATTGACAACCGCAACTGCATCAATAATACCCAGTACTATCATTACCCATACCGCTCCGAAAATATTCACAAAAAGGTGGATGAAGGCCGCGTTTCTGGCCGCGGTGGATGTTCCGATGCTGGATAAGAGCGCGGTGACACAGGTCCCAATGTTTGTACCGATCATAATCGGAATACAGATCTGGATCGCGTCTGTTCCGCCGACGCCAGCGAAAACACCGGAAATAGCCAGAGCCTGAAGCAGACCGAGTGTCGCGCCGGAGCTCTGCATAATGCCCGTGATGATTGTGCCCAGCAGCAGACCGAAAATCGGGTTTTTGCCATAGGTCGTTAACAGATGTATAAACTCCGGGCTGTCATTTAATGGCTCCATGGTTGAAGACATCAGATTGACGCCGAAGAACAAAATCCCAAAGCCCAGCAGAATACTCCCCAGATCCCGCGCGCTTTTCTTTTTGGCAAAAAGAGCCATAAAGGTACCCACACCGATAAAAAAGGGTGCGACCGCTGTGACGTTGAAGGCAATGAGCTGTGCCATTACGGTGGTCCCAATATTGGCTCCCAGAATAATCCCAGCCGCCTGAGTAAGCGTCATCAGTGATGCATTAACAAAACCAACCACCATAACCGTCGTGGTGCTGGAGCTCTGAACCATAATGGTGACAATGATCCCACACAGCACAGCTTTAAAGCGATTGTTTGTCAAAATCTCCAAAAGATGCTTCATCTTATTACCGGCAACAATCTTTAAGCCCTCACTCATCAGATGCATCCCGTAGATAAACATCCCCAGACTGTGTCAAAACACAGTCTCTTGTTGGTGACTCCGTCCCCAAACCCCTGGGTAAAGGTTGAACTTTGAAAAAAGAGCAAAAAAAGAAGCGCTATGCTCGGATTGCTTGGATTAATGGCTGGATTCCCATGATATGGATGGCTCTTTTAAGATTAAAGGCAAGAAAAGCAAGCGCAATCTCACCTTCTACCTTTTGCTTGCCTTTCAGTAAAAGATAGGAGATGCCCATTGCGCGTTTTACGGTTCCAAAGGGGTGCTCAACAATGGCCTTTCTTTGTCGAACGATCTCTTTATTTTGAAAGATGTGAACTTTTCGAAGGAATAAGTCGGAATCATCGAAGGCCTTGGTGTATTCTGACGGTTTCATGACACGCTCGGCGCGGTAATAGCGCATTTTTGTACATTTTTTAGGACAGTGTCTACAGGCTTGTGTATTATCGTATTTGGCAACATGTTTATTTTTATTATAAGTACAGGGCCTTAACACTTTTCCTAGTGGACAGATGAAAATATTACGCTCTGGAAGATAAATCGCGCGTGCAACGTTCGAATCATAGTCGGTAATCTTTTCAGTATTTGCCGCATCTGTAGGAATACAAAATTCATAATCCCCTCCAGCAACAACAGGACGATGACCACTGAGATAAAGTTGAGCCACATCACTTACACTGTCGTAGCCGTTATCTGCAACGACGGTCATGGCGGGCACTTCCAATAAATCTGCCGCTTTTTGAGCTAAAGGACCCATTAAATTTTTATCCTGAGCTTGATTTTCAACCGTGAATTCAACAATCATTTTGTTTTTACTGTCGACAGCGGTTTGAATATTCAAACAGACATCAAGCCCGTTTTTAGTTTTCATCAGACGGCTATCGGGATCGGTAAGCGAAATTTGGGTTTCGTCGCTTTCAGCGAGCTCCGCTAAAAAAGATTCATAAAGTGTTTTGCGGTCAGTGAGCTGATGAATAACTTCGCTTATATCGCTGGATATTTCAGAAGTGCTTTGATTTTCAAGTGCATCATTCTGATTTAAAGCATCAAGATAGCTTTCGATTTTTTCTTCGATATGCTGAATCCGATCCTTTAGTTTGTTTTTGGTGAAGTTGCGGTCTTTGGTATTCCAGGCTTTAAATTTGCTGCCATCAATCGCAAGCAGTTCTTTACCGTAAAGCTCCCATTGGGTACAGAGCTGTACAAAGTTTTTAAAGACATTCTTAAGTGCCGTTGGATTTTGCTGGCGAAAGCGGGCAATGGTTTTATGATCCGGGGAAAGTTTTTGAAGCAGCCAAATCACTTCGAGGTTTCGTTTGGTCTCAATTTCCAGACGCCTGGAAGAACGCACGTGATTCATATAGCCATAAATATAAAGTTTTAGAAGATCACGTGGCGAGTACATCGGGCGGCCTGTTTGATTGGGTTTCCACTTATTAAATCCGAGATTTTCGAAATCTAAGGTATCAACATAAGCATCAATGACACGTACAGGATTATTTTCATCGACATAATCCTCGATACAGTCTGGAAGTAACATCCCTTGATGACGATTATTTCCAATAATGAAATCCATAAGAATACCCTCCCGATTATTTTAAGATTATGTATTAATTATACCACGATTTTGGGGATTTAGGTGGACTTTTGACACAAACTCTCCCCAGGCCCCCAAAAAGACCAATAAACATCGATAATGTCATACTTTCCTCCACATAAGCATAATCTCGTTTTCTGTACTTTTTCTTAAACACACTTATAGGTATTTTAACACTAATCGCTCTGTTTTTTAACAACAAATTTACTTTTTTATAAATTATTTTTAGGCACTGTTTTTTGATAGAAACTGTGGTAAAATAGTAGGATAAACGAAATTTGTAGGAGGATACTATGTCTGCATTCACGATGAATGAAATTGTCAGCCTGGCAAAAATGAGAGGAATCGTTTTTCCAGGATCTGAAATTTATGATGGTCTCGCCAACAGCTGGGACTACGGCCCGATCGGGGTCGAAATGAAGAATAATGTAAAAAGAGCCTGGTGGAAGAAATTCGTCCAGGAATCACCTTATAATGTCGGCCTTGACGCTGCGATTCTGATGAATCCGAAAACCTGGGTTGCTTCCGGCCATGTCGGCGGCTTTAATGATCCGCTCATGGACTGCAAGTCCTGTAAAACACGTTTTCGCGCCGATAAGCTGATCGAAGACTTTTTTCACGCAAGGGGTGAGGAAGCGGTTGTTGACGGCTGGTCCAATGAAAAAATGATGGATTTTATCCGCGAAAACCACATCAAGTGTCCCGAATGCGGCGCTGAAGACTTCACCGATATCCGCCAGTTTAACCTGATGTTTAAAACCTTCCAGGGTGTCACAGAGGACAGCTCATCCGAAATTTATCTGAGACCTGAAACCGCCCAGGGGATTTTCGTCAATTTTAAAAACGTACAGCGCACGACCCGTAAAAAAATTCCTTTTGGTATTGGACAGATTGGTAAATCCTTCCGTAACGAAATCACGCCGGGTAACTTTATTTTCAGAACACGTGAATTTGAACAGATGGAGCTTGAATTTTTTTGCGAGCCCGGTACTGATCTCGAATGGTTTACCTACTGGAAGGACTTCTGCCGCAACTGGTTGTTCTCCCTTGGCATGAAAGAGGAAAATGTCCGTTTCAGAGATCACGAAAAAGAGGAACTGTCCCACTACTCCAATGCCACTACCGATGTTGAGTTCCTGTTTCCCTTTGGCTGGGGTGAGCTCTGGGGCATCGCGGACCGTACCGATTTTGATCTCACACAGCATCAGAATGTTTCGGGCAAGGATATGCAGTACCAGGATCCGGTAACCAACGAAAAATACCTTCCCTACGTCATTGAACCTTCTCTTGGGGCTGACCGTATGTTTTTAGCATTCCTGTGTAACGCCATGGAAAAGGAAACCCTTGAAAACGGCGAAGAACGAAATGTAATGAAGATACACCCCGCGCTTTCTGCCTATAAAGCCGCTGTCCTCCCGCTGTCTAAAAAGCTCAGCGAAAAAGCAACGGAAGTATATGCCCAGCTCGCTAAGCACTTCATGGTCGATTACGATGAAGCTGGCAGCATCGGCAAGCGTTACCGCCGTCAGGATGAAATTGGCACGCCAATTTGTATAACGGTAGATTTCGATACTCAGGAAGACAATGCCGTCACCCTGCGTGACCGTGATACCATGGAACAGGTCCGCCTGCCCATTGATGAAGTGGTCGGCTATATTGAAAAGAAAATGGACTTCTAGAACAAAAAAGAAGATACGGCAAGACGCCGTATCTTCTTTTTTTAAAGCTCATAAGTCATGTAAAACTCTTCCATGTCCTCTCTGGTCGATTCGTCCAGAGCATATTTTTTAACGTTCCGTATTGCACCCTCGAGGGCGGCCAGCTTGTTAAGATTCAGATTCTGGACACCGCCTCGTTTAAGCCGGAGAAAGGCCTCTTTGCTGCCAACCTTGCGCAGTTCGTCCGGAGTGTTGATCCCAACTTTTTTCAGGTCCTTTTCAAACCCAAGACCTATGTTTAACATGTCGTGCAATTCTTTAATCTGATCCAGTTCGTTCATTTTTGTTCCTCCATTTATATCATCGATTATTCAAATTTCATTATGCGTTCGGCTGATAGGTGCCATCGCAATAGGTGGCGTATCCGCCTGATAAAAGATAAAGGTTATTATATCCGCATCCCCGCAAAAGGCGGACCGCCGTATAGGCCCTCTGGCCGGTACCGCTGCAGATATAAAGCGGCAGCCCTCTCTCCTGAGGCAGCTCATCCAGCCGCTCGCGAAGACTATCTAACTCAATATTAACCGCACCGCTGATATGACCTTTATCAAATTCTTCCGGTGGCATGACATCAAGCAGAAATCCGCCATCTGCTACAATACCCTCTATCTCATCCCAGGAAATGGTTTTATAAACCCCTTCACTAATATTCCCCGCAATGGTACCGAGAACATTAACAGGGTCCTTGACCGTAGAATAAGGTGGTGCGTAACAGAGCTCCAGACAGGCAAGATTCCTTATAGTAGCCCCCAGGCGCATAGCCGTTGAGATTACATCGATCCGTTTGTCTACCCCTTCCTTCCCCACTGCCTGTGCACCAAGAATTTTAAGGGTTTTGGGATCATAGATAAGCTTCAGATCAATAAGCGAAGCTCCGGGATAATTGTCTGCGTGGCACAGCCGGTGTGCGTGTACCTCCTGATAAGAAATACCCATTTTTTTAAGACGGGCAACATTATTTCCTGTCGTTGCAGCTGTTTTACCGAATATTTTGAGGATAGAAGTTCTCTGGAGACCGTTGTTAACAGTCGGTAAACCCGCCAGATGATCTGCGAGCACACGCCCCTGCCTTGTGGCCGGTCCCGCAAGCCCTGCCGCATCCGGCTGCTTGTCAACAAAATTTTGTACCTGAACCACGTCTCCAATGGCATATATACCATCCACCGGGGTCAGCAGATCCGCATCCAGCGCAGCGTAGGTCTGGGTTGTAACAACATAACCCGCTTCGTTTACCCGCAGTCCTGCCCTTTGGGCCAGCCCGCTTTCTGGCTTCACGCCCATTGTCAGGATCGACAGATCACAGTCCAGTGTGCGTCCCGACTCTAAAACCAGCGTTTTTCCTTTGTTCTCGAAACGGCTGACACCGTCATCCAGGACAAGGCCTACGCCATGCTCATTGAGCTCACGATGAAGAATCTGGGCTATTTCAAAATCAAAGGCTCTCACAACCTGCCGCTTTTTTTCGACAATGGTAACCGTCAGCCCCAGTCGCTGCAGATTTTCAGCCATCGCAAGGCCGCCAAAACCACCGCCGATCACAACAGCATGCTTTGGAGTAAGGGTCATAAGCGCTTTTTTAAGAACATCGGCATCCTGAACGTCTTTTAGTGTAAAGGCATTTTCAGCTTCATCCATTCCCGGCAAATCCGGCACAGAAGGTCTGGACCCTGTCGAGAGAACCAGCTTGTCATAGCTTTCCTCGTAGGTTTCGCCCGTCTCTTTTTCTCTGACCGTAATGCTTTTATCATCGCGATTGATGGACAGCACCTCACTGCCGCAGCGGATATCCAGACGATAGCGCTTTGCCAGTCCAGAAACCGTTTGAAGCAGCTTCCGGCGTTCCTCTATGACGCCTCCAATATAATACGGAAGACCACAGCCGGCGCAGCTGGTATGCTCACTGCGTTCAAACAAAATGATCTCATCTTCTTCGTTCAAACGCCTCAGCCTTGCCGCAGCCGACGCACCACCGGTTACACCGCCGACGATCAGTATTTTCTTCATCTAGCTTCCTCCTCAGAAGTGCGCTCCCATGTCGAGATTTTGACATGGTTATTGAACTTATGACACTTTTATACCCAACTTTACTGCAAATAAAAACAAGTTGCTATTTTTTCATAATATGCCCATTATACGTTTAAAAGAAACATCTGTCAATGTGAGCAGTCACTTTTCCAAAGTAATTTAAAAAAGTTAATGAAAACCCTTTGGTGTTCGTGTTAATATAAAAGTATCAATGATTATAAGGAGGCTCTCCATGAGAATAATGATCATCGAAGATGATCCCAAAATCCGTCAGGAACTCAGTGAATTTCTGAACCGCTACGGCTATGATCCCGTTTTCCCAGACAGCTTTGAACACATTACCACATCCATTCTGGCCAATCCGCCGGACCTCATTCTTCTGGATATTAACCTGCCAATTTATGACGGGTATTATATCTGCCGGGAAATCCGAAAACAATCGGATGTTCCCATTATTATTGTCACCAGCCGGGACAGTGAATTTGACGAACTGATGAGCATGAACCTTGGCGCAGATGATTATATTACGAAACCCTACAATACTCAAATCCTTCTGGCGCGGATCGCTTCTGTGCTCAAACGGGCCAATCCCTCTGCCGGTTCCACTACCATGTCTCATAACGGACTGACCCTTGACTTATCCCGAAGCGTGATTCAGTCCGCCAGAGGGGAGACCGAACTGACCAAAAATGAAGTTGGTATTCTCCGCCTTCTGCTGTCCCATCAAAACGAAATCGTCTCCCGCGAGGCCATCATGAATGCCCTCTGGCAGTCCGATGCATTTGTGGACGACAATACCCTCACCGTCAATATCAACCGCCTGCGCCGCAAAATCAGCGAAATCGGCCTGAAGGATTACCTCGTCACCAAACGTGGCCAGGGCTATATGGTGTAACGCATGCGGTTTCTGGATTACGTAAAAGATAAGCTTCTGTTTTTGTCGGTTTCAACAGTGCTGCTGGTTTTTATGGGCTTAAGTCTGGAACTCCTGCACGTCGATAAAGGCTCCCGTTTTTACCTCCTGCTCGTGCTTTTCTTGGCTTTGTCTCTTGTCTTCTGGGTTGAGTTTTTTATGAAAGCCCACTTTTATAATGATGTCTGTAAAAAGCTCAGCCGGCTTGACAAAAAATATCTTCTATCTGAGCTCATCAACCGGCCCTCGCTCAATGAATGCCGCATTCTGTACGAGGTGCTGAAAGCCGCCAGCAAGAGCATGAACGATGAAATTGCCGTCTACCGGCGCAGCTCCAATGAATACCGGGAGTACATTGAAACCTGGGTTCACGAGGTCAAGACCCCCATTGCTTCAGCCGAGCTTATCATCGAAAATCATCAGACACCTGTAACACTCTCACTCGGTGAGGAAATCGACCAGATTGAGCGTTATGTGAATCAGGCTCTTTTTTATTCGCGCAGCAGCGGCGTCGAAAAGGACTATGTTATCAAAAAAACGTGTCTTCAGAACCTGGTAAACCCTGTCATACGAAAAACCGCTAAAACTTTCATCCGTCAAAAAATCAAACTTTCCACCAGCGGGCTGGAACATGAAGTATTTACCGATTCCAAATGGACTGATTTTATCCTTGGCCAGCTTTTGGACAATTCGCTGAAATACCTGGACTACAGCTCGTCCACCCCGGCCGAGATCACTGTTTCCGGCGCCTGTAACGGCGCTGAGATTCTTCTCTCCATTGCTGACAACGGGATCGGCATCCCGCCGGAGGACATTGACCGGATCTTTGATAAGGGCTTTACAGGCAGCAACGGCCGCCGCGGCAGCGCCAAGGCGACGGGCATTGGCCTCTATCTCTGCAAAAAGCTCTGCCAGAAACTGGGACTTGGCCTGAGTGTCGAATCCGTGTCCGGACGCGGAACAACAGCCACCATTCATTTCCCCGTCCTGGAGCAAACGTGACAAAAATGTAAGCTTTCCGTAAGCAATTTCGATGGTTTGTCATGCGGCACAGCGGTATACTATGACCATAAAAGACAAACACAACTAAAGTGCTTTAAGGAGGTTACTTATGGAAAAAACAACACCGATACTGTCTGTACAGCATATCGAAAAATATTATGGAAATAACGGAAATATCACAAAAGCCGTTGACGACATCAGCTTTAATGTGAATAAAGGCGAATACATTGGTATTATGGGCGCTTCAGGAAGCGGTAAAACCACATTGCTGAACTGTGTGTCTACCATCGACTCTGTGACCGCAGGCCATATTCTGATCCAGGACCGGGATATCACCGAGCTGCGCTCACGTCAACTTTCACAATTCCGGCGGGAACAGCTTGGCTTTATTTTTCAGGATTTCAATCTTTTAGACACTCTGACTGCCTATGAAAATATTGCCCTTGCGCTGACGATTCTCAAAGTACCGGCAGCAACCATCGACAAGCGGGTACGCAGTGTGGCCAAGCGCCTGCAGATTAGCGATATTCTGGAAAAGTACCCCTATCAGATCTCCGGTGGGCAGAAGCAGCGTGTTGCCAGTGCAAGAGCCATCATCACCAAGCCTGCGCTTATTTTAGCTGACGAGCCCACCGGGGCACTGGATTCTAAATCTGCCCGGATGCTGCTCGAGGCTTTTGACACCCTCAACGAACAGCTTCACGCCACAATCCTTATGGTTACCCACGATGCCTTCACCGCCAGCTACTGCAAGCGCATCCTCTTCATAAAGGACGGCAAAATCTTTAATGAACTGATTCGGGGCGATGACAGCCGCAAGGTTTTTTTTAAACGCATTATTGATGTTGTCAGCCTTTTGGGAGGAGGGAACAGCGATGTACTTTAAGCTTGCCTTCCGCAATGTACGGCGCAGCGTCCGGGATTATACCATCTATTTTCTGACTCTGACCTTTGGCGTCTGCGTCTTTTATGTTTTTAATTCCATTGAGTCTCAACAGGCGATGATGAGCATCAGTTCAAGCGACGAGCAGGCTCTCCAAAGCCTGACAATGATCATGGGTTATGTCTCGGTATTCATTTCGATTATTCTCGGCTTTCTGATCCTCTACGCCAATAAATTCCTTATTAAACGGCGTAAAAAAGAGCTCGGCATCTACATGACCCTGGGAATGGACAAAAGTAAAATGTCTTGGATTTTGATGATTGAGACCCTCCTGATCGGTATTGTCTCGCTGACGGCAGGGCTGATTCTGGGATTTTTCCTCTCCGAAGGCCTGGCAGTTGTAACGGCCAAAATGTTTGAAGCGGCCTTTACGGAATTTAAATTTGTCTTTTCACCCGCTGCCTGCGGCAAGACTGTTCTTTATTTCAGTCTGATTTTTATCATGGTCATGCTGTTTAACACACTGTCCATTTCAAAATACAAACTCATCGACCTGCTGAGCGCCGATAAGAAAAATGAAACCTTTAAGGTCAAAAAGCTCTGGCATTCTGTCGTTATTTTTATCGCCGCCGTCATTTTTATCAGTGTCGCCTACTACCTGATCATTGACAATGGCCTTATGGACATAGGCCCCCAGTTTGCAGCAGCGCTGGTCTGTGGCTCTGTCGGAACACTGCTGTTCTTCATGTCCTTATCTGGTTTCCTGCTCCGCCTGGTCCAGTCCAATAAAAAGCTGTACCTTAAAGGGCTTAATATGTTCGTGCTCCGCCAACTCAACAGCAAGATCAATACCACCTTTATTTCAATGACGATTATCTGCATTATGCTGCTGTTCACCATCGGCACCCTGTCAAGCGGTATCAGCCTGGCCGATGTACTCACAAGCTCAGCCGAAAAGACCACTCCTTTTGACGCGACCATTACCAGCGGTCCGGAAACCCCTTACATGGATGACCAGCCAATTTATACAGATATCGCCGCCGAACTGGCTGCTCAGGGTGTCGACTTGAACCGTTTTGCCGGAGAAACGAGCCAGATCACCTACCACCTCAGTGATGTTCCAAATGCGGTCTTATTTGAATATTCTACAGAAGGCATAAAAAACATGCTGACCGGTGAAGCCTTCGAGCGCTTCAAAAAATACCCGATGCAGGCCGTTTCTCAGTCCGATTTTAACGCCCAAATGACTGCGCTCGGAAAAGACACTATTACACTAGCCGATGGACAATTCCGTATTTTTTATGATATGCCCCAGATCACCCCTTCTGTGGATACTTTCCTCGAAAACAACGGAAAAATTACTCTAAACGGAGAAACGCTGGAAAGTGCAGGACCGGCCATTGACTGTACCATTGGCACAAACTTTTCATTCAGCAACAGCGGTACACTCATTGTGTCGGATGCCCTGGCACAAAGTCTCCCTTTTGACAGCGCACAGCTTAATATTAATTACAAAGCGCCTGCAGAGGCTTCAAGCGAAATTTTAAACCAGTATGCCGACCTTCTGACGCCACAAAATGGCTTCTTAACTATCACCCGGGAAGAAATGTATGCACAGGGTACCGCCATGAAAATCACCACCTCCTATGTAGGGATTTACGTGGGCATTATCTTCCTCATTGCCAGCGCTGCTATACTGGCGCTCCAGCAGCTCTCCGAGGCATCGGACAACTCTGAACGCTACGCCCTGCTCCGCAAGATCGGTGCGGAGGATAAAATGATCCGCCATGCACTGTTTGTTCAGATTGCCATCTATTTCCTGATGCCCCTGGCGCTTGCCGTCATTCACTCCATTGTAGGGCTCAAAGTCGCCAATGATTTTATCGCTTTCTTTGGTCATGTGAATGTCGCGGAAAATACGGGCGTCACTGCACTGATTCTTGTACTCATTTACGGCGGCTACTTCCTCGCTACCTATTTCGGCAGCAAAAATATGATCAAGGCATAACCAAAAAGAGATGATGCAGCGAAATGCTGCATCATCTCTTTTTCTTAGTTTTCTCTCTGACAGATATATTTTGCCATATCCTCCAAAAATGAAGTGTCATGGTCAATGGTTGCCAATGCGTCCAGCGCACCGTTTTCCAGTTCTCGGATCTTTTCCTGTGAGGAAGCCATTCCATAAAGGGACACAAAGGTTGATTTGTGGTTCTTTTCATCGCTGCCTACTGGTTTACCAAGGGTTTTTTCATCCCCGGTTACATCCAGAATATCATCGACGATCTGGAAAGCCAAGCCGATTTTTTCACTGTATGTCTCCAATGCTTCGCGTTCCTCACCCGTCACCTTTGCCACGAACCCACCACACAGCACCGCCGCTTTCAGCAGAGCGCCTGTCTTATGAGCGTGAATGTAATACATTTTTTCCTCATTGATCGCCTCGTTCTCACTGAGAATGTCACCTGTCTGGCCGCCGATCATACCATTTACGCCAGACGAATGCGCCAGATAACTGAGTGCCCGTGTATAATGGAAAGTTTTTGACGGGTCTACCGGGATACCGGCAATGGCTGTTTCCATCGCATAATTCAAAAGCGCGTCTCCAGCCAGAATGGCCATATTTTCACCATATACCTTATGGTTAGTGGGCTTTCCGCGGCGCAGATCATCATTATCCATAGCCGGCAGGTCGTCGTGTATCAATGAGTAGGTATGAATCATCTCAATGGCACAGGCCAGCGGCTTAACATCTGCGGGATCGCCCCCCAGACAGCGGCAGGTTTCCTTCATCAAAATAGGTCTCAGGCGCTTTCCGCCTGCAAAAAGACTGTATTTCATGGCACTGACAATAATATCCGGCGTATCAAACTTCCGGTCGAAGCAAGCCAACAGCTCATGATCTGTTGCCTTTACTTTTTCCAATAGGGTTTCTTTAAATGGTTTCATTCCTCTGTTTCTCCTTCATAAGGCATTTCCTGATTGTCGGCTGTCAAAATAGTGACCTTTTCTTCAATGCCGTCCAAATCACTGCCGCACTCTTTTACCAGCTTCATGCCCTCCTCAAAAAGGGCCAGTGACTTCTCAAGATCCAGATCATTCTGCTCTAAGGCCTCTGCAATGGTCTCGAGCCGGGTGATTTTTGTTTTTAACTTTTTAGTTGCCATTCAGGCTCCTCCTTTATCACAGAAACGATGACCTCGCCATCGTGGAATTTTAATTTCATGGTTCCCGCGGCCTCTGCTTCAGTGGCTGAGCGTACAAGCTCACCGGATTTATCCTCAGCCAGAACATAACCACGTTTCAGCACTCCCAGCGGATTCAAATCATCCAGCCTCCTGGATACCGATTCCACCCTGCTGCGCTGCCGCTCAATTTCAAACCGCATGCCTCTCAGCATACGGTCCTGGAGCGCGTCCAGGTATAAGCGCATATCCGCCACCTGGTTTTCTGGCCCGCTTCTCAAAAGCCGGGCAGCAGCCTGTGTCAGTGCCATACGGTTTTTTTCAATATAGTGGTTCATCGCTTTGAGCAGACGGGATTTCAGCTGGGTTAACGTCCCTGCCCATTCTAACAGGTTCTCAGCTACCAGTTCACCGGCTACAGACGGTGTTGGCGCACGCATGTCCGCCACAAAATCCGCAATGGTAAAATCCGTTTCGTGCCCTACTGCTGAAATAACGGGGAGCTGCGAGGCATGTATCGCTTCGCCCACAATTTCCTCATTAAAGGCCCACAGATCTTCCATGGACCCGCCGCCGCGTCCGATAATAACCACATCTGCGTTGCCAAGACGATTAAAGGTTTCGATACCTCTCGCAATCTCTTCTGCCGCGCCATCTCCCTGCACAAGCGCCCCGTAGATGACAATATGAATCTGAGGATTTCTCCGCCGGATGACTGAGATCATATCGCGGATCGCCGCCCCAGTAGGCGAGGTAACAATCCCCACTCTGCGTATATACTCTGGCAAGGGCTTTTTCTGCTCTGTATCCAGCCACCCCAACGCCTGATATTTTTCCTTCAACTGCTCAAAGGCCTTGTAAAGCGCGCCAACTCCCTGGGGTTCCATAGAGCGAACGTAAATCTGGTACTGGCCGTTGCGTTCAAAAACAGAAATACCACCTTTAATTGTGATCTTCATCCCTTCCTCTGGCCGGAATTTGAGATTCTGCACGTTATTGCGGAACATAACACAGGCAATACGGCTTTGACTGTCTTTTAAAGAAAAATATACATGACCTGAGGAATGAAACTTCAGATTGGAAATTTCCCCTTCTACCATAAGGTTTTTCAGCACGCTATTTCCATCCAGCATGGTTTTAATAAAATGATTGACTTCTGTAACGCTAAGCGCCCGGGTAATCATAGGAACCCCCTTTATGTCATGGTTTCAATCCCCAGCAACGCGTTTCCGGCAGCATTGTCGGTCGCGTAGCATGGTTTTGTAAAGTGCAAGCGAAGACGCCTGCGGCTTAATTCTTTTTCGATAAGCCCTCGGATGATCTGATTTGACATAACACCGCCTGAAAACAGAACATCCCCTACACCATAAGTTGCAGCCGCCAGCGCTATGGCCTTCGATAATGTCTTGGCGATACATCGGTGGAGCCCATAGGCTACCTCCGCCGGCTCTGTCCCCGAGTCCAGCAGTGCTGCCGCTTTGTTTTCCTGCCCTGAGAAGTGAAAGTCCATTTTATCAACGTTTGACGGTATCACACAGCTGCGTTCCACTGCTTGTGACGCCAGCTGCTCCAGTGCCTTGCCGGCTGGAAAAGCGTAGCCCAGCCGCACGCCCACCCGGTCGATGAGCTGTCCGGCATTAAGGTCCAGGGTCGCCCCTGCTATTTTACAATCATACCCGCTTTCCCTTGAGTTTACCAACAGTATCTCAGAGGTGCCTCCGGAAAAATGCGTTGCCAAAAGCGGAAAGTGGAGTTCTTCCGGTTTCATTCCACTGCCATAGATGGCGCTGCGGATATGATTCTCCTGATGGCTCACCGCAAAGGCGGGAATCGCAAACAGACTGCCAATGGTTTTTCCGCATCCAATACCTGCGCGAAAAACCGGCATGTACGAATCCTCCAGAGGACGTGGCCGGTCCGAGTAACACACCACCTGTAACCGCTCTCGTATTTTTAAGTTTTCAGGAATACTCTCAAAAAGTACTGGCAAGTTTTTAACATGCTGATACAGGGCTTCTGACTGACGCAGCCCGCGTTCGCCTGGCTTTACCTGAAGCAGAATACCTTTTTCATAAACCACTTCGCCATTAGCACCGGCTAAGGCAATGGAGGTTGTGTAATTACTGGTGTCAATTCCCAGAGATAAACCATCCATGCTCCATCAATCCTTTGAAAGCTCGTCTGCGTGCTCAACCGCCACTTTATTGAGAATACCGTTAATATAGGTTTTGCTTTCTTCCGAGGCGTATTTTTTTGCCAGCTCTACTGCCTCGTTAATCGCTACCTCCTTTGGCACCTTTGTGTATAAAAGCTCGGTGACACCCAGACGTAGAATGGCCTTTTCCATTTTGGGAACACGGCTGAAATCCCAGGTTTCCTTTAAATGGCTGGCAATCAACGCGTCAATAGCCGCTTGATTTTCAAGGGCAGCGTCAATGACCTTCTTTGCATAGCCGCCTGTCATACCTGCCACTTCATCCTCAGGGTCACCCTGTCCTGCCAACTCAAAAAAATTTTTGAGGCTGGTGTCCAGCTCTGCATCTTCGGCGTGAAAATCAATCTGGAAAATCCCACGCAGAGCCAGCTCTCTCTCTTCTTTTCGATTCATTTTTCGACTCATAGTTACCTCTATCTCACAGTATAAAAGGCCGCAAGAATACTCTCACAGCCTTTTGAATGCTCTTTTAATATTTTCCGCTGCCTTCCACGTGTACATTAACCTGCGCCACCTGATTGCCAGTCATAATCTCAACAGATTCCTTGACCTTAATCTGGGTTTTTCTGGCGATCTGAGGAATATCAATTCCCATCTCTGTAATCACATGCACGTCGATATGATAGCCATCTTCCTGGCGCACAACCTTTACACCCTTTGAAACAGCAGAAGGATAGATCATATCCAATATTTCATCAGACATACGCATAAACATTTTGTCGATGCCGTCCACCCCTAACGCAGCCAGATTCGCAATCGAACAGACCATTTCGTTAGAGATTTCCTGAGGGTTTAATTTTTGGTTTTCATCCATTTTATACACCACCTATTCGTGATGATGTCCGCACTGACACCCTTCGCCATGGGTTAATTCTTCAACGACTTTTTCTTCCAGATGAAACTGTTCGCCACATTCAGGGCAGAACACATCATCATCGTCAAAGGCTTCGAAATCGGTAATATAGACCGTTCCGCACTTTGGACATACAACTTCATAATAGTCGTCGTCATCGTCGAAGTCTACATCATCAAAATCATCGTATTCCTCATCCCAGTCTTCATCCAGAATGAATTCCTCAAGCTCGGTCAGGTCGTCATCAATCATTTCCGCGTAATCTTCCAGCTCATCCTGAGCCTCTGCCAGACCTTCCAGCGCATCGGTCATATCGCCCAATACGTCGATAATCCGGTCAAGCACCTTACCTTCCTTTGTCGTAAGGTCTAACTCAAGGCCTTCTACTAGGCCTTCAATAAAGGCTACCTTTTCACGGATATATTTCATATGCATTATACACGTTCCATGTATTCACCGGTTCTGGTGTCTACACGAATCGTATCTCCTTCTTCTACAAATAAAGGAACGGTAATAACCGCACCCGTTTCCAAAGTTGCCGGTTTATTGGCGCCGGTAGCGGTATCGCCCTTGAAGCCCGGTTCGGTTTTAGTAATAAGCAGTTCAACAAAGTTCGGAGCTGCTACTGAGAAAGCTTCTCCTTTGAAGAAACGAATAGTTGCGTTGTCGTTTTCTTTTAAAAACTTCAGAGCATCTTCAACCTGATCATAATTCAATGGAATCTGTTCATAGGTTTCGAGATCCATAAAATAGTACAGATCGCCATCTGCGTACAGATACTGCATTTCCTTTGTGTCGATATGGGCTTTCGGGAATTTTTCAGTTGGGTTGAACGTTTTTTCTACAACAGCTCCGGTCAGAACATTTCTGATTTTAGTACGAACGAAGGCGGCACCTTTTCCTGGTTTTACATGTTGGAATTCCACAATCATGAAAACACTTCCGTCCATTTCAAAGGTTACGCCTTTTTTAAATTCTCCTGCTGATATCATCTATAAAATACCTCCAAATATTAAATCCTGTTTCTTAGTCATATAGCTTCTTTTATTCTATCATAAAAGTTTTTGAACTTCAAATTCAACTTCAATTTTTTGTTTTTATTCTTTCCACGCGACCACACCGCGCACTGCACCTGTCAGATCAGGGATCATTGTTATGGCGCCAAAGCCCTGTTCTTCAAGAAGCTCCGCAACTTTTATCTCCTGGTCGTTGCCGACCTCCAGAACAATCGCACCGCCTTTTCTTAAGTAAGGGCCCGCTTCCCGTGCAATACGCTCATAGAGATCATATCCTGTCACACCGCCTGAAAGCGCCAGTATTGGCTCATAATCCACAATATCCCTTTGCAGCGTTGGGATAATGCCATCAGGAATGTAAGGCGGATTAGACACAATCAGGTCAAAATGCTCTGCTGTCGAAAGGCCTTCAAAAAGGTCGCTCTCTATCATTGTAATGTTTGAAAAACCTAAATTCCAGGCGTTTTCTGCCGCCACCTTCAATGCCTTTCCCGAAATATCCGTGAGGGTAACCGCCGCACTCGAGACAAAAAATTTCAGAGAGAGACCGATCGCACCGCTTCCTGTACACAAATCAAGAACATGTGGATGCTCGGTATTCTGCTTAATCTGTGGGATAACCTTTTCGAGAATCGCCTCTACCAGCGATTCCGTATCCGGCCTAGGGATAAGCACATCTTGCGAAACCTGAAAAACCAGTCCCATAAATTCTTTTTCACCTGTAATATAGGCCACCGGCTCAAGGGCCGCCCGACGGTCAATGCATCTGCGATACTCTTCGGCATCTTCAAAGCTTACAGTCCTGCCAGGGTCACTGTAAAAAGTGATACGTGGGCAGTTCAACACCGATGCCAGAAGCACCTCGGCATCCAGTCTTGGACTTACAGACCCACACTTCGCAAGCCTTGTACTCCCCACTTCTATGAGTTCTTTAATAGTATTCATCCTGTTTTTCACAATAAAAAAGTCGGTTACCAGGAACCGACTTTCATTCATTATTCGCCTTTTTTGCCGTATTTTCTGTTGAATCGTTCTACACGACCACCTGTATCTACTAATTTCTGTTTACCAGTAAAGAAAGGATGGCAAGCTGAACAGATTTCAACCTTCAGCTCCGGTTTAACAGAACCTGTTTCAAATGTATTACCACATGCGCATTTAACAACGGATTTTCCGTATTCTGGGTGGATACCTTTTTTCATCGAATTCACCTCATTTCGTTCTCGTATTTATATATATTGATACATATATTTTTTTCAACTAAGTTAGTATAACAGATTCTCTGTAAAAGTGCAAGTTTATTTTCTCAGGATTTGGATTTCTGAAGGATCTTTTTAAGAAAATCCTCATTATCGGTTGTGCGTTCAAGGGTATTGATAATTTTGTCTGTCAGCTGCACAGGGCTGTTGCCTGCATACAGTTTACGGATCTGATAACTGACCTTCAGCTCATCGGGTGTCAGCAGCTTTTCTTCGCGGCGTGTACCGGATTTGTTCAGGTTGATAGCCGGGAATATCCGGCGTTCAGCCAGCTCACGTTCAAGATGCAGTTCCATATTGCCCGTACCCTTGAACTCTTCAAAAATAATGTCATCCATCCGACTTCCTGTATCCACCAGAGCTGTTGCCAGTATGGTCAGGCTGCCGCCGCCCTCAATATTTCTGGCAGAGCCAAAAAACTTTTTAGGAAAGTACAGCGATTCCGGATCAAGACCACCGGTCAGGGTTCTCCCTGACGGCTCGACGACCAGATTGTTACCGCGAGTCAAGCGCGTCAGGCTGTCCACCAGCACGACAACATCCTTTCCCTGTTCAACAAGCCTTTTACCTCGCTCCAGCACAATTTCCGCCACACGGATATGATTTTCAGGCGGCTGGTCAAAGGTAGAGTAAGCAATATCCGCATCGATGGAACGTTTCATGTCGGTTACCTCCTCAGGGCGTTCATCAACCAGTAAAATAATCAGTTCAATCTCTGGATGGTTGGAACGAATTCCCTGGGCAATCTCCTTAAGCAGCGTTGTTTTCCCGGCCTTCGGCGGCGCAACGATCATCCCTCTCTGCCCTTTTCCCATAGGTGAAAAGATATCAATGATGCGGGTTGAAACGATGTCTCTGTCTGTTTCAAGGGTAATCCGTTCCTCTGGAAATACTGGTGTCAGGCGTTCAAACCTAGGACGACTTGCAATCTTTTCAGGAATATCGCCGTTGACTGTTTCGACATACAACAGCGCGTCAAACTTTTCCCCTTCGTTGGGCATACGGATTTTACCCACAATTTTATCGCCGGTCCGCAGATTAAAACGACGGATCTGGTTAGGCGCAACATAGATATCATTGTCACCGGAGGTGTAGTTGTTCATTCTCAAAAAACCAAAACCATCAGAATTTAAATCTAAAATCCCTTCCTGCGAGTTTTTAAAACGATCAAGATTTTTTTTATCATCAGCATAGAGCATACTGTTGATTTTATTGATGATGTCTGAGGTCTGTGTTCCGTTAACCATCTCTAAAAAGAGCATAGCCGCGTATTTCTCACCCGGTTTTGCCTTCCGCACCTTTCCCCCGACAATATCGCCCGTTTCCAGCTTAAACTTCTGGATCTGCGAGCCTGAAACATAGACCCATTCCTGCTGGGATTTCATTTCCGGAGTCTTTATAAAACCAAAACCCTCAGGCAGTACTTCCAGAGGGCCGGCCATTTCAATACTGTCTTCAATATTGTCCTTGATTTTCGCATAGCGGTGGTTGTTGTAATTGTTATGGTTGTTATGATGCTGTTTTTCCACCGGCTGGGGCAACGCACTTCGCTCCTGTTTAGACTTATCTACCAGAGCCCGGTCATTCGCTTTTGTTTCATTCTTTTCCTTAACAGCCGTTTTTCCTTCATTCTTTTTATCGGCAGATTTCCGTTCGTCTGCCTTTTTATCGCTGTTTTTCGGCGTTTGTTTTTCGGCCTTTTCCGCTTCGTTCTTCTTTTGAGCCGCTTCTTTTTGGGATGGCTCCTCTGTCTTTTTAACCGTTTCTGATTTTTGACTGGCTGCTGTGATCATATCGATGAGCTCCTGCTTTTTCTTTTTGCTCAGTCCGGTAAAGCCTAAACGCTCCGCCTCTTTGCGCAGATCGGCCACAGTCAGCTTTTCAAGGTTTGTCGTATCCAATAGATTCCTCCAGAATGTGAAATTTGATTGCAAAACTTATAAATGTAGATTTAAAAGTAAAGATAGATAGTTATGATTACTAATTTTAGCATATCTGTCATAAAAATACAATAAAAATAAAAACCGCCGGCAATGCCGTAAAAATCGGCTTTGCAGCAGCGGTATAACCATTATTTTTTCGCCTATGAATCCAGTTTCAGCACTGCCATAAAGGCCTCCTGCGGTACCTCTACGCTGCCCACCTGACGCATACGCTTTTTCCCCTCTTTCTGCTTTTCAAGAAGCTTGCGCTTACGGCTGATATCCCCGCCGTAACATTTGGCTAAAACGTCCTTGCGCAGCGCGCTCAGAGTTTCCCGGGCAATAATTTTATTGCCGATGGCGGCCTGAATTGGAATTTCAAACATCTGTCTTGGGATGGACTCCTTTAGTTTTTTGGTAATGGCCCGTCCACGGCCTACAGCTTTTTCCTCATGAACGATAAAGGATAAAGCGTCCACCAGCTCGCCGTTTAACAGGATATCCAGTTTTACCAGCTTCGCCGGGCGGTATTCCTTGATCTCATAATCCAGAGAAGCATAGCCACGGGTTCTTGATTTAAGGGCGTCGAAAAAATCATAAATAATTTCATTGAGCGGCAGCTCATAATGCAGGGACACACGTGTTTCCTCGATGTAATCCATATTGATATAGGTTCCCCGCCGTTCCTGGCAAAGCTCCATCACGGCGCCTAGATATTCAGACGGCACCATGATCGTCGCGTCCACAATTGGCTCTTCCATAGTGTCAATTTCAACCGGATCCGGCAGATTGGTAGGATTGTCCACCCAAAGCTCTGTGCCGTCTGTTTTGATAACTTTATAGATAACACTTGGCGCAGTGGTAACCAGATCCAAGTTAAATTCGCGTTCCAGCCGCTCCTGAATGATCTCCATGTGCAAAAGCCCCAGGAAGCCGCACCGGAACCCAAAACCAAGCGCAATGGAGGTTTCCGGCTCATAGAGCAGCGATGCGTCATTGAGCTGCAGCTTGGCTAAAGCTTCCTTCAGGTCCTCATAACGGGCACCATCCGCAGGATAAATGCCGCAGAATACCATTGACGTTACTTTTTTATAGCCTGGAAGAGGCTCGGTCGCAGGGCGGTCTGCTGCGGTAATGGTATCCCCGACACGGGTATCGCGCACATTTTTAATCCCGGCGTTCACGTATCCGACATCGCCTGCGGACAGCTCGTCCACTGGCAGCAATCCTTTGGCGAAAATACCGACCTCGTCCACCTCAAAATCCTTGCCAATGGCCATCATTCGGATCTTCATGCCGGCCTTGATCTTTCCCTGGACCACGCGCACTGAAGCGATAACCCCACGGTACTGGTCATAGTAAGAGTCAAAAATCAATGCCTGGAGCGGTGCGTCCGAATCCCCGCCTGGCGCTGGAACATCGCTGACAATGGCCTCCAGCACATCCTGAATATTAATTCCTGCCTTTGCAGAAATAAGCGGCGCATTCTCTGCGTCCAATCCAATTACATTTTCAATTTCTGCCTTTACCTCATCGGGACGGGCACTTGCCAGATCAATTTTGTTGATAACAGGCACCACTTCTAAATCGTTATCCAGTGCCAGATACACATTCGCAATAGTCTGGGCTTCAATCCCCTGGGACGCGTCCACCACCAGAATAGCCCCCTCACAGGCTGCCAGGCTTCGGGATACCTCATAGTTGAAATCCACATGACCCGGTGTGTCAATGAGATTTAAGATATACTCCTCGCCATCCTTGGCATTATAAATAAGCCGTACTGCCTGCAGCTTGATGGTAATTCCGCGTTCTCTCTCAATATCCATGTTATCGAGAATCTGATCTTCCATATCTCTTTTGCTTAAAAGTCCCGTTTCTTCAATCAAACGGTCGGCCAGTGTGGATTTGCCGTGGTCGATATGGGCAATAATCGAAAAGTTTCGGGTTCTTTCCTGTTTTGTTAACAAAGTAATTCCTCCAATGTGTAAGTCTATTCGATAAAACACGCTATGTGTCCATTATTTTTATGCTACAGATTATTCTATCAAGAAAAAAATTTTTTGTCACGTTTTTTGTTGTAAATTTATTTTTCATGTGTTACAATCAATACGTTATAAATAAATGAGGAGGTACTCCATGGCTAACATTAAATCAGCTATTAAGAGAGCTAAAACAAACGAAAAGGCAAGATTGCGCAACAAGGCGGTAAAAACAAATTTAAAGACAACAATCAAAAAATTTGATGCTGCAGTTGCAGAAGGCGATCAGGCCAAAGCAGAAGAAGCTTT
This sequence comes from Eubacterium limosum, assembly GCF_000807675.2. Classification (NCBI taxonomy): domain Bacteria; kingdom Bacillati; phylum Bacillota; class Clostridia; order Eubacteriales; family Eubacteriaceae; genus Eubacterium; species Eubacterium limosum. The sequence goes on along the minus strand of NZ_CP019962.1, from coordinate 1,925,251 downwards.
CCGCTCAGCAGTTAAGAAACTGGATATGGCCGTTACTAAACATGTCATCCACAAAAATGCTGCTTCCAGAAAGAAAAGCACTTTAGCAAGAACCTTAAACGGAATGGCCGAATAACCTCATTGTTTATATATTCCCAAATTTAAACCCGTGTCTCAAGGGTGGGCGCACAGTTGTTAGTGCGCTTTTTTATTTTTTGAAAACTCAAGAGGTAGACACAGCAGAACGCCGTACCTTCTTCCCCAGCGCATTACAGCTTGAGTACAAACCACTCCAGACCAAACTCAGGGTCGATCTGTCCTGTTTTCATTTTAAGGTCCAGCTCTGCCGCCTCGATCATGGTACGCTTAAGGCCTGCCACCCGGTAGCGCCGGCCATTCTGCAACACCTTTTTGACCACAAAGGGCGCCAGCTTTGCCTCCTTGGCAATGGTATCCGGGGACATACGTTTTTCTGAGAGCAGCTTGACCATCAGCATAATACGAATTTGTCTCAGTAAGAGTCCAAAAACGCCAAAGGGACCTTCCCCTTCAAGATAAAACTGATTAAGCATTTTAAGCGCCGCGCCCTTATTGCCTCCCATGGCATAATCGACCATCTTAAACACATTGTCTTCAACCGATTTTGGCATAACGGTTTCGACGTCCTCCAGGGTGATGGCGTCACGCTCACCTACATAGTCAATAATTTTATTCAACTCATTATCAACCATTTCCATATTTTTATTATCATTTTCGAGGTAAAGGGTATCCATAACAAACTGTTCTACCACCTTCTGACTTGTCCGTTTGCCTGCCAGTTTAAGCCGGCGGCCAATCCATTTTTCCAGATCAATTTTGTTCAGCTTGTCATAATCCACAATGGCTCCCTGTTCCTTAAGGGTTTTATATATCTTCTTACGCTTGTCCGGACTGCTGTCACAGAGAATAAGCACAGTGCTGCCGGATGGTCTTTCAATGTATTTGTTCAAGGCCTCCACGATCTTCTTATCGCTTGTCTTCGTCAGGCCTGCGCTTTCGCGCACAATGACTACCCTTTTTTCACTCATAAGCGGCAACGTTTCGCACACAGACAATATCTCAGATATATCTGGATTTTTGTCCTCAAACACCGCCAGATTCAGCTGCTCCAGTCCTGGCGCGATCATTGTTTCTACCAGAGTGTGCTCAACCATATTCCCGATGTACTGCTCCGGACCCGCAAAAAGATACACTGGCCGCACCTGTTTCTGCTTGATGGCCTTCATTAGTTCCTGATATTTCATGATAACCTCTTATCCATTATTTTAATCTTTATCGATATAGCTTCGTACGCTTAAATCTTTTCCATTTGTCCATACTTCAACTGCGCCGTTTTTATCAGTTCTTTTACAGACTGCGCCGGAGGCCTCAATATTTTCAAGCACCTCGTAGGTCGGATGTCCAAAACTATTATAACGGCCAACCGAGATTACAGCAAGAGATGGATTAAGCTTTTTTAAAAACTCCGGCGATGTGGAGAACCGGCTGCCGTGATGGCCGACCTTCAAGACATCCGCTTCAGGCAGACTGCGAACAATGGCCTCCTCAACCGGAAAACCGGCGTCACCTGTAAAGAGGAAGGATCGGCTTCCATAGCATAATCGCAGCAGCATGGACGCGTCATTTTGCTCCTCGTCTGCCATCATCTCTCTTTTACTCTCCGGCCAGAGTACCTCAAAGGATAAGCCATCGCCGCTTTCCAGCGCACTGCCCTTTGCGAGAACCTCTACGGGTATTTTATTCTGGCTCAACAGGGTTTCGTTATTGTATTTACTGGAAACATAAATCCGCCCCACAGGAATTTCGGCGAGAAGCTCCTCAATACCCTGTGCATGGTCAGCATGGTTATGTGAGATAAAAACCCCATCAATCCGCCGGATGCTTTTGGCGTACAACACAGGCAGCAGAACACTTTCAGAGATAGGTGTCCGTTCCTTCCGGAGTGCATTGCCATAGGTTTCGTATCCCCCTCCGTCAATAAGGTACGCACCTCCAGATGGTGTCTCAACGAGCGCACTGTCCCCCTGCCCCACATCTAAAAATGTTATCCTCAAAGGCTGCCGGACCAGCGATGTGCCAAAAATGACCAGAAGCAGCAACGGTAAAGATACCCCAGCAAAATACCGGGCAGATTTTTTGTTTAAATTAAAATACCCGGAGATCAGAAAGGCAACAAGCACCATTATCAGAAGTTCTGCCAGCGTCATGGCTCCTCGATGCAGAACCAGCCAGCTGAATTTTGAAAAAAGATTAGTTAAAAACAAAATGCCGTCCGCTAAAAAGGCTGCCGGCAGACAAAGAAGCCCGCCTGCTGCCGGAATAAAAGCCGTAAGAGGCACTGTAATCAGGGCAAAAACCAACAAAACACCCACCAGAGGGACGACCAGCAAATTAGAAATCAGTGCTACCAGATTCAAGGTATGAAAATGGTAAAGGCTGGCCGGCATAGTACCCAGGGTAGCACAAAAAGTCAAAAGCAAACTGGACGCCACCGCTCCCGGTGTTTTAATATGCCGTTCATATTCGTACAGCAATGGTTTATAAAATAAAACAATCGCCAGCACCGCGGAAAAGGAAAGCTGAAAGCCCGCCATAAAGAGCTGGGCTGGCTGAAATAATAATATAACGACACCGGCCAGACACAGTCCGTTTAACGCATCATAGGTTTCAGTTATTCCTCTGCCGCCAACCAGCGCCAGGCACATCAGCGCAGCCCGGATGACCGACGGGCTGAAGCCCGTCAGTGTAATATAAAACAGCAGGCAGGCCGCCAAAACCGGTAAGTGGTAACGGCGCCGTACACCGAGCCGAGCCAGCAGCCAAAGCACCAGAGCGTACACATAGCCTACATGCAGGCCGGATATGGCCAGCACATGGGAAACTCCCGCCTCCCGAAAGGATGCCTTTACCTCGCCATCCATGGTGCTGTCGCCCAGCAGGATTCCCTTGATTAAGCCGCTCTGGGACGGTGTGAAAAACTGATCACAAATTTCTGACAAACGCTGTCTCATCCCATAAACAGCATATATTGGGCTGAATGAACCCGGTTTCGCTGTAACGGCCTCTCCGTTTTTCAGATAAACCTGTCCGTCAATCCCCTTTGCCTTTAAATAAAGTGCATAATCAAAACCACCCGGATTTCGCCTTCCAGCCGGTTCACTGATTTCACCGTCAAAGCTTAAAACATCTCCTGGCGTGTAATTTACACTGTTCTCCGCTACTGTAACCATCACCTTTCCTGAAACAGACATATGATTAATTTCCTGAAGCTTCAGCACAAATCGGGTTTTCTCCCCTTCCTGTGAAGGGACACTGTCCACCACACCCGAAAGCGATGCCGGGTGCTCCCAAAAACCCTCAAATGGATTTTCATTTCCGAATACCGGAATGGCGACGGCACATCCCAGCATATAAACAGCCAGTATCAGTACTGCGCTTACAGGCCTTACTTTTTTGAATATCAACGGTATAGGCATCAATCCTACAGGCAAAAGGACGTAAAGAAAAAAGGGCGCCCCAAAAGCGGCCAGCAGGATTGCGCAGCACAGTACTGCGAATGCATAGATCAGCGGTCGTTTCATTGGGCCCCCTTGTCGGTTTATTTATTTTGCTGCTCGCAGCAAACGATCAAATTGTAAAATTCGCCATGATTTCAGCTTTGGATAAACGTCCGTTAAAGCGTCCGTTTCCAATCTCATAATAACGCTGCGGTGAAATCTCTGGGCTGAAATGCGTGAGGATAAGCCGGCGGACTCCAGCACTGTTCGCGTTTTGAATCGCTTTCTCCATAGACAGGTGAATCGCGGAATCCACATCATCCAGAAAAGCGGAATCGCACAGCAAAACATCCACACCCTTTGTAAATTCTTCCAGCGCCTGGCACATCGCCGTATCGCCAGTATACATAAAAGTAGACTTTCCGTCATAGGCCTTGATCGCAAAATCCTTAAGCGGATGGCGCATTTCCATAAAGCTGAAGGCCATACCTCCAATTTCGAGTTTCAGATCTTCAGTGATCGGCGTAAGATCAAATACATTTTTATAGAGCAGCCGGTCAAATTCCTTATCGGGGCTGTCGGGGGCATAAAGCGGAATTGTCATTCCCCGCATCTCAAGGGCATAGCGCAGCACAAACAAATCCGAAATGTGATCGGGGTGAAGATGTGAACAGATTACCGCGGTAATATCCTCAATGTCACAGATTGTCCGAAGGTTGGCCAGTGTACCATTGCCCATGTCAAGCACTACCTTGGCATCACCGTTTTCAAGTAAGTAGCCTGAGCAGGCACCTCCTGCTTTTGGGTAGGGTCCGGTATTGCCTAATACGGTTAATTTCATTTCAAAAAACCTCCATTTTTTCGTTGATTAAAGTTCATTTTAATGGTTAAATGATATAGTAATATAGTTATTATACACCATATTTACAGATTATCCCACGATAATCCAATCTTTTTAAATACATTGACATCAAAAGGAGGTTCGTCATGAATAAACCAGGTTTGGTTTTGTCCGGCGGCGGAAGCCGCGGCTCCTATCAGATCGGAGCTTATCGGGCATTGAGAGATAACGATATCGAAATCTGCGCCGTTGTGGGTACCTCCATCGGAGCTATAAACGGGGCCTATATTGCTCAGGGCGATCTTAATCTCGCCTGCGATGTCTGGGAGCATATTGACTACCACACCGTTTTTGCCGAAACCAGAGGTTTGCTGATGGATGTAGAGCCCCTGCGCACACTTCTAAATGAAACCATCGACGAAGACGCCGTAAGACACTCCCCCATCCGTTATGGGCTCACCACCTACAATTTAAGTGATATGAAAATGGAATACCTTTTTATCGAGGATATTCCACAGGGCAAGCTGGTTGACTTTATTATGGCCAGCTCCAATGTACCCATTTTTAAGAGAGTGGTTATTGACAATAAGCGTTACCTCGACGGCGGTGTCTACGACCCGCTGCCGCGCAAAATGCTTTACGACGCAGGCTGCCATGACATGATCACAATCATGATTGATATCAATCCCATAAGTGCATCGGACCGTATAAAATACGAAAATCTCGAGGAGCTCCGTATTACACACTCTGCCGACCTCGGCCATTTTTTGAGCGTGGACCCGGTTGTCATCAGGCAAAACTACGACATGGGCTACTATGATGCTCTGCGGGCCCTGAGCCAGTATGAGGGAGGTTATTATTACCTTATTCCTAAAAACTACCGATCGGTCCCTCTGGCCCGGGCTTTTAATAAAAAGGATATCCGTCCGCTGGTACAGGACAGAACAGCCCGTTCCATTTTAAATGGCAATATGACCCTAAGGCGGCTTCTTATCCATCTTACTCTAACCCGATATTGGAAATCTAATTACACAATGACCTGGAATGAGCTTTTTACAGCCTGCGCCGAGCTTACAGGCGAGCTTTTATCCATTCCAAGGTATAATGCCCTTACACTATACGAGCTCATCAAACAAATACTCGACAGTACGGATTTTATAGAAGCCTCTGACAGCTTTCAGAAGCATGATCATGCATCCCTGGGTGAGCTCATTCTCACAGGCCAGGCAGACTTCATCCGCAAGGAATACGCAGCAGTGGCTCTGGCCGAAAATCTTCCGGCGATTACGGCGCTGCTGCCAGCGCTTATTCTGGCAGTACCCGACGTGGTCATTGCAGCTCTATTCCTAAAAGTCATTAAAAACAGAAGGAGAACCCAATGATAAGACTCGACCCCAAAAATTTTGAAGCCTCTGACGGCGCACGGATATACTATTACAGCACTCCACGCAATTTGGATACCAAAGCCGTCCTTTTAATTGTGCACGGAATGGCTGAGCATGCCATCCGCTATACCGAATTCGCTGATTTTCTTTACCGGCGCGGCGTTATTGTCTACGCCATCGACCAACGTGGTCACGGTATGACTGGAACCTTCGACGGCACCCTGGGTTATTTTGACGATGTGGACGGCTGGCAGCGCATTGTCGAAGATATTCACGAGCTTACCGACCATGTCCGTGAGGAAAACCCGGATTTGCCCCTGTTCATTCTCGGACACAGCATGGGCTCCGTCGTAACACGCACCTGTCTCATTGATTTTGGCGGCCTGTTTAAGGGCGGTATTATTGTCGGAACCACCATGGGAGTAAGCAAGGCTGTTCGGTCATTTGGCAAGACCATTGCCAAGGCAGAAATCGCCAAATACGGACCTACCCACCCTTCTGAGCTGCTGACAAGAATATCCTTTGGTGGCTATAATAAAAAATTTGCCCCCAACCGTACCGAGTATGACTGGCTCTCCGTCAATGCGCTGAATGTGGATGCTTACTTAAAAGATCCGCTATGTGGCTTTACCTGCACTTCGGCTTTTTTCTATGACCTTTTTACTGGTCTGGATTACGCCAATGATCCCCGCAATATTTTCAGAATGCCTGCCGATCTTCCCATCTATATGATTTCCGGCGACAGCGACCCTGTCAGCAATATGGGTAAGGAGGTCCGTACACTATACCAGCGTTTTAAAAAAGCGGATATGAAAGATGTTTCCATAACGCTTTATCCTGGCAAACGGCACGAAATCCTGAACGAAACTAATCGGCACGAGGTTTACCAGGATATCCTGAACTTTATACAAAAACATTTTTAAGAGGCTCCGGCCTCTTTTTTATTACTCTTCAGCTAAACCAGCTTGACATTTCCATTCATTCATACTATAATACATATTAATCATATTTATTTTATATGATTAATATGTATTCAGAAAGGACAATACCATGTGTGAACTCTATGGAATTACCGGAGACAGCCCCGTACGTGCTAATGACATGCTTAAAGAATTTTACACCCACAGCCATAGGCACCCTCACGGATGGGGCATGCGCTATTTTAACAAGGACGGCACAGACTCCATGTGTAAAGAAGCTGTCAGCGCGCACGACAGCCTGGTGCTTCCAGAACTGCTGAATCATGACATCAAAACCTCTGTGCTCATTGCCCACATTCGCTTTGCCACCATCGGTTCCATTGCCAAAAGCAACAGCCATCCTTTTACTACCCGGGATAGCAGTGGACGGGAGTGGACGATGGCTCACAATGGTAATATCTACTCCGGTATGGAGTTGCTTCCTTATCTGGATACCCAGGCCGGTGAAACCGACAGCGAGCGCGTGCTTCTCTATCTGACCGATGCCATGAGCAAAGCCATCAGCGATACCGGCCGTTCACTGGATGCGGTACATCGGGCAGCTTTGCTTGATGAGAAAATTGCCGCTATCGCCAAACGCAACAAGCTTAACCTGCTCATCTATGACGGTGAGGTTTATTACATACATACAAACATTATTGACACTCTGTACTCCTCTAAAAAATCCAGTCATGTCTGCTTTTCCACCCATCCTCTTTCTCAAGATGGTTATCTCTGGAAAAAGGTGCCCATGGCCCGCCTCTTTGCCTATAAGGGAAGCCAGCTAATCTATTCCGGACAAAGCCATGGACACGTGTTTGAACCCGCAAAGCTTCCAGAACATGATCGGGGAAACTTTGTAATTTAAAAAGCCTGCCAAACTTAAATTCGGCAGGCTTTTGTATTTTTATCTTTTATTCGCCGGCTGGCGGCAATTCCTGTGCTTCAGCTTCGATCTCTGTAATCACCGGCTCATATTTTGAGTTGAATTTTCCTTTTTTATCGAAAACCCGGATGACCAGATAAGAGATGACCGTCAGCAGTATCCCGGTAAAAAAGGGAACAAGTACTAAATCCAGAGTCAGGGCAACAGCGGCAAAATAGCCAGCCGCGCAACCCACAACAAAGGCGATAAGAGGGATACCGTACATAATCGAGGTCGCCTTGATAACATTGGCAAACTCCATTTCCACAGATACGGTGTCGCCTACCTGAGCGCCAGCCGCATTTCTGGCAGTAGCTTCCATAGTCATTTTTTCCTTACCGACCTGGCAGGCTCCGCAATCGCCGCAGGCGGCATGGCGCTTAATCAGCACCTTTGCGTTCTTTCCCTTTAGTTCTTCGACGATTCCAATTTCTTTCATCGTATATCACTTCCTTATATGGTTGCTTTTCCCTTTTATACCCTGTCCGGCACTCTTAAAACCTACAGTATTTCATCGATGCTGATGCCCAGATCAATGAGCTGGTCAAGCTGCGCTTCGGCCGGCGCATCGGTCATCAGGCAACTGTGGTTTTGTGTTTTCGGGAACGCAATAACATCGCGGATATTATCGATATCCATGAGCATCATGATGAGACGGTCAAGGCCAAACGCCAAACCTCCGTGCGGTGGTGTTCCATACTTCAGTGCTTCCAGCAGGAACCCAAACTGTTTCCATGCATCCTCCATGGTAAACCCAAGGGCCTTAAACATTTTTTCCTGTACATCCTGATTATGGATACGGATAGAACCGCCCCCCAGCTCAACGCCGTTTACAACCATATCGTATGCGTCGGCGTGTACCTGCGACGGGTCGGTTTCCAGAAGCGGCAAATCCTTATCCAGCGGCGCAGTAAACGGGTGGTGCTTGGCTACATAGCGCCCTGCCTCCGTGTCGTACTCGAGCAGTGGGAAATCAATCACCCAGAGGAAATTAAACTTGCCGCTCAGATCAAATTCAAGCTTCTTAGCCAGTTCCAAACGAAGCTGGCCAAGGGCAGTACAGACAATCTCATCCGTATCAGCAACAATGAAGATCATATCCCCAGATTCTGCGCCCATACGTTCAAAGATAGCATTCTTTTCTTCTTCAGAAATAAACTTGAGAATCGGCGATTTCATTTCTCCGTCAGATACGTCGATCCAGGCCAGCCCCTTTGCTTTATAGATAGCCGCAAATTTCTCAAGGTTTTTAATGGTCTTTTTGCTGAGTTTTCCCTGGGCGTCCTTAGCGTTAATGGCACGGACAGAGCCGCCCTTTTTAACTGCACCCGAGAATACTTTGAATTCGCTGTTTTCAACAATATCGGAAATATTTGTGAGTTCCATGCCAAAACGCGTATCCGGCTTGTCTGAACCGAAACGGTCCATTGCTTCCTGATAGGTCATTCGGATAAACGGGGTTTCCAGTTCAATACCGCGGACTTCTTTGAAAATTTTAGCGATCATGTTTTCCATGATGGGCAGAATATCGTCTTTTGTGATAAAGGACATTTCCATATCGATCTGGGTGAACTCTGGCTGACGATCCTGACGAAGGTCCTCGTCACGGAAGCATTTTGCAACCTGATAGTAACGGTCTACGCCGGAGATCATCAGTATCTGCTTAAAGAGCTGCGGACTCTGGGGCAGTCCGAAAAATTTCCCCTTCTGAACGCGGGAGGGTACCAGAAAGTCACGGGCGCCTTCCGGAGTCGGCTTACCTAAAATCGGTGTTTCAATTTCCAGAAAGCCTTCATCGTTTAAGAAGTTGCGGGCAATACTTGCAACCTGGGCTCTGGTTTTTAACATTTTCTGATTCTTAGGCTTGCGAAGGTCTAAATATCGGTATTTCAGCCGGACAGCCTCGTTGCTCTTGTCGTCGTCTTCCACATAAATTGGCGGAGTATCGGCAGTATCGAGAATGGTCAGGCTTTTAACCATAACCTCAATTTCACCGGTTGCCATTTTAGGGTTGACGTTTTCCGCATCGCGGTTAACAACTTCCCCTTCAATACAAAGCACATATTCATTACGTACCTTTTCGGCTTCTGCAAAGGCTTCTGCGCTGACTTCTTCATTGACGACCAGCTGTACCTTGCCGCTGCGGTCTCTTAAATCAATAAAGAGAACCCCTCCAAGATTTCTTCTGGTGTCTGTCCAGCCGCACAATTTGACGGTCTGTCCTACAAATTCCGTATTCAGTTCGCCGCAGAGGGCGTTTCTATAGGTGGTTTTCATCTTTCCTCCTGTTATGTTATCTATGCGTATTTTAACTTTTTCATATCTTATTATTATATAAAAGGCATCCCCTTTATGTCAAGTGTCTGGGCTGTTTTTCTGGGCTTTATCCAACAACTTTACACAGCAGCATTAAACAGCAATATTAAGCAATTATGAATAAAGTTATGCTATACTAATTTAAATCAGGATTGAGAGGAACTTTCAATGCATCTGCAATATTATTTTGGCGATGACTTCAAACAATTTGAAGAATATCTTTCGTCCATAGAGCACACGGTTTTTGAATGTAAAAAGGATACGCCGCTCAGCGGTGTGGGCGCGCCGCTGGATAAAGAGTATTATGTGCTGGAGGGTATGATCCGCACCTCCTTTATACATGAAAGCGGGCATATCAAGGCTTTTGCTTTTTACGGTCCCTATACCTTCGCGCCGCTTTACTATCCCGGCGACTATAAAATCGAAAGCTCTCTTATCTTTACAGCTGACACAGATCTCAAGGCTCTGGCCTTTGACCGAAAACTTCTGGGGCGCTATCTCAATAAAAATCCAGAGCTTAATCAGGCCATGTATGACGCCTATATGCGGCTGGTGGTGCTGCTTATCGAGGATAACATCAACCAGCTTTTTTCAACAGGGCTTGAAAAAATTTCGCATTTCCTCTACAGCGCTGTCACTAACAGTAACAACCCGGTGGTTCTGATATCACAGGACGATCTTGCCAACTTTGTAGGCATGAACCGGGCCAATGTGGCTAAATATCTGAAACAGCTGCGTGAGGAGAAAATTATCGAAACGGCCAGAAACCGGATCATCGTAAAAAACATTAAAAAGCTACAGGAATACAGCCAATACACTGGCTGATTCTTTTATTTTTCCTTAAAAACTTATTATTTTAATGTTTTTCATGGCTGTTATGTCTTTTAAAAGATATACAGCCTTTTTTATTGTGCTATAATTGATACATATTTGAAAACGTTACAGGCCTGTTTTTCAAACGAATATAAGAGAGGTGTTTTTCAATGAGTGATAACAAGAAACTACAGGAAAATCGGATCAAAAATTTCCATGATTTTTACAACAACCGGATTCCAGATCATGTGCCTACCGGCTATATGATTTCTCACTATCTGGTAGCAGAATACGGCGGACAGAATCTTTTTGACTACCAGTATGATTACGGACGTCTGCGTGAGCCTGCGCTGGCACTGGATAAACGGATTATCTCAGATGTGACTCCTATTCTTCCGTGCAGCCAGGTACTTAACCGTCCGGCAGAATTCTACCAGATCCTGGGCTCTCAGTCTTTTGTGATGGGAAAGAACGGAGTCGTCCAGCACCCTGAGGTCGTTGGTATGCAGTCTGACGAGTACCGTGCCCTGATTGACGATCCTTTTACCTTTTTAATGGAGACTGTTATTCCACGCCAGTACAAAAATCTTGATCCCGCCGACGGGCTTAAAACCGCTGCAACGATTATGAAGGCCCGGTCCAGTCTGGATAAATCAATCAACGCTTCCTTGCCCTGGTTCATGGAAATCACAGAACAAAGCGGACACTATCCCGGCGCTCCGGCCGGCTCTTCCGGCATGACAGAAGCCCCCTTTGATTTTATCGCCGACCAGCTCAGAAGCTTCAGCGGGGTGAGTATAGACATACGCCGCCACCGCAGTGAGCTTAAGGAAGCCTGTGAAGCGCTGCTGCCTGTACTGTTTGAATGGGGACGCCCACCGGTTCCAAACGCAGAAGGCTCTGTCTTTATTCCGCTGCACATGCCAACCTTTATGCGCGAAAAGGATTTTCTTGACCTGTGGCTGCCAACTTTTAAAACCATGATTGAGCAGTACGCAGCGCTTGGCATACGCTGCAATATCTTCTGTGAGGATGACTGGACACGCTACCTGGACGTTTTGCAGGACTTCCCTGCCGGAACACAGATGTGGTTTGAATTCGGCGATCCTCAGCTGATTAAGGATAAGCTGGGCGACAAGATGATTATCCAGGGACTTTTCCCTGTTTCCGCCCTTCGCGGTACCAAAGAAGCGGTCATGAGCAAAGCCAGAGAGCTGCTCGACATTATGATGCCCGGCGGCGGATACTATTTTCACTTTGACAAAAATCCATTCCTTCTGAATGAAGTTAACATTGATAACTGGGCTGCCTTATCCGAAACCGTTGCAAAATACGGTGTCTATAAAAACGCAGGAGAAGCCTGCGGCACGCCGCTGAATGCAGAAGGATTTACCTTTGACCCAGCCAAATTCAGACCCATCGAATCTAAATATCTGACCACCTGGGAAGCTTTTAAAACTGAAAACCCACTGGTTCCTGAAATTGCTAAAGGGAACCTGGCACAGCTCAATAACGAGCTCATCAATTTCTTCATGTACCTTCTTGTCTAAGACGGAAAAGAGCCGCGGAACGAAATCCCGCGGCTCTTATTTTTATGTTTTAAACAGATACCCTAAAGGCTGTTAAACCAATCCTTAAGCTCTTGCTTTACCTCATTAGGCAAATCGTATTTTCGAACGCCCTGAATCGCGCCTTCCAAACCCATAAGCTTATGGAGACAGGAGCCGGGATCATTCTGCTTTAATCTTAAAAAAGCCTCCTTTGTTCCAGCTGCACGTAACTTTTCCGGAGTGTCAATTCCGACTGCCTCCAGCTCTCTGGCAACCACCTTTCCAATATTTGGCAGTTTTTCCAATTGTGACATATCTACACTTCCTTTCTTATCCAGGACATAGTATAGAACCCATTTTCCGGGGTATGCGCAACGGCCTCCGGCATTACTTCCAGCCCACCATCAATACCAAGCTCCTGACAGGCCAGATCAAAATGGCACAGGGCAATGCCCAGATCAATACGGTTCATGCTGCGCGGTGCCATACGGTAAAAGTGCGCGCCCTCAGGCCCAATGAGCACCTGCCACGGCTGACAGTTTCTTGAGGATGGGGCCAGACGCACCATCTCAAGAGGAAGGCCAAAATCCCCCGCGCTTTTTTGGGTGAGCGGGATATTCCAGTTATCTGTAAAAAAGATGGTCTCAAAAGACTTCCTGGAGCGCTGTTTGGTTACCCTGCTCATGGTTTTAGACACCATGGACGGTTTGGCAGACGCCTGACCGACCGGCGATACAATGGGCAGCATTTCGTCTGCCTTCAGCTGAACTGCGTCGGCAAAGGCCCCCTTGTTAAAAGTTCCACCAATCCAGCAAGTACCCAGTCCCAGCTGTGTGCTTTTAAGCACGACCTTCTCAAAGGCATATCCCAAGGCTTCCTCCGCAAAATTGCTCCGGTCGCAGCAAACAGCAAAAAATGCCTGCGCATTTTTAATGACTCCATAGGTGCCCAGTCGGTGTTTCCCAGGGTATTCACCGGTTTTAATTAACTCTACTCTTATTCGTGCATCAAAGGGATGCTCTATATGCCGCAGATAGTCCTGAAGCTGCCCTTCTGCTGCGTGGTGCATGGGACGCTTGCTATAGCTGCGTATCGAACGGCGGGCTTTCATTGCCTCGATTACCGATTTTTTCATCCTTACCACCTCTCCTTGGCATCCGTTTTTTATGTGATACCAAGTGTTGCTCTTAGGATACCACCAACCAGCAAAAATTTCAAGTTTTAACCTTCTGAACTAGGTCAGCTTTAACGAAAAACGGCGCCACAACACAAAAAACCAGAGGACCGATGTCGCTGTAAATAAGAGGATGGCACAAATGCCCGGCGTTATGGCCCACTGAGCAATCCAGAAAGATGGCAATAAGCCGAACACATACTTCTCACCCCCTCTGAGCACAAAAGGGATCACCATTCCAAACAAAATAAGACCAGAAAGCTTGCTGATTGCCATCCCCTCCACTTTGTTGGAGGACAGGCTGACAATAAGCATGGCTGCTAGCATCCCCAGAACCGCAGACTGCAGGGACAGACTGACCATGATAAAGACCGAATTAACTGATAGCCTGAAAACTGCCAGAACACAAAAGGACATCAGTCCTGAAAGTGCGGCGGGGAAAACCAGCCGAGACACCAGATATCCCTTTTTACCAATTGGTGTAACACAGAGGTAAGCGCTCATATGACTGTCAGCCTCGGCCAAAATAACCATGGCCGAGACAAAGCACAGCATGTAAGGAGTGATACCGGAAAGGAACAGGTCCAGCAATAAATAGTAGGACCTAAGTCCAAAGCCAAACCATTTAACGAACAACGGCTCCAGTGCCGGAATACCGAATCGAAAAAACATACCGCAAAGCAGCGGGGCTGCACATACCATAACCAGCATCCTATCTGCCGCAATCTGACGAATAAAATAACAAAACGAACGATTCAGTGCTCTCATAACGTCACACCTCCAAGATGACTGGTCATTTTTATATAAGCAGCCCGCGCTGTAAAGAATGCTGCTGCCAGCCACAGAATCAGGCTGAGAGCCGTCCAGTTAATACTTCCGCTTATGAGCTGATAAACCGCCACACCGGGATGCAGAGCGAGTATCCAAGGCCGGTAACCGGCTACCCACAAAATCGCGGGGCCAAAGATCAGCAGTTCAATGGGCACAGTTACCAGTATAAACTGGTTAAGCGTAGAAATTCCGGTACCTGCTGCCAAGCCTACCATGCTGAAAAGCATCGCGCCAGTAAATGTGCCGGCACATAAGAGGGGCAGGCTTGGGCTGCCGCCTACCACACCCAGCACCGCTGCGGCCAGAGTGCTGATCAAGGACAGAGACAAGGCTTTTGAAACGATATACTCCTCCGGACGCACCGGTGAAACGGCAAGGGATTCCAGTACACGCTGGCTCCGCTCCAGGAGAAGAACAGCTCCCATGAAGAACAGCCCCAGGGCTGCCGGATCGGAGAAGATAATTAATGCAGTGCCGGGTGCCTTCCAGTCCGGCGGCATTATGGAGACAGTACGCCCGCATAAATCACGGTCAGAATCAGGTATAGCCCATAAAAACCGTATTTCCACTGCTGACGGATATCGCCTTTTAACAGACCAGCGATTCTCATTGCAGCGCCCTCCCAGTCACTTCGATAAAAATATCGTTAAGAGTTGGTTCGCTGCTGTGTATGGATAACAGTCGGTTGCTCCTGATCAGCCCGGCAAGCAAAGAATCATCGGACAGGGAACCGAGAGGGCAGGATGCACTTTTCTCAACGTCATCCATATAGGAATATGTAACCCTGGCGGCTCCCTTTGACATTATCAGGTGGTGCGGTGTATCCACTGCTTTCATCTCGCCATCGACAATAAAGGCAACACGATCACAGAGCTCTGTGGCATCCTGCATATTGTGGGTAGTCAGAATAATTGCCTTTCCCTGACTGCGCTGTTCTTTGATCAGGGTCTTCATATGACTGCTGCTCACAGGGTCAAGGCCGCTTGTGGGCTCGTCCAAAAACAGAATATCGGGATTGTGGCGAATGGCTTTGACGAAATTGAGGCGGGACTTCATCCCCTTTGAATAAGCTGCCACCTTTTTATTTCCATCGTTCTCCAGACCAACACTTTCTAAAAGCTCCCCAATTGGCAGGAGGGGACCTTTATAAAGCGAACCAAAAAAGTCAAGGTTCTCATGTGCAGTCATTTTTTCATAAAAGCTTGGAAACTCAAAATCTACACCAATCTGCTCATAAAAGCTGTTGCTGTGATCCCGGACTTCTTTCCCGTTGACCACAGCGCTGCCGCCATAGCCGGGCAGTATACCTGTCAGAATTTTCTGCAGGGTGCTTTTTCCTGCCCCAGAAGGCCCTAAAAAACCAAAAATCTCACCTCGCTCCACTTCAAAACTAATCGACTTGATAAAGGGCTTATGGGTATAGCTGAAACTCAAATTTTCTGCTTTAATCATTTTTCACCTCAAAAAGCTGAATGGCCACACCGTGCAGCAGCATTTTCAGCACATCGTCAAATATCGGGGCGCCAATCTCTCTTTTATGAAGGAGCAGTAAAAAAACTGCTCTTAGTGCAGCGCTGAACAACTCGAGCTTTTTTCCCTCTACTCCCGGCAGCATAGCTGCCAGCTGTTCGACACTGAAATCATCCTGAGCCTGATGTGCTGCTACCACTTCGTCGGGTAGTCTGCGCATGAGCAGCTCCAGGTCACCGCTCACAATCATTGGCATAAGAATACTGTCGTCCGCCATTTTACAAAAACTGAAAAGCAGACCCGTCAATGTATCCGGGGTCATATTGCCTTTTAATGCTCCAACGGCTTTCAAAACCTCTTTCTGTACAGTATCATGAAAGTCCATCATCACCTCAAAAAAGAGCATTTCCTTGGAGGGATAAAACAGATAAAAGGTCCCCTTGGGAATATTGACCCGGCGCACCAGCTCATCGACCGATGTCTTGCGCATTCCATACTGTTTAATACATAAAATTGCCTCCTCATGGAGCCTCTGGCGAATATAAGCCCGCTCCTGATCCGAATAAGCCCTTGGCATTTTCAATCCTCTTTTCTTTTATTTGACCATTTTCGTTTTATTAGTCAAATAATATCATTCATTATGGATTGAGTCAAGCGAATAAAAAAAGACCTGCCGCTTTACCAGAGACAGGCCGTATAATAATTACAGCTCTTTATGCATCATCAGCCATTCGTCTACATCAGAATAGCCGAGACTTTTATAAAACTCATGTGTTTCCGGCGCTCTCAGGGTCATTAAAATAATTTCCTCCACACCGTTCTTTTTTACATGCTCGGTCATTTCATCTAAGAGCCGGGTGCCTATGCCCTCGCCCTTATGATCGACATCTACGCAGAATTCCTTGACCTGGAAGGCCATCTTAGTATCTTCATACTCGTAATCCCCCAGAATCATTCCGACTATATACTCATGGTCATCGAGAGCTACCATGGCACTGGCACTGTTATTGGAAAGCATAAGCTCCAGACGCTTTTCCGCACGTTCAGGTGTCCAGCTGTCCTTCCAGGGTAATGTATTAAAAGCCTTGGCAAAAAGCTTTGAGGCTTCCTTTAAGTGTTTTTCCGTCATTTCAATAAAAATCATATCTATCACTTCCATTTTTATTTGTTTTATACCCTCTCATCAAAAAAAGCTTCATACTGGGCCATCTTTTTTCCCACGATCTCTTTGGTTCGGTCATTGTAAGTCTTAACGTCTTTCACAGTAAATATTCGATCAAAACGATCAATGTCCGGTACATAAAGCTTACCGGAGGAACCCGCCCCGATACCGATAATGGACTGCTTCTCGGCCATCATGAGAATATTGTAAATGCCTTCCCTGCCCTCCAGACAGTAACCGATATTTTCGCCGTTTCCCTGCGTGTATTTTTGACGGTACAGGTAGTAGGGCTGATACCCCCTGCGTCCCAGTTCCTCTTGAACACTGGCACAGAAAGCCTTTGAATAAGGATTTTCTACCTGCCGTCCAGTGGCTGTTTTAATGGCAGATCCTTTTTTAACAGCCAGGCAGTGTACGGTAATATTTTCAGGTCTCAAAACGATAACCTGATCTAATGAGCGCATAAAAGCCTCCTCGCTTTCGCGGTTCAGGCCTAAAATCAAATCCATGTTCACACTCTCAAAGCCCACATCACGGATAGCTTCATAAGTATCTAAAATAGCCTGCGGCGGATAATTCCGGTTTACAGCCGCCAGTGTGTCTGCGTTCATGGTCTGGGGGTTGAGACAGATACGGTTTACTCCATGTGCCCTGAGTATTTCCAGCTTTCGGAGATTTGTGGTCTCGGGCCGGCCGGCTTCGAAGGTGTACTCTCTGAGATTGCCCAGCTCCAGTTCCTCATCAAGGGCTGTCAGCAGTGCTTCGAGCTGCCTCTCATCCAAAATTGAAGGGGTGCCGCCGCCAATATACAGGGTATCCGTCGCAATTCCCCTTTCTTTGAGGTAACGCCCAGTCAGACGCACCTCGTACAACAGGTTTTTCAGATACTCTTCTACAATGGTTCGTTTTTTATCCGCTACGGTTGAGATAAAGGAGCAGTAAGAGCATTTGGCAATACACAGGGGAATTCCCACATATACGCTCACTTTCTTTTGGCTCAGGGGATAAATAATCCCCATCTCTCTCTGCGCAATACCGGTTATCAACTCAATTTTGCCTTCTGAAGCCTGGTATTTTTCCATTAGGCTCTGTTTTACCTGTAAAGGCGTCTGCCCTTCTTTTAGCAGGTTATGGGCCATTTTGACTGGCTTAATACCAGTCATTGTTCCCCAATCCAGAGTATATCCAAATAATTCACACAAAAATAGATAAAGAAACCCTTTGAAGGATTGTTTATCCATGGGTTTCTTTTCATAGTCATATTCTTTTTGCAGAACCACTTCGCCCTTCTCCACCGCCGTAAGCACCAGTATCTCGCCGCTTAAATCGACGTCGATACGGTCCTCGAGCGCCTCGTTAAAAACAACGGGAATCTCAGGCCTGAATTGCTGGTAAAGCTCAAAGCAGGGATATTCATAAAGTCGGTCTGCCAACGTAAAACTTAGTTTTTCCAAGGGTTAACCTCTGGCAATAAAAGGATTCCGCGCTCTTTCGTAGGCAATATCTGTATTTTCGCCATGGCCTGGCAATACGGTCATATCGTCATCATAGGTCATGAGGCGGCTCAGAGACTTCATCATATCCTCATAGCTTCCGCCAGGAAAATCGGTTCGTCCGATGGAGCCCTCAAACAGAGTATCTCCTGAAAAAATCACATCCTCGCCCACAAAGCAACAGCTTCCTACCGTATGTCCTGGTGTATGGATGGTGGTCAGCTTAATATTCGGGCTGATTTCCACTTCGTCCCCGTCGTGAAGCAGTACATCCGCCGGCCCAGGATTCATAGGCTGCCCCACCATGGTAGACAGATTCTTACCGGCCGAAGTCAGGGTATCCGCATCATCGGCGTAAATATAGACCTTTGATCCAGTCTGAGCCTTTGTTTTTTCCAGACCGCCTATGTGGTCAAAATGGCCGTGAGTCAGCAGAATTTTATCAACCTTTAAACCATGTTTTTCCACGGTTTCCATAATACGGTCATCCTCGAAGCCCGGGTCGATAATAACTGCGTCTTTTGTGTCCTCATCCCAGGCGATATAGCAGTTGGAGGCCATTGGACCCACCATTAATTTTACTATTTTCATCATTATTATTTCTCCTAAAACTGTTTTTCACTGTCTAACAGAAGGGTTACCGGACCGTCGTTGACGATGGATACTTCCATTTCTGCCTGAAACTCTCCAGTCTCTATTTTGGCAACGGGTTCCTTCTTCAGTTTTTCCAGAAAGAGCTCGTACTTGGCCTTTGCCGTGTCCACAGGGCCGCTTTTCGAAAAGCTCGGTCTGCGCCCTTTTCGGCAGTCGCCGTAAAGAGTAAACTGTGAGACGACCAACAGTTCTCCCCCCACATCCATAAGAGAGAGGTTCATTTTTCCCTCCTCATCCTCAAATACACGCAGGTTTACGGTCTTCTGGATAATATAGTCCATATCCTTTTCTGTATCGTCTTCCTTTATACCCAACAAGAGGTTAAAGCCACGGCCAATGGAGCCGATTACCCGGTCTCCCACTTTGACTTCTGATGCTTTTACACGCTGAATAACTGCTCTCATGTTCGCTCCTATACACGGTGAATACTGATGATTTCCGGTATTTTATTTAAATTTTTTATAAGGAGATTGAGTTCTCTCCTGGTCTTGACCTCAAAGGTCGCGGAGAAATAATCAAACTCTCCCTTTTCATTTCTGGCCGTTAAGGCTGTAAGCGGGATATTCATCTCAAGGAAAATCTTAGAGATTTCAATGAGCAGTCCCTGTTTTTCACGGGCCTTAATCTGAATTTCAGCCGTAAAACTGCCGCCTATACCAAACTTGTTCCATTCGACATCGACAATACGACTGGGGTCTGTCATTCCCAGCACGTTGGGGCAGTCGGTCCGGTGAACAGAGATTCCTCTGCCAACCGTGATATAACCCACAATTTTGTCTCCTGGTACAGGGTTACAGCACTTGGAAAAACGCACGTCAATTTCGTTGTGTCCTGCCACGATAACACTGCTGTTGGATTTCTTGAGTTTTGCGGTTTTTTTAATAACTACTTCCTCTTCGGGTTCTGGGAACTCCTTGGGGAAAAGCAGCCGCATTTTCTGCAGGACTGTACCGATTTTCACACCGCTGTAGCCAATGGCGGCATAAAAATCACTGAGGGTCTTGTAACCCATTTTGTCACTGACTACTTCCAGTTCACTTGTACTCAGGAGCTTGGTATCCTGAAGGCCTTCGCGCTTGATCTCACGCTCCAGCATGGTCTTGCCTTTGGCAATATTTTCTTCTTTTTCTTCTTTTTTGAAATACTGCCGTATTTTGTTGCGGGCATGAGCACTCTTGGTAAAGTTGAGCCAGTCACGGCTTGGACCGTTGGAGTTTTTGGAAGTCATAATCTCCACAATGTCCCCGTTATTCAGTGTATAGTTGAGAGGTACGATTTTACCATTGACTTTAGCGCCCACACAGGAGTTTCCCACATCGCTGTGGATGCGGTAGGCAAAATCCAGCGGACAGGAGCCCATTGGCAGCTCAACTACCTTGCCCTGTGGGGTAAATACATAAACCTCCTCATTGAGCAGATCAACCTTGATGGTCTCCACCAGATCGTTGGCGTTATCCAGCTCCTTCTGCCACTCGAGAATCTGGCGGAGCCAGGACATTTTGTTTTCATACCGAAGCTCCTTGTTGTTGCTGTCGGTAATGCCTTCTTTGTATTTCCAGTGTGCTGCAATCCCGTACTCTGCTGTCTCATGCATTTCTTTTGTCCGGATCTGGATCTCAAAAGGATCGCCGTTTGGCCCGATGACCGTGGTGTGAATGGACTGGTACATATTGGGCTTCGGCATTGCGATATAATCCTTGAAGCGTCCGGGAATAGGTTTCCACTGTGTATGAACAATACCCAAAACGCCGTAACAGTCCTTTACACTATCCACAATCACACGCACCGCGATGAGGTCATAGATTTCGTCAAAGTTGCGGTTCTGAGCCTTCATTTTTCTGTAAATGGAATAAAAATGCTTAGAACGGCCATAAATTTTAGCTTCAATCCCAACTTCATCAATCTTTTTCTCTAAAATCTTAATAACCTTATTGATGTATTCCTCTCGGGACTGCTTTTTCATTTTGACCTTTTTTACAAGGTCGTAATAGCCGTCAGGGTCCAGATATTTTAACGCAAGGTCTTCAAGCTCTGCCTTGATGGTCTGTATCCCCAGACGGTTCGCTATGGGCGCGTATATATCCAGCGTTTCTCTGGATTTTTCAATCTGCTTGGACTCCTTCATATACTCCAGAGTCCGCATATTGTGCAGACGGTCCACTAGCTTGATCAGGATAACACGGATGTCCTTGGACATTGCAAGAACCATTTTTCGGAGGTTCTCAGCCTGGCTTTCTTCCTTTGACTGATACTCAATCTTGCCAATTTTGGTAACGCCCTCGACCAGGTCGGCTACCTGTTCGTTAAACATTTCCTTAATATCATCGTAAGTATACGAGGTGTCCTCGATCACATCATGCAGAATGGCAGCAACTATGGTTTCCGTATCCATCTTATACTCTGCTAAAATATACGCAACCGAAACAGGATGGATGATATAGGCCTCTCCTGACAAGCGCTTCTGGTCCTTATGGGCCCCGTCTGCCAGGTGGTACGCCTTTAGAATCATCTCAGTATCTGCGTTCGGATTGTTCTTTTTCACAAGTTCGATTAAACTATCAATTTTATGTTCTATTGCTTCGTTCGCCATGGTTCTGCCCACCTTTATTTCTATGAGTGCCTACACTGGATAAAGAATGACCGAAGCTAAAAAGCCCCGGTCATTTTCAGTGTTTTATACCGGATACTGTACTAAGCTGGATACAAAATAATCCTTGAGATTTTCCCGACCCTTCAGCTCAGTCAGTTCTATTAAAAACAATGCACCGCAGACTTCGCCGCCGAGCTTTTCTACCAGGTCGATCGCCGCCTTCATGGTTCCGCCGGTTGCCAACAGGTCGTCAATGATAACCACACGATCCCCGGGCTTAATGGCACTTTTCTGAATTTCGACTGTGTTGGTGCCGTATTCAAGGTCGTATTCCTCTGCCACAACCTCGCCAGGAAGCTTGCCAGGCTTACGCACCGGAACCAGTCCCACATTCAGGAGATAGGCCAGCGGCGTACCAAAAATATAGCCTCTCGCCTCTGGAATACAAACCAGATTAACGTCAAGCGCCTTGGCAATTTTATGAAATTCGTCAATGACAAACTTAAATGCCTCCGGATCGCGGATCAGACTGTTAATATCTTTAAAACTGATTCCTTCCTTTGGAAAACCTTCAAAAATATCGATTTTGCTCTTAATATCCATTTCGTATCCTTCTCTTTTCTTATTAATCATTCATAATCAAGATATGTTCTTAATTTTACCATTAACGGTGCCTTTTGAATATCTTTTTTTCCATTTGACGCAAGAATTTCACAAAAAACCATGCCCTTTTTAAGGCGAAACCGAATGAGCTCAGACTCCTGAAGAATATTCAGACCTGCCAGCAGCTTAAAGACATTGAGCGTCTCAAATTTCCGAACAATCCGATCGACTGCCGCTCCCTTTAATTGCACTTGGCGCATCAAGGTATAGATCAGCTTCAGATCCTCCCGCGTAAGGTTCATGGCTTCACGGTCAAGGGCTGTCAATCCAAGCTCCGGCAGTTCTGCCACCGGTGCGTTTTTGATCCGCTCAACCAGGTTGTAGGCGGACTGGTTGTGGTAAAAAGGCGACCGTTTAATATCTTTTAATAATAATTGTACGCTTTTTTTGTCTCGAAAGCAATTAATTTCTGGTTTACATAGGATAGAAAATTGACCATCGGTTCCATCGTCCAGAGCGGCCCCCATTCCAAAGCCCACACAGCGGTAGGGCGGTACCAAAAACATGAGATGTGTTTTATCACTCCCCATTTTCCGGGCGTCCTGTGGCTTCAGCCCCTCCATTAAAAATACCGGCCCGGGATTTCCCACACCATAGGGCTCAAACTGATCCAGCTCCTCGACCAGAGCTTCACTCACATCGCCTATTCCCATAACACTGTCATAGTACATTGTCTTGGTCAAAAGACGGTTAATCCCCTTTTCTGACGCATAGGTATTGACCTTTTCGGCAAATCTGGGAATATCTTCCGCAGGAATGCTCAGACCAGCCGCCTGCTCATGCCCTCCGAAAGTTGTAAAAAGCTCTGAGCAACTCTGGAGTGCCTCGAAAATATTAAAGCCCTCCACACTCCGACAGGAGCCTTTGCCCATTCCCTTTTCATCAATGCCGATGACAACGACAGGGTGATACCAGGTTTC
Organism: Eubacterium limosum; assembly: GCF_000807675.2. Taxonomy (NCBI): domain Bacteria; kingdom Bacillati; phylum Bacillota; class Clostridia; order Eubacteriales; family Eubacteriaceae; genus Eubacterium; species Eubacterium limosum. The sequence goes on along the minus strand of NZ_CP019962.1, from coordinate 1,901,990 downwards.
CTGAAGCTTACTGGCTACAATACCAATGACACCGGGGTGCCAGCCGTCCCCGGCCACTACCATAACACCCTGTTCGTCAAGATGCTGCTGCTCTACCTGCGCCTTAGCCAGCTCTAAAATCTCCTGCTCAATATCCTGTCGTTTTCGGTTTTCCATGCTCAGATATGCCGCGATTTCTGCCGCCTGTGCTTCATCCTGTGTCAGGTAAAGCTCAACTACCTTACCGGCCTCACCTAAACGGCCTGCCGCATTGATCTTCGGCGCTATGACAAAGCCGATGTTTCCAGCATTTACCCGCTTAAGCTCACTGACCTCAATCAACGCTCGAATTCCAAGATTGACTGGGCTGGTATTCAGATAATCGATTCCCAGAGAGGCAATGATACGGTTCTCGCTCTTCAACGGCACAATATCGGCTACAGTAGCGATGGCCGCGCATTCAATATACTCCTGCAAATCTGAATCCAGTTCCAGAACACTGTCCAGAGCCATCACCATCTTCAGCGCAATTCCTGCGCCGCAGAGCTCTGAAAAGGGGTAGGACGAATCCTCCCGCTTTGCGTCTACAACTGCCAGTGCCCGGGGGACTTCTCCCTGGCACTCATGGTGGTCTGTCACAATTACATCAACATCCTGTTCATTACAGTAGTCCACCTGTTCGTGCGCCGCAATGCCGTTGTCCACACTTACGATCAGACTGGCCCCTGCCTTAATGACTGCCTCAAGGGCTGGAATATTCATACCATAGCCCTCCTCCAAGCGGTTAGGGATCTGGTAAAAGGCTTCGATTCCAATGGCTTTAAAATAGCGCATCAGGATGGATACAGCAGTGGTACCGTCAGCGTCATAATCGCCGTAGATACAGACCTTTTCTCCCTGTTCCCTGGCCTTTAGCAATCTGTCGACAGCTTTCTGCATGTCCGGCAATCCAAAGGGATCATAAAAATCCGAGAAGTCCGGGTCCATGTAGGCCATGGCCTTATCAGCAGTGTCATATCCTCGCTTAACCAGCAATCTGGCCGACAAAGGCGTCAGACCGCATTCCTCTATCAGTTCCTCAACCGCCTCAATGTTGGCTTCTGTTTTGCTTTTTCGTTCTTTCCAAATTGTGTTTACCATATGCTTCCTCTATACAAAGAAACCGGCTGCTCAACCGTGCAGCCGGCTCCTGGTTTTTACTTTTATACCTGCGGTTGTTTATTTCTACCCTTATTGGTATTTGAAACCGCTTTTTTCTTATTCTTTTTATTGCTCTTGGAATTAGGGAACCGCTTCTGAAACTGTACCCACAGCGGGCTGGCTACAAATATTGATGAGTAGCAGCCACTGACAATCCCGACGATCAACGGCAGGGCAAAGCTTCTGATAGCCTCAACGCCAAAGATATACAGAGCCAAAATGGCCAGAAGTGTTGTCACAACCGTGTTAATGCTTCGCTTCAGGGTCTGTGAGACACTCACATTGACCAGCTCGTTAATGTCGCGCATGCCGATCCGGGTTTCATTTTCGCGGATACGGTCAAACACAACGATGGTATCATTGATAGAATACCCCAAAATAGTCAGAATAGCCGCAATAAAGGGCGCGTTGACCTGGATCTGGAACAGAGCGTAAACTCCGATGACAATGGTAATATCATAGAGCAGCGCAATGATCGCTGAGAGCCCAAAATAGAACTCAAACCGGAAGGTGATGTAGATCAGCATGAGCAGAACCGCTACAGCTGATGCGATCACCGCGTTGCGCGCTGTTTCAGAGCCGACTGTAGCTGTAACAGTATCGACTGATACCAGATCGCTGTCCTGGAGGCTGTATTTATCCCTGAACTGATTAAACAGCTCCTTGCGCTGGTCAGTGTCAAGGCTTTCCTTGGTACTGATCACAATGCGGTCCTGTCCGTCACCGGCGTATGTTATCTCCGCACTTTTGTCGTATTGATCTGTAATCTGACGTGCGTCGTCGGTATTAAACTGCGTATGCAGATCAATAGTGACAATGGTACCGCCTACAAAGTCGATCCCAAAATTCAAGCCTCTTATAAGCAGGGAACCTACGCTGATAAGAACCAGAACGATTGCGATGCTGAACCAGATTTTACTTTTTTCAACTAGTTTTAATGTCTTCATCCTTCTGCTCCTTCCTTAGATCCCATAGAACTTGCCGCTGCCAAACAGATGCGTACCGATGACCAGCTTGGTCAGATGTTTTGTAATAATAACGGCTGTCAGCAAGCTCACAATAATACCGAGAATCAATGTTACAGCAAAGCCCTGAACACTGCCGCTGCCCATGAAGAACAGCACAAAGCCTGCAATCAGTGTCGTAACATTGGAGTCGATAATAGTACCCATAGCACGTTTAAAGCCCGCGTCAATGGCGGCATTGATGGATTTTCCGGAGCGTGACTCGTCTTTAATACGTTCAAAAATGATAACATTGGCATCGACAGCCATCCCCACAGAAAGAATAATCCCGGCAATCCCTGGCAGGGTAAGTGTAACATTGGCAAAAACCATCAGAATTAAATCGAGCATAATATAGATGATCAGAGCCAGATCGGCAATAAAACCAAGGCCTCTGTACATAACAAGCATAAACAGCAGTACAGCCGCGATACCGATGGCACCGGCGATCAGACTCTGGTTCAGGGAATCCTGGCCTAGTGTCGGCCCGATGGTTGTTACTTCGATTGGGCTCAGCTTGACTGGCAGCGCGCCGCCGCGGATAAGCTCAGCCAGATTTCCTGCCTCTTCCATATCTGCCATCCCCTCGATAACGGCCTCACCATTGGTGATTGCCACGTTAACCTTTGGGCTGCTGATAACCTCCTCATCCAGCTTGATGGATATCTGCTGGTTTAGATATTTTTGCGTCGCGTCGGCAAAAAGCTGAGTGCCTTCTTCGTTGAATTTCAGGGTAACAACAGCTTCTTCCAATCCGCTGCTCGATTTCTGCTGGACTGCTTTGGAGTCCACAACGTCTTTACCGGTCAGAATAACCTCGCCGTCCGGGCCCACAAATTCCAGCTGAGCGGTTTTGCCGATCATATCCAGAGCCTGCTGCTGATCCTGTACCGACGGAATAGACACACGGATACGGTCTTCACCCTGTTTCGAAACCTGGGCTTCACTGACGCCCATGGAGTCCACACGTTTTTTTATGGCGGCGACGGTACTGTCCATTTTTTCAGACGTAATACCGCTGTCGTCTGTCGCTTCAGCCTGAAGCACCACATTTACCCCACCGGTCAGGTCCAGACCATAGTGCACATGATCTCCGATTTTTCCAATATCATAAATTCCCACACTGAGGCCATGAAACAGGGTGTAGCCGCAAAACGCAAGAATCGCAATAAAAATAACCAGTGTGATGGTCTTTTTGGTATTAACCTTTTCTTTCACACACTTTCCTCCTCTACTTAACCATTAGAGATTTCTAATGAATCATGCTGCGCATTCTTTCAAGACGCAGTAACAGCTCTTCCTTGCCGAGTACATCCATAATCAGTGTTAAATCTGGTCCGTGCATTTCGCCGGTCAACATGATACGGGTAGGCATGTAAAGCATTTTTCCTTTTATTTTTTCTGCCTTGTATTCCTTCTGTATTTCCTTCAGAATCGCTTTGGCACGTTCAGTATCCACCACGTCACTCTCTGTGATCTTTTCAACCAAAGCATTAAAAAGCACTGGAACGGTTTCTTCTTTCAGAATATCAAGGCTTTCCGGATCTGTAATCTCAAAATTGCGATCAAAGAGCATTTTTGTTTCTTCTGGAACCTGTGCAAAGTAATTGAGACGCTCACGCATAAGCTCACCAACCTTTTCAAGCCATGGCATACGGTTTTGAACATCCACTTCCGTGATATAGCCAGCGTCCAGAAGATATGGAATCATCCGCCCTGTCAGTTCCTCGATGGGAAGCTCCTTGATATAGTGGGCATTCATCCAATCCAGCTTTGCCCGGTCAAACACTGCTCCAGATTTATTGATTCTGGACAGATCAAAGGCCTCGATCAACTCGTCCATTGAAAAGATTTCCTGCTCATTCTCAGGACTCCAGCCTAAAAGCGCAAGGAAATTAATGAGCGCTTCCGGCAGATAGCCTTTTTTCAGGAAATCACCGACAGACACATCGCCCTGGCGTTTGCTGAGCTTTTTGTGGTCGTCATTCAGGATATTGGATAAATGAACGTACTGAGGCTGTTCCCAGCCAAAGCATTCATATAAATATACATGCTTAGGTGTAGAAGGCAGCCATTCCTCGCCCCGTATAACATGGGTAATGCCCATGAGATGGTCGTCAACAACAACGGCAAAATGGTAGGTTGGAAAGCCGTCGGTTTTAATTAACACCTGATCATCCAGATCGTTGGTGTTGATCTCTATCCTGCCGCGGACTGCATCGTCAAAGGCGACAACGTGGTCTTCCGGCAGCTTCAGACGGATGACGCAGGGTTCTCCCGCTGCGACACGCGCTTCCACTTCTTCCCTGGGCAGATTACGGCAATGCCCGTCATAGCGCGGTGTCTCACCGGCTGCTTTCTGCTTTTCACGCACCTCGTCCAGACGCTCCTTCGTACAAAAGCAGTAGTAAGCCTGCCCGTCTTCCAGCAGCTGGTCAATGTACTTTTTATAAATATCCAGACGTTCTGACTGGATATAAGGACCACAGTCTCCCTTTTGGATAATTTTGCCGTCCTCCTCAAAAAGGCCTTCGTCCGGCACCACGCCGGTTACCATCAAGGCATCCAGCAGATTCTCAACCGCACCTTCTTCATAACGGGTGCGGTCCGTATCTTCAAGGCGCAGCAAAAACTGTCCATTATTCTTTTGGGCAAATAAATAATTGTATAAGGCGGTTCGCAAGCTGCCCACATGCACGTTGCCAGTGGGGCTTGGAGCAAAACGATCTCTAATCATTCAATTCTCCTTCTAACTGATATCGATAATCATGGTTCTATAATTATTACACGCTAACTATTATAGCATTAATTCTTGTCTTTAGCATGATTTTTTAGGTTATTTTTAATAATTCTTGCATTTCGGGCAATGACATCTCTCCCGCGCCAGGCGGCGGCTGTCTTTCCAAACTTTTCTTCAAAATCCAGTCCGCTGATCGCTTCGGTTTCATCCAGTCCCGGATAAACGCTTTCTGGCCCTATGCCTGGCCAGTCCGGCCTGCTGTCTGATCGTCTTATATTCCAGGGACAAACCCGCTGACAGTCGTCACAGCCGTACAGGTAAGTGATCCCCAATAGTCGCTCTTCCTCTGCAGTCAGCTTTTTCTTCTGGGTCAGATAAGAAATACATCGCTCTGGCTCCAGCGTATATCCCTCTCCCAGGGCATGGTTCGGACAGGCCACGAGACAGCGTCGGCAGGTGCCGCAGCGGCTTTTAAGCGTCTCGGCAGGCTCGAAGTCGATGGAGCTATTTACCAATATTTGCCCAATAAAAAAGAAACTGCCGTATTCTGGATTGATGAGGGTGTTGTTTTTACCAAAAAAGCCCAGACCAGCCCGCCATGCTGTGGCCCGGTCCAAAAGGCGGCTGTTGTCCACATATCCTCTGTAGTCAAGGGACGGATCTGTTTCTTTCAGCAGCGCCATAAGAGCATCCATTTTTCCTGTAACCACCTCATGATAGTCCTGGCCCCAGGCCACCGAAGCAATCTTTCCGCGGGGAGTGTTATCTTCCGGCTTTGGCAGCTCAGAGCAGTAAGGCACACCGATAACGATGATCCCCTTTACCTCTGGAAAGGCCTGGCTGTAGTCAACACGTCTGGCAGGCGGTGTGCGCTCAAAACTTGTGACCCTTCCCTGCTCCCGGCGTTTTTCCAACGGCTCCAGCCACTCTGTCAGAGGGTGCGGCTCTCCGAAGCCGATCATCTTTATTCCGGCCGCCCTGGCGGCCTCTCTGATTTTTTCTTCCTTCAACATATTCTTCCTCTGGCTGTTAAAATAAAAAGCAGGCTTATCATTTGCAAGCCTGCTTTATTTGAAAATTTACAGCCGTCCTTCAATTACTTCCCAGGCTTCGTCTTTTCCCATCTTAGTGGCTGCTGAAAACAGAATAACATCACTCCGCTTTCTTGGCCGCAATGTATTGAAAATGTTGTCGACTGCCTTTTTCTGCCGTACCTTTGAAATTTTATCGGCCTTTGTCGCAATGATAACTGGATCAAGGCCGTAATAAGTCAGCCAGTCGTACATGAGCCGGTCGTCCTCGGTGGGCTCGTGGCGGCTGTCTACCAGCAGCAGTACCAGCACCATGTTCTCACGCTTCTGGAGGTACTCCTCGATCATCACGCCCCATTTTTCACGTTCCTTTTTAGAAACCTTGGCATAGCCATAGCCTGGCATATCCACAAAATAGAAAGCGTCATTGATCTTGTAAAAGTTCATGGTCTGTGTTTTTCCAGGCTGGGAGCTGGTGCGGGCCAGCCCCTTTCTCTGGATCAGTGTGTTGATAAAGGAGGATTTACCGACATTTGAGCGCCCCAGCAGGACGATCTCCGGCAGATTATCCTCAGGATATTGAGATTGCTGGACCGCGCTGATGACGATCTCTGCTTGGGTTACTTTCATTTGAGCTCCTCAAATACAATTTTTGTAACTTCTTCCATTTTGCTGACCGGGTGAATATTGAGGGCATCCAGCACCATATCCGGCACTTCCTCAAGATCCTTCTGGTTTTCCTTTGGCAGGATAATTTCCTTGATGCCTGCACGGTGCGCAGCTGTCAGCTTTTCACGCAGTCCTCCGATCGGCAGTACGCGGCCTCTCAGGGTGATTTCACCAGTCATGGCGAGATTCTGAGGCACTGGCTTACCTGTAAGAGCCGAAATCAGCGCGGTAGTCATGGTAATACCTGCTGAGGGGCCGTCCTTTGGCACTGCGCCCTCGGGTACATGCAGATGGATATCGTTCTTTTCATAGAAATCCTCGGCAATACCCAACTCCGATATCTTGGAACGGATATAGCTGATGGCTGCCTTGGCAGATTCCTGCATGACGTCTCCAAGCTGACCGGTAATTACGATCTTGCCGGTTCCCTTGACAACAACCACTTCAATCTGAAGCGTCTCGCCACCGACCGAGGTCCAGGCAAGCCCGTTGACCAGGCCCACCTCCTTGACATTGTTCATGGTGTCAAAGGAATAGCGTTCCATACCCAGGAATTTGTCAAGATTCTTCTGGGTAACAGAAACACTCTGCTTGCCGTTTTCCACAATTTCCTTGGCTGCCACACGGCACACGCGGGCAATCTGGCGCTCCAGCTCACGCACTCCGGATTCGCGGGTATAGTAGCTTATAATGTTTTGCAGCGCCTTCTGACTGATCTTACAGCTGCTGGCTTTTAATCCGTGGATTTCCAGCTGCTTTGGAATCAGGTAGCGTTTGGCAATTTCCAATTTTTCTGTTTCCACATAACCATTGACCTCAATGATCTCCATGCGGTCGAGCAGCGGTCTCGGAATGGTTGAAAGGGAGTTCGCTGTTGTCAGGAACATGACATGGGACAGGTCAAAAGGAAGCTCCAGATAATTGTCTGTAAAGGTACTGTTCTGTTCCGGGTCTAAAACCTCCAGAAGTGCGGAGGCCGGGTCCCCCCGGAAATCCTGGCTGAGCTTGTCAATTTCGTCCAGCAGGAACAATGGGTTCATGGCTTCCGCCTGCTTCAAGTGGTAGATAATCCGTCCCGGAATCGCACCCACATAGGTTCTGCGGTGTCCACGAATCTCTGCCTCGTCCCGCATTCCGCCTAAAGACATGCGCACGTAAGGGCGGTTCAATGCCCGGGCAATGGACTTGGCAATGGAGGTTTTACCAACCCCCGGCGGCCCCACCAGGCATAAAATCGGTGATTTCAGCGATTTAGACAGCTGAAGGACAGAAATATATTCCAGGATACGTTCCTTGACCTTCTCCAATGCGTAATGATCGTGATCAAGGATCTTTCTCGCCTCCACTACGTTGAGAGTCTCCTCTGTCATAATATTCCATGGCAGGTCGAGAACCCACTCAATATAGCTTTCGATTACGCCAGCCTCCGAGGACCCTGCCGGGATTTTGTTCAGACGGTTAATCTCATTGGTAACCTTCTCCCGAACCTCATCGCTGACGTCAAGCGCATCTAGGCGCTCACGGTAATCTTCAATCTCGTCAATAACGTCACCTTCGCCAAGCTCTTCCTGGATAACCTTAATCTGTTCTCTGAGAACATACTCGCGCTGATTTTTATCCAGTTCCGATTTCACCTTGGCGTCAATGTTCTGCTCAATGCGGAGCATCTCCAGCTCGCTGACCAGCACCTCATAGGTGATCATCAGGCGTTTTTCCACATCGGTTTCCTGAAGAATACGCTGGGCATCCTTGCTCTCCAGCACCAGGTTGGCGCAGATCAGGTCAATGAGATTGTCCGGATTGTCCACAAGGTCCAGCGAGGCCAGCAGGTCTGTCGCCATTTTCCGGGTCATGGTCATATAGGTCGCAAAGGCTGAGCGGATCATACGGATCAGCGCCTGATTTTCCTTAGTATCGTAATAAATACTCTGAACCGGCTCATAAAGCACTTCAAAAAAGGGCTCATACTGAATGTACTCGGTAATTTTCGCTCTCTCCTGAACCTCTACAAGAATTCTGGTCAGGTTGTCTGGCATTTTAAGCATCTGCTTAACCTTGGCCACACAACCCACACTGTAGATGTCTTCCGGTTCCGGATCTTCTATTTTTATATCCTTCTGTTCGGTCAAAAACACAATCTGATCCCTTGTCATAGCTGTTTCAAGAGCCTGAATGGATTTATCCCGTCCAATGTCGAAATGAACTACCATTCCCGGAAACACGCTCATACCGCGCATGGGAATCATGGGCAGGCCTTTCTGTTCATCCTTGATATCTTCGGAAAGACCCGCAGGATTCTGGATATGATTATTTAAAGTCATTTCATCATTCTCAATATTCATTTTATTGCTCCTTTCTAAGAGATAAAAGGGGATGTCTTTCAGTTAGTTATAAAAAAAGCAATCCCATAAGATTGCTTTTTTACAGGTATTCTAAGATACACTGGTCGTCTTTTCTTCACTGGCTTTCGGCTGTGATTCCACTACGGGCGCTTCCAGCTGTTCGACCACATCCTTAGTGATAATAACCTTTGATACGCCTTCTTCTGAAGGAATATCAAACATAATGTCTGTCATGATATTTTCAATAATACCGCGAAGACCTCTGGCGCCAGTGCCATTCTGCAACGCCTTCTCGGCAATGGCCTTCAAAGCGTCCTTTTCAAACTCCAGCGCTACACCCTCAATTTCAAACATTTTTTTATACTGCTTAACCAGGGCGTTTTTAGGCTCGGTAAGAATATTGATCAATGCCTCTTCATCTAAATTCTGAAGGGTCGCAATGACCGGAATACGGCCTATAAATTCAGGAATAAGGCCATATTTCAGCAGATCCTGAGGCTCAATATTATCGAGAAGCTCTTCCTTGGCTTTTTCATCAGAGGTTTTAATAGTCGCACTGAAGCCCATGGAGCCCTTTTCCATTCTCCGCTCAATCACGCCGTCCATACCGTCAAAGGCACCGCCGCAGATAAAGAGGATATTGGAGGTATCCAGCTGAATAAACTCCTGGTGCGGATGCTTTCTGCCGCCCTGCGGCGGAACATTAGCAACGGTTCCTTCGAGAATTTTCAGCAGAGCCTGCTGTACACCTTCACCGCTGACATCACGGGTAATGGACGGATTATCACTCTTTCGGGAGATTTTATCAATTTCATCAATATAGATAATCCCCTTCTGGGCGCGCTCAACGTCCATATCTGCTGCCTGCAGCAGCTTCAGTAGAATATTTTCAACATCTTCGCCTACATAGCCGGCTTCTGTCAGAGAGGTAGCGTCTGCAATGGCAAAGGGTACATCCAGTACCCGAGCCAGCGTCTGAGCTAAAAGGGTCTTACCAGAGCCTGTAGGTCCGATTAAAATAATATTACTTTTCTGTAATTCAACGTCATCATCAGTATCCAGCATTGCGTTGATACGCTTATAGTGATTGTATACCGCTACTGCCAGCGCACGTTTTGCGCGGTGCTGGGAGATAACATATTCGTCAAGTTTTGCTTTAATCTCACGAGGCGTCGGCACATTTTCAAAATCAATTTCCTTTGGCACAAAGTCGTTGGCAATGATTTCTTCACACAGGGCCACACATTCATCACAAATGTAGACGCCTGGTCCCGCAACCATCCGCTTTACCTGAGACTGGCTCTTTCCGCAGAAAGAACAGCAAACCTGTTTGATTCCATCTTTTTCGTTTGACATATTAATTCCTCTTATCTGGAACTGACGATTTGATCAATCAGACCATATTCTAACGCTTCCTCAGCAGACATAAAATTGTCCCGGTCCGTATCCCTTGCGATAACGTCAATGGGCTGACCCGTTTTTTCACTGAGGATTTCATTGAGCTTTTCACGCGTTTTAATCAAACGTTTGGCATATATTTCCACATCGACACTCTGACCCTGGGCGCCGCCCAGAGGCTGGTGAATCATGATCTCGCTGTTCGGAAGCGCCTTGCGCTTGCCCTTGGCACCGGCCGCCAGCAAAAAGGCGCCCATGGATGCCGCCATGCCTACACACATGGTGGAGACATCGCATTTGATAAAGTTCATGGTATCATAAATGGCAAACCCGGAGGTAATTGAGCCACCGGGGCTGTTAATATACATCTCAATATCTTTGTCTGGATTATCCGCTTCTAAAAAGATTAACTGTGCTACGATCAGACTGGATGTTGTATCATTTATTTCCCCGTCAAGGAAAATAATCCGCTCTTTCAGCAAACGTGAATAAATGTCAAAAGAACGTTCCCCCCGTCCCGTCTGTTCAATAACCATAGGGACAAGATTCATATTCATTGTTATACCCCTATTATTTAACCTGAGCGGCGTCGACTAAGAAATCGATGGCTTTTCTGCGTTTGATATCGGTCTTCATATAACCTTCCATCGTTTCGTTCACTGTCTTTTTAAATTCTTCAAAATCCTGCTGCATGGAAGCGGCATATCTTTTGATTTCTTCTTCCAGTTCTTCTTCTGTTGGTTCCAGCTTTTCAGCCTCTGCAATCTCAGTTAAAACAAAATCTGCCTTAAGATTGCGTGCAACATCTTCTTTCATACCTTCTCTGAACTGTTCAACGGTTGAACCCATGTAACCCAGATAATCGTTCAGGCCTAAACCCTGGCCCTTTAGCTGACGGTCATAGGTATCTAAGGTGCGATCCAGCTCTTCTTCCACCATCAGATAAGGAATTTCAATTTCTGCATTCTGAACAGCAAAGTCGATGACTTTATTTTCAGCATTTCTGCGCAGTTCAGTTGTTTTCTTTTCTTTTAATTTTTCAGCGACGCTGGCTTTCAGTTCGTCTAAGGTATCAAATTCACTGACGTCTTTTGCAAATTCGTCGTCGATTTCCGGCAGTTCCTTAACCTGTACTTCCTTAACCATTGTCTTGAAGACCGCATCTTTACCGGCAACATCTTCCTGCTGATAATCTTCTGGGAAAGCAACCTTTACTTCAACTTCTTCGCCAGTCTTTGCACCGATAAGCTGTTCTTCATAGCCAGGGATAAAGGTATTGCTGCCCAGTTCCAGAGGATAGTCATGGCCTGCTCCGCCTTCGAACGGTACATCGTCAATGTAACCTACAAAATCAAGGATAACGGTGTCGCCCTTTTTAGCTTCAGCGTTTTCGTCTGTGATCATGCGTGCGTTCATGCCAGCCATACGTGTGATTTCTTCATCGATATCTTCATCGGAAATGACCGCTTCAAGGGATTCAATCTCTGCGCCCTTGTATTCGCCAAGTGTTGCAGCTGGTTTTAAGCCAATATTTACAATAAATACTGCGCCATCTTCGCTGGCTTCTTTTACTTCCTGTAATTCTGGACGGGTTACAGGTTCAATTTTCAGTTCTTCCAGTGCGTCTTTGTAAGCACCTGGAAACGCGAAATCAATGGCGTCTTCATAGAATACGCCTTTACCGTAGTGAGCTTCGATCAGCTTTCTGGGCGCTTTGCCCTTTCTGAAGCCCTGAATCGTGAAATGTTTTTTATTTTTGTTGTAAGACTGTTTAATTGCTTTTTGAAAGTCTTCAGCTGATACTGTAATCTCAACTGATACTATATTTTTTTCATTACTTAATTCTTTTGCGCTCATATTATCCTCCACATAGCTCTAATTATAAACATTCTCAATTTCCTAAGTATAACATAGGAATTATGCCATATCAAGCGTAGAAACGCTTTGTTTTAAAAATTTTCGGCTTTTACAGCTCGTTTTTAAGGTAAACTTCAAAAATTTTGGCCCGAATTGCAAAAAATCAGGTCCAAGTTGCTGATTTTGCCTGTCATATAAAAACCCGGGATCACGAAATCCCGGGATTCTATGGTGAATTATTATTTTATTCAGGCTGTATCAGCCGCCCAGATAAGCTGTGCGTACCTCGTCATTGGTAAGCAGTTCCTCTGACGTACCGTGCAGCTTGATCTTGCCGGTTTCCAGTACATAGCCGCGATTCGCGATCCGCAGGGCTTTATTGGCATTCTGCTCGACCAGCAGAATGGTAGTCCCGGCGCTGTTGATGGTCTGGATCATACTGAAAATTTCATCAACCAGAATCGGCGCGAGCCCCATGGATGGCTCATCCAGTAGCAAAAGCTTCGGTCTGGTCATCAGCGCACGGCCAATGGCCAGCATCTGCTGCTCGCCACCGCTCAGGGTACCCGCAATCTGCTTGGACCGTTCCTTCAGGCGCGGAAAATAATTAAAGACCATTTCCATATCCTGAGCGATCTCCCGCTTGTCTTTTCTGATAAAAGCACCCATCACGAGATTCTCGTAAACGGTCATTTCAGCAAAGACCTGACGGCCTTCCGGTACATGGGCAATGCCGAGATCCGGAATCTGGTACGGTTTTACCTTACTGATGTCTTCTCCCTGAAAAGAAATGATGCCCTTTTCCGCCCTCAGCAATCCTGAAACGGTCTGGAGGGTTGTGGTTTTACCTGCGCCATTAGCGCCGATCAGGGTAACAATTTCACCGTCATTTACCTCAAAGGTAATACCCTTGATGGCATGGATTTTTCCATAATATACATTAAGATCTTTTACTTTTAACATCAAACCCCTCCTAATCTCCGAGATAAGCCCGGATTACATCAGGATTGTTCTTAATCTCGTCCGGTGTTCCCTCTGCAATGGTACGGCCGTAGTCGACAACCACAATCCGTTCGCAGATCCCCATAACCAGTTTCATGTCATGCTCGATCAGTAAAACTGTGATATTAAACTTGTTCCGGATAAAATGGATGGTCTCCATCAGCTCTTCGGTCTCGTTGGGGTTCATCCCTGCCGCTGGTTCATCCAGCATCAGGACCTTGGGGTCTGATGCGAGAGCTCTTGCAATTTCAAGCTTACGCTGCTGACCGTAAGGCAGGTTTTTTGCCTTGGTCTGTTCATATTCGCCCATATCAAAAATTTCAAGAAGCTTCTTACATTCTTCATAGGCCTTCTGCTCTTCCTTCCAGAACTTTCTGGTGCGGAAGAGGCCCTGGGCCAGATTGTAATTCACAAAATTGTGGTAGGCGATTTCAACATTTTCAATGGCGGTTAAATCCTTAAACAGACGGATATTCTGGAAGGTACGGGCAGCACCCATTTTAACCACCTCATGGGGAGATTTGCCCACAATGCTTTTGCCTTCAATTTTTATATCCCCTTCGGTTGGGACATAGACACCGGTCAGAGTATTAAAAATCGTCGTTTTACCAGCGCCGTTGGGGCCGATCAGCCCTACCAGTTCGTTGGAACCCAAGGTGAGATTGAATTTATCGACAGCAGTCAGACCGCCAAAACGCATGGTTACATCCTTTGCTTCAAGAATTGGCATTATGCGTCACCTCCGTCCACTGAATTCTTTGTTGTATTCTTACGGTTTTTCAGATTTTCAAAGAAACGCGTGAGTGAGAACTCATAGCGTCCCAGCATGCCCTGAGGTCTGAAAATCATCATAATTACCAGAGCCAGAGAATATACCAGCAGACGATATTCCGAGAACTGCCGCAGAAGCTCCGGCAGAACCGTCAGTACAATAGCTGAAAGAATAGAGCCCGTTACGCTGCCCAGACCGCCGAGTACGACGATGACAAATATTTCAATTGAAAACATGAACTGAAATTTATTCGGGTCCAGATAGCCCTGATAGTGCGCGTACAGGGAGCCGCCGACTCCTGCAAAGAACGAGGAGATGGTAAAGGCCATAACCTTGTATTTGGTGGTCGGAATCCCGGCTGCTTCAGAGGCAATCTCATCCTCGCGGATAGACATAATGGCCCGTCCGAACTTGGAGCGCCCAAGCGTAAAGATCAGTAAAATAACAACGATCATAATCCAGTAAACATAGCCCAGGGTCGCAATACGCGGAATCCCCTTAAGACCCTGCGCACCGCCGGTAGGCTGGAAGTTTACAAAGAAAATACGAATGATTTCCGCAAAGCCGATGGTAACAATCCCAAGGTAGTCACCGCGTAGACGCAAGCTCGGTGTCCCGATCACAATCCCGACAATCCCCGCCGCAACCCCGCCGGCCAGAGACGCGATGATCAAGACCAGAAGCGCAGGCAGCGAGTCATTTCCGTTGGTGATAGCGATGGATACACTGGCCGCTGTATAAGCCCCGATGGCCATAAAGCCTGCGTGGCCCAGCGCCATTTCACCCAGAAAGCCCGCCACAATATTTAAGCTTGTCGCCATAATGATCATGATACAGGTCAGAATGACAATACCGCCAAAATAGTTGGTAACAATCTTAAAGGTCACCAGTGAGTAAATCACTGCAAAAATTACGATCATTGAGATTGCGTTGACAATGTATGATTTTTTGAGTCCTTTTGTCATGTCTTACACCTTCTCTCTCGTATTCTTGCCGAGGATACCTGTCGGCTTAAACAGAAGCACAACGATCAGCACTAAAAACACAATGGCATCTGCCCAGGTTGAGGAAATATAAGCCTTGGTCATGGTTTCAATCATACCGATGATAAAACCGCCCAGCATAGCGCCCGGCACACTGCCGATACCGCCAAGCACAGCGGCAACAAAAGCCTTAAGGCCCGGCATGGTCCCCATGGTCGGCGCGATGTTCAGATAGGCGGTACTGTATAAAATCCCCCCTAAGGCGCCCAGGGCAGAGCCGATCAAAAATGTCAGTGAAATAGTTCTATTCACATTAATTCCCATTAAAATAGCGGCATTCTGATTTTCTGAAACGGCGCGCATGGCACGGCCCTGTTTCGTCTTCTGTATAAATAATTCCAATAAAATCATAAAAAGCACAGAAAGACCAATAGTAATTAATGTAATAGAATTAATTTCCAGACCTCCCACATGGAATACTACCTGAGGGAAAATCTTCGGCATAACCTTTGGATCAGCTCCAAAGATCATAAGTGCCAGGTTCTGTAAAAACATACTCACGCCTATGGCTGTGATGAGCGCGGATAATCTCGGCGCGTTTCTCAATGGCCGGTAGGCGATAAATTCGATGACTACACCCATCACTGCGGTTAAAATCATTGAAAATGCAATAACCGCCCAGAAGGGCCAGTTCAATGTCGTTGCGGCAATAAATGCAAAATAGGCTCCAAACATCATGATCTCGCCGTGGGCGAAGTTGATGAGCTTGAGGATACCGTATACCAACGTATAACCGATGGCGATCAATGCATAAATGCTGCCTGAATTCAGTCCGTTAATGAACTGCTGCAAAAAGACCACAAACAGTTACCTCCCTTTCAAATATTTTAATTCACCATATTGTATAAACAGATATAGAAGAGCCGAGGCTCTTCTATATCTGTTATTTTAATCCATTTGTGATTTTGATTTAGTTGTCACCCTGTACAGTGGTCACAAATTTCAATTCGCCATTATCAACCTGAATGATTGTAATGTCTTTGCCCTTTGGATTACCTTCTTCGTCAAATGTGAAATGACCAGTTACACCGTCAAAATCAATCTTCTGCAGTGCATCAACAATTGCCTGTGAGTCTGTGCTGCCTGCATTTTTGATTGCTTCAGCCATAACGTTCATGCCATCGTAGCCTAAAGCTGCGAAAGAATTGGCTGCTTCACTGTATTTGTCTTTGTAGGATTTGATAAAGTTCTGTACCGCTTCCTTCGGGGAATCTGCAGCATAGTGGTTTGCAAAATACTGGCCCTGTGCAGCGTCAGCGTAGTCTACCTGAACACTGTCCCATCCGTCGCCGCCGATGAATTTGGACGTAATGCCCATTTCTTTAGCTTTCTGCATGATCGGACCGGCTACATTGTAGTAATCTGGAATATAGACAACTTCTGGGTTCAGCTCTTTGATTTTGGTCAGCTGAGCGCTGAAGTCTTTATCTTTATCTGCGTAGGATTCACTGCCGACAACCTTGCCGCCCTTAGCTTCAAAGGTAGCTTTGAAAGCGTCTGCCAGCCCTTGAGAGTAAGCGCTGCCTGAATTCACCAGCATTGCAGCTGTTTTAGCGCCTAACCCGCCGTTTTCAGTGCTCACTGCAAAGTTCGCACCGGCGTTGCCCTGGTATTCATCCAGATAGCATACACGGAAGCTGTTTGGAGCGCCCGCTGTAACGTCCGCCGCGGTGGAAGTCGGAGTTAAGATCGGCATATTATCATCATGTGCCATTTCTTTAATAGCCATACTTTCGCCTGTCAGTACAGAGCCGACAATTGCGACGACGCCGTCCTGGTCACGCAGACGATTGTACGCGTTGACTGCTTCGGTTGAGTCACCTTTGGTATCGTAAGAAACGACTTCGACATTCTTTCCGTTGATGCCGCCGTTTGCATTGATCTGTTCTGCGGCCAGCTCGATCCCGTTTTTAGCTGCTACACCGTACATTGCGGTATCGCCAGTATAAGGACCTAAAGCACCGATTTTAATGGTATCTCCGCTGCTTCCGCTTCCGGATGAGCTGCAGCCAGCAAAGGCGAAAACGGATACACACATAACACCAACCATTAGAGCACTAATGATTTTTTTCTTCATTTTCTCTTCCTCCTGTGAAAAATAATTTTAAACTTTTACTCATTTTAATATATCCCAGAGAAAATATCAAGGAATATCTGGGTTTTGTATACAATTTTTTATTTTTTCTTGTTTCGCTTTTTATAATCGTCACAGTAAGGATTGATCGCGCAGCTCTCACACTTGGGGTTTCTGGCCGTACACAGCCGCCTTCCGTGCCAGATCAGCCAGTGGTGCGCCCGGGACCAGTAGTCTCTGGGAATATTTTTCATCAGCTCTTTCTCGACCTGGAGAACATTGTTTCCCTTTGCCAGCCCGATACGCCGGGATACCCGGAACACATGCGTATCCACCGCAATGGCTGGTACGTCAAAAGCGTTGCTCATAACCACATTGGCGGTTTTCCGTCCAACACCTGGAAGCTTTATAAGCTCCTCCATGGTCTCGGGCACAACACCGTCGTATTCTGAGAGCAGCATGTGGCAGGTCAGAAGGATGTTCTTCGCCTTTGTGTTGGAAAGACCGCAGGATTTGATTTTTTCCCTGAGCTCTCCCTCATTTAAGGTCAGCAGCTTTTCCGGGGTATTGTACTCTTTGAACAGCTCGCCGGTTACAATATTTACCCGCACGTCCGTACACTGGGCAGACAGCATGGTTGCGATCAGCAATTCAAAAGGGCTGGTAAAATCCAGCCCGCATTTTTCTCCGCCGTAGAGCTTTTCAAGCTCCTCCAACACTTTTTT
This sequence comes from Eubacterium limosum, assembly GCF_000807675.2. Lineage (NCBI taxonomy): Bacteria > Bacillati > Bacillota > Clostridia > Eubacteriales > Eubacteriaceae > Eubacterium > Eubacterium limosum. Next base: position 1,884,154 of record NZ_CP019962.1, on the reverse strand, counting down.
TCGATTTTCTTTATTCATGCTTCTCATCTCCGTAAAGGATCAGCGCCATCATTTCAAGATTCACGGCTCCGGTGTTTTCAACCGCGTGGGAGCTTTCGTGTCCTGTTACCAGAACGTCCCCGGGATTCAATGTCCGCTTTACGCCGTTGTCCGTTACCTGGGCCTGACCGCTCAGGATGTAAAATATTTCTTTTTCGTTCACATGCTCGTGACTACCGATGGAGCAACCTGGCTCTACGGTAATCTGCGCATATAATCTTCCCTTATCACAGAGGATGTCCTGATCCACAACATGCTTGATGTGGATCGTTCCATTTCCTCCGCGCATTTCAAACTTATCATCAATGGTATGTTCTTTATTTTTGATCAGCATTTTGACACCTCAATTATTCTTCCTCAGTGGAAGGTTTCTCATCATCATCTGGTGTTACCGGTGTCGGTGTAGACGTTGGTTGCGGTGTCGGTTCTGCCTCTACTGTTGGTTCTGGCGTTGGAGCTGCTGTCGCTTCCGGTGTCGGCGTCGGTGTCGCAGCCGGCGTCGGTGTGGTTATAGGCGTTGTCTGTGTAGACTCAGAGGGCGCTGCAAACTCAGTGACCAGGTCATTGTTGATCAGTGACCGGACATAGGAGCCGTAGATACCTGCCGGGATATAACTCCCTGTGCCGACCGGGTCATGCTCAAGGTTACCGACCCACACCGAGGTCGTAATGTTCCCGGTCATACCGGTGAACCATAAATCTTCCTCGTTGTCCGTTGTCCCTGTCTTACCCGCTGTCGGATAAGCCTGGGCCGCACGTCCGCCGGTACCGCTGGTGACAACCTGCTGCAGGATACCCCACATGGAGCTGGCCGTATCCTCAGACATAACCTTTCTGGAAGTCAAACCAAGCTGGCTCTTATCAAAGACCTGCTTGCCGTTGGTCTGCTCAACCTTAACAATCTTGTAAGGCTCATTATAAACACCGCCGTCGTTAAAGCAATTGAAAGCAGCGGCCATTTCGATAGGCTTAATCCCATTCGTCATCCCACCCAGTGCTGTGGCAAGATTATAGTCGTCCGCGCCAGTGTCCAAATCTCCTGGGTTAACGAATGTTGTAATTCCCAGCGTTTTCATCCAGTCGATGGCATTTTCAATGCCAAAGGTATTAAAGACCTTAACCGCCGGGATATTCAGTGAATTGACGAGGGCCTGGGTAATGGTGACATTGCCGCTGTAGCCGCCGCCATAATTCTTCGGTGAGTAGCCGCCAATATTGATCGGCTCATCCTTGATAATTGAAGATGGTGAGAACACACCCTTTTCAATGGCGCCGCTGTAGTAGAGCGGTTTGATGTTAGAACCAGGCTGTCTCGGTGAGTCCGCCATGTCAATATCAGTATTTCCTGCATAGTATCCCAGTACTGCGCCATCCTTATCCACAGTAACAATGGCGCCAGTATCGCCATTTTCCTGGCTGAATCCGGCATTATCCAGTCCGTTTTCCATGGCGGAAATAGCCGCATCCTGATAACCTGTGTTAATGGTTGTATAAACACGGTAACCGCCGTTTGCGATATTTTCCCGGATCTGCTTAATAGCAGTCTCCTCGTCCACGCCTTTCTCCTTCATCACGCTTGGCGCGAGAGCCTCGGCGTATTCCTGGAGCGCCGCACTGACAAAGGAGCCATAGCCCTCTTTAATGTCATCGTTGGTCTGTTCCTCAGACCAAGGCATAATGGTAATTTCTGTGGCTGACGCCTGATCAGCCTGCTCCTGGGTAATGTAGCCCTCTTTTACCATACGGGCAAGTACCTGGGCCTGGCGGTTTTTAGCCGCCTCAAAGTTGGCGTTGGGCGCATAGGCTGACGGCGCCTGAGGCAGACCTGCCAGCATGGCAGACTCGGCCAGATTCAGGTCAGAGACATTTTTGCCAAAATAGGTCTGAGCGGCTGCCTGCACACCATAGGAGGCGGAACCAAAGTAATATTCATTCAGGTACATTTCAAGAATCTGGTCTTTGGTATATTTTTCCTCCAGCTGTCTTGAAATGGAGATTTCCTTCATCTTACGGTTGACAGAATCCATAAAGCCGGGTTCGGCAACGTCCAGGTCAAAGAGCACTCTGGCAAGCTGCTGGGTAATGGTACTGGCCCCCTGGCCTGTACTGTTGCCGCTGAACAGATTCGAAACCAGTGAACGCATAATCCCATAGTAGTCAACACCATGGTGCGAATAGAAGCGGGAGTCCTCTGTTGCGATCAGGCCGTTTTGCAGATCCTTTGGAATCTGGTCCAGAGAGACATAGGTCCTGTTCTCAGCGGCCATCTCGGCAATAACCTGATTATCCGAGGAGAAAATCTGTGTTTTTTCCTTTTGCTGATAAGTAAAATCTGAAATATCCTGTCTATTGGCCGCGTAGACTGAAAAGCCTGTCACGACACCGGCAACGACCAAAACCGCCAGTACAATCAGGACGATTTTCCAGGTTGCCATTCTTTTCTTTTTCTTCTTGGGCAGCCCTTTTCTGGGCGCCTTGGGAGCAACTTTCTTTGCTTCTTCTTTACTCATAATTCCACCTTCTTTTTATTCTTTCCTCAATGTTTCTCGAAGTGTTACTAAATCTTCAGTTAATCCTGCGGAAAGTTCCAACTCACCGCTTTTGGGTAAGGTTAAGTTCAACTTTGCAGCGTGCAGGGCCTGTCTGGCCATGCCGTAGCTCGGATTCCCATCATGATTGTACAGGCTGTCACCAATGATGGGGCAGCCAATATATTTTAAATGGACTCTGATCTGGTGGGTGCGTCCGGTTTCCAGTACCAGCTCCACCATCGCAGCATTCCTGTAGCTTTCCAGTACTCTGAAGTGTGTGACAGACTCCTTGCCATCTTCCATGACCGTTCTTTCCAGGCTGTCCTCAGACGGACGGCCAATGGGCACACGGATGCAGCCTTCCTTCTCCCTCGGAACATTGTTCACAAAGGCGATATAAGTCTTTTTAACCGCATCGGTCTTCATTCTGGATTGGATATAATGATGCACATATTTATTCTTCGCGATGACGACAAGTCCGGTAGTATCCCGGTCCAGACGATTGACAAAACGGATTTTTCCGGGAGTACCTCTCTCCTCCCAGTACCAGGCCACATGGTTGGCCAGAGTATCCAGCTGGTGGCTTTTGGTTGGATGCGTCACACAATTGGCATCCTTATTGACCACAAGCACCTCGTCGTCCTCATAAACGATATCTAAAGGTCCCTCAACGGCCTCAATGTCGAACCGCTCTTCCGGAAAGGTAATGACCACCTGGTCTCCTCTGTGCACCGGATCGGTCAGCCAACAGTCCCTGCCGTTTAAAGTAATGCTGCCGTCCCGCTTGAGCTGCCTGAGCAGCCGGCTGGAATAATCATAATGATTGGTCAGCATGTCCTTCAAAGAAGCACTTTTTACATCTCCTACTATATAATGATATACAAACTGTCCCTCTTCGGGCATAATCATTACATCACCTCTTCCAAGCATTCACAATCTCAACTATTTATTTTATTGTAAAACAAGAAAATAATCAATCTAATTTTAACACAAATTCATAAATAATGCCAAAAAACATAAAAGAACCTTAGATATAGCCGGATTCTTTAAAACTGACATAGTCTGCCCCGCCGATCACCACATGATCGAGAACAGGAATCCCGAGCAGATCGCCCGATTCCAGCAGGCGTTTGGTAATGGCCCTGTCCTCCGCGCTTGGCTTCGGATCACCTGATGGATGGTTATGGGCCAGAATGACCGCAGCGGCGTGCTGCCGGATGGCTTTTACAAACACCTCTCTCGGATGCACCAGGGACGCGTTGATGGTCCCGATAGAAATAGTTTCTGTCTTAATGACTTTATTCTTGTTGTCCAGCAGCAGAACCATAAAGTGCTCCTGCTTCAGGTAACGCAGCTCGTCTGTCAGCAGCGCGGCCACATCCTTTGGCGAACCGATTTTCGGCTGTTCGGGCGGATGGGTATTCACACGCCGTCCAAGCTCTATGGCAGCCTTTATCTGGCAGGCCTTTGCAGGGCCAATACCTTTTAGCAGCACATTGCGGTCAAGCTCCTCGATACTCATGCCAAAAAAGGCTGAGAGATCATTGTCAAAGGCCCTCAGAATTCGCTGGCCAAGCTCCACCGCAGTCGCGTCCTGGCATCCTGTCTGAATGATAATGCCGATCAGCTCTGCATTACTGAGACTTTGGACACCGTGTTTTATCAGTTTTTCACGGGGACGCTCATCTCTGGGCATCTCCCGAATTGCCATATGGTCACTATTTTCGGCCATAGGTCACCTCCTCGCACGGTTCTCTTTATTCTAACAGATTTCAAATTTCCTTTCCTAAATAAATTCCTAACATTATGTAATGTTTTGTAACTGAATAATGAACAAAACATTAAGAAAAGCCCCAAAAGGGGCTTTTCCGCTTATTTTTCTTTCAAATCCTCCAGCTGTCCGTTAAAAAAGGAAGTGAGCTGTTTTAAAGCAATTATTAAGTTTTCCAGCCCCTCCTCTGTCAGGACCTCGCCGACATTTGAGACCATATTCTCATGGAATATCCGGTGATGCATCTCGGCGCGCATGCCTTTTTCGGTTAAATAAATCCGTACCACCCTGCGGTCTTTTTCGGAACGCCTGCGGGACAGATACTCTTTTTTGACCAACACATTCACCGCTGTGGTCAGGGCGCCGACTGTAATCCCGACCTGCGCGGCTATTTCCGTCATCGTGTTTTTCTTGTCTCTCTGTAAAATACTGACTGCTTCTATAATATGTAATTCCTTGACAGAAAGATTTTCAATGCTGCTTTTTAAAAGGGTCTGTTCTTCCAACGATAGGATCTTATTGAAGGTATCGACAAAAAAGGTGTTCAAAGTATCTCTTTGTTCATCATTCATGATTTACCTCTTAAATATTGTATCTTTTTAAATTCATTTTATGTTAAAAGTATCCAAATGTCAATGAAAATACAAAGGCCACAGCAAATTTCAGCTGTGGCCTTAATTTTATGGTTGATCCGTTATCTCCGCGGCGCTGCGTGCCCGTCCCCTGTTCTGAAAATAAGTGAATAAAACGGTAAGCAGCATAATCACAATCAGAATGCCCATAAGCACCAGACTGTTCTTATCAATCCCCATAGCGCCGGTTCCGCTGATGGTGTCCTTAAACAACCCGACAGAATAGGTCATGGGCATAAATGGGTACAGAATGTTAAAAAACTTCGGTACCGTCTCCATTGGGAAGGTCCCGCCGCAGGAGGTCAGCTGAAGAATCAGCAGCGCAATGGCCAGAAATTTTCCTACGTCCTTTAAAAAGACGATCAGGAACTGGACAATGGCGATAAAGACCATGGATACCAGACAACAGGCCAGATAGAAGGCCAGCGGATGGTTAATCTGAAGCCCCAGCCCGAACTGAAGCACAAGGGCCAGAAGCACTGCCTGCATGAGCCCGATCACAAGATAGGAAAAGCTCCGGATAATGCGTTTGTCTGAGCGTCTGGACAGGAGCTGGAATTTCTCGTCCGCGTCCAGATAAATGCCAAAGAAAATAATCAGCGCGCCGACCCATAAGGATAGGGAGAGGAAGTAAGGCGCAAAGGCCGTTCCATAATTCGGTACCGGGTCAATGGCGTCTGTATTGACATTGACTGGGTCTGCTGCGTAGCTGTCCAGGCCGCTCAGGGGCGCCAGCTGATCCCGGACGTCGGTCAGGTTGTCATCCACGCCTGTCTTAGCGGTTTGCAGGCCGTCCCTGAGCTGAAGAGAGCCATCCCGCAGCTTGACAACACCAGTCCCAAATTCCTGAGCGCCGCCCACGAGGGTGGTGGTGCCGTCACTCAGTGCAGACGCGCCCGAATCCAAAGCCTGGGCGCCTGCATTTACCTGATTGACGCCATCGCTGGCCTGGGCTGTGCCGTCTGCCAGGGCTCCGGCGCCGTCACTGACCTGTCCGGCTGCCGCGTTAATTTTTCCTGCGCCGGCGTCAACGCTTTTGGCGCCACTGTCGGCCTGGCTGGCCCCGGCGGCTACCCTATTCGCCCCGCTGTTCAGCGTGTCTGCACCGCCAACCAGTTGGCCAGTCGCGGCGTCAAGGCCATCCATCCCCTGCTTCAGGCTGCTGCTGCCCGCCGCCAGATCCTGTGAGCCCGTCTGGGCTTTCTGGGCTCCGGCAATGAGGGCTGGAATCCCCTGCTGTGGGTCGTTAAGGGCTGCCTGCCCTTCTTTGATCCCGGCAGAGAGGGTATCGAGACCGTCGCCCACCGCCTTACCGCCCGCCTGTAAGGCAGCGATCTGGCTTGGATCTGTTGCCGCTGCCTGATCGTAAAGCGCTTTAAAATATGGATTGTTTAGCAGGTCTGGATCATTTTGAGCTGCCGCCACAATGCCATCCACCATCTGACTGGAGTTTGATATCAGCTGATCCACGCCGTCCTGATACCCCCCGAATCCGGTCTGAAGCTGCCCCACACCGCTGTCCAGACCTGTCATGCTGGCATTGACCTTCTGGCTCAGCAAATTCAGTCCGTCTGAAAGCTGGACAATCCCGTCGCTCAGTGAAGCAGCGCCCGCTGCAACCTGATCTGCGCCGGATTTAGCTTTCTGCTCACCCTGCTGATACTCCCTGACCTTTGTACTGAATTCGCCGGTTCCGGCAGCCAGGTCTCCTGCCCCCTGGTTCAGGGTACCTGTACCGCCCGCCAGTGCTGACGCGCCGTCTGCCAGGTCAGAGGTACCGTTTTTCAGCGCTGCTGTGCCATCGGCCAGGGTATTGGCACCGTCCTGCAGGCTCTGGGCGCCCTGAGCCAGACTGCGGGTACCATCGGCCAGGGCAGAGGCACCGTTCGCCAGGGCGCCCGCGCCGTCGTTCAGGGCTGACGCACCGCCTAAAAGGGTACCAGTGCCATTGGCCAGGGTGCCGGTGCCGTCACTCAGCGCTTTCGCGCCATCTCCCAGCTGTCCAAGACCATCCTGTAAAGTTTCCAGCTGTCCGGGCACCTCGTAAAGCTTCCCGCTGAGCTGGGCCACCAGCTCCTTGTCCACATTGGCCCGTGTTGATTTTTCAACCTCCAGCACTGCCTTGCTGAGAATCTGGCTGGCCAGATAATTCCTTTTTTCATTGGGTGAGTAATAAATTTCTGCCTCACGTTTGTTCTGGGTGCCGGCAGAGGCAATAGCGGAGGAGAAGTTCTCGGGTATACGAATCAGGGCGTAATACTGGCTGCCCTCTGTTCCCTTAACAGCGTCTTCCTCATCGGTTAACACGAATTTCAGGGTGCCGTCCTTTTCCAGCTCATCCCACATTTCCTTTCCGAGATTGCGCGATTTACCGTCAATGGCCGCACCTTTGTCCTGATTGACCACTGCCACCGGCAGGGTATCCAGCCTTGAGTACGGGTCCCAGAAGGCATCCAGATAGAAGAAACTGTACATAAGGGGAATAATGATCACGCCGAGGATCACGATCCAGGGCAGCCATTTTTTAAAAAACGATTTTTCTGACCTTTGTTTTTCCATTTTTTGATTGCTTCCTTTCTACTGCTTTACTGCGATTATAAGTTAATGGAGGATGTTATTGACATAATGTGAAAGTATAGCAAAAGATATCCTCCCTGTAACCCGACAAACCCCAGCCATTGTCCTGTTTTCATACAAAACAAAAAATCTGTCAGGTAGTCTGACAGATACGGTCTTTTGTCTATATTCAACCAGCCCCATGGCTGATATGCTTTAATTAAATATAAAATCAGTAGAAAAAACGAAAGGAACAGGCCATGAAATCCCTAGAGATCCGATTAAAAAACGCTGTGCTGGATGTAAAGCTTGACAATATCCTGAGAGGCATTACCAGATCGCCGGAGCGCTGCGCCCGCAATCTGGTCGACCTCGGTAAGAGCGTCTCTTCAAAAGAACTGACCCGTATCGAATACAGGCTGCTCTACAACGAGTTTTTAAGGCTGTGCACCTCCTCGGATATCGAGGGGACCAAAAAGAATTTTTTCAGGCATTTCACCCCAGACTAAAGCGCGCTTAAAAACCGCTTTACCGCCAGATTTTTACTGTCCAACACCAGATTTTCAAAACGCTCCTTTAAAAATTCCGGGCTTTCACGCATTCCCTCCTGCGCCCAGGCGACAATGATCCCCACTGTTCCGTAGGAAAAAAAAGAAGCAATAAAGTCCATGTCCTCAAGTTTGATTTCCTTTTCGCCACTGAGATTTGTGATAATCTCCTTAAACAGCTCCTTTGCCACCGAAAAGAGGTAGGCCTCAAACTCCTTCTGCCCCGAGGCTTTAAAGGCGTTGATGTAAAAATAATCCTCTTTCTTCATCTGCGTCAGCATCCTGTAGATACGGGAGCTCCAGTTCTCAAAGGTCAGCCCCTCCGTCATGACAGAAATGGCCTCATTATAATAAATCCAGTCCAGCAGCTCGTATTTGTCCTGGAAATGGTAGTAGAAGGTCTGCCTGTTCAGCCCGCAGCTTTTGGCGATATCTGAAATGGTGATCTTATCAAAGCTTTTAATGCGCATTAATCCCTTAAAACCGTCCGCAATGGCCTGTTTTGTTATCAATGATTCCGACATGGTTTCTCCTCCGTTATGCTGAAAAAACCGGTGCTGCAAAAGCATACACCGGTCATTTAAAAATTCTATTGAAAGGCATTCTTTACCTTGGACCAGAATTTTTTACCTTCCTGGTGATTGTCATTGCCTGTTTCTTTGTCAAAAGCTCTCAATAATTCTTTTTGTTTCTTATTCAGTTTGCGCGGTACCTCAACCCTGACAGTAATGTACTGGTCGCCGCGTCCGCGTCCGTTGACGTTCGGCACACCTTTGCCCTTGAGTCTGAAGACCTTGCCGGTCTGGGTGCCTTCTGGAACTTTCAGCTTGACCTTGCCGTCCACAGTCGGTACGACCAGCTCAGCGCCCAGGGCTGCCTGCGCAAAGGTCACAGGGATTTCCAGGTATACATCGTCCTCCTCACGCTTGAAGATCGGGTCTTCCTTCACGCTGATATAAACAAAAAGGTCGCCCTTTCCGCCGCCGCGCGCGCCGGTGTTGCCCTCGCCGCGAAGCGGAAGGATGGAGCCGTTGTCCACGCCTGCAGGAATCTTGATGTTGATGGTCCGTTCCTTTTCCTGGATGCCGGAACCGTGGCAGGTATGACATGGGTCGTCGATGATTTCGCCCTCGCCGTGGCACTTGTCACAGACCGTGGTCTGCTGGATGGTGCCAAAGGGGGTCTGCTGACGGATATAGATCTGCCCGGAGCCACCGCACTTGTCACAGGTATGGGCTTCACTGCCCGGTTCAGCGCCGGAGCCATGACAGGTCGGACATTCTTCCTGACGCTTGATTTTAATCTTCTTTTCGGTTCCAAAAACGGCTTCTTTAAATGAAAGATTAATGTTAATTTTCATATCTGAGCCGCGGCTTGGACCACGGCGTCCGCCGCCGCCTCCTCCAAAACCGCCAAAGCCGCCAAAACCGCCGCCTCCGCCGAAGGAGCTGAAAATATCGCTGAAAATATCTTCAAAGCCGCCTCCGCCGAAACCGCCGTAGGAAGCGCCGCCTCCGCCGCCAAAGCCGCCTTCCATGCCCGCGTGACCGTATTGGTCATAGGTCGCACGCTTGGTTTCGTCACTTAAGACCTCGTAGGCTTCGTTGGCTTCCTTGAATTTTTCTTCAGCCTCTTTATCGCCCGGGTTCTTATCCGGGTGATACTTCATGGCCATCTTACGATAGGCCTTTTTTATTTCATCTGCGCTGGCGCTTTTTTCAACGCCCAGCACCTCATAGTAATCTCTTTTTTCACTCATGCTTCTATTCACCTCGCCTCATATTGTAACCTAAAAGGCCCAGCCTGTAAAGAATCATTATTAAAGATGGCAGCCATTACAGCTGCCATCTCCTAAAGTCTATCTTATTGTCGGGCTCACAGCGGACGTCTTACTTGTCGTCGTCGCTGACTTCTTCGTATTCAGCTTCTACGACGTCATCGTCGCCCTTCTGGTCAGCAGACTGCTGTTCTGCGGTCTGTTCCTGAGCGGTCTGTTCGTACATTTTCTGAGCGATCGGATATAAAGCTTCGTTTAATTCTTCGATGGCTTTATTGATTGCCTCAACGTCTTCGCCTTCACCTGCGGTCTTAACCTTATCAATGGCGGCGGTTACCTTGCTCTTTTCATCGTCGGTAATCTTGCCTTCCATGTCCTTCAGAGACTGTTCTGCCTGGTAAGCAGTGGAGTCTGCGTTGTTCTTGGCTTCGATCAGGTCTTTTGCTTTTTTATCTTCAGCTGCGTGCTGTTCAGCTTCTTTTACAGCCTTGTCGATATCATCTTCACTCATGTTGGTGGTCGATTTGATCACAACATTCTGAGATTTGCCGGTGCCTAAGTCCTTGGCAGATACGTTGACAATACCGTTGGCGTCAATATCAAAGGTAACTTCGATCTGTGGAATACCACGTCTTGCAGCCGGGATACCGGTTAACTGGAAACGGCCCAGAGTCTTGTTGCCAGAAGCCATTTCACGTTCACCCTGTAATACATGGATATCTACAGCGGTCTGGTTGTCAGCAGCGGTAGAGAATACCTGGCTCTTCTTGGTCGGGATTGTGGTGTTACGTTCGATCAGTTTTGTGAATACGCCGCCCAGGGTTTCGATCCCTAAGGAAAGCGGGGTAACATCGAGTAACAGTACATCGTTGACTTCGCCGGCCAGTACACCACCCTGGATAGCGGCGCCGATGGCAACACATTCGTCAGGGTTAATGCCTTTGTAGGCATCTTCGCCGGTTAAGTTCTTAACAGCATCCTGTACTGCTGGGATTCTTGTGGAACCACCAACCAGGATCACCTTGTTCAGTTCGTTTTTGCCAAGGCCTGCGTCGCTCATCGCTTTTGAGACAGGTCCTTCGGTTTCTCTTACAAGACCAGAGGTTAATTCGTCGAATTTCGCTCTTGTCAGGGAGAGTTCCAGATGCTGCGGTCCTTCTGCGGTTGCAGTGATAAATGGCAGGTTAATGTCCGATTTCATAACGCTGGAGAGTTCAATTTTAGCTTTTTCAGCAGCTTCTTTCAAACGCTGTAACGCCATTTTATCAGATTTCAGGTCGATGCCGTGGGATTTTTTGAATTCTTCAGCCATCCAGTCAATGACCTTGTTGTCAAAGTCGTCGCCGCCCAGGTTGTTGTTACCGTTGGTCGCCTTAACTTCAAAAACGCCGTCGCCTAATTCCAGGATGGATACGTCGAAGGTACCGCCGCCAAGGTCATAAACCATAATTTTCTGATTGTCTGCCTTGTCAAGACCATAAGCCAGTGAAGCAGCGGTTGGTTCGTTGATGATACGCAGTACATCTAAACCGGCAATTTTACCGGCGTCCTTGGTTGCCTGTCTCTGAGCATCGCTGAAGTATGCAGGTACAGTGATAACAGCTTTGGTAACTGTTTCGCCAAGGTAAGCTTCTGCGTCTGATTTTAATTTCTGCAGGATCATTGCAGAGATTTCCTGCGGTGTATAGCTCTTATCGTCGATGGTTACCTTATAGTCGGTCCCCATGTGTCTCTTGATGGAAGCAACTGTACGGTCCGGATTGGTGACAGCCTGACGTTTAGCCACCTGGCCGACCAGTCTTTCACCGTCTTTAGTGAATGCGACAACGGACGGCGTTGTACGGTTCCCTTCTGCATTTGGGATAACAACCGGTTCGCCACCTTCCAAAACAGCTACGCAAGAGTTTGTAGTACCTAAGTCAATACCAATAATTTTTTCTTTACCCATAATATATGTCCTCCTATTGATTCGAAAGTTTGTTTTCCAGATTTAATTGCCGACCGGATGGCCGGACTTTGCGTCGTTTCCAAAACGCCGACGCCATGCGTTTTTTTACTTCTGATTAACCTTAACCATTGCGGGTCTTATGACCTTGTCCTTAAAAGTGTAGCCCTTCTGGAAAACCTCCAGAACAACCTGATCATCTTTTTCAGGATCTTCTCCAACGGCAACACCGTGGTGGAAGTTCGGATCAAAGGCGGTGCCCACACAGTCAATTTCCTGCAGACCCTCCTCGTTCAGAACACCAATTAACTGCTTGAAAACCATCTGAACACCCTCGCGGTATTTGTCCGTATTGTCATCATCGGCTGCCGCTTCGGCGCGGTCCAGGTTGTCAAGCACTGGTAAAAGCTTTGTGACAAAGCCTTCAAGAGCAAACTGGTAAATGTCGGTCTTTTCCTTCTGCGTTCTTTTTTTATAGTTTTCAAAATCCGCCTGAAGGCGCATAAGACGCTCCATCGCTGCTTCCTCTGCCTTGGCCGCTTCATTTACCGATTTTTCAACATCCTCTACAGCTTCCTCAGCTGTCTGTTCTTCTGTTGTCTGTTCCTCTGTAGCTTCTTCCTTAACGGTTTCGTCTACGTTTTGTTCCATCTTTTCTTCCTTAGCCATTTAACCACCTATTTCATTAATAATTTTGTTAAGTTTGTGTTCAGTTCATTTCTTATATAATCAAGAACCGAGGAAACATTATCATAATTCATCCTCGTTGGTCCTATGACCCCAAAAGCGCCTACGGTCTTTCCTTCCAGCTCGTAGGTTGTTGTAATAATACTGAATTCCTTCAGGTTCTCATTATCATTTTCATCCCCGATGCTGATGTTAATCACCTGACTGGTGTCATCACTTGACAGAATACCCGCCAGCAGCGGTTTCTCCTCGATCACATTGACCAGGTGACGGATTTTTTCCACATCACTGAATTCAGGATAATTGAAAAGATTCGTCAGACCCATGGAATGGATGTCTGAAGCCTCTTCCATCAAAGTATCCCTTAATACCGGAAGAATTTCCCGGAGTAAATTGCTTTCATCCGGAGACAATTCCTGAATCTGATCGACTAGCTCCATGTTAATTTCCTGGAAGGAAATATTTTTGAGGAAACTGTTTAAGACATTACTCAGTTTCAGGGCCAAAGTGGTGTCAATTTCCTGCGAAAGGGTCATTTCAATGTTCTTTGCCATCCCTTCATAGGTGACCACAATGAGTAAAACACGTTCCTTTATTAAAGGAACAATCTGTACGTGCTTGCAGTTAAAGCAGGAAACCCGCGGCGACAGCACCACAGAGGTGTAGTTGGTCAGCTGGGACAGCACCTTTGCCGTGTGGTTCATGGTGTTATCCAGCTCCCTTGTTATTTTTAGATACCCATTATGGATGTCATTTCTCACAACCTTAGCTAATTTTTGGATTTGCATGATCTCATCGACATAATAGCGGTATGCCAGCTGAGTCGGAATTCTTCCAGATGAGGTGTGCGGCTGCATTAAAAAGCCCAGGTCTTCGAGATCAGCCATTTCGTTCCGGATGGTCGCAGGGCTGATGCCAAGGTTATAACGCTTTGACAAGGTCCGGGACCCTACCGGTTCGGCGGTATTGATGTAATCCTTAATGATTACCTCCAATATCTTCTTCTTTCTCTCTTTCAAGTCCATTTTATTCACCTCTTTATTAGCACTCGTTACATGTGAGTGCTAATATCTTGACTATAATATACCACCGGGGTCTTACTTTGTCAATAGATTTCTATAAGATAAATGTCAAGTTTTTAAGATTTAAACATTATTTAAGCAAGACCGTCCACAGCGTATTCCACCGCAGCAGACCCGTCCTAAACAAAAGCTACAAACACCTGATTCGCCAGGTCCTGCCCCTTTGGGGTAAGCCGGATAACCTGATCCTCACGCGTGAGAAGTCCCGCCTTCACAAGGTTTTCGATTTCCTCAAAATCCTCAAAAAAACTACTGCCAAACAGCTCCCGGTAATCCGCATCATCCACCCCGCACATGCGCCGCAGTCCCAGGAACATAAAGTCGCCCTTTTTCTCCTGGGCGTCCAAAATGTGCGTCTCGAGCACCGGGGCTTTTCCCTGCGTGACCAGAGCGCAGTAGTCTTCCATATCCATCACATTGGTTCGGCGCTCTTCCTTATAATAGGAGGCTGCCCCCAGTCCAAAGCCCACATAGGGCTTCATCACCCAGTACAGGCTGTTGTGACGGCTTTCCCAGCCTTTCCTCGCAAAGTTCGATATCTCATACTGCTCAAAGCCGTTCTCAGCCAGACCGTCAATGATAGTGTGCTGCATCTGCCTTTCCAGCGCCTCGTCCGGCAGCAGCAGTTTCCCCTGGCGGTACAGCGTGTCAAAGGCTGTTCCCTCCTCGATTTTCAGACTGTAGCAGGAAATATGCTTAATGGAAGCAAGGGCAGTGAGACGGTCAATATCCTGCCGTACATCCTCCAGGGTCTGCCCCGGCAGGCCAAACATCAAATCCGCTGAGATATTCTCAAATCCCGCGCTTCCCAGCAGATCCAGAGACGTCTTAAAATCCGCGTAGGTGTGGATACGGCCCAGAGCCTTCAGCCCCCTGTCGCTTGTGGTCTGGAGGCCCATACTCACACGGTTAAGGCCCATGTTTCGGTAAGCCCGGCATTTCGCATCGGTCAGGGTTCCGGGGTTCGCCTCAATGGTCGCCTCAATGGCCTCTTCAGGCAGCTCAAAGCACTCCCGGATACAGTCCATGACCCGTCCGATATAATCGGCTGCCACATAAGAGGGCGTGCCCCCGCCAAAATAAACCGTGCCCGCGGGCACTCTTCCCTGCTCAGCCGCGAAGGCCTTTATCTCAAGGCAGACCGCCTCAAAATAACGCCCAGTCTCCGCCTCACCAAGACCCGCCCATGAGGGAAAATCACAGTAGCGGCACTTCTGCCGGCAGAAGGGGACATGCACATAAATTCCGACATTTTCCATTAAAACGCTCCTTTTTATAAAATATGCTGAAAAAACAAATTGTCACCGGGACAAATTTAAGTCTTTATGTTACAATATATTCTATATAATAAAGTAGAAAGAGTCAAAGGAGTGAACATATGAAAAAATTTGTAGGCATTGGGGCGCTTATTGCCGCGGCTGCCGCAGTCCCATATCTGATTCATAAAAAACGTCAGAAAAAGCTTCAGGCAGAAGATTTTAACCAGACCGAGAGCCTTCCGCTTCCGGAAAAAAATCCCTGGGAAACCGATTTTAAGGACGAAGACCATCTGATCTTCTGTGACGAGTCCAACCTGGGCAAGCGGCTGATCCAGCTGGAAAATTCCATCAATATCCGCGATATCGGCGGCTATACCGGCCTGGACGGACGCAAGACAAAATGGCGCAAGGTGATCCGCAGCGAAGAGCTGGCGCACCTTTCCGATAAGGATGTGGAATACTTTGAGGAGCTTGGACTCAAGCATGTCTTTGACTTCAGAGACGCGCCCAAAGCCAAAGCCCTGCCAGACAAGCTGCCCTCCACCGCAGATTACAAAAACATTCCGGTGCTCAAAAATATCCCCTTCAGCCACAACGAGATCAACTTTACAGCGCCTGACGGCATCGATCAGTTCATGCGCAAGATCTACGGCTACCAGGTCGAAAACGCCGCGCCGCTCTACGCAGAAATCCTCAAGGTCATGACCGACCCCAACCAATACCCCATCCTGTACCACTGCACCAACGGAAAGGACCGCACCGGCTTCATGACTGCCCTCATCCTGCTGATCTGCGGTGTGCCGGAGGAAACCATTATCTCGGATTACTCCCTGACCAACCTGACCTTTGATGAAGCCTTCGAGATTCTCGGCACCATCATGGCCGATGAAATGAACGAGGCCAAGGGTATTTCCAAAGACCAGCTCAAAGATTTCTTTGGCGTCAAGCCCGAATGGCTGAAGATTCAGCTGAACTACATCAAGGAAAACTACGAAAATGTCGACGCTTACCTGCTTGATAAAACCGATCTGACAAAAGAAGATCTGGATAAAATCCGCGAAAACATGCTGGAAGCGCCAAGCGTATAAAAAACAAAACGGACGGCAGATCTGCCGTCCATTTTAATTGGAGAAACATTATGCAGACCCATCGCCTGTTCGAAATTATCTACCTGCTTCTGGACAAGGGGCAGATGACCGCCAGCGAGCTGGCAAGCCATTTTGAGGTCTCTGTCCGCACCATTTACCGGGACATTGACCGCCTGAGCATTAGCGGCGTCCCCATTTACACCAACGTGGGAAAAAACGGCGGTATCGCCCTCATGGACGGCTACACCCTGGATAAGTCCATTCTGAGCGACGCTGAGCAGAATGAAATCCTCATGGCCCTTCAAAGCCTTAAAGCCGTCGAGTACCCTGACCCTGACGGCCTGCTCACCAAGCTGGGAACTTTTTTTAAAAAGAACCAGCAAAGCTGGATCGAGGTGGACTTTACGGGCTGGGGCGGCTCCATACAGGACCGGGAGCGCTCAGAGGAGCTCAAAAACGCCATTCTCAACCGGCGCACCATCCACTTTTCCTACTGGAGCGCCGACGGGAAGAAAAGCCAGCGCACCGCTGATCCCATCAAGCTGCTGTTCAAAGGCCACAACTGGTATCTTCAGGCCTACTGCCATACGAGACAGGACTACCGCGTGTTCAAGCTGTTCCGCATCCAGGATCTGCAGGTTCTGGGGGACACCTTTGAGCCCTATCCCGCCGTCCCCTTTACCGAAACAGCTAAAACCGTCATGACCCCGCTCCACTTCACCATCCTTAAAAACCGGGCCTACCGGGTTTACGACGAGTTCGCCGGTGCCCAGGTCACCCCGCTGCCCGGGGGCGATTTTGACGTGCGCACCTGTCTGCCTGTGGACAACTGGCTCATAGGCTACCTTCTTTCCTTTGGCGGCGACCTGATCCTCCATTCCCCCAAACCCCTCTGCGCCACCCTGAAAGAGGAGCTTGAAAAAGCTCTGGCCCATTACGCCCAATTCTGACACACCCTGTCATATTTCATCTGCTATACTGGTTCTATCATAAGAAAAGAGGTATAACATGCATTACGAAATAACAGAACTGAGCCCAAGAACCATCACCGGCATTACCGCCCGCAATAATAACTTCTCGCCAGGCTCCGCCGAAGTCATCGGCGGCCTCTGGCAGCAGCTGTACAACGGGGTATATTTGGGCATACCCGACAAGGTCAACAGCCGGACCATCGCCCTTTACAACCACTACGAAAGTGACGAAAAAGGCGATTATGACATTACCGTCGGCTGTGAAACAGCCCCCAGCGCACCTCTGCCCCAGGGACTATCTGTCCAGACCATCCCCGGTGGCAGATACGCCCGTTTCCGCGTTCAGGGCGACGTACAGTCCGCCGTCACAGATTTCTGGCAGGCTTTGTGGCAGCTTCCGCTTGACCGTCGCTTTGAGGCCGATTTCGAGGAGTACACTGGCACTGATCCGCAGAACATGACCATTGATATTTATATCAGTCTCAGATAATCCTCCTCCCCGAGCAGTTCCCGCTTCACCCTGTCCAGCGCACGGCTGCACTGTTTATGGACAGTGGAGCGGCTCTTCCCCCTTTCCCTGGCAATCTCGGCGTAGGTGATACCTTCCATGAAATGCCGGCAGACCGCCTCATAGGTTTTCTGCTCCATCTTTTCTCGCATCACCTCCAGCACCTTCTGCGTCATACAGCCTCTGATGGCCAGCTCCTCCGTATTCTCCTCAGACGGAAGCTGGTTCTTTTTCACGCACTCCCCTCTCTGGACTCCGGATGTTTTTTCATCCATCGAATAGACAAACCGCCTTTTCTCAAGTCCAATGCGCCAAATCCGGTTTGAAATCATAAACCGCAGACGGTTTTTAAGGTAATACCGGAAATACACATGCCGGTACTTTTCCGTATCAAAATCCTCAATGGCCTCCAATATCTGCAAGCAGGCCTCCTGGTACATTTCCTCCCGCTCCTCTTTATCATAAAAGGACCGGTAAACCATGCTGTAAGCCATGGGCTTGAAAAGATTGACCACTGCCAGCTTCATGTCCTTGTCGCCCCGCTTAGCCATCTCGATAAAGCGGAGGATCTCAGCCTGGTTATCCTGCTCATTCACCACTTGCATTTTCATCCCTCCTCTGCTCAGGCGGCAGGGTTTTCTGAGCGGCCAGCTCCCCGATCATGCCGCGCACACTTTCCGGAAGCTCCTCAAGGGCGCGTTTACGCCCCCGGCAGGCCCGGTAGCTGCGCATGAAATTGGACTGAATGACCGAGTGGAAGGTGCCCGCCTCCATCAATGCCCACTCCCGGAGGCTGGCCGGAGAGCCCACAATGCCGCGGATATCCTCCGGCAGCTTGTCGAATTCCTCCTCGGCGTACCAGGCCGAATTTTTAACCGCCCTGGAAAGCTGGTTCCAGGCCTCCATTTCCGAGAGCTCACGCGGCGCGGTGAGCAGCCTCAGCTTGTCCAGAACCATGCCCACAGAGGGCGGAAAACCCTTAGTGTCACTGGCGATAAAGGCCCGTACCGCACCGGATACCAGTCTGTACTCATACTCCTCAAACATCCCCTGCCAGAGGTTGACCACAGTTTTCAGGTCCTCCTCCGACTGGTTATTGTAATAATAGGGATAGGCTGCCTTGATGACAGCCATAATTTTCAGTGTTTCGTTTCGGTTCACATTTCCTCCTCATCGCTTAACATTTTTAAAAAAGGATTGGTGGTTTCCTTTTGTCTCTTTTTGTCTGGTTTGTTTTGTTTATAGAATGCGGTACTGCCGCCTGTCCCACTGCCCGCACCGCCGCCTGTACTCCTGCTTGTACTACTGCCTGTACTGCTGTCTTTACTGCCGCGCGCCTCCCGGACCCGCAGGGATACCGGATAAATGTGATATTTTGCCGGTATCACGCCAGACGAGCCGGGCAGGTAGTCAATGAGCTCCCTCTCTTTAAGCACCTTCCGCGCCTTATGGATTCCACTGTCCGAAAGCCCCGAAAAAGCCTGCAGCGTCATATTCGGCGCTGTAAACCAGCTCTTCCAGCCACAGAGGTTATTGATCATCATGAGCCCGTGCCACAGGGATATCTGCCCGGAGGCCAGAGGCCTCAGCAGCAGATAATCCCGCATGGCGTTGAGCTCCGCCAGGTAGTTAAGCCCCATTCTCCACCTGCTCCAGCATCTCCTCCAGCTTTTGGCATCGGCGGTGCTGATCGATCAGCACGCGGGCCAGTGTCCCGGCCTCACAGCCGTATTCCTCGGCTGGAACCGGTTCACTCCCCTCCTCATAGTGGTAAAGGATGGAGGTCTTTGCGTCCCCCTTATGCAGCATTTCCAGGGCGTGTACCTTTCGTTCAAACTGCTCCTTCGCCCATTCCATTTTCACATCGTCCTTTATAAACAGCAGCAGACCGCGCAGCCCCTGCATGTTCACCATCCACATGTGGCGGTGCCTTCCCCCAAAATACACCCGGCGCTTGCACTTGCTCCCCGGAGCGATGAGCCCGGCCAGCTTGCTGGCTGAGGTCTGGCCGAGCAGAGGCAGGATCGGGCTCAGCGCCAGCCATATCTCTGGCTCTCCGCCGTAATACATCGGCGGGTCAATGACCGCCGGTATTGTCTCAAGGCCCGGCAGCCAGAGCGCATCATAGCAGGTTGTGTCTGTAATGGTAAACTTATGCATAGCACTGTCTCCCCCAGGCCACAGCCTTTTCCTCTAACAGCTCAAACATGATGGCTACGCCCTCCGAATCCGCTTCTTTTCCCAGCAGCGCTGCCAGGCGATGAATCCCCTCGATGTCCGCCGTGGGCAGAAATTCGAGCAGCCCCAGCCTGTCCGGCGCCGCCGCAATACGCATGGTCACGCCCAGCGCATCGCCGTGCTCTGCGATAAAAGCGTCAATACCTTCTCGCTTTCCCATAAGCGCCGCTGCCTCGCGGATATTGTAGTAGGGGGTGGCGCCCGTACCATACACCACCGTCACAGGCTGCTCCGGCGACTTGCCCAGAAACAGCGTGCGGTTATAATATGCCCTTAATAATTCCTCCCGGTTCATCTGCAAATCCATGAGCTCCATGCAGAACAGCTGGTCCAGTGTAGATATAACCGGCTGATCCTTCAGCTCCTCGGGTGTGACTACCATTCTGTTTATTTTATTGTTCATTTAATCGTTCCTTTCGGAACACCGGTGTCCTTTGTTTTTCAAGCTTGTAGGTGTATTATACCGGGCGCTGGCCAATGCCGCAAACCGCGGGTTGGCCGCGTAAACCAGCAAAAAAGGGTAAAATATGGCTTTTTCGGCTGTATATCGGATATTATTTTGCACTTATGGGACAAACACACACCTTTTTCATCTTTTTTCCAGCGCAGCCGCCACCTGCCACGCCTCCTCCAGCTTGCGCCTTATGGTGGCATCCCGGTGCAGATGGCGCACGATCATGCCGTTTTTAAGCTCCAGGCATTTCGCCTCCTTTACAGGCCCGGGGCCGTTAATTAATTAAATCCAAATTTACCCAGCTATAGGCATACTTCTCCCCGGCTTTGGTCGATTTGGTCTTAATCTGGACAAAGGTACATTTTGGGCCGCGGTACATGGGCAGAAGCTGGCTGCCCGGCAGAAGCGCCCTCGCCGCCTTTTCTGCCGCCGCTGTGCTCACGATATCCCATTCCTCCAGCCATTTTATAAAGGTTGCCTTACTCCGGTAGAACTCCAGCCCCCGCCAGTCCTCAAACCAGACCCGAAGGCCATCCCCGGCTTCCGGGTCGGTAAAAACCTCCACCCAGGCTATACGGGTTTTATCTTTAAGCACTGCATACAAATCTTTTTTATTCATAATAACTCCTTCTCTCTTTATTTAGAGCAAAAAAATAACAGAAAGCAAAAGCTCTCTGTTGGCGGGTGTCAAGCATTATCCCAGTCTCAATATTTAGTTAGGGCGGGCTTAATCCCGCTTTCTCTTTTGATACAGCGCCGCCAGGGACGACAGCGCAACCGTCAGAAGCCCCAGGGCCGCTCCAGCCGGCGCCGCGTTCCAAGGCGCCAAGTACCAGCCCGTCATGATCAGAGCTGTTAAAACAACCACGGTCAGCTTTGCCAGACGGCTCAGGCGCGCGCGCTCCGCCCCGGTCAGCGGCTTGTTCTCATGGGCCACCGGCGCTGTGAGCACAATGACGGGTATACCGATGATTAAGGCCCCCAGAATAACCGGCAGATAGTAAAGCGGCGGCAGAAAAATGATCACTGCCAGAAACACCAAAAAAATGACCGTAAAGCTCAGGATACAGAAAAAATGTGAGGACGCGTGATACCCTCCCGCGGACTGCCGGAGCACCAGAAAGGCCAAAACAAAACCCACGCCACCCCACACCTGCCCGGTGAGGCATATTAAAAGCACCACCACCGCCAGATTGACGACCGCGGACAGCAGGAGCTCAAAGCTGTAAATATAAACCTCCCGGTCCTCAGCGTCAATGATGCGGTGGTGGATGAAGGTGGACGTTAGTTTTTGGGATAGGTTGTGGATCATGGGGGGGCCTCCTACTTTTTTACTGTAATTTAGTGCCAGAGATTCTGCTTTAGCTTTTCTAAGGAGTGTCAAGCAGTCTGGCAAGGATCTTCAATCTTCGAGCTAAATTTTGAATTTTTGATGAAGTCGGTGTTTTGCCAGGGAGCATTGTTAGTTGGCTTTCTCTTCATTTACTCTTCATATAAAAATTATAATTATCATACTCATAGACTTGATCACATAGAATGTCCATGTCTTCTTTATTGTGGCTTGTCATCACTAGAGTTCCCCCCTTTTTTATAAATTTTTTTAAAATTTCCCGAACGATTACAACGCTTCTTTTGTCTAATCCATTTGTAGGTTCATCAAGGATTAAAATTTTAGGTTTTTCCATAATTGCTTGTGCAATTCTTAACTTTTGCTTCATACCAAGGGAATACTTACCAACTTTCTTATCTTTATCTTTTTCTAAGTCGAGAATTTCCATTGTTTTCAGGATATCTTTATCGTCTATTACATTCCGAATTTCCGCTATAATTTTTAAATTTTTATAGCCTGTCAGGTCGTTTATAAATTCTGGAGTTTCGATAATTATCCCAGTATCTTGAATAAAATCTATATCCTTATTAATTGTCTTGTTGTTACATATAATTCTTCCTTGGTTTAGTAACGAAAATCCACAAATGCATTTCAAGAGAACGCTTTTACCGCATCCATTGTACCCAGAAAAACCTATACAACTTCCTTTTTGTATTGAAATATTAACATCCTTAAAAACGCTTTTATCTTTAAAAGTCTTTGATGCTTTTTCTATTTGAATAATTGATTGCATTGTCTTCTCCTTTAAAGGATATCTATATTTTTTATAAAAAAATATAGATATATTATTAAAACAAAAATTATGTTTGATAAGAAAACAGTTCCTCTTACCAATAGAATGATTGATCCAAAAGTTAGTATACTAATCTCTTTAATTGAAATATCTAATAATATAACAATAACTATTAAAAGAATATTCGCAGTTATTCCTTGTATATTGCTCTTTTTTAAGACAATAATTGTATTAAAAGTAATTGAAATATTTAAAAACAAAAAAATATTAATAAATAAGGACATTAATTGGTCGCCCGGTAGCGATTCTAAATTTATAAGTTTGAATTCCAATATACTATAAAATAAAACTAAACATACAAAAATAGAAATTGTTAAAATTAAACTGTTTTGAATTCCCTTTTTTTGATGCTGCATCAAAAAGCTTCTCCGACTTCTATATCTTTGGAGTATCATACTTCTATAATTTTTTGAGATATCATTTTTAATATTAATTACAAATAGTACTGAAAATATAACAAAAGCAAAACAAGTAATAAGCGATGTAATACTTATTCCTGTTTCATCATTGTCCGATAAAAAAATAATTTTTATAATATCTTCTATTTTTTTATTATCTTGTACATTTCTCCAAATATTAATTTCTAGTGTCAGCAATGTTGCACAAAAAAACGAAATACTTTTTATTTTCATAATTAAATACTTATATCCATCTTTTTATTTCTTGACAATAATATCAACATAATACTTAGGATTATAAGATATCCCATAATAGTAAACATAGGACGCATATATCCGTTAATATCCGTATATGCCGAGGCTATAAAACTGATATTATATCTTATCAATTGAACCCCACCAGTAATATAAGCCAATGTAATGATACATCCTGCAAATATCATACTAAAAATTGTGTTGTACTGAAGTTTAATTAGCAATATAATAAAGTTTAATAAAGATATATTAATAATACTTCCAGTCATAAACTTTACAATTATGTAAATTGTTACCATATCATTGTGCCTTAATATATAATTAATAAACACATATGTAAATGTACAGATCAATACATACAGAGAGCTAACTTTTAATATCTTTTTTAATGCCCAGAAGTAGAAATCTTTTTTAAACACAAAACGACTTAATATGAAGGAGTTTATTCTATTAAATGATAAATGCATGGCTATAAAGAAATAGCATAAATAGGTCACTAACATACCTGAGCCCATGTCACCAAACAGTCCACCAAAAGGTCCCATTGGATCGTAGTAAATATAAAACATCCAAAGGATTATTACAGCAAATATTTTAATCCACATATTTTTCCTTTCTTTTTAAAAACCAAATTATGATAAAAAAAGAAGTAACTACTGGTATAATCATTGGTGTAAAGGCCATCCATAAAGGCATATCAACAAATGAAGTAAAACCTTGGGTATAGACAGGTGCCAAAGGCATATACTGTAATCCAGTTGCAAATATAACTGAAAAACCAAAATAATAAATAATCGGAATTATAACCGACACATAACTTTTAGAACTAACTAATGCAATCGTATTAGAAAATAAACTGTACACAAAACCAAATACAAAAAATTTAATAAATCCATCTAAAACATAGTAGAAATACGGAGATTCAATAGAAAAATTTCTGCCAAATAAAAAATCAAAAGAAGTCCTCGCAATTTCCATATGCGCGGCATTAAACAACATGCCTAAAGATAAAAAAAGAATATATACAAAGTAAAAGGTAGTCCCATTGATAAATGCATGAATCAGTATTGTATTTATTATGACCCCTTTATAATTATTTTTCCTTGGCAACTTAAAAGCTAAGTAACCTTTTTTTTCCCAAATAAATAACAACGTATTTGCACAGATAAGTACAGGGCCTAAAATCATTGAAAACCTGAAGGTCGATGAAACAAAATGATCTATCGTTAACAATTGCCCTAAGAGGTTCTGTTTAATAGCCTGTACGTTTTCTCCTAAATCAGGAGCAGCCATATCAAAGCCCAATGTAACACCGTAAATATTTCCTAATAGGTACCAGCTTATCCAAAGTCCTAGAAAAAAAATACTTAAAACTATTATTCTATATTTATGAAACCACCTATACTTTGT
The DNA here is from genome assembly GCF_000807675.2 of Eubacterium limosum. Classification (NCBI taxonomy): domain Bacteria; kingdom Bacillati; phylum Bacillota; class Clostridia; order Eubacteriales; family Eubacteriaceae; genus Eubacterium; species Eubacterium limosum. Next base: position 1,859,822 of record NZ_CP019962.1, on the reverse strand, counting down.
AATTTCCATTTTTTCCTCTCATTTTTAATTTAGCTCATTTTCTACTTTTTCAATATATTCCTTTGTTGTTTCATCGGGCCATTTGGGTTCATCTATTTTGCCTGTAATACTACAAGCTGTTACAGATAAAAGAACCATAATCGAAATAAACAATATAAATATTTTTTTCATATTTTCAATCCTTTCTGAATTATTAAGGATTACCAAGCACTTCTTAAGAAGTGCTTGGTATCTTACTGTATTTAATAATTGTCTGGAGAAAAATAACCACTTACACTAACAGCTGGATCCCACTCAAATTCTCTCCACAAATTCCCGTGATAATAATAATATGCTGTTCCAGTACTTGCAATGGAAGCTGATGTTCCTTCCAAAACCTTTCCTTGTCCACGGGATGCATGATCCGAATTATGCATAACAGTATTTAAAATGATATTATTAGAGGCACTTGACCAATTAAATTGAACCCAGTATGGTGTATAAGTCGAATGCTTCAATGCCTCTCCTGTACATCTACCGCTTGTACCTGACACTGGAAAACTAAAAAATACATTCTCTGATCTTGGCTGGATAATTTGTTCATCGGCTTCACTTGCTGCAAATGCACTTCCCGCAAAGCTTAGCATTAACAACATAACTACAATACCTAAACTAGCTTTACTTAATACTTTTTTCATTTCTTTCTCCTTCTTTATTTGAATCCTGTGTAAAAACATCTCCAATTATCCTTCATATCACTTTCCAACGGACCCACCTCCTCCATTACACTGCATTTGAATTGTTCAATCCAAATTTCTCTTAAACTTCCTCATCCCTTCTGGCTCTTTTGGCTGATACTGCCATCCCCAACAGGCTGCACCTCCAGCGGAAACACCGATCATCAAAGCCAGGGCTGAAATCATACTGCCATACTTAAACGCATACTCCATTAATTTCTTTTTCATTTCAAATTTCCCCTTTCATAAAAAAAAGAATTGACTGTAAAGGTTTTTACAAGTCAACTCTAACATGATTTTTTATGCTTTACAATGGGGTCGGCAGTTTCTGCCGTCTGTGAATCAGTTTCTGTAAAACGGCCTAAAGAAAAAACTCAATATTCAACGTAAATTTAAGTTTTTCCGGCTTTATCTGCCACATACCGTTGTATTTCTCCACGATTTTCTGTATGGTCAACAGGCCTAATCCATGGCTTTTTTTATCAGCCTTACGGGTCGACAAACGGCCTGCCTGTTCCTCCTCGGTCAGCTTTGCGGCGTTTTCAATCCAGATCCAAAAGCGACGTTCATCAAAACCTGTTTTCAGCAGGACATACCGTCCTTCCCTTTCGATCTTTTCGCAGGCCTCAATGGCGTTATCCAAAGCTGAACCTAAAAGAATAAAAAGATCCTCCTCGCTGATTGGCAGCGTTTCGGGCAAGATCAACGTTTTCGAAAAAGGAATTTTGTCCCGTTCCATCCGGCTGGCTTTGGCAAAAACGACCGCGTCCACCGCCGGATAGCCCGTATAAACAGCTTGCTCTGTTTTTTTCAAATCCGTTACCATTGCTTCCAGCAGATCCTCGGCCTTTTCTGTCACTCCAGCTTTCAGATAGCCGGAAACGGCCGTTAAAGTATTTTTTAAGTCGTGGCGGATTTTTCGAACTTCATTTTGCGAAGTGGTCAAATTCCGGTAGGATTCCTTCTGGTATTCAAGCTGCTGGCGATACAGGGCTTCTTTTTGCTTTTGTTCGGTATAGAGCTGTTCCCGTTCAAAAAGATAAAACGCAAAGATATTTGCCATCGCCAGCCCGGCAATGATGGCAAGGTTAAATACAATGCCGCCAATTTCATAGGCACCGGCCTGTCCTAAGCCCATTTCCACTACCGCCAGAATGCTCGTTAACGGCAAAACAACGATCTGCAATATAATTCTTAAAGGTGGAAAATAAAAGGAATGACGCTGACGGACACTGATAATTCGAATAATCGTAAAGGCCACTAATTCTGAAATAATATTTGCACGCAGCCGGTACAATGGATCGAAACGCGTCGCGTTAAAATCAACATTCCCAATAAAAGCATAAAGCATCCCGCCAATAGTCTCACTGAGAAACATTAATGTCGAAAAACACAGCGTCAGCCAAAAATTAATTTTAATTCGCCGGTTCATTACCCAAAGCATAATAAAAGTACAGATAGTCGCGTTTGTTATTAATACAAACGGCTGAAAACTAATCATTGACACGCTCAATATCAATATAAAAATGACAGACGCGGCCACCACCACCTGCCAGCGCTCAGCCTTTTCATCTGAAAAGGCTTTTGCCCAAAAATAAATCAATACAACCTCAAATCCGGCAATCATCGATTCACAGATCAGTTTTAAAATCATCACTATATACTCGACTTTCTCCGCCAGCTAATATAGGCGGCATCCACAGTTTTCTGCCTATCACGGCTGACAGACAGCCAAATTTCCTCTGGTTTTTTCTGGATACATATTTCCTTATCTCGTTTGCCGCAGATAAAATTCATATTAATTAAAACACTGCGATGGATACGGAGAAAGCCATAAGGCTTCAGATCATCCTCAACATCATTTAAACTTCGTTTCGTTTTATAATTTTCCTCAATAGTATGCACCACTACATTATGGCCCTTATCTGTCTCCACATAACGAATTTTTTTTATTAGAATAAAGTATTGTTTTCCGTTCCAGTTGATTTCATAACGGCTTCTTTGGGTTTTTATATAGCGCATTGCCCTTTCAATCTCTTCAGTGATAAGCTCTGTTTTTACTGGCTTTGTTAAATATTGAAACGCATTGACACGAAACGATCTCGGAACATATTCACTGTGAGAGGTTACAAAAATAACCAGTGTGTCAGGACTTTCTTTCTGTAAACTTTCAGCTACTTTTATTCCCGTTTCTTCCGCTTCCATCTCAATATCAAGAAAAACAAGATTAAAGGCCTGATCTCCAGCCGCCTTTAAAAAATCGCTTCCATTTTCAAAAAGGCAAACTTCTGCTTTCTGTTCATAAAATTTTAAATAAGTCATCAGCTGTTTTTCTAAAACCTGTCGGAAATAAGCTTCATCATCACACACCCCAATACGGAACATTTTCAAGACCTCCTCTCTCCATCCATTGATTTACGCTTTATTTTATTATAACATTTTCAACTTATAAAAGATATCTATATATTTTTTAGACATATAAAAAAGACAGAAAGCCCGTACTTTCTGTCTTTTCTATAATTTACCCGTTGTTTATAAAAGCGTTTATGTCACTTTCTCAAAATAAGCCCGCACTCTGTTATCCTCTGGCACCAGCTCCGCGCGGTCTATACGGTATTCGATTCCCTGGTCCTTAACCGATTCATTGAGTGCTGACAAATCGTTTTTTACCTGTTCATTATACACATCCCAGGATTCATAGTATTTTAGAACATAGGTCTCCTTATTAATTCGCCTGTAGGTGGCATCGACTTTTGAATCGGAGCTGGGCGCGCCTGCTGTATAGCTGATATCGCTCAGAACGATTTCCGCTTTATTCGGGTCCACAAGCGCGTTCATTGTCTCCAGATCCTTTTGGTATTCCGACCGGAATGCCTTGATGTTGTCGTACTGTTTAAAAATCGCGTTCTGATTGTTCTCTACTTGTTCTTCCATGGTTTTTTCCGCTTTGTTTTCTTTCTGTACGTCTTCTTTATCTGGCGTGCATCCTGACAATGGCAAAGAGAAAACCAGCAATGCCAGCATCATTACAAACAATTTCTTTTTCATTTTTTCTCCTTTCTCGTGGGGTTTTATCCCTTAAAAAAATCACATTCAAAGCAAATGGTACCTTTTTAGCGCTAGATATCTACCTTTAATCTTGTTAAAAACAAATATAGCATGTTAAGCCTGCCATAAAAGATCTTTCGGCTATCTCGCAAATTTAACTGGTATAATCACAAAATATGATTATCTTGTCGTTTTTCTCTTTTAGCAATAAAGAACCGTCTGAGATGTCCACTACTGATTTTTCTTTACTCAAAACAACGGTTTCCCACTGCTTTTCGCTCAATCAATTTTTATCTCCCACAACTGGAGCCCTAACAACCCCATTTATGATAAAGTACCCCGACAGCAGTAACAGCACCTGTAAAAATGCCCGATTCGCTCCTTTGGACAGAAAGAAAAGTACCATTCTGACAAAAAACGCTGAGGATTGAAAACTATAAAAAATGTATGGGAGATAAAGAATCATATATAACGCAAACAGAATTAGCCCGATAACAATGCTGTCCTTTTTTACCTTGCTTCTTCTTTTCAGTTTAAAGTCCTTACTGATCCATACCATTGAGAGCACCAGTGCCAGGATAACCGCCGGGGAAAAAACATAATGATAAAGCACCATATTGTTTTCTAATTCAGGATTGATCAGAGCATAGGCCCTATCGGATATGCTTTCGAGTACCAGTGTGTTCAGAAGTGCGTATACTGTCAGAACCAGAAGCACCAAAATGATTTTGATTATAAGGCGGACACCCCACATACTACTGGATTCTTCCCGCAACAGTCTGTTTAAATATGCTTTCACTTTCATGGACTTTCCTCCTCGTATTCTGCAAACGCTCTTTTTTTAAAGATAAAGGTCATTTTTATCGGTTTTTCTTTTCCTCAATTTTCTTACAGAGAAAATATCCGGCCATCACAATGACAAAAAACAGAATGACGGGAATAAAGAACTGGAAAAAGACCACAAAGGGCGGCTGGCCTTTAAGGCCCAGTTCTGTAGGGCCGAAAAGTCTTTCATTAATTCTGTAAAGAGGCTTGCTCAGCCAGTGGAAAAGCTGATAGTTAAGCACGATATCCACTACAATGATGACACTGTAGACCACACAGCTCACACTGTTTTTAACGGTATCTCTCATTTTGCGCACCTCCTGTCCTCAATCCTTCTAATTTTTCAGACCACCTTCTCATAATAGGCCCGGATATTTTCCTGCTCTGGCACAAGTTCTGCCATTTTGGACTTGTAGGTGATCCCCTGCGCCTTGCCGGATTCGTTCAGGGCTGCCAGGTCGCTTTCTTTTAATTCGCCGTATTCTTCAAATGAATCGTAATACTTCAGCACATATTTATCCTTGTCAATCTTTTTATAGGTTGCCGTTACCTTTGAAGACTCCTGAATCTGTGGGTACTCATACTCAAGATTTTTCAAAACAATATCATATTTATGAGGATCTACCAGCCCGTTCATGGTTCTCAGATCATTTTGATACACGGCTCTAAAGGCCTTGATATTATCGTATTCTTTAAATATGTCGCTCCGGCCATTTTGAACCTGCTCCTCAATACTCCTTTCGGACAGAGGGATTTCCTCACTCGCCTTTTCCTTTTCTGAGCAGCCCAAAAACATTAAGCAGCAGACTGCCAGCAGCGCGAGCACTGTCAATAATTTCTTTTTCACTTTTGACCTCTCATCTTTTAATTTCGTACTTTTTTATGAGCTCAATGAACTGTACACATACTGAAACGGAAATAGCTGTGAAGAAAAAGGAGGCTGTCAGACTCCTCCACAGATCATCTCCCACAACATAGTACAGGCCTGTTAAAACAGCCAAACTAAAAATAATTAATATTACTTTTCCTTTCATTTCACTATCCTTTTTTAAAACTCATCATTAACAAAACTAGGTAATAGCCTATTAATAGAAAGGATAAGGTCGTAAATACCGGTACCTTGATAAAAAACAGCATTCTCACGCCCAGTCCGCCAAAGTCAGAGTAATAGATGGCCCAAAATGCAATTGGTACCATAAAATTGACAGCCATAATGCTTCTTGCCCATTTTGTACCATACACACTTTTGGGAATAATGTGCAGGAGAGCCAGGAGAACCCCGATGACAGGGTACATCAAAATTTTGAAAACAAACAAAAAGGGTTCAAATGCCAGCGTGGACGGGCTTGGCCTGTAATACTCATACCAGTGTACAGTGACCATCGCCAGAATAAGGTACGGAACTACCGCCAGATAGACTAAACATATCTTATTTTTCATTGTTTTCCTCTCAGGCTGAAACTTTTCCTTTACTTCCTTACCACTTATAAAAGCATGTCATCTGGTCCACAAAGAACCGGTTAATGATCACCTGATTTTCCTTTACCTGAAAATGAAAGAATTTTTGAAGCTCGCAGATATAGCGCGTGCTGTTCATATCCGGTTTAAAGTTGATAACCGACGCTTTTTCGTCAGGTATATTCTCTTTTAGACGGTTCCGGTATTCTTCAAACAGCTCACTGGCGTAATTTTTTGCAGGGTATGATAATTTTTGATATTGCATTTTATGTCCTCCTTTTTTAACAATAGAAATGACATTGGCCGCTTTTCATTACTCAGGGGAGGCACACAGCCTGTACTGCCCTCATGGCTCCTCTCCCTTCTTTTTATCCGTCTCCCTCCGGTAAGCCAGATAGATGAGCACAGTCACATTGACAGCGATGGTCCAGGCTGGTACCATTTCCACCCCACCGTTGTATCCCAGATAGGCAATGGCGGGGTTGTTTGAGATGTAAGACAGCGGCATAAAGATACGGCTGGACACCGTACCAACCATAAAATGTAAATAATAGGCGATCAGCGGCGACAGCGCGCAGATGATCATCCCGTTTCGCACATACTTTTTCATGGATTCTCACCCTTTCTCAGACTTATAACGAGCAAATACACATAGTAACCAAAGAGCAGAAAAGAAATCTGATAAAAATAGCGGACGTCAAAGAAAACAAAAATCCGAAGGAATCCCAGCAGAAAGAATCCCAGCAGAACAACAAGATTGACAATAATGATGATTCGGGCGCTTTTCTGACGATAGGTGCTCTGGGAAACATCCATTAAGCGTGCGATCGCCAGGCCGCAGAAAATAAAAAGAATATATTCCAGAAAGTAAAAGCTGTTCAGTGTTACGGCTGAGTACAGCTTCACATTCCAGTTGCAGATAACCAGCAGCAGGACAAAATACGGAATCAGCGCAATGCGGACAAGATCGGCTTTCATTTCGGTTTCCTTTCTGCCTTTCAGGCTTTAAAAACTCTTTTCTTCATTTCTTTTATCAGCTTTTATGGGACATCTGAAATCAGAATGAAAGAAAATTTGAATGAACACGTTTAAAATCAACAATAGCGCAACCGATATTTAATTTATCTCCATTATATCACCTTTATCTCTGAAAAGATATACGTAAAAAATGCAATTTTTTGTACAAAAAAACACCGCCGGTTCTGTCTAAACCGGACGGCGGATTGGGCTTTGTCTATTATTCATAAATTTGCAGCAGTATGGGGACAAACAGGATACCGATATCCTCTGGCTCATGGGCGATCCAGTCCAGCAGAATGCTTGACAGCAGCTCCTTCTGCGGTTTGGTCATGGAGGGATCGTGGATAATGCTTTCCAGGCTGTTTAATGCCATTTTACATTCGACCTCCTTTTCCTCTGGCAGCTCCAGGAGCATATTGTCAAAGCCGTCCCAGGCTGTGCCGTAGTCGGTCTCACGGGCGAGCTCTGGATCGGCGCCCTGGGTCTCGAAGGCGGCGGGATACAGGATGTTTTCTTCCCGGGCGTCGCCCTCAGCCATGCGCCCAAGGCCGGTATAACGCCTGGTTCTCCGCTTCAGAAGCTGAAGGACCATCTCATAGGAGGCTTCTCTGGCTTCGCCGGTTTCGATGACTGAGAGGCCTGTGTATTTTTTTAATAATTCTGAATACGTGTTTTCCGAGTAATCTTCCAGATATCTGGCAAAAATGCATTGCAGTATGTCCTGATAGACTGCTTTTTCCTGTGGCTGCATATCGATTCCTCCTTGTTTAGAACTATTTCTATTATACAATGGTTTTACCCATTTCTCAAGCCGCTCAACGCTCTTGGCTAAAGATTGTACAAAACCAGTGAAAAGTAGGTCACGATGTTCTGTCCGCAGTCGTAATTCAGGCCCTGCTGGGCTGCCATCTGCATAATCATAATGCCGTGGCTCTCAATGGTTTTAAAGGCCCTTTCGGGGTGGCGGCAGGGCGCGTCTGGGTAAGCGCAGTGCTCACAGGGAATGCAGCCTGTTGACAGAATGAGCGGGTTTTCGGTCTCCTGCCTGAAGATCTGGGCGACCTCGTAGGTAATGGCCTCATGGTCGCCTCTGGCTTCAACGCAGGCCTTGAGGTCAAAGGAATCTGCCACCTCGGTTACGGTCGAGAAGAGAAAGGCGTGCTCATAGGCCTGGCACTCGGCAATGCAGTCCTCAATGCTGCCGATGACCGGCGGGCAGACCCAGCGCCTGCCGTACATGCCGCAGTCGTTCATGGCGCAGATGGTGCGTACATCCTGTGTGAAAATAATATCCTTTACCGGGAAAAAGGCATAGTCGTAAAGGGGCATTTCCAGGAGACGCGCCTCGATTTTTTCTTGTCTTTTCACTTTCCGCCTCCTCTATACATGCAGTTTTTTCTTCAGGTATGCCTTGGTGCGGTCGGGCACGCCGTGGTAAATCCCCATGAGCAGGGCGATAATGCAGATGCCGGAGATCGCCACGATCAGGGACCAGGTAAAGCGCAGGTGCCCCAGAATGTTATAGGAAATCACACCGTCAATCCCCAGGCACAGTGTAGCGCTGAAAGCAATCAAAAACACTGGCGCGTAGATGAATTGATTTCGGTGACGGTTCTTTTTATAGATGATACCAAAAATGAGAATGTCGATAAAAAGAATCGTCACGATTGGCATGGCGTAATTTACAAACCAGTCTCCCGAACCGCCCACAATCACATAAATAATAGAACCCAGGAGCAGCGTGGTAAAATAACAGCCCAAAAGGTTCACCAGCGCTGGCAGATAATTAAAGCAAAACATCAGATACAGCGCCAGGGAAACGGATGATATCATAATGATCTGAGTAATGGTCGGATTAAAAGGGATAAACCAGTATAACACCATATTAATTAAAAATACTGCCGCCACAATAATTTCCAGGGCGTAAAAAATCCGGTTCTTCTTCTCCTGATGTTCCTGCGGATAGGTGTTGACCGCCAGGGGATAGCGCTTTTCGCCCTTTGGCTCCTCGCCGATATCGGGTATTGGAAAATCGCACAGCGGGCAGTTTTTGACGTTATTATCGACCTCAACACCGCATTTTGGACAATAGGCCATTAGGCATCCTCCTTTTCGACTTCGTAATAATTGATCTGGTTTCCTTCGATTCGTACCGGGATTCCCAGCTTTCGCAGCTTTCTGAAAAAAATCCGCTCGATGTCCTTTTCCCCAGTGGTCTTTCCAAAGGAGATATACAGCTTATCGCCATAGCTGGCCATCACAATTTTTAGCTTATTTCCGGCGCTGGGCGGCGGGAATATCTCGAACCCGGTAATCCTGTCCCGGACCTCCTCGGGCATCCAGATGCTTCCCAGGTTGCTGACTGAGCTGGTGTAGCTTCTTTCGCCGTAGCGCTTGTACACAATGGGCATAATCACGCGCTTTACCCACAGCGGGATCATGCGCAGCACCATGAGCTCTTCGTTCCGCACGTTTCTGGAAACATAGCGGTTGATGTTTTTCTGGTTGATATACAGGCCCATATACCCCTTGATCTGGTCGATAATCTCTTCCAGGCTGTAAACCCCCAGCTGCATATCAATGGCCGGGTTCAGGCTGATAAAAAAATTCCGCAGGGTTTTGGACGGAAAAAAGGCTCGCAGATCCACCGGCACATTGATGGCAATATTGGCCTTGGTATGGCCAGACCGGGCGCGTTTCTTTTTCTCGAGGCCCAGGATATACTCCTGGATACTCTCAAAGTAAAGGGCTGTGATAAACTGCGTCAGGGTGCATTTGTGGGCCCTTGACTGTACCAGCACCTCTTTCACTGGTACAATGCCGGTCAGCAGCAGGTACTGCCCCTTATCCAGCAGGCCAAAGGGGAAATGGTAGGCCTTCTCCCCCTTTTCCGGCGGCGGAACCCGTTTTTCATAATATTTTTTAAAGGCGTCCTCGTATTCCTCGGGGTCGACCGGGCTGTTAATATCGATGATGTCGCCCAGCTCCTTGCAGACAATGCCGTCCTTTACTTTAAAATATTCTAATACAAGCGGCTTTAAAAAAGCTAAACCACCGTAGCCGTCACAGATGGAATGGCTCATTTCCAAATGGATATAACGGCCATAGTACAGAATCCGGAATGGAAACACGCCCTTTCGCTGCCGGATGGTTTTGCAGGGATAGTGTGATTCTTTCTCGACCAGGGGGCGATTTTCGGAATGGTCGTAGTAATACCAGAAAAAGCCCCGGCGCAGCGTGACGTTAAAGTACGGAAAGCGCACCATCACGTTGTCCAGAGCTTTTTGCAGGGCCTCGGGGTCTACTTCTTCTGTGAGACCCAGTGTCATCCGAAACACGGTTGATACCCTGGAGGACGCAATGGAGGAATAAAGGGTTCCCGCATTGTCCAGCTTGTACCATCCCTTTCTGGGTTGTCTGTCTGCCATTGTCAGCTGCCGACGATCAGGCCGTAGGCACTGCGGCTGGGCTTTGGAACGCCCGCCTCGGATATGCTGAGCCCTGTCCCTTCGGTTTCCTTTGAGAATATTTTAAAGATCTGGATTCCCTGCTGCAGGTCCCAGCCCTTTTCGCCTGGAAACAGCTCGGTGCTCTCTTCCATTTTAAACTCGTCTCTGATGGCGTTAAACATAGCTTCTCGTGCCACGGCGCAGCTGAAATTGCAGAGCTCCATGGTAATGTACTGTTCCAGTACCTTTTTGCGGTCAACACAGAAGGCTTCAATCTCTGGCCCGCAGGACACAATGTTTGGAAAAACAAAGCTTTCGCGCTTTAGTATTTCCACAATCTCCCTGCTCTTAAAGGCCAGGCCGTCAATGGTGAACACGTCACTGTCCACCATCTGTATCTCAGCCCGTTTGTACATGGCCACAGGTCTTATGTAGGGGCTGGCGGTTTCGATGATCTCGAATATCCGCTTTGAACGCTTCGACTCCTTTTCCATGCGGATATGCGTGAAAAAGGCGTCGACGTCGAGTTCAAAGGGAATATCCTTTAATACTCTTGCTTTGTTCATTTTAGTATGCGCGGGCGAAGTATGCCATTTTTTTCGCTGGCTTGCCACAGCAGACGCATTTGCCCTCACCGATCACTTCCTGCTCATCGTCGAATGGAATACAGCGGACACTGGCGCCGGTTTCGTCTTTGATCTTGTCTTCGCAGGCGCGGTCTTCACACCACATGGCTTTGATGAAGCCTGGGTTTTCCTTGAGGTTTTTCTTAAACTCGTCCATATCCACTGCGGTCGAGGTTTTTTCCTCGCGCATCTTAAGGGCACGATCGAACAGGTTCTGCTGAATTTCGGCAAGCAGGGTACGTACTGCTTCTTTGATGTCATCCAAAGCTACCTGTACCTTTTCGCCGGTATCGCGGCGGGCCAGGACGCACTGTCCGTTTTCAATATCGCGCGGTCCGATTTCCAGACGGATCGGCACACCTTTCATTTCCCACTGGTTAAATTTCCAGCCTGGGGAGTTGCTGTCGTTATCGTCCAGCTCAACACGGAATTCTGCGCCTAGAATGTCCTTGAGCTCGTAGGCTTTATCCAGAACGCCTTCCTTGTGCTGGGCAACAGGGATAATGACCAGCTGTGTCGGCGCGATGCGCGGCGGCAGAACCAGTCCGTTGTCGTCGCCGTGCACCATAATGATACCCCCGATCAGACGGGTGGATACGCCCCAGGAGGTGTGGTATGGGTAAGCCTGTTCATTATTACGGTCCAGGTAGGTAATGTCAAAGGCCTTGGTAAAATGCTGTCCGAGGTTATGGGAAGTACCGGACTGCAGAGCCTGTCCGTCATGCATCAGCGCTTCCATGGTATAGGTTGCGGCAGCGCCCGCGAATTTTTCTTTTTCGCTTTTCTGTCCAACGACAACCGGAATCGCCATAACATCTTCTGCCACTTCACGGTAGATGTTTAGCATCTGCATGGTTTCTTCCTGTGCTTCCTCTGGGGTTTCATGCAGAGTATGGCCTTCCTGCCATAGGAATTCAGAGGTTCTCAGGAAGGGTCTTGTGGTTTTTTCCCAGCGCACTACAGAGCACCACTGGTTGTATAAAAATGGCAGCTGTCTGTAGGAATGCAGCCATTTTGCGTACATGCTGCAGATGATGGTTTCGGAGGTTGGGCGCACACAGAGGGGCTCTGCCAGCTCTTTGTCGCCGCCCTTAGTGACCCAGGCAACCTCAGGCGCAAAGCCCTCAACGTGCTCTGCTTCTTTTTTCAGCAGGCTTTCCGGAATCAGCAGTGGGAAGTACATATTTTTATGACCGGTCGCTTTAAAGCGTTCGTCATAGGACTTCTGAATGTTTTCCCAGATGGCGTAGCCATAAGGGCGGATGACCATAAAGCCCTTAACTGGGGAGTAATCGCACAACTCTGTTTTAGAGATAACGTCTGTATACCATTGTGGAAAATCGACTTCCATCGGTGTAATTTCTTTAACCTGATTATTCTGTTTTTTACCCATTGTAAAATCCTTTCATATTCAAACTCACATGAAACTATTATAACACAAGTGGCGTGGCTTAAAAATGCAGAAATTAAAAAAAGTGCCATGGAACAGGCCCATAGCACTTTGTTTTTTGTGTTCTATAAAAGTTAAATTATTTAACTTCTACGCTACCGCCAACTTCTTCAATTTTAGCTTTGATTTCGTCAGCTTCTTCTTTAGTAACGCCTTCTTTAAGCGGCTTTGGAGCTTCGTCAACAACTGCTTTAGCTTCTTTTAAGCCTAAGCCTGTTAATTCACGAACAACTTTGATAACTTTGATTTTCTGGTCGCCAGCAGCAGCTAAAACAACGTCGAATTCAGTTTTTTCTTCAGCAGCCGGAGCAGCGCCACCAGCAGCAGGAGCAGCAGCAACAGCTACAGGAGCAGCAGCGCTAACGCCAAATTCTTCTTCTAAAGCTTTTACTAATTCAGATAATTCTAATACGGTTAAACCTTTTACGTCTTCAATTAACTGTGTTACTTTTTCACTCATTGTAATATCCTCCAAAATTGTGTAATTATTTTTTATGATCGTATTTTTTCTTTAAAATCTTTATCCAGAAAGGATTATTTCAAAGAAAAAATGCGTTAGTTTTTGTACCGCTCGTTCACTAACGTTCAGTACTCGCTGCCAAATTTTAAATAAAATTTGGACAAAAACGTCAAGCCTCTGCGCCTTTTTGTTCTGCGATCGCGTTTAAAGCGACAACTAAACCCTTCAGGTTTGCGTTCAGTACATTTGCGAAACCAGAGATTGGTGCGTTTAAGCCGCCAAGGACTTTTGCAACCAATACTTCGCGTGGCGGTAATTCGGCTAATTCTTTAACACCAGCTACATCTAAAACCTTACCTTCGACAACACCTGCTTTAATTTCTAAAGCTTTGTGTTCTCCAGCAAAGTCGTTGATCAGTTTAGCCGGAGCAACCGGATCATCTTCACAGAATGCGATGGCTGTTGGTCCAACCAGAACATCCAGTAAGCCTTCTACGCCTGCTTCTTTCGCTGCAAAACGCATCATAGAGTTTTTATAAACTTTATAATCGATGTTGTTTTCTCTGGCTTTTTTTCTTAATTCGGTCACTTCTTCTACGTTTAAGCCACGATAGTCAACAACGACTGTACCCTGTGCATTTTTCATTTTATCGGCAATTTCCTGCACGATAGCTTGTTTTGCTTCAATATTTGGCATATTCTTTTCTGCACCTCCTTACGATGTGAATTTTAGTCATATAAAAAGCTCTCTCCACGCAGGTGAAGAGAGCCTATATCATCATGTATATAATGCTCGTGTCTCTTCAGCCTCGGCAGGATATTTAAACTACAGTCCCTGCTGTCTATGGATGAACGTTTTATAACTTTTTTACAACATCGAATATTGTATCATTAGTCTGTTTTTATGTCAAGTCAGATTTTTGCTGTATTAATTTTTACACCAGGGCTCATTGTGCTTGCAACGGTAACACTTCTGAAGTACTGACCTTTTGCAGCTGCTGGTTTTGCTTTTTTGATGGTTTCCAGAAGAGTGGTCATGTTCTGCATGAGCTGTTCTTCTGTAAAGGAAGCCTTACCGATGATGACGTGGATAATGTTTGTCTTATCCAGACGGTATTCAACTTTACCAGCTTTGGTATCCTGGACAGCTTTTGCGATATCCATGGTTACTGTACCGGATTTCGGGTTTGGCATTAAGCCTTTTGGACCTAAAACACGACCCAAACGACCAACCTTGCCCATCATATCTGGTGTAGCAATCATAACATCAAAATCAAACCAATTTTCTTTTTGGATTTTATCAATAATTTCATCTTCGCCAAAGAAATCTGCACCGGCTTCTTCCGCTTCTTTTAGTTTGTCACCTTTGGCAACAACTAAAACTTTTACGGTATTACCAGTACCATTCGGCAGTACAATGGCGCCACGAACCTGCTGGTCCGCATGACGGGAGTCAACGCCGAGTTTGATGTGCATTTCAATACTTTCATCAAAGTTAGCGGTAGCCATTTTTTTAACCTGTGCCACTGCGGCATCAAGGTCAAATAATTCAGCTTTATCAAAACTTTTTAAATTGTCCTGATATTTCTTTCCTCGTTTCATATTTCCTCCTTGTGGTTTTAGCGGTTTCCCTCCCACTTAAGGTGTTTCTACCTTCTGAATTCTTATTCTTCTACAGTGATACCCATGCTGCGTGCTGTACCAGCGATCATTCTCATAGCTGATTCAACATTGGCTGCATTAAGGTCAGGCATTTTTAAGGTTGCGATTTCGCGGACCTGGTCCTGAGAAATTTTTGCAACTTTTGTTTTGTTTGGTACGCCGGAAGCTTTATCAATCCCTGCTGCCTTCTTGAGTAAAACGGCTGCCGGTGGAGTTTTTGTGATAAATGTGAAGGAATGATCCTGATATACGGTAATTACTACCGGGATAATCATACCTGCTTCATTTGCTGTTTTAGCGTTAAATTCTTTACAGAATCCCATGATATTTACACCATGCTGACCCAGAGCCGGACCAACCGGTGGAGCTGGAGTAGCTTTACCTGCAGGAATCTGTAACTTGATGAGACCAATTACTTTTTTTGCCATGCTAACACCTCCTTCATTTTTTCATAATTGAAGAATAGTTTTCCCTTAAGTGTTCTTAATTTTTTGTATTTGTTCAAATTCCAGTTCGGTTGGGGTTTCCCGCCCAAACATGGAAATATTGACCTTAACTTTTGATTTTTCCAGATTTATCTCCTCGATAATTCCGGCAAAACCTTCAAATGGTCCATCCACAACATTGACTTCATCACCAACCTCAAGGTCGATCTGAATAGCCTGCTGCTTGATGCCCATATTTTTGAGTTCGGCTTTGGTTAATGGAACGGGCTTGGAGGCCGGGCCGACAAAGCCGGTTACACCACGCGTATTACGTACAACGTACCAGGAGTCATCGGTCATAAACATCTTGACCATTACATATCCCGGGAAGAGCTTTTTCTCTCTTATGACGCGCTTTCCGTCCTTTGTTTCGACAACTTCCTGTACAGGAACCTGTACTTCGAGGATCTGATCCTCCATATGTCTGTTTTCGACCGTTGCTTCAATACTTGCCTTTACCTTGTTCTCATATCCTGAGTAGGTGTGGGCAACGTACCATTCTGCCTGGCCACTGTTTTCATATTCCATGATTATCCCTCAGTACTATTTAAGTCCAATTAGTAGAGCGGCCAATGCACCAAGACCTGAATCAATAACCCAAATCAAAAATGTGAAGATTGCGACAAAGCCGGCTACAAAGCCAGAGCTCTTTGCCAATTCTTCTTTTGTCAGCCAGTTGACCTTTTTAAGCTCAGAGAAAACTCCCTTAACAAAGTCAAGCATGCGGACAAAGATATTTGGCTTTTTCTTTTTGTCAGATTTCTTGGTATTCTTTTTATCTTTACTGTCAGTGCTCTTTTTGTCATCCTTGGCAACACTCGTCTTTTTTGATTCAGCTACCTGTGTCTTTTGGATATTATCATTTTTAGTGTTTGTGTTTTTTGCATTTTTAGACTTTTTTTTCGTCTTAGCTGCCATGATTAATTCCTCTTAGCCAATCCTATTTCGTTTCTTTATGCAGTGTATGCTTTTTACAGAACTTGCAATATTTTTTTTCTTCTAAACGATCCGGATTGTTCTTTTTATTTTTCATTGTATCGTAGTTTCTTTGTTTACATTCCGTACATGCCAAAGTTACTTTAACTCTCAATTACAGCACCTCCTACATCCTTTATTATATACACGAATAACATCATATAGACACACGTTTCCTATTTTCATGGTCACCAGTATAGAATAGCATAAAACGGTGCCCCATGTCAATAAAACAATAAAAAAAGGCGTAACGCCTTTCACATCAAAACACTACAAGTTATTATAGCAGAGTTGGCCCAAATAATCAAGCGATAATTCTCAAAGTTTTAGGCCCATCTGATAGCAGTCCGTGGTCCTGCCGTCGATCTCAACAATCTCTGGAAAAGTCCCCCAGATCTTAAAGCCGTATTTATAGGCCAGCCGCTGTGAACCCAGGTTATCGGCGAAAATAACCGCCATGAGGTTCTTGAGTCCCCGTTTCCTGCTTTCGAGGATCACATGCTCCATAAGACTTGAGCCTATGCCGCTGCCCCGGAACTCCGGCGCGATATAATAGCTGATCTCACAGGCGTGCTTAAAGCCCTCTCTGCCGCAGCGGTAAGCGGTCACTGCCATCCAGCCAGCCACAATACCGTCCTTTTCAGCCACGTAAATGGGGTGTACGCCGTCGCTGTGCTCCTTGAACCAGCCTCTGCGGCTTTCCATGGTAACCGGAGTCAAAAGCGCGGTGACACGCCTTTCCAAAATGGCTACATTCAGAATATCCAGTATTCTCTGATAATCCTTCTCCTCCGCCAGACGCACCGCGATGCGTTTTTCGGCCGTTTCCAACGTTCTTGTCAATAACAACTCTCCTATTTTCTTCCGATTTTATTTTTATAGGCAATAAAAACCGTCACGGCAAACAGGATCAATACAAATCCGATTGTCGTAATTACAGGTGACAGGACAATGCCCAGCAGAGCGATGATCACCGGTGCCACCAAAACAGCTACCAGCGCGAGTATGGCAATAATGATATATTTTTTAAATTCATCCACAGCGTTTCACTCCTTTACCTGTAAGTCGACTTATTTTAGCACAATCCACCTGTGCCTGCAATGCAGAATTTGTTATATTTTTGTAGACTTTCAGCGCGGTATATCCTGCTTAAGCACGATTTGAAAGCCTTCGTCCTCTTTTCCTTTTTCAAAGCAGTAAACCCCTGTCCAGCTGCCGCTGCGGCCGTCAAAGAATTTATACACATAACCCGGATTTAGAATTTCCAACACACTGACCAGGACGTTAATGACCTGCACTGCGCTCCGGATATTCTCGCCGTGGACCGCGGCGCCTTTTTGCTCCTGGGCCAGCTCAAAGGTATAAGCTGACAGGTGATGGTTCAAAAGCTGTAAAATACGGTCGGCCTGAACCTGGTCCATTTTAGCGTCCGGGCTCAGCTCATACGAAAGCTCCAGAGGGTGGGCGCTGTAATCCTGAAAAAAATTCAGCATGGCGCCGGCACTTTGAAGCCGCCCTTCCAGAAAGCCTCTCTGATAATTCAGATCTGCCAGCTCTACCGCGTCGGGGTTCCCGGACATGGCTTGGTTGATCTTTTCGATTTCCTGTTTGCAGATCTTATAGGTCCGCTCCAGCTGCTTTGTTTCGCTCTTCAGCTTTTCATCCCTGATTCTCATGTTTTACCTCAAATTCTATGGTTTTACTGCTCGTAATATTTAATGAGCGCCTGAGTCCCCAGATCACCGTAGCCTTCTTTTTCAAGGCTCTCATACATTTCTAACACTTTACCCAGTACCTCTAAATGGGCGGAGGCCTCCTCGGCTTCCTCACTGGCGATTTTCATATCCTTGATATAATGCTTCACAAAAAAACCCGGAGCAAAGTCGTCTTTCAGGATTCTCGGAGCCGTGTTGCTCATCTGAAAGCTTCCGGCCGCCCCTGCGCTGATACTATCGAGCATGGTCTGTTCATCTAGTCCCACGGCCTTTGCATAGGCCAGAGCTTCACAAACGCCGGATACAGCGCCTGCAATGGCAATCTGGTTGGCCATTTTAGTGTGCTGGCCTGCTCCCGGGCCGCCCTCGTAAATAATATTGGTCCCCATGGCCTCAAAGACTGGCAGGCAGGTTTTAAACACATCCTCGTCGCCGCCGACCATAATGGACAAGGTTCCTTTTTCTGCGCCCACATCTCCACCGGACACCGGCGCGTCCAGCGCTGCGATGCCGCGCCTGGCAGCCGCTTCATAAATACGCTTGGACAGCTTTGGGCTGGTGGTGGTCATATCGATCAGCACCGCGCCTTCTCTGGCGTTTTCGACAATACCCGCACTGCCAAAATAGACTTCCTCCACATCCTTTGGGTAGCCGACAATGGTTATGACCACATCTTTATCTGCCGCGCACGCCCCTGGACTGTCACACCAGTGTGCACCTTCCTGCACTACGGCGTCTGCCTTGGCCTTTGTTCGGTTATAAACTGAAACGTCATAGCCTTTTTTCATCAGGTTTCTGACCATCGATTGTCCCATTACGCCGATTCCGATAAATCCAATCTTCATTTTTATTTCTCCTTACAAAGCGATTACCGATATAAAAACCCCGACAAGCTCTGCTTTCGGGGCTGTTTCAACTAAATGAACTGGCGTCCCTAAGAGGATTCGAACCTCCGGCACGCGGTTTAGGAAACCGCTGCTCTATCCTACTGAGCTATAGGGACGCATTTTTCTATACTATTATAATAATCTTCTATGAAAAAAGCAAGATTTAATTTAACGAAGATTTGTTTTTTACAAAACTTCCCAGCTCTGTGACCTGCTTTTCCGTATATTTTTTGAGCTGAGCGATCCCGGCTTCGGGCAGGGTAGCAACGCAGCAGGAGGCCGGGCCGCCGGACTGTCTCACGTCAAAGGGCAGGCTGTTCTCCCATTCAAACCCCAGACCATTGTCCTCCGCAATTTTTAAAACCTCATAGGCGATGCCCTTTGAACCCACCGGCACCATTTCCAGAAGACCAGGAACTTTTCGGATGGCTGTAAAATCTGGCAGCTGCAATGCCAGGTGCAGCTTTTTTGAAAAATCGTCCCCGTACAGCGGCGTTCCAAAAAGAACAGCTCTATCGCCCGGCTTTGTGATTCGATATTTCACCTGTGCCTCCTGTATAATACCGATTACGGTAATGCCTGCTCCGGTCTGAACTGTGTGCATATTGTCCTCACAGCTTCCGGTCAGGGCGATTTCATAATCCGGCAGCTCTGAAATGGCCTTTCTGACACCGTCAATCATCCGTTTCCCCGTTGGGTATGTCTCCACTGCCAACCCGTCTGAAACCGCAATAGGCGCTGCCCCGAGGGCCAGCAGTTCGCCCAGAGCCACCTTGACGGTTTCATAGGCTGTCAGCTCTGGCGTTACCTTGACCACGTCCATCTCCTTATCGCCGATGGCCCCAATAGAATCACAGGCAATGACAATGGCTTCCTCTGTGTCTCTATAGATCAGAGTACAGTCTCTGATTTTTTCTACACGCATTCTTTCCTCCTGAAATCGAAACGAGGATGTGCGTCTCAGCACATCCTCAGTTTGTTTGTCCTAAATACTCTTCAAAGGTTTCATTCTTACTGTGTATCTCTTTTGCCGCGTCTACGCCCACATAACGGATATGCCAGGGTTCATAGGAATAACCGGTAATATTGGTCTTTCCATCCGGAAAACGAATAATAAAGCCATAATTCTGAGCATTATCGGCAATCCACTGACCTTCAGCTGTATCGGCGAAACTTTCCTGAAGATCCATCCCCATGGCCTCACAGGTAACATCCATACAGAGACCAGTCTGATGCTCGCTCTGACCAGGTTTCGCGCTGATAAGGTTTGCCTGCTCCTCGCCATAGGCGGCAACGTTCTCTGCAAACAGATCCTCCTGCATACTGTAAGAACGGTAGCCGGAGGCGCAGTAAAGGGTCACGCCATCGTTGTCTGCAGCTTCAAAAAGCTTGACCAGAGCATCTGATGCCTGCTGGCGGAGCTGTGTCTCGCGGCTTCCCCTCAGTGGAACGGTCACTAAATCTGAAGGCTCGTAATCTGAGGGCAGCTCATGGGTCTTATTGACCAAAACCTGAACATCTCCCAGATTGGAGGGGTCAACGGTCGGCACTGTCGATGTCGGTGATGCTGAAGGGGTCGGCGTTGCGGCCTGAGCGGTTGCTGTCGGCTCAGGCGCAGCCTGCGGTTCATCTTTTTTTGTAAACAGACCGATGATTTTTCCCATCACTGTAAAAAAGCCAACGATGACAAAAAGCAATAAAAGCAGGGTAACGATCAATGAGATTAAAAATCGTTTTGGATTTTTAATTTTTAGCGACATTCCTTCAGCCTCCTGTGTCAAGATAATTCTATTATAACCGATTACTCTTTAATTATCAAAAGAAAAAAATAAGACCGCTTAAATTAAAGCGGTCTTATCCGGCAAACAAATAAAAAAAGACATGGTTAATAAACCTTGCCTTCAAGCAAATATTTTTCAATTTATTTTATTGTCTGCTCTCAGCTTTCCTGAAATTTGATTTTGGCTTCCATCAGCTTTCTGGCAGCCTGCTGCATATCGTCAATCGCCTTGTCTATCTCACCAGCCACCTCAGGTCTGACACCCGCCATTTTTTCGGACCATTCGCGATAGCCCTCCACATGCTCACCGTTGTGATTAATCCAATGTACCAGTAATACCTGAAAAACTTCAGCGTCCTTTTCGGATAATTTTTCCATTTCAGTCACCTTCTAAGTATCTGTATTAAAGATTCAGCTCTTTTTTAATCAATGCAACGGCTTCACGGATCTGCAATAACAATGGTTTTTCCTCGAGAGAAACGATATAGTTATTTTCCGGCAAAATCGGAATATAAATTTTAATGGCTTCACTGGCGCTTATTGCCTCCACCATTCGCATTGTCACCTCACCCATCATTTCGTTGGGCATTGTCATGGCAATAGAGCCTATAATAACATCTGCTTTTCCCGCATTTACCACAATGGCATTTTCACCGGTCGCCCCTTTGTTGGCACCTTTTTTGAGCATTGCCGCTGTTGCCAGGGCATTTGTTCCCAAACCGTACACTTCAATATAAGGTGGAATTTCTTCTTTCAGGATGCCAACAATCCGGGACCCGATGCCGCCGCCCATTCCGTCCAACACAACAATATTCATCTTATACCGCTGCATCCTCGATCAGAATCTTGTGGTTTAATAATTTTACTTCTTTTAAACGTCCGTTGACAATTTTAGTGCCTCCTAAAAGGTCTGAAAGTGTCAGGCTACCGTCATTGTTAGGCACAATGTCGATGACATAATCCATAATTTTTTCTTCTTCACCTTTTTTATTCACTAAATATGCTGAAGATTCGCACATAACAAACATCTCCTTTCAATTTGAAACTTAGATTTTCGTTCTGGTATCCGGATGGATAGTAAGAGCCCCGGATACCGAAGTTAATCATCTTTTACAATCTTAGTATATAATGTTCAGCCCGATTTATCAACCCATTTTATGGCAATAAAGAGCAGAAACTTTTCTATTTAATCAAAGCTTTTTTGGCTTCCATTAAATGCTCGTCGGCCTGGCCGATCAGGGCAATTGCCTCTTCAATGGCCTTTGACACTTCCGTCTTGCCAACTGCGTTCATTTTATCCACCCAGTTTTTATATTCTTTAGCGTGTTCCTGGTTATGGTCTGCCCAATGATCCAGCAAAAGGCCTAAAATTTCGATATCCTTGCCTTCTCCCTCGTGGGAATGCGCATGATCGTGGTCATGGTCGTGTCCATGTTCATGGTCATGAGGATGAGTGTGAGTATGTGTATGCTCATGATCGTGCATTGCGTCATGGTTGTGTCCATGTTCGTGGTCGTGGCTTCCATCGTGCGGATGGCTGTGTGTATGTGTATGTTCGTGGCTATGTTCGCTCATAATAATTCCTCCAAACTTTTATAATTTAATTATAACCTTTTTCCTTAAATTTGTCTTGCTCTTTTAGAAATATTCTTATTTAGAAAAAGAAAGCAGGACGGCAACGTCCTGCTTTCAAGCAAGTATTTATTACATAATTGGATCCATTTCCAGTGCTGGATGGCCTTTTTCTGTTAAGAATTCTAATACTGCTTCGGAGTCAACAGCAATTGTTTCATCACAAACCATGTCTGTGAAGTTTTCAATTCCGTATAATTCCTGTACAGATTTGTTTAATCTTTCTGCAACGTCGTCTTTCAATTCCTTAGGCATCCATACGATTCTTTCGATACCACCTTCAGCAGCCATAAATTTCTTGGAGCTGATGAAGTGACGTCCGTGGCCCATGAAGCCAGGAGTCTGAACCCCACCGCCTGTCATGGAAGCTAATTCACCGAAGGTCATACCAGTAGGTGTCATGCCGCCGAATTCACGGTTAACAATAACAACACCGTTGGCTTCTGGCATAATACCACAGATACATTCGAAGCAACCACAGGAGGTCATTGGATCTTCAAGGATAGAGTATAAGGTAACTTTTTCAACTGCACCCTGAGAGCACTTGGCAACAACGTCATTGACTTCTTCCCATGCGCCTAAGCGTTCGTCGATAACACCATTCTTTTCGATTGGCTGTGCAGGACCGGTTGGGTCAAGCTCTTTGGTTGCTTTGGAGTCTAACCAGGAAACAGCACCGCAGAGACCTAAACGTTCAGGTGTTACAACACAAACGTGAGAAGGAGCAAAGGACTGGCACAGTGTACAGGTGTAGAATACATCGACACTTTCATCTGTCAGTGAGTTCAGTCTGTCATCACGTACGTTGTAGATTGGTCTAACCAGTTCTTCTTCAAGACGTACAACATCTTCTTCTTTGGTGTAGATGGTAACTTCAACTTTATCAACTACTTTACCAAATTCGTCTAACATCTTAGCGTAAACTACTTCACCGAAGTGGCGCAGTCTGAAGCCAGCATCAAATGCTTCTTTGGTTAAACGAACCCAGCAGATATTTCTCTGTCCAACGTGCATTGAACCTTCAATGTAGTTTAAGAAGTAGTGTAATCTTCTTTCAAGTACAGATTCAAAGTCGGACTGCATTGCTTTACCAGCAACTTTAATTTCCAGACCAAATGGGATACGGACAACGTCAACGCCGTCAAACTGTGGATCGTCAATATCCGGGCCGACAACAGTGATCTTATGATCTTCGATATCGCCTAATTCTACAGTATGAACTAATTCCCAGGCTTTTGTTCTGTTTCCACCGAATTCAGCTTTCATGTTGTCTTTACGGACACGTTCGCCTTCGAAAGCGGAGGATACAGATACCGGACAGTCAATTTCGGTAACCTTGATCTTGATGCCACGGGCTTCAAGAGAGGTAGCGTCTGTTTTTGTCAGGTCTGGCTGGTTTAATAACAGGGTAGGAACTTCATTAATGTAGGTTTCTGTGATTGCCGGGAAGCCCATATCAATTGCGCAGGCGCCAGCAGCGATGATCTTGTCATCCCAGTCGCCAAATACATTAACAAATGCGAATACACGGTCTCTTGTGTAGATTCTGTGTTTTTCCCATTCGCCGGCTGGTGTGTTACCGAACATGATAGAAGCACGTACAGCAACAGATACAACGTTGATAACATCTTCGATTTCGTAACCGCATGGGATAACACGAAGGTCAACACCCATTTTGATTTTCTGGTCTCTTGCCTGGTCAATACATTTACCAACCAGATAGGTCTGAAGACCTTTATTCTGATAAGATTTGATTGTTTTTGCTAACTGTTCAGGATCCTTGTGTTCCCCGATGATAACAGCAACACCTGGGATATCCTGGGTAACCAGAGCAACACCGAAAGAACGGACAACCGCATCGGTCAATGCGCCGTCTACCCATTCCGGATGTGGGTTGCCGTCTAAGTATTTGCAGGCCTGGATAATTTCACATAACATTGCAGCAGCAACACCGGCTTCTAAAGCGTCAGCCAGCATGTTTGTGCGGTTGATGTGTTCTTTTGCCATTTCAATACCGCGTTCCAGATCGCCTACTGTTAATAATTTTTCGCCTGTGATTGCGTAAATTGTGGCTAAGCCATAAGCGGTATCCGGCAGTTTAGCTTCTGCATCTCTGCCTTTTTCTTCAATGGCCTTTGCTACATCTTTTTCAGCACGTTCAAGATATTTAGCAGTACCACTGTAAATTATATCAAAAAGATTATAAGTCTTACGTTCCATGTGATTTTCTTCCTCCGTATTTATATTTCAATATAAAGTTATGAATGTTTTAGGTGAATTGGACTATTTGTTACTTTTTACAGTCGCTTCAATTTTTTCCCCGAGAGCTGCAATTTTTTCTCTGGTTTCAGGAATATCGTATGGTGACTTGTTATTTCTGTCTGAACCGGAAATCTGATCGCTGTAATCTAAGAAACCAAAAATGTTTTCTGCTCCGATCCGTTCATTTAAGAAGTCAATGTCTTCCGGTTTTCGGATTTTGTTGCCAATGGCATAAACGTGTTTAACACCGATGTCACCAGCCAGTTTGCTGATTCGTTTAAAGGTCTGGATGCTTCGGATACCAGGTTCGACGACAACGATAAACGCGTCGACCGCTGATGCGGTTCCACGTCCAAGATGCTCAATCCCTGCCTCCATATCCATGATGACAATGTCCTTTTGGTATAAAACCAAATGTGTCGTCAGCATTTTTAACAGTACATGTTCCGGACAAACGCATCCGCCTCCGCCAGTATCGACTGTTCCCATTGTTAAGAGCTTAACACCGTTAAACTCGCGGCAAAATTTTTCAGGAATATCCGCAACTTCCGGATTCATTGTGAAAAAGGCGCCATAGGTTCCTTTTTTTGCATTTGTTCTCTCTTCGGCCAAGTCCTTCATTTCAGAAATAGGTGTGATGCTGTCAATCATTTCTTCGCTCATACCCAGTGCCAGGCCTAGATTTGCATCGGGGTCAGCATCAACGGCCAATACGTTAAAACCTTTATCGGCGTAATAACGGCTGAGGCAGGCTGTAATTGTCGTTTTCCCAACGCCACCTTTTCCAGTTAATGCTATTTTCATTTTATCACCTGTCCATTCTTAAAGTAATTATTCAGTATAATTAAATTCCCAGTTTTGTTCTCTTGTCTTCAATATCTGCCATGATTAATTCAGCAGCCTTGATTGGATCTGATTCAAAGACATAAGCAGCGCCAGTCCATTCTTTAACACCTTCGGTCATCAGCTTCATGAAGTTTTCACTTCCGGAAACATAAGGCATAACACCAAGATAAGTATTTAAACCACTTGATACTACGTAAGATGCGATAGCAACAGCCTTTTCAGACATGTATTCTGGTGCGGCACCTACAACTGGAAGTTCTGCAATATCAACGCCTCTTTCGTTAGCTACTAAAGTAACCAGGTGGAGGATACGGCTGATATCAACACAGGAACCCATATGTAATACTGGAGGAATATTCGCTCTTTCGCAGGCTTCTTTTAAACCACGGCCGCAAAGTTCTTTTGCTTCCAGTTTTAAAAGACCAGCTTTAGCAGCAGCCTGAGCTGCACAACCAGTAACAACGCAGATAACGTCGTTTTTAATTAATTCTTTCATCAATGTGATGTGGGCATAGTCATGTTCGACCTTAGGATTGTTACAACCAACAATACCGGCAGCGCCTCTTAAAACACCAGCCCAAACTAAGTCGCCTAAAGGTTTAACCGTACCTGTTACGTCGGTCTGAGAGTTAACAACGCGGTCTAAAGCGCCGATTGTTGTTTCTACAGAATAACCAACAATTGTTTCAGCTTTCAGTTCCGGTACATCAACCTTGGAAGCGTCTCTGTTCTTGAAGTTCATAACAGCTGTTTTGATTACTTCTTCAGCGCAGCTCAATGGATCTTCTTCATTAAATTCAATGTACATATCCCCCGCGATTTTTGCTTTTGGAGATGTACTGATAAAGCGTGTATGGTAGCTCTTAGCTAATTTAGGCAGTGCAGGGAAGATACACTGAACGTCTACAACAGCAACTTCAACGGCACCGGTGATAATGGCCATTTCCTGCTGGTAGAAGTTACCGGCGATCTTAATACCGTGACGCATGGTCATTTCATTACCAGTACAGCACATACCGACAACGTTGATACCCTTAGCGCCCTGTTCTTTTGCCATTTCAATCAGCTCAGGATTTTTGGATGCAACTGCGATCATTTCAGCCAAGTTCGGATCATGTCCGTGGAGCATGATATTTACCTGTTCAGGATCAATAACACCTAAGTTTGATTCAGAAGCTCTTTCCTTTGGTACACCGTACATGATGTCAGAGAATTCTGTACCGATCATGGAACCGCCCCAGCCATCAGACATACTTGTTCTTAAAGAACGTCTTAAGATGGATTCAGGATCACTTGCACAACCCATATGTGTGGAGTGCATTAAGGTAACAACTTCCTGGTCAATCGCTCTAGGTGCGATGTTTTCTCTTTCCCAGATTTCCTGACGGGATTTAGGCGCTCTCTTTAAGAAATTCTGTGTTCCAAAAGGTTTACCGAATTCCATTAAAGCCATTTCTGCAAGTTCATGGGCCAGAGCGTAGGTTTCTTTGGTATCTGCTTCTTCAATTCCCCATTCTGCAGCGATTTTTCTTAATTTGCCTTCTTCTCTGATTTTGAAAGGACCATCTTCAGAAGAATGATACATTGCATGTACGATATCGCGCGCATGGTCAGAGTGAGCGGATGTACCACCACAGCACATTCTTGCAAAGTTTCTGGCAACGATGGTGTCTCTGTCAGCACCACAGATACCTCTCTGAGCGCCTTTATCTGGCGATGGGCTTACACGGCAAGGTCCCATAACACAGATACGACAGCAAATACCGCCTTCACCAAAACCACACTGGGTTTTTAAAGCAGCTTTTCTGTCCCACATGGTTTCAGCGCCATCTTTTTGAGCTTTTTCGATTAAAGCTTCAGCTATAACATCAAATTCTAACAATTCATTGCTCATAATTTAATTTACCTCTCCTAGTAATTTACTCACATTGCAGCAACTTTGTAAAAATTTCCACTTTACAAAAACACTTTATTATTGTAGAATAATAAAAGCGGCAACGCAAATCAGTCATTTATTCAATATGGGCTCCTAAAGCAACGTTCCCTTCCGGGTCTCGAAATGAGCGTTACTTTAGGGGCTTATTTTTTTATTAACTTCTTTTAGAATTCCAGAACGGAGTCTGCATATAAGATATTATTTTTGATAATATCGCAGGCAACTACAGTTTCCATTAAGCGTTTGTCGCAAGGATTAATGATTGCGCTGGATAAACCGCAGCACATTGCCATTGCCATCATTGCGCTGTCAAGTAATGGTCTGATATGTTTTGGAGCACCGTTGGAAACATTACTTAAACCACAAGTTGTCAACAGACCCATGTCTGTGATCATCTTAACGGCTTCAAGCATTTCTTCCTGTTTGTCCTGCATCCCCTTGATAACAAGCGCTAATGGGTCAAACAGCATATCGGTTGGTTCCATGCCATGTTCCATCCCTCTTTCAAGGAGTTCAGAACAGTAAGCGATACGTTCGTCATTATCAGAAGGTACACCTTCTTTAGAACATAAGCAGATGCAGGCAGCATCGTTGGCAGCAGCTAAGTCCAGGTAACCGATACGGTCGCCGGCATCAGCGGAGTTAACGAGCGGCTTGCCTTTTTCACGGTTGTAAACCTGAATACCAGCTTCGATCGCTTTCATGTTAGCGGTGTCAAGTGCCAGTGGAACATTGTCAAAGTTTTCCTGTAACAATTTAACGCCCCATTGCATTAATTCTTCACCGTCTTTTTCAGCAGGTCCGATATTCAAATCCAAATAATCTGCACCAGCGTCTAACTGTTCTTTTGCTCTCTGCAGGATTGGTTCAGGATTACGAGTTTCAAATGCTTCACGCATTGCTGGAGAAATACAGTGAATTCTTTCACCGATAACCATAAATTTTGCCATAATGTTTCCCCTTTCGGATTATAAAAATATTTTTGGATAAACCGCAGCCGGAAGCCCCCGCCTCCAGCTGCGAAAAAGTTTTAATTCGGATGAATTACAGATGTACGCCGCGAAACGCAGAGCTTAAGCAATTCCCATTAAGTCACGTAAGAATTTCGGGATCTGCATCGCTTCTGTCGGTCCGACAATAACTTCCCAATCTGGAAGCGCTTCAGCAACGTCACCCTGTAATACAGCAACTTTACCTGGTAAGATAAGTTTTCTGCATTTAGTTTTGTCAGCAATGCCGCTTTCCTTAATGAAATCAGAGATAACGGAAGCACCGAATTTACCGGCAGCCCATGCTGTAAGAACGGAGTAACCGCCAGCGTCAGGAATAGCCAGGTAAGCAGGAACTTTAGAACGTTCGATTTCGCCGGAAACTACGAAGTAAGACAGAGCGAAGTCAACGGTAACCAGTACAGGTGCGTTGTCATCAGCTTTGTTGAATTCGTAGATAGTCGGTTCAACACGCATTGGTTTCTGAGGATCGGTGAAGATGTTCTGTCTTAAACCGAACAGTGGCAGTGCCTGTTTGAAGTCCATATCGCTCATTACGATGATGGAGCCATAGCGCAGAACAAAAGCAGAAGCTAAGGCAACTTCCATCTGTTCGCAGCAAGCAATTTTATTAACAAATACAACTGAAGGATAACCGAAAGTTCTGTCATCGCCCTTCAGGGTGTTTGTACGGATGGTTACAGCGTTGTTATAAGCTTCTTTAACAGAGCTGTCGCCAACGTTCAGAACCAGGTTCTTGTAACCAGCAGCTTCGATTTTTTCAACAGTGTCGTGTAATTCTTCGATAGAACCAGCGGAAACACCCAGTACAACGTCGGCAGCTTTGGCAACTTCTACCATAGCGTCTGCATTTGCAGGTGTAGCACCCATTAAGATACCCTTAGCAGCTTTGATCGCTTCAGCAGCTTCCTTAGCTACTTCAACATCTTCAACAACAGCCATTGGCACACGGCCCAGTTCGATCACTTTAGCGATCAGGTCTAAGAATTTAGCTTTGTCAGCAGCATAACGTACAGAAGCAACTTCTACGCACATTAATTCGCCGATACGGTCATATTTAACAGCTTCTAAATGAGCTACCTTCTTAGCAATTTCATCGTCAGAGTCTGCGTCTGAGAATTCAACTGCGAATAAAGCTTTGTTAACATAAGTTTTTTCATGTCTGAATAATACAGTTTCGCCGCCCAAAGCACATTCTGTATCGCCAGTTCCGATCTTGATTGTTTTCATCGGAGGAGCGGTAGCTTCAGATAACTGAGCTTTAGCTTCGTCTGTAATATACGGGCATTTATCAATTTCTGCAGCGCCAGCGGCTACTTTCATTGAGAATGCCATACATGTAGGGAATCCACATTCCTTACAGTTTTTCTTAGGAGTCAGTTTAAAAATATCTAAACCTTTTACTGCCATTTTTTTGCGCCTACCTTTCCTAACCTACTAACTCTTTGATAAAGTTTTTAATCACTTTAGCTGATTCCGGATGTTTAACAATAACAGCGTTTGAGCCGCCGATTAAGCAAGAAGCTGCAGTGGAAACTTCCATAGCGATACCACGTTCTTCCTGATTTCCCCATTCAGGAGCTTCTTCTTCTGTGAACACAGCTTCTTTTACGCCCCATGCTTCGTCGCCAACATTGGTCATGATTGGCATCTGAAGGTCTGTATCGTTCTGGCCTAAAGCGGCTAAACGGATACGGTCCATTGTGGAAGCAACATATTCGAAACCATAGCCAACAGCAGCGGTTCCAACATCCATGATGATGTTTCCACCGTCAACACCTAACTGTGTCAACAGGATATTTAACTGTTTTGCAAGGTTGATATCAACAGCAGACTGGCCGGATACTTTGTGACCGTCAGCATTACCTGCTACGCCAACAGATTTGTAGTTATCTTCAACAGCTGAGAATAAAACAGCGTTTTTGCCAGACAATGCCTGAGAAACTTTAACCAGTAAATCACCGTCTTTTTCAGCGTTGTTGCAGCCTGCAACAACCAGCGGAAGATCGATTGCTGCTTCGACAGCTTTAGCGATTTCAACACATTCTTCAGATGATTTGTTAGCACCGTTAGGATCGGCACTGATTAATTTTAATGCGATAAACTGTGCGTCTGTATTATCCTGTACATATTTTGCCCATGCTGCAGGATCCTTTACGACGTCACCATAAGCGTCAACCAGACATTTTTCCCAGTCTTCTGGGTAACTGTCTAAAATTTCGACACCAACAACCGGTGCGCTTCCTTCACCACTTAAAAATGGTAATCCTTTTTCTCCTCCGAGAGTAACTGCTGCATCTCCAACACCAATTACACACTCATTGATCTTGCCACTAAACTTTTGTTCTGCTTTTTTGAATGGCATTTCCTCGTTACCTCCTAACTCGTTCTTGTTAGTATTTTTTTATATTTCAAAGCCCGGAATCGTTTTATGAACATGACAAATTCCGGTTGCTTTAAAATTTCAATTGAAAATAAACCGGTGTACACAGACTTGTATATATAAGTATACACATATACTACTATCTTGTTATAAGTTTGTCAAACATTTTTCGACCAAAAACAAAAATTTACCCGTCTTTCTAAAGCTTTTAATTCGCAGTTATTCAGTAGGTTTAAATGATTTCATGAAACCCATGAAAACGACCCCGTAAATAAGCAAAATATTACTATATTTCACGGATGTCAGTCTGCTTTTGCCAGCCGCTTCAACGCAGGGATAAAGATGTCACCCATTACGGCGAGATCCTCCGCGTCAAAGCCTGAGGTAATATTACTGTCGAAAAGAATCTGTGATTCTGGTGGAAATTCATCGTCTCCCAGCCAGAGGATCACGGTTAGATACATATTGTTGATAAACTCAAACCGGTAGGACAGATCACCATGCTTTTTAGGTTCTGCATTCAGCTTCTCCATGGCCCGCTTCAGCCCCTCAACATCATAGTTAAAGGTGAAGGCAAACCGCTTCAGGCATCGGCCCTCAAAGCTCTTAAAATAATGATTTCCACCCGAGATATCCCGGTATGCAATGGTTGTGCCCATCGGCGGCACGCCCTGGGCGTTAAGCAGATAACGCAGGATCATAGTCATCGGCTTATAATCGTCAAAGGCAGTCCCGTCCTTTAAAAGCACATCGCCTTCAGGATATTTTACCTTGTATTCCTCACCCATCAACGTCACTGTAAACAGCTGTTTTTCCGGGTCATAAGGACAGGTAGATTTCTCCGCAATCTCCAAGGGATCCTTATTCTTTATTAAATTTTTATAATGATCATAGGGCAGCTTATCTTTTCTCTTCTCTTCAATGGCTGCTTCTATTTCAGAATTTAGCATTGGTTACCTCTATCTATTTTTGCAGGCTCGGGAACAGGCTCATATCCGTGTGCGGAATAAAGCAGGCGGATATGAAGGCGTCCATATAAGACGGGTGGACACTAAGCTCCATATAAGTCATATTCTGTCCGATTTCTGCGATTTTTTCTTTTCCTTCAGCCAGCGTAAGGGCCAGATAGCACCCCTGCATTGAGCTGTTTCCAATATAATAATATTTTTCGACCGGTATATCCGGGAGCATACCGAGAGCAATGGCGTTTTCAATACCAAGGTTGCTGCCGATTCCTCCGGCTACATACACATTTTCTAGGATCTCAATCGGCATATCCATGCTTTCCATCAAGGTGTGGATGGCTGAGAACACCGCTCCTTTTGCCTTAATAAAGCTATCGATGTCAATTTCTGTAATATAGATATCTTTAGCGGTACCGTCCAGTTCTTTTGAGCAGACAAAGTAACGCCCGATGTCGTATTCGTCGAAGGCAATCCTGGGATTGTCAATATCTTTGCTGATCCGTCCTTTACCGTCAATAATGCCGGTCCGCTTCATCTCACAGATCAGGTCAATGATCCCAGAGCCGCAGACCCCTACTGGTATTTGGCCACCGATAGTCGAAAAGCTCGCTTTTAAGGTAGCATCGTCAATCTTGACCTCTTCAATGGCTCCTGGAACCGCCCGGGTTCCGCAGCTTATTTCTCCGCCCTCAAAGGCCGGTCCTGCTGAGCAGGCGCAGGTCATCATAAAATCCTTGTTTCCGAAAACAATCTCACCGTTCGTTCCCAGGTCTACCAGCATGGTAAATTCTTCCTGCAGCCAAACAGGAACAGCGAATACGCCAGCGGTAATATCGCCGCCAACATAACTGGCCACTGAAGGCGCCAAATAGACACGGCCCTCGGGATTAATACGGATACCGATCTCGGTGCTCTTCATTTCAGGAATCGTATTGACACCCGGTATAAAAGGCTCCCGTCTCAGATGATCCGGGTTAATCCCAAGCAGCAGGTGGGTCATGGTTGTATTCCCCGCCGCACACATTTCATAAATATCGTCGGTGGTAATACCAGCCGACTGTACCATCTGTCCGATCAGCGGATTGATGGTCTCCTCAATAATCGCGTCCCGCAGCTTTTTAAGGCCTCCCGGTTTTTCTGTATAAACGATACGGTTGATAACATCGCCGCCGTATTTAACCTGGGCATTCCCCATAGATGCTTTGGAAACAATCTCATTGGTATCCATATTGACCAGGCAGGCAGAGACAGAAGTTGTACCGATATCCAAAGCTACGCCGTAAAGGGCACAGGCACATTCCAGGCAAGAACGTACATCCATAATTTCGGCGATATCGCCGCGTTTCAGATAGACAACTTTTATTTTGAAACTGTTTTCCCTGAACGCGTCCGGGAATTTTCTGAGAACATCCAGGCTCACCTGAATATCTGAGTAGCCCAATATCTGGCGGAAATAACGCTTTAACCGATCCTCATCTGCGAGGTTATCGTCATTGGTAGGCTCTGGCAGCTGAATGATCTCACAGCACAGGCGGTTGGAATCGGTCATCCCCATCTTCAGCATTTTTTTCCGCACATAGCGGATATTTTTATTTTCATTTTCAGACAAGTCCGTAATCTGCATTTCATTCTGGAACGCAGAAGCCAGATCAGGCACATTTACCTCAATATCCTCAATGATTTCTGAGCTGCAGGCCAGCACCCATCCGTCAGCAATTTCTTCTTCCGTCAGCCGGGTCAGGGACAGGGCATCCACCCTGCCCTTTGTAATCTGAACCTTGCATTTTCCGCAGGTTCCATTGCCATTACACGGTGTGTCGATCATAATTCCGGCTTTCCGCGCTGCTTCCAGGAGATTTTCTCTTTGTCCCGCTAAAAACTCTACCTGCCGTTTCCCCTTAACGACAAACACTACTTTATGCATACACGCCTCCTTGTTCTGTTAACCTTTGCAAAATAGTCATATGCATGATCTTATTTTTAAAACAGAAACCGCCACTCCTCTTCGGCGGCTTCTGTCATTGCACTTATTTAAGAAACCAGAACTACTTGATTTCCAGCTTGTCAATAATTTCACGGACAGCCTTGCGCGCCGTTGAATCCTCTGGAAGGGTAACAAGCGGCTTGCCGTATGCGTCGTATTCAAACACCTGCTGATCCATCGGGATAACCCCCAAAAGGTCCAGACCCTGTTTTTCAATTTCTTCTGCTGTGCCCTCGTTGAGTTCCCCGTTTGGCGCACGGTTTACAATCAGTTTAATGACCGGGATTCTCAGATTGAGTTCCTCTGCCAGATCACGGATTCGTGCAACCGCTTGAATCCCACGGCGTGAGCAGTCGCTAACTAGCAGTAAAATATCCATTCTCCCCATGGTTCCGCGGCTGATATGCTCCATTCCCGCCTCGTTATCCATGATGACATAGTTATAGTTTTCAGATAAACGGCCAACCTGGGTCTTTAACAGACCATTGACAAAGCAATAACAGCCTTCGCCCTGGCTTCGGCCCATGACCAGAAGGTCGTAGCCTTTTCCTTCAGAAACAGCCTGGTTTAAACGCAGTGTCAGAAAATCACCCTTAGTCATTCCCGGCGGCAGCTGATTGCCGTCCATTTCCGCATGGTTGACCTCTTCCTTGATATGTCCGATAGTCAATTCAACCTCTTCACCCAAAACCTCGTTCAGGTTTGCATTTGAATCAGCATCCACTGCCAGAATTGGTCCCTTGCCCTGTTCTACCAGATATGAAACCAGCATACCTGTAAAGGTTGTTTTCCCAACACCGCCTTTACCGGCAACTGCAATATTAAAAGCCATAATACGCTCCTCCTTTATTGAAATTTCAATTTCACTCAGCCTGCTTCACAGACTTTTTAAAGCGTGAACTGATGGATTGTTATTTTTTTAACAAGTAAAAATCCTTGACTTGTATATATAGGTATTAACATGCCTATCATAACATATTGAGAACCATAACACAATGTAATATTTTGTCCTGTAAAGCCGTGCTTAAGGCTGCGGTATCCACTAAAAAGAACAAATAAACACCTGCTTTTTAAATGAAAGCACCAGATTTAAAATACTTTTATTATCCGCTTTTAACACCTTGTAAAAACCGCTGTATATGGTATACTTTCAGTATCATTACAGCCATCGGGAGAATCATATGACTTTTTCTTTTTTTACCCTTGCCAGCCCTTTCTCGGTTTTTGTGTTTATTGTTAACATTCTGTTTAGCTTCACGATCATTTTTTTGGAGCGCAAAACGCCTCAGAGCACCTATGCCTGGCTATTGTTTCTGTGGATCATTCCGGTTTTGGGATTTGTCTTTTATCTCTTTTTTTCCCAGAATCTGACCAAACGAAAAATCTACCGCTACAACACACCGGAAAACGAACAGTACCAACTCCTGCTGCGACGGCAGAAAAAAGCGCTGGTAGACCGCCAGCGGATTGCAAAAAATAAAACCATTGCCAAAAAATACCATTACAACATCGAGTATCACCTCAATGTCAGCCATGCCCTCTACACCGACAACAACAGCATCGATATTTATACCGACGGACACGAAAAATTTGACGCCCTGCTCGAAGCCATTGAAAATGCCCGTTCCACCATTCACATTGAATATTATATCATTAAATATGACGGCCTTGGACGAAAATTCATGGAGCTTCTTACCAAAAAAGCCCGGGAGGGTGTCGAGGTCCGGCTTCTCTTTGATGAAATGGGTGGCCGCTACATTCCAAAGAGCGCTCTAAAAGAGCTGGAATCCGCCGGCGGACAGTATGGTATTTTCTTCCCCTCTAAGCTTCGTTTTGTCAACCTCCGCCTGAACTACCGCGACCACCGCAAAATTGTCATTATTGACGGCAAAACCGGTTTCATCGGAGGGTTTAACGTCGGCGACGAGTATCTGGGCCTTAAGAAAAAAATGGGTTACTGGCGGGACACCCATCTGAAGATCGAGGGTTACGCTGCCTACGAGCTCCAGATGCGTTTTTTCCTCGACTGGCGTACCAGCGGCAACAAAGCTAAGCTCAATATCAATTCCGAAAACATACACCGCTATTTTCCTTATATGGAAAATTGTGAAGGCTCGGGCATCCAGATCGTTTCAAGCGGCCCCGATGATCCCAATCAGGTCATTAAACAGGGCTTTATCCGAATGATTACCAATGCCGAGAAATACATTTTAATCCAGAGCCCTTATTTTGTTACAGATGAGAGTATCATGGAGGCACTTAAAATCGCCCTTCTGTCAGGCATCGACGTGCGGATTATGATCCCTAATAAGCCAGATCATATCTTTATTTACTGGGCGACCCTCTCCTATGTCGGCGAACTCATAAAATATGGGGCCAGAGTCTACATTTATGACAATGGCTTTCTCCACGCCAAGGTGCTGGTCGTAGACGACCAGATAGCCGCTGTCGGTTCCTGCAATTTTGACATCCGGAGCTTCAGCCTCAACTTTGAGACCAATGCCTTTATCTACGACCCGGAAATCGCCGTAAAGCTGCGCGATATCTTCTACAGAGATATTGAAAAATCCATTTACTATGACACCATGGCTTACGAAAAACGCAGCCGTGCCATCAAGGTCAAGGAATCCATTTCTCGCCTCTTTGCGCCGTTGCTGTAAAAAAACAGGATGTGCCGAACCAATCGGTACATCCTGTCTTTTTATTTTTTGCGGTAAAACACCTGCCGGTTTACCGCCTTGTCCTGTGAGGCGACAATCGTCGTGCAAACCGCGTCGCCTGTGATATTAACAGCTGTTCTGGCCATATCCAAAATGCGATCGATCCCCATAATCAGGGCAATTCCCTCAATGGGAAGCCCGACCGAATTAAAGACCATGGACAAGGTTATCAGACCGACTCCCGGCACACCTGCTGTTCCGATGGAAGCCAGCGTAGCGGTTGCAATAACGGTCACATAGTCGGGTATCCCCAGAGGAATCCCAAAGGCCTGGGCAGCAAAAACAACTGCCACGCCCTGCATAATGGCCGTACCATCCATGTTTATGGTCGCTCCCAGCGGGATGGTGAAGGAGGAAATCTTGCGCGATACTCCCATTTCCCGCTCCAGTGTCTCAATAGACAACGGGATGGTCGCATTGGACGTTGCCGTCGAAAAAGCAAAGCCCATAACCGGCAGAAATTTTTTGATAAAGGTGATGGGACTGAGTCCTGTAAATCCCTTGAGCATTCCCTGATAAACCACAAAGCACTGGATGCCAAGGGCCAGGAAAACAGCCGCCATGTATTTGAGCATGGGCAGAAAAGCGTTAAAACCGATTCCCGCAAAGGTTTTGGCAATCAGGCAAAAAACACCAATCGGCGCCACCTTCATGACCATTGTGGTCATTTCCATCATTATGTCGTTAAACTGGGAAAAGAAATTGGAGACGATATCTGCCTTTTCTCCAAGCTTAGCAAGAATGATACCAATAAGAAGGGCAAAAACAATGACCTGGAGCATATTTCCTTCAGCCAGACCCTGAATAGGGTTTTTCGGGATAATATTAAGCAGCGTGTCCGCAAAGCTTGTCTTTTCAGCGATTGTTGTCTCTGCCTGCTGGATCGAAGAAATATCCAGGCCCATTCCAGGATTGATCAGGCTGGCAACGGCGATGGCCAGAGTAACTGCCACAGCGGTAGTAAAGATATAGAAGCCAATGGTTTTAACCCCCACCTTTCCCAGGGTCTGTGTATCCCCAATGGCAGCGCTTCCGCAGATCAGCGAGCAGAACACCAAAGGAACGACTAACATCTGCATGAGCCGGAGAAAGCCATTTCCAAGCACATAAAAAACGCCGTTGATAACAACTGTATCCTTAATGTAGCCGCCGGGAACCAGATAGTGAAGAACAATCCCGGTAATGGCCCCTGCCAGCAGCGCGATAAAAATCCAGGTGGTCAGCCCAAGTTTTTTTCCTTTATTCTTTTTCATAAACGCCCTCCTTTCTTACCGTATCCCGCCTCAACGTTTCCATAAACTCACGGATAGCCTCTTCCCAACGCGGCATTTGGTACACCTCAGTCATATACATCATCATGTTTTCCAGCACTGTATAACTGGGATATGGGAAAAACTGGCTGGTCTTTTTAGAAACAGCTGCGTCGATGGGTACATTCTCCATACCTGCCAGGCGCAGGATCTCTTTGGCGAAATAAAAGCGGCTGCACACGCCTTCGCAGGCAGCGTGAAAGACGCCGTACTCTCTGGTTGAAAGCAGGCGGACAATAAATTTTGCCAGCTCAACAGCACTTGTCGGAGAGCCTACCTGGTCATTGGGAACCAGAAAAGGCTCCCCTTTTCTGGCCATTTCCAACACCCAAAACACAAAATTACTGCCAGACTGCCCGTAAATCCACGAGCTCCTGATTACCAGATGGCGCGGGTTCAGCTCCCGCACAAAGCCTTCGCCCGCCAGCTTGGATTTGCCATACACGGTCACAGGCTCAGGCGTATCAAACTCGGTATAGGTCTTTTGGCTCATTCCTCCAAAGACATCATCGGTGGATATCTGGATAATTTTAGCGCCTATTTTCCTCGAGGCAATACTCAGGTTTCGCGCGCCGAGCGCATTAACCTTATACGCCTGAATCGGCTCATCCTCACAGGTTCTGACATCGGTCATCGCCGCACAGTTAATGATCACGTCTGGCCGGTTTATATCTGCGTACTGCATAATGCCGTCCAAATCTGTAACATCTACATCCTTGTCGGTTGTTAAAATATCTCTCGCCGCATCCTCCAGCGTTTTGTAGAGCGTATGTCCCAACTGCCCCTCTGCTCCAGTTATCCATATACGATCATTTTCCAACATTGTCATGGCTCCTTATCAGATTTTTTGTTTCTTAACTATAACATATCAATCGCTCAAAAAACAAGGGAACCCGGAGAGCAAAGCCCTCCGGATTACAATGTTCACATTGATTGCGTATATCTTTTTGCTTAGCTGTAAATTTCCACCAGACGTTTTAAGAGCGCAACAACCTTTTCCATGGACTGAACCGGAATATACTCAAAACGCCCATGAAAATTATGCCCGCCGGTACAGATATTCGGGCACGGCAGCCCCATATAGGACAGGCGCGCACCATCGGTACCGCCTCTTATCGCCGTCACCTTAGGCTCTATACCAACATCCTTCATGGCTTTTTCGGCATTGCGGACAAGATGGATATGCGGCTCAATTTTTTCTTTCATATTATAGTAGGAATCTGAGAGAAGGTATTCAAAGCTTCCCACACCATACAACTCATTGAGGTAATCGCAGATTTTTACTGCCCGTTCCTTACGTTTTTCAAATTTCGCCCGATCGTGGTCACGGATAATATAGGTCATTTCCGCCTTTTCCACGGTTCCCTCAAACTGGTCCAAATGATAAAAGCCCTCATAGCCCTCTGTGTGCTCGGGCGTTTCACAGGCTGGCAGCATCTTTTGGAATTCCATTCCCATGAGCAGGGCGTTTTTCATTTTATTTTTAGCTGTTCCAGGATGAGTGCTGACGCCGTTAACGGTTAATTTTAAACTGGCTGCATTAAAGTTCTCATATTCCAACTCACCCAGCTCACCACCGTCCACAGTATAGGCAAATGCTGCGCCAAAGCCCTCCACATCAAAATAGTTAACGCCCCGTCCGACCTCCTCGTCCGGCGTAAAGGCTATTTTTATGGTTCCGTGAGTTACAGGGTTGTGCATCAGGTAATCACACAATGTCATGATCTCAGCCACGCCGGCTTTATCATCCGCGCCCAAAAGAGTGGTACCGTCTGTCACGATGATATCCTGGCCTTTGTAGTCTAAAATTTCCGGGTAATCCTCTGTCTTAAGAACAATGTTTTGCGCTTCGTTCAGTAAAATATCGCTCCCGTCATAATTTTCGACAATTCTGGGTTTAATATCCTTTCCGCTCACTGCGCTGGAGGTATCCATATGGGCGATCAGCCCAATGACGGGCAGCGCCTTATCCGTTGTTGGCGGAACGGTTGCATAGACATAACCATAGCTGTCCATGCGCGCGTCCTCCACGCCCATTTCTCTGAGCTCCTCAACCAGTATGGCCGCCAGATTTTTCTGTTTTTCGCTGCTCGGGAAACAGTCAGCTTCCGGCACAGACTCTGTATCCACCTGGACGTATCTCAAAAATCGGTCTACTACTGTTTTCATTTTTCCTCCTGCTATCATAAAATAAAAAAGGCATCACATAAGAGATGCCTGTGTTCCACTGTCTTTACTCACCCTGCTGTTTAAGTTTTTCCGCCTGATCACTGGTAATCAGTGCGTCGACCATTTCGTCAATTTCACCGTCCAGAAAAGCCTCAAGCTGATAAACAGTCATGCCAATGCGGTGATCCGTTACACGGCCCTGCGGAAAATTATAGGTACGGATACGTTCACTTCGGTCACCGGTGCCCACCTGGCTTTTACGGTTTTCAGCAATTTCGCTCTGCTGCTTCTGCATTTCAATTTCAAAAAGGCGGGCCTTCAGAACCTTCATGGCCTTTTCTTTATTTTTCAGCTGGGATTTTTCATCCTGACAGGTTACAACCATTCCGGTGGGCTCATGGGTAATACGAACCGCGGAGTCGGTGGTGTTTACACACTGGCCGCCATTTCCGGAGGAACGGTAAACGTCGATTCTCAGATCGTTCGGATTGATATCAATTTCCACATCCTCGGCTTCCGGCAGCACGGCAACTGTCGCGGTAGACGTATGGATACGCCCGCCGGATTCTGTACTTGGAATACGCTGAACGCGGTGAACCCCGCTTTCATATTTCAGACGACTGTAAGCTCCGCGCCCTTCGATAGAGAAGGTAATTTCCTTAATCCCGCCGATATCTGGAATATTGGAGTTCATAATCTCCGATTTCCAGCCCTGGCGTTCTGCGTATCGAGTGAACATTCTGAAAAGGTCACCGGCAAAAAGAGCGGCTTCGCTTCCACCTGCGCCTGCGCGGATCTCGACAATAACGTTTTTGTCATCGTTGGGGTCCTTTGGCAGCAGCAGGACCTTCAGTTCATCTTCAAGGGCTGCTTTTCTCTCTGTCAGCTCATCCAACTCAGCCTTGCACATTTCTTCAAAATCCTTGTCAATACTTTTGTCGGACAGCATCTCCTTGCTTTCCTCTATCCCCTCAAGAGCCTTCTTATATTCGTTATAACGGTTGATAATCGGTTCGATATGGGCATGCTCCTTCATGAGCTTCTGCCACTGTGCCTGATCGGCAATAATATCGGGATCTGCTATTTTTTCATTGAGCTCCTGATATTTACTTGATAAAAAATCTAACTTTTCTAACATTCTGTTTTTCTGTTTCTCCTCTATTACACTTATTTCACTTCATCGAAGAAAAATACCGCCAGTGTCCCCGGTCCCGAATGAGTACCGATAATAGGGGCCAACGGCATAATTTTAAAGTTATCGGTCTTAAAATGCTTACTGGCTATCTTTACAAAGCTTTCAACCAGGGGCATATTATCTGCATGAGTGATATAAATGGTCTGTTCGCCCAGCTTATCACCCTTTTCCTCAATGTACTCCACCATTTTTTTCAGTATCTTTTTCTCGCCGCGCGCCTTGTCAAGCTGTCTGAGCTCACCATTTTCGTCAACATCCAGCAAAGGGCTGATCTTAAGCATATTTCCGACAATGGCAGTTCCCTTGTTCAGGCGTCCGCCCCGGTACAGGTACTCCAGATCTGTTACGGTAAACACATGGCGGATATGGGCTACATAATAACTGCTCAGTTTTACCAGCTCTTCCATACTGGCACCGTTCTGAGCCGCTTCAGCTATCTCATGTACAATCAGGCCAAGACCGCCCGTTACAGCCTTTGTGTCGAGCACCTCGATATCCGCGTCAGGGTATTTTTCCAGCACATCCCGTTTCGCCAGCATTGCCGCCTGATAAGTTCCAGACAGACCGCTCGAAAAGCTGAGGTACATAAAGGGCACCGACGCCTCTGCCAACTCAGTGAACCGCTTTACAAAATCCGCATAGGGAATCTGCGATGTCTTGTAGTGGACGCCCCGGCGCATTTTACTGTATAGCACTTCAGGAGTGATCTCAATCCCGTCCAGAAAGGTTTTTTCACCCTCAATGACATATAGAGGCATCAGCTCAACATCATACTTTTCCAGCTCTTCAGCCGGCATATCGCAGGCGGAATCGGTCAATATTTTTATACTCATTACTTTCCTCTCTGCATTATCTTATTTTTACCACTGTAACTGCCAACGCTGCCCACATATTTAGACACGGCGTATCTACTTTGCGGGCAGCGGCAGGTTTTCATTATTTTCTCAATTTATTATTGTAACATAAAAACAGTAGTTTGTTAAAACAATTCTTCAGCTTCTTTCCTTGGGTCCGCAAAAAGCTTTCGTCCCTTGGCCTCCAGATAATCAGTCAGACGTTTGGTGTCCAGATTAATGATCAGCTCATCGGGAAATTCCACCTCATCCAGCGCCTTGTCGGCGTATGGGAAATAACCGATATCAGTACAAAAATGCGTGTCGGTTCCTAAAATAACCGGAATATCCAGCTCTTTACAGCGCTTTGCAATGGCGACACAGTTTGGCTTGGAGCCATGTCTTATAAAAAAGGAACCGTTATTGATCTCGATGAGGGTATTCTTCCGCTTGGCTTCCTGCAAAACAGCCTCATAGTCAAGCTCATAGGTTGGGTTACCCAGGTGGCAGATAAAATCCACCAGCGGGTTATTGATGGCACCCAGGACCGCAGAAGTATTATCTGCCTTTGAACCCGGCTCGATGCAGGGGGTATGCAGAGAGGCCGAAACAATCTCCAGCCTGTCCGCAAATTCTTCCGGCACGTCGATGGTTCCATCCTTATCCATAATGTTGGATTCCATTCCCTTCAGAACCTTCACATTGTTAATAACCGGCGGAATAATCCGGTAGTTCGCAAAAAACATGGCCGTGGCTGAACCTGGCATTTCTGGTCCATGCTCAGTC
Organism: Eubacterium limosum; assembly: GCF_000807675.2. Lineage (NCBI taxonomy): Bacteria > Bacillati > Bacillota > Clostridia > Eubacteriales > Eubacteriaceae > Eubacterium > Eubacterium limosum. Next base: position 1,817,235 of record NZ_CP019962.1, on the reverse strand, counting down.
AGACAGAACATCTCAAGACCTCTTCTGGACGCGGCCTCAACCAGCTCCATCAGTGTACAGTAGGCATGGCCGCAGGCCAATGTATGTGTGTGTCCGTCAAGTACGTAATTTCTCACTTCTGTCCCTCCTTAAGCGCTTTCTTTTTTTCTTTTTCTTCCTGTTTTTTACGCGCTTCCGCAACCTCTTCATTATGCTTTGCGACCTTGTCGCAGAAAATCTGGGCAGAACGGAATCCCAGTGCCTTCATACGGTTATTGATCGCAGCGGTTTCAATAATTACAGCCAGATTTCGGCCTCCGGAAACCGGAATGGTTACCAGCGGTACCTCGATTCCAAGAATATCCTGGGTTTCCTCATCCAGACCCAGGCGGTCATAAGGGGAGGTTTCATCCCAGTTTTCAAGCTTTATGACCATATCCACCTCTACTGACTGCTTAACAGCCTTTGCGCCGTACAGGGTTCTCACATCAATAATGCCAATGCCGCGGACTTCCATGTAATACCGCAGCATTTCAGGCGCTGTACCGCTCAGCACACGGTCCTGATGATTGCTGACCTCCACCACGTCATCGGCAATAAGGGTGCTGCCCCGTTTGACGAGTTCGAGGGCTGTCTCACTCTTGCCAATGCCGCTGGGGCCTGTAATCAGAACGCCCACGCCGTGAACCTCAACCAATACACCGTGCATACTGATCATAGGCGCTGTTTTACGGTCGATATAATCAATTAAATGGTAAAAGAAAATGGATGTCTTTTCCTTGCTTCTCAGCAGAATACGCGCGTGTTTTTTAGCCGCCTCCTCAAAAATCTCTGCCTCCGGCAGATCCCAGCAGATAATCACACATGGAAAATCATAGGAGAAAAAGTCGTCGATACGTTTTTCCCTAAGCTTGGGGTCAAGACTCAGCAGATAGGAGGTCTCAACCTTCCCGATAATCTGGATACGCTTGGCGTCAAAATATTCATAATAACCATGAAGCTGGAGTCCTGGACGGTTCAGACCGCTGTCGTAAAGATCAAACTCATCAACCGGACTGTAAATCTCCTCAAGGTTCAGGTCCTTACAAAATTCTGCAAGATTCATGCATCCTAAAGATTCTTCATTCATTTATTTTCTCTCTTTTCTTCAGATTTTGTTTTATTCTCATCATCATTGAAGTAGTCAAAAACTGCCTGAGCTGTCTTATCGCTCATTCCCGGCAGGGTTTTAAGCTCCTCCAATGTTGTTTTCTTCAGATTGTTTAGGCTGCCGTAATGCCGCATAAGCAGCTCACGGCGCTTCTTTCCAATTCCCGGAATTTCTTCCAAGCGGGATTCCAGCATTCCTTTTTTTCGCAGCGTCTGATGGTAGCCAAGAGCGTAGCGGTGGACTTCCTCTGAAATATCGCTCAGGAAAGTACACAACGGTGTGGATTTTTTCAGAGGGTACTCCTCGTCCTTATAGATGATCCCGCGAATCCTATGGTGATCGTCCTTTACCATACCGCAGACCTCAATATGAACGTCCGGGTACATCTGTAAAATGCTTCGAACTGCATCGACATGGGTCTTTCCGCCGTCAATACAGAACACATCCGGGAAGGGCAAAAAGCTGCTTTTTTTAGGGTCTTTCCCCTCATTCTGTTCCTTTATACCCCGCTCGATACGCCGGAAGATCATTTCCTGCATACTGGCATAGTCATTCTGTCCATCTACTGATTTTATCTTAAACCGTCGGTATGCTTTTTTGTCTGGTTTGCCGCCCTGAAAAACGACCATCCCCCCTACATTGTCGGTGCCGCTGATGTTTGAGATGTCATAAGCCTCGATTTTCTCCGGTGTGTGGTCCATTCTGAGCAGGTCCTTGAAAGCGTCCAGTCGGCTTTTTTTCTTCTCTTCCTTCTGACGTTTTTCAAGCTCATACTGTTTGAGGGTAAGCTCTGCGTTTTCCTCTACCATCCGTGTCATTTTTGACTTCTGGCCTTTCTGGGGCCGGGTAAGAACCACCTTCGCACCGCGCAACTCTCCCAACCACTGGGCAATGGTGCTTTCTTCGTCCTTAAGCAGCGGCGCACCCAGAATAATTTCCCTGGGAATAAAAGGTTTTGAGGAATAATACTGCTTGACAAAGGTTGTCATAATATCCTCTGGCGTGGATTCCTCCACCCCCTCGAGAAAGGTGTGGTCCCTGCCCAGCATTTTTCCGTCACGGACGTTAAAAACCTGAACACAGGCCAGATCCTCGTCCTTTGCAAACGCGATAATGTCCTGATCCTGCTGGTTGCTGACAATAATTTTCTGTTTTTCCACAATATGCTGGATGCCGTAAATCTGGTCTCTCAGCTTAGCTGCCAGCTCGTAATCCATGTTTTGGGAGGCCTCACTCATTTTTTCCTCAAGGGTCGAGACCAGCTCCTTATCCTTTCCGTTAAGGATGGAAAGAATGTCGCTTATATAGGCCATATATTCTTCTTTCGGCACATTTCCCTGACAGGGGGCGCAGCACTGGCCGATATAATAATTGAGGCAGGGCCGTCCGTTCTTTTCTCCATAAGCCACCTTACGGTTACAGCGCCGCAGCGGGTACAGCTTTCCAATGGCCTCAATGGTTTTCTTTACCGCAAAGCTGCTGGTAAAGGGGCCGAAATACTTGCCGCCATCCTTTTTGTGTTCTCTGGTCATAACGACCTTGGGGTACTCATCCTCCAGCGTAACCTTGACGTAAGGATAGCTTTTATCATCCTTTAAGAGGATATTGTATTTTGGCCGGTGCTCCTTAATCAGGTTACACTCCAGAATCAGGGCTTCCAGCTCACTGTCCACCACGATGGTCTCTATATCGCAGATATGAGATACCAGTGTGACTGTCTTGGGCGTCAGGTTTTTGGAGTTTTGAAAATACTGCCGGAGCCGGTTCCTCAGATTGATGGCTTTCCCGACATATATTATATCTCCCGCAGCGTTTTTCATCAGATAAACGCCGGGATTTTGCGGTATATCTTTTAGTTTATTGCGATCATACATGTCTATTCCTGAATTTTTTTAAGATTTTTCTACTTTTTGCCAAGAAATACTTTTATTTTCCATTCCATTTGGTATAATCTATCTATAAATAATGCAGTTACTTATACACGAAAGGATGTGTTCCTATGTTTGAAACAGTTATAATTGATGGTCAAAACACCATTTTGTCAAACGGCAGCTTCGAAGTTAAGATCATTCCTAAAATATACGGCGGCTACACCTTAACCAAAACAGTCAAGGATGATCCGCTTGATATCATTGAAATCCGGGATATCCGCCTGCCGCTCTCTGAAAAAGAAATCATCAGGGAAGCCAAAGCCCTTTTAAGACAGAGCTATGATTCCGTAGACTTTAACAATTATAACATACAAACCATTTAAACAATACCCGAGAGGGTTAAATTTTAAAATCTGAAAACGTCACAGGCCGCTGCACTCAGGTGTATCGGTCTTTTATTATCGTTGCACCTGTTCTTTTTACTATGGTATAATTAAGCATCCCATAAGATAAGGAGTTCACTTATGAAAGAATACACTGCGATTATTTTCGATCTGGACGGCACTCTGCTCGATACCTCCGAAGGTATCTACAACGCTGTCCGTTCCACTGAGAAAATAATGCATTTTACCCCCGTCGATGACACGACGCTTCCAGAGTATGTAGGTCCGCCCACTCTTTTTTCCTATAAAAAACACTACGACATCGACGACGATACCGCCAAAAGAGCCGTTGTCCACCATCGCAAATACCAGAGTGAGCAGGGCGTAAAGGAAGCGCGCCCATATGACGGTATGCCGGATTTACTCGCAATGCTGAAAGAGTCCGGTCATAAACTGGGGGTCGCTACCCTCAAACGCCAGGATATTACTGAGGCGACGCTGGAAGCTGCCAATATGCTGCACTGCTTTGACTCTGTCAGGGGCATCGACATGGCTGAGTCTCTGACAAAATCTGATATCATCAATCTGGTTCTCGAGGATCTCAGTGTCAAACCGGAAAACGCTGTTTTGATCGGTGACAGCGCCTACGACGCCATCGGGGCCGGACAGAGCCGTGTGGATTTTATCGGCGTTGAGTATGGTTTTGGGTTTAAAAATGCCCGGGAAATCGAGGACTACCGCCCTGTTTTTATCGCACATTTTGTCGATGATCTCATCCAGTTTTTTGACCATTGTTAGGACTTTAAGGTTTTTACAAAAAAAGATATTCAGCTCCTCCAAAGGGTATATAAATTACCGTCATTCAACTTTATCCTTTGGAGGTTTTTATTATGAATTATTTTATGAGTATCTTTTTCAGGCTCATCCCCCTTTTAATGGGGGCAATCTGTTTTAGCTACGGTATCTATGTCACTACCCTCGGAACCGCCCTGGGATCTGGCTATCTGGTGGCCGGGCATGTGCTTATCTCACTGACTGCCATCTGTATCGCGCTGTACTGTACAGCCGCTACCATTATCCGTCAGCTCATCAACCGGTACAGTAACTTTTTCAAATGGTTTTTGCCCGTTCTCGGCTATACTGTCAGTCTCTTTACTGTCGGCATGGGCATCTATTACTGGAATCTTCATACCATCAACACTGCCTACTTTGTCTCCGGCAACATTATCTTCGGCGTTGGCCTGATCGCGTGCTGTGTCACCACTGTGGCCACCTCCTCTACCCGTTTCCTTTTCATCCCGGCTAATTCCAACAAGCTGCAGCCCGGCGACAAGCCGCAGGGCGCCTTCAGCGAAAACACAGCAAAAATTCTCATTGCCATTCCGGCTTTCTGCGCTCTTGTGGGGCTGATCCGCAGCGTCGTACTGATATCAGCTGGCCTGAGCTCTGAGTATTTTGTAGCCGGTCACGTTCTTTTTGGTACTTCCCTTGTCTGCGCCAGCCTGATCGCACTGGTAGCCTCGGTAGTACGTCAGATACAAAACACTTTCACAGACAAAGAGCGCTGGAAATGGACGATTTTTGTTTTGATTTTAGGCTCCATCAATGTTGTTCTGGGCATTGGCATACTGCTGGTTCAAAAAACACCAGCATGGATCGCTCCGGGATGGGTATTGATTGGGCTCGGCTTTATCTGCTACAGCATCTCAAGCAAGGTCATTCTCCTCGCTTCCGTCTGGCGCCAGACCTTCTCCCTGGCCAAGCGTATTCCGCTGATCCCAATCATGACCACGCTTTTCTGCCTCTTTACCGCGGCTTTCCTGTTTGAAGCAGAGCTTTTCAATTCTGCCTTTTTTGTTCCGGCTCGTGTAATGGTCGGCCTTGGCGCCGTGTGCTTTACGCTTTACTCCATTGTCTCTATCTTGGAATCCGGCACCTCCGGCTCCAGCGAGTAATAATAAGAAAAACCCAGCTGAGCATTCAGCTGGGTTTTTCTTATTATGAGGTTTAATATTAAAATTTAAAATGGGGTCGTAATTTATTATTCTCCGAAGGCAGCTTTATAGTCTGCCTGGAATTTTTCAATTCCCTGATCCGTTAAAGGGTGTTTGGTCATCTGCATAATAACGCCAAACGGCACTGTCGCAATATCTGCACCGGCTCTCGCACAGTCGATCACATGGATCGGGTTACGGACACTGGCAGAAATAATTTCTGTTTCAATTCCCTGAACCTCGAAAATTTCCGCAATGGTCTCAATCAGCTCTACACCGGGTGTGGAGATGTCGTCCAGACGGCCAAGGAATGGTGAAACATAAGCGGCACCGGCTCTCGCGGCCAATAATGCCTGCGCAGCGGTAAAGATCAAGGTGACATTAACCCTGATACCTTCGGCAGATAAAACCTTGGTAGCCTTCAGGCCTTCTGCTGTCATTGGAATTTTGACAACCATATTTTTATGAATTTTAGCAATTTCTCGGCCCTCTGCGATCATTCCCTCAGCATCGGTAGTGGTTGCTTTCACCTCGCCGCTGATCGGTCCGTCAACAATTGAAGCGATCTCTGCGATAACTTCATTAAAATCACGTCCTTCTTTTGCGATTAAGGAAGGATTGGTTGTAACACCGCAGATAACACCCATATCATTTGCATTTTTAATATCTTCTACATTAGCAGTATCCAGGAAAAATTTCATTTTAAGCCTCCATTTTTTACTTGAATTTCAAAATATATAGATATACACACAATTTCTTAAACATACATAATACTTTTACATTTTTAAAAATATTCCATATTTTTTAAGAAATCATTCCTGTATATGCATACAGTATATAACGATAAAAAGTCAATGTCAAGGTGTTTAAGCATTTTTGTTCACTTTTCATATAATTTTTACTTTTGTAAAAATTATAAGTATAAAATCTAACTTCATTATGAAAAAGTCAGGTGTGCAAACATTTACAAGCATTGACCGGTATGATAAACTATTAAAGTCTTAAATACTTATATTACTTTATAACGAGAGGATTTATCATGAGCTTTAAACGATCAAGCGGTATCTTAATGCACATTTCATCACTTCCCGGTAAATACGGTATCGGGACTTTTGGCAAAGAGGCCTGCTCTTTCATCAATCTTTTAAATAAAATGGGCTTTACCTACTGGCAGACTCTGCCACTTGGGCCGGTAGACGAGTGCCATTCGCCTTATAAAAGCCCTTCTGCCTTTGCGGGCAATCCTTTTTTTATCGATCCTGAAATCCTGGCTGAGGAAGGCCTCCTTACCCAAGACGAGTTGAACTCCAGCGAATACAGTAACCCTTACAGCGCCGCCTACGAATGGCTTGATGCAACCCGGCCCAGTCTTTTTCGAAGGGCTTTCAGCCGCATTGACGATCAGATAAAATCGGACATTAAAATTTTTGAGGACGAGGAGCGCCACTGGCTTCCAGATTATGCCCTCTATATGACTTTAAAAAAACAATTCGATGGGAAGGACTGGTATCTGTGGGAAGACGTTGGCCTCCGGGACCACCACACCGAGGCTCTGAAGAAGGCCAGGGAAACCTACGCCGAGGAAATCCTGTTCCACGAGTTCCTGCAGTACGAATTTACTAAACAATGGAATGCTGTAAAATGCTGCGCCAACGACAACGGTATCCAGATCATCGGTGACATGCCCATCTATGTCTCTCTGGAAAGCGCCGATGTCTGGGCGCACCGTGATCTCTTTGATCTCGACGCGGAGGGCCGGCCAAATCATATTGCCGGGGTGCCGCCGGATTATTTCTGCTGCGATGGCCAGCTGTGGGGTAATCCTCTGTACAACTGGACTGCCATGAAGACCTCTGCCTATAAATGGTGGATCGACCGGATTGGACGTTCCCTTGAGATCTACGACGCGGTTAGGATTGACCACTTCAGGGGTTTTTCTGCCTATTGGGCTGTGGCCGGCACTGCTAAAACTGCACGAAACGGCAAATGGCTTGAAGGTCCGGGTATGGACTTTTTCAACGCGGTCTTCAATGCATTTGACTTTAAGGAGCCACGCATCATCGCCGAAGACCTGGGCGTAATGGACGAGGGGGTCACTAATCTTCTCCATGAAACCGGCTTTCCCGGTATGCGTGTACTTCAGTTTGGCTTTATTGAGGAAGGCAATAACCAACATCTGCCTCATAATTATGTAGAAAACAGTATCGCTTATACAGGAACTCACGATAACAACACCCTGCTCGGTTTTTTGTGGGAACTTCCACCTTACAAACGGGATTATGCTTTAAAATATATCAATTACCCTTGCTTCGGCAATGAGTGGCAGGAGGGAGGCCCTCAAAGCCCATCCTGCCACCATTTCATCCGCTGTCTGTGGCAAAGCTGTGCCAGCCTTGCCATTCTGCCCATCCAGGACCTCTGCGGTTTTGGGGGTGACACAAAAATGAACTGCCCCGGCTGTGCCGACGGCAACTGGAGCTTCCGGATTACCCACGACGCTCTGGATACCATTGATATCTCCTGGATACGCTCTATGAATGAAATATACAAACGCATTCCCTGATTCACTCTCTCGACAAATAGCAGTTTTTATGGTAAAATCGTTATCATACAGGGCGTGAATTGAGCATTTTCACTTTCCTGTAAACAGTTTTCAATATTTTATAGAGGAGAGAGAATATGAAAAGTATGAAAAAACTGGCTGCTTTACTGTTGGTTTTAGCCCTTGTCTTTACCGTAGCGGGGTGCGGCGACAAAGGCGCTTCAAACAGCAGTAGCAGCAATACCCTGCGTGTTGTCATGCAGGATCCAAATGTTCCCATCGACACCAATATGGGTACTCAGGCATACCTGATTATGGTATCAGACCAGGCCTGTGAAACACTTATCGGCCTAAACAACGATACAACCCTGAACCCACAGCTGCTAAAACAGATGCCAACCGTATCAGACGATGGCCTAACTTACAGCTTTGAGCTTAAAGATGGTGTTAAATTCCATAATGGTGAAACTCTGAAGTCTTCTGATGTTAAGTATTCCTATGAACGCTTAATCACAAAAGGTCTCATGGGTTCATTGTTTGACCAGGTTGTTGGCTTTAAAGCCCTTGAAGACGGCACAGCCGATTCACTTGAAGGCTTTAAAATCAAGGATGACACACATTTCGATATCGTTCTTCAGCAGCCCTACGCACCATTCGAAGCAGCTTTATCCGCTCCATATGCTGTAATTTTCCCAGAAAAAGCCTGTGAAGAAGCTGGCGGAGACTGGGGACGTACTGTTCTGTATGGAACTGGCCCATTCAAAATGACCTCTTACACAGCAGGCCAGGGCATTGAAATGGCACGTTTTGACGATTACCACGGCGATAAAACCAAGCTTGATGGCATCAGCTTTAAATTTGTAAATGACCTGAACACTCAGGTTATGGAATTCCAGAAAGGCAACTGCGATTTCGTCATGCTGGACACCGGACAATACGAAACCGTTACAAGCAACGATGCTGTCAAAGACAAGATGCACAGCTTCAACCCGGTCGGCCTTGTCTACTTAAGCCCAAACAACGAGATCTATACCGATTCAAGAATTAAAGAAGCGCTGTCCTACGCGGTAGACCGCGAAGCTCTGTGCAACGAATTGTTATCCGGCGCCGCTACACCAGCCAAGAGCTTTATTCCTAAGGGACTGCTCGGATACAACGATTCCCTTCCTGAATATGAATATAATCCAGAAAAAGCAAAACAATTACTGGCAGAAGCTGGTTATCCGAACGGCATTACCATTCCTATCGTCGGCTCAACCAATTACCAGACACTGATTAAGGTTGCCACCGCGATTCAGGATCAGGCAAAAGCTGCCGGTATTAACATTGAACTGTCTCAGGTTGACCACGCAGGTTACAACGATATGAATAAGAGCGGTTCCCTGAACCTGTCTGTCAGCAACTGGTATACCGATTACGTTGATCCAGACGGTATGATTTACCAGCGTATGTCTGCCACAACTACACAGCAGGTATCCAACAAATACAACAATCCGGAATTCAACGACCTCATCAACCAGGCACGTCAGACAAAGGACGAAAGCAAACGCCAGGAACTGTATGAAAAAGCCGATGAAATCCTGACACACAAGGATTATGGTGCAATTCCTCTGTATAATGACACCATGTTCTACCTGTTAGGCGACAATGTTAAAAACTTCGAAGTTACCAGCATCTACCGTTATCATTTCTATGATGCCGAACTTCAATAATAATGCTCAGAAAGCTCCGCAGCCGCGGAGCTTTTTTAAGATGTTCCGCTTTTACACCCCAAACATCCAATTTCTAAAATTCTTTTTTGAAAACGGTTTTTTTATCCTTGACTTTCTTTGAAAAGCGTACTACAATAAGAACATAACTGGTAAGACCACTTACCAATAATTTTGACCGAATTTATACTTGCATCATGTTAAATCATTTAAATTGGAGGATAATTATGATTTCAAAAATTCCCTACGGCAACACAGAACTGACCCTGGAGCTTCCTGATGAACAGGTCGCCGGCGTTTTAAATTCCAATATCGGTAATCTGCAGAGCGACCAAACCGAGGATGATATCGTCAGGGCTGCGATGGCAAAGCACTTAGGCAGCGCTTCCCTAAAAGAGCTGGCAAAGGATAAAAAAACAGCCGTCATCATTATCAGCGACCATACACGTCCCGTCCCAAGCAAACACATTATTCCATTTATGCTTGAAGAGATGCGCGCAGGAAACCCGGATATCGAAATCACTTTGCTGGTTGCCACAGGCTTCCACCGCGGTACGACAAAGGAGGAGCTGGTCTCAAAGCTGGGGCAGAAAATTGTCGACGAAGAAAAAATCGCCGTACACGATTCTTCCAATGCCAATGAAAATGTCAAAATCGGGGTACTTCCCTCTGGCGCCGATTTGATCATCAACCGCCTTGCCGCCGAGGCCGACCTTCTTGTCTCTGAAGGGTTCATCGAGCCCCATTTCTTCGCTGGTTTTTCAGGCGGTCGAAAAAGTGTGCTGCCAGGCGTCTCTGACCGCGTGACCGTTTTAGGCAATCACTGCAGCAAATTCATCGCAAGCCCTTACGCGCGCACCGGCATTTTGGAAAACAATCCGATCCATACTGATATGAAATCTGCCGCAAAACAGGCAGGTCTCCAATACATTGTCAATGTGATCATCGACGAGGACAAACGTGTTGTCATGGCTTTTGCGGGTGATCCTTTCATCGCGCATGAGGCCGGCTGCGAATTTTTAAAACAATACTGCCGTGTCAAAGCTGTACCGGCCGACGTCGTCATTACAGGCAACGGTGGGGCGCCTCTTGATCAGAACATGTATCAGTGCGTTAAAAGCATGACCGCTGCCGAAGCTTCCGCTGGAGAGGACGGCGTTATTATTCTCTGCGCCGAATGTCTGGATGGTACCGGCGGAGATGGTTTTTACCACGCCATGCGGGACTGCGAATCTGCCAGAGCACTTTTTGAAAACATTATGACGATTCCACAGAACCAGACGCAGCCCGACCAGTGGGAATATCAGATTCTCGCGCGCATTCTCTCAAAACACACCGTCTTATATGTTACACGGCCGGAAATGAAAGATATTGTAACTGAAATGAAAATGACCTATGCGCCAGATCTTGACACCGCTGTCAAAATGGCAAAGGACATCAAAGGTGAAAACGCCAGCTTTACAGTTATTCCAAACGGAATTGCTGTTATCGTCGAGCAATAAAGTTCATTATCTACCTCTCTAAATAAATATACGAAAAGGGCATCCGAAAGGGTGCTTTTTTCGTGTATTGCTCAATAAACAAGGTGCTTTTCATTGATAAACTGTTCACTCCCGGGCAATTTTGTGGTATAATAGATGCGATTGGCAATTTGACAATATTCGAATGCTCAAGGAGGGCTTATGAAGACCCAGAGAACCTTATTATTGATATTATTGTGTCTGTTCTTTACCGTTATGCCGGTATGTGCCCAGACACCTGAAAATACGGCCGACAGTGCCGAAACCTTAACCTCCGCAGTCAGTGCGCTTAACGAAACCGGAGGAACCATCCACATTACAAAGGATATTATTTTAGGAACAGACAGCAGCATCGGCGGCTTTGAACCCGACAGCAGCATCACCTTGGATCTCGGTAGAAATACCCTGTACATCCAAAACAGCTGGTCCTTTAAAAACATAACCATTACTGGTCAGAGGACTTTGATCATGCTGGAAAACAATGCAGACCTTCAGCTCGATCATTCCACCCTGGCAGCTACCGCTGAGAACAGCACAGCCATTAAAATTACCGGAAACAGCCGCCTGTCAGCAGTGGCTTCAAAAATTGAAGCAACCGGTTCTGACACCTTTGGTATCAACGCAGTCAGCAACGCTGATCTGACCTTTAATTCTACCCTTGTCAGTACCATTGGCGGCAGCAGCACTGCTATTCAGACAAAGGGCTCCGTTGATGCCTATTTCAGTGAAATTACTGCTGAAGGAGCCGGAGCCACGGCTGTTGACGCAGGCGAAGTGCTTCTGAATACAAGCGCTGTCTCCCCTGAAGCAGAAAATGCTGTTATTGCAGATACCATCGCAGCCCCCAAAAACACAGGCTACCACTATACAGAACTGGACACTCTGGGCGGTTTGCCTGATAGTATGGTGTTTAAAATCACCGACAAGGATACCGGCGATATCCGCTACACCTCGTCATTACCGGTCTGTTGGGATACTGACACAGCAGATATTACAAAAGCCGGGATTTATCCGCTCAGCTATAAGCTCTGTCCCGATACCTTTACTCCTGCCGGTGCCGCCGCTTTACTGGAAAATCAAACGCAGAGGCTTGTCGTCATTGATCCTAAAAAGCCGTTTATTTATTACGATGCGCCTGTGACTGAAAACACTGGCAGCTACAGCCTGCTTCTCCGATTCCACCAGCCAATCCAAAGCTTTGGCACTCCAACACTTTGGGTGGAAAAAGACAACAGTGGTTCATGGCAGACCTGGCCGTCTGAAAAAATTACTGCGGCAGCCTCAAACCAATATAATCTGACCGGTCTGGAAGCCGGCCACAGCTATGTTTTCCAGCTTGAAGCCAAAAACGGCAGTATTAACGGCGATTCCAACGCTATCCGCATTACACTTGATCAGGAGGGAAATCCTACTGTTACTCAGAGTGATATGGACCACGGCAGCAGTGAAACAAAAGCAGTGCCGACGACAGCCCCCAAAGTTTCTGTCGAAAAAGAATCCACTGCTTCAACTGTCTCAAACCCCGGTGAGAATGTCAGAACGGGTACCAGAGAAAGCCTTAAATCCGAATCGACCCTTTATCTCCAGGAAATGGGTAATGCCTTAAAAACCGTATCCAGCTACCTGAACGGTACTACCCCCGTCTCCGAGAATGTACATACTGGAATTACCGGCGCCATAAAGAATAATATAAAAGGCGGATTACCTGCGGTGGCAGCACTCAGTCTGACACTCCTCTGTGCCGTTACCATGCTGCTTGTGCGTAAGGAAACAACGGATGTAAAAGATGAGTAAAGGCAAGTACATCAAATCTATATATTGTATACTTTGCTCTTAAAAAACCATTTTCTATCTAAATATTGCGGTACACATTAAAACAGCGTGTACCGTTTTTTTCATATGCGCAGCCATTTTTAACTGTAAAAATTTGCTCTCTTTCGCGCTTATTTATTAAAAATTTTTGTGCACATTTTTTATCCACAGGCCTCAGCCCTCTCATTCTCTCATTTTAATCATTTTCACAAAATGTTGTCCACAAATTGACAGTCAGCACAATATATAGTATGATTTTCGATATAAACAACAATAACTAAGCATCCGGAGGAATGATGTAATGATCGACAGTATTATAAAACGAAACGGGACTGTAGCACCTTTTGATACCCGTAAAATCAGCAGCGCCATCTACAAAGCGAATATCTCTGTGAGCGGCGAATCTATGACAGAAAAGCACATTGAGTTTCTGACGAATGTGGTTACCTCAGCGGCTGAGGCTTTGGGCCGCCCAACGGTAGAGCAGATACAGGATATTGTGGAGGAAACGCTGATCAAAGCTGATTACGCAAAAACGGCCAAGGCCTATATCCTGTACCGCGCCGAGCACGCCAAAACACGTCAGACTGAAAGTGACTTAATGGAAATATATAAGGATCTCACCTTCCGTTACGCTGAAGATGCAGACCTTAAACGCGAAAATGCCAATATTGACTCAGATACAGCCATGGGAACCATGCTGAAATACGGTTCTGAAGGGTCAAAATATTTTATTGATAATTACATTCTTCCGCGTGAAATTGCTGATGCACATATCTCCGGTGATATACATATTCATGATAAAGATTTCTATATGCTGACTGAAACCTGCTGTCAGATTGATTTACTCAAGCTTTTTAAAGGCGGCTTCTCAACAGGGCACGGCTACCTGCGCGAGCCGAATGACATCCGAAGCTACTCTGCCCTTGCCTGTATTGCCATTCAGGCAAATCAAAATGAAATGCACGGAGGCCAGAGCATTCCAAACTTTGACTATGCTATGGCGCCTGGTATTGTCAAAACCTTCAGCAAGCTGTACCGCAAAGCGTTGATCAATGATCTCAGTGTCTGTTCTGGTCAGGACCGTGAAGCAGTCACAGAAATGGTTGCCTCTGCCTGTGAAAAAATTGAGGCTCCGATCACTATGGATACGCAGGAAGCCTTTGGCCGGGAGCTGGCCGCATTTTTTAAGGGGTCTTCTTTTGATGCCCGGATGATTAATAAAACGCATGAGCACGCCTGCCAAACCGCTCTGCGTGAATCAGAGGAAGCTGCCTATCAGGCGATGGAGGCTTTTATCCACAACCTGAATACCATGAACTCGCGGGCCGGCGCACAGGTTCCTTTTTCCTCTGTAAACTATGGCACGGATACATCAGCCGAAGGGCGCATGGTCATCAAAAATCTGCTAAAAGCCACAATGGCTGGACTCGGTAATGGTGAGACACCTATTTTTCCGGTTCAGATTTTCAAGGTAAAGGAAGGCGTTAACTATAACGAAGCCGACCCCAACTACGATCTTTTTAAACTGGCCATCAAAACGTCCTCCATGCGCCTTTTCCCGAACTTCAGCTTCCTGGATGCACCCTTTAATCTGCAGTATTATACAGAGGGTGATTATAACACTGAGGTCGCCTACATGGGCTGCCGAACCCGGGTAATGGGGAACCATTATGACCCTCAGAACGAAACGACCTGCGGGCGCGGCAATTTAAGTTTTACCTCCATCAATTTACCAAGGATTGCCCTTGAATCTTATAGAAATCTTGATACCTTCTATAAGATTCTGGATGAGCGCGTTTCTCTGGTTGTAAATCAGCTGCTTCACCGTTTCAAAATCCAGGCCGCCAAACGAGGCAGAAATTATCCTTTCCTGATGGGACAGGGTGTCTGGATTGATTCAGAAAGTCTCGGACGCGATGACCGGGTCGAGGACGTTTTAAAACACGGAACCCTGAGCGTCGGCTTCATCGGACTTGCCGAAACGCTCAAGGCGCTTACCGGCATGCATCATGGTGAAAGTGCAGAAAGCCAGGCTCTGGGGCTTCAGATCATCTCGCATATGCGGCGTCTGATGGACGCTGAATCTGATAGAACAGGTTTGAACTTTACCCTGCTCGCCACACCGGCAGAAGGACTCAGCGGGCGCTTTGTCGCCATAGACCGTAAAAAATTCGGGACTGTCCCCGGCGTTACCGACCGTGAATTTTACACGAATTCCTTTCATGTTCCGGTCTACTACCCTATACAGGCCCATAAAAAAATTCAGCTTGAGGCGCCATACCATGAGTATACCAACGCAGGACACATCAGCTACGTCGAATTGGATGGAAATGCCAGCGCCAACCTCGCGGCCTTTGAAAAAATTGTCCGCTGCATGAAGGAAGCCGGCATTGGCTATGGTTCTATCAACCATCCTGTCGACCGAGATCCAGTCTGCGGCTACAATGGTATTATTGGCGAAGAATGTCCAAACTGCCACAGACACGAAGGGGATGGAAACCCTGATTTTGAGCGCATCCGCCGTATCACCGGCTATCTGGTAGGTACCATTGACCGCTGGAATAACGCAAAGCGCGCGGAGGAGAAAGCGAGGGTGAAACATGGCGTTTCTGCAAATCAATAATTGTATTGAAGAATCCATTGTCGACGGACCTGGGCTCCGCTTTGTCATTTTTACACAGGGCTGCCCACACCACTGTCCTGGCTGCCACAATCCTCAGACACACCAGATGACTGGAGGCACTTTTGTGGAGACAGAAATGCTTCTCGCCAGAATAGTGAAAAACCCTCTACTTCAGGGGGTTACATTCAGCGGCGGCGAACCTTTTCTGCAGTCCGCCGCCCTGGCCGACTTAGCCCAGAAGCTTCACGCAAACAGTCTAGATGTAGTCACTTACACCGGATACACACTGGAAAGGCTGAAAACCATGAAGGATGAAAGCATCAATGCCCTGCTTCGGGAAACCGATCTGCTCATCGATGGGCCATTTCAATCTGAAAATCGCGATCTGACCCTCCCCTTTCGCGGAAGCAGTAATCAGCGTATTATAGAATTACGCCATTAAAAAAACGGGTGCGTACGAAATACAGTACACACCCGCTTTTTATTTTTATTTATTCCTCAAATAAGGCGGTTGACAAGTAGCGTTCTCCGGTGTCGGGTAACAGAACCACAATATTTTTCCCTTTATTATCAGGACGCTTTGCAAGCTGTGTTGCCGCCCAAAGAGCCGCGCCGGATGAAATGCCGACCAGCAGGCCCTCCTCTTTTGCGACCTCACGGCCGGTCGCAAAAGCGTCTTCATTATCGACCTTAATGATTTCATCATAGACCCCCGTGTTCAGTGTATCCGGTACAAAGCCAGCGCCGATTCCCTGAATCTTATGCGGACCAGCCTTTCCCTCTGACAGTACTGGAGAACCCGTCGGTTCAACGGCAATCACTTTTAATTCTGGATTTTTAGATTTCAAATACTCGCCTACACCGGTAATAGTGCCGCCTGTACCGATACCTGCAACAAAATAATCCACCTTTCCATCTGTGTCTTCCCAGATTTCCGGGCCTGTCGTCGCTCTGTGCACAGCGGGATTCGCAGGATTAACAAACTGTCCTGGAATGAATGAGTCAGGCGTTTCCTTTGCCAGCTCCTCTGCCTTTGCGATAGCACCCTTCATACCTGCTGCGCCATCAGTCAGAACCAGCTCAGCCCCATAGGCCTTTAAAAGCTTTCTGCGTTCCACACTCATGGTTTCAGGCATTGTAAGGATCACACGGTAGCCTCTGGCGGCAGCGACGCTTGCCAGACCGATACCGGTATTACCGCTCGTCGGTTCAATAATAACTGAGCCTTTCTTCAGCAGCCCCTTTTCTTCCGCATCATCAATCATGGCCTTCGCAATACGATCTTTCACACTTCCCGCTGGATTAAAGTATTCAAGCTTTGCCAGCACCGCAGCATTCAATGCATTTTTCTTTTCATAATTGCTGAGTTCCAAAAGCGGTGTCTTTCCAATTAATTCAGTTAAACTCTTATAAATTTTTGCCATTTTGTTTTCCTCCGTTTAAAACATATTCAATCTTATGTTTTCATATATGATTAATATGATTTTATTATATGACGTTAAACCAATTCTGTCAAGCACTTTTGAGAAATAAATCATATTTTTCATATATGTTTTAAAAATCCATTGACTTTTCAGATTTTTCGTACTATGATTATAAAAACATATTTATTAACTATGTTTTATATCATTTATAAAGGAGACTTCCCTATGAACATTAATACCCTCTGCATTCACGGTTCTAACGTTTATCACAATGATACCGGAGCCATTTCTGTTCCTATTTTTCAAAATGCCACCTTTGCCCACCCTGGGGTTGGACAGAGCACAGGATATGATTATTCGCGCATTCAAAACCCGACACGGGAGCATCTTGAAGAAACCATTGCCAGTCTGGAACACGGGAATGAGGCGCTGGCATTCTCCTCTGGCATGGCGGCTGTTACCGCTCTTTTTGAGCTGTTTAAAAGCGGTGACCACATTATTACCTCCGACGATCTTTACGGTGGCTCACACCGGCTGTTTAACAGCATCTCCTCCCATCATGGACTGCAATTTACAGCAGTCAACACCTCAGATACCGCAGCGGTCAAGGATGCTGTCACACCTCACAGCAAAGCTATTTTTATCGAAACGCCGACCAACCCAATGATGAAGGTGACAGATATAAAAGCAATATCCAAAATCGCAAGGGCACATAATCTTTTGCTGCTGGTAGACAATACTTTTTTAACCCCTTACTATTTAAACCCGCTGGAGCTTGGGGCAGATGTGGTTATCCACAGCGGTACAAAATATTTGTCCGGGCATAACGACACGCTTGCTGGTTTTCTTGTTACCAAAAACGAAGCTTTATCCGAACGTCTCCGGTTTATTTATGGAACCACCGGCGCCTGTCTCTCTCCTTTTGACAGCTGGCTGGTCCTTCGTGGCATAAAAACTTTAGCTGTGCGTATGGACAGACAGCAGCAAAATGCGTTAGAATTATCTAAGTGGCTATCACACCACACCCGAATTAAAAAGGTTTTTTATGTTGGTCTTCCAGATCATCCTGACTACGCACTTTCAAAAAAACAGGCCCGAGGCTTTGGCGCAATGATTTCGTTTAAGGTCGATTGCCCTCAAACAGCCGCAAAGGTACTGGAACGCGTTTCCCTCATTCTGTATGCCGAAAGCCTTGGAGGTGTTGAGTCTCTCATCACCTATCCAATGCTCCAGACCCACGCCGATGTGCCCGAGAGTATAAGGGAATCCCTCGGAATTGACGACTGTTTGCTGCGTTTGTCTGTAGGACTGGAAGATATTAATGATCTCATTGCCGATCTTGATCAGGCACTGAAATAGGAGGAATTTATGTCTTACAATTTTGATGAAGTAGTAAACCGGAAAAATACCGGCTCCATTAAGTATGATTTTGCCGCAGAGCGGGGGATGCCCGAAGATATCCTGCCTCTCTGGGTAGCTGATATGGACTTCAAGACACCGCAAGCCGTTATCGACGCGCTTGTAAAAACCAGCGAACATGGTATTTATGGTTACTCTGATGTGAAATATGATTATTTTGACACGCTGCGCACCTGGTACAGCAGGCGTTTTAACTGGGAAACCGAGGCCTCCTGGCTCGTCAAGACACCTGGTGTTGTCTACGCCATCGCCACAGCCGTGCGCGGTCTGACAGAGAAGGGTGACGCTGTACTGATCCAGCGACCGGTTTATTACCCTTTTACGCGCTGCATTGAGGTTAACGACCGCCAGCTGGTAAACAACCCATTGATCTGTCAAAGCGGTCGGTATACTATTGATTTTGAGGATTTTGAGCAGAAGATTATTGATCATAACGTCAAACTGTTTATTCTCTGCAGTCCACATAACCCTGTCGGCCGCGTCTGGACAAGGGAGGAACTGACACGGATGGGCGATATCTGCCTCGCTCACAATGTCACAGTTGTCTCAGATGAAATCCATGCAGATTTTGTATATGAAGGGCAGACGCACACCATTTTTGCCAGCATAAAACCAGCTTTTGCCGACATCAGTCTCACCTGCACAGCCCCCAGCAAAACCTTTAATCTCGCCGGACTTCAGGTCTCCAATATTTTTATCCCCAACCGGTCACTCCGCCACGCATTTAAGGCGGAAATGGAGCGTTCCGGCTTCAGCCAGGTAGGCCTCATGGGGCTCGTTGCCTGTCAGGCTGCCTACGCACACGGCGCAGAGTGGCTGGACGCGCTAAAGCAATATCTTGCCTCCAATTTATCCTTTATCCGTGTTTTTCTGAAAGAAAACTTACCAGAAGTAAAACTTATTGAGCCAGAGGGAACCTATCTTGTATGGCTGGATTTCAGGGAATTGGGCTTGTCGGAAGATGCTCTGGAAAACCTGATCATCAATAATGCCAAACTGTGGCTGGACCGCGGCGCCATGTTTGGTCCTGAGGGCGAGGGCTTTGAACGTTTTAACATCGCCTGCCCAAAAGTGACGCTGGAAAAAGCCTTTTCTCAGCTTAAGGCGGCAATTGACGCCCTTTAATCCTGACGGCAGAAGCAGAAGCCTCTGCCGTTTTTTGTTGTGCTTAAATATTCCTTTTATTCCAACCACTGTAGCATAAGCTTAATTTCCTGCGTCTTATAACCTGATACCCTTTACAGTGATTATTGATGGATTTTTTCTTATTATTATGATAGTATTACAAAAAAAGGAGAGAATTCGAAACATGGCTCAAGCTATTTATGTTTTTGGACATCAAAATCCCGATACGGATTCCATTTGCGCCTCCCTTTCCTATGCCTACCTGAAACAGGCTCTCGGAAACGAAAACGTCGTGGCATGCCGTCTCGGTACTATCAATAAAGAAACAAAATATGTACTGGATTATTTTAACGTGGAGCCGCCTAAGCTGATCAAAAGTGTTAAGCCTCAGGTTTCCGACCTTCATTTCAATAATTTTTCAATGGCGACAGAACAGGATTCGGTATTAAAGACCATGAATCAGATTATTTCAAATCCCGGTCGTTCTCTGCCCGTTGTCGATGCCGATAAAAAGCTTCTCGGTATTATCTCACTTCCGGATATCATACAGGCCTACACAGACCCCTATGTTGAGTCTATTCTTAAAGACACCGAAACGCCCTATAAAAATATCATTGAGATTCTGGATGCCCGTATTATTGGGGAGATTCCATATGACTACGTCACTGGAAATGTCTATACCAATACCGAGCTGGTTGCCGGTCAAAGGCTTAACGCTGAAGATTTTGTCGTCACAGCCCTTAATGACGGCTCACTTGAAAAGGCTTTTAACGTCGGTGCAGAAAACATTATTATCTCCAATACACCGATTGGCACAATACCGCCAATTCCCGAAAATTATAAGGGACTCGTATTCCTTTCTAACCATTCTCCCTTTGAGGTTATCCGACTTTTAACCCAGGTAATCCCCATTACCAACTTTGTAAAGCGCGAAAATCTGGAGTACTTTGTCACCTACGAAACAATCGATGATGTCAAAGAAAATATGCTGACCTCTAATCATACAAGGTTTCCAGTTGTCTCTGAAGACGGTATGGTTCTCGCCTCCATTACCAAAAGTAATTTGCTGGACTATAACCGCAAACAGGTTATCCTCGTTGACCACAACGAACGCGGGCAGTCTATCCGCGGTGTGGAGGAAGCTGAAATTATCGAGGTTATCGACCACCACCGCGTCGCTGAAATCCAGACGGCCACACCGCTTTATCTGCGGATTGAGCCTGTAGGCTGCACTTGCACCATCGTAGCCAAGATGTACCATGAGCGGAATATCCCAATACCGCGCCCCATCGCTGGTTTAATGCTCTCGGCTATTATTTCAGATACACTGCTTTTCCACTCTCCTACCTGTACTGAAACTGACCGGAAAATCGCAGAAGAACTGGCCGATATTGCTGGGGTTGATCTGAAAGCCTATGGCGAAAACATGCTGGTAGCCGGCAGTAATCTGGCAGATATGTCTCCGAAAGAAATCTTATCCGCGGACCGCAAGCGCTTTACCATGGGTAATTATAAAGTTATGGTTTCTCAAATCAATACTGGCGACTTTAAAGGCATGTTTAAACAGCTCAGACCAGTATTATCCGAAATGGAAAAAGCATGCGCTGAGGAAGGTTTTGACCTTGCTGTCCTGATGGTAACTGATATTATTATGGGCGGCAGCGAGATACTGGTGGCCGGCAAATCCAGAAAACTTGCCGAAGCTGCTTTTGGTATCGGAGAGAATGACATCAGTAAATTCTTCCCTGGTGTTTACTCCAGAAAAAAACAGGTTGTGCCGCCTCTCATGAATGCTTCGGCGTTATAATTTAATAAATCTTAACAAAAGAGAAGGAGTTTCATTCTTTCTCTTTTCTTTTGTTTATATTTACTCTATAATGGTATAAAGAATTAATATGAAAGGAGACCTGCATGCAACGAATTAAACAAAATATGGTTTGTATCTTGATTCTCATTTTTGCATGTCTGCTTCTGCTTTCAGGATGCAGTAAAAAGGAACTTGTCAATAACAGTATTACCGGAGAGATCCTGGATTCGGAAAGATCCGAAGCACTAGTTGACGGTACCTACACCGCCATGTCCAAGTATTATGACCCCAGAGGCTACGGCCAGAAAATAACTGCCTCCGTGCACAAAGGCATTATCACAAAGGTCACCTATGAGGAAACCAATGTCCAGGAGACTAACCGATTGTCTGTTCCCTCTCCCAAAGAAGGCTGGACTGAATCAGATCTGAGCCTGGGCACCATTTATTCAAAGCTTTATACAAGTTTTATTGAAAAACAGAATCCTTCGGTCGATACGGTTACCGGCGCTACTCAAACCACTGAAAATTTTAAAAGCCTGGCTGCTTCTGTTTTTGATGACTGTAAAACCGGCGACACCACACCCAAGGTTGTCAATAATTTTATCTGGACCTACACGGCCGAAAGTCCTGCTGAGGATGCCTTGGGATATAAAGGCAAGCTTTCGATAACCTTTGATAATGACACCATCACCCAGGTAGTTTATGATGAATACAAAGACAATAATCTTAAATCCTCGAATGTGCTGATGAAACAGTATTTTGCATCGCTGACAAAGGAAACCTTGCAAAAGCAGACCCTGGCTCCAGTAACTGTCGACCCAGTCAACAACCCGCTGGAAGCCACTAAATACAATGAATTGCTTCAGGTTATCGCCAATCAGAGGACACCCTTTGGTTCAATATAAAAAAGAATAAATGGAAAATCCCAATGGTTTGGCGTTATTCCTTTTTGACTTGACAAAAATGCAACAAACATATATACTTGAATAAACTGGTTATGATCGCTGCGTCAAAAACTAACATATTTATTAGAGAAGGTGGAAAAATGGAGAATAATACATTTGGTTCACGTCTTAAAGCTTTAAGACTGTCTAAAAATCTAACTCAGGAGAAATTCGCAAATATTTTTTATCTTAATAAAAGTTCAATTTCTAAATATGAAAAAGATAAAAACTTGCCCGAAAATCAATTATTAATTAAAATCGCTGACTTTTTTGATGTATCTGTTGATTATTTGTTATGTAGAACATCCCAGCAAAAATTATTGCCAAGCAATCCAAAACCAATGAGCGGTGAAGAATTTTTAAGCTCTTATGTTTTCTCTGAAGAAGAAACAGAAGCTTTTGCAGCTTATTTTTCTTTCCCAGACGACTTAAAAAAAGAAGTTTTAGACTATATTCGTTTTAAACAACAATAATTCAAAGCTTGGGAACCTCTCACTTTCCAGGTCATCAGTAAAAGGTTAATTAAAAAACCCGCTGTCTGCGCAGCGGGTTTTATTTGTATTATTATTCCTTTACACCAGTAACGAAATAAATATGCCTAAGAAGCTAATCATTCCGATACCTAATAATTTGTCATATTTCATTACGGTCACCTGTCTTTCTCTGATTTTTAACTTACTGACATTATACCCGATACATGTATCAAGCCTACAACCATGAAGCTAAAAATTTTATGAATTAAGTAAACATAATGAAATCGCTTGTATCATTTTAATCCCGAATTGTTACAATCTTTACAAATCTATTTTTCAAAAATACTCTGAGCAATGTTAACACCGGCTTTTGCATCTTTGCCGTAATAATCTGCTCCGATATCGGCCGCATACTCAGCGTTGAGCACTGCACCGCCAACCATTACAGCCGTTTCCGGACAATGTTCATGAATCTGGCTCACAGTCTCCGCCATATTTTTGACAGTTGTTGTCATCAGAGCGCTCAGGCCGACCAGCTGGATATTCTCCTTTTTGACAGTCGAAACAATTTTTTCTGTCTCAACGTCCTTGCCAAGATCCAATATTTCATAGCCGTAATTTTCCAGGATAACCTTCAGGATGTTTTTCCCAATATCATGGACGTCTCCCGAGACAGTTGCCAATACAATCCGCCCTTTTGTAATCTGTTCCTCAATGCTAAGGTGATTTTTGATGATCTCAAAGGATTTCTGAACAGCTTCGGCGGCAAAAATAAGGTTTGGTAAAAATGCTTCCCCTGTCTCAAATTCCTCGCCCACCATATCAAGCCCAGGGATCAGATAGTCATTGACAATTGCCATCGGGTCCAGTATCTTCAGGAGTTCTTCCGTTGCAGCGGCGGCCTCCTCCTTCATTCCATCAACGACCATTGCTTTAAGATTGGGCAGTGCTTCGCCTTTATCCTTGGCTATCGGGGTTGCCGATTTACTGTTATATTTTGTGACATATTGGATACAGCTTTCATCATAACCCCAAAGTCCTCTGAACGCGGTGACAGCCTCCATCATTCCCTGGTCGGAAGGATTCATAATCGGGGTATTTAAGCCCGATGTAAAAGCCATGGTAAGGAAGGTGCGGTTCATCAGCTCTCGGTTTGGCAGTCCAAAGGAAATATTGCTGACACCGAGCACAGTTGGAACCTTCAATTCTGAATGAATCAGTTCAAGTGCCTTGATGGTTTCCTTCACCATTTCCTGCTGGGCCGATGCGGTCAGTACCAGACAGTCAAGCAGCACATTCTTTTTGGGAATCCCTATAGACTCTGCTCTATGAATGATTCTCTTCCCAATGGCAAGACGATCCTCAGCTTTTTCAGGAATGCCCCTCTCATCCATGGTCAGTCCGAGAACGCAGGCACCATATTTTCTGGCAATGGGCAATATCCGCTCCATAGAGCCCTGTTCCCCATTGACAGAGTTAATAATTGGCTTTCCATTATACTGCCGCAGCACCGCCTCGATAACTTCAGGGTCAGAGGAGTCAATCTGTATCGGCAGATCGACCAGATTGCTGACAGCCTCGACAGCCCTCAGCATCATTTCCTTTTCATCAATATCCGGCAGACCAAGATTGATGTCAAGAACGTGAGCCCCTTCTTTTTTCTGTTCGACAGCCAGCTTTTTAACAAGGGAAAGCTCTCCGCGGCGCAGCTCTTCTTTTAACGCCGCGTTTGTCGTTGGATTAATGCACTCTCCAATGATGCGGATATCCTGCCCCAGCGCAACAGTTCTGGTCCCTGTTGCCACAAGTGTCTGCTGTTTCTCAGGCGATAAATTCCCAAGATTCGGAAGCGGAGAAGTTTTTGTGGCGTCAATGGTCTTTTGGATATATTCCGGGGTTGTCCCACAGCATCCGCCCAGCACAGATGCTCCTTTTTGCGCGATTTCGGCCATATAAGCGGCAAATTCGTCCGACGTTATATCATAGAAGGTTTTTCCATCTGCCACCCGCGGAAGGCCCGCATTTGGCTGAACTACCACGGGAACTGACGCATACTTAAGCAGCGTTTCAATGACCGGCATCATTTTATCCGGACCGGTAGAGCAGTTGATCCCGATAGCGTCTACTCCCAAGGCTTCAAGTATGGTTACAACGGTCTGAGGATCGGAGCCTGTGAGCGTGCGTCCATTTTCCTCAAAGGTCATTGAGGCGATTACCGGCAAATCGCTGTGCTCTTTTGCCGCCAGAACAGCTGCTTTCATTTCATAGATATCGGTCACGGTTTCAATCAGCAGCACATCCGCCCCTGCTGCAGCCCCGATTTCGACCATCTGCGCAAAATACTGGTAAGCTTCGTCAAAGCTGATGTCCCCAAGGGCACCGATCAAAGCGCCCAGAGGACCAATATCCAGGGCGACATATTCAGGCTCCAGCTCTTTTGCCAGCTTCACGGCCGCTGTGATAATCGCTTTCTGATCATATTCCGTATTGTTTAGTTTATAGCCGTTTGCTCCAAAGGTACAGGTCGTGATAATATCTGATCCGGCTTTAACATAGGCTCTGTAAATATCCTGAATAATCTCTGGGTGTGTTAACGTCAGTGCCTCTGGCACAGAACCAATATTTTCAAGCTTTGCCTGAAGCAGGCTGCCCATTGCGCCGTCAAGATAAAGTCGTTTTGTTTTTAATGCTTCTGTAAATTTCATAGTCCTCACTTTAGTCCAATTCAATTTCTCCCCATGCGCCCATCCGATTGTCAACAATGATCAGAGCGCCTTTGATGCCAGCGATACCTTTAATCCACTCGATGGCACTGCGGATATCTTCGTGGGTCCTGACCCGGTTTCCCAGAGCTGTGGCCGCAGCGTCAGAGAGATAGACGTCCTCGCTGATGACAGTGGCGGCATCTGCCTTTCCAAAGCTGAGCGAATGCCCAACAGTGCCTGAGGATGTACAGATTCCCAGAGGATGGGAGGCCGGCTTTATTTTTAATGCCAGATCTTTAAAAGCAGAGCGGCCCGCATCGATGGCGACCCGCCGAAGCTTATCCGTCT
This sequence comes from Eubacterium limosum, assembly GCF_000807675.2. Lineage (NCBI taxonomy): Bacteria > Bacillati > Bacillota > Clostridia > Eubacteriales > Eubacteriaceae > Eubacterium > Eubacterium limosum. The sequence goes on along the minus strand of NZ_CP019962.1, from coordinate 1,791,404 downwards.
TTATAAACAAGTCACCGCCGTTTTCGACGATGACTTCTTTACTCTGTTTTAAAAGCACCTCTCCAACACTGGCTGAGACAGCTCCCGCCACAGCTGCCATCGGGCCGACACCTACGACTTCCGATGCTTTTTTCATACGTTTGATCATTGTCGGATCACGCTGCAAAACCGGTATCGGCTCAAGCGCTGTAAAGAACTCAGGCACTGCCCTTCCATAATTTTCCAGTATTTTTCGGGTTTCGTGAACCTGACGCCGCATCAAATCAGTCTGGTCTGTCTCAGACGCGATCAGAAGATCTGTTTCATATTCCACAACGCGGTAATAAACCAGGCCATCAGCCTGCATTTTATCCCGATAAACACGTTTTTCGTACATTGTCCTAAATAAGGGTATGGATTGCGCGGACCGGGCAGGCTTTAATACAAAGTGCGCATTCCAGACATTTTTCCGGATGATAGGTCAGAACCCAGTTCTCATCCATTTCCAAAGCTCCCACAACACAGGCCGCAGTGCAAGCGCCGCAGTCTACACAGCGGTCCTTATCCACCTCAATGACAGAGACGACATCTTTAACGTCAACGCCGCTCTTTTTAATAAAGGTGATCCCTTTCTCGATGTTATCCTCTGAGCCGGAAACTTCAAAAAGCAAGGTGCCGTTCACGTCATCATCGACAAAAGCCTTTAAAATGTTCAGCTGTAACTCATAATCACGGATCAGCTGGCTTGCAATGGGTTTGCCGGTTGCTTCTTTTGGGAAGTTCAAAACAATTTTCTTTACCATTATTTGTTACCCCCTTCTTTTATTTTCAGGCTGTTAAGCGTGTTGTTGACCGGAAATTTCATTACAGGTTCCTGGAGGAAGAACTCACCTTTTTTGATCCAACCAGTCAGTTCATCTGCAATGGTCCTTGCTTTTGTAAGGCTGGAGAGCGGCGAGGTCCGGATCTTTTTCCCGTCGATTTCGACAGACCCGCTGCGCAGCTCTGCATAGCTGACCTTTTTAATGACTGGCCGGTCTTTATCGCTGTAGTCTATGATATTTGTATGGAGCTCTGCGTCGGTTACTGAGACAAACTGCATCATTTCTTCATCTAAAATAGGAATTGGTATCCCAATCCCCACAAACATGGATACCCCATAGCGTTCAAAGACAGCTGGCTGAATATACTTTGTGCTCATCTCACGCATTTCTCCCATCACAGCCAATGTCCCTGCTCCGCCCAGCGGATAGCCCTTTTCATCCCGGGCGCAGTCTGAATTAAACTGAGTCCCCATCCATGAGACATAGCCCTGAGCGCCGGCTAAGAAAATGCGCGTACCCATACCGATGGTTTTATACAGAGGATCATTCAGTAATGGACTGAGGGCCCCGGCAGTACTATAGGTGATGTTTCCCATATTGGGGTGTAAAATTCCCATATAAGTGTAGATACGTTTTTTTGATGCATTGATGGCCGCATTATAGTTCTGATAGCAGTTTCTCGGATTGTAAAGGTAGGCTTCGTTCATGTCCTTCAGCCCTACCCAGGTATCGATTTCCTTTCTCGGATAGCAGTCTGTCCCTGGCGAGGTGGCGTGGAGATGTACTTCCTTACCGTCAATCAAATCACAGATAACGTGTGCGCCGCCATACTCTGCACCTTTATCTGAGGATGGCTGTGTCGCTCCAATGTAGGTATCGACAGCCGCCAGTCCGCCGTAAGCCTCAACGTTGTTCAGTTCAATTTCTGCCATGCGGATCGGCGGATCGGCATGTCCAAAATTCAAAAAGGCGCCGGATGAGCACATTGGCCCAAAGGTAGCTGTTGTGACGACATCCACATACTCTGCCGCTTCTTTTGTTCCCCGTTCTTTAACGATATCAATAACTTCTTCGGCTGTGACAATGACGGCCTCGCCTCTGGCGATTTTCTCATTAATTTCCTGATAGGTCTTTGGCATATTTACTCCTTCTCTTTCTATAAAAAAACTCATTTTCACCAAATGAAAATGAGTCTGCTTTAGATTATCTTTCATTTCATGAAAAGAAATGCTGGATTTGGCACCACACTTACGCAGGTTGCCGGGCTTCATTGGGCCAGTTCCCTCTACCACTCTTGATAATTCGATTATTCAATTGTACACTATATATTATTAGTATAGCAAAAAACAAATTTAAATGCAATCTCGATTTATAATTCATTTTCTGGTATCTGTGTTCCAATAAGCAGCTACTTAAATAAATGCAGGTATACGCCAAAACGACGTATACCGCAATATATAGTGTTCTATTTCTTTTTTAATTCCATTTTGTCCATATCTCGTTTTACTGCTGTGCAGCTGTCTGCTGAAGATAGGCGTTCATAAACTGGTCTAAGTCGCCATCCATAACCGACTGGATATTGCCGACTTCCACATTGGTACGGTGATCCTTAACCATATTATATGGGTGAAACACATAAGAACGAATCTGCGATCCCCAGGCAATCTGGCTATAATCGCCTACGACGTCATCCAGCTTTTCTTTCTGTTCCTGCTCCATGATCTCAACCAGCTTACCCTTGAGCATGTTCATCGCTACCTCTTTATTCTGATGTTGGGAGCGCTCGTTCTGGCACTGCACAACAACACCAGTCGGAATATGAGTAATCCGGATAGCCGATGAGGTTTTATTGACATGCTGGCCGCCTGCACCGCTTGCGCGGTAGGTATCCACGCGGATATCATCCGGGTTGATTTCAATTTCCACACTGTCATCAACCTCTGGTGTAACATCCAGAGACGCAAAGGAAGTATGCCGGCGCCCTGAAGAGTCAAAGGGTGAGATACGGACCAGACGGTGGACTCCTCTCTCTGTTTTCAGATAGCCATAGGCGTTAATGCCTTCGATAAGCAGTGTGGCACTTTTGATACCGGCAACATCACCGGGCTGTAAATCAAGCGATTTAACCTTAAAGCCTTTACGCTCTGCCCAACGGGTATACATTCTGAGCAGCATTTCCGCCCAATCCTGGGATTCGGTACCGCCGGCGCCCGGGTGCAGTGAGATAATGGCGTTATTGCTGTCATACTCACCGGACAGGAGCGTTTCCAGCTTGAATTTCTCAAGCTCTTTTCCAAAAGCCTCAATGGTATCCGGGAGCTCGTCCATTTCTTCTCCCTCATCGATCAGTTCAAACATGACGAGGATATCGTCAAGATTATCCTTGAGCTTATCGTACTCGCCTTTTTTCTGGCGGAGGATTTTCAGCTCCTTTAAAACCTTTTGGGCTTTTTGCTGATCACTCCAGAACTCTGGTGATTCGGTCTGGGCGTTCAGTACTTCTATTCTTTCACTGACGGCTGGTAAGTCAAAGTGAATCCCTCAAATCCGTCAGTTCTTTTTCCTTTTCATTGACACTCTGTCTGCATTCATAGAGATCAATCACGACATCACATCCTTACTTTTATAAATTTGCGCCGCAGCACTTTTTATACTTTTTACCGCTGCCGCAGGGGCAGGGATCATTACGGCCAACCTTCTTATTTCTGGCTGCTGCGGGCCGGCCTTCAATTTCACTTTCGTTGGTTTTAACATCCTCCATATTGACGTTCCGCTGCTGCTGGGGCGCCTTCTGGATTTTAATATTATAAAGGTACTTGACCGTGTCTTCCTGGATTCTTAAAATCATATCCTCGAACATGGCAAAACCTTCTTTGGTGTATTCCTTAACCGGGTCATTCTGTCCGTAAGCACGCAGGCCAATCCCCTGTTTCAGCTGTTCCATATTGTCAATATGTTCCATCCAGGCAGCGTCGACGCTTCTCAAAAGAATCGCACGCTCAAGCTCCTGCATATTGGCATCGCCCAGTGTTTTTTCCTTTTCTTCGTAATTGTTCCGGCAGTACTGAAGAATCGCTTCTTTGAGAGCATCGCGGCTTTCAGGCTCTTTGGGCAGGTTCAGCGTTGCCCCTTCAGCCACCAGCGTCTTTTCAAAGTAGTTGTTCAGGCCTTCAAGATCCCAGTCATCGTAATAGTCGCCGCCGTTGGTGTACATTTCCACATAGCTGTCAACCATATCCTCGGTCATTTTCCAGATCTGCTCGTGCATGTTCTGTCCGTCGATAACCTGCTGGCGCTGATCATAAATAATTTCTCTCTGGCGGTTCATAACATTATCATACTGGAGGACATTTTTACGGATATCAAAGTTTCGGGCTTCAACACGCTTCTGCGCACTTTCAATCCCTCTGGTCAGCATTTTATTTTCGATGGGCGTATCCTCATCGAGGCCAATGCTCTCAACCATGCTCTGAATTTTTTCTGAACCAAAAATACGCATCAGGTCATCTTCCAGCGAGACAAAAAACTGTGAGGAGCCCGGGTCACCCTGACGTCCGGAACGGCCTCGCAGCTGATTGTCAATACGACGGCTCTCATGGCGCTCCGTGCCGATAATATGAAGCCCGCCTAGCTCCTGAACACCTTCTCCAAGAACGATATCCGTACCACGGCCCGCCATATTGGTGGAAATGGTGACGGCATCCATCTGACCGGCATTTGAGACAATCTCAGCTTCACGTTCCAGATATTTTGCGTTCAGGACATTATGCTTAATGCCTTCTCTTTTAAGATATTTACTCAAAAGCTCTGACTTTTCAATGGAAATCGTCCCGATCAGAATCGGCTGTCCTGTGACATGGCGCTGCTTGACCTCTTCGGCTACCGCCTTGAATTTCCCCTCTTCACTTTTGTAGACAAGATCGTTCATATCGTTGCGAACCATCGGTTTATTGGTCGGGATCGTTACAACGTTCAAATTATAAATGGTATTGAATTCTTCTTCCTCAGTCTTTGCTGTACCAGTCATACCGGAAAGCTTGCTAAACATCCGGAAATAGTTCTGGAAAGTAATGGTCGCCAGTGTTTTAGACTCACGATTGACCTTTACGTGTTCCTTGGCTTCAATGGCCTGGTGCAGACCGTTGGAATAACGGCGGCCCGGCATCAAACGGCCTGTAAACTCATCGACAATAATGATTTCGCCGTCCTTGATTACATAGTCGCGATCCTTAAACATCAGGGCGTTGGCATGCAGAGCCTGATTGATATTATGGGAAATTTCCATATTATCCACATCGGCCAGATTATCCAGTCCAAAATATTTTTCAGCCTTTTCCACACCCTTTTCCGTCAGCATAACGGATTTTGCCTTTTCATCCTTGGTATAATCGCCCTTTTCTTCAATGGGGCGGTCATCATCCTTTTCGTCCCCATCCCAAGTGTCTTCCTTGAGGCGTTTGACAAACATATCCGCCTGTTCATACAGCTTGGTGCTCTTGTCACCGCTGCCCGAAATAATCAATGGGGTTCTGGCTTCATCGATGAGGACGGAGTCCACTTCATCGATAATGGCGTAATTGAGCACACGTTGTACCTGCTGCGCTTTCTGGGAGGCCATATTGTCACGCAGGTAGTCAAAACCAAATTCATTGTTAGTCCCATAGGTGATGTCCGCATTGTAAGCTTCGATCTTTTCGTCAAAACTCAGGCCATGGACAACCAGACCAACTCTTAAACCTAAAAACTCATGCACTTTACCCATCCACTCGCTGTCACGTTTGGCCAGGTAGTCATTGACGGTTACGATATAAACGCCTTTTCCTTCAAGGGCGTTCAAATAAGCCGGCAAGGTGGACACAAGGGTTTTCCCTTCGCCGGTTTTCATTTCCGCGATATTCCCCTCATGAAGGACCATGCCCCCAAGCAACTGGACTGGGAAATGCTTCATTCCAATTGAACGGTAAGCCGCTTCACGAACCGTGGCAAAGGCATCGACCAGAATGTCATCTAAGGTCTCTCCGTTTGCCAGACGCTCCTTTAACAAAGCAGTCTGATTTTTCAATTCTTCATCTGACATGGCGCTGTATTGATCTTCCAATGCCAGGATTTTATCTACTTTTTTTTGTAATCTTTTGATCTCTTTTTTATTGACATCAAATATTCCATCTAAAAACCCCAAAGTATTCACTCCTTACAGTTATATAAAAATTATTTAATTCGATATTAAGCACACTTACAGAACAGTATAACATATTTTATCCATTATACCAAAAAAACTTAAAAGGGATTGAAGTTTTTTAGCTTCAATCCCCACATCTTAATTATTTTCAATCTTTTTTCTTACGCCAGAACACAACATCTTTGCCGTCAACATTCAGCTTAACGCGCTCATATCCAGCTCTTTCGCGTTCTTCGTCCGGATCTGCCGAACTCGCCTTCACTTCAGCACTGCTGTCATAAACGGATGCCTGCTGCGGAGCGGCTGCCGTGTTAACAGGTGCTGCTGGTTCTTCGATCGGCGGTGTAATGACGGGTTCAGCCGGCTTTTGAACTGCTGCAGCTGCCTGTTGGGCTGCAATGGTCTGAGCCTGAAGCTCTTCCGGTGTAATCTGACGGTGGACAGGCTGGGCTTCTGTTACTGCCTGAGCCTTAGCGACAGCCGCAGCGCGGGCCACAGCTTTTTCTGCCGCAACCTTTTCACGTTCTGCCTTAAAGGGCTCCTTAACATCGACATATCTGGTACGGCGGCGTTTGCGGGCACGGATACGTTCCTGTTCCTGATTAACCTGCTGCCAGATACTGAGCATATCGTCTTCAGTGCGTTCTTCTTTTTCTGTATTAATCATAGTTGCTCCATACTCCGGATTACTGACAATTTTATCGTCCTCAACAACAAACGGCGTCTTTTCCTCAACAACCACTGGCTGCGGCTGGGGAACCGGATCGATATTAATCACTGGCTCCTGAATGACAACACGCTGTTTCGGGACTTTTTCCTCCGGTTTTTCTTCAGTTTTAATTTCTTCCTGTTCCTTCTCAAAGGCTAACTTGCCCTTTTCCTTTTCAGCATAAAATGATTGGGTAAAGAAACCGGAAACCGGTCCTGTATCTTCATCTGAAAAATCTTCTTTTACTTCTGTAGGCTCATAGGTTCCGATGTCCTTGATCGCCGTAAATACCTTTGTATCCTGACTTGGATCATACTCATCCAAGATTGACTTACCCATGCTGCTGTCGCCGCCATTATTCTGAATTTCAGCAATAGCTTCCGGTGTCAGCTTCGGAATAACATCAGTCATACTCTCAAAAGAGCCTTCGAGGTTTTCAATGGGATCTTCCTCAAAATCTTCTTCTGGGTAGTAATCGTCATTTTCATCATCGTAATCATCAAAGAAGTCGTCCTCGTCATCCTCATCTGGAGGCAGAATATAGTCTTCCTCGCCAATCGGTTCGTCTTTGTTAAAAACAGAATCTGCAGGAACACGGTTCATGGCGTACTGAACCCATCCTATAAGGCCTATAAAAACAACGGCGCTGCCAATACTGAAACCGCCAATACTGCCGATATACTGCATAAACCCGCCGACAAACGGGATGGGAACATTAACCCCCAGCACCCAGAGTCCGCTCTGCTGCATAACCGCATATACTGCATTTGTTCCTTCGTTAATACTTGTGGCAAAAGCTGAGGTCGCCGGAAGCGATTCGACAATTTTCGACGCCACAGGCATCTTGCCGCCATTGATAAAAGTGACAATAAAATTCGCTGTGATGCCGACCGCCATCATAATGGTCCAGAAATCATCCAGATTAAAGACCAGCATAACCAAAATTAAAATGTAGCTGATAAAATTGACCACTGGTAAGAATGCATCAACCGCTTCGATACCGCCAGTATAATAATACAGATGGAGTCCAAACTGCAAAATAATTCCGATAATTCCCAAAGGCAGCAAGGAGATTTTCTTCGCTTTGAAGCCTTTAAAGCTCCCGCCTCTGATAAAGCCAATGATTAGTCCTAGTATAATTGCTATTAGTACAAACATAACTTCCCTACCCTCTGTATTTATTCTGAAAAGTAAACACGTATTCTAATGACATTATATTACATCTATTTTAAATCAAAAGATTTATTATGTCAAACAAAAACACCCGTTAAATACTACTTCTTAACGGGTGTTAGGGTTTATTTTACTAGAAAATCGGCTCGATCAGGCCATAGTTTCCGTCTTTTCTCATGTAAACAACGTTAACATCCTCGGTTTCCGCATTTAAAAATACAAAGAAATCGTGTCCTAAAAGCTCCATCTGCATGGTTGCTTCATCGACTGACATCGGTTTGACGGCAAATTTCTTTGTGCGCACAACCTTTGGCGGATGCTCTTCATAATCTTCCATTGGTTCAAGACCGTCCAGGTTATATTTCAATGCTTCTTCAGCGTAACGTTTCTGCAGTTTTGTTTTATGTTTTCTTAACTGGCCCTCCAGCTTGTCAACGACAGCTTCAATGGAACCGGCCATATCTTCACTTTTTTCTTCAGCCCGTAAAATCGTTTTTCCCATCGGTATGGTTATTTCCAGCATCTGGAAGTTTTTTTCCTTGCTGAATGTCGCATACACTTCTGTCTCCTGCCCAAAGTAGCGGTCAAACTTTTCGAACTTTTTCCTGAGTGCTTCTTTTAAACCTTCTGATACATGCATGTTTTTTCCGTAAATTGTGAATTTCATAATGATAACTCCTTTCAAAAGGTCACTGTACCAGTACATTAAAACGATTAACAAAAATCGTCAGCCCGCACTGGTGATGGCAATATTATACCATAACTCACACGAAAATGCACATACAAATTGTTACAATAATGTAACAAGGAGGCCAAAGGCCTCCTGATGTCCCGCTTGACCTGGTTTTTTCCCCCACACTCGCCAGCTGGGAGTTTAGCTCAAGGTTTATATCACAACTCCTCCTCTCGGTTTTGCACCGGCTGGTCTTACATCTAGGCCGCACTATGATCAGCTTTCCGCTTTTAGAAAGCCTTACGTGGATCGCTTCGCCTGCGACTGGCATCGACTTTCAACCACAAACACGGGACCACTTCATTATAAAGAAACCTTTAAGGACTGTCAAGCGTACAAAAAATAAAGAAACAGGTACGTTTAAGCTGCACCTGTTTTAATAACCTATTTAAATTTTCACTTTAATTCTTCAACGTCATCGATGGACAGACCTGTGATCTTCGCTATCTCTGCAACCGGATAATCACGATCAATCATGGTGCTCGCAATTTTCAAGCGAACATCCGCTTCGCTATCATTACCCATACCAGGCATGGTGTGGTCAACTACAGTTCGATACAACATCTGATTATCTCCTTTCAGCTTTCGCTCGTATTTCGTCTGCTTTTCCACAGCGATTAGATTTGCAATTCCTATTTACGAAACACATTATATCCATCCCCGAATTTTTTTCAAGTGTTTAACGCTTTCAAAAATAGAATCCTTAAGTTTTCTCCACCAATATTATCTTGCTTCATAAAAAAACCTCCATCAAATGGAATGGAGGTTTTTTGTCACTCAACTATTTTATTGTCAGACGTTTCCTTCAAGAATGTTGATCATAATGGCATTTTCTACCCGGCGGCGTTCAATCTCACAGGCAACATCATAGGGTTCCATCACTGTATGGTTAAAATTATAGGCATTTGCGTGACAGCCTCCGCCGCAGAAATATTTGCACCAGCAGCTCTGGCATTTTTCTTTTTGCAGTAGATTCGCCTTACCGAACTCATCTTTGATTTCAGGGCGCTGAATGCCTTCATCCACCGTTCCCATTTTAAATTCCTCGTTGCCGACAAACTGATGGCAGGGGTAGATATCCCCTTCAGGTGTCACTGCGACGTAGTCACGGCCGGCTCCACAGCCAGACAGGCGTTTATAGACGCATGGTCCATTGCTCAGATCAATATTAAAATGGAAAAAATTATAATCCAGGCCTTTTTCATGGCGGTTGAGATAATCCAGGGCCAGTTTATCGTATTCTGCCAGAATTTGGTCTACGTCTTCTCTCAAAATTGCATAATCGTGCTCTTCTTCTGCAACGACAGGCTCTACAGAAATACTTTTAAAACCTTCCTCCGCCAGGAAGTTCACATCCTCGCCGAAGTCCAGATTATGCTTGGTATAGGTGCCGCGGACATAGTAGTCCTTTTTACCCTCGCGCAGAGCCGCCATTTTCTTAATCTTATTAATAATAATATCGAAGGAGCCCTTGTCATTGACTGTCCTTCGCATATTGTCATTCACGCATTTTCTTCCATCAAGGCTCAGAACTACATTATCCATATTTTCGTCGATATAAGCCATATTTTCGTCGTCTAAAAGCACACCGTTGGTTGTGATTGTAAATTTAAATTTCTTGTGATGGCTTTTTTCCTTACTTCTGGCATAGTCCACCAGTTCTTTAACCACATCAAAATTCATAAGCGGCTCACCGCCAAAAAAATCGACTTCCAGATTCTGGCGGTCCTTCGACTGTTCAACAATAAAATCAATGGCTTTCTTTCCGACTTCCAGGGGCATCAACAGCTTTTCGCCGTTAAAATCCCCCTGCGAAGCAAAACAGTAGTTGCATTTCAGATTGCAGTCATGGGCGACATGAAGACAGAGGGCTTTGACCAGATCGTGGTTTTTGTAGACATTCGGGTCATAGTCGCTTTCAGTAAAAATCATCTTCTGTTCTTCAAGCATCTCAAGCTCCAGAATAACCTCCAGAAGTTCCTCCTCCGGATATTTATGCTTCAGCTTTTCTACGATCTGGTCCCGGCTCATTTCCTTATAATCGTCCAGAACATCATAGGTCATCTCGTCCACTGTCAGCACTGTACCACTGTTGACATCCAAAACGATATAGAGACCATTCAAATAAAACTTATGTATCATTATTATCTTCTTTCTTATCTTTCTTTTCTACAAATTTTATGCAAAGAAAAAGCAGTAAACACTGTTACTGCTTTTTCGCAAACTCATAATTATTTAGATTGTTTACACTGCTGGTTTCCTACTGTGCAGGAAGTTTTGCATGCAGACTGGCAAGAAGTCTGACATTCACCGCAGCCTTTGTTTTTAACATCAGCTAAAGTACCTTTTTTAACGATTGTGATGTGTTTCATCTCATTCACTCTCCTTTATGCAGTTTTTATTTTTTGTCTTCGTCGACTTCTTCGCCAACTTCAACATTTTCATCTGTCACATCTTCAAATTCAGCATCCTCTACAGGGCTGTCATTGTAATCCTGAGTCTCCTGAGATTCTTTTTCAATGGTTTCAGGTTCTGATACAGATTCAGTTGTTTCTTCCTCGGTATCATCTTCCGTCTCTTCACGTTTGATTACCTTTGAAACAGCGCTTTTAACGATCATTGCCTTATGGAAATCCGGAAGCATCTCGAGGACGATGTTTTCATCATCGATCGCATAAATTATCCCATAAAAACCACCAATTGTCAAAATTTCATCCCCTGGCTTCATGTTGTCCCGCATTGACTGTATTTCTTTTTTCTGCTTATTCTGCGGACGCATAATAAAGAAATAGAAGAAAACAACGAGCAAAATCAGCGGAAGAAAAGTCACTAAACCATTCTGCATTCTAAATTCTCCTTAATGTTATATTCCATATTTTTGAAAAAAACTCTCCTTAAATGCTAAAAGATTGTCTTCCATAATAGCATTCCGAACTTTTTCCATAAGCTTAAGTGTAAAGTATAAATTGTGATATGTCAATAACCTTGCACCCAAAATTTCATTGCATTTTACTAAATGACGTAAGTAAGCCCTTGTATAATTTCGACAAACGAAACAATCACATTCCGGGTCTAACGGCGTAAAATCTTCCTTATAGGTCGCGTTGCGTACGACCACTTTTCCCTGACTGGTCATGGCTGTTCCGTTTCTCGCAATACGGGTCTGGAGCACACAGTCAAACATATCGACACCGCGGATTACCCCTTCCAAAAGCGCATCCACTGAGCCGACTCCCATAAGATAACGCGGCTTGTCTTTTGGTAAAAGCGGAACAGTCGCGTCCAGAATCCGGTACATGGTATCTTTGGACTCCCCAACGCTCAAACCGCCGATGGAATAGCCTGGAAAATCAATTTCAGTCAGCCCTCTCACGCTTTCTGCCCGGAGGTCCTCATACATACCGCCCTGCACGATACCAAAAAGCGCCTGATCATCCGGACGCTTGTGAGCGTCCTTACAGCGTTTCGCCCAGCGGGTAGTCATTTCCATGGATTTTTTGGTATACTCATAATCCGCATCTGCCGGGGCACACTCATCAAAACACATAATGATATCAGCGCCGATCGTGTTCTGCATATCAATGGATTTTTCTGGAGACATAAAATGCCGGGAGCCGTCTAAATGTGAACAAAACTCCACACCCTCTTCTGTAATTTTTCTTAAATCATTTAAGGAAAAAACCTGGAATCCGCCGCTGTCTGTAAGGATCGGACGGTCCCAGTTCATAAAATTATGGAGCCCTCCTGCCTTCTCCATAATTTCCTGTCCAGGCCGCAGGTAAAGGTGATAGGTATTGCCAAGAATGATATTGGCATCCATCTCCTCCAAATCCTCACTGGTCATAGACTTAACCGTCGCCTGTGTTCCAACCGGCATAAAAATCGGTGTGTTGATGACACCGTGGCTGGTATGGATTTTACCAAGGCGGGCCCCGGTGTGTTTATCTTCTTTGATTAATTCGTATCTAAACATTCAGTTTTTCTCCTAATAAATAAACATGGCGTCACCAAAGCTGAAAAAACGGTAACGCGCGTCAATAGCGTGCTGATAGGCCTTCAAGACCGCTTCGCGATTGTAAAAAGAGGATACCAGCATCAGCAGTGTGGACTCCGGAAGATGAAAATTTGTAATCAACGCATCAACCACCTGCCACTTGTAGCCTGGATAGATAAAAATATCTGTCGATCCTTCACATGCCTGAACCTTTCCATCAAAGCGGGCTGCGGCACTCTCCAAAGTTCTGACAGATGTCGTGCCAACAGCAACGACTCGCCCGCCCTTTTTCCGGGTCTCCTCAATGAGCTTTGCCGTTTCTTCGGGCACCTGGTAGGTTTCTTCATGCATATGGTGATCCAGTATATTATCACATTTTACGGGACGAAAGGTCCCGATCCCCACATGCAGTGTAACCTCAGCAGTCCTGACGCCTTTTCTGTGGAGCTCATCCAGCAGCTCCTCTGTAAAATGCAGACCGGCAGTTGGTGCGGCAGCGGAACCTGTGTACTTGGCGTAAACGGTCTGATAGCGCTCCTGATCCTCTAAAACCTCATGGATATACGGCGGAAGCGGCATGGTTCCCAGCTCCCCGATAATCTCCTCAAAGATGCCATTATATTCAAATTCAATGATTCTGAGACCGCCCTCTATCTTATCTTTAATCTCACCCTTAAGCTTGTCCCCAAAGACCAGACGCGTACCGGGCATTGCCTTTTTTCCTGGCTTTACCATGGTTTCCCAAGTTTTATCGTCCAGCCGTTTGAGCAGCAGCAGCTCGACCTTGCCCCCGGTTTCTTCTTTTTTACCAAAAATCCGCGCAGGCAGCACCTTTGTATTATTCATAACTAGCAGGTCGTCCTCAGCCAAATAATCGATAATATCGTGGAAATGACGGTCCTGAATACTTCCCTCCATACGGTTGAGCACCATCAGTCTCGACGCGTCTCTTTTCTTTTCAGGCGTCTGAGCAATAAGCTCTTCAGGCAGGTCATAATAAAAATCCTTTGTCGTTAGTGTTTCCAAATTTATTCCTCTATTCTAAATCCAATTTTACCTGTTCCTGCAGCACTGCCGGCTCAAGTCCCAGATGCCTGTAACCGCCTGAGGTGATCACGCGTCCCCTTGGGGTTCTGGCCAGATAACCGAGCTGAATCAGATAAGGCTCGTAAACCTCTTCGATGGTATTGCGCTCCTCGCCAATGGCCGCTGCCAGTGTGTCGATCCCTACAGGTCCGCCGTCAAATTTCTCAACGATGGTCGTCAGCATGATCCGGTCAATTTCATCTAAACCTTTGGCGTCCACTTCAAAGAGTTCTAAAGCTGTTCTGGCTGTTTCCAGATCAATAATACCTTTTCCCTCGATTTCAGCGAAGTCACGCACTCTCTTCAATAAGCGGTTGGCAATACGCGGCGTTCCACGCGAACGCACAGACAGTTCATCCGCGCCTTTTTCATCCAGATTGACGGACAATATCTCCGCAGACCGGCTGATAATGGTTGCCAGCTCATCCTGATTGTAAAGCTCCAGCCGCTGAACCACACCAAAGCGGTCCCGTAGCGGAGCTGTCAGCAGGCCGGCCCGTGTCGTGGCTCCGACCAACGTAAATTTCGGAAGATCAAGACGAATGGATTTTGCGCTGGGTCCCTTTCCGATGATAATATCCAGAACAAAGTCCTCCATCGCCGGATACAGTACCTCCTCCACACTTCGTTGCAGCCTGTGGATTTCATCAATAAACAGGACATCGCCTTCCTTAAGGCTGGTTAAAATGGCGGCCAAATCTCCCGGCTTTTCAATGGCTGGTCCGGAGGTGGTCTTTATATTCGTTCCCATTTCCTGGGCAATAATATTGGCCAAAGTGGTTTTTCCAAGTCCTGGCGGTCCGTAAAGGAGAACATGGTCCAGCGGTTCGTTCCGCTTCTGGGCTGCCTGTATAAAGATAGACATCTGGCGCTTAACACGGTCCTGTCCAATATAATCCTCCAAGCGCTGGGGCCTTAAGCTTCTCTCAATATCAATGTCGCTTTCGGTAAAACCACTCGTTACTATACGATCTTTCATTTTTTACTCACCTACCGTCCAAGAGGATTTGCAGACATCAGCGCATTTTTCAGAATATCTTCAATACCCATTCCCGGCTGAATAATTTTTTCAACCAGCTCTGATGCCTCGGCATAGCCATAGCCCAATCCCAGCAGCCCGTTAACCGCTTCATTAAAGAGGTTGTCTGCCTCTCTGAGATTTTCGATGGCTCCCGTTTCTGCCGAATCTGCAAATGCAAAATTCTTGTATTTATCCTTAAGCTCCAGAATGATTCGATTGGCTGTTTTTTGTCCAATTCCCGGCGCCCGCGAGATCGCCTTGGCGTCCTCATTGACAATGTAACGAATCAGCTCATCCCTGGTAAACTGCGATAACAGCCCCATCGCTGCTTTTGGCCCGATACCGGAAATGGTGATGATGGTTCTGAAAATCTCACGCTCCTCTTTTGACGAGAAGCCGTAGAGTGTTACATCATCTTCCTTAAACGCCGGATGGATATAGACTTTTACTTCCTTGTGTAATTTTGGAAGCTCAGACATCGTGTTTGCGGAAACATTGATCCGATACCCCATCCCCTGATGGTCCACAACGATGTAGTCTGACGCCTGCTCCTCATAATTGCCTTTTATATACTCAAACACGTCAAGCCTCCTGTTTTTTTTCGTATTGGTTTATTGTATCAATTCAGTCCTGTTAATTCAAGAACCTTTATTCGGTCAGAACATGAAAAAAGCACCCGAAGGTGCTAAATCCCGAATATGCCGTCCACCATTTTTGACGCCTAGCGGATGCTAGGTGGGTGCCCTGTCTCTAAGGGTCTGTTTTCCACTCAAAGGAGGCTTAACATTGCATAGAGAACATCCGGACTCCCTATAAATAAGTGTAGGTTCAAAAATAAGGTTGTAACGAACATCTCAGGATTAATTTCATTATATCTGTAATTATTAGAATTGAAAAGGATAAATTTTTGTTAAGGGATTGCTAAAAAAGACTACAAAAACTATTTGACATTATCCAAAATTCAGCATTCCGTTTTATTACATACCTACTTCAATATATTTAAAGCCTTTGATATGTTATCGACCGGCAGCAGCTCAAGCCCTGTATTCTCCAGGCCCCGGGCATTTCCCTTTGGCATGATACAGCGCTTAAAACCA
Organism: Eubacterium limosum; assembly: GCF_000807675.2. Lineage (NCBI taxonomy): Bacteria > Bacillati > Bacillota > Clostridia > Eubacteriales > Eubacteriaceae > Eubacterium > Eubacterium limosum. Next base: position 1,775,609 of record NZ_CP019962.1, on the reverse strand, counting down.
AGCTTTGCGCCTTCTTTAAGGCGTTTTTCAATGTGCTGTATATTTCTGACCTCTCCGGTCAGACCAACCTCGCCGATAATCATCATATCCTCTGGAATTTCAAAATTCCTGAAGCTTGAGTATAGCACAGACACAACGGCCAGGTCAAGGGCCGGCTCATCTATTTTCATACCCCCAACCACATTGATATATGCATCAAGATTCTGAAGCTGTAATCCCAGCCGTTTTTCCATAATGGCCAAAAGAAGCACCATACGATTATAGTCCATTCCGGTGGCCATGCGCCTTGGGTTGCCAAAGCTTGTCTGAGATACAAGTCCCTGAAGCTCAATTAAAAGCGGACGTGTCCCCTCCATACAAGGCACTACCACAGAGCCACAAGTGTTTTTCGGACGGCTCGACAGCATCATTTCAGAAGGATTTGCCACCTCATGCAGACCATCCTGTGCCATTTCAAAAATGCCGATCTCGTTGGTTGAGCCAAAACGGTTTTTAACTCCTCTGAGTATCCGGTAAGTATGGTACTTTTCACCCTCAAAATACAGAACCGTATCAACCATGTGTTCCAAAACGCGGGGGCCGGCAATATTGCCTTCCTTGGTTACATGCCCGACCAGAATCATTGAAATATTATCCTTTTTGGCAATCTGCATCAATGCGTTGGCATTCTCCCTTATCTGACTGACGCTGCCGGGAGCCGAGGTGATTGTGGGACTGTACATTGTCTGGATCGAGTCAATGATGACAAGATCAGGCTTTTCATTCAAAATAGTATCCACGATATAGGGGACGTTAATCTCAGACAGGAAAAAAATATTCTGGGATTTCACCTTCATCCGGACCGCCCGCATTTTGAGCTGCTGCTCGGATTCCTCACCTGAAATATACAGGATTTTAAGCCCCTGGCTTCCAAGATTTTCCGTCGTCTGCAGAAGAATGGTCGACTTTCCAATTCCCGGGTCACCGCCCAGAAGGATAACGCCTCCGGGCACAATGCCGCCGCCGAGGACACGGTCGAGCTCTTTATTCTTCGTTTTAAAACGATCCTCTTTCTGAGGAATGATCTCTTCAATACGCTTGGGTTTTGTGTACACAGCCCGTTCAAGGGTATTCTTTTTTCCCTGCTCGGTGGGCATATCCAGCTCCTCCACAAAGGAGTTCCATTCGCCGCATTCCGTACAGCGCCCCATCCATTTAGGCGTGCTGTACCCGCAGTTCTGGCACACAAATTTCTTTTTTAATTTTGCCATACGCCCTCCGTCATTCAATCCATTTATAGATCAGGTAACCGATCATACCGCCGATAAAATTAAGTATCAAATCATCCACATCCGCACTGCGGCTTGACAGAAAAGCAAATTGCAGCAATTCGATCAGGGCTGTGGTTCCGACTGTCACAATCAATATATGGGGAAAACTCACCCGTTTCTTTCTGCAGAGCGGGTATAATAACCCCAAAGGAATAAAAAGCGCAATATTTCCTGCCAAATTCCGAAAGGAGTAGGTAAAGGTATTGTACAGAATACTCACCGCATCTGTCGGTTTGGTGGCTAAAAATTCCCAATTTATAATCCCGCTGTGTGCAATATCATAAATATAATTATCAATATTGGTAAGCGGAAGCAGGTTGTAGCTGGATTCATACACAATGTTTGATGTCGGCAGCAGCGTGACCATTGCCAGAAAACCAAGATAAAATATAAACACAACCCTTAGTAAAAAACGCTTTCGCGCATCTTTTGTCATTATGCTGCTCCATTCTTAAGCTTTAACGGAACTCATTATAACCCTAAAACCTTAATGATGCCAGTGGTTTATAAGTCCAGTTTCATATCGCCTGCTTTAATCCAGCCTGCTCTGGCGCAAAGCTTATAAAAAATCATCGTCACAACTGCCGGCAGAATAATCTGAAGCAGGCCGATACCAAGCACAATCTGCACCATCGGCTGGCCAGCCTCCATCATGGCCATAACGGTGCCAATCTGCCCGACAAGGCCGCAGGTTCCCATTCCCGCGGCGACTGGCGTATTCTGCATCTGGAAAACAGTGGTTGCCAGAGGCCCTAATACCGCTGACGCCGCAGTGGGCGGTATCCATATTCGCCAGTTTTTTATAATATTGGGCACCTGGATCATGGAAGTTCCCAACCCCTGGGCCGCTAAACCGCCGATCCCATTTTCTTTATAGCTCTGAACCGCAAAGCCGACCATCTGGCAGCAGCAGCCCACAGTCGCCGCTCCGGCGGCTATCCCTGAGAGGTTCAGCATAATACACAGCGCTGCGCTGGAAATCGGCAGGGTGAGCACAACCCCTACGACCACTGAGATAACAACGCCCATGATGATTGGCTGCTGCTCTGTCGCCCACATAATCACATTTCCAAGGGCTGTCATAAAAGCACCGATGGGCGGGCCAACTACCACAGCGACAAGTGAGCCAATGAGCATGGTCACAAAGGGAGTTACTAAAATATCCACCTTTGTCTCCCCTGATACAGCCTTGCCAAATTCCGCGCCAATAACCGCAGCGATCAAAGCGCCGGCCGGCCCACCCTGGGCGTTGCCAAGAAAGCCTGCCACAGTAATGGAAAATAAGACAAGTGGCGGCGCATTGAGACCAAAGGCGACAGCAACCGCAATGGCTGGCCCTGTCATTGCCTGGGCCGCCGGCCACAAAGTCTCATTTAAAAAGGGAATGTGAAATAATATTCCAATCTGGTTCAGGATACTGCCCATCAGCAGTGTGCCGAACAAACCAAAAGCCATGTATTTCAGCGCATCGATCAAATAGCGCTGGGCGGAAAACTCAATGTCTTTTTTCCTAAGAAAATCCCGCACATTTTCATATTTAGGTTCTTTTTTCATTTTTCCTCCAACTTATTTTAATGTTTGATCTATATTCACACAGGCAAAACAAAAGGATACAATCTGTATTCTGTCTGCTGTGGCATAAAATTGAACGGCACGCACTTTTTGTACATACCTTATTCAGCCGCAAAAAATAAAAATACCGAGCGAAACCCGATATTTTTATTTTTAAGCAATAAACTAAAATACATTATTGTATCCTTATAATTTAAAACTTTTTATATTTTTTTATTATATCATATTTGAAGGAGAATTTCAAGCCGCTCAGTGATGGTCTATGCACTCGATTTGATTACAAATTTTAAAGCGCCCTGTGAGCTGATCTCCGCTTACCTGGTTCACATGGCCGCCCCATTCGTGGTCCTTTGATAAAAAATGAAAATGCCATCCGACGAAGTTTTTTCCTTCTGCCCACTCCGGGCAGCGGACGCCGACAAGGGTTCCGGTAATCCCTTTAAGTGTCACACATTTCTGCCGTCCAACAATTTCATCAAGCGCCTCATAGGGCCTTTCTACCGGCCAGACACTGTGGATTTCTATTGCCTTAAACCTGCCATCCAAACGCCCGATAAAGCATCGCTCATAAATTTGGGACTTCATCTGCTCATCCAGCTGTCTGCACAGGTCACTCATATCGGTAAATTCGCCCATTTCAATATAAGTATCCGGTTTAAAATCTGAGATTGTGGCAAAGGGTGTCCGGTCATTCTCGTCCGCTCTCTGGATGCAACAGTCACCGTCAGCTTTGTAGGACACCCCCTCCAGGATGATCATCTCTCCATCCAGGGCATGGTAGGTTCCAAATCCGATATCGCCATGCTCAAGGAGTTCCTTAACGCTGCCGCAGCCGTCAAAACCACGATTTTTAAACGTCTCAAAAGTCGAAAACTGATAAATCGTACTCATTTTGTATCCCTATCTGAATTCCATAGGCACATCGCCTAAAAACTTTTTCCAGGCTGCCAGTACCTCACTGATGATTTTAATACCCACCGAAGAAATAATGACGACTTCTGTTTGGTCAAGTTCTTTTTTCCATGGATTCATGACCGCAAATTCATTGACACAGCTGACCTCAAAATCGCCGGCGTTAGTTTTTACAAAGCCTTTAATCCGGTAAGCATGTTTTTTGATATCGTGCAGAAAGGCCCCGAATTTCTGATAATCCAGAGGCTCACCTGAACACAGGACACTTGTTTTAGGCCGCGATTCCCAGGTATTGGTTGTCTCAGCCGGAGCTGGCTGTTCTCCGTTCATTTTTGCAAGTATTTCTTCCATAGAAACCTCACAGAAGGCCGCTCTGTATACCTGCGTTCTGCTGTTTACCTCCTTTATCTTTTCCTCCATTTGATTTAACCGGTCTTCACTCTGCAAATCTGTTTTATTGATAATCACTGCGTTGCTGTAGACCAGCTGTTTATGCAGCGCGGGAATCAGATCATACTGCTCCAGAAAATACAGGCCGTCCACAATACAGATGGCCCCAAGGTAATCATAGGCCTTCCCACTGATTGCAGTAACCGTCTCCAATATGGTACCCATGTTTGAGGGATCGGCTACACCAGATGACTCCACAAAAACATATTCTAAATCGTAATCCAGAAAGCCTGCCAGCCCTTTAATATAATTTTCCTTTAAACAAGCGCAGAAAACGGAACCGCCTGTCAGCTCAAGCAAATCAAAATCGTTACCTTTAATGAGTTCACCATCAATACTTTTTTCTCCAAACTCATTCATTAAAACCCCAATTTTAACGTCTTTAAAGCTTTTTAGCAGATTTGTTAAAAAAGTTGTTTTGCCAGATCCCAAAAAACCAGTTAAAAGTACTAGCTTCATTTTTCCCTCCACTGAAAACAGGGTGGGTAACCTGAGGCACCCACCCTGGTGTTATTTTTTATAAATATTTTTTCACTTCATCTACAATTTCCTGACGGCTTGGAATGATGGAAGACCATACCAGTTGTCCGTTGATGTAGATGGACGGCAGATGCTGTACTCCCATCTTCTGTGTACGCGCGATATCTTCTTTAATACAGTATTTGTAAACGGCAATATCAACAGCGTCGCCAAACTCTTCTTTGGCCAGCATCGCTGCTTTTTCCATATATGTACAGGCAGCGCACTGAACCGGATCGAGGGTAAAGACTTCGATAAAAGGTTTATCCAGATTTTCATAGTCAGGCAGCTCTACATCACCGAGTGTATCGACCGCTTCATAGTTTTTAACCATTTCGCGGACTTCATCGGTGTGCTTAACAGCCTGCACACATGCAATGGTGTTTTCCATAGGCACATTGTAAGGCATATCGCAGCCCGGGCTTACGATCAGGTTGTGATGATCAATGTTGTCTAACATATCGACAACATACTTCATATTATCCTGTTGTGTCCCGAAAAGCATGGTTGTCGTCAGAGGGATGTTCCCGCCGAGTGTAATATTGTACTGGTCTGTAATCTTCTTAGCTTCATTGATATTAACATTTTCGTCGATGGAAATGCCGTCTGGATTCGTGCGGCACATAACATCCATCTGAATTGTGGCGTCGCCACAGACAAAGAAGCAGCCAAAAGCGCCCTTACTGCGGATATAGTCAAAAGCAGCTTTGAATTGATCCATAAACAGATCTTCAATGGATTTTGGTGAAATCTGGCTGATAATCGGGTCAACCAAGGCAATGACATCCATTCCTGCTTCGACATAATAATCGGTCATCGCATTGCAGACTTCTGTACAGAAAGCGACTAACTCTTTAACATAATCTGGATACATGATAATATCCATGAAAAATTCGCTGCCGCGGATATGTGAAGCCAAGGTAACCGGGCCGCAGATCAGGCCATATAAAGCGGTATCATCGCCTACAGATTCTTTCACGCGGCGCATGACATCCAGTACCATTGGAATACGTCCGTCAGTTTTCTTTGGAATTTTGCATTTGCATGGCACCTTAGGATCGCCGGCAAAGGGATGGCTCATAACAGAAGGCGGATTATCCTCTGCCCAGAGCAGCTCACAGCCCAAAATTTCTGCTTCAATCTGTAAATCAAAAATGATTGGCATACCGTCTGGTGTGTACAGTTTATGAACCTCCATCAATGATTCATATAACTTATCGCCGTCTGTCAGCACTTCTCTGGCTGTATAACCCTTTAAGGAGCCTGCGTGCACACCGCTGAACGGCACGAACGGCACACCGTCTGTCTGTTCATGTCTCAATGTTTTTAATAAAAGTTCTTTACCCATTTTTTCCTCCAAAATTGTTTTATTCACAGTGGTTCACTTGTTTTATCTTGTGTTAAGTATATCGTTTTAAAGAAAAAAATGATTGTAGGTGCCTTGGTATTTTTGGGAAAATCTCCACGAAAAAGAGACCGAAGCCGCATATGTATACGAAATCAGCCTGCTTTTTTGGTAAATTTTCCTTGTTTTTTTGTAAAGGCTTTACATCCGGTAAGTTGGATTCGGGAATCCTGGCCGGAAAGCCTCGATAACCAGATTTTCAATGTCGAACCCAAGGCTTTCACCCAGGGCTTCAATCTTTTCGCTGGTATATTTTTCAAGCAATGCAGGATCGACAGCCGCTCTCAGATTAATGGTCAGTTCTCCTCTTTTCATCTCCTGGCCTAAAGCCTGATCCAGCTCAACCGACTGCCGGACCCCCACACAGCTCAACTTTGAGGCCCCCTTGCCTGTGTCTAAATAGAGCTTCAGATGGCCGATTTCACCGCCTTCCTCTGCTACGGCTTCCTTCAGAGCCTCACCAAGAGTGCTCATCAGCGTATCGCCGTTCACACTGTCTCTGGCATTAATTTCGGCCTTGGCATTCAACCAGCCCATTTCGGCCTCTGCAATGCCGTAGGTTTCATAAACAACCTCCATTTTTTTTGCGTTTGAAGTGGCAATATCCGCGGAAAGGACTGCTAAAAGCCAGGTTTCAATACCTTTTCCCTCTCTTGCAGAAATTTCCATTACTCTGCCCGCCGGATATTTTTCATTTAAATAGCTGACCAGTTTTTCTTTCTCGCCAGCATCGAGTGTGTCGACTTTGTTTAAAACAATAAAATCGGCCTCCTCCATCTGCTTGTCCATAATGTAATACACGCCTTCTGAGAAAGCGTTGGTATTGTTTTCCATAAAATCCTTTAGACGTCCGGGTTCCACCAGAACGGAAAGCGGCAGCACATCCAGGTCACCGGCTTTTCCCTCTTTAGAGGGTTTCATAATCGTCGAAACCAGATCTGTGCAGCTGCCAACCGGCTCTGCCAGAATAAAGTCCTCCTGACGCATTTTATCCACGCATTCCGCGAAGCCTGGATAATTACAGCAGAAGCAGCTCCCTGTCAGCTCTGTGACTTCCAGATCATGATTCTCAACATACTGGGTATCCACCAGATAATCAGTCTGGTCATTGGTAATGAGACCTACTGTATTTCCAATTTTTTTAAGTGTTTTTGCTACTTCAATCATCGCCGTTGTCTTTCCGGCGCCTAAAAATCCACCAATTACCATTAGCTTTGCCATATCGACCACTTACTCCTCTGTCAGAATAAAACATTTATTAGATTAAGTACAATAAATGTTTTATTCAATTATATAACCTTTTTTAAAAATTGAATTGTAAATTATTACTTTATTTAGGTAGATTTTTGACAAATTGAATAATCCCTGTATTTCGAGAATTTTTGCTCAAAACAAAAAAGCCCAGATTATGGGCTTTTTAAGCGTTTTAGAGGTATACGTCGTTTCATCGTATACCGAATTATGCCGAGCATCTTTCTGTTTTGCGAAGCTCACAGTCAACATTTGAACAAAGTCGGCAGTCATGATCAATCTCAGCTGTGCAGATTTCACGGTCCGCCCCATATACATATCCCAATGTTTTTATGGGATTGTACATATAGCCCTCTGTAATATCCACTGCCAGTTGGCGCCGACCGTCCACAATCTCTAAAATTTCCTTTTGAAAATGGATTGGGATCAACTGATCATCCGGAGCAAAGCGGACCGTCAGTCCAAATCCTTTCCGTTCGCAGACATCCTCTCGAATAATTTGGTAAAAATCATTTGACAGCTCAAATAGAACCTGGTCGGCAATACTGTCAATCATCAGGCCCTTCAAATAATCCTTCTCCATGAAATAGTCTGTGCAGCGTTCGCTGATCCCTGGCCCAAGGGTAACCATACTGCACACCAGATGGCTGTGGTCTGTAAGCTCCTTATGAATCAACGGCCCCATTTCATTGGGAATGAGCTTATAGATTCCCCGCGTCTCAATAAGCCTGGGAAGCTCTTCTGCCAGCTCATCATAAGCCTTTTCATACTCATTAAAATTCCAGAGATCTTTACGGATATGCATTTGTTCAAACAGTTTTTCCCGATCCAGACGGACAGGTATTCCTCTATAGCACCCCATTTTTCCCCCTCAATTTCTCTCTAAACATGGACGATCTCCACTGGATTGCCGCAGGCCGCCAGAAATTGTTTCAGTCCGTCTACGCTAAAGTGAACCGTGGATGTATTGACATTGGGGTGGAAATTCACAAAATCCTGATCCACGACATCCCGGTCAATATAAACCTCTACTTCATGCTCCTGGTCATTAATGATGCCAAAAACAGAAACCGCCCCAGTGGTAACGCCCAGATACTTGATAAGCCGTTCCTCAGAAGCAAAGCTCAGGTTACTGATCCCGATCTGCTTGCCAAATTCCTTGATGTTCATCTGCTTGGACTCTTCCAGAATCACCAGAATGTGCCGGTTCCCTTTTTTATTGCGCAGTAAAAGATTTTTGCAGTGCGCCCCATTAACGCCGTTCATATATTGCTCCAGTTCATCACAGGTATAAACCGGAGGATGCTCAATCACTTGATATTCTACACCAAGCGCATCTAAAAAATCATATACCTTTTTCGCTTCAGTTTCCATTATTATTCCCTCTTTCTGATTTTTTCTTTCTAAAATACCCTTCAAAGGCGATAAGCAGAATAACGGTAAACATCATCAGGCTCCCCAGAAAGCTGTAAGCTGTCAGGGACTCCCTGAAAATGACAACGCCGCATAAAAGCGCCACTACCGGCTCAAGTACACAGATCATCGCCGCATAGGTCGGACCGATGGTACGGATGGCAACTGTTGAAAAGCCAATACCAATAATAGACAAAGCCGCCACCCCCAGCATTGACGCGTAAACAGCAGGCCCGAGGCCGACAAGGTGGAGTTCTCCTTTTATCATGCCCCATGTGCCAAACACAAACACCACCACCAATGCCAGATAAAAAAGCAGGTTGAGCGGATCTAAGTCTTTGATGCTGCTCTCACTGACACTGACCATATAGAGCCCAAAGGCCGCACCAGATAAAAGGGCGATGAGCAGTCCCACAAAGTTTACCGTAAAATTAAATTCCATGAGGAATGCAATTCCCAAACAAGTCAGGGCAAGGGCGGAAGCCTTTACTCCGGTCATTTTTTCTTTATAAAAGACAACCATAAAAATCGCGACAAACAATGGATACGAAAAATGGATCATGGTTGCCTGGCTCATGGGCATAAAAATATAGGATTCAGCCAGCAGAAAAATCGCTCCGCCGTAGCCGATAACGCCGTATATCAGCAGATCCTTAATCTGTTTTTTTGTGGGCTTTACAAGCTTTTTACTGGCAGCCAGATAAAGGCCAATCACCAGAAAAATAATCAAAAACCGGCTGACCAGTATGGTATCGCTGGTTACTGACAGATTGACCAGATTCTTGGTAAAAAGTGAAATAAATCCATAGGCCGTGGCACCGATCACAGCAATAATGATCCCCTTAAACATTTTACTCCCCTTACTTTTCTGAAAACACCTCCGCCGTCTTATTTTAACTTGTATTTTTTCAGCTTATAGTATAGCTTTTGTCGGCTCATACCCATCTGCTTGGCCGTTTTCGCAATATTTCCGCCATTTTTGGTCAGGCTTTCGATTATAAACTCTTTCTCTTTTTCCTTTAATTCCTCAAAAATATTCTGTCCCTTATCCATCGAAACCGAAGTCCGGATCTCGCCGTGCTGTTCCGGCTGCCCTTCATAATTTCCGATTTTATCCTCACCCAGAATGTATTTGGGCAGATGCCGTATACCAATATAAGTCTCATCCGGATCAATGACGTTCATGGCAGATTCCAAAAGATGCCGGAGCTGCCTGACATTTCCAGGCCAGCTGTAGTTTTCAAAAAGTTGGTTAACCTCTGAATCGACCCCAATGATTTTTTTATCAAACTGTTGATTGTACATTTCAATAAAGTATTTAGTCAGCAGGCTTACATCATCCAGGCGCATCCGCAGTGACGGGATCACAATATACACAACTGCCAGACGATAAAAAAGGTCGCTTCTGAAATTATTATCCTGGATCGCCTGTGCAGGATTTTCATTGCAGCTTGAGATGATCCGCGCACTCACATGGATCATTTTATTTGATCCCAGACGCGTGACGGTTCGTTCCTCCAGAACTCTTAAAAGCTTTGACTGAAGAAACAGGGACATGGAGTTGATCTCATCCAGAAAAATAGTTCCGCCATCAGCTTCTTCAAAAAGCCCTGGCTTGTCAGTAGCGCCGGTAAAGGAACCCTTTGTCGTCCCGAACAGCAAGCCTTCCAGCAGTGATTCGGGTATGGCCGCGCAGTTAATGGCCAGAAAGGGCTTGTTCCTTCTCGAGCTGTAGGCATGGATGCTCTGCGCAAACATTTCTTTCCCGGTTCCCGTCTCACCGATAATAAGAATGTTCGAATCGGTCTGAGCTGCCTGTTTGGCAGACTGTATGCTCTTTGCGAGCTCAGGATTCACTGTAATAATACTGTCAAAGGTATAGCGCGTCTGTTTGGATTCGTAGTTTGGCTGGGTGGTAATACTCTTAATTTTTTCAGCGTTCACCTGCTCCTTTTCTTTTCCAAGTGTTTGCAGGATACCATTATAATCCCTCACAATCGCGGCTGATCCAAAAATCTTTCCATGATAAAAAAGCGGGATAACCGAGGTGACACAATCCACAAAGGTTCCTGCCTTGGTATAATAGCCCTGCCGGACATTTTCAATTGGCTTCTGTGTTTTCAGCACCCTGAGCAACAGACTCGATTCATAATCCAGCGCATAAATATCCATGGCATGCCTGCCAATGACCTCTGAAGGCTCATAGTGGTCGATCTTTCCCTGAGCTTCGTTATAAATGATTATTTTGCCATCCTGGTTAACAGCGTGAATCCCATCCTTACTGAACTGTACAATGGTTTCCAAAAGACTGATTCGCGCGTTCTTCATCCCAACCACCTCAAAAATCCAGATATTAAGTACGGTTTCTTCCCCAAAGGTCATGGTCTTCAATCGGACATTTACCTGGTTTTTATCAAGGTCGTAGAAGTATTCGGAATCCTCATCAATTCCATATTTTAAAAACAGCTCTTCAAGATGAAACTCCAACCCATCACTGGTGTTCAAATGAAAAATTTCTAAAAAGCGGTCATTGACTTTGACAATTTTCTTAAACTGGTCTGTTATGACCAGCCCCTTGTATCTTAAATCAATAAAATCAATGAATTCCTGCATTGTATCATTCACTTTTTTGTCTATTTCTGCCATTATCAATACCTCCTTTAGAAACCGTTTAAAAACTAAGTTGCTATGATTATTATAACATTTTAAAAATTGGATAAAAGGGGCGAACACATTCACCCCTTTATTTTATTACTCATTTTTTTCAACACTATTTCTACTGGCCTCTGCTTCAGCTGCGGCAACCCTCTCCAGTCTCTCTTTCTCAGACGTGTCGTAAACCGACAGGTCTCCTTTACTATAGATGTCATATTCATCGAGCCGTTTCATGGATTTGAAATAAGCTGCCATCATAAAGACCATAATCACACAGAGGGGCAAGCCACAGACAATAACCGAAGTCTGCAGGGCGTCGGTTCCGCCGGAAATCAACAGAGTATATGCCGCTAAAGCCATGATAGCGCCCCAGAAAATACTGACAATTCTTGGAGGACTCGCCTCACCGGTTTCATCTTGAAATTCCTTGAGTGTCATGGCTGAAATAGACATGGTCATTGACTCAGCCAAGGTAACAAAGGATAAGATAACAATAAGAAGGGCGATTACATTCATAAACTGGCTCCACGGCAGCTGGTTGAAAAACGCGTACAGCGCCATATCTGAGCCTACCTGTTCAACAATCTGTCCAATATTTGTTCCAAAGAATTTTTCAAGGATAATGCTGCCGCCGCCAAATACGCCAAACCAGACAAAGGAGAACACAACTGGTGCGATCAGGTTAACTGTAACGAATTCCCGAATCGTCCTGCCGTAAGCCAGTTTGACTAAGAATAAACCGATCAGCGGCGCAAAAACCATCCACCAGGTATTAAAGAATACATTATTTGCGCCTACCCATCCTGTCCTGGCAATGGGGTCTAAGAACAGTGAAAGGTTAATAAATTCATTAAAGTACTGTCCGATGGCCGTAATAGTCAACTCTGTAACACCAATGGGATCAACAACAATAAATGAAAAGATTAATACGAAGAAGTATAAAACCGTGTTCAAATTACTGATATAGGTAATCCCTTTGTGCAATCCTGAAATACTGGAGGCTGTGTAGAACACTGTCATGATGGCGATGATAATCAGCCAGTTGACCATATTGCTTTCAAAGCCGATAATCGTGTCCAGTCCGCGTGCGATCTGCAGTGTTGCAAACCCCAGCGATGTGGCGATCCCGCCGATAATCGCAAAAATAGCAACAGCATCGATAAAATTACCAATGCCACCATAGGTTTTTTTGCCCAAAAGCGGATATAGAGAGGTACAAACACGGTAACGTTTTTTCGCATTGTAAATTAAGAATACCACGCAGAGACCTGCAGTCGTATAGATAGCATAGGGATGTAGACACCAGTGCAGGAAGGTATATTTTAAAGAGTTCAGAATCGCACCGGAGGACAGGGGTTCTACACCCAAGAATGCCGGAGGATTGTAAACGAAGCTGATGGGTTCATAAACACCATAATAATTAATGCCGACGGCAATCCCCGATGTTAGTGCAATGGCAAACCAAACCGGTTTGCTCATTTTTGGCTTTGCATCAGGCCCGCCCAGTTTAATCTTTCCGAACTTACTGAACCCGGCCCACAGGCAGAAGATAACCATAAAAAAGGCTACAGGTGTAATAAACCATGAGAAATATTTCAGAACAAAATTTAATGCCGCGTTGGCGCCGTTGGCAAAGGCCTGTGGCGCAATACATCCAAAAGCTACAAAAATAACAAGGGCGATTCCCGATGAAAAGAATACCCACTTATTCACAATATCAAAGAATCCCTTCTTTTCTGTTGTTTGCTGCTTATCCATTTTTCCCCTCACTTTCATAATTCATTCTATGCCACAAGGAACATTATAGAGGAATTAAGGCAGACTGTCATCTGCCTTAATTCAAGATATACACATTCTTAATTGTATTTATCGATTAAAGCTTTCAGTATATCGTCGCAGTCCTTGCTGACGTCTGCCGGGATGGTTTTAGGCTGATGGTTTTCGAGAATATCTCTGACTTTTGCATTGGCCAGGTCTTTAAGCTCTGGTTTTCCGTCTGCTTCCCAGTTGGTATATACTTTTCGGTTAAATAACTGTGGAAGCCACCATTCGGTTTTGAACTTTTCAAATGTCTGGCGTTCGGCCAAGAAGTTTCCGCCAGGTCCTACATTCTTGATAATATTGACAGCCAGAGACTCGTCTGTTACTTCAATACCGCGGATGATCTGCTTGGTCTGTCCAATAATTTCGTTTGCGATGACAAGGGCTTCCATAGAGGTTAGCAGACCCGATTCCATGTATCCGACATCATGGATTAAATTACCGCCATAGAGTGCGGACATCAGGATGCTTGTAGCCTGGTCAATGCCGTGCTGCTGGTCAAGACATTTGGAGTCTGAGCAGCCGGCTGTTGTGAATACCGGAAGGTTATAAAACTGGGACATCTTGCTCAGTCCACCCTGCAGCAGGTTGAATTCCGGCGAGCTGTAAGTAATCTGCATTGAGGACATGTCCACACAGGTACAGACGCCGCCCATAATATAAGGCGCACCCTCTTTAATCAGCTGGTTGATTACCAGACCGGACAGGGATTCGGCCAGTTCGACAACCATAGTACCTGCCAGTGTAACCGGAGCAGTCATACCTGCCTGAGCAGCAGAGGTGTAGACAGCCGGCAGTCCATGCTCTGCCATGGTCATCATGACATCCAAACCTTCGTTTTCGTGGATCAGCGGGGTGATCGGCTCAGAATAAACTGCGAAAAACGGATATTTTTCAAGCTCTTCATAGCTGCCGCGCACTTTTGCGCCCATATCGATCATTGCCTGAACATTGTCACGGTTATAAGCCCAGTGTAAAATCGGCTTCGGAGAGTTTTCAAACATTGCCTTAAAGCAGTAGACATCTAAAACGCTGGTTTCGACACCATCAATGGTCCCAAAGTCCATCAGATAGTCAATGTTTGGAAGAGCATCCATTACCTTCACGGCCTTGCAGGTATCTTCATAATGAGGAATTTTCCGCTCACCGGTGTATGGATCCAGTGTATTGATAACGGTTGGTCCAGGTCCGTAATAAAAACGCTTGCCGCCAAGGATCATCTTGGATTCCATATCCTGAGAGTAGAGTGTTACCTGGGAAGGCGCGGACTGAATAGCGCTTTCAACCATCGCAGCAGGGAAACGAACGCGTCTGCCATCGACGAAGGCCCCTGCTTTCTTAAGAATTTCCAGTGCCTTGTCATTATAGACATCAACGCCGACCTCTTTTAATACCTCTAAAATTGCCTGATGAATCATTGCGCATTGATCATCGTTAAAAACTTCAATACCTAATTGTTGTCTACTTGTGTAGTTGCATAAGTTATCCATCGTTTTCTCCTTTTTCTCTTGATCAACAAATGCGATCGTTTTTAACATAAACCTTTTGGGGTGATATTAACGCAAGACCTGTGCCATATTCGTAAAACATTTTAAAAAAGTGGTAGTTTTAACTGGTATTTGTGATTTTCCAACCTTATATATACAAAAGTCTCCTTCCTGTCGTAAAATTTTATTCCATTTTATTAAGAAAGAATTTCTATTGAAAACGTATTAATTCATTTGAATAAAAAACGTCAAATTTGTCAAAAAATGTAAAAATTATTTTGACATTTTTTACACCCGCTAAAAATGTTAAAAAAATAACGAAAACTTTTTAATAAGCCTTTTCATTTTGTCAAAAAATGTAAAAATTGTTATTATTTGTCAAAAAAACGTCCGGTTTTAAGACGCTTTTTTTGACCCGCGCACTCTCCGATTTTTTTCTTAATGCTTTTCCGAAAGTACTTTTTCTTGGTTATATATATGTAATCAAAGTTTAAGACACTTTATTTTTACGAAAACCAGAAATTTTGGCACAAGTATTGCGTCTCTTATCCAGCAAACATAAACTTTTTTAATCTATTAACTTTTGGAGGGAATATATATGAATTTTGATCACGCTTATTTTGAACAAGACAGAGAAAACATTTCGAAGAAACTGGATATTGGCAAAGAAATTATTTATCTGACAAAACCAGAATGTGAGAATATCGGCCTCACACGCGACGATATTCTGGAAATCACCAAGAAAACGTTGATCTCCCATGGAAAAAAAGAATTTGAGATGCCCGCAAAAATTGGCGTTCATCCATGGACAGAAGTCTTTTTCCATGCAATGCCAGCCTATGTTCCAGAGCAGAGAGCCATTGGGTGTAAATGGATCGAATGCTACCCAAACAATCCAAAGAAGTACAATCTTCCACAGACAACTGGCCTTTTGGTATTAAATGATGTGCTTTCTGGTGTCCCTGTCGCAGTGATGGACAGTGCCTGGATTACCGCCATGCGAACACCGGCTGTTACAGTCTTAGCTGCTGCTGCCCTTCATCCAGATGCTGAAAACTTTGGTATGTTCGGCTGTGGTGTACAGGGGATTGAGCATGTGCGTTATGTCACGAAAACACTTAAAAACCTGAAAAAAATTTATGTATATGATGTCGTGGAAGCAGCTGCGGATAACCTGATTAAAATTGTCCAGCCCGAAATTGATGTTGAAATCGTCAAGGCGGCTTCGCCTCAGGAAATCGCTGAAAAATGCGAGGTCATGAGTTCGGCCACCATCATCCTGAAAGATCCTCTGTGCGTTGTTAAGGACGAATGGATCTCAGCCGGACAGACCATTGTGCCCTGTGACATGAACACCTTCTTTGACCTTAAGACACAGTACCGCGCCGATAAATACATTGTCGACAGCAAAGAAGAGCACGAGCTGTTTGCAGAGATGGGCTACTTCCCGTCAGATAAGGGGCTCCCGAAGGTTTACTGCCAGACCGGCGAGATTCTCGCTGGCTTAGCTGAAGGCCGAACTTCCAAGGATGAACTGATTGTCTGCAGTAACATTGGGATGTCTGTCTGTGATATGACAGTTGCCCGCGCAATATTCGATATCGCCCTTGAAAAGGGCATTGGCCAAAAGCTTGCCCTGTAAAAGCATTCTTATATAAAATTAAAAAAAGTGAGGATAAAATTATGAGTAACTATGCAATGATCAGCGATTATGTTGTAAGCGGAAACGAAAACGGCGTTGTCAATGAAGTTAATGCCGCTTTATCTGGCAATGCATCACCTCTTGAAATCATCAATGATGGTCTGTTGACCGGTATGAATGTTGTCGGTGAAAAGTTTGCAAACGGCGAAATGTTTGTTCCTGAGGTTTTAATGGCTGCCCGCGCCATGAACGCTGGCATGGACATTGTTAAGCCGCTTCTGGCCGAAGGTGATGTTACCTCCCTTGGTACAGTTGTCATCGGCACTGTCAAAGGCGATCTCCATGACATTGGGAAAAACCTGGTGGTTATGATGCTTGAAAGTGCTGGATTCAAAGTAGTTAATCTTGGTGTTGACGCTAAAAAGGAAGCCTTCGTTGAAGCCGCTAAAGAAAACAATGCGGATATTGTGGCCATGTCCGCCATGCTGACAACGACCATGACTTACATGGATGAAATTATCAAAACCTGTAAGGACGCAGGCATTGATGCCAAGTATATGATCGGCGGCGCACCAGTAACACCAGCCTACGCTGAAAAGATCAGCGCCATCTACACCGCTGATGCGTCAACTGCAGCCGAAAAAGCCAAAGCATTGGTTTAAAAACTTAAAAACAAACTATTTTGACAAATTTTTAAAATAAAGAACCTGCCCACTCTTTCTTCCTCTTTCAAAAAAGAGTGGGCCATTGATGCGACTGCCTTTGGATACCGTTGCATCCATAATTCAAAAAATATCGGAGGAATCCAATAATGTATATTAATCGAAAATTTTATGAAAATTATGTCTCTACCCGCGATGTTGAACTTCTGCATGAATACACCCTGAAAGTTTTAAAAGAAGTGGGTGTCTCCTTCAATTGCGAAGAAGCATTGGATATTTTCAAAAAACACGGAGCAACGGTTGAAGGAAGTATTGTTAAAATCGATGAATCCTTATTAAACGCAGCACTGGAGACGGTTCCCAAAACCTTCACTGTTCATACAAGCAGCGGTGAAACATCAATTGGTGAACCCTTCCGTCCAAAAACAGTTGGCTGCTATGGTCCTTCCAAGTTCCTGTTTGAGGATGATACCTACCGTGTGGCCCAGATGGCGGACATGATTAAATTTCTGAAACTCATGGACACCAGCGATGTGACTGATTTTGTCAACAATGCTGCTTTCGATACCCCTGACCTTGACAAAGATCAGGATGACTTTTACCTGCCTCAGGTCTCCATGTGCCTGAAATATTCAAAAAAGCCAACCTATGGCAATGTGGCCAACAGCCTGAACACCCGCGGCAAAAGTCTCAAGAAAGCCGCCCGCGGTATTGCGAATCTTTACAAAGAGTTCTACGATATCTGGGATAAACCAGTTCTCCTGACCAATGCGTGCGCGCTCTCACCCCTTGGTTACTCCTACGAGGTGCTGGATAACATTATCGGCTTATGCGAAGAAGGACAGCCTGTAACCATTATCACCTGTTCCATGACAAACATGACTGCCCCGGCAGCGCTGCTCGGAACTGTAATCCAGAACAACGCGACCATTCTGTCCGGTATCGTACTGACTCAGCTCATCAATCCAGGTGTGCCTGTTATTTATGGCTCTGTCTCGAGCGCCACAGATATGCGTGAGGTAGCTCTCGCCATCGGCGCACCGGAGGCTCAGCTGATCCAAATGTCTTCCCTGGCCCTGGCACGCTATTACCAGATACCAGTGCGCACCGGCGTTGCTGGAACAGACTCCATGAAGCCCGATTACCAGGCCGGGGTGGAAACCTTTATGAACCTTATGACAACCTACCTGGGCAAAGCAGACTTTATCCTGCACCATGCGGGCATCCTCCAGTCCTATGCCCTCGGAAGCTATGAAAAATTCGTGATGGACGAAGAAGTTAATCGAATTCTTCTGAGACTGAACCGCGGTATTGATATCAGCGATACAAAGGCCGAAAAGGTTTTTGATGAAATCAAAAAAGCCGGACCGCTTGGTAATTATCTGTCCGGCAGGACACCAAAAGACTACCGTCAGGAGCACTACCTGACCAAGCTCTTTAACCGCGCCGCCGGAGATCCCCAGCCTATCGCTGACAAAATTGGTGATATCCGCGAACGGGCGGCAAAGGAAATTGAAGAAAGAGTTGAAAATTACATTCTGCCCGATTTAACACAAACTCAGAAACAAATTTTAAACAAATTTTTACCTGAATCTGAAAAATTCTAAAAGCCTCAGAGAAATCCCTCTTTTCAAAGCCGGTATGCAGCCCCAGCAAGCATACCGGTTTTATTTTTGTAGTTGAACTTTAGGAAATAAATTTACGAATTCCTTATAATCGTCCTGTTTTTAATCCGCTTATAATTTTGTAATAAATATAAAATTATTTTTTTAATTTTATAAATTTTTTGATATATTTTGGCATTTTAAAGGATTTTTATGGTATATTCCAACAAAACTTTTGTAGATATTTTTAAAATATGATATAATAATAAATAACAAATGCAGAAAGGACAGGAAGGCTGATAATTCTATGAAAGCAACTATTTTTAAAGATGACCACCAGTTGAACCTCGAGGCCATTGAAGACATTCTCACCTCATTTTATTATGCGACAGATGTTCCGGTAACCTTATATGACCAGAACACCCATCCGCTGGGCACCTACTTTGAGGATAAAAAAATCTGCCGATACTTCAACCAGTCCGAGACAGAATCCAGTCTCTGTCCAAACGCACTGCACTTTGCCGCAACCTGGGCACACCGGCTTGGAGAGCCCTATATTTTTGTCTGTCCCTCAGGCTTTGTCAACATTGCCATCGCTATCCTCGACGACCAGCAGTTTGCCGGTTCTGTCATTGCCGGCCCCATTGCCATGGGAACCATTGAGGAGAGCACCATCCGGGACATGTTCACCATCCACCAAGCCTCACCTGAGGTGCTCTACAACACCACGCTCTTTATCCGAAATATGAAGATCTTCACCCCTTCCCAGGTAAATCATTTAGCCAAACTCTTAAACGCGGCTATCCTGAGCCTGTACCCCAATACAGAAGCCTATGAAAAGCTAAGCTCTGAATACCACGATCAATCTGAAATTGGAGAGCGTATCCACGAGCATAAAAAGAACAATATCCCACTGGTTTATCCCTATGAAAAAGAGCAGGAGCTGGTGCGGCAGGTGAAGGAGGGCGATCACGAGGGCGCCCAGGTAACCCTCAAGTTTTTAGTCAATGAAATTCTGCTGATTGAGGGCGGCAACCTTGAGGTCATCAAGGCCAGGATTCTAGAGCTTGTCACCATTCTCTCCCGCGCTTCGGTGGAGGGCGGCGCCTCGCTTGAAAAAATCTTCGGCCTGAATCTTGACCTGATTACTGAGCTCAATAAAATTGACAGCATTCAGGTTCTGAGTTCATGGACCGTTAAAATTATTGACCATTTCACAAAAAATATTTTTAACAATATCTACTCCGGAGACTCTTACCTGATCAACCAGGCCATTGAGCACACAAGAGCCAATTACATGAATAAAATCACACTCCAAAAGCTGGCGGACTACCTGCATGTTTCGGACTCCTACCTGTCTAAGCTGTTTAAAGAAGAAACAGGCATCAGCTTCACACAGTATCTCAACGAAATTCGAATCAACCGGAGCAAGGAGCTCTTGCAGAACACCAAAATGAGCATTGTCGAGGTCGCTCTTTTCGTCGGCTATGAGGATCAGAGCTATTTCACAAAGGTTTTTAAAAAAATAACCGGTATTACCCCAAAGAAATACCGGTCCGGAAAAAAATAAAAAAGAAATTTCTAAGCCACTCCTCCGAGTGGCTTTAATTGAAAGCTGTCCAGCGCCTCATTGATTTCGTCCAGGTCAAAGACGCACTGCTCCACACAGTAGCGGATGATTAAGTCAAAGGTTTCGCTGCCGGAAAGAGCATAACCGGCTTCGCACAAAAGAGCTTCCATCTCGGGCAGATCGGCTTCCAGCGCAATGCCCAGAGCGATGACCGTGGCCTTTGACGGATGGTATTCCGGGTCGCTCCTTATTTTTGAAAACAACCGGCGGTCAATGCCTGCTTTATGGTAGACCGCCTTGTCTGAAAGCCCCCGGGCATCAATCATTTCAAAGAGAAGGCCTGTAAAACCCGGTCCCCGGTTCAGCACAATGTAGCTGTCCAGGCTTTCCTCTGAAGCGACCAAAGTCCCCCGGCTCAGGCACACGTCCTCTTGATAGTCTCGGCTCTTTCCAAAAATCTTCAAGGCTTTTGCCTCTACATTGCGCGCACACACTGCCGCGGAGTCTCTTTGCTTTTTTCTGGCAGATTCATCGACGGCCTGCCTCTGTTCTTTTTTAACAAATTTTCTGAGTTCGGATAAAAATTTCTGTGACAGCATCATAACCTCCGATGTCGCCCTTCAGGCGACCATTTTTCTTTCAAAGATGTTATTATCATATCATAAAAAGAAAGGAGACGTCATCATGAATCCAAATTTAACAGAGATCGTTTTTATACTGGACCGAAGCGGCTCAATGGCAGGGCTGGAGGCCGACACCATTGGCGGTTATAATCAATTTTTAAAAGCGCAGGCCGAAAAGGCCGGCGAGCTTCGTGTAACTGCCGTTCTTTTTGATCATGAATACGAGTGTCTTTATCAGAGCGTCTGCCCTAAAAACGCCGTACTCACAGACCAACAGTACTTTGTCCGAGGCTGTACAGCCCTCTATGACGCTGTGGGACGGGCAGTGACCGACACAGGCCTGCGTCTTGCCGAAACGCCTGAGTCCGATCGACCCACCAAGGTGATTGTCGTCATTACCACCGACGGCTACGAAAACGCCAGTAAAAAATACACACATCAGCAAGTTCAGGATATGATCCGGCATCAGCAGGAAAAATACAGCTGGGAATTTTTATTCTTCGGCGCGAACATTGATGTGACAAGTGTCGCAGAGACCATCGGCATACAATCTGACCGGGCTTTTTCCTATGAAGCCGACAGCACAGGCGTTTGCAAAATGATGGAATGCGCCTGCGATATGGTTTCGACTCTCAGAGCTACTCCCTCCTGCAAAAATGACATTGAGAGCAATCAGTCCTTTTCTGAAAAAAATAGATCAAATTGAAAAAAGCCCGAATTTCGGGCTTTTCATTCGTTTTAACGGTATACGTTAAAACAGCGTATACCGTTTTTTCCTCATCGATCGTCTTTCAACCTCACGCAGATCTGAACTCACAACCGTAATTTGAGCACAGGCTGCAGTCATGATCCTTTTCTGCGATCTGTATATTTTTATCGGCGCCGTATACATAGCCCATGGTTTTCAAGGGATTGTACATAAAGCCCTCTGTTACAGAGACATTTAACAGGTTACTGCCGTCTGCTTCCTCCAGAATAACCTTCTGATTCTGAATGGGAATAATATAGTCGTCTGGCTGGTAACGGACAGTCAGCGCATAGCCCTGCTTCTCGAAAACATCCTCGCGGATAACCGGATAAAAATCATCCGATAGATTGAAGAGCAGCTGGTCGGCAATGGAGTCAATCATCAATCCCTTCAGATAATCCTTTTCGGCAAAGTAAGCGGTACAGCGCTCACTGATTCCAGCGCCCAGAGTGACCATCACGTATACAAAATGGCTGACCTCGCAAAGTCCCTTGTGCATCGGCTCACGGTTATCAGCTTTTTTCAGGACATAAATCCCTCTGGCGTCCACCAGCTTTGGGATCTCCTCTGCCAGCTCGTTGTAGGCTGTCAAAAACTCATCATAATTCGGCTGCGTTTCATAAATATGCATCCGTTTGAACACAATATCCCGCTCCATCCGGATAGGAATATGATAAACCTTTTCCATTTTCACACCTCCTGCTCTCTATTATAACTCATTTTTCAGCTGCGACCAATGCCTCCTCTGTGTTTTCTCGGGTAATGAAAATGACAGACAGGGTCATCAGTATGGAGCCGATCCAGGTATTCATGTTGTACGGATCGCCAAAAATTAAAATTCCCAGGATCAGGGACACCACAGCTTCAAAAGAAATGATCAATGAGGTTTTTGTCGAACCGATGCATTTGATCGAGTAGGCAACAGCCCCAAGCACAAAGACAGTCACTGCTCCAATGCAGGTTCCCATTAAAAGCTGCGGAACATCAACTGCCAAAAACTGCGGCGTACCTGCAAGGATCCCCTGTACAAAAAAGAAAATACAGCTAAATCCTGAAAGGTAAAAAACAATGACCAGATTATCCAGCGACTTGACACTGCTCTTCTGTATTCCCACCAGATAGATGGCGTAAGCCAGACCCGATCCAATGGCCAGCACACTGCCAAGATTAAAAAGCTCCAGACTGAAATTCATCAGGCAAAAGATTCCGAGAATGGCTAACGACAATGAAACGGCTTTTACTCGTGTCAATTTTTCTTTGAAAAGCATGGTCATGATAACCAGCACAAACAGTGGATAGGTAAAGTAAAGCATGGTGGCCAGCCCCATGGGCAGGAAGTTAAAGGAGGTGGCCAGCAGAAAGGTTGACCCGCCATAGCCCGCCACAGTCAGCAGCACCAGTGTTACCAGCTGTCTGAAGGTAATCCGGCAGTTTTGTTTTTTTATGATAAACCATACCCCTGTAATAATAAACACAAACAGGAAACGGTAAAACAGAACCTCCACAGAGGTCATTCCTGTGTTCATCATCCATTTTGTTAGCACTAGAATCCCACCGCAGCTGAAGGCCGCAGCAATCGACGCGATTATTCCCAGAGACATACCAGCATCACTTCCATTTTTACATAAAGCCATAATAAGGCTTTTGGGCAACCGCATTGTGCACAAAGTTGATCATTGTGATAAAATCAAATACCGGCAGGTTAAACTCCGCCTGAATTGCCGCAGAATAAGGCGGCATATCACTGCATTCCAAAAGAATGGCGCCAACATTTTCATTCTCATCTAAAATTTCCCGAACCAGCCCTTTGAGTTCCTCACGGACAGCGGCATTGTCAAAATGGCCGCGGCGCTCCATAAAGGCCGAGAACTCTGGAAGCTTTCCCGCGGATTTAATCACGCACCGGTTGAAGATTTCTTCCGAAACGCTGCATTCTGCAAATAATTCTCTGGTCAGATTCTTGCCATCCGCGCATAAAACACCAATTTTCTGGCTGCTTTTAAGCCCTGCCGCAATCCATGACGCCTGAATCACGCTGGATAGGTAAACTGGAATATCCAGTGCCTCAGCCACCTTTTTCTGAAAATGCCCAAAATAGCCGCATGCGCCGCAGATGGCGCGGCAGCCTTCCAGCTCCAGCTGTCTGGCTGTTTTAATCAGCTCTGGCAAAAGGCTTTTATCTCCGCTGTGCATTCTGTTCTGGTCAGCGCCCGGTACCCAGGCATGCCGTACCGGATAGCTGTAGGTGCTGGCATTGACCACATTTCCGGGAAGCAACGGATAGTGGACGTCCAGCAGCATGATTCCAACCGTATACCCTGCGACCCATTGTCCCTTTGTCACATAAAAATGCTGATCCAGGTCTTCCTTATCGCCCAGATAACCATAATTGCGTACAATTTCATCCATTTGCTTCTTCTCCTGATTCTAAAATCTCAATGTAGCCTTCGTCACCGTTTACCAATACATAGTCGCCTGTTTTTACCAGTTCAAAGACATTTTCTTCCAGATCGGTTACGGTTGGTACGCCGGTCACCACTGCGGCCACACCGGTTCGTGAATCAATCTTCGGGAAAACCATTCCTGCCGGCGCCTTACCACTCATTTTAGCTGCATGGAAATGACAAGACCAGCCATTTGAACCTTTTCCGCCTGATATGATTAAAATCGAACCGATGATACTTTTGCCCTCAAAGGGGTGACCGATTTCCATAATCAAGCCGGTTTCTTCATCAATGCCCGACCAGCCCTGAATCGTCTCCTCGCTTACCATGGCAAACCCTTTGGCGATTCCGCCAACAGCGCCGCGACCTTTTATTTTTCTTCCCATTCCTTAACCTCCCAGTATCCGCTGACTGCGCTCTCAAGGCAGTCCTCGAGGCTTCCGTAAAAGACATCTGCTTCAGTACCCGGCGCAATATAGTGCGCCTGTTTAGCCGAGTCAAACCCAATATTTCTGGCCCCCTCAGGCATTTTTCCACTAGTCAGCGGGCAACTACTGGTCAGCATAATGGCGCCGGAGTCTTCAATGATTTTGGTGTAGCCGCACCGGTCTGCTGTTTCCTTGATCGGCGGTGCTGTCCAGACATGCAGAACTGTGTGATCTGCAACTTTCTTTCCTTCTAAAAGTCCTGCAATGTTGCGAAGCTCTTCAATACTGTAATGCGGGCATCCCAGGCTGATATAGTCGATGGGAGATCTTCCTGTTTTATATCCATTCAGAATCGCACAGGATTCTTTCAAATCTTTGTCGGTAATTTCGATAACAGCCTGAGGTTTATTTCCACCCAAAGCCATGTCAAGCGTTACCGCTTCCGGTGAAATGCCCACAAGATGACACATTTCAGGGCCCGCAGTGGTTGCCATGGCCGCAAAAAAGTATTTTACATTAAAAATACTCGGACGATCCTGGAGTCCGTTAACGACAGGAATCGCATGTGTTGGAAGCTTTCTGCCAATGGAATAACCTAAAAGATCCCAATCCATGCTTGATTTTATTCGACACTTTACATTGAAAACATGGGTACCCTTGCGGTTTTCCATAATGTGGTTTCCCCATTTTGGCGTACGTCCGCAGGCTGCTGCCCAGAACCCTGCTTCGAGTCCGTCTGAATTGCCGCAGGCACCCCACAGCGAGTTCATCAGCGTTACCGCATGAGATTCACTGCTGACATAGTGCTCCCCCCGAAGCGGTATAAAGCCACACATATACGGGACACAGGTTCCGACCATATTGACGCCGCGGTCTCTGTAATAATCCAGATATTCCTGGTTCTTTTCACCTTCTGCACTGCTCACACCCATCTCGGCATAACGGGTGCTGTCCATGGGCCCGCAGTCGGACTGGCAGTAGCACACATAGTGATCCTTTGGCAACTTCTCATCGGTACAAAACTGCATCTGAGCGATAGTTTCCTCAATATCGTCACTTCCGGCAGCGCTCAGATAATCATGCGCGCCGCAGAAGACATGGGCCATTGTCACTTCACACAGCTCCTCCGCGCCCAGTACATTGGCGTATTCCACCACTTTTTTTATCGCCTGCTGTTTGAGCGCTCCGTGGACGCCCGAAAGCATTTCCTGTTCATATTCGGTCAGCTTGACCATTTCCTTTTCTATCCCTCATTCTATGACAGAATGCCTTTCTTATTTACTTGCTAAAAAGCCCTCTGGATTGTGACCAACGATCCAAAGGGCTATTATATATTTTTAGAAGGGTATATAACGAATCAGTTTTTTCTTAAGCGGTAACCATCTGTTTAGCGGTTTCTACGGCCTGGGAAGCTTCGGCAGCGTAGGTCGCGCCGATTTTTTCGCTGAACACAGGGGTTAATGGAGCGCCGCCTACCAGGTAGCAGGCATCCACACCGGCATCTTTGCAGCCGTTGATAACCTCTTCCATAACCGTCATGGTGGTTGTCAGCATGGCAGACATTGCGACGATATCCGCATTGTTTTCTTTTGCAGCATTGATAAAGTCATCTGGTTTAGCATCGACGCCAAGGTCAACAATTTTGAAGCCAGCGCTTTCTAACATCATCACAACCAGGTTTTTACCAATGTCATGGAGGTCACCCTTAACGGTTCCGATAACAATGGTGCCAAGTGTCGGAAGATCGGTATCCGCGATCAATGGTTTAACAATGGCCATACCCGCGTTCATGGCACGAGCTGCCATTAATACTTCTGGAACAAACATTTCGCCGTTTTTAAATTTTTCGCCGACGATGTTCATGCCGCTTAATAATCCTTCGTTGATAATCGCAACTGGATCTGCTTTGTCAGCAACCATGGCGTTGACTGCTTCTACAACGCCACTCTCGTTACCGGCTACAACCAGTTCCCCAAGATTTGCTAAAGTACTCATAATTTTCTCCTATTTTTCTCAATCAATTTCCCAATGATTTAGATTTCTTTTAATAATTTTTCGAGTTCAGCTGCTTCTTCATCAGCGATAACATAGGCGTGTTTGGAGTCATCCGGGAAAGCACCACTTCTGACTTCTTCGCAGTATGCTGTAAAGCCTTTTAACAATTCACCGCCAACATCGGCATATTTCTTAACGAATTTCGGTGTGAAGTCATCATAGTAGCCTACCATATCTGCGTAAATCAACAGCTGACCATCTGTGTAGGAGCCAGCGCCGATCCCCAGTACAGGAATGCTTAATTTTTCAGTAATGGCTTTTCCAACAACTGCCGGAACACCTTCAACCAAGATAAAGGCCGCGCCGGCTTCTTCAATCTTCATGGCCTGCTTAACCAGTTCGATGGCAGCGTCTGCGCTCTTGCCCTGAGCTTTATAGCCGCCCATCTGAGCTGCAAATTGAGGTGTCAGGCCAATATGGCCCATGACTAAAATACCAACATCCGCAATGGCTTTGATTCTTTCACATACAGAGTCGGTGCCGCCTTCTAATTTGATGGCGTCTACCAGAGATTCCTTGGTGAAGCGGCCAGCATTGAAAACAGCTTCTTCATCCGAAATCTGGTAAGACATGTAAGGCATGTCCCCAACAATAAAAGTATTCGGTGCGCCGCGTCTTACAGCAGAACAGTGTGCGATCATATCATCCATGGTTACAGGGTAGGTGGTTTCATGTCCCAGGGTAACCATACCCAGAGAGTCCCCTACCAAAATCATGTCGACGCCTGCACGTTCTTCATATTTAGCAGTCAGATAATCATAGCCTGTCAAATAAACAATTTTTTCGCCTTCAGCGGCCATTCTTCTAAAATCGATAATACTTCTTTTCACGATAGTCTCCTTTTATTTTTTGAGTCTCACATATTTCCCAAAGCTCTCAAAATTTTCCGGTATATAACATTTCTTTTTATTTATTTTCAAAAACAAGAGGGGGGCGGACAGCCGGAGCTGTCCGGTATTCTAAATAAGGTTTATTTATGATGTAAATTTAATGAGGAAATTTATTTTTCGCCTGTTCTTAAGTAGGTATTTAATTCTTCAACCGACATGCCGTCAATACCCAGGTATTCTAAAGTATAGCCGTTTTCGGTTAAGTCTCTGCCGTGGATAGCGTTAGCCAGGTTAATCATAGAGTCAACAACGGGTGTTTCTACGCCTAAGACATCACCTAACTGCTGGTATACATAGCAGCCAACTGGAATATCTTCAGTGATATAGCGGTTGTTCATGTCGAAGGGGCCGGTGCCGTACTGGATTGGATCCTGTTTGTCGAATGGAATTAAGTAATCCAGTCCCATGTATTCCTGGCCAAGAACATTTTCACGTGAGAAGAAGTGTTCTTTTTCGTATGGCTGAATGCCAACGCCCAGTTTTTCAGCTAAGGTACATTCTTCTTCATAGAAAGTGTACTGAACCTGAGAAATGGATGGACAGTATGCGTGAGAGTAGATCGAGAATTTATATTTGTCTTCGCCGAAGATGGTTCCGAAGTTTTCCATTGTGGATACACCGAGGATTGCGCCTGGGCAGTGAAGTACAGGGTTAACGTTAGAGAAACCAGTATCTAATACAGTATCACCTGCTACTGCGCCGTCGCCGTTGGTTACAGCGTCCATAGATGGTAAATATTTGGAGCTTTCGATGAAAGCTTCTGTATCTGTTGCCGGCATTGCAGCACCACGCAGGGTGATCGCACGGTAGTATACTCTGATTTTGTGTGTGATAACACCACCAGGCATATCAACACGACTGCCGTATGTAGAGGAAGACCAGCCGCCGATGATAACTTTTGCTGTGCAGCCAGCTTCACGCATCATTTTGCGTAAGATTAAAGAACCATAGTTATCTGGGAAGATGTGGATAACCTGTCCGTCTTCCAGACATGGGATTAATTTTTCAAAGAATGGTTTGTGACCGAAGGTCGGTGTTGCAACAACGATGATACCTGCGCCTTTAACAGCTTCTGCTACGTCTGTTGTTACTTTGTCCATTTTAGCAAAGCCTTCACGTTCGAAACCGTAGAGGTTACACTGTTCACCGTAGAATTTGATCCCAACTTTGTCAACATTCATCAATGTTTTCTGTGCGAAGGGTTCCATGTCGCAAATTCTTACTTTTGCGCCGCCTAAAGCACAGTCCCCTGCGATTGCTTTACCAACACCGCCTGCGCCCAATACCGCGATTGGTTTGTCTTTTAAATAACTCATATCTGCCATTGTTTTCATTCTCCTTTTTTTGTTCCTTTGGATTTTCTTTTACTTTTTTAATTTGTGTGATGCCATTATATAACGCAATATGCGTGCCAAATTTAAAAGCACCTGGAAAGATGATCACTTTTTTTGTAAAAAGCCTGTTAAAGCCATTTTCTGGAGTTCCTCATCAGTCAAAAGGATTTTTACCAAAAATTTAAACTGCAAATTTTTTTGCTCTTTTTGAAGGAATCAAGCTCATTTTCTAAAAAAACCGTTATTTTATGGCGATTTTAAGCCTTTTCCAAAAATGTGTAATCGGTTTTTGCATATGCATATTTTTTTGCACCACTTATCATCTTTTGAAAATTGACCAAAAAAGAAGGCTTATCTTCCGATAAAAAGTACAAAAAACGGCGCTGTTTTTATTAAAAATTCTAAGGCTTCCCTATCATTCCATTCTGTTTTATACGATAGAGTAAAATTTAGCCCTCTTTTGGGGACAAGCCTGCCCGATTCATCCAAAAAATACTCCAAAATATGGAATGATTTGTTGTTGACAATTGAAATCATTCTCGTTAGAATTAAGGTAGAACAAATATTGGGGAACGGATTCTTTGTAGGCTGCAAGCTCAAAGGTCCGAGAGAAGGAGTATCATCATTATGAAAAAACTTAAAGTAACCGATCAGTCACTCTGTATGAATTGTCTGGCCTGTGAATGGGCTTGCTCAACCGCTTTCTATAAAGACAGAGCCTATGGTCATGATTTATCCTGTATTAAAGTTGATGTAAAAGACAATGGCGACTTAAAAACCAAGGTCTGTGTACAGTGCGGCAAATGCGCTAAAAACTGCGAAGCCGGCGCGATCTCTCAGAATCCTAAGGGTGTTTACATGATCAACAAAAAGCTTTGTACAAACTGTGGTAAATGCGTTGAGGTTTGTCCTTTCGGCCTTATTGTCAAAGCTGAAGACAAAGACAGCCCATCCAAATGTATTGCCTGCGGCATCTGTGCCAAAGCATGCCCAATGGACATCCTTGAAGTTGTCGAAAGCTAAGAACTTCTAAAAAATTTCAAATTCGATCAATTAAAACGCTGTTTTCTTTTAGGGAAAGCAGCGTTTTTTATATGGGCGCATACAAAAAAGAAGACCGTGGGTGCGCGGTCTTCTTTACACTAGTAAATTGAGGGAGTCAATCATTTCTAGCATCGTTTAGGCAAACAAGTTTTTAGTCTGCATTCCACTCTTGCGGAATGTATTTTTCTAATATTTTTTTCTGGAAATCGGCTAATTCAGGGAGTTTGTAATTACCGATTCGTTCTTCTACCATTTCGGCGGCCAGAGACTCAACGCTCTTTGCGCCGTCTTTCAGCCAGTTTTGTGTCGTTTCCCGGTTCGCCAGTTTAGGAAGCATGAATTCTTCTCGGTAAATCTTTGGTGTCCGTTTGTTAATGTAGCTTCCCCCTGGACCGGCCTTGGCAATTTCTTCAACCATCATATGCTTGTCATCCACCACAAAGCCCTTAAACTGACGCTTGATGCTCAAAGCTGCTTCTTCGTCCAGTACCAGCTTTTCAAAGCTGATGGTATTGTAGGTATCCAGGATACCGCAGGCGTGAATGATAAAGTCAATGCCTGCGCCATAGGTTGCAAAGAGGTTTAGCGCGGTTTCTTTACCAGCCTGGTAATCAACCGCTTTGGCGTCTGTGAGTCCGCCGCCGGCCCGCACTGGCAGATGATAGTAATTGGCGATTTCCTTGGCATAATAAACAAACAAAGGCGTTTCGGCACCGCCGATTGCCATGGAGATTACCTTCAGGTCGCCGCTTACGGCAGGGAGTCCGTAAACAACTGGTGTTCCAGGATTTACAAGCTGTGCCAGGGTAATACCGGCCAGTACACCGGCATTGTTGGATACCAGTGTTCCGGCAATGCTCGGCGGCAGCGTAACGCCCGGGAAGCCGCCTTCCGCAACCACTACAGGCTGTCCAGCTCTCGCATAGGCAATCAACGCTTCGCACATGGCCGTGCTGATCCCCAGGGGAGACATCACATTGATCAGCCCCGCGACAACCGGCGTCTGGTCATGTACATCATAAAAATCCTGAGCCATCCGGATGCTCATCTCAGCAGCCTTCTTACCATCAACCATTCCCATGACCGGTTTGGTATGATATTTTAGAGCGGTTGCCATCTGATAGCTGCGCCGGATTTCCTTTGGTATCGCCACTGGTTCCATCACATTTGGGTTTCCGGTGTCCAATACGCTGCTGCTTTCGTGCAGCTTTGTCACATCCACGAAGTCCTGAAGCACAATATCCTCAATTTTTCCTTTTTTCAGACGGTATATAGGCCCATAGCAAGGAACCGACACACTGTCTCCGCCGCCGATGACAACGCTTCTCTCCCGCCCTTTCCACTCGAACTGAGCAGGGGCGGTCGACAGGGCAGTTTCAAGCATGTCCGCTTCGATAAAAACGGTATTGCCGCTTACCCTGGCGCCATGCTCCCTGAAAATTTGAAGGGCCTCTTCTTCATGAAAATTCACACCGACATTTTTTAAAACATCCAGCGTCGCTTCATGAATTTTATCGAGTTCTTCCTTTTCTGCAAAATTAAACTTTAATCTCATTTTCTCATTCCACCTAATCCATTAAATATTTTCTGTTTTTTCTTTTTTGGCAGTGCGCTGAGCTTTTTTCATCTCGCTTGCTTTTTGTTTTTCTTCTAAAATGTGTTGTCTGCTGTTCAAACGGGCAAGGTCAATGGTTCCTTCCAGTTCTTCCTGCTTAAGTGATTTAAACATCGAGATAATCATCAGAACCATTACCACCATAATGACAATGGAGGCCACAACCGATGACAGCTGCAAGCTCTGGATCTGTCCTTTACCAACTAAAATCATTGTAATGGCTAATGCCGCGATGGCGATGGCCCAGACTGCTCTCAATGGTTTTGAAGGCATTTTAGGATTCTGATCTTCCTTGGTTGATACCTGAGCGCAAACGTATGAGAAAGAGTCAACGGTTGTTGCCAGGAACAGGAAGATCAAAATCAGGAACAGCACTGCCAAAATCTGACCGAGGGGCAGATGCGACAGCATAGTAAAGACGACGGACTGCGTTCCCATCTCATTCATGGAAGCAACCAATCCTAAATTCTGGAACATTTCCTGGAAAATAGCGGTTCCGCCAAAGGTTGCGAACCATAGCCAGGTAGCGATCGGCGCTGCACCCAGATGGACCAGTACAATTTCCTTCAGGGTACGGCCGCGTGAGATGTCCGCTACAAAGAGGCCGGTTGACGGCGCAGAAGCGATCCACCATGCCCAGTAGAAAATGGTCCAGCCCTGAGCAAAGCCTGTCTTGTCAATGCTGTCTGTCCATAAAGCCATTGGGAAGAAGTTGCCAAGCATGTCGCCAAGGGAACTGCTCATGGTATTCAAAATAAAGGCGGTTGGCCCGACAATAAAGACGACCACACAGACCAGGATGCAGAGTGGAATGTTGAGATTACTGAGAATCTTAATTCCCTTGTCAATCCCACTGACAGCGCTTGTGGTAAACAGTGCAGCCCACGCAATGGCAATGATAATATAGGTCAGATTGTTTTCCGGAATTCCGAAAAGCGAGAACAGACCAGATGCCAGCTGAAGGATACCAAGCCCTGTAGCTGTAGTAACACCGCCGACAACACCGAATACCAGAAAACCATCAAGAATACGGAAGCCTTTGGTTTTTACCTTATCGCCAAAGATAGGCTCCAGCACACGGCTGAAAAATGGCGGCATTCCCTTTCTAAAAATAAAGTAGCCCATGGTCACTCCAACGACCATATAGATGGCCCATGGAATCCAGCCCCAATGGAAGAACGCCTGTGCCAGCGCTCTTACAGCAGATTCTGCCGTGTAAGGCTCCATGCCCATCGGCGGTGTCTGCAGAAAACTCAACGGCTCTGCAGCCCCCCAGAATACCAGTCCAACGCCGTAACCGCAGGCAATGATCATGGCAAACCATGAGAAGAAGGAATGCTGTGGTTTTTCATCATCCTTCCCAAGCTTTACATTTCGGTAAGGACCAAAGGCCAGCCAGAGGCAAAAGCCCAGGAACAGAAGACCAAGCATCAGGTAAACCCAGCCGAATCCATCGGTCAGAAAATTGAAAATTACAGTAATCGAATTGCCCATTCCTGTTGGATCAATCAATGCCCAGGCCATCAGAGCTGCCAAAATGGAAAGCGCTGGAAGGGCTACCCACCAGTCAATCTGCTTCAACCAACTCACTTTTTTCTTTTCGTTCATTTTTTCTCTCCTCTTACAAAATTTTCATCTGCGTTACTGCTTCGTGTCCCCCCTTCAGCAGTAAGCTTCAGCAAAATGAATCGCAATTTTATATAAAGCAAGATCAATGCCAAAATAAAAACGGCTTAAAACAGCCGTTTTCAGCCGTTTCTTTAAACGCACTGCATATTTATTATGCACTCATCTAGTTTTTAATATCTTAAAAGTCCCTTAATCTGTAAAGAAACCAGAATTGCAAAATATTTTTGCCAGCATAATTATTTTGCAGTTTTTTTCATATTTGGTATGAATATTGCATTAAATATAGCAGTGAGATTGGAGTGATTTTATGAAAAAAAACAAAAAATTTTATTTGGATCTTGATACTATTAAGATTTTTGAAGAGGTGGAGGACTTTTCCATTAATATTCTCGATGAGGGCGGACGCTTTGTAGGCTTCTCCAAAGGTAGCGAAATCCTGGACGCTATGAAGCGGGAGGATGTTATTGGCAAGCATGTGCTGGAGGTTTACAAATTTTACGACGGCGAAGTCTCCCCAGCTTTAAGAGTCCTAAAAAACGGCGAGCCTTTAAAAGATTTTAACATCCGCTATATGAACGCTGACGGAAAGCATATCGAAGCTATCAGCTGTGTCTATCCAATTTTTGACAAAGCAGGAAAAGAAATCGTTGGCTCCATGTGTATTTACAGGGATAAATCCGACTACATTTATCTATCAAAAAAGCTGGAGCAATTGGAAGAAAAACTAAGGAAACAGAAAAAAACAAACAACGGTACCCGCTACCAAATTTCAGATATTGCTGGCATATCAGACAGCATCCGCGATTGCACACAGCAGGCTGAGCTAGCCGCCAACATCTCTGCTCCAGTGCTGATTTATGGCGAAACCGGAACAGGAAAAGAAGTCTTTGCTCAAAGCATTCACAATGCCAGCAGCAGAAGCAACGCGCCTTTTGTGGCCATCAACTGCTCTGCCATCCCAGAGACCCTGCTTGAAAGCACACTCTTTGGAACGGTGAAGGGCGCTTACACAGGTGCCAGCGATACCAAAGGTCTTTTTGAAGCGGCAGAAAACGGGACTGTTTTTCTGGATGAGATCAATTCCATGGATCTTATGCTCCAGTCAAAAATTTTGCGTATTCTGGAAACCAGCACCTACAGGCGGGTGGGAAGTACAAAAGAACTCACCACTAACGCCCAAATCATCAGTGCCATGAATGAGCACCCCCAGGCCGCCATTGAAGGGGGGCGCATCCGCTCTGACCTGTATTATCGGCTGGCAACCCTGACCATTGCCCTGCCGCCGCTTAGAGAACGCAGGGAGGATATTATTCCACTGGCACTTTCCTTTTTAAATTCAGAATCGGCTGCCATGGGTAAGAAGCTTTATGACTTTTCAGAAGATAGCAGGGCTTTTCTTTTTAACTATGACTGGCCGGGCAATGTCCGTGAGCTCAAACACATCATCGTCCGTGCTATTTTACTCTCATCTTACAACAGTAATGTCATTACTTCAGAACTATTGCCAATGGATCTTAAAAAAAGTACTGCCGGTCGTGCGCTTCTGAATAACGAGACATGGAATCCAAGCAGCCATCATTCTCTTAAGAGCCTGACCGAAGCGTTTGAGCGCAAGGTGATCCTCCAGGCGCTGAGCACGCACAATTATAACATTACCAAAAGCGCGGAAGCCTTGGGCATGGTAAGACAGAGTCTCCAATATAAAATGCGAACCCTTGGCATAAAAAACAGCTGCTATCATTTTGAGAATTAAAAAAGAGCATAAAAATAAAACAGCCTTTCGGCTGTTTTATTTTTGCTTTGGAAGTTTTCGATGTATGTAATTTCCGGAGTGGTCATGTCCCCGGTTATTACCAATATAATTAATTATTCAGAAGCAGATGCTTTACCAAATCTTTTTTTCTTATTCTTTTTGGCCTCTGCCTCTTCCGCGGCTTCTGCCTCGGCTGCTTTAATCTGACGATCAAGATCGGCCGCATAGGTAACTTCATCCTGTTTATTTTTACCAGACAAGAAGTACCTCAGGAAACCAATGATCATGGCTATTTCCACAAAGAGCATCGGATAGCCCGCAATGGTCTTAACAATTTTTATACCATTGATGCCGCCGGTAACGACGAACAGAATGGATACTGCACCGATTAAGACACCCCAGAAAACCTTGATTGGAAGCGGCGCTTCTTTAATATCAGAAGTCTGCTGTCTCAAGGACATCTGAGAAATGGTCGATGTCATAGAGTCGGCCAGTGTAATAAAGGACAGCGCTACCAAAACGAGCATAATAACACGAATAATCATCGTGCCTGGAACAAACTCGAATAATTTCATCATGAATGCTTCAGCCCCGCTGGCGTTGTAGAATTCCATTAAATCATAAACACCAGTTAACTGAATATTAATAGCGAATCCGCCGAAAATACCAAACCAGATAACACCAAAGATAGACGGTAAAATAACATTGACAACAATAAACTGACGGATGGTGCGGCCATAGGACATTTTTACGAGGAACAAACCAACGATTGGTCCAAAGGACAGCCAGTCAGTCATCCAGTATAAATCCCACCACTGCGGCCACATTTCTGAATCCGCAACGGCTGTTACAACTGGTTCTGTGTAGGAGGTTAAGGCAATGATATTGTTAATGTAGTAACCGAAGGATTCTACTGTAAGATTACAAATGTACTGTACTGGTCCACAGAAAAACATAAAAATCATCAGCGCGATAAAAATCCACGCATTTTTGTCAGACAGCCACTGAATCCCCTTATCAAGACCGGTGGCGCTTGAAATTGTATAAGAAACAATAATTACAACCGCAATCGCAGTCCAGACCATTGGTCCAGGTGTGATGCCGAATACAAAATCCAAGCCTGCGCCAATCTGTAAAAGACCATAGCCTAAAGAACCGGCAACACCACCGACGATGGCGAATAACACAATCCCATCTAAAATATCGTTAGCTTTGTCGCTCAGGTCTTTACCATTTTTCCAGTAAACAAGGCCAGCGCTGGAAGCGTAGCTCTTACCCATGTTCCAGTAAGCGTAACCACAGCAGATGGCTGCTACCGCATAGATGGAATATGGCTGGAATGCCCAATGCTGGAAACATTTTGCCAGAGACCAGATAATGGCCGCATAGCTTCCCGGTTCAACGCCGGCAGATGCAGGCGGTGTAAAGGAAATGGTCAGAGGTTCAACAGCCCCCCAGAATACGATCCCGGTACCGATACCGGCACACAGCGAGATCGCCCACCAGTTCCATGTGCTGTATTTTGGCTTGGCATTCGGTCCCCCAAACTTCGTGCTGCCAATTGGATGCACAAATAAGAAAACGAGGAATCCTAAAAATAACAGGATACCAAGAGCTACCAGCCAGCCACCGCTGTGCATAAGCTCCAAGAAAAATGCAGTCATTGTGTCTGTAAAGTTCGGATCCGTAGCACCCAGGATCAAAACAGCGCCCATTAAAACGATAGGAATACCTACAGTTATCAGTCGGACTTTCTTAAACATAATACTTCTCCCTCTTTTTTAGATTTTCGAATACGATAAGCCTTACCGTTGACCAGCCTATTACCCATACTATATTGATGGTAACCTTTTAAACTTCCATTGACAATCGAGTGTTTTGCACCCTATACTATGGGAACAGGCTGGTTTTGGGAAAAGCCTATCATTTAGCGAATGACTATGCAATTATATATTGCAAGGTTTGTGCCAATTCGTAAATCCCATTTTTTATCCTATTTAAGCTAAATTAAAGGGTATTTCGTGAAAACGGCTTCTTTCTGTGGTGCAAATTTTTATGCACTCCTGTTTTGCAATGCTTTTCAAACCCTTTATTTAACCAAGTTCCAAACGATATTGTCATCATTTTTTGCATGTAATCTTTTTTTGCATTTTTGGAACCGTTTTTTTCTTCAAAAACTTTGAATTTTTTTAGGAATTTTTAATTTTTTTATTTCTTCCTTTTAATAAGCAAGTTCTTTTGCAAAAGCATGCTTAAAAATCTTTTCTAAATTCCAGATGAATACAGACAAATTTGGCACAAAGCTTGCATTAAATAACAGCAACAAATAAACAGGCAAATATCAACATTTAAATTCAGGGAGGAATAAAAATGCAAAGAGATTTAGCCATCAATTACATGACCACACGGAAAAATCATACCTGCTATGGTATGGGTATTGGTATTATGGTACTGGACGACGCTTATCCAGGATTCCCAGGGGATGTCCGCAATGCAAGCGCATGGGGTTTTCCAATTCAGTATGAAATTGCCAAGGGTGTTGACAACTACACACTCGTCTGGGAACAGGATAAGACGCCTTGCCGCGAACCCATTGTACAGGCTGCTAAAAACCTTGAAAGAATGGGCTGCCGCGCTGTTGCAGCTGAATGCGGATATTTCGCATATTTCCAGCAGGACGTCGCTGCTGCGGTAGATATTCCAGTATTTATGTCAAGTCTGCTTCAGGTACCATTCATCCAGCAGTTGATCGGTCCTAAAAACGCGGTTGGCATCATCTGTGCCCAGAAACGTTTCTTAACCGATACCCACCTAGAAAAGGTCGGCATTGACCTGAACAGCAATTTCCACATTGCAGGCGCTCAGGACGAATATGGCTGCCCGCAGTTCGATACTCTCTGGGATCATGAAAAACGTCCTGAAATTCCAGAAAGCTACTATGATGAATCTGAAAAGGACATGATCCGCATCGCCAAGGAATTCATCGCAAAACACCCTGACATCAAGGCCATTATGTTAGAATGTACTGGTATGCAGCCCTTCGCGAGAGCCATCCAGCGTGAAGTGGACCTGCCGGTATTCTCCTGGGGAACGCTGCTTGACTATGCATGGTCCTGCGTTGCCCACCGCGATTACTACGGACATATTTAATTCAATATATGTCAGCAATTAATGGTTTGTGCGGGAGTTCTCTACGGGCTCCCCACAATCTGATTAATTGCTGTATTTAATGCCTTCTGTTAAACGGATTAAAACCATTAATTGCTATGAAAAGAGGAAAACATATGAAATCTTATGAAAAATATATTTCAAAAGATGATGTTCAGAAAATTCACGAGACTTCTTTAAAAGTATTAGCTGAAGTTGGTGTGATCTTTGAGCATCCGGAAATTATTGAACTGTTTAAAAATCACGGAGCCCGCGTGGACGGCAACACCGTTTATATGGATGAAAAGCTGGTGATGGACGCCCTGTCCACCGCACCCGCATCCTTTACGGTTGAAAATTCCAAGGGCAATCATACCTTTGGCGGCGGAGCCCGCGTGCTTATGCCGGCTGTCGGCAGCATCTACCGTCTGGAATCCGGCAAAATCCATAAGATGACCAACGACGAAACCGTTGATCTTTTTAAAATTTCCGATACCAGTGATGTCATTGACTGTAACTACTTCAATGTTTTCCTGGAAGATAAACAGCTGTCCATGGAGGAACGGATCTACAGCCCCGTTGCCATGGTTTTAAAATATTCCCATAAAACAGGGCTTCACCTTATGCCGAATACCTTCCCAATCCAAGGCGATATCCGCGAACCTTTCAAAAAAGGACTTGAACTGATCAGCCAGTTTGAAGGCCGCGCAGATGTTTACAATAATATCGTACATGTCAATTCTTTGTCCCCCCTTTGTTTTGACCACGATCCACTTGTAAAATTCCTGGTTGGGGCTGAAATGAACCAGCCGCTGTGGTTCTCACCATGCGCCATGCCGGTTCTCACAGGACCGCCGTCCGTTGCTGGTCTTCTGGCTATGTCCAACGCTGAAGTCGTTGCTGGTATGGTCATGGCACAGTTGGCCCGCCCAGGCATTCCTGTCGTATATGGACAGACCTCTGCGTCTACCAATTTAAGAGAAATTCAGCTCTCCATCGGCGCGCCGGAAACCGCTCTGATTTCTTATGCGACTGCTGGTCTGGCTGATTTCTACAATGTACCTTTCCGTACTGGCGGCGGCCTGAGTGACGCCAAGGATTTCGACGCCCAGACCGGCTACGAATCCGACATGATGATCCGTTCTACCTTAGATGCTGGCCCTGACCTCGTACTGCATTCCTGCGGTATCCTCGGCAGCTTCAACATCACCAGCTTTGAAAAATTCTTAATGGACGAAGATGTCTACCGCATGAACAGACGTCTGCTTTCCGGCATTGAAGTCACCGAGGACACACTCTGCTTCGATACCATCAAAAAGGTTGGTCCAAGAGGCAACTATCTTCAGGGCCGTACACCGAAGATGTTCCGCAAGGAATTTTTCACACCCAAATATTTCAATAAAGAAGACCCGAACCAGTGGCAGCAGAATGGCAACAAGCCGATTGTCGACACCCTTACACAGGCTGTTAATGAACGTCTTGAATCTTACTGCCCACCGGAAATTACCAAAGAACAGGAAGATATGCTCAACCAGTATATCCCTGAAAAATATAGAGATCACATCTAAACTTTCGTTTTACAGGAGGAGAATAAAATGGAAACCACAAAAAGAAATATTGATTTTGGCGTTTTAAATAAAGAAAAGATTGAAACCATTCATGAAAAGAGCTTAGAGCTTCTCGCAGATTTTGGCATGCGCGTCGCTGGTGACCGCACACTGGAAGCCTTAAAAGCATACGGCTGCGAAGTAGACGGCAACATGGTTAAATTCCCAAAAGCAGTTGTTGAAAAAGCACTGAATACCATTCCGAAAGAATTAACCTTATACAACCGTGACGGAAGCCCGAGTATGGTCATCAACAGCAAAAACAACGTTTATTTCGGCACGCACTCCGATCAGCTTGAATATCTGGACTACAAGACAAACAAGGCCCGCACTTTCATGAAGGCTGATACCAAAACCATGTGTACCCTTGCCAGCGCACTGGAAAACATCAGCTTTGTCTTATCCGTTGGTATGAGCGGCGACGTTGATCCTGCCGTTCAGTCTCAGGTAACCTTCATCGAGACTGTTAAAAACTTTGACAAAACCATCAACTTCTCTACCAATGACATCGAATCCTTACAGGAAATCATTGATATTGCAGCTGTTGTAGCCGGCGGCCACAAGGAACTGGCTGAAAAACCATTCATTTTTAACTATTGTGAGCCCATCCCACCGATGACTCATCCCGTCGAAAGTACTGAAAAACTCTTTATCAGCGCGACCAATAAGATTCCGGTTGTTTACATGCCTTACTGCATGATGGGCGGTACAGCCCCAATCACCATCGCTGGCGCCCTGACACAGAACAATGCTGAAATCCTCGCTGGTGTTGTCATCACACAGGCTGTTAACGAAGGCGCTCCGCTGATTTACGGTTCTATGCCAACTGTCTTTGACATGAAAACAACGGTTGGTTCCTACGGCGCACCGGAATTCCACCTGTCTGTCGCTGCTGCCTCTGAACTGGCGAACTACTATCAGCTGCCATTCTTTGGTACAGCCGGCTGTTCTGATGCTAAAACCGTTGACCCGCAGTCTGTATCTGAAATCCAGATGGAACTCTTCTCTACCATCCTGAGTAAAGCCAATATCGTTCACGATATCGGTGTTCTGGATCACTGCAACAGCGTCGCCCCTGCAATGGTTGTTCTGGCCAATGAAATGATCAATCAGCTCAGCGCATACTCTAAGGGTGTTGAAGTCAACGACGAAACACTGGCCATGGACGTTATCAAACAGGTCGGCCACGGCGGACATTACCTCAACGAAATGCATACCCTCTCGAACTTCAGAAGCGTATGGTATCCTGAATTCTATGACCGCAAGATGGTTAACCCAGACGAATCTGAAATCATGAGCCAGGTTACTGAAAAGATCGACAACATTCTGGCAACACACGAAGTACCCGCTCTGGAACCAGATGTCTTAAAACAAATCGAAGAAATCGAAAAGAAATACATCTAATCCCCTTATTAATAACATGTTTGAATTTTGGGCAGTCTCATTTTGGGCTGCCCTCTACCCATTTTTTGTAATGTGTGCTATGCTTAATATAGAACAGTTAATCGTTGGAGGTAAGCGCGTTTGAAAAACAAGAAAGACACGATTGAAGAAGCATTGGAACGAGAGAGTCTTCCCGTAAAGGCGATCGAACGCATTGAGGATGTCTGTATACATGTAGTGGACAATACAGGCAAAATCGTCTGCTATTCCAAGGGCTGTGAAAAGATCGAGAACATGAAGCATGAGGATGTTATCGGTAAGGATACCCACACGCTCTATAACTATGTTGAAAACGAATCCATGCAGGATTATGTCTTAAAGACCGGAAAAAAAGTTCAGGATGTCCATGTCAAGTATGAGTCTCCCTCTGGCAAGCTGGCCGATGTCATCAGCAGCACCTACCCTATTTTTTCAGCTGACGGCCAGAAAAATGTGGAGGCTGCCATCTGCATTTACCGGGATATTTCAGACTATATGCACATGGCCAAAACCATTGACAAGCTGCAAAATGACCTGAAAAACCAGCAGCTTAAGGACAACGGTACCCAGTTTACCTTTAAGGATGTGGTCGGCTCCAGTGTGGCGACGCTGGAATGTGTGCGGCAGGGCAAAATTGCCGCGCAGACCAACGCCCCCATCCTTCTCGCAGGCCCCACCGGTACCGGCAAGGAAGTTTTTGCCCAGAGTATTCATAATGACAGTAGCCGTGCCCACAATCCCTTTGTGGCCATCAACTGCTCTGCCATTCCTGAAAACCTTCTGGAAAGTACCCTTTTCGGCACTGTCAAAGGCTCCTTTACCGGTGCAGTGGACGCTAAGGGTCTTCTGGAAACCGCTCGGGGCGGTACGCTGTTTCTGGATGAAATCAACTCCATGAACATGACTCTTCAGTCCAAGCTGCTGCGCGTGCTCGAAACCAAACGCTACCGGAAGGTTGGCGGCAACAAAGAGCTGGACATGGATGTCCGCGTACTCAGCGCTCTGAATCAGGATCCGTTGGAAGCCGTGGATGAAGGACGTCTTCGCTCTGACCTTTACTACCGTCTGGCTGTCTTTTCCATTACGCTTCCCAGCCTGAGTGAACGGCGATCAGATATTATGGAGCTGGTACAGTCTTTTCTTTCCTCTGAAGCGGTGGCCATGGGCAAGAGCCTTTACCAGGTTTCCGATGAGGCCGCTGACATGCTTCTCGGCCACGATTGGCCCGGGAACATCCGTGAGCTCAAGCACACGGTCACCCATGCCATCTACATGGCCCAGTATCAGGACACAGTGCTGACCACTGATTTGCTGCCGTCATACATTAAAAAAAA
Source organism: Eubacterium limosum (assembly GCF_000807675.2). Taxonomy (NCBI): domain Bacteria; kingdom Bacillati; phylum Bacillota; class Clostridia; order Eubacteriales; family Eubacteriaceae; genus Eubacterium; species Eubacterium limosum. The sequence continues at coordinate 1,733,263 of NZ_CP019962.1, read as the reverse complement.
TCATACCGAAAAAAAGCTGCATGACAAATTTCTGGCTGACCGTGAAAATGATACTGACCTGAAGTCAACCCTTAACCGCATCGAAAAACAGATTCTAAACGAAGTGCTGATAAACAACGATTTTAATATCAGCAAGAGCGCCAAAGAACTGGGGATTTCAAGGCAGAACCTTCAGTATAAGCTTAAGGTCTATCAGATCAAACAAAACGGCTGAAAACAGCCTTTAATCTAAAAAAAGGGTTACGTTGTTTCGGCGCAACCCTCTTATTTCTTTCTCCTGGTCTTTTTCACAGCCACAGCTATAACAATAAGGACAACGACACTCGCAATGCACGCGGCCGCCAACAGCAGCCTCTGCTCAGACGTCAGCCCGCGCGGCGCCTGGTCAGGCGTCTCCGTCTGGGGTGCATACTCAACCCGGGTTCCCCTTACGAGGAGCCTGTGGCTGTTGACGCCATAAGGTGTACAGGTGATCAGCGTGCAGTAGTCCTCGCCGGGCACTCTCTTTAAATTCTGTGTATCATTGGGCTCGACCACCTGTATCTGGTCCACCTCATAGGCGGCAACCCGATCCAGCACATTTATCAAGAACAGATCCCCCATTTTCAGTTCGGACAGGTCGGTAAAAATTTTGGCGTGCACCAAGCCAGAATGTCCTGTCAGCACAGAGTGTGTGCCCTCTCCGCCAATGGGCAGTGATGAACCCTCCAGGTGCCCGCTGCCCTTCTGCAGCACGGCTTCTGAGGTCCCGTGGTAGATGGGCAGCTCAACCCTGATTTTGGGAATTTCGATGTAGCCCATGCTGTCGTAGAGGTTCAGCACCTCATAGTAATTATCCTGCATGACCATCCCGCTCCCCGCCACAAAGGGGTCCCGAACCGGGTTTCCTGAAAGGCTGTCATTATACTTTACTGCTTCCTGCCAGGCAGCTTCTGTCTGGATGCTGTCTGTCTGCTCTACGGCCTCACGGTAGCTTTCCACTGCGTAGGAGCCATTGACCTCAGATAAATAGCTGGCCAGATACGGATAGCTGAATAAGAGGATGCCGACTAAAAAAGTCAGTGCGATTCCTATTGTCATTTTCACAGCGTCACCTCATCTCCTTATCATAAAAAGGGTAAAGCACTAGCTGCTTTACCCTTTGGCAACATTTTTCTAATTAATTCTGTTTTGTCTTTTTGCGGTATACGACCAGCAGCACAATTGCCACGCCAATCAGCGCAATACCGCCGGCTGTGAACATCAGGGTTCCCATTCCCCCTGTCTTCGGCAGCACTAATCTTGAGTTATTTGGCGTATTGACCACTGACAGCTCGATATTGGCAAATTCCTGGCCGTTTTTCAGCTCTACCGTGTTTGGAATCGCTCTGCCCTGTTCGTCGGTTTTATTTCCGAAAGCGGACGCGTCAATGGTAATTTTGATCGGCCCGTCTACCAGATTGTAGCCATCCGGCGCCTGAACCTCAACGGCCCAGAAGCTGTCCTGTACAAAGCCTGTAAAGTTACCGCTCACATCAAATTCCGGTGTAAGCTCCAGGCCTTTAAAACGAACGACCCCGTTGGCATCGGACTGTTCCCTGACCTCGCTGCCGTTGCGTGTAATAAAGATCCCATTCAGCGCGTTGGCTTCACTTGTCGCGATCTGGAAGTATGCACCTTCCAATGGTTTTTTGTTCTGGCTTCTCGCCGGAATGCTCTCATTTTCATCAGCCGCGACTTTGATAAATCCAACCATACCGTCGAAAATAAAGGGCTTATCTGTCGGTTCTGTCGGTGGATCTGGGTTATCCGGGTCTCCCTCGAAGGAGTAAAAGACCTGCGCATTATTGTGAATGGACACGTTATGATCGTAATCATCCGCCATGCTGGATCTGAATTCAACGGACAGCACTGTGTCCTGCCCAGACCCGTCGCCGTTGGCTAACTGCTCCATCCCTTCCTTCTTAAGCTTAACGGTCATGGTATTATTGTTATCAGCGGAAGGCTCAATCACCTCATAGTGATGGTCTCTTACCAATTCGCCGGATTTATCGCCTGTGACCTTTACAGAGCCGCTCTCGTGCACAAAGTTTGGGTCCAACTGGTCGACAATATGGAAATACCCTTTGCCCGCATCTGCGTTCTGAGCTGCCTGGCCGATTGTATTCGGCACGTGGGTGGTTATTTTCCAGGTATTTGGGTTCTCTCCGTGTGAAAGCAGGCCGCCGTCAACGGTTTTCTTTACACTTGACAGTTCATTTTTCGGGTATACATAGACATCCTCAAGCCAGGTTGCATTATCGGTAGGGTCTACCATGGGTACAGAAACCACAAAGGGTTCAACCGCTGTCTTAACACCCTGAGCGCTTGATACCTCGCGCACCAGATAATAGCCATTTAAGTCTGGAATATCAATCTGTCCGTTTTGGTTGGTTTCATAACGGTTGGTTCCATTCATTCCGGTTGTCAGCGGCGTAAGCTTTACGAGCCCTGCATTGGCGGCATCAATGGCCTCCTGCCCGGTTTTGGGGAAGATCAGGTCACTGTCTCCCCAGGCTTTACCATCGGCAGGCGTCATTTCGGACACTTCAAAGATAACGCCGGCGAGCGGCACGGCGTTTGCTGGCAGCTGCCCGTTTTCCTGCAGGCCTTCTGTGCTCTCACCTGCCTGGCCGACATCGTCCATTGAATATTTTAAAATATGCAGTGTCCCTGTCATGGGCGCGGCGTTTGCCAACGGCACAAATAAAGACGCTATCATCACTGTTACGATTGCTATACTTGCTACAATTGAACTAAACTTCTTTTTCATGAGTTTTTATTCCTTTCCTCTAAAATACTTTGTTTAACAGCAGGAGATTCGTCCTGCCGTTAATCACCATTTGTTCTAATCCTTATTTCTTTCGAGCCATGACCAGCTGCGCAGCAGCGAGACCGATCATAATCACTCCGCCTGCTGTAAACAGTATAGCGCCAAAGCCGCCTGTCAGCGGGACGTCCCCTGTTTTATAGTTAGGCAGCCTGTAAACAGTGCGCCCCTGCTCATCGGCGGTAAGCGCAAAGGCCGGCGGCAGTGAGGTTCCTTTCCCCTCGATTTCAAAAGCGCCGTCTGCCTTTGCTGTGATCAGCCACTGTCCATGCGGCAGCGTGTAGCCTTCTTTCGTCTTTGTCTCCACCAGCATATACTGCCCAATGTCAAGACCATCAAAGCGGACCTGCCCGGTATCGGCAGCGCTGACTTCTGTCCGCTTTTCCTGCCAGCAGTCCTGGGTGTTTCCTGTGACCAGCTCTGCGTGCGTGTGGCCGGGATCATTTTTTAATCTGCATTCATAAAGTGTAAAGCCTGCTCCGCCCAGCGGTGCTCCACCGCCGCTGCCGTCCACCTTGATAAACTCAAAGCTGAGCTGCGGCCTGGCCCACTTTCCTGTATACAGCACATTTCCCTTGTTGATCGTCACCTCATCCTGATCCCAGCCGCTGAATACCCAGACTTCGCCGTTCTCAGCTGTGACCTGTTTTTCTGCAATGGCCTGGGGATACACTTTCGCGATATCACGAAAGCCCCCTTCTGTCTGCGGAAGCTGGGCCATGACCGCCTCCGGGAGCTGTGCTTCCGGGTCAGTCTCGCTGACAAACTGGTAGTTGATCAGATAACGCTCCAGCTCTGGCTGGGATTTTGTTATAATCCCATTGCCTGCTGTCTCCATGCTTTTGTTGGTGGGCAGCGCACCCGCCTTTTCCATCTCTGTTCCATCTGTCAGCCTGATCTTCAGTGTCAGGGTATGAACAGTGCCTGTACTGCTCCCGCTCAAATCCCAGACTGCCTGGCTGGACGAAACGCTGGCGCTTCCGCCTCCTGGGGACACAATAGCGTCGGCGTCTGTGCCACTCTGGAATACAAAGTGCTCAGAGAGCACATCCACCACCTCGGTGTTGGCGATAACCGCATTTTCTACGGCTTCCAGAAGTGCCTGCTCAATCGCCTCCTCAAACTTGGCAGTGTCCCCGGCATCGTAGACTGCTCCGCTGCTGGACAGTGCCTGCAGGTAGCTGTTTTGGGCTGTATACATGGCGATGGGTAAAATCTCAACGCCCATCCCTTTCAGCTGATTAGCCTCATCAATGCCGTTGGCGCTTTCCGGCAGAGGCATTCCGTCACTCAAAAAGAATATGACTGTTTTCCTGTTTTTATATTCCACGTCAGCCTGCTGGTCTCTCTCCTCAATCAACCGGACAGCCCCCTTCATTCCTGCTGTGTAATCTGTGACATTATCATCGATGAGAGGATGGCCTGTCAGGGCCGTGTCAATGTCCTGAAGATTTTGAGTGAAACCGGTGGTCCACAACAGGGAGTCTATGTCATGGGCCGCACCGTTCACTCCGCCGAAAGCCACCAGTCCGACACGATTGCTGCTCTGTCCGGCTCCATCGCCCAGAATCGCCTTTGCCGTATCCCGCACCAGGTCTTCCATATAAAAGGATCTCGGGTAGGAATACTGCTGCTGATCACTGATTCCCGTGGCCGCTGCCGGTGTGAGCATGGAGCTGCTGTAGTCCATCACAAAGATGAAGTCAAGATTTGAGGCAATTTGCTCATTTTCACCATATTCGATGAGGATCTCGGCCTCTGTCAAATTTTCATCGGTCCACTTAGCAGATTTTCGAAGCGAAATGTTTCCCTCACTGCTGTCCACAATGCTTTCATAGCCCTCTTCTCTCAATTCCCTCTCGTCCCTCAGCTCGGGGCGCACCCCTGCGAGAGACGGAAAGCTGATCCCTTCCTGCAGGCCGGCAACCTTTTTATGGGTCAGGCTGGTAAAACCGCTATTCCGATAAGCCTCTAAACCAATGGTCTTAACGGAATGGGGCAAATCCAGCGCTCCTGTAAAATTTTTACGGCCATAGAAAGCAGAAGCACCAATGGTTTCCAATAAACTCTTTTTACTTTCAAAGACAAAGCCTGTGATTTTCTGGTTGTCCGCGTTATTGGCTGAAAAAGCATCGTCGGCAATCTCAGTAACACTGTAGGTGGCACCCCCATAATTTATCTCCTCCGGAATGGTTATAACGCCTTCCAGGCTTATATTTCCGATAAGAACTGCCTTATGTGTGCTGCCGTCCAGCCGATACATCAATCCGTTAATGTCAACCTCTGTATCAGATATAGCTGAATCCGCAGTATCCTGGATATTATCCTGATTTAAAAGATTCTCTGCCTGAACCGTTTTAGAAAAAGACATTGTCTGAGCGATCAGAAATATCAATACAGTCAGAACAGTAAGAAGCACGACGCGTTCAACCGCCCTGTCGCCATTCTTTTTCCGGCCATCTGGTGTTTTTTTCGAATTCCCCATACTTTATCACCTCCTTTAAAAGTTCAAGCAATGACTGGCTAATGCCTTTAAATATTTTTCATCACAATATTGACATCCTTTTTGCCGCTGAATCATTGTTGCAAGACTTTATTGTAATCATTATTATACAGAAATTATTTTTCTCGCAAAAGCACTCAACGTTCATTTTCACGGACAAAACGTGACATAAATGTGTCTTTTATCCAAATTAAAAAGCCCCTGCTTTCATAAAAAGAAAACAGGGGCCTGGCCTCTTGAGGCCATGTGCCTAGATCATTATTCAGTTTCACATTTACCTTGCAAAATCAATTACAGCGCGATTTATTGCCTTGAAGCCTGCATTGGTGGGCAGGTGGGCACTTTCCGCTATCTGGATAAAGGTGACGTTATCCTTTTGAGCTGCCAGCTGCCTGAAATAATCCGCTGATCCATAGATGTCGCCCTCAGACTGGAGGATCAGGATCGGTACCTCCAGGTTTTCCAGGGCTTTCTTTTCATCAGCCTCATAGATCTGCTGCCGAAGGGTTGTGAAGCGGGAGTCTCCAAAAATGGACGCATAATAAGCGTGGTAAATATCTGCCAAGCTGTAGTCCGGGCTGTAGAATACGCGGGCAAAGTAGCCCATGAGCCGAGTGTTGGCCGGCAAATCCCTCCAGTAAAACATCCTGCTGGTCTTAAGTGTCACCATCTCCTCAAGCTTTGAAAAGCCTTCAAGGTCATTCCGTTCATAGCTCTCCTCAAGTACCCTTTTGTCCCATTCGGACATAACTTCTGTCTTTAACGCCTGATAAGCCATCTCCTGTGCATCTCTCAGACTGGTGATGGGCCCCAGATTAATGATTCCCGCCAGATCGTCCCCTACGGTTTCGGCGGCAGATGTGGTCAGAATGGTTCCGTTGGAGTAGCCGAACAGATAAATCTTTCGGCCGGGATACTGGGCCTTCATGGCTCTGACCAGATCACAGGTCATGGCAACCTGGCGCTCAAGGGTCACCGACTCTGTATCATCTGTAAAATTTTTTCCACAACCCCAGCAGTCCCAGTACACGACCAGAAAATGTTCTGTGAGTTCGGGCGTGTCGCCCCGGTAACCAGTACCATAAATAATCGGAGACTGGGGACCGCCGTGCAGCATGATGAGTACAGGATTATCCTCGCTTTTTCCTTCGATGAGCACGCTCTGCTCTTCACCATCCAGTTTCAGAGTCTCAAGCTGGCTGACCGCATTGTTCTTAACCGCCCGGTCATAAACTGTCCGCATGGCCACCGCGCGGCTTATTAAAAGCACTGCGGCCAGCAGGATAAGCGCCAGCGCTGTGCGCCTGACGCCCCTTAAAATTTTACGCTTTGTTTCCATTTTCTGTAAAACACCCTTCTCACAGGTCATATTCCTTTAAAAAACCACGTATCTGCCGGATATAGCTGTCTGTTTCCTTAAACAGAGACCGGTGGTGTGCGCCTCTAAAAAGCACTAAGCTGGCGCCGGGAATCCACTCTGCCATCCGCCGGGTATGGCCTGTGCGGATAAGATCCCTGGTTCCCGCCAGCAGAAGCACCGGGCTCTCGATCCGGCTCAGCTCCTCCGCGGACAGCCGCGGCGACCAGCACATGAGACCGTACCGCTGCGGGCGGTTCCCCACCGGGAGTCCCAGATTTTCAAGGAAGCTCCAGAATCGGTACTGGAGCTTGATAAACAGATAAGGCAGGGCGCGCATTCCCTTTGGATCGGTATTTCCGCTGACTGCAATGACCGCCTGAACCCGGCCCGGCGACTGGACAGCCAGCTCCAGCGCAATGTTAGCGCCGTCGCTGAAGCCGAGGACAATGGCCGTGGGCAGGCCCAGATGATCCATGACAGCCAGCACATCCTCTGCCATCAGACCTGTGGTCAGCTTTAAGGGGCCGGCATCGGAGCGTCCATGACCCCGGCTGTCGACCAGAACAATCTGGTATCGGGGCAAGAAGTAGTCGATCAGCCCGACAAAATCCGCCTTATCGCCGCCGTTACCGTGGAGCATGACAAGCGGTACGCCTTCCCCTACGGTTTCATAATGGATACTGGCACCCCGGTTCCATACCTGGCCTCTGTTATCCTTCATTTGGCTTATCTTTTTTCATTTTTCCCTGGACAAAGGACCTTGCATAGTCGATGACGCCCTGGGGATTCTGGATTTTTATGATGGCGTAGGCCATTTTAGGCGTCATAATTCTGGGCATAAAGGCAAAATATCCCGGCACCCAGAATGGATTGTACTTGACCTTTGCGCGGTAAAGCTCCTTAAACCCATAAACCTCGTTGAGATTTTCGTAGACAAATTCCAGCAGCTTAGTCGTCGTGCTCTCCGACTTTCCTTCCTCGGACAGGTTGGCCAGGGGAGCCATGCCCATGGTCGCCCAGTGGATTCCCTCATCCTTAAATTTCTGGAAGGCTTCGACCATAATGATCTCATTGACACCCCGGGGCGCGTCCTCTGTCCTTCTTGTAACATCTGCGTAGTAGCCGTTCATGCCCGCAAAGGGGACAAAAACAATGAAGCCAACCAGCTTGCCCTCAGCATTTTCGGCGTAAAAATAGCGTTTGTCCATAGGGTTATCCAGGCCCACGCCGCCCAGGGTAAAGGACAGCTCTCCGCTGTTTTTTCCCTTTAGCCAGTCATCCGAAACAGCGTCGATGGCCTGTTCAATGGCCTCATCCCTTTTTTCAAGGGGCTTGTACTCGTGAACGGTCACGCCCGCCTTGGTAGCTTTGTTCACATTAGCGCGTACCTTGGCGATTTTCCCACCCTGCATGGTGAATTCAGTCAGGTCAAACCGGGCCTCCTCACCGCATTTGATGGTGCCGAGGCCCAGCCTTTTATAGTCCTCGAGGTAATAATCAGTGATGCCCATAAAAACCAGGCTGAAGGCACTGTTTTTGCAGAAGTCCCTAAACTCCTCAAGCAGTGCCGAAAAATCGGCGTCGGCACAGATGGGATCACCACCCACTACCACCACATCATCCACAACCCCATAGGCCACGACACCATCCACGTTTTTTCCGAAATACAGCGTCTTGTCATCCTCCAGCGTCAGGTAGGAAAGCGGATTCTGACCATATTTCTGAACCAGCCAGCGGGCGTGCTCAAGTTCACTGCTGGTGGTTCCCCTTTTTTCCAGAAAGGGCTTGACCGCAAAACCAAGCGCGACAATGATGCACACCCAGCTGAACCAGAAAACAAAGGTATTAAATTCCGGATGTGTAGCCACACCGGCGTCCTTCACGCTGCCAGCCACAAAAATTACCTGGAAAGTCTGGAGCAAGCACTGTCCAAAGCTCAGGCCGCCTGACGGGTCAAAGATATTGGTATCGTCAAAATAGATGGAGGATGCGCTTAAAAAGATGGCGTACAGACCCATAAGGACAAAGATAATGCCGACTCCCAATGCCCTCTTGTCCGATGCCCGGTTAAAATCCCTGACAAAAACCAGCAGCACCAGAAGCACCAGTGCCTCAAGGATAATGATGATCATCCCCACCGCGTGGTGTGCCCGGAAAAGATGACCTGACATGTTAATGCCCAGCAGTGCAATGGTCATGATCCATGCCACTCTCTTCCTTTTGTACAGGTTATAGGTGGTTACCAGAAGCACCACAGCCAGGACTCTCTGAACCAGCTTGCGGCTGTTGATCACATTGCTGACAACCTGCTCAAGGGCAGGATTGGGGATAAAACTGAATACCAGCAGCACTAGTGACAGCGCAAAGGTAATGCCTACGGCGATATTGATGATCGAGTTCCTTTTATTATATGTCATGCTCGCGTTTCTCCTTCCTGAATCGTCCCCTTTTCATTTAAAACAACGCTGATCGTATAAAGCAGCGGAAGAGCAGCTACCATAAAGTCCGAGACATCCAGGGTGTCCACTACGAATAAAAAAGCATAGTACATGACTAAGACCACAAGGATTCCAAAACCGATCCTCCCACAACGCACAAGCTTCTCCTTTCCAAGAGCAGCGTTCCGAAAGCCCATGATGCCGGCCACAATGCTGGCCACAGCCAGAACAAGACTGAATCCCCCCATGGTCGCCAGCAGCTCCGAAATTTGACGTGCCCCCAGTTCCACATCGTCCACTGCCAGGCGCATGATGGTAAACCCGCCAAGCTCGAGGATGGCCGCCAAAACCATCACAATGCCAAACAGGATTACCAGCACTGAACTGACTTTTTGAAAGGTGATTCTTCTTTTTTTTGTCATTTTCCAACTCCCGTTAAATAAAATTTCTGTTGCGCTTACATTATACCGTGCAAAGCTCCACAAAAGATCCGCACCTGCCACTGACAACAGATTGATACGCATTTTAAAATTGAGTGTATCTTATATTTATACCCATTTTTCTACAAAAAAGAGGTATACGCCAAAACGACGTATACCTCTATATATTGTGTTTTTATCCTATTATATTCTAATTTTTCTATATCTTGTAATCACTGACTGACAGCCTTCTCCATGAGGGATTCGGCCTTTTCAAAATCAACCTTCAGGCCTGCATGCCCCTGGAGATAGAGGTCTCCCAACAGTTCTAAGGCATCTGGAACGCCAAAATGCGCCGCCGCTTTCACCCAGTCCACCACGGTTTTCACATTATTAGTGGCAAAACGCTCTTCGGGCGCCTGGCAGACTTCGTACTGGCAGTAGACACTGCCAAGCTCGATGCCCTTATTTAACCATTTTTTGGCACGGAACATTCCTGTTTTTCCGCTGACATAACGGCCGTAATAGCGATAAAGCGCATAGGCCGCCTCGGTAAACCCAGCATTCATGGCTTCGTGGTAAAGCTCACAGGACTCGGCGTTGAGGTTGACGCCAGTTTCTGAGCAGGTCATATACTCATGGGCCATGCCAGCATAGAAGAACGCTGCGCCGTTTCCGGATTCCGTCGCCTTTTTGAACCAGTACAGGCCCTCTTCTGCGCCGACCTTGGTGCCCCATCCCAGAAAATACATTTTTCCAAGCAGCACCTGGGCAGAAATATCGCCGCTTCCGGCCAAATCCGATACATTTTTGAACACCTTTGCTCCGTGGCTGAAAAGCAGCTTTTCAAAGCCTTCCCGGTCTTTAGGATCCGGCAGGGTATTGTAGTGAATGGCTTCTGCATTTAGTTCATTCTGAAAGCTTTCTCTGAGCACATCGACATAGCGGTCCTTAAAAATAACACAGAGTGTCTTGTAATCATTTTCCAATGTTTCCAGAATTTTTTCGTTGTCCCACTGGCATCCGATCATCTCATCCAGGTTATGGCCGATGACCTGACCATCAAGATAGTAGGCAGAATTGACTAACTGCCAGAAATAGCTGTAGCTTTTGCTTTCCGGATCATAGACCACACGGGCATAATCCAGTAATCTCTTATATAATCCTATGACTGCTTCACTGTAGATTTCGACCCATTCATCCATCGTATAAGTGACCAGTGCATCCTTTTTTTCTTCAGCCGCCATTTGCAAACTCCTTAACTTTTCCATACTATACGCATTATTTTATATTATATCAATTTTTCTGAAAAACGGATACTGTTTTCAGGAAACTTAATAAAAATTAATGAATGAGAATCTCTTTATTCTTCTTCGGAACGATCCTTAAATATTTCCGAATAAGAAATAAAATAATCCTTATAAACGCTCACTTTAATCCGCTGAGGACTGTCATAGATGGCCGGAATCCATGGGTTTTTCATAAAATTATAGGAGAGGATCACCTGTTTAACCGGGTCAATTACCCAGTATTCTTTTACACCGGCAGCCATATAAATATTCATTTTTTCAAGATAGGCCACTTCCATATTTTCCTCGGAAGCGATCTCCACTACCCACGCAGGAAAACTCTCATCCTTAATCTGCATGGCGATCTCTGGTCTTAAAATGGTGTTCGGCAGCACTTCCGAGTCGATAACGAGCGGGTCGTGGGGCATGGCCAGCTTATCCAGCGGTCTGTGGGTCAGCACATATCTGCTGGAAGCAGCATGCAGGTAGCGTACGATATCCTTGTGCGCTTCATCAAGCTCTGGTTTTTCATAGGCCACGCCGTTAATAATTTCAGAGTTTTCACCCTTCAGGGCATCCTCATTACCTTTTTCCAATCTTAATAGTCTTGTCATATTGATTCGCTCCTTAGTATTGATACCTTGCTGAATTATTATCATTTCAGTTTATTCATTATAGCACTTTCTTCCAAACTATTATACCAAATTATGGCTGGTTTTAACATTAAATGTTACAGAAGCCGGATTTTATATGGGCTGCGTAACGCTTACCCGCTCATACAGTCCCTGGCTTTTCTAAGGAACACAAATCCATAAAAATCTTTTTATCCTTACAGGATGATTTTTATGGATTTTGCGTTAGCTTCGTTATTGCTCACCCGCTCACGCACCTTGTTCGCTGCCATTTTTAACACTAAAAATGGACTCAGCGTCAGTTCTCCTCTTTTATCCGGCTGATTTCGGATTCCAGCTCTTTTTTGAGGAGGATCAGCTGGATCAGGTCTTCCTGCTCGGAGAGATCCTCGAAATCACGCTCGTAGGCAACGGCCTTGTCGGACTGGTCGAGCTTGTATAAATTGTCGATATTATCGAGAATGCTGTTAACAGTGCTGGACTTCATCTTGAACAGCTTCTGGGCCTGCTGGATTTCGTCGCGGATGGCGGACATTTCCTGGTCCAAGCCAATGACAGAATCAGCGGTATTATGAAGCCGGGCCTTCAGGGCTTCCGGCAGCTTTTCCTTGTACTTATAGCTGAGGGAGTGTTCGATGATGGACCAGAAATTCATTGCCAGAGTGCGGATCTGAATTTCGGCGTATATTTCTCTGTAACCAAGGGCACAGAAAACCGGATATCGAATGATCAGGTGATAGCTCTGATAACCGCTCTCTTTAGGAATTCCACAGCCTGATTTCAGGCTGGATTGGTCCTCCCCCTCCATATAGTTTTTAACATCCACAATGCGCAGGTCCTTTCCATCACGCTCGTGGATAATATCGACCACCTCATAGATGTCCTCCACAAACTGACAGATGATGCGAATGCCGGCAATGTCTTTAATGTTTGTCTCAAGATCTTCAACGTCAAAGCCATATTTATTGATTTTTTCAAGAATACTTGAAACGGTTTTCACCCTGCCTCGAACCGACTCAATGGGTGAATTTTCTCCCAGCGTCATCGATTGGTTTTTCAGGCTGTTAAATTTCAGGACCAGCTCATCCACTGCTTGTCTGTAGGGAATGAGGAACTCCTGCCAGTATTGTGTACTCAATACAATCACCTCTGGTTTCACAACTTCATAACAGACTGCCGGAAAACGGATTTCCTGACAGTCTGTTATCTAATCTATTTTACAATAACGGCGCCCATTTTGCACGTATTATTTCCTGTTTTTTATGAAAATTTTTGCCCTGCCACACGCTTTCACAGAGCATGCGTTCCTCCAGGCTTTCTTTGATCTTCCACCAGCTTGTGTTCCAGTTGGTAATAATACTATCCGCTTCCGGGGCCCGACCAATTATGCGCTGAACGACCATATCTGGCCGCAGATGCGAGAGAAACAAAAGACACCGCTCTATATATTCTTCCTTGGGAAAAAGGCTGATTTCGCCCTTTAAATACATTTCCGCGAGGACGGTACCCTTCTCCACATACAGTGCGTGACATTTGACAAAATCCGACCCAACGGCAGAGACCACGCCGGCGGTTTCCACCACGTCGTCCCGGTCGTCCCAGGGCAGATCCAGAATCACATGGGTACAGAGCTGAAGTCCGTGGCTCTTGACCGCCGCTGCCGCTTCGATATAATCGGCCAGGCTGTGCCCCCGGTTCAATATTTTAAGGGTCTTATAGTTGGCGGTCTGCAGGCCCAGCTCAATGGACACGTCCAACTGCTTTTCCTGCTGGAAACGGCTTAAGAAATCCAGCTGCTCGCCGCTCAGGCAATCGGGCCGGGTGGAAATAGCCACACCGGCAATACCCTCGCCGTCACCCACTGCCTCACGTACCCAGCGCTCAAGCTGGAAGGCGCTGCAATAGGTGTTGGTAAAGCTTTGAAAGTAAGGAATGAATAATTTAGCCTTGTAGCGTTTTGCGATGTAAGCCCGGTTTTTTTCCACCTGCTCGGCCACGCTCAAGGTATCGGACAGCGTTTCATTGCCGCCGCCCTTGGCGCCGCAGTAAATACAGCCGCCCTTTCCAGCTGTGCCATCGCGGTTTGGGCAGGAGACCGGCACGTTGACAGGAAGCTTGTAAACCTTGCTGCCATAACGCTCTCTCAGCCATTGTGAATAAACCCTGTAAAGCGGGCGTTCTTCCATGGTAATTCCTCCAATTTTTGACAAAATAAAAAAAGACGCCCGCAGTTTTACCAGCAAATCCTGGGAGCGCCTTTCCATTTCTTACAGATAATTTTTCACGCAATCTGGAACTGTGCTTTCTTCGCAGCTCAGACTAAGCACAAATTTGATATCCTGTTTTTTCTGGATTTTGTCCAGCTTTTCAAGGATTCCGGAAATGTCTTCCGGACCATCTGCATCAAGAATTCTCAGTAAATTATCGATATAAACAACATCGACGTCATAATTTCCGGCGATTACTCCACTGATAAAACCGTAAAGCTCATCTTCCCCTTTAATTTCAAAATCTTCGGAATTAATAAAACGAATTTTGGTATCAACAGTCACTCTGTATTTGTCTCTGTCGTTGATGAACAGGATATCGCCTTTTGCAGAACCAACCTCAGCATTGGCCATATCGATCATTTTTTTAGTCTTTCCGCTTCCCTTTGCTCCATATACAAATTCAATCATTTAAGACACCTACTTTCTATGTTGTTATTAACATTATACAGGTGAAAACGATAAAATACAATCCCTTTTCTCCATATTTTAATTATATTATTTTCACAAATAAGAGAAAATATTTTACCACATCTCCACTTTAATTTTCTCACATTAATCTTAATCTGAGCTTGCAAATGTTTATGATACCGAAAACTTTTTCTTCTGTCAACCTTTCGGCGCAAATTCTTTTTATTGCTAGTTCTTTTATCCATAAAAAAGAAAACCAGAAAACAAACGATCATCCTCTCCTTCCAAAATGATAAAGCGCTACTTTTTTATTAAAAAACAGCGATTCATCTCTAAAATCCTACCTTATAAAAGAAATTTATCATTAATTTTGTTTCAAAGGCGCATAAAGTATGCTATAATCCATCTATAAGTATGAAAAGTGAGGTCAGAAATTTGGAATCCATTAAAGAGTACAGTGAGCTAGTGAATCTTTTCGATAAACAACTGCAATTTGCCCAGAACATCCAAAAGAAAATTATTCCACAGCCCAGCGAGTTTATATCGGATACGTATCACCTTTACGCGATGCTCAAGCCCTTTCGCAAAGTTGGCGGCGATTTTTACGATTTCCATAATCTGGATGATGATAAGATCAGCCTTATTCTGGCCGACGCTACCGGACACGGCATCGACGCGGCCATGATCACCAGTATGGTCAAGCTGATTTATTCCTATGCCATGGAAAACGAGCTGGTACGCGAGCACCCCAGCATGCTCATGCAGCGTATGGAGCGCGACATCGAAAAACAGCTGACATCCACCTATTTCAGCGCTTTTGCGCTGGTTCTGGACCCTGGCGCCAATACGCTTCGCTACGCAAACGCCGGCCATCCCTCGGCAATTCTGGTAGGCGACGACATCACGCTGCTCAAACCGAGCCTGCCCCTTGTGGGGCTGCATCAGCTCATGTCCAGCATTAACTATCAGGACATTACGGTTCCGTTTAAAAACGGCGATAAGTTTATCATCTTTACCGACGGACTCATCGATGCGCAGAATACCAGCAATGAGCTTTTCTCCATGGAACGCCTGACCGAGATTGTAAAAAAGCATACGACCCAGCCCATCAACACTATCTGCCAGGAAATCCTGAAAGAGTACAACCTGTTTACCGAGGGCACCGACGATATGGACGACGTCTGCCTCCTGGGTATCGAATATGACGACTGAGTATTTCTGACGAAATTCTGAACAAATATTAACAATTTATGACGATTCGCTGTTTCTAATGGAACTCTAATAAAAGCCAGCTAGAATAGACTTAACCGAAACGTAAGACTATGAAGAAGGAGGCTGAATCAGATGAATCGCAGCAAAAAAGTTTTAATCCTGACCTGTTCCCACGGATCAGGCCACAAGATGGTGTCCGCAGCCCTTAAGGACGCCTTTGAACAGAAAGGCTACACTGCTGTTGTTCGTGATCTGTTCAATGAGACCAACCGACTCGTCAATACCATTATTGAAAAATCCTATCTCCTTTCCTATAATATTGGCAGCAGCTTTTATAAAAAAATGTACTACGATATGGAAAAGGATGCTCACAGCAAATTTATATACAGACTTTGGACACTGACCGAAAAAACCCTTCTGGATATGGTGGACGAGATCCATCCCGACTGCATTGTCAACACCTACCCCTACACGGTATCCTCCATCCTGAAGCAGGCCCACTATCCGGACATCCCGGTTTATACAGTGGTCACAGACTTCTGCATACCGGCTGCCTGGCAGCATGAGGACACCGACAAGTTTTACGTCGCCTGTCAGAATGTTGAGGATCATCTGGTGGACTACGGCATTCCCGCAGAACGCATTCTCAAGACCGGTATTCCGATCCGGGAAGCTTTTTACGGCCACTACGACCGCCACCGCCTTCAGGAGAAATACCATCTGGATCCAGACAAGCGTACCCTGGTTATCTGCGCCGGCACCTACGGTGTGGTCAAAAACCTCAGAACCATCTGCGAGAAGGCCGACAGCCTGCATAATCTCCAGACCATTGTAGTCTGCGGAAAAAACAAATCCCTTTATAAGGAACTATCCGCAGTGTCTTTCAAAAACACACAGATTTTTGGCTTTGTCTCAGACATTCACGAGCTCTACTGCTGCGGTGATTTTATGATGACCAAGCCTGGCGGCATCACCTTAAGTGAAGCGGTGACGACCCGTATGCCGCTGATCCTGCACAATCCGGTACCGGGCCAGGAGGGCGAAAACGCCGAATAGTTTAAAAAATGCGGCGCCGCCATCATCACCCACACCACCACAGAGCTGCTCGTCGCCATTGAGGCCTTAAAAGACAATGAGGTCAAACAATACGCCATGAAGAGCGCCCTGCGGAAAATGTATTATGGCCACTCAGCCGAGCGCATTGTCGATGATATTCTGGAACAGCTCCCATTCACCGAACCGGCGCTGCCCTTTGAAGAAAACACGCTTTTCCTTTTAAAAGAAAATTAAAAACGGAAGGTCTGGAGTCTCACTCCAGCCTTCCGTTTTTTATGAAAGCTTTTTAAGCTCTTCAAAAAGCTTATTGATATCAATGGGCTTGACCAGGTAGCCATTCATACCAGCCTTTATGGCCAGGCGGCGGTCCTCCTCAAAGGCGTTGGCCGTCATGGCAATGATGGGTACTGTTTTGGCGTCTTTGCGATCCAACTCCCGGATAGCCTTGGTGGCGCTAAGCCCATCCATTACTGGCATCCGGATATCCATCAGCACCGCGTGATAAAAATCCAGGGGCCGGTCTGTGAATTTATCGAGTGCTTCCTGGCCGTTTTCTGCGGTATCCACGCACACGCCCTGCATCTCCATCAGGGTTTTTGCGATTTCGAGGTTCAGCTCGTTATCTTCCACCAGCAGCACCTGGAGTCCGTCCAGGCTGGAGACCGGCTGCCGCTGCTCTTTGCGCTCATGGGGCTCAATGTTAAGGTGCATGAGGGTGTCATAGATCACTGACTGGAACAACGGCTTGGAGATAAAATTGTTGGCCCCCGCCTGTCGCGCTTCCTCCTCAATATCGCTCCAGTCATAGGCAGAAATGATGATAATGGTCGTGTCCGGCCCGACGATTTTCCGAATCTGGCGGGTGGTCTCGATGCCATCCATATCCGGCATCAGCCAGTCGATCATGGCCACATCATAGGTACAGCCGGCCTCCATCATCTTTCGCACCTCCTCGAGAGCCCGGACGCCGGAATCGACCCAGACCGGCGAGATGCCGATATTCGACATAATGGCAGCCGTCTGCTCGCCGATCATGGCGTCATCGTCCACGACCAGCACTCGGATATCCTTCAGGGCATCCTCAGTCATGCGGCGGCGTTTTTCCTCCTCGGTATCATAGACCGGCTCCAGAGGCACGCTCAGCTCAAAAGTGGTGCCGCGGTTCTTTTCGCTGGTCACCGCAATGGTGCCGCCCATGAGCTGGATAATGTTATAGACAATGGACAGTCCCAGCCCGGTGCCGATCTTGTTGCGGGCTGTTCCGGGGTTCTCCTGTTCAAAGGGCTGGTAAATCTTCTTCATAAAATCCTCAGACATTCCAATGCCTGTATCACTCACGCTGAGCCCCAGGTACGCCAGCCCGTTTTCACGCTTCAACTCCTGAATATCCACGGTGATCCTGCCCCCGGGTGCTGTAAACTTCACAGCGTTAGAGAGCAGATTCATCATGATCTGATTCAGTCGCAGTTCATCGCCGATGTAAAAACGCTCCATAGGCTCATGGTGGTGGATTACAAAGTCAATCCCGCGCTCCCTGGTCTGAGGATAGATAATAGTATTAATCTCATTGATAAACTCAGAGAAATCAAACTTCCGCTTGGCCAGGACAATCTTTCCGCTCTCGATCTTTGACATGTCCAGTATGTCGTTGATCAAGGTCAGGAGATAGCGTGAGGAAGAATCAATCTTTTCAAAGCAGTCCCGCACACGGTTGGGAACGTTAATTTTGAGCTGGCCGATAGTGCTCATGCCGATGATGGCGTTCATAGGGGTGCGGATATCGTGGCTCATGCGGGATAAAAACTCCGACTTGGCCTTGTTGGCCGCCTCGGCGGAGGTCAGCGCGTCCCTCAGAAGCCTTTCCTGCCTAGCCTTTTCGGCCCGCTGCTCATCCAACACCTTCATGAGACCAATAACCAGCATATCGTCACTGTAGGGATTATCAACCCGGATCACATAGAGTGAAATCCAGTGGTATTCGCCGTCGTCCCCCATCATCTGCATTTCCATATAGAGCTCACGCTCGCCCTCCTCGTACCGCCGCATCAGCGCTTCCCTGGAGAAGCGGCGGCCGAAATCCTCCTGGTAAGAGGGGTACGCCCTGCCCATAGTAATGTCCACCATATCGTCATAACGACCCTTTTCGTCGTATTTAACAATGTTTTTTTCCTGAATAAAACATTCATAGCTGTTCTGAGACAGGTTAATGCTCATGATGAGCGGGTAGGCAGTGCAGATGGCCGCCCGCAGAGACCGGTTTTCAATGAGCTGCTCCTGTTCTCTTTCCATTTGGAGCATGCGCGTTTCGGTAATGTCGTTAAAAACCGCCTGGATGACCTCTTTGCCATTACTGTTTTCAAGGCGCTCCATGGATACGCTCACAAAGCACTGCTCACCATTTTTGCGCCGCCCCTCCCTTTCGTAGGAAACCCTGCCGCCGTTTTGGGAAATATCCTCAACAATCTTACGGAATTTGTCCTGCTCTGCCTTCATTACAGGGGTAAAGGGATCCCTGACACACTGCCAGTATTCTTCCTCGCTGTAGCCGTAGATCTCCCAGGCCCGGCGGTTGGCGTTGATGATTTTATGCTCGGAGCCGGTTGTAAACTGAATGATGCCGCAGGGCACTGTGTTGTACAGCTGCGTCAGAAAATCGGCCTGGCGTTTGTTCTCAATGCTGGCCTGCTGAATCAGCATATCCTGGTTTCTCCGATAGGTGATATCTGTTACCATGCAGTAGATTACCGCCTCGCCGTCGCGGTCTACAACACGCTTCCCGATATCCAAAACCCAAATCATAGAACCGTCCCTCCGGCGAAACCGGTACTCCACCGAGTAGGTCTCATCCTTGGCCAGACAGCTCTCAATATCCTTTAGCACATGCTCGTAGTCATCAGGTTCTACCATCGCCAGGGACTGACCGCCGGAAGCCGCAATCAGCTCCTCTGGACCACTGTAGCCATAGAGCTCGCAGAGTCCCTCGCTGACCCATTTAATGCTGTAGCCTTCGTCCAGATGGCAGATGGCCATACCGCCCGGCAGCTGGGACATCATGAGCTCAATCTGCTGATTCTTTTCCTGCAGCAGCTCCTGCAAATTGTCGTAGGCCTCCTTGGCGGCCTTGACCGGGAACAGCTCATCGTCCTCGATGGCCGAAAACGGGATTGAGTTGTGGATATGCATGCACTTCAGCTCGCCCTCCATGCGCTTGAACACAAAGGTACAGCGCTGCTGTTCCCGCATGCTGGTCTCCGAGCCCTCCACGGTCTCGATCCGGCTGACGCCCTCGCAGATGTAACAGTCCTTTGAGATCTCCTCCACCACATATTCCTCTTCTGTCATGATGCAGGGGACCAAGTCGCCCTGGCCCTCCCTGAAGCAGGCAGCCACAGCCTCAGCCCCCTCTGCCTTCTGCATCTCACCGCCGCCCAGCCATACGATATTGGGCGCAAAGGTGGATATTAGAAACTCAACATCACACTCGCAGAAATAACGCCTGAGTATTTTATCGGCAAAGGCGCTGATTTCTCTTTTTTCTTCTGTTGTCACAGGGTTTACTCTCCTTACGGCAGTCCAGACCTGGCGGCCTCTGCCCATTTATCTCATCTTAAATCAATTTTATCTATTAATCCAGAGGCCCAAAAAGCTCCTGAAAAATATTTTCCACAGCCTCCCGGCTCCGGCGTTCGAGCTCCTGGTACTTTGCCAGAAGCGTCTCCCCCTCCGGTGTCAGACAGGCACTGCCGCCGTTCCTTCCGCCCTGCTGGCGTTTTGTCACCTTGTAACCGAGCTCCTCCTCCATGGTGTTGATCATTTTCCAGCCCTTGCTATAGGAAATTCCCATCTGCTCGCAGGCCATCCGAACCGAATCTGTCCGCTTGATCTGCATGAGCAGCTCAGCCGGCCCCGGCCCAAAGAAAATCCGCTCTCTGGCCAGCCGCAGCTTAAGCGCCGGGTGCAGCGCAGCGTCAAACCCCTGCGCCTCCCGATCCACTGATTGTTCTTCCCGATTCATCCCATACCCTCCAATGGTAAAAAGGTTTATTCTTTTATTATATCATGGTTTTGTGCATTTTTGTCAAAAGCTTGGGATTTATCACAAAAAAAGACACACTGAAATTTTCAGTGTGTCAGAAGCTTTATGCTTTTATTCCACATCCACTTCTTTTAAATCAGTCTCTGCCCGCATTTCACAAGCGCTTTGGTCCAGATTTTTCTGATCCTTGTTAAGAATCAGGACAGAAGCGATGATGATCACGCCGCCGATAATCTGGTTAAGGGTCGGCATGGTGCCGTAAAGCACCATTCCCACGGCAATAGTCACTATTGGCAGGAAATTCATAAACAGGTTGGAAAAGGTCACGCCAATGTTTTTAATCGCGTAGATGTTCAGGAAATAGGCGAAGGTCGAATTGAATACGCCGAGGATCACCAGGTTAATGAGGACCTCTGGGTTCACCAGGCCGCCCAGCGCTACCGGGTACAGGAACAGGAAGGGCAGCGTCGTCACCGCGCCCACCACAGCCTGGTAGTTCAATACAACGGTCTTCTCATATTTGTCCGATACCTTGTCGGCCAGGAAGCAGTAGATAACCCAGGAAATAATGCTCAGCAGGCAGATGGCATAGCCCATAAAATTGGTTTCTGCCAGATCGCTGGGATTAATGCCCATAAGAATGTACACGCCCACAAGGGATACCACAACAGCCAGGATACTCAGCTTGGTTTTTTTACGCTTGAAGAAAACAAAGTCAATCAGCAGTGAGAACACTGCCGCAAAGCCAAAGAGCAGCGATGAGACTGTGGCGCCGATGTATTTAACGCTCATGACTGTAAAGACATGGAAGAAAGTACAGCCCACAAGGCCGGAGAGGACCACCATGAGGATATCCTTTTTCTCGATGCGCATGTTCATCTTCTTAAACAAATTGTACAGTGTGAACAGCACCGTCATGATGGTAAACTGGAAAGCCACGATCACGGTGGGGTGCATATACTTGACAATGACATCCCGCGCGATGTAGGACACGCCGTAGATGATGATGACCACGGCCATGGCAATAAAGCCAAGGTTGCGTTTACTTTTCATCACGCCACCTCATCGTTTGATGGCTTTCGCTTTTTCAAACGCGCCGTCTGCGATGGCGTCGATTTTGGCACATACGGCTGCGTCCAGCAGCGTGACGTCTTTCACCTGTTCCAGGAGCTCAACCGCCCGCTCGGCACATTTTTCAAGCATGTCTTTTCCGCCGTCCTTCTGCCAGGATTTCCAGTTGCCGCGCTCGGTCAGGTCGCCGGTCCACAGCTCTTTTCTGAAATTCTTGGCTGTGTGCTTGGCGTTCAGGTAGCTGCCGCCGTGGCCGGTTTTGCGGATATTATCCAGAGCGATGCGCTTGTCGCTGAAATTCAGGCCACGCACCAGGCGTCTGAGCTGAGACATGCACTCATTGGAGTAGGGCAGGTCTGCGTAGTCGACCACCAGGTCGATATCCAGCTGCATGGATACCAGAAAATCAGTGGTGAGGGCGCCGACAGTTCCGACCATGCCGGTTTCAAAGCCTGCCTGGGCATCGAGGAGCTTGGCGTCGCGCAAGTTGGTGGGCATCTTGGTCGGCAGATCCAGATAGCGGCCCAGCTCGGCCATGATGCTCTTCATGATAGCGGTCTCTGGCGAGGACATGGACACGCTCATGGTCTGCATATCCATGCTGCGGACATAGCTGGAGTAGAGAACCGACACGCCCGGGCGCACCAGCTGGGTCAGGGCAATGCCCGCCAGGGTTTCCGCGTGGGTGTGGATGATGGCGCTCTCAATGGTGATGGGTGAGGAGATACCCAGGATACCGCCGGAGCTGATGACCGACGGCGCATTCAGCCGGCTGGCCTCCATGAGAACGTTCAAAGGGTTTTCATCCAGCTTCATCGGCGGCGAGGTCAGCACCCAGAAGGAAATGAACGGGCGGTCCTCAAAGGCGATGTCGTCGCCCAGAGCCAGCTGCGCCATTTCCACAGCGTCGCGCACGCCCTCCCTGCCGACAGCCCCGCCGGTAATGTGCTTGGTGGTATTTTTAATGGTACCCGCCCAGGTATACCAGTCTGAGCTCTCCAAGGGGACGTCCTGAGGTGTGATCAGGCCGCTGGCAATGCTCACATTATCCATAATCTCGAGGATCTTTGTCAGGTCGATCAAATCCTGGTCGGTTGCCGGGCGCTTTTCTCTCGTGTGTGGGTCAATGACCGAGGTGGCCATGGTCATGGCTGCCAGTGAGGGCAGTGCTTCATTGACCTTGACGTCGTTCTTCGGGTCTCTGCCGTATAGGGTAAAAGCGTCCCGCTTAGGTACTGTTTTCAGGGCGTCCTCAATAATCTTTCTCGGGATTTTGACAATCTCACCCTCAACGGTGGCGCCGGCCTGCCTGAAATAATCTCTGGCTTCCTTGGCGCAAAGCTCGATGCCCATGTCCTCCAGAAGCTCCAGAGCCAGATTATGGACGTATTCCAGATCCTTATCGCTTAAATATCGTAATTCCGGTCGCATATTCTTACCCCCTATGCACTCAATAATTCTTTACAGAAAACCACAGCGGCTCCTGCATCCTCGGCATAGCCGTCCGCGCCGATTTCTTTTGCAAATTCATCGCTGACCGGCGCGCCGCCCACGATCACTCTGGCCCCCGCTTTGCTTTCCTTCAGCATCTTCACAGTTTCACGCATGGCCGGCATAGTCGTGGTCAGCAGGGCGGATATGGCAATGATGTCCGCATCCTTTCCAGCCTCCAGGAAATTCTCTGCCGCCTGGTCAATGCCGATATTCACCACCTCAAAGCCAGAGCTCTCAAGCATCATGGCCACCAGATCCTTGCCGATGTCATGCAGGTCGCCCTCCACCGTACCGATGACAATCTTGCCCAGCGTGGTCACATCACCAGCCTGGAGCTGTGGCTTCAAATGCTTTAAGCCAAGCTGCATAGTCTCGGCGCAGAGCAGCACCTCGGGTACATAGAGCTCTCCGCTTGCCATCAGCGGACCTACCTGATTCATGCCCTCGATGAGCGCGTCCGATACGATCTCCTTTGGCGATACACCTGCTTCCACAGCCTCGTCAATCATTTCAACAATCTCTTCGTCTTCCCCTTCAAGTACCAGTTCTCTGATTTTTCCAATATAGTTTTCCATGGTTTTTTCTCCCTTATTTTCCCTTATTTTTATACAAGCAGGCCCTTCCGATGGGCTTTTAAATACTTCCGGCATCCCTTGTCCCGGTTCAGCAGCGCCTCACCGGCGGTGATCATACTCATCATCCTGGCGTTCTTCGGGTCGAGTACCGCACCGTCCAGGCCCTCAGCCATACACATGGCCAGATAAGTCCGGTTGAGCAGCCCCCGCTTCGGTATACCAAAAGAAATGTTGCTGAGTCCGCACATAAAGTGTACATCTGGATAACGCTCCCTGAGCGCCCGGATGGTCCGCAGCGCCACATTGCCCATATCCGCGCCGGTACTCACCGGCTGGATCAGCGGATCAATGTAAATGTCCCCGATGGGCACGCCGTCCTCTGCCAGCTGCTCGATGAGCCGGCAGCCAATGCCAATCCGTACCTCCGCGTCAGGGCTGATACCATTTGCGTCGTCGATGAGCAGCGCCACGATTCTGGCCTGGTATTCCTGCACCAGACCGATCATTTCCTGATACCTGCCCGCCTCCGCGGTGATGGAATTAATCATCGGCACGCCCTTGTGCAGTGCCAGTGCTGCTTTCAGCGCGGCCGGGTCCGGGCTGTCAATACAGCAGGGCCTGTCGACGGCCTGCTGAACCGTTTCGACCAGCCAGGGCAGCGCTGCTACCTCCTCATCGACCAGCGTACCGCAGTTCACGTCAATGTAATCTGCCCCCAGCTCTGCCTGCGAAACCGCAAGCTCCTGAATGGCCTCCGCGTTGCGCTCCCGCACAAATTCGGTAACCCCTTTCAGGCTGGTGTTAATTTTTTCTCCAACAATGATCAACGAATGTTTCCCTCCCTTTTCGTAAATTATTTAATTTGTTGGTATTATAATATCACCATTTCAGCGCTTTAATTTTTATATAATCCTGCTATCTATAGCTTGATCCTGCTATTATTTCGATTTACCTGCTTCTTAAGGGAAAATTTCAGGCTGTTTTCAGCTTTTTCAGTATTTTTTCCAGTACCTCCTTAAGCTCAGAAGAGTCCGGCGTGTAGTAATCCGCCCCGATATCCGCGGCAAAGGCTTCGGTCACTGGCGCGCCGCCCACAAAAACAATTAGATTTTTTCGTAAATTTTCTTCTTCCAGGCGCTGGATCACTGACTGCATCTGGTTGATGGTAGTGGTGAGCAGCGCAGACATCATGAGAATTTGAGGCTTTTCCTTGAGCACTCCCTGCACAAATTTTTCCGCGGACACGTCAATGCCCAGGTCAATGATTTCCACGCCCAGGGTAGACACCACAATCTTGATGATGTTCTTGCCAATGTCGTGGAGATCGCCCGAGACGGTGCCGATCATGACCCTGACCTGTTTATTTTTTACATCGGCCTCAAGATAAGGCTTAATGGTTTTGAGCCCGGCCTGCACCGCCCGCGTGGAGAGGATAACCTCAGGCACCAGCAGCTCGGCCTCCCGGAATTTTTCCGCCACCAGCTCAATGCCCTGAATCAGCCCGTCGTTCAGGATTTTTTCCGGCGGATACAGCTGGGCAACCGCCTCCCTTGTCAGTGCCACCACATCCCGGGTCTCGCCCTCCTCTATGGCTTTGTTAATCGCTTTATAATAATCCATTATTTACTCTCCTCTATTTTTATTTCTGTTTTTTCTTTACTCGATAAACCGGTTACGGTATTCCCTTGGGGTAACACCCAGGTATTTTTTAAACACCTTTGAGAAATAGCCCGGCGACTGGAAACCGCAGTTCACAGCGACCTCTTTCAGGGTGAGCTCCCGCTTTTCCATGAGCCTCACCGAATTTTCCACGCGTACCCGTGTGATATAGTCGTTCACTGTGTAGTTAAAGGTTTCCTTAAACAGATGGCTGAGATAGGAATCGCTGAGCCCTACCAAGGCGGCAAGCTCCTCTATTCTCAGCGCCTCCTGGTAATGGATACCGATATACTCCCGCACTGCCTTCAGGACACTGCGGTGGGAAGTCTCGCTCAAAATAAAAATATCCTCCATAAACTCACCCACCATAACGTTGACCCGGTCAAAGAGCACCTCCACCTCCCGGATACAAGCCGCCTCCATAAAGAGCTTCTCGCTCTGCATGACCGCGATATGGCTGTCCAGTCCTGCCTCCACAATGGCCCGGGACACCAGCGCCATAAACTCCAGCACCCTCACCTTGACCCGGTCCAGGCTGTAGTTTGACAGCACGTAGATGTCGGTCAGAAAGCCGGGCAGTGCCCGGGACACCTTGTCCCGCTGTCCGGTGCGGATGGCCTGTAAAAGCATCTTCTCCTTTTTGAGGTGATGGTCGTACTCAAAGGGGTCCTCCAGAAACTTATTTTTCCGCTCGTCCATATGGTTCAGGATCACATTGCGCCATGCTTCTATTTTCAGGCGCTCATCATAGCCCCCGGCGTTGGCCTTGGACAGATAATTGAGGATGGCCTGCAGCATATCGGCCACGGACTGGCTTTTGTGGGGCGAGAGCACCTTGAGCTTTTTGGCTTTCTGACACAAAAGGCTAAAATCTTCAATGTCCTGGTTCATCTCCTCCAGCTCCTCAATGAAAAATTCGTCAATCTCCCACAACAGCACCTGCCCGCAGATCAGGCAGCCCACGCTCTGTTCCTCCACGATGATGGGCACTGCCCACATGACTAAACCTGCGTGGCACCTGAAAAAGTAGGGCTCCTTCCACTTGGCTGCCTCCTGGCAGGCCTGCCGGTAGGAGGCTGTACACGCGCCGCCGCTGCAGGACCGGACATATTCACAAAATTCACATTCCTGTAGGTTCTCAAGCTCCAGGAATACCTTACCCTCGGGGTCGATCCCTTTTAAATACAGGCCTGTGGCATTTGAAAAACACTCCAGCATATAGCGCGTATACTTTTCATCTAAAAATTCAAACCCTTTCATTCTATTCCCCTTTGCGCTGTAATCGTTATGCCTATTATACCAGAAATTCTATAAAAAAACCGGAGACGCAGTATTTTACATCCCCGGCTCCCTATTCTATCAGC
The DNA here is from genome assembly GCF_000807675.2 of Eubacterium limosum. Taxonomy (NCBI): domain Bacteria; kingdom Bacillati; phylum Bacillota; class Clostridia; order Eubacteriales; family Eubacteriaceae; genus Eubacterium; species Eubacterium limosum. Next base: position 1,706,629 of record NZ_CP019962.1, on the reverse strand, counting down.
TCCACATGTACATAGCCGCTGTTGTAATAGGGCAGCACATTAAGCCCCTACTCTTTGACTAAGGCCGCCAGATCGCCAATCGCCAATCCGCCTGTAAAATCTCTACATTCTGTAACCTCCTTCTATGACTTACTACGCCTGTATAGGGGCATAAAAAACGGTTTCCTACGGTTTGGAATTGACAAAAGCCCTGGCTGCCGATACAATGGTCTGAACGAGTCACTATTTTCCTGCCGAATCGCAAAGGAGACCCCATGAACAAACAAAAGCTGCTCTTTGCCCTGGCCATGCTTATTTTTGGGAGTATTGGCCTCTTTGTCCGCACCCTGCCCTTCACCTCAAGCCAGATCGCTCTGGCCCGGGGCCTCATCGGGAGCGCCTTTCTTTTTGCGTCCAGCTTCATTTTTAAAAAGGGACTTTCCTTTAAACGTATCCGAAGCAACCTTAAAGTTCTACTCCCATTAGGCATCATGCTTGGCTTTAACTGGATCCTGCTTTTCCAGTCCTACCGGTACACCAGCATCGCCAACGCCACCGTCAGCTATTACTGCGCGCCGGTCATCGTCATGCTGCTGACGCCTGTGTTGTTTAAGGAGCCCCTGACCCGCACCAATGTGATCTGTATCTTCGCTGCCATGGCGGGTATGGTCTGCATATCCGGCGCGGGCGGCGCACTGGACCGTCAGAACCTGATCGGCATTGCCTACGGTTTTGGCGGCGCAGTCTTTTACGCGGCCATTGTCCTGACCAACAAATTTTTAAAGGACATCTCGGATTTTGAAAGCGCCTTTACCCAGCTGTTTATCGCGGCCCTGGCACTTCTGCCCTACGTTCTGCTCACAGACGGCATCCGCCTCGCAGGGGCCTCCGCAGGCGCTGTCCTGCTGCTGATTCTTGTGGGTGTGGTGCACACTGGCTTCAGCTATCTCCTGTACTTTGCTTCCCTGCCCCGGCTGGATAGCCGCACCATCGCCACTTTCAGCTATATCGACCCCATCTCCGCCATTTTGCTTTCAAGCCTCTTCCTCGCCGAGCCTATGACCCTGATACAGGCTGCTGGGGCTGTGCTCATATTGGGCGCGACTCTGGTAAACGAGCTGGTAGGCATGCGAAACGCCAGAGCCTGACCTTAAACCTTAAAAAGAAGTCCCAGAGACTTCTTTTTAATGCCATATCTCACAATGGTCGAACTGCTGGTCCGGGTACTCAATAACCCCAAGCCCCAGTTCTCTGGCCGCGGCGGCCACCTCGTCATAAGGTACCCCCGGGCAGTACAAATCGGCCGCGTGGCCGGACAGATGCCAGGAATTCTCAATGCCGCCCACCTCGGCGTTGCGCCTTTTGCAGCGAACACCGGAAGTGATGATGATGGGCTGGTCAAACACACACCGCAGCGCCTCCACCTTTTCCAGCAGCTCGGGGTCCATGTCCGCGGGCCAGCCGTCACAATAGCCCGCGCAGTCGCAGGCGTACTCGTCCATGAGAAAGTGGGCCGAAGCCCAGGGGCCGTTGGTGAAGATGGGGTCCTCAGGCAGAGGGTGGTCGATAACGGCCCCATCCCGTGGCATTTCGGGCCCTGGCGATACTGGTTTCTCCGGTTCTGGTATGCTGGGCTCTAGCGTGACCTCCTGCTGAGGCTTCGGAAACACGGGCTCCTTTGCCGTCCCTGCCTGAAAGCTGGTCAAAAATACGCTGCTGGTCACAATAACCACTGCTGCTACCAATATCATAAAAATACGTTTGTGCTCTCTTTTCATTTAATCTCCTTTTCTGCTGCTGCGCGACAGATGTGCCATGCCATTAAAAAAAAGGGCTTTCGCCCTTTTTTTACGCTACGGCCACATCGGTGGTCGTGGTGTCCACTCGCCTGGCGCCGGACAGCTTGGCCAGGGCGAAGCCGTCGGGCGCGAAGATGTCGTCGGCCACGATGCCGGCCGCTGCTGTTTTGATTGCTTCATCGGTGATGCCCTCCCGGTAATCCGGGATGGTCATTCGGTACTCTTTGCCGCTTTCAGTGGTAAAAGTCAGGTTCAAATCTTTTTTGGTGGTCACTGCCATGGTTTATCTCCTTTTTCTGTTAAAACTTGAATGCTGGATGCCGTGGTGTGCTTTCTTTTTTACTCAGTTTTTGTGATGTCGCTGGCGGTAATGCGCTCACAGCCCTCGCCAATGGGCTCCTGCATGGAAACGATGTGCCCGTAGGCACTCTCAAGCTGTTCCTTGGTGGCGTCGTGTCGGACGTCGCCGTAGGTTTTGCTGCCGCGCTCAATTTTTCCTTCTTTTTCGCCATAGTTTACCTTTACTTTGAGTTTGGTGTCTTTCAGGGTTTCTTCGACTGCCATGTGCATTTCTCCTTTTGAGTTTGTATTTTGTGTGGCGTTTTGCCCTACACTATATACATTCCTTTTTTTCAGAAAATATCAACCGTTTTTACAAAACTTTTTTTATTTTTTTTATGGCGTGGTTATGGCGTTTGCTTACAGCCTGCAGGCTGACGCCTTCTTTTTCGGCAATTTCGGTTTGGGTCTTCCCCGCGTAATAGTGATCCTCCAGCACTTGCCGATAGCTGGGTTTCAGCCGGCTCAGGCCTTTTGCCAGCCTTTCATGCATTTCTCTGCCGGCCTCCTGCCGGATATAATCAGCTTCAAGGTTCACGGTCTCATCGGGCGTTACATCGATGAGTGTCAGCCCTTCACTGCCAGGCAGGGGCATGTCCAGGGTGCTGTCTGCCTTAACGGAGCGGTCAAAGCGTCCGGTCTGCCATTTTCTGTAATACTGGCGCAGATACCCCTGGATAAAGGCGTTAAAGCCGGCGCCCCGCCCTGGATCAAACTTTTTCAGGCCTTCCATAAAGGCAACCACCCCGTCCATAAAGGCGTCCTCGAACTGGTCGTCACGAATGCCTGAGCGGCTCATAGCAGCCAGAATCAGGGGTTTAAAGGTCATGACGAGCATCTGGCCCGCCACTCGGCTGCTTTCTTTTTCGGGGCTGTTATCCGGGGATTCCTGGCCGTGTTTATAGCATAAAACTAAATCGTCAATCACTTTGTAATTGCTCAAATATCCCTCCTATGCGTCCTCATAGACGTCTGTAATCTCGAGCACAATGCCGGGAAACCGGTCTTCGACAGCGGCACTGAGCTCGTTAAAATCATCCTCGGCCTCCTCGGCGCTGCGGGCGTAAAAGCTGGCTTTCATCCGGCACTCGGCCTCGACCATGTAAGCCCGGCGACAGCGTATGATTGCCGGGCCTTTTCCGTATCGGTTCATTTTTATTTCTCCTTTCAGTCGAAATTTTCAGGTGGAAGGTGTAAAAAGGGTTCTTAAACCTTCAACTTCTTTTTGCTTCTCCTCCCTCGCGGCCCAGATGGCGTTAAAGGCGGCGACGTCGTTGCCGGGGTACTGTGCCCGGATGGCGGCTTTTTCTTCCTCGGTGATCTGGGGCAGCAGATTGAACTGGGGCATAAACGGCGCGTCCTCCTGATTAGAATACAATCGAGAAGCATGTTTATTATTTATATTTATGAACGGGGACAGTTCGGCCGCAGAGGGCGAGACAGCTTGTGTCCAGATTTGTGTCACGCTGTCCCCTGTCTCTGCCCTGATGGCTGCCATGCTCAGGCCTCTGTCAAAGGGCATCAGACGGTAGGTGCCTGCCCGCTGGCCTCTGTCCTTTTGGTACGTCACACGGCCGTGGTCTATGAGGTACCCTCTCTGCCGCAGCAGCACGCGCCGGTCTTTGATGCCCAGAATGGGCATGAGTATGGTGTTGGGTACCTTAAAATTTACAGGCCAGTGCCAGCTGCCGTCCTCTGCCTGGACGGCGGCTTTGTTGTTATAATACATGAGCAGGTGCCAGTAGGCCTGGAGCAGCGGGCTCAGGGGGTGCGTCTCCAGCCATTTGTAAAAGGCCAATATTTCGGTCAGGTAGTTCACAGGCCTCTGCCCTCCTGGACAAACAGGCCTGTAAAATACGCCCGGCCCAGCGGTGTAATGCGAATGGACGGCCTTGTGATCATCCAGTCCCGCCCCTTGTTCCAGCTTTCCACATAGTCGATCACCATAAACCCTGCGTCCAGGGCTTTACGGGTCGGCAGATTCTGTCCCTTCCAGTGGCTGCGGTCTGTGAAGCCATGTTCTCTCAGCCAGGTGTGCAGCCGGTTGCGGCCAATATCCAGACCACGCATCTGCATGGATTCTGCCAGCTCGGCCACTGTCCAGAGATCACTCTTCTGTTTTTGGGCGCACGAACCACACCCTGTGTCCATGTTTTTTGGGGCCGTTTCATACTTTGGGGTTGTTTGTTTACGATTCATGGTAAACCTCCTGTAAAATAGAATAGTTTGGTTTCAGCAGGCTTGCTTTTTTCTTGCCTCCGCTGATGGTTCTAGAATACAGGAATTCACACACTTTAAACACACAAACAAATTTTTAATGATTAAAAATAAGATTATTTTTTCATTCTCTTGCGAACCACTGGACTGCCCGGGCGCGCCAGCGGTACAGGGTGGCGTTCTCACCGTAAAAATCCAGACGTTCCCAGGGGCGGCGGGCCTTTCCCCTTAACGGGCCGGAATAAGCCAGTTCATCGTTTTCAAACAAAGACGTGAGCAGCTCCCAGATAAACAGCAGGGCATGGCGCACCCAGCCGGCCACGCCCTCGGGAAATACGCGCTGATGGGTGGCGCACTCCAGACAGACCCGGCTGCACACATAGAGGACAATCACCTGGCCGGGCGCCACCGCCACGGGCTTTGCAAGGCCGTTGACGATGTGGGTCTGGCCGTTTTGGCGCTCGACGCGCATTTCCTTGGGCTTCAGGACGCCGCCGCAGTCTTTGCAGATCTGGGTAAGGGCCTGGCCGTGGAACACGTACTGGGCCATGACTTCCCGGCCTTCCCGGTCTTCATAGCCGGTATTTTCCACTTTTTCAAACTGATCAGGGTGTGCCTGGATGTCGCTTTGAAGGTCACTGGGTTTTAACATTTTTCTTTTCTGGGCATTTTTCCTTTGACACATTTTTTCCTCTTTTCTCCAATAAAAAAACCCTGAAAACCACATACACGTGTGTGTATGCGGCCTTCAGGGTTTTGATGGGTGACAGCCATTGTCCCATTTTATATTATTCCAATAACAATTTTATGCTCCTGTGATCATGACAACCAGCCCCAAAAGGATTACCAGAACATCCATCAGCAGCGTGATGACTGAAAGCATCTTAAAGGCTTTTTTATAGTATAGCTTATGGACCATTAACAGCCCGGCAGATACCAGCTCCGCCGCGCAAACCAGACCGATGTACAGATTAAGCACTGCGCTGCTGGATTCGATCACAAAGGATAGCGGGTAGGTAATGAAAAATGCGCCGCAAAAGCTAAAGACCAGGATATAAAACGCAGTCCATTCCATACTTGGGTTCTGTTTTTCAACAGTGTTTTGTTGGGCATTGATTATGACAAGCCTTTCTTCTGATATTTTTGCAATCTCAGAATCCGGGGCTTTTTTCTGTAGTCTTTTATATAGATGCCGGGCTTTTTTATAGTTTCCATGCCGCTCCAGTCTTTGGGCATTTTCAAGTATATCTTCCAGTTGAAACATGCTTTCCTCCTTAATTTTAGAAATGAACATTCATATCCGCAGCAAATTGCGCAATTTTTTGTGCGTCGATAATATTAAGCTTCTGATCAAAATCGACATCTCCTGGTATTTTTTCTGCATTGGATACGGCTGCACCAGATGCTGCTATTCCAGCGATTCGCTGGGCGTCTATGATATTAACTTTTTCATCATTTGTAATGTCTCCAAGCCTCCTGCATTTTACACGAATTGACAAAACACTATCCGTATCGTTTATCATATACGCTCCCTTGTAGCCTTTTTTATTCTCAAGTTTCTCCAATGGAACGGCGCTTTCATTGACGAACATTTCGTACGGCACATAGACTTCGCGCCTATCAGGTATACTAAATTGATAACTCAAGGTATCTCCTTTTTGGAGGGGCATGCCTGTCTGGATTGCTTCACCATTGCTCAAAACATTTATTTTTATCCCTTCCAACGCTTCCGGGCTTAATCCCGTTTCTATTTCGGGTAGAAAAATCATTTCTGCTTCTTTAATGACTAAATTTGCTTTTAGACTTTCTGGTTCAGTGCTATGGTTGGCATCGGTCAAAAATTTTGCCTCAACAAGATAATGTCCTTTATTTTTAGGTGGTATAGCCTGCGAAATGGATTCGCCTTGTTTTAAATAGCTGTACTCTACGCGAACTTCTTTCGGAAGTGTCCCCTGTATTGACATTGTTTGGGGTGTTCCATCTTCAAAGGTCGTTTTGTCCTCAAAGCTAATCCCTGAAAGCTCAATGACCTTTGGAAAAATCGTCGCCGTTACTCCGCTAGTATCTAAATCATAGTTTTCAGCATCCATTCCTGTCAGACTGAGTCCATCGATGCGAACGGGTTTATCAACACCAGCACTCTCATCTACAAACTGCAGCTTCGCAATTCCCGAAAGCTGGACGGCTGTTCCAGCGGTCAATTCTTCTAAGTTAATATACGGATAAGCTGCCAGCTCAGCGTCTTTATTGCCATCATACGTTTTATCCTTAACATTAATGATTGGTTTGATAAGAATTTTATTAGTTAACTCGACATTTACCCGTACGCCTACATTTTGTATACTCGCCCACGCAGGCACCTCTGCAACACCTTCAAAAACATAGGGCTTTTCTAAAACTGTTTTTCCAAAATCTTTTGGGATTTCCGTTGTCCATCGTATCCCCACGTTCTTTTCATTTCCAACAACATTTACCCCCTCTGGATAAATCATTCGGACATTTTCAGGCAAACCCAGTGCTGTATAATTATCGTAACCATTTTCATGAATGGTTTTAATAACATCTTGTAAGGAGCTTAATTCAATGACCACAGGTTTTACCGTAATTGTCTGTTCAAGTACACTTTCTTTAAATTTTATTTGATAGGTATACTCGCCTCCTTTTGGCTGATGGGCCCCTTCAGTGACCCACTGCAGCCCCATCTCTTCTGCACTCCCTATTTCTACTTTATTGTCAACGTACACACCTTTTACCAGTGCATTCATATTAACATACGCTTTGAGAGCATCTGACGATTTATTCGCAACACTATTGGCATAAACTTCAAGTTTTTTTCCTGCATCGACCAACTCAACCTCTTTTAGAATATTTTTTACGGTTAGTTGCACTTGTGCCATTCGCTTGTTGCTGCTGGCTATACCTGGCTCTTTGGGAATAGCCGTAACCTTTAACTCCGTTGTACCTGCTTGCATAGGTGTTCCTGTAATTTCGCCATTATCGCTAAGCTGCAGTCCTTTGGGCAATGGCGTTCCTTCATCTAACACATAGTTAAAGAGTTCATTCCCTTTGCCGATGCTCCCTTTATACGCCTGCCCAATGATGCCTTCATCAAGTGTGGGCTCATACGAAAAGGGCATTACTGTTATCGGATCACTTTCGAGACTCCAGCATTCCCCTGATTCCTCAATAAATGATGTAAAATCATAAATTTTTTCGCCAGTAAGCCCTTGAAATACATACTCGTCTTGACCCACAACATAAGCCTGGCGTTCTCCAACCTGATTTTTGGTTCCATGCTCATAAGCGACTAAAAAGATATTCGTTGTACCGTCTATGTCATTCAAAGTCAGTGCCACCTGATTTTCTGTAAAACGCTTTAATTCAACATTGCCAAGACTTTGTGTTTCTCTTTCCATTTTTAAAGGGATAACAGGATCTTCAAAAGTGAAGCCTTGTCTGTAAATAAGCCTTACGCCTTGGTTCATGTAATTCTGCGTTATGCCATCTATTTTAGTGGTAACTGGCTGCTCGTCATTCATCTCCTTTGTCCATATGGTTATCTTTCCGCCAGTTGTGCGCAAATCTTTATTAAAGACCTTATCGCCAATTCCTATCTCTTTAATGTCAAAGCTTTCATTTTTACCACTAAAAATAAGAGAAGCAGGATAAACGTTCTGGCCTTCACTATTTTTCGCTGTTACAGACATTTTTTCATTCACGATCTCAAATAAGCCATCGTCAATCACAATACCCATCGTATTGTTTTCTGGCGCGCCAATATCCTGAATTGTTGGATCTGCCGACTTCGTTTCTGCCCGTAAATTTCCGCCTGCAATCTTGAGTTTAAACGTATTTTCACTGGCAGCATCAATATTTAAATCCGTATTGTTCTTATTTTTATCCGATACGCCGATAGCAGGCGAAGACGCTATGAAATTCCTATCATTTTGCGAAGTTGTATTGGCAATACCGCCGGAAAGGTTCATTTCAAAGACTGTATTTTTTGAAAACATCCCAATTCCTATCGGTGAAGCACTGCCGCTTTTGTCTGCTCCTGTATTATTTACGGTTACATTACCTTGGCTCATATTGACAAAAACACTTTTAGACGGCGTATCCTGTCCGGTATTATTTCCTGATCCGATACCAATCACAGGCGCCTGTCCTCTGGTTCCCCCAGTGATCATTCCGCCATGGATGTTAAGCTCGACGGTTTCCTGGCCAGAACCTGCTGTATTGCCGGTCGTGCCTACGTCAAACCAGCAGCCCGATGTACCAATACCAGCACCGCCATAGGCAGATGTAACATTTAAACTTACTTTTGAATCTTCTGGAATGTTGCAAATCACATGCTGATTTCCCGCATTTCCATAGCCCGTTCCAATGGCGGCTCCCGAACGAATGCTTTCTCCTCCAGACAGATCATCCTTAGATTCTGTCCGAGCATTAACCACGCCTCCGTTTAAATTAACGGTTACACTGCTGTCGTCCCCAGTCTGTCCTGAACCCGGAGTCCCAATGGCTGCTCCCAGTCCGTTGCTTACCGCATCAACGTTTCCTCCATTGATATTAAGCACAAGGGTTGAGTTCTTTGTTGCACCAATCGCCGGAGCATTGTCCTTCGAAGTAGCTGCAATCACTCCTGAATCCACATTCAATGTTGCTGTCGCTTTATCGCCAGATGGTTGGTTAACGCCAATAAGCGCTTTCTGATAAGCTACATTTTTCTGTTCGATTCCCTGGATTCCTTGGAGTTCTTGGGATTCTTGGGTTCCCTGCGTCAGTGTAAGTTTTCCTTCTGTTTCTTCAAAAGTCTTAATTTTGATGGTAGATGCATTACCAAGTCCAATCGCATCAACTTCGGGACCAACTTCAGCATTGACTTGATTAATTTTGTTTTCTCCTTTCACCAGTATGGTTAAGTCGGCATTATTACCTACCTTAATAGCAGAGGGAGCAATCTCATTGGAAGCAATCTCAGAGGGATGCTTTGTCTTCTGATTAATGTTATCCAGAATAAGCGTAGCTTTTGCATTATCCACTACGGTAATGCCATAAGTCGTTTGTTCATTTGGATTTGACTGGTATACGCGTACCATGTCTCCCTGATTGATCCTTACGTCTCCCATACTTAAATCGAATGTTTTATCCTGGCTTCCAAGAATATAGTCTGAATTTAACCGTTCTGGTAAAAATAGTGTATTATACTTTCCTCTGATATTTGCATCATCTGTTGTAATTGAAAAGGCTCCATTGTTAATCTGTGATGCAATATTTGTTTCACCATCAACCGTCCACACATTGGTCGCGATTCCACGGTGTCTCAATGCATACATCTGCTCTTTATTGACGTTTCCATAATTGGGGTCAAAGGCAGACCCCAGCTTTCCCACTGACTTCATAACCTGGTAAACCGCTTCACTGGTGCTGTTTCCAGAGTGTGATGAAAGATAGCCTAAACCAATACCCGGCATTGTTTTTCCCATATTACTTATCTGATTTGCGTTAAAACTAATCACAACAATCCGATCAGCCACGCCTTTCTTCTCAGCCAGATCTTTAATCATTTGAGCCACTTCTGGTTTGGATGTCTTAATCTCAATCACCAAAACCATTTTCGGAAACTCATTGACCATTGTATCAAAAAGTTCATCTAATGTAGCAAACTTACAATTGCCATATTGTCCTGTTTTTTTCAAGGTATAAGACTTCAGCTGACTCAATGTCATCGACTCAACACTCCCTTTTGCAGAAGAATTGGTCGTATAACCGTTTATATCTCCATTATGATTAATAATTAATTGCTGGTCACTCGTTATGTACACATCACACTCCACAGCTTCAACCCCGGCCCGACCTGCTTCTTTCAATGATTCCACCGTATTCTCCGGCGCGACCTTAGGATAGCCTCGGTGTCCGATAAAGGGTGTTTTTCGGCAATAAACATTCTTTCGATCAACCAGTTCGTATAATTGATAAGCTGTTTCTTCATCTTTTAGCACAACACCGTTTGCACCATTGTCCAGCGCTCCCTTTGTTATCGCTTCATCAGTCGAAGCATCATCCTTTACCCAAACAGACAAAAAACGGCTTTGCAGATACTCCACGGATGCACGGTTTATGGATCTTGGTACCATGGCAATAGAAGCTTTTGAGGTGTGTGTAACGGTGGAAGTGGTCCGATCTTCTTCAAGGGTTTGAAACTTCTGTACGGTTCGAATGGCTGAAGGCTCTTCTTCATAAATGTACTGGAGCACCTCACTACTTTCCGAAACCGCCATTAAATCAAATTCACTATTTAGTCGAACATACTGAACCAATGCTTTTGCTTCCTCAATATTATCCACTGTAAAAGCAGGAATGACTTTTTTTCCGCAGGCTCCAAAGGCCTGCTCTAAATCAATTTGCGTTTCTGCACCTAATTGAATTTTGGGTTCCCCCATCTGCAACATTAAATCGAACAAAGCGGTCTGTGGGGGCTTATTGCCTGAAAGCCCTGTCATATCTGCTTGTTCATCCATTTGCAGAACGACTGTGGGCGGTGCCACAATTCCAGTATTCGGTTCATAAACTTCTTTAATTTTATCTGCCTGACTCGGAATTGTATCAGGCAACGGCTGTGTCTCTTTTAGGCTAATACCATAAACTCGTGCCTTACACCCATCTGTCTGAAGCGCGAATTTTCCGCTTTCTCCTGATTTAACTTCGTCATAAAGGATCATCGGCTTAGAATTGATGGATTCCATCACTTTGTCCCCATTTACAATCGCTTGAGCCGTATATATTTTGCTCTCTTCGATAAAACTATCGTAACTTGCTGTTTTTACCACATTCCAGTTATAACCGGAGGTTCGGTATGCAACCTCGACACCGTTACCGGCAGTGGCATCCTGTCGAATGCACATATTCATATATGGGGCCGGATCCGATCCTGAACCAAGAAGATGATACATCAAAGAAAACCATCGGCTACTGTTATCAGCATCTGTTATGGTAAAATCTGCCTCATAAGTAAAATTACTATTTGTCATATTTTCTGGCAAACAAAGAATGGTACCCTTTTCCATCTCAAGATAGCCATTTTTCATACTGGCACTTCCTTTATAGACACTCCATCCTTCGGGCAGCTTGTCACCTTCCTGGCTTGGAGTAAAATCTATGTCATAATTTGTGCCAGCCGCTTTGCCAGGAATACTTGTCAACAACAGAACTGACAGTACACACAATGCAAAACAAATTATTCTTTTTAAATATATTGTCATATTATCACTTTCTTTACATCATTCTTTTACAATTTCAAAATACGTTTGCTGCTCCACGGGCTCAAGGACTCTTTTTCCCAATGTGTGAATATCACACTCATACAGTTTTTCTTTCAACCGTTGCACCTTGTCTAAATGGGATTCGTTTATTTCACTAACAACAGCGTCCAATTTTTCTGGATCGTCGTACTGAACTTCCATTTCGTTTACTTCTTCTTTGACACGAATTACCTTCAAAATACATTTTTTATTTCCTTTTGGCTTTTGACATCCACAGAGTTCATTGTATTTATTAATAATTTTTGTAATACTCCCTTTAAATTCGGGGTAAAGCTCAATATCGATTCCCTTTGCCATGGCGCGCCGCAGCCACTGGATATTGGTCAGAGGCAGTTCCTCGTCAGCTAATGGTTTGACATTCAGGCCAGCTTCAAGACCAAGCCTGAGTTCTTTTGCCCTTGCGCCACCCAGCTCCGGGTTAAGCAGCAGGGTGGCGTCCAGTCCCTCAGACTGAACCCGGAAAATTTCACTCATCTGCACGCCGCTATACACTGGATTGGCGGTGCCAAGTACATCGGCACCCACACACAATCCATAGTTTATCGCGACATTCTGTTCAACATTGAACGTGTATCCTTTTTCCTCCTTTAAAATTTTTAATGTTTTTTCCATGTCCGGGTGCTCCTGTTTTGTCACATATCTTCGCCGCATTTTTAGAACCTTTCTTACTCATTGTTTTCGGACATATTCCCCGAAACACACATACAACACATAACAGTAAAAGTCGCCATAAAGCTTATCAGACTCAACACACACACAATAATACTTTTGAATGCTAAAAAACTGGCTGCCATAGCGGTAAAAAGTGTGAAGCCTCCCACGATATAGCGATATTTTCTATTTTCGCTGTTATGCTTTAAATCTTGATATATGGCCAGCCCCGCTCCGGCAAAGCCGGATGCCAGCATCCCCAGTAAACCATTTAACATCTCACACCTCTCTTTTCTGACGCCCTGTCCTTTGACAGAAGACGCTGCCGATGCTGCTTAAAGCGCACCGGCAGCTTTTTGGTTTTTAAAACTGTTTTTCAGGATCCGCCGTGTACTGGGCGATCTGCTGGGCGTCAATGATATTGACTTTTCCATCAAAGTTCACATCTCCGGCAGCCTTCTGGCGTTCGGATGGGGTTTCTCCAGCCGCTGCAGTCTGAGCCAGCTGCTGGGCGTCAATGATATTGATGGTCTCATCGCCGCTGAAGCTTCCAAGCAGAACATACTGAACCGTTGCCGCAATGGTCGCCGTTGGGTCCTCAGCCACATAGGCGGCTTTAAACTGTCCGCTTTCTTGATCATAGGTCAGCGGCAGGGCCTGGCCGTTAACGGTCAGGACTGCCGGCACATAGGACTTCCGTTCTCTGTTCCGGGTCAGGGTATAGGTGACGGTTTCTCCGGCCTCGGTGACGTGGTCTTTATCCGCGGTCACAGTGCAGCCGGTCACGCCTTCGGGCAATCCTTCCACCACGGCCTCCTCAACGGTTCCCCCGGCTTCGCCAATGGTCATGGTGGCGGTCATGGGTGCGAGTGCCTGATGGTTATCGTCCACTGTAAAGGTGGCGGTCACCTTGTAGACACCGGTTTCTTTTGGGGCTTCAGTGGTTTTCACGCCGTCCTTTTCATAGGTATAGCTCACGCCGGTAATGCCGCAACCTTCTGGATAGACGGCTTCCAGGCTGTGCGGTTTTCCATCTTCCGGGAATCTCGCACTTTCAAAGACTACGCCTTGAATTTCGGCTTTTTGAATGCTCGCGCTCACCTGCTCAACGCTTAAAATATAGTGGTCCGCGTCTTTACCCGAAAGCACAATGCCTTCCACCGTCACTTTTTTATGGTCGCCGGCGTTGGCGTCCTCAAAGGTTCCGGTGGCCTGCTCCCAATCCACAGTATAGCTGCCAAATCCCGGGTCTCCGGTAAAGGTGGCCTGGCTGAAATCCAGTACCGCGTCAGCAGTACCGTCATAAACTTTGTTCTGAGCTTTTACACCGCGGATGACCAGCGGGCTCTTTTCGCTCACACGAATGGTCTTGCTCAGCGCTTTATCGCCGCCCGCATAGGCTGGCAGCGCCAATCTGGCGGTAAAAGTCTGGGTGGTTTCGGTGGTTCCGAAATCACCGGGGACTTCCGGCGTCCAGACAAGGGGTTCGTCCCGGGTTTCCTTGACCACGCCGTCTTCGGAGGTGTAGGTGACCGCAAGGGTGTCGCTGAGCCCCAGCTCTTCTTTGGCATAGGGTTCCTCACTGACGGTCAGAGTGGTATCCGCAAAGGGTTCATAGACGGCGCTGACCGGTTTTACCGTTACATTCTGCAGGGTGAAAAACTGTCCGTCTCCGCCGACTGCCGCCACATAGGTGTAGCTTCCGCCTCTGGGGTTCCAGGCCGTGCCGGAGGGATTCCATTTGCGAATGGTTTCGGTTCCTCTGGTGCCGTTGTCATAGACCACGGCCACTTCCTTGGATAAGCTGTCCGCCAGACTTTCGGCACTCTGGTTGCGGTCGTCATTGGCATACATTTCAATGGGCTCTGGTGATTCCACACGCACGGCCTGACGGTCATTAAACGTGACCTGTGAGACCAGCTGGCTGTCCTGGGCGGTGACGGTGTAAAAGCCGGTGCGCACCTTGCCAGTACCGGATAAAGGCACCTCGGTTTTGCTGTTAATGAGCAGCTTACCTGGCGTATGGTTGTCACAACTCGTGATGGTGTAGTGGATGACGTCCCCGGTGCCCACTTCACTTTTGTCTGTAATGGGGGCTCCCTGGGCATCGGCCATATCGACCTTACATTCGCCGCCTTCACAGGGGGAGGTCTTGGCAATGATGGGTGCCACTGGGTTAAACTTTGTCCGGATGGTTAATCCCGCGCTGGCTTCGGACGCCTTTGTGTTGGCGGTGGCTTCCACACTGGTTTTAAAGCTGTAGGCCTTTCCGGGATCAAGATTTTTGAAGTCCGGGCTGTATTTGTCTGTATTGTTTTCGTAGGTTTTGCCGTTATCTTTTGAAATCTGGTAGATCACCTTGGCGCCGGCGGCCTTGGCGGCGCCCTCAAGGACGACGGGTTTCAGCGCAATGCTGTTCAGGCTGATGCTGTCAGCCTCTGGGACTGCCGGAGCGGCCACGGCTGCTTGCTCAATGACACCATTTTTATAGGTTGCACTCAAGGCGTACCAGTCGGCATCGGCGCCGGTCAGGGTCAGGCCTTCCACGGTGTAGGTCAAACCTGTGCCCACATTTGGGGTCTGGAAACGGACGGTGGCTGTCTCTGCGGACAGGGTGACGGCTTTGTGCGCCGGGTCCAGGCTTGTACTGTTCAGTTTAACCGGCACGTTTTCCATGACGGCACTGCCGTCGTAGGTTTTTGTAACGTCAGCCACATCAATTTCCAATGATGCCTGCGCTCTGGCGGTGATCTCAAAATTCGCTGAAATGACATCCGTAGTGGCTGCGGTGGCCCATTCGGGCAGCTGCACACTGCCGGTGATGTCCACAGCGCCGGATGTTTTCCCAAAGTCCTCGGGCAGCTGCCATGTGAT
The DNA here is from genome assembly GCF_000807675.2 of Eubacterium limosum. Lineage (NCBI taxonomy): Bacteria > Bacillati > Bacillota > Clostridia > Eubacteriales > Eubacteriaceae > Eubacterium > Eubacterium limosum. The sequence continues at coordinate 1,691,448 of NZ_CP019962.1, read as the reverse complement.
GGCCGCTGTTTTATCGGCCGGGTCCACATAGCTGTCATAACCGATGCTGGCCGCCATGGGCAGCCCTTCGCCTTCCAGATCGGCCAGGGTATAGCCCTGGGGCCGTTCCCTAAGGGTGATTTTTCCAACATTCGTTTGTATTTCGGCGGTCACAGGATCCACGGTCACCGACTGGGTCACTTTGGCTCTTGGATTATTTTTAAGGGTGCCTTCATAGGTCAGATTCGCCCCCTTAAGCGCCCATTCTCCTGTTTTCAGTGTCCAGTTTTCGACCAGATCGGTTCCCTCTGTCCCATTGTCATACTGGAACTTAATGCTCTTTGGCAGACTCTTCAAAAGCGTCTCTGCGCTCTGGTTGCGGGCATCGTTGGCCGCCATGGTAATGGGATCGGCCGTTATATTTTTAACGGTTTTCGGGGCGGCTTCCGCGGCGGCGGTCACGGTTGTATCGCCTGGCTGGATGGTGTAGTCATAGTACCAGGTGCGTTTTTCGTCCGGTGCCCTGCGCATTCCCGGCGTACTGTCTGAAAGCGCCAGCGCATTGCCTTTAAAGGTAAAGTGCATGGTATGGCTGTCGCAGTAGGTGATTTTGTAGCTGACCTTGGTTCCTGCGTCGGCCTCCAGCAGGTCATTGATTTTTTTGTTCGCAGCGTCGTAGAGCTCTACCTTACACGCCTGGCCGGCCGTGCAGTCGCCGTCAACGCTCAGAACCGGAGCCACGACGGCCACCTTGGTGGTGATGGTTGGGCTGGCAGCGGACGAAGCCGACGCTTCGGTGTTGCCGGTTGCGCCGACACGGGCGTAAAAGGCGTAGGCAGTGCCGGGCTCCAGCCCATTGAAAACCGGACGGTCCTGCCAGTTCACCTGATCCTTACTGTACTGTACTCTGGCGCCTGCCGCGGTGGCGATAGGGTCCGTTATCGTTACTGGCTTTAGGGTCACACTGGTGGAGGTGGTTTGGCCGGTGTCCACTACCGGCGTGGTCGGCGCGGCAATGCCGACTGCCTTGGTAATATCGCCTTTAATATCACAGGCGCTCCAGTCAATGATATATTTAGACGCCTCTGAACCCTGCAGGGCGTTGCCGCTCACGGTGACGCTTTTGCCTGTGCCTGCATCTGCGTCATCAAAATTGGCTTCTAAGACTGCGCTTGTGTTAAATTCGACAGTATCACCCTGGGCAATTGCACCTGACAATTGGCCGCCGTCTAAGACTAGGGTCGCCTCAGTTGTGCCGTCATAGGCCTTTGGCGTGACGGTAATGCCGGTCACGGTTAACGGCGTCGCGGTTTTTACGGTCGCGTCAATCGTTGTGCCTGCAGCGGTGGCCCAGCCCGGCAGGGTGACGGTTCCGGCAAACGTCTTGCTGGTTTCCTTACTGCCCGTGGTGCCAAAATCGCCCGGTGTGTCTGGACTCCAGCTTACTAGGCAGTCCATGGCCTCAACGCTTTCATCAAAGGTGACCGCAAGGGTGCTGCCCAGTCCCAGCTCTTCCATGGTGTAGGCCTTTTCGCGGATGGCGATGGTCTTTTCTGGAATGGGTGTGATGGTGGCGTTGACGGGTTTGACGGTGACCGTCAGATCGGTCGTCTTGCTCTTATCGCTGACCAGGGTGGCTGTATAAGCATAAGTCTTCCCTTTAGCGTCCCAGTCTGGGCTTTCGCCCTTTTTAGCCCACTGTACAAGCTCCTGTCCCGTTACCCCATTGTCATACTTGACTTCAAGGGTCTGGAGCAGGCTCTGCTCCAGGGTCTGCTGACTGGCATTAACTGGGTCATTGGCTGTCGTGGTGATGGCGTCGGGGGGTGTAACTGTTTTAACCGCCCGTTTGTTAAAGGTCACTTCGGCCTTGATCACGGCATCCGCGTCTTTGACCGTGTATAGTGCTGTATAGGTTGAAAGCCCCTTCGCATCCACAGCGCCTTTTGTCAGCTCTACGGCCTGGCCGTTGATCGTGAGGCTGGTGTTTTCATTAACGCTGAAATTTTCGGACGGCTTCACTGTATAAGTGACTTTCGCGTCTTTGGCAGCGTGTTCGACATCGGCGGTGATGGTACATGCCGGGTCATTTTTTCCAGCGCCTGCCTTGGTGGGTGCTGCAACCTGGGCGTTGGTTTTGGTCGATGAAGCTGTCTTTGTGGCATCAGATGCGGCGTTATTGCTGGTTTCGGCGTAGCGCGCATAGAAGTCATACGCGGTGCCGGGTTTTAAACCGGTAAAGGTACCGCTTGTCTGCCAGATCGTGGGCTGCTGACCCGCTTCGGCGCTGGCATATTCCAACAGATAGCCTTGAGTTGGCGTTGTCACGCTGACTTCAGCGCTGGTATCGGTGACGCTGCCGGATGTTACTGTCACCGTGTCCGGGGCTGTGACGTTGGTCTGCTTGGTAATGGTGACGGTCATGCCGCTGAAATCCAAAACATATTTATCCGCCTCTGGGCCAGCGATGCTCAGGCCGGAGACCCCTGCGATGGTGCGCGTGCCCACGTTGGGACTGTCCAGATGGATCTTCGCGCCACTATCTTTTTGCAAGGTGTATCCTTGTAAAGTCGTTCCGTTCACCTTAAGGCTCATCTTGCCAATGTCATTTTCATTCCAACTGGCAACATCGGTTCCGTCATAGGGCTTATCATAGAAAACTAACCCATTCACCGTTACCGGAATACCAAAGCTAACTTCCCGGCTCAATGTTGGATTGGTGATCGTTGCCCATTCAGGAACGTTTACCTTCCCACTAAAGAGCTGACGATCGGTCGGGTTGGCGCCAAAGCCGGAAGGCACTGCCGGGCTCCACACAACGGCTACGGCTTTGTCGGTCTGGGTTTCAAAGCCTGAGCCCGTATAGGTCACCTCAATGCTGTTTATAAGCCCCAGCTCATTGGCGGTATAGCCGTCGGTCTTCACTGGAAGCTTAATATCCCCCATTGGCTCAAAGGTGGCGAACACTGGCAGCACCGCAACGGCCTGGGTCACCTTAACGGCGCCAACCAGGGCTTCATAGGTATAGTCACCGCCCTTTACATTCCATTGGCTGTCCTTGTTCAGCTGCCAGGACGCGTCCGCTTCTCCCCTTGTCTGGTTATCGTAGGTTACGCCCACCTTTTTCGGCAGGCTCTCAGTCAGCGCCTGGGCGGACTGGTTCGAAGGATCGTTTGCGTAGAGGGTTTTATTTTCCTGAGCATCGACGGCTTTTACCCCACGTTCATTAAAATGCGCCACTGCGCTGACCGTGGTATCCCCTGCTTTTACCGTGTATTCAAAGACCGCTGTTTTGGTCTCTGGATCAACCGCTGCGGTATCAAAGGCCATTTCATCGCCGCCAATGGTCATACTTGGTGTATAGCCCTCCCCATAGGTAATGGTATAGGTAATGGTCTCGCCGGAATCGGCTTCTGTTTTATCGGCCTTGACCGTATTGGCTGATTGGGTGGCTCCCGGGCCGTCCTTGGTGGCTGGCGCAACCACGCTCTTGGTGCGGATCTCCTGGGTGTTGGTGCCGGATTTAAAAGCATTTGCGGTCGCCGAGGTGTAATCAATGAGGCTGTAAACCGTTCCGGGCTGCAGGCCTGTCACCTTACCGCCCACAATGGTTTTAGGCGTAGTCTGGCCGCCGCCGGTATACTGGTAAATGCCCAGAGGGTTAGGCGTAAAGCTAAAGCCGGTTGTGCTTCGGGTAATCTGGTCGGCCGGCACAGAGGTACTGTTTTCCGGACGGGCTTTGATGGTGTATTCAGCGGCAACCCCTGCTGGGATTTCCCCGTTCTTAGCGGCGCGCACATAAAGGCCTTTGCCAATAAAATCAGAAATCGAAGCCCCGTTCGCCACCATATCCCCATTAAAGTCCTTTTGCGTATTCATTTCATAGCCTGCTTTAATGGTAATGGTTTCCTCTGGATACGTCACCGCTGCGCAGCTTTCAGGATTTACCGGCGCTGCCTGAAGGGTATAGATCGTACTGGCAGGGCTCATACCCGTTCCCTTATCATCGGTAGCGCAGACGAAATCATAGGACGTGCCCGCTGTCAGGCCGCTGATAGTTACAGTATCGCCGCTTGCCTTGGTCCAGGTGTACGCAGATGGTTCTTTTCCCGCTTCTGTATACGCGTAATATAAATTTGCTTCGCTGTTCAGAGTGACCGTGGTATCCGTACGGCTCGCAAGGGTCGGGGCGCTTTGCACCGCCGTCTTTACAATGCCTTTTGCGGTCTGCTTTGCGTCATCACCCTTAAAAAGCTCGGTTCCCTGGATCTCCTGCGCCAATGCTGTCGCGCCGGTAGAGCTTAAGAGCATCACGCCGGACATGACGCCTGCCGCAACCTTTTGCGGTATCGCTTTTTTTCTCATTTTTTTCTTCATGGATGATTTCTCCTTTTACTGTCAAATCCCATATACAATAAGGGCGGGCGCTCGTTTTGCTTCTCCAGATTGGCTGCAAAATCCAACGTCCGCCCCATTGTGTTAAATGCCTTATTTCTTTGTCTTAGAATTTCGTGTTTTCTCGTGTGCTGAAAAGAAGATCGCTCCTCTTTCCTGTGTGCTTAAATGATTTGTGTGTGTAATAATTAATAGATGTTTTTTACGTGTTCTTTTGTGTTCACCCCATAAGGGATTACTGCATTTTTCTTCTCATGCGGAAAACCTTGATACCGGAAACCGCTAAAATGGCTAAGCCGGTGGTCAGGAAACCAAAACCATTGACAGCATCCTGAGAGAAATTTAAGCCGGTTACGGGGTTCTTAACATTGGATGGCGCTTTACCATCCGCGCTCTGGCCATCGTTATTGCCATCAACGCTACCACCGCCTGCCTGAGCTTTGGCAACGGTAATCTTAAATTCGATGGACTTGCCGCCATAGGTTGCGGTTAAGGTCTGTTCGCCGGCTTTTGTTTTGTCATAACCGGTGATTTGGGCGTCGGATAATGGCAGCTCACGGACAGTTTCGCCATCATTGATGGTGGCTTTCATCATGCCGCCTTCCAGGTTTGGCATTTCATCGCCAACGGTGGTTTTTCCTGTCGGTGCTTTCACCAGTTCCAGACCGGTTACAACCGCTTCTTTAATCTTGATGGTAAAAGCGTTTTCCAGCTTCTGTCCGCCAAATTCAATGGCGACTGGTACGGCTTCACCCACCTGGTTCATGTCCACAATGGCTGTGGCTTGGGCCATATCCATTTCAACATCGCCTGCCTGTTCATAGGTAACGGTTAATTTACCACCGGTTAAATCGATGGCGTCGCCCTGAAGGTAATCCACTTTGGTCGGTGCGGCAGCCACAGCCAGTGCTTTGACGGTGTCGGCCTTGACGGTCACATCTGCAGATGCTGTAAAGCCGCCTTCTTCGGTGGTTGCGGTAATGCTGGCAGTACCAGCCGCAATGGCGGTCACTTTACCGTCTGCGTCAACGGTTGCCACAGCATTATCAGAAGAAGACCATGACACGTTCTGGTTGTCGGCGTCTGCCGGCTCTATCGCTGCGGTGGCCTGGGCATTCTGTCCCGGGAACATTTCGGAAGCGTCTAAGGATACGGATACGCCGGTGACCGGTACTGGCGCTGGCGGTGCTTCGGTAATGTTCACACTGCTGGCGTTTCCGCTGCAGTTGGTGGTGATGTCTTCGGCGGCGGCGTTTCCAACAACACGAGGATCCATAGCGAGGCCCGTATTGCCAGTTGCGCCATCTTTAACTTTGAAGGTTACGGTAAACAGTTCCGATGTTTCAGTCATTGGTGTGCTACCAGTTGCATCAAACCAGTTGGCATAAACGCCAGTAGAACCGCCACCGCCTTCAGGCTTAAAGTTAAAGACATAGCTTGACTTGGTTGTGTCAGCAACCTCCAGTTTATCATGGTCATAATCCAGCGCCGCTTCGTAGGAACCGACTGACGGTTCTGGGGTCACTGAAACGGCCACGGTAAAGGTGCCGCCTGGGTGTACCTCTGTTTTATCTGCCACAGCAGAAAATGTTGCAGCACCTTCTGCTGCTTTTGCTTGCGGCATGATTCCTGGAATCGCCGCAGACGCGAACAGACTCAGTCCCAGGAATCCCGCGATCAGTCTGCTTGAAAGTGTTTTTGCTTTCATTTTTTCCTCCTTAAAGAAAATAGAATAAAAATTTATATCAAGCGCGCGGCGTTTTTGTCCGCGCGCTTAATAACCTTAATAACAGTGTCTAAAATTTAAAGGCTTTTCTAAAAAACAACGCTTGTATCCGCTGCGTATTGCGCGACTTTTTGCGCGTCAATAACATTGATCTTTCCGTCAAAGTTGACGTCTCCGGCTGCTTTTTTCATGTCTTCAATGGTTCCGCCAGCTGCGGCTGCCTGAGCAATCTGCTGCGCGTCGATAATGTTGATGACCTTATCACCGCTGAAGTTGCCTAACAGAATACATTTGGCATCTGCTTTAAGCGCAGTGTCGCTTTCTTTAACCGTGTATTCGGCGCTATAGCCTTTGCCTTCTGCCAGTTTTGTGACGGCGACGATTTCGCCGTTCATGGTAAAGGCGTAAGGAACATAGGCTTCACGGACAGCTTCTGGCACAAACTGATAAGTCAGTTTATCTCCGGCAGTTACGGTATCCCCTACCTGCACGGCTTCGCCGTTTTTCAGAACAGTGGCATTCATGCCGGCTGCCTCTTCCTCGGTTAAGCCGGTGGTTATTTCTTCTACAACCACTCCGGCACTCTTTTCCTCAATCACAAGCTTAGCGCCCATGGTTTTAGGTTCAACCACATGGTTAACGTCAGTTTTAAAGGTGGCGGTTACCGTGTAGGTGCCAGACTTCGTTGGCGCTGTACTGGTTGGCTGACTTTCCCCGTCTTTTAGGTAGCTATAGCTTACAGTCACACCAGACGGCAATGCACCGTTGATTTCAATGGTTTGACTATTACCGTCTTCGGTTACTTTTTTATCTTCCATACTAATACCAGTAAGGATGATGGAAGCCGGGGTGATATTTCCAGTCACGTTGCTTAAATCCAAAACATATTTGCCAGCATCCGTTCCAGATAAACTCAACCCGCTTACCTTAACCGGAATATTTTTGCCAGCATCGGAAGAACTAAATTCGGCCTTTGGAATACCAGATAACTGAACGTCAGTCCCTTTAGTCAGGTCTTCCGAATTTAAAGCTGGGGTATCTTTAAAGTTGGCTGTTTTTGTGCCGTCATATACTTTATCCTCTATTGTAATTACCGGCACCAGCACTACCCTGTCACTAATGCTGACATTAACAGAAACAGCATTACTTGTAAGTGTTGCCCATTCTGGTACAGCAGCACTACCTTCAAACACAACCGGTGCTTCGGTCGCTGTCTTACCAAAGTTTTCTGGTATCTCTGTTTTCCAGCTGATAGCGACCTCACGATCCTCACTGTTTACAGGTACACCTGCCTGATAAGTACAAGCGATGGTTTCCGGCAGCCCCAATGACGCAATAGTGGAATACCCTTCTTCACTGACAGAACGAACCACATCATTTAAAGCTCCCAATTCTGCGGTAACCGTGTTAACTATGACGGTTTGTTTCACATAAGTGTCATCCGCAGAAACACTATATTCATAAGTGCCGCCTTTAGGTGAATAGGTGCTGTTCGTAGCCCATCCTAATCCCAAATCGGTTGCTTTTCCTGTTTTTTCTGTGCTGTCATTGTAAGTCGCCTTGAGCGTAATACTATTGTTAACAAAGGCCTTTAACTGGGCTAAGCTTTCATTTTTTTCGTCATTCGCATAAATGGCAAGTTCCCTTTCTTCGCTAACCCGTTCGATCTTTGTGATTCTTTTTTCACTCTCAGTCATAAAAGCTTTCATGTTCAGTTCACTATCTCCTGCTTTTACAACATAAGAGTAAGTGAATTTTCCATTTGATCCAGACACGGCCTGTACATCATTGCCATTCAGGTTAAGCTTGACAAAATCGTGCAGCGGGCATGGGGTTAATGTAAATAAAACCGTATCGCCCACAGCCGCGCCTCCTTTTGCCGCTGTACTGGTTAGTTCACAGCCACAGCTTAAAGGCTGGCCTGCCTGATCTACCACGGATAAAGATATTTTTATCGGCTCTACTTTAATGGCAACAGCTGCTGTTCGGCTGTTGTTGGCAGAAATGCCTTCATCAGCTGCGGTCGCGATAATATTAACGCTAAAATCACCAGATTGTGTTGGTGTGCCCGAAACCATGCCATTTTTGTTTAAGGTTAAACCTTCTGGTAATACAGAGCCACTTGCCAGAGCATAGGTAAAGCTTTCACCTTCAGCCGCCGCACTTGCCTCATATGCGCCTTTCAATTTTGCGCTTGGTAAGGCCGGGGCATATTCAAAAGGTTTTACCACCAGCGCCACTTTTTCGGCGGTGTTGTAAGTTTCGTTTCCATTCACTTTTGCCTTAATGTCATAGAGTCTGCCTTTGGTCAACCCGCTAAAGGTGTAGTCGATTTTAGCGGCATCATAGGTCTGAGCCTCACCAACGGCTGTGTCGGTGCTGTGCTCATAGGCCTGCAGTAAAACAGGCTGATCATCGCTGTTTACTCCACCCACTTGAACGGTGACGCTGTTGTCCCCAACATTTTTAATATTAAAGCTTCCCAACTCTTCTGGCGTGATGGTTTTCTTTAAGGTGACATCTGGGTCTGTAAAGGTAAAACCACTGTTGTAAGCCAAATTTACCGCTGGATTGCTATAAGCTCTGGAATCATCTTTCACATTGGCCGTGATCGCCTTATTATTGTCTGGAATCGTCCATAAGTAGAGCTTTCCAGACTGGGCAACCAGGTCTTTGCCGTAATTTTTACCATCGACACTCGCACTTTTTACCGCTGTCTTTTCTTCTGTAATACCGCCAAGTTTAACGGCTGCCGGATAAACATTCTGGTTTTGGCTGTTTTTGGCTGTCACGTTCATTCTCTGGTTCACAGCATTCAAGGAACCGCCATCCACTTTTACATTAAAAGTATTGTTTGCAATGGTGCCAATATCCGGAATGTTTGTATCGCTTGACCTGGTTTCAGCGTTAATGGTGCCACCCGTTACATTTAAGTTAAAGGTGTTGCCAGACGAATCATCCAATTTTACAGTTGTATTACTTTTACTCTTTGCTGCGATCCCAATTGCCGGTGCATTAACAGTATAATCCTTGCTATCTCGAGAAACCGTATTTATGTTTCCGCCGGAGATATTACAGTCGAATACTGTATTTTTAGAAAATACACCTACACCAATGCCAGGTCCTCGGGAGTTTACAGTTGCGGTATCATTCATTATGTCAATGTTCCCGCCTGAAATATTTACTTCTACCTTCTGGTCTAAAGCTACCCCGGCGCCGATCCCAATTCCAGGAGCTTGCCCCTGTACAGATATCTTTGTGTTTCCGCCTTCAATGTTTGCGACAATATTTTCATGAGTTTTGTCATTCTCATTAAGCCCAGCATTAGTGCTTCCACTATTCCAGCTTCCAGAACCTCCAATTGCGGCGCCGCCATAGGCGCTTATTAAATCAAGCTCGGCAGTTGAATTTTCAGGAATGTTCAATGTGACATTTTGCTTAGAGTAACCGCCATACCCAGTGCCGATTGTAGCACCGCCTCTGACCCTCCCTGGTCGAGAGTCTTGTGTGTCTTTTGAATGGTTATCTCCAATGACTTTGCCTCCATTAATGGTCACATTAACAGTATTCTCCTGATTCTCCGGCACATCGCCCTGGGTACCAATTGCGGCACCCCAACTTTCTGTTATTGCTTCAACGGTTCCTCCATTGATAACTAAGTCGAGAGTTGACCCTCCGGGTTGATCGTTTCCGGCTGTGGCACCGATTGCTGGACCCATCCCTACGGTCTTTGCTTTAACCGTTCCTGAATTAATCGTTAATGTGGCGTGGCTTTGCACACTAGCCCCAAGAACAACATTTTTAGAATCGACAGTACTATTCGATACCTCCAGACTCCCATCACCATTTCCATAATCTTCAATAGTACATCTAGCACCATCCTCCATAAAAAGGCCGCAACTTGTGCTTTTTGTCTGCACCATTCTATTACTTCCTTTGAGCAATATCTTAATATCAGAATTCGCAACTATTGTCATTGGACTCCGTCCTGCACCCTGAACAATATTTAAATTATCCAAAATAACTGTTGCTCTTTTGGCGTTAACTACAAGATAATTTGAAGTTGATTGGGTTGTTTGATACACCCGGATCACCTCGTCATCTCTTATGTCCTCTACATTACCTTTACTTAAATCAACCGCTCTTGTTTCTGTAACAGCTGCGGCTTTTGCCTCTTTTCCTTCCAACATCAGCGTTGGCAGTAAGAGTAAGATACTTAAAAATAGAATCGTCAAAGTCTTTAAGAAATAATTTCTTTTACTCATTTGTCTTTCCATTTTTACTCCTTTCATAGTCAAATATTTTTTTAATTGTCTTTATGATTATCAAGCCTGATTCCAGTCCGTTTTACTGATTAATTCTCTTTCACCTCCCAAACAGTTAATGAGACTTGCTATCAAAAGACCATTATCTATTCATCAGGTTTTCCTGTGAATGACATTGTGCGAAGGGCAGCCGCGCTGGTGTGAGCGGCCTTTTTCCCTCCGCGATTACAAAAAAGGTAAAAAGGTGAGATGGAGCATGAAACGGCTTTTGGCGCATGCCGTTTCTTCTCACTATATATTCAACAGATACGCATGTTATGCTTCTCTGTGAATAACTATTTTCTTGATTTCAAGAAAAGCAGCAGCAATCTCAGGGTCAAACTGTGTGCCTATGCCTTTTTTGATCTCATCTAATGCTTCAGATTCTGGAAGACTGTTTCGGTAGCATCGGTTGTTAACCATGGCATCCCAGCTATCCGCCACAGCGCATACTCTTGCCAGAAATGGAATCTTAGATCCTTTCAGTCCAGACGGATACCCTTTACCATCCCATCGTTCATGGTGGTATCTGCACACAAAAGACCCAACCCGGCAAAAAGCTTTCTCTTTCGGTTTTTCTGCTAGTTCACCGAGCTGATCAAAGATAATCCCTCCAAAGCTTGTGTGCTGTTTCATAATTTTCCATTCGCCGAAATTTAGACCTGTGCTCTTTTTTAAAATATCTCTCGGTACAATGCACTTACCAATGTCATGATAAAAATATGGACTACATCCGTTCAAACAGAATTCAGCCTGTTGACTGCTTTGATGCATTTGACTTAACAAAGCATCTATCAACACACCAGTTCTTTGACAGTGACGCTGGATCTCTTCTGGACAATTTCTTAAATATTTGTTAACCATCTCGTCCATTTTTCACTTTATCCTTTTCTTTTTCGCCTTTTAGGGTATAATGTTACAGCTACAATCGTTCAAAAAGTCGCAAAATACACTATTTTGCGTCATTATATTGCTTTTAAATATATTTTTTCTATAGTATTTTTTGCTTTTAAGTATTTTCTCTTAGAAATTCCATCCATTTTTTTTATTTCTTCTTTTTTATAAGTATCACTCGGATGAAGGTAAATATTCATAGTTGTTGTTGTATGAGCATGTCCCAGAATCTCACTGATTAGTTGAATATCAATACCACTTTCTTTAGCGTTCGTAGCAAAGGTATGTCGCAAATCATGAAAATGATACTGAGCAATTCCGGCTATTTGACATAATTTAGAAAAATATCTTTGTATTGCACGAACATCATAAAAGTTACCATTTTTTTTACACACAACAAAGCTTTCATCTTTATTCTGAAGAAAATTGAGAGTTTTATAGTACTTTTCAAGACATATTTTTATTTGCGCAGTCATAGGAACACTTCTAACCGAGTTCTTAGACTTTGGAGTTCCTAAATGTAAAAAAGTTTTCTGCCCTTTTCCATCTATTGATATTCTTTTAAAACTGTGTTGTACATAAATAAAACCTTTTTCAAAATCAATATCTTTCCAACGCAATGCAGTAATTTCAGATATTCTTAATCCTGAATGAAGAGCAAGCTGAACCGCAATTTTATGTGGTGTACTCTGGGATTTCAATAACTCTTCAATACTCATCTGTTCCTCTAAACTTAATGCTTTTCCTGCCTTGTTTTTACCTTGAGGTAGACGAACCGCGGAACAAGGATTTGTATTGATCATATCTTCTCTAACTGCATAGTTCATTATCTCTGATAAACGGCCAAAAATATTTCGGACAGTCGTTGCTTTTAATTTTTTTTCTTTTATAAGACTATCTACAAAGTTTTGGATCAGTTCCTTATCAACGATAGATACATTACAATGACCTAAAACCGGACTAATATGCAGACTAATTTGTCTTTTATAATTTTGCAGTGTAACTGCTTTAACCCTTCCTTCGCTGGTTTTCATATTCAACCATTTCTCAAACAATACTTCCATAGAGACTTGCTTTTTAAAAAGTTTTTTCATAAATAAGTTAATAATTTTTTTGATCATCATTTTTGCTCCTTCTTTTAGCCGTTAAAATTTTTTGAACTTTATAAAAAAAAAGACTGGTAATTCCTTTGACTTAACGTTATAATAGTTATAGATTTATTAATTTGTTTCCGAATGACGCAAAATAGTGTATTTTGCGACTTTTTATTTTGTTTTATAGTTTTTACTTCTCAAAACTGTTTTTTACTTGTTTGTAGAATTTGAATTTAATGTTATAAAAACACTCATGCCAAAAAAAGAACACTGCAAAATAGATGAAAGCATCTAAATTACAGTGCTGCTTCAGTTTGTTTTTACGCTCATTTTATCATGTCATCGTTAAACATTTAGTTTTAAAGTCTTTCTAAAAAACATAAAATGCCGCATACTTATCGATACATGTATGCGGCATCTGTCTCTGGGTTTAAAGTTCTTTTTTCCGGATAATATCCATGGCCTTCACAGGCACATCCATTTTCATGCTGTAGATCATTTTTGGGTGCGGGGTCGATTCGATGGGGTTTCCCTTTTCGTCCTGCATCTCGCCCACCTGCTGGGTGTAAAAACCTTCCTGGGAACCTGCCACCATCACCTCGATGGTTTCTCCAGCGTTTATCTTATTGCGCTGCTGGATAATGGCGATACATGTTTCAGGATCGTAGGACTGGACCACGCCCGCAAAATCGTACAAGCGGGTATAGCTGCCGGTACCATAGTTCTGGTCGTTGGCTGTGGTCTTGTGCTCAAAAAAGCCAGTAGTATAGTTCCGGTGGCTAACCTTGCGAAGCTCCTGGAAGTATTTGGGATCGACACTTTTTTCTTCAGGGTGGTCGTAGTAATAATCAATGGCCTGGCGATAGGCCTGGACGACGGTAGCCACGTAATAGATGCTCTTCATGCGGCCCTCGATTTTCAGGCTGTCAATGCCTGCATTTATGAGTTCTGGGATATGGTCGATAAGGCAGAGATCCTTGGAATTAAAGATAAAGGAGCCGGTTTCGTCCTCCTCTATGCTAAAGTTCTCGTCTGGTCTTGTCTCCTCGATGAGGTGGTATTTCCAGCGGCAGGGGTGGGCGCAGTCGCCCTGGTTGGAGTTACGGCCGGTCATGTAGTGACTCAGCAGACACCGCCCAGAGTAGGAAATACACATGGCACCATGTACAAAGGTTTCGATTTCCATATCGGCTGGTGTTTTTTCCACGATTGTCTGCATTTCCTCAAGGCCGAGCTCCCGGGCCAGCACAATGCGCCGGGCTCCCTGATGATACCAGAACTCTGCGGTTTTCCAGTTGGTATTGTTGGCCTGGGTGCTGATGGAAACCTTAAGCGCTGGCTCGGTCTCACGCACAATGGCAAAAACGCCGGGGTCTGCCACCAGTACGGCATCTACGCCCATGGCTTTCAGGGCATGAACATATTCTGGAAGCCCCACAAGGTCGTTATTGTGGGGGATCATGTTCAGGGTAACGTAGATGCGCTTGCCCCTTTCGTGGACGTAACGGACAGCTTCTGCAAGCTCTTCCATCTCAAAGTTACCAGCCCCTGCCCGCAGGCCAAAGCGTTTTCCTGCGCAGTAGACTGCGTCGGCGCCGTAGTGCAGGGCATATCTCAATTTTTCAAAATTCCCCGCCGGGGCGAGCAATTCAGGTTTTTTTCTCAATTTATGTTCTCCTTCGTAATTTTCATCTCTATAGTATATAGCAAATTCCCATGAAATGCAAAAATAAAAAACGGCCCGTAGGCCGCTTTAGTTAATCAATTTTTTTATAGCTCACTGCCAGTCCGTCTCCCAGAGGCAGCACGGTGGTCATGAGCCTGGGATCATGGCTGATAGCATCCAGGTATTTTCGCATGCGCTTGACAATGGTGATCTTTCTGCGGATCACCAACGCATTGGTCGCGATCATCCCCTTATAGAGCACGTTGTCGGAAACAATGAGGCCGCCGGGCTTTAAAAGCCGCATACAATCCTCAAGCAGATGGATATAATGCCCTTTGCCCCCGTCCAGAAAGATCATGTCAAAGGTTCCGGTGAGGCTGGCCGCTGTTTCCTGGGCGTCGCCCTGGATTAAATGAATCCGGTCTTCATAGCCCATTTTGGCAATGTTTTCTCTGGCCTGGGCAATCATGCGCTCATCCCGCTCTACGGTGGTCACTCTGCCTTTTTCCCCCATGGCATGGGCAAAAACCCCGGCGGAGTAGCCGACCGCTGTCCCAATTTCCAGAATGCTTTTGATCTGATGCGTTTCGATCAAAATTTCCAGGTAGTTGCGAACCTCGGGAAAGATAATGGGCACATGGTTTGTTTCTGCAATGAGCCGCAGCCGCTCAAGGGCAGATGTTTCGCCGGGGAGCAGGCTGCGGATATAATCTTCGATATAATCTGGTACAATATCACTCACGGTTTGTTACGCTTTCTAGTCTCCCATATACTTCTGAACATCGGCGTTATGCCCTTCCAGTGTTTCATTGAAATAGAGCTTGCCGGAATCCATATCGGCTACAAAGAACAGATACTTGGTCTGGGCCGGGTTGATGGCTGCGTCAATGGAGCTTTTTCCTGGTGAGCAGATCGGACCGACGGGTAATCCTAAATTCTGATAGGTGTTGTAGGGAGAATCGATTTTGGTCTGTTCCTCGGTCAGTACTGCATGTTTTTTACCCAGTGCGTAGTCAACGGTAATGTCGGACTGCAAAGGCATATTCTGGGCGATACGGTTGTAGAAAACACTGGCGGCGTTGGCTTTGTCCTCGGGCAGCTTGGTTTCAAGCTCAACAATGGAGGCCATAATGACAATTTCATCCACGGTTTTGCCTTTTTCTGTGGTCTGCTGCATAAAATTCTGGTTATAAACCTCGGTAAAACGGTCCAGCATTTTTTTCACAACGTCGGACGCGGTGCTGCCAGGCTCAATCTCGTAGGTATCCGGGAACAGGTAACCTTCAAGGGTCCGGTTCTTATCGTCCGGAATGCTGCTCAAAATCGGGTACAGGGCTTTGTATTCGCCCAGCTTCTTAGTTTCGCTGATAAAGGCCGCAGAGGTACAGATATTATGCTTTTCCAGTATCTGGGCCATTTCATTGATGTTTTTGCCCTCGGACAGGAGTACCGGAATCGCGCCGCTGTAGACATCGCCGTTCAGCATTTTGTTCACAATGTCCGGGACGGACATAGCGTGGTTCATTTCATAGTTGCCGGCCTGCATACCGCTTGTTCCGCGGCTGTGGCGTCCTGCATAGCTCTGGAATATCATGGTGTTCTTAATTAAGCCCTGATCGTAAAGGATCTCTCCAACGTCTTTGATGGTCGAGCCGTCTGGAATTTCGACGATCATGGTTTCTGTGCTTGTCCCTGTGGGTTCCAGCATGGCGTTGTAGAAGCCTCTGCCTGCAAAGATGCCAATAACGACAATCAGCACAACGGCTGCAATGACGATGGGCAGCTTGTATTTAAGTCCGCCTTTTTTTCTTTTTACAGGTGCGTCCATTGCTTCTGCTTCTCTTCTCCGGCGTGTTTCGGCAGGCTGTTTCTGTACCGGTCTCTTCTTTTTAGCAGTGCCCGGGCTGTCTGCTCTCTGGGCTGTCTGGCCTTTTTTCTGGCCTGCTGGTCTCTGCTTCGGGGTACCTGCGCCCGCCGAACGAGAGGTTTCTCTGCGTTCCTGTACTTTACTGCCTTCCGTAGGTCGGCGTTTTACGGCTCCCTCTGCTGGTTTCCGCTGCTGCGTTTTTTTCTTTGGTGTGGTCTGGGTGCCTCCGTCCGCGGGACGCTTGGCGTTCGCACGCTTTTTACGCATCTCCACCTCGGTTGACTGAGCCGTCCGCTTTTGTGCCTGACGGTTCTGCGTTTTGGGCTCCGAAGCCTCTTTTTTCGCTTCACCCTGGGTTAATCTAATCTTCATTTACTCACCTCAATTACGGGGATTTACTCAAAAAAAGGGTACCTTGTTTTTTTGGAAAGTACCCCTGAATTTATTTAATTACTCTGCGTCTTCCTCGCTGCCAAACATGCCGCCCATGTCTAAATCAACGGCTTTGCTGATGATATCCATGATATCCTGGAAGACAATGCCAAAATACATCTGCGCCTGGAAGTATTCGGCAATAATCGGAATGCCCAGCACGGACGCTGTTAAAGAGTTATAGGCTTCTACCTCTTCCTCTGTCAGCTCCTGGCCCATCATTTGTTTTGTCTGAAGACCCATTTGCTTTTTCGCGTAATCCTGAGCCATTGCGTAATGTTCTTCGTCAGCCTTTAGCTTCAGCTCTGCTGCTTTAAAGTTCTGGTATTCGTTTGATTCTTTAAGAGCCTGGGCCAAATTGTTGGCTTCATCATATACGTTCATTCCCTAAGTTCCTTTCTTTTCGTTTAATCAACATTATAACACATCTTAGATCAAATTGTTACTAAATTTTTACAATTATAGCCATTATTTTAGAAAAAGCTCCAGATAATGGGAAAATTTTCCCATATTCTGAAGCTTAAGATTTCTAAATCATATTCATTTTAAAAATGGTAAAGTTATACTTCCATTAAAATCGGCAGGATCATCGGCTTCCTGTTTGTCTGGCTGTACAGGTAACGGAAGAGGGACTCGCGGATTTCATTTTTAATGGAACTCCAGTCCACTACGCCTTTTTCTTCACAGGCCAGGAGGGCTTTTTTAACTTCATCGCGGGCTGTGTTGATAAGCTCTTCGGATTCGCGTACATAGACAAAGCCTCTGGAGATAATGTCTGGTCCTGAGATGGCTTTACCTTTATGCATCGTCACCACCACAATAAACAGGCCGTCCTCAGACAGGCGTTTACGGTCATTTAATACAATATTTCCAATGTCGCCGACACCCAGGCCGTCGACCAGTACTGGCTCTGCCTGTACCTTGCCGGTAATCTTACAGCTTCGATGGTCTACTTCCAAGACTGATCCATTCTCCGCAATGAGGATATTGCGCTTGTCGGTTCCCACACTTTCCGCAAGGGCGGCGTGGTGCACGAGCATTCGGGCCTCACCGTGAACCGGTAAGAAGAATTTTGGCTTAACCAGTGTCTGAACCAGCTTCAGCTCTTCCTGGCGGGCATGGCCGGAAACATGGATGTCTGCAAATTTTTTGTAAACAACCTCTGAGCCAAGATCCACCAGCTTATTGATCACTTCTGAAACCATCTTTTCATTCCCCGGGACGGGAGAAGCTGAGATAATAACCGTGTCTTCTTTTTTAATGTTCAGGAAACGGTGCTCACCGTGGGCCATACGGCCAAGGGCTGCCATGGGCTCGCCCTGACTGCCGGTCGTGATGATTACCAGCTCGCTGTCTTTATAGCTCTTCATATCCTTGATGTCTATAAGGATATTTTTAGGGATTTTCAGATACCCCAGATCGGAGGCGACCTCCACCATGTTTTCCATGCTCCGGCCATTAATGATGACCTTGCGCTTATAGCTGGCTGCCGCGTCGATGATCTGCTGAACCCGGTGCACATTTGATGCGAAGGTAGTGATAATGATTCGGTTTTTACAGCCTCTGAACAGGTTGTAGAAAGTCGCGCCAACGGAGCTTTCAGAAGGTGTAAAGCCTGCTTCCTCAACGTTGGTGCTGTCGGCCATAAGCAGGTCAATGCCCTGGCTCCCCAGCTTGGCAATACGCTGTAAATCCATGATTTCGCCATCGATGGGATGGTAGTCGATCTTAAAGTCTCCTGTATGAAAAACGGTCGCTGCCGGTGTCTTAATATAAAGGGCAACGGAATCGGCAATACTGTGGTTAACCCGGATAAATTCGACTTCAAAGCTGCCCTTCTGCACCCGGTCGCCTGCCTTTACAATCTGACGGTCCACACTGGTAACCAGTCGGTGTTCAACGAGCTTTTTATCGATGAGCCCCATGGTAAACTTGGTGGCGTAAATAGGGACAGTAATGCCCAGCTTTTTAACCAGATAGACAATGCCTCCAATATGGTCCTCATGTCCGTGGGTGATAAAAAGCCCCTTCAGCTTATCGGCATTTTCGACAATATAGCTGAAATCTGGCAGGACAATGTCAATACCGTACATTTCATCGTCTGGAAATTTCAAGCCGCAGTCAACAATGATCATCTCGTCCTTGTATTCAAAGACCGTCATGTTTTTTCCGATTTCACCAAGGCCCCCAATGGGAATCACTTTAAGCTTATCTTTATGCTTTGGCGGGTGGTTCCTTCTTTTGGGCCGGTGGTTTTGACGATTCTGATTTCTATTTTCGTTTTTATTCTGTTGTGTTTCGTTCAAAATAATCTCCTTTCATTATTTTATATCCGTCCGGCCGTATCAAAACGAACCGGTATTTCTGAATCAATTTTAATTGTGTTTCCTCTGATGACACACCTTAGAGCGCGAACAACCAGACCCACTTCAAACCCCTTTTTAAGGAGTCCTGAAAACAGCGGATCGGTGGCAATATTGGGCGTAAAAAACTCAGCGTCCTCTCTTTGTACAACGAAGAGCACACCGGCCTCATAACCTTCTGTACGCGCATGCATTAGTTCTTCCAGGTGTTTACAGCCCCGTTCGGTCGGGGCGTCTGGAAACATCGCCGCAGCACCAACCACCAGGTTAGCGCTTTTCACTTCGTACAGACAGGGGTGGCCATTCCGTTCAAAAGCCAGGTCAAAGCGGCTGTTGCCGTAGGTCACTTCCCTTTTAAGCTGACAGATATCCGGGGCTTTTTCCATAAACTCAAAGGCGAGTGCGTTGGCCATGGTCGAGTGTATGCAAACCCATGTACTTTTATACCATACTGTCAGTAAAGTAAAATCCGTCTTTCTCTTTGGCGACGGATTAAAGGCCATTTGAACCCGGGCGCCGGGTACGAGAAGCTCCCGCATCCGGCCGGTATTTGCTACGTGCGCCGTAATTTCACGTGGGGCGCTGTCTGTATCGATCATAACCCGGGCAATAAATCGGTTGGGTCTGGAGATGAATTCCCCCTCAACGATGGGGAAGCTGCTCAACTCCATTATTATTCCTGATGGTCTCCGCCGCAGCCGCAGCCACAACCGCATTCTTCATCATCATCGTCTTCTTCTTCCATGAGCTGTTCGTAGGTCTGTTCGATCAGCGCGAATTCTTCTTCGCTTTCAACCGGATACAGTGTTTCTTCGCCATTTTCGTCCTCACGGATAACAAATGGGAATACATCTTCGCTTTCTTCACTTTCTGCTAAGAGGACATAGGTTTTGTCTTCAATGTCGAAGCTGATCACCAGCTCAAATACGCGTTCTACGCCATCTTCATCTAATAATGTAATTTTGTTGTCTTCCATGTTTAAATACCTCGTTTTCTTTAAATTTAGTTTATATTATTATGCTTAATTCAGCTTTAATATCCTTAATTTGTGTTCTCACTGCTGTCCAGATAAACCTGCAGGATCATCTGGGCTGCCAGAGTATCGATATATTCCTTGCGTTTTTCACGCCGTACTCCGCCTTCAATTAAAACCCGTTCGGAGGCTTTTGAGGTCAGCCTTTCGTCAATATAGACAACCACCAGATTCAGTCTTTTTTTTAAAAACTGACAGAAGTTGCGTGTCTTACGGGCCTGGGCGGTTTCATTTCCTTCCATGTCCTTGGGCAGTCCGGATACCAGGGTGGTCACGTTAAACTGCTCCACAACATCTTTAAAAAAGGCCAGATCGTCGTCACGTGTTCCGCGTTTCCATGTTCTGTAGCCCTGGGCGGTTATGCCCAATGGGTCGCTGACTGCGATACCAATATATTTATCCCCGACGTCTAGGCCGAGTAAGCGTTTTGTTGCCATAAATTTTTCTCTTTCCAGTTTTATACCCAAAGTCATCCGCTTCAATACTAAATGACTTTTATGCAAAAAAGCGGACAATAGGCCGCACAATAACAGCAGGTCAGACACTTTGAATGTTCCACCTGTGCTTTTCCATCAATAATCGTGAGTGCTTTCTGGCTGCAATGGGCAGCGCATTCGCCGCAGCCCTCGCACCAGTCGCTGATATGCAGGCTTTTTTTTGCGCCTGCCACACGTTTTTCCAGCTCCGCCTCTATTGGCTCTCCGTTTATCCTGGCTGCGTTGTAGCGGACCTCGTCAACGGACTGCATGCCAAAGGCGATGGCGTCCAGCGTTTCCAAACCCAGGATATAGTCGAAACAGGCTTTTTTGCTGGCCAGCAGATTGCCGCCGCCCAAGGGCTTCATGCCAAAAACGCCCTTTCCGGCCTGTTTGGCTTTCATGATCGCGGCTTCCATGTCCTCACGGCTTCCATCCTCAATGCCAATACCTGTAAGGTTAATGAGGGGAAATACCACCTCGATCTCGTTAAAGTCCGCAGCGTCTCGTACGCCCTCAACCCTGTGGGTTGAAATGCCAAAGGCACGGATCACGCCCTTCTCTTTCATTTTCAAAAGATACTCGATGGCTTCCCAGTGGCCTTCAAAGGTCAGGCGGCTCTCCTGCTCATGCAGCATATAAATATCGATGTAGTCCCGTCCAAGCTCGCGTAACGCTCTGTCCAGGCTTTTAGCCACGCCCTCGGCCGAATAATCGTAAGATTTGGTACAGATAACCAGATCTTTTTTGATTTCCAGTGCCTGCTTGAGATAAGGGTAGCAATTGTACAAGTCAGCCGTATCAAAAAAATTGATTCCGGCGTCCAGAGCCGCTTCAATGATCGGGCGGCTTTCTTCCAGTGTTTTGTTTTTCTGCAGCGGGCCAATGGTCAGGCTTCCAAAGCAGAGCCTTGAAACCTCGATCCCAGTCTGTCCCAGTTTACGGTATTCCATCATTCGTCGTTTCCTGTTTATTTCTATTGGAAAAAAGACCCACGGCTCCCCTTTACAATAGAAATAAAAAGTCTTAGGCAAACTGTTAAAATTCGCCTAAGACCTGTGTTCATCTATAAGCTCGTTATTCTTGAATACTGCTCAAATAGCGTTTTACCAGCTCTTCAAGAAGTTCATCGCGTTCGATTTTCTGGATTAAGTTACGGGCATCATTATGGCTTGTGATATAAGTCGGATCGCCTGACATAACATAACCAACGATTTGATTAACGGGATTATATCCTTTTTCGATCAATGCCTTGTTGACTTCCTGCATGACTTCATCAATTGTTTTGGCTTTATCGTTGTTAACGTCAAACAAGATGGTCCCTCGATCAAATACTGTATTGCTATCCATTTTGCCATTCCTCCTCTTTACTGGTCTACGCCTATTTTAACGCAATAACCTTCAAAAGACAAGCTTTTTTTCTTGAAAACCCTTAGTCAAGCTGATTCTTGATGATTTCTTTAGCTTTTTCTAAGGCTTCACCCAGTTTTTCGGGCTTTTTGCCACCGGCCTGCGCCATATCCGGGCGTCCGCCGCCGCCGCCGCCTGCAATTTGCGCTACTTCCTTAATAAGCTTGCCAGCGTGGAAACCCTTGTCCAGAATGTCCTTGGTGGCTGTCGCAATAAAGTTGACCTTTTCCTTGCCTTTGGTGCCGAGCAGCACAATGCCGGAGCCCATACGGTCCTTGAGCATATCGCTGATATTGCGGAGCTCTTCCATATCCACACCCTCAACCTCTGCGATGGTAGTCTGTACGCCGTCGATGACGGTAACCTTCTGATGGATATCCATAACCATATTGCCTGCAAATTTATGTTTAAGCTCATTGATGACTTTTTCTTTATGCTTGCTCTGTTCTGCCAGCTCGGTGACTTTTTCCAGAAGGTGGTCTGGGTTGGTCTTTAAGGCTTCTGCGGTTTCGAGCAGGGTGTCGTCCATCTGCTCAACATGGTAAACGGCATTCATGCCTGTAGCCGCTTCGATACGGCGGATACCGGCTGCGACACCGGTTTCGCTCAAGATTTTAAACATCCCGACCTGGGCGGAATTGGAAATATGGCAGCCGCCGCAAAGCTCGATGCTGAAATCTCCAACCTTAACAACACGGACTACCTCACCGTATTTTTCACCAAAAAGGGCCATTGCGCCCATGGAACGGGCGTCGTCGATACTGGTTTCAAAGATGGCGACATCCATGGCTTCCAGAATCGCCTTATTGACGATTTCCTCTACCTGGCGTTTTTCTTCATGGGTCATTGGCTGGAAGTGGTTAAAGTCAAAACGGAGACGGTCTGGCGATACAAAGGAGCCTGCCTGTTCAACATGGTCGCCCAATACCTGCTTCAATGCTTTCTGGAGCAGATGGGTCGATGTGTGGTTTCTCTGGGTAGCAGCTCGCAGCTCGCGGTTGACCTTTGTCGTAACTTCTTCGTCCATTTTAAAGGTTCCGGAAACCACCTTACCATAGTGGATATGGCGGCCAAGGCTGCCTTTTTTACAGTCGGTCACTTCGATCACTCGGTCACCAGAGACGATCTGGCCTTTATCGCCAACCTGTCCGCCGCTCTCAGCGTAAAAGGAGGTTTTATCGAGCAGCACCAGGACATCCTCGCCGGCATGTACTTCGCTCACCAGCTCTTCGCCGGAGATCAGGCCGATGATTTTCCCGGTTGCTTCCAGATTTTCATAACCCACGAATTCAACCAATGCATCTGGTCCCAGCGGGTTAAAGGGATCGTCTGCCCAGACGGCCAGGTCGCTCTCTGCACGGGCCTTGCGGGCACGTTCGCGCTGTTCCTGCATGGCTTCTTCAAATTCACTGGCGATCAGGGTCAGGCCACGCTCCTCAACAATTTCCTTTGTCAGGTCATAGGGGAAGCCGTATGTATCGTACAATTTAAAGGCGCCCTGTCCTGGGAACACCTTTTCTTCCTGTGCGATCAGGCTGTCCAGCTCTTTTTCGAGCAGGCTCAGGCCCTGATCAATGGTTTCTTTAAAGCGTTCTTCCTCAATCCGGATCAGCTTCTGAATATAATCCTGTTTTTCTGCCAGCTCTGGATAAGCACCAGATGAGACACGGACCACTTCCTTGGCCACATCGTAAAGGAAAAGCTCCTGCATGCCAAGCAGCTTGCCATGGCGGGCTGCACGTCTTAAAAGACGTCTCAGGACATAGCCGCGGCCTTCGTTGCCTGGCATAACGCCGTCGGCGATCATAAAGGTAACACTGCGGACATGGTCGGTAATAACGCGGATGGAAACATCATCCTGGGTATTTTCGCCGTATTTAACGCCAGCTTTTTTACAGATATAATTCAGGATATGGCCGATGGTATCAATCTCGAAGATATTGTCAACGCCCTGCATGATGGTAGCCAGACGTTCCAGCCCCATGCCGGTGTCGATATTCGGGTTAGCCAGCGGATTGTAGTTGCCTTCCTCATCCTTGTCAAACTGGGTGAATACCAGGTTCCAGAACTCAACATAGCGGTCGCACTCACAGCCTGGCGCGCAGTCTGGACTGCCGCAGCCGTATTCTTCCCCACGGTCATAGTAAAGCTCGGAGCAGGGGCCGCATGGTCCCAGTCCATGTTCCCAGAAATTGTCTTCTTTTCCGAGGCGGACAATCCGCTCTTCCGGCACGCCAATTTCGTCATGCCAGATGTCATGGGCTTCATCATCATCTAAATAGATGGATACATAAATTTTTTCCGGATCCATTTCCATGACCTCAGTACAGAATTCCCACGCCCATGGAATGGCTTCTTTCTTGAAGTAATCCCCAAAGGAAAAGTTGCCGAGCATTTCAAAGAAGGTACCGTGACGGGCAGTCTTGCCGACATTTTCGATGTCGGGGGTACGGATACACTTCTGGCAGGTGGTTACCCGTTTTCTCGGCGGAATTTCATCACCTGTAAAGTAAGGCTTCATCGGAGCCATCCCGGAGTTGATCAAAAGCAGACTCTTGTCATTGATCGGCACCAGTGGAAAGCTCTTTAATCTTAAATGTCCTTTGCTCTCAAAGAACGCTAAAAACTTTTCACGAATTTCGTTTAAACCTAAAGGTTGCATGTCTTCGTTCTCCCTTTTATGAATTTGTTTTAGTTTATGATTGATGCTTTGAGTAAAAAAATAAAACTCCGCCCCTGTAAACAGGGACGAAGTTGATTTCCGCGGTACCACCCAAATTAGCAAAGCGGTGCTTTGCTCACTCAAACAAATAACGGTCTGTCAGCCGTCGGTTCTTACACTCTTCTGATTTCAGAACCGCTGCTCAAATGGGGCGGCCTTATCACTTCCATGGAAACTCGCACCAGCCGTTCCCTCTCTGAATGGTCTGTCATAAGGTTGTCATTCTCATTGCATTCATATTTACTTAACATTCAAATTATATGTAATGTTTTCGCTTTTGTCAAGTCTTATTCTGAATTGGACTTTAATATCCTTTTACCTGAGCATTTCGCCCTTAGAGGACGCAAATCCCGCAATCAAGTACTTCATAACGACCTTGACCGTCCCCATGATTGGCACTGCCAGAATCATCCCCAGGCCTCCGAACATGGCGCCGAAGAAAAAGATTGAAAAAATAATGATAACTGGGTGCAGGCCAACGTTGCCAGACATGAGCGCCGGCGCCAGCAGATTGCCGCACACCACCTGAACAATAGCCATCCAGATCAGAATATAAACCATCTGTATTGGGCTTGACAGCAGCGCCATGACGCAGATGACGACCATACCCACTGCCGGACCAAAATAAGGGATCATGGTCGTTACGCCCGCAATCACACCGATAACCGGCGCGTAGGGCAGCCCCATAAAGTAAGCGCCCACACCGGTCAGAATCCCGGCGATAATGGACATGAGCCCCTGCCCGCGGATAAAACCGCCGATAACCATGTCGATGTCGTAAAACATTTTTTTAACCTGATTTCTGGCATCAATGGGCACCAGATACATAAGGGACTGGGTAAACAGCTCTTTGTCCAGTAAAAGGAAAATGGTGACCAGCGGCACGATAATAATGTTCATCAGCTGCCCGCTGTTGGCGATAATGGCGTTCGACAGCCCCTGCAGCATACTGCCGAACATTCCGGCCACCTGGGACAGGCTCTGCTCAAGGTTAAAATACTTCGACATATCCGAATCATTGTATTTCTGAATAAATTCGGAAATCTGCCCGCCGTAATTCTGCAAATCCTGGAGCATTGACGGAATGTTTGTCACCATCTGAGCAATGTTGCTGATCAGGCTGGGGACAAAGCTCATAAAAACGCCGAACAAAATCAAGAGGACGATGACACAGACAAAAAGGACAGAAAGTCCCCGTCCAAAGCCCCGGCGTTCAAAAATCTTAACCAAAGGGTTTAAGAGATAAGCCAAAATAATGGCCATAAAGAATGGCATGAACATCCCCGAAAAGGTGGGCCATAAAAATATCGCAAAAAGGATACAGATCAGGACTACAACGGTATTGACAATTAAAATTCGTTTTTTATCGGGTGATATTTTCATGATGTTCCTCCCCCAAAACCTTTTCCAGAATGCCGCCCTCACGGTGTGTCCGGTCCATTTCCAGCATATCCTTGTCATAATTCAAACTTTTATCGCGGTATTCCATATGCTCAGCATCCACAAGGCTGTAGCCGTAGTCCAGATCGTCAAAAAAGCTGCGGGACAAATCGTATTCCTGAACCTTAAAATCCTTTGAGACCGTCGCGTCTGCGACCTTGGCGAAACGCTTGCCGTCCACATCCTTTACCGGCGTGTTCACAAGGGAGTAGCTGTCCTCGAGCCGCGCTTTCATTTCCTTTGCGGAGAGCTTGGTTATGGCCTTGTCTCCACCAAGCGTTACGTGGTCATAATCCACCTCGATGATATCCGAAGGAAAAATAATCTGGGCCTTGCTGAACAGGCCGCCCTCTGAGAGGACCAGGCAGTCAATTTTGTGGTCACAGACTCTTATGTCGCGCACAAGTCCCCGAAGCCGTGTGTCATTTTCAAAAAACACCTGGGTGTTTAATAGATTACTGGCTTTCATCTTTTCACCTTTCTACATAAGTTTTATTATTTCTGTCGATGGCTTTATTATAGCACATCCGCTTACACAGTGTCTTGAAAGAATACTCAAGAATTCTTCAAATCGGCAGGTCACTCTTCTTTTTTCAAAAGCTTTCGCGGGTCTATGTCCTTTTGGCTCAGACGTTGGTTGACTGTCTCGCCGGTCAGTGTATAGAGCACTGAAAAGAGCGGGATCATCACAATGATGCCCAGAATGCCGAAAGCACCTCCGCCAATGGTGACCGCGGCCAGAATCCAAAGCGGAGACAAACCAATGGAACTGCCCACAACATGCGGGTAGATCAGATTGCCCTCGACATGCTGCACGATGAAACAGGCAACCACAAAGATCAGCGCCTTGACCGGGCTTAGGGTTAAGATGAGAAACCCTCCCAGACAGCAGGCCACAATGGCCCCAAAGACAGGTATCAGTGAGAATAGGCCGATCAGTACCGCAATGGTCAGAGCATAGGGCATCTGTAAAAGTGACAGAACGATGGTATAAATAACGGTTAAAATCAATGCTTCGATACACTGGCCTGAAACAAAATGGCTGAAAGTCTCCTGGATGAGGCCGGCAATTTCCAAAATCCGGTCAACACGCTTTTCCGGCAGGTAAGCGTACAGAAGCTTTCTGGTTTGAAGCCCCAGCTTTTCCTTCTGAAATAAAAGATAAACCGCCACCACCAGGCCGATCACCGTATGAAAAACACCGCCTGCTACCGAGGCTGCCACGTTCAGCGTTGTATTTAAAAATCCCGCAGCACCGCCCCTGAAAAAGGAAAACAGGTTTTTGCTGAGCATATCCCAGTTCAGACTTTCAAGTCCTCCGGTATCAAACTTCTGTATAAAGGCGGAAACTTCGGAGTGCTCGCCGAGGATACGAACCGCCCAGCTCTGGAAATTCTCAAGAACCGATGGAAAACTCCTGGCAAAAAGTAAAACGGCGTTTACCAGCTCAGGAAGCACAAGAAAAACGACCAGGGCCATAATACCGATAAGAATTAAAAACGCCGCCAGAATACTCAGGGGCCTCCGCAGCCTTTGGACGCGCTTTCCTTTTAGCCACCTTTTTGTAAACAGCCGCCTTTCCATCAGACTCATGGGGATATTTAAGACAAAGGCGATGCCGGCGCCAATAATAAAAGGTGAGATCAATCCCATAATTCCGAGAAATGCCCCCCATACCGCATCAATATTCTTAAGGCCAGCCCACAAAACCAATGCCAGGACAATAATCCCGATTAAAGCCTGCTTTGTTTTTCGGTTCATTTCCACTATCTCGCCCTCTTTCTTTTACTGAATCTTGTGTCATTATGAGTTGCTTATTTTTTAATACCCTTTTTTAAAGCCCTGCCAACAAAAGGATTCCTCATAAATAAAAAAACGCCTTTCATTAATGAAAAGCGTTTTTGATCATGGGCTTATGCGTTGTGCTTTGATTTGTAATCTTCGATGGCTGCCTGAATGGCTTCAGCAGCTAAAACAGAGCAGTGGATTTTTTCAGTCGGGAGTCCTCCGAGAGCTTCTACCACTTCTGAGTTCTTCAGTGCAGCGGCTTCTTCAAGGGTTTTACCCTTGATCATTTCTGTGGCCATGCTGCTGGTCGCAATGGCAGCACCGCAGCCAAAGGTTTTGAAACTGGCGTCCTCAACAATACCGTCATCATTTATTTTTAAATACATTTTCATAATATCGCCGCAGGCAGGGCTGCCTACCTGGCCGATTCCGTTAGCGTCTTCCATTTCACCCACGTTTTTAGGGTTTTGGAAGTTTTCCATTACTTTATCTGTATATTCCATCATGATTTTATTCTCCTTTATTTTATCCGTTATTTTTCATCATTCTCAGTGATGATGGTGGTGGTCGTGGTCATAAACAGCGTCGTCAATCGGGCTGTTAGCGTCGATGGGCGACATCTTCCTCAGCCGTTCGATAATATTGACAAGATTGTCAACGACGTATTCAATGTCCTCCATGGTGGTATGCTTGCCGATGGTCAGTCTCAGTGAGCCGTGGGCAATCCCGGCTGGCAGGCCAATGGCCAGCAGTACATGCGACGGGTCCAGTGATCCTGAAGTACAGGCCGATCCGCTGGAGCCCGCAACGCCAATAAGGTCAAGGCTTAAGAGAATGGATTCCCCTTCGATATAGTCAAAGCAGAAGTTTGCATTCCCCGGAAGGCGCTTGGTCGGATGACCGTTTAAACGCACCTGAGGGATTTTTTCCATTACACCCTTGATCAGCGCATCTCTAAGCTCTTGTAAATGGGCTGTGTTGGCTTCCAGATCATTGGCGGCCATTTCCGCAGCCTTACCAAAACCAACGATGGAAGCGGTGTTTTCTGTGCCGGCACGGCGTCTTCTTTCCTGTGCGCCGCCGTGGATCAGGTTGTCGATCGGTACACCCTTGCGGATATATAAGGCTCCAATGCCCTTCGGTCCATAGATTTTATGGCTGGAAAGGGACAACAAGTCCACATTCAGGTCTTTTACGTCAATGGGAACATTCCCGAAAGCCTGCACTGCATCGGTATGGAAAATGATGCCCTTGGCCTTGACGATTTCTCCGATTTCTTTAATGGGTTCAATGGTTCCGATCTCGTTGTTGGCAAACATGATTGAAACCAGAATGGTTTCATCCTTGATGGCATTCTTAAGATCGTCAAGTGAAATAAGTCCGTCCTTGTCAACCGGAAGGTAGGTGACTTCAAAGCCTTCCTTCTCAAGGTATTCACAGGTGTGGAGCACTGCGTGGTGCTCGATTTCTGTGGTTATAATGTGGTTTCCCTTTTTCCTGTTTTTTAAAGCCACACCCTTAATGGCCCAGTTGTCCGATTCGGAACCACCGGCTGTGAAGTAAATTTCTTTCGGGTCTGCGTTAATGGCCTGAGCAAGCTGTAATCTGGCAGCTTCCACGCCGCGCTTGGCTTCCCGGCCCTCCTGATAAATAGAGGACGGGTTTCCGTATTTTTCTGTAAAATATGGCAGCATTTCTGCCAAAACCGCTTCGTCAACGGCTGTTGTTGCCGCGTTATCTAAATAGATTCTTTTCATAAAAAGCCTCTCTTTCAATTATCCATTAAGTCTTGTAAAGACCGGTTATCAATGATGTTATTAATGCTGTCTCTGATTTCCATCCAGAGTCCTTTGGTGACACATTCTCCCGATTTTCGGCAGACATAGCCCTCAGGGCCGCCGACGCAGTCGGCCAGCTCAATAGGCCCTTCCAGCGCGCGGATAATCTCACCAACAGTGATGTCCTTGGGCTCTCTTGAAAGAATGTACCCACCCTTCGCGCCTCTTAAACTGACGATCAGTCCCGCCTTTTTAAGGGTCGAAAAAAGCTGCTCCATATAGGAGTCTGAAAAATTCTGTTTTTCTGCTATCTCTTTAATTGATACTGGCCCATTGCCATACCGGCACGCCAGCTCATACATAGCCAGTACACCGTACCGGCCCTTTGTGGAGAGTCTCACTGTAGCACCTCCTTTTCAATTCCTAGTATTCCACCCGGAATTTAATAGTATTATAGCACAGTTCCGCATTAATGCAAGATAAAATTTTGTTCTTTGGCATTTTTTCAGGAAAAATTATTATTTTTCTCTAAAATAAAAACATCTGGATATAAAACTGCTATCCAGATGTTTCAATTATTTATTCTGCTTCTCTCAATCGTTCAACCAGCGTTTCCTTTTCAAAGCTGCGGAGTGCAATTTTTGAGATAAGGTATGGTACCAGAAACAGGATTACCGCGTAGGCCAGCACATAGAAAACCGGGAACTGGTAGATCATATAGTGAACACCAAGCTTTCCGAAGGCCCAGCAGATCAGATAGCCTGCTGCGGTGCCTATGGTCAATGTGATGAGCAGATTTCCCGCGGCCAGAAGCATCCCCTCGCCGAGTACCATCTGACGGATCTGCCTGCGGCTCATACCAATGGATTCCAGCATGGCCAGTTCCTGCTTTTTAGACAGGATATTGGTGATCAGCGTATTGACAAGATTGATCATGCTAAAGGCGATGATAAACAACGCCAGACCCAGCGCAGTGGCCGAGAGGGTTGCAATGCTTCCTGAATCCTGTTCTCTCTGCTCCTGAAGCGTTGACAGCACAAGATTTGGATTGCTGTCTACCAAAGCCCGCAGCGGCTCTTCAACCGCAAATTCCATAGAAGGCTCTGTCGAAACAATAAAATCCTTATCAAGATTAAAGGGTACGATGGACTGGATCACCTCCTGAGGCATCATAAACCATCCGCTGATGGGCTTCGGATAGTCTGTACTGATCATACCCGCTATTTTCACCTCTTTGGGTACCACGGTATCGCCATTGTAAAAATAGAGGGTTAACATATCGCCAACCTCAAAACGCCAGCCATAAATTTCCTGCACCACAGAGTTGGCCTGAAGCAGAATGGTCTCTCCCTTCAGCATTGCATCATAATCCAGGCTCCCATCCTCCAGATATTTTTCAAGCTCCTGAGCCTGCTCTCTGGTAAATGGGGAAATGTTATCCTCAACATGGACAAGATCTTTTTTAGGATAATCAAATTCAACAGAGGTCGCCTGGTTACTGCGGATACCATCCACTCCGGGAATGGACAAAATCTGGCTTTCGAGCGTTTCGGTAAAGGGGGAATTCTTCTGGAGGCCTGCCATACCGTACTCTGAAAGCCCCAGGGCGTTTCCCGAAAAAGAAACGATATATTCCGAATCCGCAAAATCGCCCTGACGTGAATACATTTCTTTATCAAAGGAATTGACAAAGGTCGCCGCTGCCATAAATAAAACGCCGCCGATCCCAAGCGAGAGAACCGTCATAAAAACTTTTTTCCGGTTTCTGGCCGAGTTCATGGCCGCGAGATGCAGCGGGCTGATTCTCCGGTGTACCTTTTTGGTTTTCTTTTTCTTTCCACCGGAGTAAGCCGAATATTTTGAAGCCTCAATGGGAGAAATTGAAGCTGCAATCGAGGCAGGCTTGCGAACGGAGATCAAAACAGTGATCAGGTCAATCACGAGCACCAGCAGCGCTACCAGCAGGGTATTTAAAAGGCTCCATCCGTCAGGCTTCAGAAAATAGGCGATAACGCTGCCGATAATAACTCCCACCGGAGCCGATACGGCAAAGAGATAGATACCTTCGCGGGTAACCAGCCGCCGCACCTGTTTTTTGGTCATGCCAATGGTTCGCAGCTGTCCATACTGGCGTATCCGGCCAACCACCGATATATAGAAAACACCGTAGATAACCAGAACACTGGCGAGCAGTACAACAACTCCCACACACGCAGCCAAAGCGATTTCCTGAGTATCTGCTGTCAGAGTGTCCAGAAAATGATCGTTTGGATTCATGTCCTCCCGCAGTATTCCCGCGTCGCCGCCAACTGAATAAATGACCGCTTTACATTCTTCCTTGCCCATCTTCTCTGCTCCTGAAAGCCGGACATAGGCCTCATAGGGAATATCCCTCATCTGCGGACCATTTTCAGCATAGGCCTTTGAAAAGACCAGCGTATACTGCTTGCTTCCCTTTGCTCCCTCTACGAAACCACTGACCTTGAAGCTTTCAGTTGCTCCATCCAGGAAGGTTACGGTAAATTCTGTTCCAAGCTCTGCCGGTTTTCCGATCTGTTCCAGATACTCTCTTGAGACCAGCACTTCATTTTCCTGTACTGGCAGCTTTCCGTCCAGCAGATTCATTGTCTTAATTTCCATGGAGTTGCCATCCGCATAGACAGGCACCAGCTTATGATTATCAATCTCTACTGCCTGTCCTCTTTTGCCGAGGGTCAGATAGGAAACACGGGAATCCTGTGACAGACGATGCAGCTGGTCATCTGTCAGATTATAGTAAATCACATGCTGTGCCCTGGCCATGGCCCGCTTATCCGCTTCTTTCATCTCAACGGTAAACAGACTCATAACCATCAGAAGACTTACGGATAAAATAATGGTGACGGCAATGAAGGCATTGCGCATCTTGCTCGTTTTAATACTGTCCCTGGCAAGCTTTCCGATAACTTTTCCGTTATTATTTTTTTCGTAATTCATTGCCGTTACCTGCCGTTTACGATCTTGCCGTCCTCAATACGGATAACCTCATCCGCCAGCTGGGCAATTTCTTCATTATGAGTAATCATTACAATGGTCTGATTAAAACGAGCGCTGGTTGCCTTTAACAGGCTCAGCACATCCTGGCTGGTCCGGCTGTCCAGGTTTCCGGTAGGCTCATCTGCCAGAATAATCGCCGGCTTTGTCGCCAGTGCTCTGGCGATCGCGACACGCTGCTGCTGTCCGCCTGACAGGTTTCCCGGCAGGCTTGTCAGCTTTTCCTTAAGTCCAAGCATTTTGACAATGCCGCCCACAAAGCGTTTATCTGCTGTATTACCGTCCAGTTCAATGGGCAGTACAATATTTTCGTATACGTTAAGGATAGGCACCAGGTTGTAATTTTGGAAAATGAAGCCGATCTGGCGTCTTCTGAAGATTGTCAGCTGCTCATCGTTCATTTCAGACAGCTCCTTGCCGCCTACCTTTACACTGCCAGAGGTCGGTTTGTCCAGCCCTCCCAACATATGCAGAAGTGTTGACTTTCCGCTTCCGGAGGTTCCCACAATGGCTGTGAATTTTCCTTTTTCAACCGATAAGGACACACCATCCAGTGCCTTCACCATACTCTCGCCGCTGCCGTAATGCTTTTTCAAATCCGTTGTTTTTAAGATCTCCATTTTCTGTCTCCTTTATTTGCTGACTTAATCTTATCACCTGAATGTTTCAAAACCCTCTCGATTTGAAAAAAGAATGTTACAGTTTTGAGAGATTGCTCATCAACCGGCCTGATTTGGCAGAAATACTGAAAAAACAGAGCCTTCACCTTCCTGTGAGGCTACTTTAATGTAGCCCTGCTCTTTCCCAATGATCTCACGTGCCAGATAAAGCCCCACGCCGATGCCCGGGGTGCTGTGGACCTTGGACTCTCTGTAAAAACGTTTGAAAATATCGTTGATATGCGTCTCGGAAATGCCGATTCCTGTATCCGCAATTTCTATTTTGGTGTACATTTCCCACTGCTCTGCTGAAACAGATACCCTGCCGCCCTCCGGCGTGTATTTAACCGCGTTTTCCAGCAGATTAAAAAGCGCTTCGGCCGTCCATTTTGTGTCGTGATAAAGCTCCAGTGTCTCGTCACACGCTACGTTTACAGTGATCCCCTTCTTTTCTGCCGGCATGGTAACACCGCTGAGGGCCTGGGCCAGGGTCGGATAAAAGGCCTGACGCTCGGCTTTTAATACGATCTGCCCGTTTTCCAGACGTGATATTTTTGTCAGTACCTGGATCAAGAAATCGAGCTTTTCCACTTGATTTTGAAGCCCGTCCAGAAAAAAGAGCCTTTTTTCCTCTGGCACTTGAGGATTCGTTACTGTATCGGCATACATTTTAATATTGGCGATGGGGGTTTTAAGCTGGTGTGATATGTCTGAAACAATCCTCTGAACTGCCTGCTTCTGTTCGCCACTCTCCTGGGTAGCCGCATTGGTAACATCATATAGCTGGTTCAGCTTCATCTGTACCTTTGAAGACAGTGTTTCTTCCTCAAGGTTAAAGGCCTGTACCCCTTCGTTCTGGATCAGGCTGTCCAGATTTGTGCAGATCTCATCCGAAAAATAAACAAAGCGCCGTCTGCAAATCAGCTGGAAAATATAGAGGATTCCCCAAAAAGCCACCGCAAAAATTACTGCGGCCACGCGAAGCATGATCCCCGTATCACGATCGGTCAGCGCAAAGACCAGCACCACAAAGGCAACTGTCAAGATAACCATAGCGGCAATGCTGATCCACTCCTGCAGCGCAGAGGGTATTCTTCCTTTACGCATCTTTCTCACCAGTCCATTCATAGCCCATCCCATAAATTGTTTTAATATAGGCAAAGGTATCGTCTGAAATTTTTGAACGCAGGCGGCTGATATTGATGGTAAGGGTATGCTCATCAACAAAGTTTCCCTCGTTGTCCCACAGGCTTTCCAAAAGCATTTTTCGGGTCAGTACCTTTCCGGGATTTTTGCAGAAAAGCTGCAGGAGCTTAAACTCTGTCGGTGTCAGCACCAGAGGTTCTCCGTTTTTACTGGCCGCCCGCTTTTCAAAATCAATCTCCAGGTTTCCACAGATAAACAGCTCTTTTCTGCTGACCTCCGTTCTTCTGAAAACCGCGTTGATCCGCTTAATCACAATCTTTATATTAAATGGCTTGGTAATATAATCATCCGCGCCCAGCTCGAAGCCTTTCAAAATGTCATCGTCCAGATCACAGGCTGTTAGAAAAATCAACGGTGTCCTGGCCTTGAGGCGGATCTTTTTTGCCAGACTAAAGCCATCGCCGTCCGGAAGGTTCACATCCAGAATTACCATATCCCAGCTGTCTTTCTCAATTCTTTTTCCAGCTCCTTCAAAACTTTGTACCAAAGTGGTCTTGAAGCCTTCAAGCTCCAGATTATAGCAGAGGCCTGCGCCCAGCATCTCATCATCTTCAACTACAAGAATACTCTTCATTTTATACTCCTCTCCAGCATATTGTCATAGTTCTAATATTTTATCCTAACTTGTAGAGAAAGAGAAGTTTCTTTTTTAAGAATCATTTTCTTTTCACCTGCTTTTGGGTATGATCATAAGAGCCTGCTGCCTTTTTTGTGCATAAACTGCGAGGCAACTTTTTTCATCTGATGGTAAACTTTTATTGTAAGGAGAGTGTTAAACATGGAATGGATTCAAAGACTCAACCAGGCTGTCAATTACATTGAGGAAAACCTGAGCAGCACGATTGATTATAATACGGCTGCCAAGATCGCCTGCTGCTCAACTTTTCATTTTCAAAGGATGTTTTCATACATTGCGGATATACCGCTTTCCGAGTATATCCGCAGGCGCCGCATGACTGCCGCTGCATTTGAGCTTCAGACAACTGATGCAAAAGTCCTGGACATCGCACTGAAATACGGGTATCAGTCCCCTACTGCTTTTACCCGCGCTTTCCAGAGTGTTCATGGCGTACCGCCCTCTGCCGCCAGGTCGAAAGGCATTTCTTTGAAAGCTTATCCAAGGATAACCTTCTCTATTTCAATTAAAGGAGATACTGAGATGAATTACAAAATTATTGAAAAAGAAGCCTTTAGAATTGTGGGTGTATGCAAATCGTTGGATGTAAACTTTGAGGAGAGCTATAACAAGATTCCTGCTTTCTGGCAGGAGATTGCCGAAAAGAACCTGATTCCCCAGCTTGCAGCGCTCATGGATAAAGAGCCCTTTGGCGTTCTGGGAGTAAGCTCCAGCATGAATGAAAAAACATTCGACTATTATATTGCCGTCGCAACAGACAAACCTTTGCCGCAGGGCATGACTGAGTTCACCATCCCTGCCGCCACGTGGGCTGTTTTTGAGTGTATCGGCCCCATGCCTCAGGCGATCCAGAGCTTGCAGCGGCGCATTGTCACTGAATGGCTTCCAAACTCCGGCTACGAATACGCCAGCGCACCGGATATCGAGGTCTACGGCGAAGGCAACCAGCAGGCAGAGGATTACCGCTGCGAGGTCTGGCTGCCGGTTTCAAAAAAATAGCGGTATAAAAACAGACCATTCGAATTTCGAATGGTCTGTTCGTCTGTTTTCATGTGAGTTTCGTTGACATAACCTCAAAATTAGGATACAATTTTTAAAGCATTAAATTTAATATATTGAGGTTATCATTATGGCCATTAGACAAATAAGAAAATTTCCAGATGACATTTTACACAAAAAATGCCGTTCTGTTGAAACCATCGACAAACGAACTCTGGAATTAATAAAAGACATGACTGAAACCATGTATCAGCTTCCAAACTGCGGCGGTCTTGCCGCCAACCAGGTGGGGGTACTAAAGCGTGTAGTCGTCATTGATGTGGGCGAGGGCCTATACCAGCTGATTAATCCGAAAATTATCGAAGCCGAAGGCGAGCGCATTGTTGTAGAAGGCTGCATGAGTTCTCCTGATGTGTGGGGAAAGGTCAAGCGTCCCGAACGCGTTGTCGTTGAGTACACTACCCCAGAGGGAGAGGTTCTTCAAAAGGAAGCAGAGGGGCTGCTGGCAAAATGCTTCTGCCATGAGCTTGACCATTTGGACGGCATCTTTTTTACGGATAAAGTTATCGAGTATGTGGATCTCTAATAAAAAAGAGTACCTCTTTTATAAGCGGTACTCTTTTTAAATAGCATCCAATTCGACAACAGTTCAGCCGTTGCTTTCAATCACTGCTATAATCTTGCTGTATTCTTCGCTTAAGGCTTCAAAAACAGGTTCAAGATCCGCGTAATCATTCTTTCGTACCTTTTCTACCATTTCTGCAGCTTTTTCACTGAGCAGATCAAAACCAAGGTTTGCAGCTGTTCCCTTTAGTGTATGGGCTTCACGTTCAATACGTTCATAATCCTTTTCCTCTACTGCCTGTTTTAAGGCCTTATAGGTTTCATCCTTTGGAAATTTGAGTACAAAGCGCTCCAATAAAGCCGCATTGTTAGAAAAACGCTGTAAAACTGTTTCCAAATCAATTCCAATTGATCCCAGTCCCTCTAAAATATCCATCTTGTCTCTCCTATTCTCATTTTTGTTATCTTACATACTTTTGACTGACCGAGTTAATAGTACTGTTGTATTAAATTATAGTACAGCCAGCTAAAAAAGACAAGAAGTATAATTGCTTTAAAGACAACTGTTCAAATATAGACTGAAGCTGCTCACTGCGTTTTTGCAATGCTCTTTTTTCTGTTAAGACTGGTATTCCGCCAGCTTAGCTTCCAGCTCTTCCAATGGGCGCCCGCCCACCAGGCTTTCCTTTACTTCGCCGTCCTTGAAAATTTTGAGCGTAGGCACACTCATAACACGGTATTCAGAAGCTAAATCGCTGTCTGCGTCAATATCCACTTTTACAATTTTAGCATCCTTTACCTTTTCAGCCAGTTCATCCAGAATCGGAGAAAGCGCTTTACACGGCCCACACCACGTTGCGAAAAAATCGACCAGTACAACGCCTTTTCCCTTCAATACTTCTTCATTAAATTCCTGTGCATTAATTACTCTTGCCATTATCGTTACTCCTTTATCTATATTTATGAATTATTCTTTATACTGCAAACAAATCGTTAAGCGCTTCACTCATCGTAGGATGTGTAAAGATCTGATCTCTTAATACTGTATAATCCAGACCCGCGTCCATTGCCAGTTTTACAATGTTGATCATTTCATAGGATTCCTCACAGAAAAGCATTGTTCCTAAAATTTTATTAGTCTCGGCGTCAATAACAGCCTTTAACAGACCTACAGGCTTTCTCAGCACCTGAGCCTTTGGTATGGCCGCTGCCGGCAGCTTGGCAATCTTTACATTATAACCCTGAGCCGCTGCTTCTTCTTCATTAAGGCCGACACGTGAAAACGGCGGGTCAATAAAGACACTGTAGGGTACTGTGCGGTCACTGCTTGCGCGTTTGCCGCTGCCTGCCAGCTGATCCTTGACAATTCTGAAATCATCTAATGAAACATAGGTAAACTGCAGTCCTCCTGCAACATCGCCCATCGCCCAGATATTAGGAGCGCTTGTCCGAAGCTTTTCATCGACCTTGACTGCGCCTCTTGGCGTTTTTTCAACACCGGCAGCTTCAAGATTAAGACTATCTGTGTTTGGTTTTCTGCCCGTAGCAATTAAGACCGCATCCGCTCCAGCCGTCATTGCTGTGCCGCCTTTCTTATAATGAACAACCGCTTCGTTCCCGGCATTTTCGATTTCCTCAGTTTGGACGTTCATTTCAAAACGCACACCTTTATCTTCAAACGCCTTCTGAATCGCTTCCGCAATATCACGGTCTTCACGCGGGATTAATTTATCTTCAATTTGGTATACAGTAACCTCCGCGCCAAAATCAGTATACATTGATGCGTATTCCAATCCGATATAGCCACCGCCGATAATTGCCAGACGCTTTGGCAGTACATCCAGCTCCATCAAAGAATCGCTGGTATAAACATAAGGATTTCCCTCAATTCCTTTAATGGGCGGAATAACTGAAACGGATCCGGTATTGATAAAAATCTGATCGCCTTCAACCTCAAGGATTTCTTCCGCGGTTTCAATCTTTACACGGTTGGCGGATACAAAACTGCCAAGTCCATTATAGACCGTTACGTTATCTAAATCATTCAGCTTATCAAAATTTTTCTTTCTCAGCATGCCTGTCAGCCGACGCTTTTCTTCCACTGCTTCCCAATACAGGCGGTTCTTTTCATCATAGCTGTCTGGTTTTTGAATGATTGAAGCCTTCGCGCTGTTCACCAGAGACTTTGTGGGGATACACCCGACATTAATACAGGTTCCGCCATACATTTTATCTGATTTTTCAATCATGGCCACCTTTTTTCCCATTCCTGCCAGGCTTCCCGCCAGGGTCTTGCCGCCTTTTCCAAAGCCGATAATGACTGCATCATAGTGTTTCATTTTTTCTCTCCTGTTATTTTTTTACGAACCAAAAATTTTAAGGTCTATGTCGCCAACCGTTGTTTTTTCCAGCTCTTTTTTTCCAACTGCATCAAGGGACATAAAGATTTCATCCATTATATCTGCCATGCCGGAAGCAATCAGACAATCCATTTCCGAATCCCCGGAGCGCCACGAGGTCGATACTACCTTGCCGCCGATCGCTTCACAGACCGAACGGAGGTTCACCGAAAAGGGGTCCAGGTCAAAATAATAACCGCCTTCACTGCCGCTCTTTGTTTTAACCAACCCTGCCTTTTTAAGCTTTGCCATCACCTTACGGATTCTTGCAGGATTGGTACATACATTTTCAGCAAGGGCCTCACTGGATAAAATCTCGCCCTGATGGTGGTTCAGAAAAACCAGGGCGTGAACTGCAATACTAAATTCACCTGTCAATTTAATCACTCCGTTTCATAGGGCCAAGTGTTAATCCCACCAAAATCATAAATATTGGTATAACCTAAAGCTACCAGCTTTCTCGAGGCCTGCTCACTGCGTTTGCCACTCCGGCAGTACACCAGAATTTCCTGGTCAGAATCTGGGAGCGCCTCAGGCTTTTCATCGCCAATGGTGTCCAGTGGGACTAGGACTGCATCCTTTATATGCCCTTCTTTGTATTCATTTTCCTGTCTCACATCGACAATCAAAATGTTCTCATGCTCATCCATTCTCTTTTTCGCTTCATCCTGAGAAATCTTATGATATTCTGCTTTCACCATATTTTTATCTCCTTCTTGTTCGGATTGGCTGCTGCCCTCAGTTGGCTTTGCTGTGCAGCCTGTATATATTGACGCTGCCAATATCAACAGCATTAAGATAATTATACCCTTTTTCCTCATAAACCCTCCTTTTGTAATCACGTTTGTTACACTTCTTGATTGTAATTATAAAAGTTACACTTTGTTTTGTCAAGCTCTTTTTTGAAAAATACGTTATTATTCACAAATACCTATGCTATACTAATACTTAAAGCAACACCAGACACGGCCTGATATGTAGATTTTAAATCGATAACGGAGTACCCATGCAAATAAAAAAAGATGAGATACGCCAGGAAATTCTTTTAGCAGCAGAAAATGAATTTTACAAACGCGGCTATAGAGATGCTTCAATGCGTACCATTGCCAAAAAAGCCAACACCACTCTTGGTAATATTTATAATTATTTTGAAAATAAAGAAGCCCTTCTCGACGCGGTGATCGGCGATATTCCTGAAAAAATTAACGCCATGATCGAAAAGCACCGGGAATTTTCTGTAGGTACCCTTACCAAGGATAATTATCTCGTGATTATCGGCGATATTCTTCCAGAGGTTTTCCCTCTGGATCTATTGATGAGCAAAGGAATTGTTATTTTATTGGAAGGTTGTGAGGGAACAAAATATACCGCTCAGCGCGACCGTCTGCTCAAGCTTTTTTCCGAACATCTCGCCGAGCATCTCAGACTTCCCCATGATAATAATCTCAGCGCGGCAATGCTTACGGGAACCATTGCCGCCTTCCTTTCAATCGCAAAAAGCAATAAAAGCCTGGAAGAACGCAAGCAGGATCTTTACGACTATATCGTTACCCTTGCTTTTGGTCTTCCAGACCTTACAAATCCCTGATCTGTTTTTATTCAACAGATTTCAAGGCGCTGACCATATCAATCCGCTTCAGCTTTCTGGATACAAGCCAGACCACAAAAAGCGAAATTGCGAAAATCCCAATACCGCTGAATATATAGGACCACAGTTCTATTTTAGGCTGCATGTCTAGAGTATCGCCCATGAAAAGCAGCATGTACGCAACCAGCCCATAGCCGCATGGAATTCCGGCGGCGATCCCCACAACAGAAAGCCAAACCGTCTGTCTGCGCAGCAGCTTTGTCAGCCGTTTATGCTGAAATCCTAAAACCTTTAAAGTTGCCAGCTCTCGCATTTTTTCCTGGAACGAAAGCACCCCAAGATTATAAAGGACCACAAGCCCCAGAACAATCGCTGCGCCAATCATAATAAAAATAATAGCGTTCATCATTTCAAGCATGCTGTTGAGCGCTCCAATCAAATCCTCCCTGGATTGAACCGTCTCATAAGCCTCTCCCGAAAATTTTCCTGCTTCCTGATCCGTTACAAAGGACGTTGGCTCAAAACTTTCACCACTTTTTTCAAAGGCATTCCGGCTCATGTACATTCCCTGCTCTAAAGGTGTCTGTATGATTTCCTCTATCCGCTCCGTATGCCAGCTTAAACTTCCATAGCTGCGCCATTTGATCACATCACCAACAGAAAGCCCTTCGCTCTCCGCTGTCTTACGCGTAATAGCTGCCCCATCTTCCGGTAAAGAAAGTGCGGTTCCCTTCTCATCCTGAAAAGTAAAATAATGTCCTTTATCAAAAACAGACAAAGAGAGCATATCCTTACCGCTATCTTTTTCAATCTCCACTATAGCTTCCTCTAAAAACTGATGGCGCTTCTCTTTTTCAAGCTGTTTTAACTGTTCGTCTGTACATTTTTCAGATAAGCTTATCTTGGTCTCATAGGTCTGAAGTGTGCCATACATGGTGTCAGCAAGGTTGCTGACTGTATCACGCATTCCCAGGCCGCACAGAATAAGCATCATACAGCCCACAATACCAAATACAGTGATCAGTGAACGCAGCTTGTTTCTCAGGACGTCCCGTATATTCCATTGACTGTAAAAGCCCAGACGTTTCCAAAAACGACTTTTCTCCATTGCTGTATGTCGGCTGGTCTTTGGCGCTTTTGGCCGAAGGGTCTCCGCCGCTGCCCCCTGTAGTTGTTTGCGGCTTGCCCCATAACAGCTGCAGCAGCAAATTAAGAAGCATATAAACGCCATACCATAAACTACCGGTGTCACAGCACTGTTCCACCATGGCATTGTATACATTGATTTCTGGAATCCAAAAACCAGTGGCGGCAGAAAAACGGGTCCGGTAAAAACACCGAGGATACTACCGGCACCTCCCACCAAAAGTCCAAATGACAGGTAATGCAGCGTGATTTTTCTGTTTCGTATTCCTAACGCTTTTAAGGTTCCAATCTGAACTCTCTGGTCTGCTGTTATCCGGGTCATCGTCGTCAACGTCGTGAGTATGGCAGTAATCAGAAAAACGACTGGATATACTGAGCCCACAGCGCTCATCTGATCAATCTCATTCCGAAACATCGCAACACTTGGAATATCCTCCTGCATAACAAGCATTGTTGTTTTGCCTGGAAGGACTTCTGTTACCCTGCTCTCCAGATCATTTTTAGAGAGGTCTTCTGTTTTTAAAAGTGCCTGCGTGTAAGGTACTGGACCAAGGCTCCAGGCCTCTTCCGGCATAAAAGCATAACCAAACCTCTTATGATCCGGGACAATTTCATTATTATTTTGGACTGCATACACATATTCAGGCTGCATCACAAGACCTTTTACCGTTTTGGTGAACACATTGTTTTGGCAGGTGACATTAATCGTGTCACCTGTCTTTATCTGGTGTGCCTTTGCAAATTCGCTGTCCAGCCAAATGCCATCCATATCGCTGTCAAAGGCTTCTCCTTCAATTAGATGGCACCCGGATAAAGCGTCACTACTGATAACATTGAGCTGTATAGTTGTCGCGCCGTCCGATCCATAGGTTGTATCCATCTGCAATCTTTTAGTGACGGTCTCAATCCCAAAACTGCTTTTTAACCGTTCGTAATCCTGGTCTGTAAAAAAGCTGCTGTAAATAATGGCGTCAGCAAGGTGCGTTTCATCATAATAATCCTGACTTGACTGCTTCATCCCCTGTCCAATACTGGTCATCCCTGAAAAAATGAATACCCCTAAAAAAATCATTAAAAATATAGCTAAAAATTGAGCCGCGTTATTTTTTAAATCGCGCAGCATTTTTCGTAACAGCATTACCACCTCACCTCTCTTACATCTTTCGGTGCAGTGTTGAGCGTAATGTCTTCGATACAG
Organism: Eubacterium limosum; assembly: GCF_000807675.2. Classification (NCBI taxonomy): domain Bacteria; kingdom Bacillati; phylum Bacillota; class Clostridia; order Eubacteriales; family Eubacteriaceae; genus Eubacterium; species Eubacterium limosum. The sequence continues at coordinate 1,648,652 of NZ_CP019962.1, read as the reverse complement.
CCATTTTTTATCTGGATCACCTTATCGGCCATCTCGGCAAGTGACGCATTGTGCGTCACAATGACAACTGTATGTCCTTTTTCTCGGCTCATGTTTTGGAGCAGCGATAATATCACCACCCCCGTTTCCGAATCCAAGGCTCCGGTAGGTTCATCGCATAATAAAAGCTTCGGATTTTTACACAGGGCGCGCGCAATGGCTGTCCTCTGCTGTTCTCCGCCGGAAATTTGTGTGGGAAACAGGTGCCGGCGCTCCCACAGGCCAACCGATTTTAAAACAGCCTCTGGCTCCAGTGCTTTTGAGGTGGCTTCTTTTATCAATGCAACATTTTCATAAACAGTTAACGCTGGTATTAAATTATAAAACTGAAACACAAAACCAACCTCAGACGCTCTGTAATCAGTCAGCTGGCTGTCCTTAAGCACTGTAATGTCCTGTTCATCAACGAAGAGATGGCCGCTGGTCGCGGTATCCATTCCTCCCAATAAATTCAGTATAGTACTTTTCCCTGCACCGCTAGGCCCAAGGATAACAACCAGTTCACCTTTTTCAATCGAAAAGCTGACTTGATTAACCGCCAGGATTTTTTGATCACCCATAAAGTATTCTTTTGTAATTTTTTCCAATTCAATAAAGCCCATCTTTTACCTCCAGTTTTATCGTCAATCGTGCGCACGGTAATTGATAGGATAATGGTGGTTTGATTATAGGCGAAAAAACAGCTGGTGTAAATGCTGACAGCGCATATAAAATCATTAGTTAACAAGCGTTCATTTTTGACTCCACAAAAAAGACAGCCTGAAAAGACTGTCTCTTTCATTGGCACTTGCTCATGGTTTCATGATAGTGCTGCTCTATAATATGTATAATGGAATCTCCATAGCTTTCGCACCGTTTTTCATCCATTCCCTGAACTGTTTCCAGTTCAATCCGGTTTTTAGGCTTCATATTAACCAGATTTTCAATGCTTCGCCTGTCCAAAACCTCTGCTGCGGCAATCCGCTCTCTCTGACTTTGCTCTTTCGCAAAAGCTGTCAGTTTATTTTTAAGACATTGGTCTTCTCTTGAAAACTGCGTAAGGTCCGGAGCCTTGATCTCGTGGATCTCTGTTGCTGTCTCAACCGGATAAGCGGGGTTCGCCGTTTTTCTCCTGGCAGATACCGGCGCTATGCTTTCACCGTCTGTATAGAGCTTCAGCCGATTATAAAGATACTGAATCCGATCTGGTGTTAAAACAACAGACTGCTCTGCTATCTGGCCGCGCAGTCTCTCAAAGAGCATCTTCCTGTTCAGCACCGTGTCTGTTGTTTCCAGACGCAAATCGCTTATCCCGCAGCGGTTGCTGAAAACAACATAGTCATGAACCCACTCTTCCTTAATTTCCGGGTAGCGCGTGAGCAGAGCCCGCACATTATATGTGTTTTCCTCGAGAGGGTTTTTAAACGCCTTTCTATTGCCATCTTCCTTCAAAATATACCACTGCCTGTCCCCTTCGCCGCCCGTAACATAACCGGACTCATTGATAGAATTAAATAAATATATTCCCGTTGGGCAGATCAGCAAAACGTCAAGCTCCGCCTGATTTCCATCCTCAGCAAGGATTGACATGCGTGACAGAACCTCATTATTCTCACCTGGAAGCATTAAAAGTATTTGGTTCAGAAGCTGGGGGGCTGCTGTTTTAGGGTTGATTTCGACAGCATAGCTGATCTTTGACTTACGCGGCTTAAACGTATTTTTCATGCGCCGGCTTATAAACTTTATCATCACGAACGCAAAAACAACCAGCACCAACAGGTAAAAAAATCCCATCAATATCTTTAGCATCATTTATTCCCCCCTTCCTTTTTTCTTATTATACTATACTTTCACATATAAAAAACAGGCTGCAACAGGATTTTTATTGCAGCCTGTTTCATCAGGTTCTTGAGTTTATCAGGCTGAGTGCTGTCATTTTAAGCTCTTTACCTGTTTTTTATGTTTTCGCCTTACCCGGCCGTTCATATTTGTAAATTCCTGGAGCCGCCTTTCAAAAAATGCCAGCTCTTTTCCCGAAAACTTATTAAAACGGAAGCGGAGCTTCCATTTCAGCTTCCTTTTTAAATCTGTATCCTTTAAAACCTGAACCCTGCAATTTTTAGTCTTCACTCTTTTTATTTCACTGCTGCCGCAGAATACAATACATGAATAAACAAACCGCAGATTAATTTCTGGAAGCAAACGCAATAATGCCCGGATATGACCTTCATTTTGCCATACAGGATTATAGAAAGGAACCTTTTTGCCATTACGCAGAACCTTAACCCACTCATTATACCGTTCGTCTCCATAGATATTGCCTCGGTAATTTTTAATTTCAAAAACAAATATTCCCTTTCGGCTAAGCAAAAGAAGATCAATCTCTGTGGTTCCTCTGGCTGTAGGCAGATAGAGATTTCGTAGAATCACACTACTTCTGGGCGCTGCTTGATTAAGAAGCTGGTGAATTTCTGTTTCGCCCATTTCGCCCGCTTTATATTTCTTTCTATTTTTAATATACTGATTAAAGCTTATCACCGCAGCAAAAAGCAGCACCAGAAAAATTAGCCCCAGCATCTTTTCTCCATTTTTTAAAGCTTTATTATTTTAAAGGTATCCAGTATATAGGCTATCATAATGGCAATAGTAAAGACCGGCGCAATGTATTTGAGCATAAAAATATAAAGCTTCTCTCTTTTAAATTCGCCTGAAGATTTAAGCTCACTCAGAACAAAATCTGGTTTGATAATCCATCCAACCAAAACACATGTCAGGCAGGAGCCTAAAGGCATCAGAATATAATTGGATGCAAAGTCCATAAAGTCAAGAATTTGCAGACCAAATATCTGAACACTGTCCCATAGGCCAAAACCAAGACTTGGCGCCATACCGACAACAAAACAAAGCAGCGCCACCATAAAAACAGCGTTCTTTCTCGGCAGCTTAAACTGATCACATACAGCACTGATAATTGCCTCCATTAAGGAAATAACTGAGGTGAGCGCCGCAAAAAGCACTAAGGCAAAGAAAATCGCCCCAATGGCACCACCCATTGGCATGGAAGCAAACACCTTAGGTAAAGTAATAAACATAAGGCCAGGACCTGCGTTCAGCGCACTTGGATCTCCACCCGAAAATGCGAAAACAGCTGGAACAATCATCATTGCTGCCAGTATTGCAATACCCGTATCAAAAATTTCAATCTGACCGACGCACTTCTCAATGTTTTCATCCTTTTTCATATATGATCCATAGGTAACCATAATGGCCATCCCGAGAGACATCGAGTAAAACATCTGTCCCATGGCGGCTACCACACCCATAATTGAAAATCTCGAAAAGTCAGGAATTAAAAGATATTTAAAGCCATCGAGAGCCCCTGGCAGCGTAAATGAATAACCGGCCAGAAAAACCGTCAGAAGGACCAGAACAGGCATCAGTATCTTGCTGGCTCTCTCAATTCCGCCCTTAACTCCACCAAACAGGATAACAGCTCCGATTAAAATAAAAAGCCCCATCCAGATAATAGGCTCTGCGCTTGTACTGATATAATTTGAAAAGAAAGTATCGGTTGCTGCCTCTGTCATCCCGCCAGTCGCAAAAACAGCCAGATATTTAATAACCCATCCACCAATCACGCTGTAATACGGTGTAATAATCGCTGCAACCACGACTGCAAAAACACCAATAAAGGCTGACCTTGAATTCAATTTTTTATAAGCGCCAATGGGGCTCAGCCGGGTTTTACGCCCAATCGCAATCTCTGTTGTCATCAAAGTGTAACCAAAGGTCACCGCTAAAATAATATAAACTAAAATAAATGCACCGCCGCCATACTTTGCGGCGTAATATGGAAAGCGCCATATATTGCCGAGTCCAACTGCCGAACCCGCAGCGGCCAATACAAAACCAAGCTTTCCTGAAAACTGACTTCTCTTTCGATTCTCCACTAAATCAAAAACGCTCCTCACTCTTAAATTTATGTGCTTCAATTTTTAAAGGCTGTTTTATTGCCTTTTAACGCACCAATTTTTTATTATATACGAAAACCACTTTAATGTACAGCAAAAAAGCACACAGGGGAATTGCCTGTGTGCTTTCATCCTTAAAATGAACCTTTATTTAAAATCTCCATTCGCAATAATCCGCAAATAGGTTTTAAGCTCCTCCTGCTGTGTGCTGTCCAAATCCTTTAGCGCCTCTATATTAACCTCTTCAATGATTTTCAAAACAGGTTCTTCCAGAAGATTCCCCTTTTCTGTCGCAATCACCTGGACTTCTCTGCGATCCTCTACATTGACAATACGGTCAATCAGTCCTTTTTTCTGCATCCTGTCCAGAACCCCTGAAATCGTAGAGGTTTCAAGACATAGGGTGTCCGCGATCTGCTTTGGTGTATTGTGCTCCCGCCCCCATAAGCAGTTCAACACCCCATACTGTGAAGGCGTAATATCATAAGGCGCCAGCTTTTGGCTTAGGTACTGAAAAACATTATGCTGGGCTGTTGTCAATAAAAAATTTATACAATCTTGTAATTCCATAAAAATCCTCTATTCTAATTCTTTTGTTACAGAAATATTTACATTCTAAATAATTATATTTTATCCTCTGTTTTTTGTCAATTGAATTCGCGCAAAAACTCCTGATTGGTAAAACCATCAGGAGTTTTGGGGTTCTATGTAAAAATCTGTAATAAAGGATTCTTACATCAAGCATATAACATTTTATAAAAGAGGTGTCATAAGAATTATTATCTAAACAATTGTCCGCTGATAACCAATTTCTGGATTTCATTGGTTCCTTCGTAAATCTGAGTGATCTTAGCGTCCCGCATCATTCGTTCGACATGGTAGTCTTTCATATATCCGTTACCACCAAGCATTTGTACCGCTTCTGTCGTAACATGCATTGCAGCATCGGTACAAAGGAGTTTTGCTTTTGCAGCTGATAAAGTATAAGGTCTTCCCTCAGATTTATCCAACGCTGCTTTGTAGAGCATTAATCGCGCCTGTTCAATCTGACATTCCAGTTCGACCATTTTAAATGCAAGGTACTGGTTCTTATACAGTGGTTTTCCAAACTGCTCACGCTGCATTAAATATTTGCGGGCAATCTCGAATGCGCCTTCGGCAAGGCCCAACCCCTGTGCTGCAACGCCAATGCGGCCGCCGTCAAGGGTTTTCATGGCTACCTTAAAGCCCTGTCCTTCTTCACCCATCAGATTTTCTGCCGGAATTTTACAGTTATCAAAGATGAGCTCAGACACCTGTGCGGCACGAATCCCCATTTTATCTTCAATTTTTCCGATCGAAAATCCTGGAGTGCCTTTTTTGACTAAGAAGCAGGACAAGCCTTTTGCTTTCTTTTCTGGCTGAGTTAAAGCGTAAACTGCAAAATAATCTGCTAAAGGCCCGTTTGTATTAAAACACTTAGCACCATTTAAAATATAGTGGTCTCCTTCTCTGGTGGCTGTGGTAATGCATCCGCCTGCATCCGAGCCTGCGTTAGGTTCTGTCAGACCAAAAGCGCCAAAGCTCTGACCAGATAGTACCGATGGTAAAAATTCTCTTTTCTGTTCTTCTGAAGCAGCGTTTGACACACTTCCGCCATAAAGAGAGGTCGATACTGAGTAGGAAATAGCAACAGATCCGTCAATCTTGGCAATTTCTTCAACGGCAATGGCGTAATCAAGGTAATCTCCGCCCTGTCCGCCGTATTCTTTTGGATAAGGAAGGCCAATCAGCCCCATTTCGCCCATTTTTTTATAAGCGTCAACCGGGAAAGTGCTTGTCTCGTCTCTTTCCCGGACACCTGGCAATAATTCTTTTTCCGCAAATTCCTGTACTGCCTTCTGCAATGCCAATCTTTTATCATCTAACTGAAAATCCATTTTAAAAAACTCCTTTATATATCTTTTAATATTTAAAAACTTTTTAATTGCCTTTTATTCCCATCAACTCGTCCCGGAAAATCCGCCAGTCCATGAGCGCCGGCTCTCCATCCATTTTAGGTGCAAAATCCATTTGATCGAGAACATCTTTCTGCAAATCAATTCCCGGGGCGATTTCAATGAGATATACGCCGTCTTTTCTCAGTTCAAAAACAGCGCGTTCAGTAATATACATAACCGGCTGACCGGTTTTATTAGCGTAATCTCCACTGAAGGTAATCTGTTCTACCTCGGTTATGAATTTCTTAGATTTACCTTCCTGGATAATTTTGATTTTCCCGTCTTTAATCTCGGTCTTTAGCCCTCCAGCGGTAAACGTACCACAGAAGTAAACCTTCTTTGCGTTTTGTGTGATATTGATAAATCCACCACAACCTGCAATTCTTGGACCAAATTTGGAAACGTTAATATTCCCTTTTTCATCTGCCTGGGCCAGTCCCAAAAATGCCAGGTCGACTCCACCACCGTCATAAAAATCAAACTGATAAGCCTGATCCAGAATGCACTCTGGATTGAGCGCTGCTCCAAACTGTGATCCCCCTTGGGGCACACCGCCAATCGGACCGGCTTCAACAGTCAACGTCATATAATCGCCAATTCCTTCTTCATTTGCAACACGAGAAATATACTCAGGTATACCAATTCCAAGATTGACGACACTGTCCTCCATAAGTTCAAGGGCGGCCCGTCTTCCAATAATCTTTTTTGTACACATACAGTCTGCTTTTGTATCACCAAGCGGTGACTGTGTTGCACCTGTCAGTGAGGCGTCAAAAGGATGTCCAAAACACTGCTGGTGGTCTCCTTCTTCTGCAACCACGACTGCATCAACATAAATCCGGGGGATTTTCACCAATCTGGGATCAAGGGTACCACCCTTTACAATTTTTTCGACCTGTACCACTACTTTTCCACCGCTGTTTTTAGCTGCCTGAGCGATGGAGGTTGCCTCAAGAGAAGCGACCTCATTTTCGACTGTAACATTGCCATATTCGTCAGCATAGCTTCCCCTTAAAAAAGCAACATTGACTGGAAAGGCTTTGTAAAGTAATTTTTCCTGTCCATTGATGTCAATCAGCTCGACAATGTCATCTTTAGTGATCTCATTTAATTTTCCACCCTGATTTCTGGGGTCAACAAAGGTGTTTAAACCAACATGTGTAATTGTTCCGACACGGTTCCCCGCAATATCTCTGAAAAGCTGAGAAATGGTTCCCTGTGGCAGATTGTAGCCTTCAATTTTATTATCAATTACCATGGTTCCAAGCTGAGGAACCATATTCCAATGACCGCCGATAACACGTTTTACCATGCCCTCATGGGCAAAGTGGTCAGCCCCGCTGCCATCCCGGTTTCCCTGGGCCGCTGCGTAAATCAATGTAAGGTTCTTAGGTTCCCCTGTTTCCAGAAAGCGCTTTTCCAATGCTCTTGTCAGCGTTTCAGGACAGCAGCTCCCAACAAAACCTCCTGTGACGATAGTTTGATTATTTTGAACCAGATCTGCTGCTTGTTTGGGTTTTAAAACAGGTATATGTTTCATCTCATCACCCTAAAAATCCTTCAAATCTGCTTTTCTTTTTTCCAGGAACGCACTCATACCCTCTTTTTTGTCATTTGTAGAAAACGCCAGACCAAAAAGATCTGATTCAAATCTGCAACCTGAAGCCAAGTCAACATCCATGCCGGTATTGATAGCAGATTTTGCCAGTGTCACCGCATAGCTTGCTTTACTGATAATTTTTTCTGCCATTTTCAAGCAGGTGCTCATTAGTTCATCCTTTGGAACGACTTTGTTTGCTAACCCAATCCGGTACGCTTCCTGTGCATCAATTTGATCAGTTGTAAAAATCAGTTCTTTCGCTCTCCCTTTTCCTACAAGTCTCGGTAAACGTTGAGTTCCTCCAAAGCCAGGAATGATACCAAGATTTACCTCAGGCTGAGCAAACTTCGCATTATCAGCTGCAATACGAATATCGCAGGCCATAGACAGCTCACAACCGCCCCCTAAAGCATAGCCGTTAACCGCTGCGATGGTTACCTGCGGGATATTTTCAAGCTTAGCAAACGCTTCATGAGCCAGCAGACACATTTGCCGTCCTTCTACCGGAGTGCCATTCACCATTTCTGCAATATCTGCACCTGCAACAAAAGCTTTCTCGCCAGACCCGGTTACGATTACAACCTTAATGTCTTTACGTTTTTCGATTTCACTCACAAGTTGCTTTAATTCTGAAAGTGTTTCGCTATTCAGAGCATTGAGCGCTTTTGGACGATTAATTGTAATCACACCAACTTCATTTTCCACATTAAATAATAAATTGTTCATTTTAGAACCCCCTAAAAATAATCTATTTTATGTAAAAATCTTGGATGTACATACTTTGTGTGAAAATAGATAGCACGCAAATTATATAAGCTATAAAAAATCGTCTTTCGACGTTTCCTTACAGAAATACTTTGTATGCAAATTACTTGTTGGCTATAATATACACCCTATAACATTTTCTGTCAAGATATTTTCAAATTTTTTTAAAATTTCTTAAAAAAATACCACCATCAATACATTGGGAGACCATTGATGGTGGAGAGAGGGGACTTATAAGAGAATAAATCCTATACATTTTATATTTTACACCGTATTCTAAAAAAAAGATATATGTAAAAAGTGCAAATTTCATTTTTTTATAAACTTATTCTTATTTCATGCATAAAACGCCCTTTTACAATTATCTTTTTTCATTACACGTTATCATTTTCCTAAAAACATACTCATAGCATCATCATGATCTCAATCTTCGCTAAAATAAAAAAACACACCCTTTATACATTTTAATTACTATTTTTATTTTATAATAATTTTCATGAAAAGATATACTTCAACAAACGGAAAAATTATGATACAGCATGCTAAAAAAACTAAGTGTTTTAAATGTTTCCTCAGCTGCTGTTGAAAGCATTAAACCTGGTATAATTCAAATTTTATCTGAAAAAATTTTAAAGCAGAGTCCATCATATCACATTGAAATAGACTCTGCTTTTATTTTTTATATGGCAAAATTTATTAACAGAGGTGTAAGGTAGCTCTCGATCAATGCTGCAATAATTAACAGCGGAACAATGATCAGCAAATAGGTTCTCAGCACATTAATAAGCTCTTCCTTGAGCTGGATACCTGAATTGGATTTACAAACGATAATACACAGTGTTTTACAAATATAGAACCCCAAAGAAATTCCCAAGAACAGCGCAGTCAGCTCAAAAATACCATGGGGTAGAATTCCAAACACAATCATTTTTCCAACTGAGGCAGCTCCCGTCATTTTCACCATTGCAAAGACAACAGACAATGAACCCGCGTTAATAAGTATAACCCATACCGGAAGGAATAGGAAAGGCATAAAACCCAGCAGTATTGATATGGTTGTAGCCTGGAGATTATTAAAAAACAGACTACCAGATGCTATACTGCCATCTGCGCTTAATATATCCTTACTTAAAATGGCTTCTGTAAATCCCTTAAACAAAGCTACAACTGTTTCCTGATGTCCCAGCAGCACAAAATAAAGCAGGACGCTGACCCCCACAAATACCAGTGACAAAATAATAAAAATCCAAAGGATTTTTGATTTCAAAAATTTCCCGATCTGAAGATACTGCTCTTTAATAAACTTCATCAGTTTTCTCCTTGTAACTATATTAATTCCATTATACTTGCATTTTCTTCAAAGCGCAATGACTTTAGAACAATAAAAGCACCCCAAATGAGGTGCTTCACTTAAGCTTCTACAATTCTCAAATTATAAATTCCATGATAGACATCACCTGTCTTATCTAAATGTAAAAAGCCTGCTGTTTTTTCTCCCAGCACATTTTTAAAGCTGCATTTAATATCAACGTCCTTTGCCGATGTCAGTGGAATATACAGGTCAATTCCAATTGTATTATGCGGCGGTATGAGCAATGCATGATCCATACTTTTTGTTCCCTTTATCTCTTCGTTTAAAGCTTCCAGACCAATGCTGATAACAGGCAAATCACTTTCATTTTTAAGATGGCATGGAATCTTTACCCAATCTGTTTTTTTATTAATTGGGATTACCAGCTGTTTATGATGCTCTAAATCTCCCGGCATCGGAAGACTCTCAACCTTTTTGCCATTTTTGGGGTACAGTGTAATAAAAGATAGCTTCGCAACATCAATCGGTTCTTTTTCCTTCTTTTTTCCAGTGTCATATCCTCTACTGACATAAAATGCACTGAACGATAAGGTCAATGTTCCGCCATAAATTAAGAGTCCGGTAAAGATCATAACCCATTGGTTGATATTATATGCATTAAACCAGGCATTTCTCATGTCACCAAAGAGAATAAACACAAATGCCAAAACAAACGGAAAAACTGCCATAAGAATCAGCATACGAAACAAAAATCGGTTTTCATCCTCTTTTTTAAATATAAAAAAGAAATACCCTCCAGCTAAAATAAATGGAAGCATTAATACTAAAAGATTTCGTATACCAAAACCGACCAGCAGAATCAATACGCAGATAACAGCATACAGTCTGCTGAACCATTCTTCTTCATAAAGATTTTTCATTCTATATACAAACGCTCCTTCAGAACTTTTTCTCTATTTTAGCACATTTGGTTTAATCTGTCTGAAAAAACAAAAGGAATTTAATATTTAAGCGTTTTCCATTTTATTCTATGAATTCTTTTATCATTGCTATCAGCGCATCCTCACACGCGTCAATGGTAAAGTTATCCATTTTCAAATGTTCAAAATACGTAACAGACCGGGCGCAGGTAATAACATCCGCTTTCTTTAGCAGCGCTCTAAAAATAGTCATTTCATTGGGGGCAGGAACAAAATTCTCACGCTTCATAAAATAATCAAGGTCAATATCCAAAATTGAAAACAACGGTTCATGATTATTGAAGATCGACAAATCAAATTCTGCTGCACAAAACATTTCATCCTTTAATATCCCAAAGTTTTCTTCTGGCACCAGGTAATGCTTTCCTGTAGCGTAACAATGCTTTTCCATGCAATTGATCATATGATAGTCGATAAGATACCCCAGTTCCATAGCCGTATTAATATGCTCATCATTTCGCATTAAAGGCATCTTTTCAGCCAGAGTCTCTAAATCCAAAGGATTAACTGCACCCAAAACTTTTTTCTGAAATAAAGAAACTAGCTTTTCTTCCCTTTCCGGATCAATAGCCATCGCCTTTTGGTATGCGTGCAGCCAAAAAGGCGGATTGGTGTCAGGATGGTAATCAATACTGACTAACATTCCTGGAATTCCGCGTTTTAGAGCTTCTCTGGCCCATACCAGCAAAGCATATTGGTGGTTATCTACAATATACATCTTCTTTTCACGAAAAGGGATAATTCTCAAATTTTCTTCTTTTAAAAGATCATCAACCATAATTTTCTTCCATATATTGGTTTAAAAGTGTCAGGACATCTTCTTTTGTACATACCTTAAAAACTTCATTTCTCAAATTAGTCGCGTTTTTCAGCCCCTTAGTATAAGCTGCCAAATGCTTTCGCATTTCCTTGATAGCCGCTTCTGGACGCTTCATCATACCAACCAGTTCAACGTGCTCAATGGCAGTCTGGATCCGTTCTTCCGGGGAGGGCATCGGCACTGTTTCACCTGTAGAAAGCAGATGATTGATCTCGCGAAAAATAAAAGGATTACCGACCGAGGCCCGGCCAATCATCACAGCATCACAGCCAGTGGTTTCAAAGGCCTGGACAGCCTTTTTACCACAGTCTATATCGCCATTCAAAATGATTGGGATTCTGCTGTTTTTTTTAACTTCCTCGATAACTTTCCAGTCAGCTTTTCCTGAATAAAAAGCTTCGCGCGTTCTACCGTGGATGGTATGAGCATCGGCTCCTGCCTCCTCAATAACTTCAGCCACTTCTCTTACATTCACATTTTCAGAATCCCAGCCGATACGTGTTTTAATAATAACAGGTTTTTCACTTGCTTTTTTTATCGCCCGGACCACCTCTCCCAGACGTTTTGGGGTTCGCATTAACGCTGATCCTTCGCCATTTTTAACAATTTTAGGCGCAGGACACCCCGCGTTAAAATCTAAAAAAGCAAACGCAGTGGAATTAACATATTTTTCTATAACTTCACTTAATATTTCAGGCTCTGACCCAAATAGCTGAATTCCTGCTGGCGCTTCCTCATCACAAGTAAGCATTAATTCAGCGGTCTTTTTATCTTTATAATAAAGCCCTTTACCGCTGATCATTTCACTGAAAACAGCCCCTGCCCCATATTTCTTAGCAATCAAACGAAATGGCAGGTTAGTATAACCTGCCATCGGTGCTAGAAATATACGATTTTCTATCTCTATATTTCCTATTTTAAACATCTATCTTCCTCTGGATGTCTTTATGTTTTTATCATGAATGATCTTAAGGCCTTTTAGTGAAAGCTGGGGATCAAAAATATCGATGGCTCTTGTCTCTTCATGAAACATTCTTCCATAGCCCCCTGTTGCAACCACCTTGACCCCTTTTATACCTATTTCTTCGATCATTCTTGAGACAATATACTCGACCTGGCCAATATAACCATAAACCAAACCAGCCTGCATACTGGTAACGGTGTCCTTTCCCAATATCGAAACGGGTTTTTCAATCGCGATATTGGGAAGCTGGGCGGCATTCCTGAAAAGTGCCTCCGCTGAAATCTGTATTCCAGGTGAAGTGACCTTGGCCACAAACGCACCATTTTTATCCACATAATCATATGTGGTCGCTGTTCCAAAATCCAGAACAATGACCGGTCCACCATAAAGATTATATGCTGCTACAGCATCGATAATCCTGTCTGCACCTACTTCTGCCGGATCACTGGTCTGGATCGGCATCCCTGTTCTTATTCCAGGGCCCACTACCAAAGGCTCAACACCAAATAATTTTTTTACTCCATTATTCAAAGAATACATAATATTCGGGACTACAGAAGCTGCTATCACACTCTCAACTTCATGATAATCCAGATGATCATTTTCAAAAAACCCCTGAAACATCACTGCATATTCATCAGAGGTCCTGGGCGTTTTTGAAACGAATCGCCAGGAGCAGAGGATTTCGTCGTCTTTAAAGACCCCGATTTCTGTATTTGTGTTTCCTACATCAATGACTAAAATCATGCGCTATTCTACCTCTGTCTACTTAGGATTTTTTTTCTGGAGAACCTTCCCCATAAACTTCATCTTCTGAACAACAAAGCGCTGGTGTGTTCCTTCACCAATTTTTTGAACGGTATCCCAGGCTTCTACTGTAAAGTCCAAACGTCTGCTTTCAATATTGGTAAGCACTACCTTTATGCGCACCTTCATTCCTACCGGTGTGGCAGCAATGTGATTTAAATTAATATTAACCCCAACGGTTGTCTGCTCGTCGGGCAGGCACAGTTCGGCCATCTCATAGGCCGCATTCTCGGCCCATGCCACTAAAATAGGAGTTGCCAGGACCTCAAGTCCTCCGCTTCCCATTGTCTGAGCCGTTTCAGTACGGGTTACCATATAATCTTTTTTAAGCTCCATACCAACTTTAAGTTCTTGCATCTTAATTTTTCCCTTCTTTTATTGGTCGTTTATTAGCGAAAAAAGCCGTTATTGCTAACGGCTTTTTTGTTTATTTACTTTTTAAACTTCCGGAACCGGATCGCCGATATTACCTTCATCCAAAGGTTTGCCATCATCCAAAGGCAAACGGCTGTACATCGCTCTGAATTCTTCACCGGTAATGGTGTTAACTTCCAGAAGATGCTCTGAAATCTCAACCAGCTTATCCTTTTTCTCGGTTAAAATCAAGCAGGCTCTCTCAAAGGCTGTCTCGACAATATTTCTGATTTCCTTATCAATAACTGCTGCAACCTCTTCACTGTAATTACGTGAACGTCCAAGATCCCTTCCTAAAAACACCTCGCCGCCATCATCATGACCAAAGGTCATTGGGCCAAGATGTTCACTCATACCCCATTCTGTAACCATCTTTCTGGCAATGCTGGTAGCACGTTCGATATCGTTAGAGGCACCTGTGCAAATATCATCAAGGGCGACTTTTTCAGCTGCACGTCCGCCAAGCAGACCTGCAATTTTATCCATCAATTTCCCTTTACTCATATGCTGGCTGTCATCACTTGGAAGCGAAATCGTATATCCCGCAGCCATACCGCGCGGAATAATGGAAATTTCATGGACTTCTTCGCCGTTATGGAGATATTCCATAACAATTGCGTGTCCAGCTTCATGGTAAGCTGTAATTTTCTGGTCTGACTCAACTACTACCTTGCTCTTCTTTTCAGGACCGGCAATAACGCGTTTAATCGCTTCTTCAAGCTCTGCCATCGTAATAACCTTTGCCTTTTTACGGGCAGTCAGTAAGGCTGCTTCATTCATTAAGTTTTCAAGGTCTGCACCTGTAAATCCTGGTGTTCCCTTGGCAATTACGCCTAAATCGACAGAAGAATCCAATGGTTTATCCTTCTGATGAACCTTGAGAATTTCTTCACGGCCTTTAACATCCGGCACACCGACCAATACCTGGCGGTCAAAACGTCCTGGACGCAGCAAAGCCGGGTCAAGAATATCCGGACGGTTTGTCGCGGCAATAACAATAATTCCTTCATTAACGCCAAAACCATCCATTTCAACCAGTAACTGGTTAAGCGTCTGTTCACGCTCGTCGTGTCCACCGCCGAGACCTGCACCTCTATGACGGCCAACTGCGTCAATTTCATCAATAAAGATAATACAGGGTGCACTTTTCTTTGCTGTCTCAAACAGATCTCTTACTCGCGAGGCACCAACCCCTACAAACATTTCAACAAAATCTGAACCGGAAATGATATAGAACGGAACACCCGCTTCACCTGCAACGGCACGCGCAAGCAAAGTCTTCCCTGTTCCCGGAGGGCCCACTAAAAGAACCCCCTTAGGAATACGTGCTCCAAGCTTATTATAACGCTCAGGCGACTTTAAGAAATCAACGATTTCCTCCAGTTCTTCTTTTTCTTCATCTGCGCCAGCTACATTTGCAAAGGTAACCTTCTTATCTGCGTCGGTATGCATTCTTGCCTTACTTTTACCGAAGGACATAACCTTTCCTCCGCCTCCGCCAGACTGGTTTGCAAACATCATAAAGAAAACAACCATCAGGATAATAATAACCGCTGAAGGAATCAAAGAGATCCACCAGGAATCCTGTGGTTTTGCAACCGTAACATTCATATTCGGATTCTTTTCAATGTTCTGATCCGGGTTTCCTGTAATGTAGTCGCTGATTTGTTCATCAATAAGATATTGAGGCACAATGGCTTCAAAGCTGTCACCATTCGCAAGCTTCCCTTTTACGGAAGACTGATTAATCTCTATTTCAGAAACCTGTTTTTGGTCCAAATTACTCAACAGTTCACTATATGTTAAAGTTTTAACATCAGACTGCATTGGATTTAAAAAAGTAACTGCGACGATAATAATCAACAAAATCACTAAATAAAACCCTATCATTTTTAGATATTTATTCAAATTCTATCACTCCTTTCATATAAAATAAGTCATTGAATAGTTTCTAATTTCAAATATTATTTTTCTGTTTCTTTTAAAACAGCAATGTACGGCAAGTTTCGATACCTTTGATCAAAGTCCATTCCATATCCGACAACAAATTCATCCGGAATGGTAAAGCCTGAGTAATCAGGTTCCACATCCGCCACCCGGCGATCTGGTTTGTCAAGCAGGGTACAGACTCTGACATCGGAAACACCTTGTTCCATAAAGAAATCCAAGATACGTTTTATGGTAAAACCGCTGTCCACAATGTCTTCTACCAGAATCACACTCCGGCCCTTTATCTTTTCCGATAAAAGATCATCAACCTTCACTTTTCCTGAAGTGCTGGTACGCGTTCCATAGCTGGATGCCTTAATAAAGTCAATTTTGACCGGAATACTCAAGCATCTTATCAAATCAGCAAAAAATAAGATACTTCCTTTTAAAATACAGATTGCCATAAGCTCTTCGTCTGCATAATCGGATGAAATCTTTTTTCCAAGCTCAGCTACTCTTTTCTCTATTGTATGCTTTTCTATCAAGATTTTTTCAAAATCAAACGCCAAACTTCTCTCCTATTATTTGGTATTGAACTTTAAGAATGCTTTTTGTCTCAGGACTTACCTGATACTCCCGGTTTATCGCATATCCCAAAATCCAGATCACTTCTGACCCCACCGCTAACAGCGGAACTGCATCACGCTTTTCACGCTCAACCTTCCGATCAATGAAATAATCTTTTATCTTTTTTTTGCCTGTTATGCCGACAGGACTAAAAAAATCACCAGGACGACGATTTCTCAAATAAAGCTTTCCTCTTATTTTACCATAATCAAAATATTTTTCACTATGATTTTTTAATTCTTTTGATTTTTTTATAGAACCATCGGGAATCACTGTCAATTTGATCCACAAACCTTCTTTTGCAAAATAATACGCTTTATCCGGCAGCAATTCATAGCAGCCAATTTCTGGTACAACAGTCTTTTTTTCTTCTATCCAAAAAAGATCATATCGCCTGACAGCCTGCATACCATGCGGTAAATGAAGCTCCCAGACAGTCTTTTCAGATAAAAGCTGCTGTTTAACGCATAGGATATGATTGTACTCTATTTCTTTTAAACTACCCTTAAGCTGCAAAACCATCTGACGAAGAAGTTCCTTCTGAAGAAGCGGGAACTGTAACCGCCACATTTCTAAATTAAGATATACCCGATTACTTTTTTTTGTAATCATATTTGTACTCAACTCAGCAATAGAATTTTGCAAAAACTGCTCATGCTCATGTGCAAGCATCGCAAATTCAGATAAATGCTCTTCAACCTTTGGATTGATCGCCTTGAGCATTGGAATAATTTCCAATCTCAGCTTATTTCGGGTAACATCGGTTTCAAAATTAGTATCATCGGTCCGATAACGCAGACCATTTTTTTTGCAATAAGAAATAACCGTCTTTTTATCCACACACAGTAAAGGACGGATTATATCGCTTTCCCCCTTGGTTTCAGAAAGCATTCCTGCCGCTCCTTTTACACCGGTACCTCGAATCAGACGCATTAAAACTGTTTCTGCCTGATCGTTAAGATGATGTCCTAAAGCCAGTTTATTATACGCTTCCGAGCTTTGAAGTTCTTTAAAAAAAGCATATCTTGCCTCTCTTCCAGCCTCTTCAAGCGAAATTTTATTCTTTTTTGCCAGCCGAATAACATCTACAGATTTATCATAAAGCAAAACAGACTGTTTAAAGCAGAATTCTTTTACAAAAGCATGGTCCTCTTCTGCCGCCTTCCCTCTGATCTCATGGTTCAAATGTGCGGCTGCAATTTCAATGTTCAAAACCCCTTGATACTTTTTCAAAAAATACAACAAGGCCAGCGAATCAGCTCCACCGGATACTCCGATTAGAATGCGATCGCCGGCCATTATCAGTCCGTTATAAGAAATGTATTGTAAAAGCTTTTCTTCCATGACATTTTAACGCTCATCTCAAAGTTCAGTTAATTCTGAATAAAAAAATGGTGGTCGCTATAGGGCTCGAACCTATGACCCCCTGCTTGTAAGGCAGGTGCTCTCCCAGCTGAGCTAAGCGACCACGTACAAAATTAAGATATTAACTTTTTAAAACAAAATGGTGACCCCTGGGGGATTCGAACCCCCGTAACCGCCGTGAAAGGGCGGTGTCTTAACCGCTTGACCAAGGGGCCGGAACTAATTCTAACATCTTGTTATTAAATTAATGGTAGCGGCGAACGGAGTCGAACCGCTGACACTACGGGTATGAACCGTATGCTCTAGCCAACTGAGCTACGCCGCCATAATTTAAAAATTTGGTTGCGGGGGCAGGATTTGAACCTACGACCTCCGGGTTATGAGCCCGACGAGCTACCAAGCTGCTCCACCCCGCGACAATATAATAGACGCATCCGCGTCTTACAAATGATGGTGCCGGAGATCGGAATCGAACCGATACGATCGAAAAGGATCGCAGGATTTTAAGTCCTGTGCGTCTGCCAGTTCCGCCACTCCGGCACTCAGTGTGGCTGCCTCATTTCTGAGGACAAGTGTTATTATACAGCCTGAGAAACTTAATGTCAACACTTTTTTAATTTTTTTTTCGTTTATTTTTCATCTGCGAAAAAACGGCTGTATGCCGCTCCTTCCAGATTATCATAGTCACAGACAACAAACGAATCTTTTCCGGTAACCTTCAAAATATTATCGAGAATGCTGGTACCCGCGATGATGATGTCTGCCCGCTTTGCTTCCAGCCCAACGATCTGACGGCGCTCATCAATTGTTTTTGACGAAAGGTTCTGGATAATTGATTCAAGCTCTGCTTTAGCGACAATGCTCTGATGCACCTGTTCGCTATCATAAATTTTCAACTTCTGCTTGATTGTGGATACCGTTGTCGCTGTTCCTCCAATACCAATCAGTTTATAAGGCTTATAGGATTCATAATCAGCGAGTGCTTTTTCAAGCGCTTCAGCAGCATTTTGATTTAATTGATTCAGTTCTTCCGCTTCAGGGGGATCATTTTCAATAAAAGCTTCAGTGGAACGGACGCTCCCAATATCCAGACTTTTCATTTTTATGAGATCTCGGCCTTTTCCGTATATCAGTTCAGTGCTTCCACCGCCAATGTCAAAAATAAGCAGCCCCTCATCAAAACATTGTGATACGCCGATAAAGCCATATTCCGCCTCTTTTTCACCAGAAATAATCTCTACCTTCATTCCAAGTTTTTGTTCGGCCATATCAATAAATTCCGAAGAATTTTCAGCATCCCGGAGCGCACTTGTACCAAAAATAAACATTTCCTTAACTTCATAATCTTCAGCGATGCTCTTGTACTCTTCCAAAGCCTCAATATTTCGTTTGATCGCATCTGAGTGAAGGCGTTTTGTCTTATTAACACCCTGACCCATCCGAGTATATCGGACTGACTTATTGACACGAAAGAGCTGCCCTTTTTTATCTCTTCTAAATATCAGCATCCTCGTTGAATTTGTTCCGATATCAATCACAGCTCGATTGATTTTAGGTTGTTTAGGTACACTTGATTCACTCATTCGTTTTCCTCACTTTGCTGCTCATCGCTATTGGAATTATCCTGACTGCTATCGTCAGTTGTTGGTGTCGGCTGTTCTGCCGGCTGCTCGCTATTATTCTGTCCGTTATTATCTTTGCCCTCTACAGGCACTACAATCTTTTCATCTGGATAATAAAGTCCCAAATATTTTCGTGCAATGAGTTCTATATAATTTTTTGTTCCAATTTGCTTTATATCTTCATCCAGCTGTTTGCTTTTCTTTTCCGCCTCGTCCAGCTTGGATTGTATATCTGCCTTTTGAGCGTTAAGCTGATGAATTTTCATGGCATTGGTTCCAAACAGCGTACCGACAAAGATCAAAAGAACCAATGTCACAATAATTGTCCCCATTTTAGGCTTAAAGCGTCTGCGAAGGGCGTTTTTTTTCTTTTCCGCCACTGTTTTTTCACCACCTGTTTTTTATTTATTGTAACATAATCCCTTTCATTCAGCTATTATAAACTATAAAACACAGTCAAATCTTAATCTAGAGCTCCTTGTACATCTCTGTTGCTTTATCCTTGGGCGCATGTTCTAACAACTCCAAAACCTCGATTTTTTGTTCACCGTCGCCGTATGCTATCGTAAGAATATCACCAACCTTCAGACGGCTTCCAGGCTTCGCCTCTTTTCCATTGATCGTAATCCGCCCTCCATCACATGCTGCTTTTCCCACGGTACGTCGTTTAATTAAACGGGCATTTTTTAAAAATTTGTCAACTCGCATTGGTTTTCCTTTCTGAAAATCAAAAGGGCCGGAGCAATATTGCTCCGGCCCTCCCTTTGATTATTTGTTTAATTCGTCTTTAAATGCCTTTCCTGCTTTAAATGCTGGAGCTTTTGAAGCAGCAATTTCAATTGGTTCTTTGGTTCTTGGATTTAAACCGGTTCTAGCAGCTCTTTCACGAACATCAAAAGTACCGAAACCTACCAGAGCAACTTTGTCGCCGTCCTTTAAGGCGTCAACAACGGTATCCATAAAAGCACCTAAAGCTTTTTCAGAGTCCTTTTTAGATAATCCCGATTTTTCTGCCATAGCGGCAATTAATTCTGATTTGTTCATTCTTATCCCTCCGTAAAGTGTGATCTTTATGTTTTAATTTTTATGATTATTATTATAATCACGTTTCGCTAAAAAATACAAGCATTTTCTGTATTTTTAGCTAAAAACCTTAGTTTTTTAAGGATTTCACCAGTTGCCATAGCTGTTCAAGGCCATCAAGATCGTAATCAAGCATACTTTTTTGTTCATTTAGGGTAATTTTTTCCATTTCTTTAAAACGCATAATAAACTTTTGAGTCGCTTTGCGCAATGCAATTTCCGGCTGAATTTTCGCCAGACGAACAACATTGACAACTGCAAACAGCAGATCCCCCAGTTCTTCTTCCAATTTATCCGGACATTCACTTAAAATCTCTGCTTTTACTTCCTGTTCTTCCTCAGCAACTTTTTCCAACGCGTCCAGAGGATCTTCCCAATCAAACCCTGCCTTAGATGCTTTGGATTGAACTTTACAGGCCTCCATCAAGGCAGTGAACGCTTTGGGAATACGTTCCATTTCATCTGAGATGGTTTGTGTCTGCTTTTCTGTTTTTTTAATCTCATCCCAATTGGTGAGAACCTTTTCGGTTGAAATCTCCTCAGGCGCCATAAAAACATGGGGATGACGGCGCACCATTTTTTGGTTGATTTCCTCCAGAACATCGTTGATTGTAAAAAGTCCTTCTTCTCTGCCCAGCTGGGCGTGAAACACAATCTGAAAAAGCAAGTCTCCCAGTTCCTCAATGAGATTCTCTGTATCCTCTGTTTCAATGGCGTCCATTACCTCGTAGGTTTCTTCCAATAGATATGCTTTGAGGCTCTCATGTGTTTGTTTTCTGTCCCATGGGCAGCCTTCCGGGCTTCTGAGGATTTCCATAATTTCAAGTAACTTTTGGTAGCTTCTTAAATCATTTTTATCCGGCGGGATGTAGAGCGTAGTCAGATGGTTGATTTCCTCAACCCAGTCCACCTCGCACAAAGGTACCTCTTTAATGAGCTCCTGTCCTGGAATCCCCGCATTTATGAGTAAAACGACTGGATAATCGTCTGGATAATAATCGAGCAGGGAAAGCTTAACCTCTGAGGCCATATGGCGGTTAAAAACCTGAGTAATCAAATTGCCCATGGTCTTATCCGGAATTTGTTCTTTCATTTCAAAAGCATCAATAATTTTCAGCCCATTAACCGGATCTTCTTCCAATGCCATCATCGAAATATCAACAAAACTTACTCCCGAATAAATCTGATAGCTTATATTTTTTTCCAGACACTTACGCATTAAATTAATGACGCTTTGTTCTCCGAACAATGGATTTCCGGGAACTGCGTAGATCAGCGACTCACCAGCCTCTGCTTTTTGAACAAGCTGTTCCGCAATGCTTTCATAGACATCTTCAAAGCAGCCGCTATCCTCATACAATCCATCAAAGCTACAGTATACTATTCCACGTTTTTCCAGATCTTTGACCACTGGGTGGATAGCCGTTCTGAAATAATTTTTATTTTCATTATGGAGTAACTCCAGAGTTTCCACAGTCAGCTGACCAAAGGAACCTGGTCCTAAACCAACAATACTAATTTGTGACATGATTTCTCCTCTATCCTAGCGATATAAAATTCCTCTTATTTTCCTGTAAACCGGTTCAATAAATTTCTGTGCTGGCAGAATAGCCAGCTCTTCTTCCGTAATTCCACCAATCAAAATCATCAGGAAAAAATACACAGCAACAGCGACCACCACCGCTGTCGCCACTGCGATAAAATTCCCGGCGAACATACTGACCACTGCATAAACACCCCAGGTGGCAAGCCCCATCACAATCGCCGAAATCAGAGGCTTGAAAAGTGTTTGCTTTGCATCCATCTGAAATCCTGTAAAGCGTTTGGCGCAAATATAATTGGATATGGTTAAATAAACAAATGTAATCATGCTGCTGATAACAATCCCATAAATGTTAAAAGCCGGCACTGCCAGACATATCCACCCTGTTACAAAGCGGATAACAATGGCTATGGCAAGATTAATCAATGGCACTCTAAAACGGTCAATGGCCTGAAGGATACTCTGAAAGGTATTAGAGAGCATCATAAAAATGGTCGCGTAAGCATAATATTTTAAAATTTCCGGTCCATAGGGCGAACCTTGAAAAAGAATGTCAAAAATTCCCTGTGAAAGTACTGAAAGACCAATACAACATGGCAAAGCCACCATGATCACTAACCGGATAGCCACATCAATTTTATGCCCCATTGCCCTTTTATCCCGAAGCGCAAAAGACTCTGAAATCGCCGGTATCATAGCAACTGCGAGGGTCCCGCTGATAACGAGTGGAATATTGATTAGCGTATCGGCATTGGCAAAATCACCGATCATGGTTGTTGCTGTATGAGCGTCAACCCCTGCCAGCGCCAACCTCGGAATATAGATCATCGAGTCAATCATCGAAAATAGTGAAACGATGGCAGAAGTCAGAGTAACCGGGATTGCAATGATAACAAGACGCTTGAATATCTGTTTGCTTGTCAAAGGTACCTGACGGCTTGTTTGTTTTAAAGTCTTTTTATTGGCTGCAGTAAAAGCCCAGTATAAAAACCAGAGAAATAACATCGCAAACAGACCGCCTGCGGTCGCTCCAAAAACAGCCCCGCCGACGCCCATTCCGACGCCCATCCCACTGGATACAAAATACCAGCACAAAAAAACACCCAATCCCACACGAACGATCTGCTCAATGATCTGCGAAATTGCCGTGGGATTCATAATCTGAAAGCCCTGAAAAAAGCCTCTAAAGGACGAGCATACCGCTATAATAAGCGGCGCCATCGCAATGGCCATAATGGCTGGAAAGCTTTCTCCCGGCCAGTTTGCAACGGTAATCAGCCAGTCTGCACCCAGAAAAAGAAACACAGTGGATAGTCCGCCCATAATCAGCAGTGTCCAAAACGATACTTTAAACACATTATGAGCCGCCAGATAATCCTTGACTGCGATATTTTCAGAGATCATCTTGGAAATTGCCACTGGCAGTCCCACCGTTGAAACCATCAGCAACAAATTATAAACATTTGTGACATTGCTGTATATGCCATTACCATAGCTTCCGACAAGGTTGTATACCGGCACCTTGTAGAACAATCCAAGAAGGCGTGAAAGAATCCCGGCCACTGCCAGAATTGTCGCTCCTTTTAGATAACTGCTCGCTTTTTTACTCACTTGAAAACCTCTTTCAACGAAATAAGTATCATTATAACTTTTTTGCAGTAGATACGCAAATTTAAAAGGCCTGCTTTGCAGCAAGCCTTTGACTTATTATAACTATTGGACTTTCTTTTCATAAACCTGAATATTCAATTCAGATTTCAGTTGATCCATGTAGCTTTCGAGCGTTGTTTTAATATCATAGATATCAATTTTCTCTTTCTTTAGCAAATCTTCTTTTAGCTTGTTATAATCCTCTGTGCCCTTTTCCTCTTTTACAGCCTTGGTTATTTCATCCTTTTTGTCCTCAAAGCTGGCTTCTCCGGCATCATTTTTATCATAAACATAGATAATGTGGTAGCCATACTCTGTTTTTACAGGTTTGCTGACACTGTTTTTATCCATTCCAAAGGCTGCGTCTGAGAATTCGCTAACCATCTTTTCTTTATTGAAAGCACCCAAATCCGTTGCTTCTTTCACTTTTTCATTGGATTTGTATTCATTCATAATTTTTTCAAAATCTTCTTTTGTCTTTACATCTTTTGCTTTATCGTAAATTTCATTTGCCAGAGCTTCATCCTCTGTCAGAATATGCTCTGCTGAAACGGTACTTTCATCATAAGAATCCTTATGGTCTTTATAATATTTCCGCAAATCCGTGTCATTGACTTTGATATCTTCTGTCACTTTTGCCTGAATAGCCTGACCCGCAGCAGTTCCTTTGGCATCTTCTTTTTGGTATTCGTCGTATTTTTCCTTTGTGAGGAAGTAGTTTTCAAGATATTGATTCAGCTCATCATCTGTCTGAAACATCATTTTCTGGATGGACTGTTTTGTCTGAAGCGCATTGTCAATCTCTTCCTGCTTTATTTCAATATTATTATCTTCACAGTACTTAATCAGTGCTTTATTTTGAGCAATTGAATTAAAAATCGATTCATTTGTTTCTTTTACACTCTCATCGTCTGTCTGAAGTCCCTGCCCGCCAGAATAGTAAGACGTTATTTCCTCGTTAATGTAATAATAATTGTAAATTCCGCGTTTGATTTCTTCATCGTTGATTTTTCCAACGACCTGATCCAGTTCCTCCTCCGGATGCTCTTTCAGATAATCCATATGCTTGGAATAGCACTCACTGGCATAGCTGTTATCAACCATGAAGGTTTTCATAAATTGTGTAAAAGAATCATTATTGGTGTTATATTTAGACAAGGTACTGTCATATTTATTCCCTGCCGATGTTTTTAAACTGTCCAGCGCTGTTTGAGCCTGACTTTCAGCAGCAGCCTCATCAATTGTAATATTGTCCTTTTTTGCCTGAGCAGTCATAGCTCCAACCTGGACCAGGCTATCCAGCAAATCTTTCTTGAATTCGGTCAGCTTAGACCCTGTTGGCATCGAATTCCCATTAGCCGTGTAATACAGGTCATAATAAGCCATATAGTTGTTAAAAGACTCTTTTGTCATTGACTGTCCGTCAATCTCTGCTATAACCTGCTGGTTATCCTTTTCTGGATTGACAGAAACCAATGAACAACCGGTTGTCAGTGTTGTAACCCCCAGCGTAACCGCTAAAGCCAATACGACTCCCCTGATCTTATTTTTATGCATTTTGCTCTCCTTAAAAATTGTGATTTTTATATTTTAACATATTTTATCTTAATGACATCTTAATTATTTCAAATCCTCAAAAAATGAAATAATTTCTTTTAAAATATCTTTATCTCTGACTGATGACAGGTTAAAACTCCAGCACGCTTCATTGGCTTTTCCTGCTTTAAATTTCACTTTATATTTACGTATTAATTCCGGCATTTTTTCTGCATCCGGGACAAGGACTTCCTTTTTTTCACTAAAGGTCAGATAAATAAACTGCCCCTTCTGTTTGATCTCTTTGACTCCGATGGTTGAAGCCATGTTTTTAATCATAGCAATAGACATCAGATTATAAACACCATTTGGTATATCCCCAAATCGGTCAAGGAGTTCTTCTTCAAAATCATCATAATCCTCAATCGTCTTAATAAATGTAAGTTTTTTATAGATGTCATATTTCAGCTCTTCGCTGCTGATATAGCGTTCGGGAATATAGCCGTCTATGTCCAAATTGATACGAATTGGCTCTTCAGTTTCTACTTCTACGCCGTCCATCCGTTTACTGATGGCTTCTTCCAAAATACGACAATACAACTCATAACCTATTTTAAATAAATGCCCCGACTGCTCTGCCCCCAGAATATTACCGGCTCCGCGAATTTCAAGATCGCGCATGGCTACCTTGAATCCCGATCCAAAGGCCGTAAAATCTTTAATGGCTTTTAAACGCTTTTGTGCAATTTCAGTCAAGATTTCTTTTTTGTGTGTAACGTAAGTATAGGCCTGAACATCCGATCTTCCAACACGCCCTCTCAGCTGGTAAAGCTGTGAAAGGCCGAAATGATCGCCCTCGTCTATGATCATGGTATTGGCGTTTTTAACATCTAATCCAGACTCAACAATGGTCGTTGTCACCAGAATATCAAAATCATGATTTAAAAAATCAACCATAATATCCTCCAGCTCACTGCCGCTCATCCGTCCATGCGCCACAACAATTCTCGCGTCTGGTACAAGGCTTTGCACGTCAATGGCAACCTCATGGATATCATGAACACGGTTGTGAACATAATAAACCTGTCCTCCACGGCCAAGCTCGCGATTGATAGCGTCCTGGATAATCAGCGGGTTATAAGCCATAACGTAAGTTTGAACCGGCCGTCTTCCTTCTGGAGGCTCTTCAATGACACTCATATCACGTACACCAGTCATCGACATATGTAACGTACGCGGGATCGGAGTTGCGCTTAAGGTCAAAACGTCAACATTCTGCTTTAACTGTTTTATTTTTTCTTTAGACCGTACCCCAAAGCGCTGCTCCTCATCGATAATAAGCAGCCCAAGGTCTTTAAAATGAACATCCTGGGATAACAGGCGGTGTGTGCCGATAATCATGTCCAGCTTGCCAAGCGCCAAATCTCCCAAAATTTTCTTTTGCTGTCCAGAGGTTCTGAAACGGCTAATCACCTCTACACTGATAGGATATTTCCGAAACCTCTCTAAAACTGTATTGTAGTGCTGCTGTGCCAAAATCGTTGTCGGAACCAGCATTGCCACTTGTTTTCCTTCCATGACAGCTTTGAACGCCGCCCGTAAGGCTACCTCAGTCTTTCCATACCCAACATCACCACATAAAAGGCGGTCCATCGGGATTTCCGATTCCATATCCGCCTTGATCTCTTCCACGCAGCGCAGCTGATCCTCTGTTTCAACATAAGGGAAATCATCCTCAAACTCTTTTTGCCAGGAAGTATCCGGACTAAAGGCGTACCCCTTCATCGAACGTCTTTTGGCATACAAAGCGATGAGCTCATCGGCCATATCCTCGACTGCTTTTTGAGCTTTATTTTTAGCCTTCTGCCAATCGGGATTTCCCATCTGGTTAACCTTTGGCTTTTTATCGCCGCCCGTACCAATATAAACCTGAACGGAATCCATCTGCTCTACTGGAATATAAAGCTTGGCATCTCCGGCATACTCGATCACCATCAGGTCTTTGGTTACATTGTCGATCGTCAGCTGTTCAATTCCCCGGTATATCCCAATACCATGCACATCGTGAACAACATAATCTCCTACATGTAACTCGGCAAAAGAATCAATCTTTCTTCCCTTGTGTTTTTTCTTTCTCTGCGAGGTGCGTTTTTCTTTGAATATCTCAGACTCATTAATGTAGACAACTTTTTCATCTTCCATTTCAAAGCCTTCGGAAATTTCGCCGACAGAAAGCTGTATACCTGGCCCTTCATTCTCAACAAAATTAAAGACCTCCTGGTCGACCAGATATTGCTTGACCGTTTCACGGGTCTTCTCGGTTCTACAGCAGATATGAATCCGGTATCCTAAGGTAAGCCGGCGGTTTAAAAAGTCTAAAAATAACGGAAACTGGCCTGCAAAGCTTTCAAGATCGCGGGAATTCATATCCAGATTCATTCCTTTTTTTGCTCTGCTGTTAAAAAGATATTCTTTAATGGCCGGACAGCCTTCCAGGCTTTTTTCAATATGGTGGAATGTAAAAAACTTGTTTTTTTCCTCAGGCAGAATGTATCCTTGTGTTATAAGCGACTCATAATCCAGCCATGTTTTTTTGATAAAAATATCATAGGTTTCCTTGATCCGCGTATATTCATCCCAGATAACAATGTTTTTCCCCACATAATCCATAAAGGAGTCGTTTTCCTTAACAAAGGTAAACAAGGTTTCGTCATATTGGGCGCCTTCCTGCTCCAGCTTTTCAACAAGCTCCATATAAAGCTCGTTTCCATCATATTTTTTATGGATCATCTTAAAAATTCTCTGCCGTTCTTCCTCAGACAAAACGATTTCTTTTGCAGGGGCTATCCGAACATTTTCTATCTGATCATATGAGAGTTGGCTGTCAACATCAAAAAGACGCATTGAGTCCACTTCATCATCAAAAAACTCAATACGGACAGCCTCTTCGGAGGTTACGTTATAGATATCTAAAATTCCGCCACGCACTGCAAACTGTCCCTTCGACTCTACCTGATAAACTCTCTCATACCCCAAATTCACAAGCCTTACGACCAATGCTTCCAGATCAAAGGTATCACCGTTATTAATTGAGAAAAACAACGCCTCCATCGCTACCCTGGGAACCATCTTCTTCAAAATGCTGTCGATTGATGCTACAATGATATACTTTTTCTCCGAAAATAGCTTTTCAATCACGGTCATACGCTGATGGGCAATATCCTGGCTGTGGGCATCCGAAAAATAATCATGAACCGGCTCCAGGGGATAATACAACACATCCGTATCTCTGAACTTTCTCAGAATTTCAGCCTTTTTTTGAGCATCTCTATCAGAATGGGTGATAAACAAAATATTCGTATCAAAATGTTCGTAGGTCAAAAGCGTTAAAAAACCTTTTAGACCCGTCTTGACATTTGAGAGATTAACCCCTATGGATTCTTCAATGGCTTCAAATATTTTTTCAATTTTAGGCGTTCCTTTTAAGTCATTAAACAGTCGATCCATTTCCTCTCCTTATACAGCACTAGCCCGGATCAAATGACCCGGGCTTTGCACTTATTTATTTTACTGATTCTGAACCTCAGAATCTTTTTTTTCCGCTTTCTCAGCTTTTTCTCTCCGGTTTAAACGGTTCATAGCAAAATCGACATCCTCATTTATATAGAAGTCAACCGCTTCTGCCACTTTTTTCACTGCTTCACGCATTACTTCCGTTTCATCCGGTGTAAACTTACTGAGAACATAGTTTGCCAAATCCCACTGAGGCGGCTTTTTCCCAATTCCTATCCGAATTCTTGGAAAATTTTGATCTTGAAGCTGATAGATAATCGAACGCATACCATTATGCGTTCCCGCACTTCCCTTTTTCCGTATTCTTATTTTGCCCGGATCAAGGTCAATATCATCATAAATGACCAGTGTATTTTCCAGCGGTATATCATAGTAGGATACCAGTTCCTGCACACAGAGACCACTATTGTTCATGTAGGTCATTGGTTTAACCAACATTACTTTTTCGCCATTCTCAAAATAAACGCCTGTTAATCCTTCGTGCTCATCCTTTGTGATCTGAATATTTTTCTGGCCTGCAATATAATCAACCGCCTCGAATCCAATATTATGGCGCGTTAAAGCATACTCTCTGCCTGGATTGCCGAGCCCTATAATCAAATACATGAAAGTCTATACATATCTTTCCGAAAATAATTTACTGAGAGAACGGCCAAAATGAACGTAATCAATGGCACGGCCAAATAAAGTTCCGGTAGAAAGAATTTTAATTTTATCAATCCGTTTTTCTTCTGGAACCACAAGAGTGTCCAAAGTAATCAGCTCTTCAATGGCTGAATTCTGGATTCTGTCGATGGCTGGACCAGAGAAAACACCGTGGGTACAGGCCGCCCGTACTGATTTTGCACCCAGCTTCATCAAAGCATCAGCACCTGTGGTAATGGTTCCAGCCGTGTCGATCATATCGTCAATCAAGATGCAATTCTTCCCTTCAACATTACCAATGACGTTCATGACTTCAGTGACATTTGGTCTTGGACGCTGCTTATCAATAATTGCAAAAGGACATTCCAGCGTTCTTGCTAATTTTCTGGAACGCTTAACACTGCCTGCATCAGGCGATACAACTACCATGTCATCCAGACGAAGATTTTTAAAATACTCTGCGATTAATCCGCCGCCTGATAAATGATCTAAAGGAATGTCAAAGAATCCCTGAATTTGATTAGAATGAAGATCCATGGTAATAACGCGGTCTGCACCGGCCGTTGTAATCAAATTTGCGACCAGCTTAGCTGTAATCGGATCTCTGGATTTTGCCTTACGATCCTGTCTTGCATAACCATAATAAGGAATAACTGCGTTGATGCGGCCTGCTGAAGCTCTGCGCATCGCATCAATGATAATCAACAGCTCCATCAAGTTGTCATTACAAGGATTCCCTGTTGACTGGATAACGTAAACATCTGCTCCACGAACAGATTCAAATACATTAAGACCAATTTCTCCATCACTGAAATGAAGAATATCGGCATTACACAGCTGTACTTCTAAATAGTCTGCGATATCCTCAGCTAATTTTCTGTTGGAATTACCTGCAATGATCTTAATTCCGCCAAATTTTCCATCCATCTTTTTTTGCACCTCATATTTTATTTAAATTTAATTATTTACTGATTTTTTTAATTTGTTTCATCTGAAGGGCATACCCTTCTTTATTGACCTGACGCGCACGTGCAACAGCTAAAGTATCTTCCGGCACATCATCGGTAATGGTCGAGCCCGCCGCTACATAAGAACCTTCTTTTACCGTTACTGGCGAAACCAGATTGCTGTTGCAGCCGATAAAACAATTATCTTCAACGACCGTGCGATACTTATTGGTACCATCATAGTTTACAAAAACAGTTCCGCAGCCTAAATTAACATTTTTTCCAACCTCAGCATCACCAATGTAGGTTAAATGTGATGCCTTTGCACCATCCTTCATAACAGAATTCTTAACCTCGACAAAATCGCCAACCTTGACATTTTTTCCAATATGGCTGTTAGGACGTAAATAAGCGTAAGGGCCCACATGTGTATTCTCATCGACAAAGCTGTCTAATATAGTTGAAATCTGAATGTCTACACCGTCTGCAATGGTGGAATTTACAATACGGCTGTTGTGGCCGATAATACAGTTTTCACCGATGACTACCCTGCCTTCTGTGATAACACCAGGATAAACAACGGTGTCTTTCCCAACCTTTGTCTCTACACTCAAATAGGTGTTTTCAGGATCAATGATGATCGCACCCGCTTCCATCAAAGAAGTATTAATTCGACAGCGCATGATTTTTCCAATTTCAGCCAGCTGAACCTTTGAATTAACAGCTGCTATATCATCCACATCCGGAGTAGGATAAGAACCTACCTTTTTACCCATTCCCCTTAAAATTTCAATGGTATCGGTCAGATAGTATTCACCCTGAACATTATCTGAATTAATGGCCTGCAACGCGGCCTTTAATGCCTGTGCATCAAAACAATACATTCCAGAATTAATTTCTTTTATATTGCGTTCTTCCTCGGTCGCATCCTTGTGCTCTACAATTTTAATCAGTTCGTCACCTTTTTTGACGATTCTTCCATAACCTGTTGGATCGTCGAAAACAGCGGTTAACACTGTCGCTGAAAAACCGCCATCTTCATGTGCTTTTACAAGCTCTTCCAATGTTTCTTTGCGGACCAGAGGCGCGTCACCAACTAAAACAAGCACGTTGCCCTTAAGATTTTCAAAAAACGGCAGTGCCTGAAGAACGGCATGTCCTGTGCCAAGCTGTTCCTTTTGCTCGATCGCCGTTAGATTCTTGGGAAGAGCAGCCTTAACAATATCTGCTTTATACCCAACAATTACGGCAATGTCATCTGCGCCAGCGGCTTCACTGGCAGAAATGACATAATTCAGCATTGCTTTTCCGCCGACTTCGTGGAGCACCTTTGGTTTTTCAGAAACCATCCGCGTCCCATGACCGGCAGCCAAAATCACTGTTTTGGTTGATTTCATTTTTTATTCTCCAATATTCCAGTATAAAACCTGAATTTTATATTAACATTCATATAAAGGGACTCTTTACCATGAAAAATAATACCCTTTATCGTGATAAATGTCTACAGCTAATTTACTTTTGTAAACGTCAAAAGAGGGAACCATGTTCCCTCCTCTCAATTTAATGCTTTTCTATTTGTACTAAAATGATTATAGAACCCCTTATTCTTCTGAATCATCTTCAAAATCTACTTCAAGATCAATTTCTTCGGGCTCAGTCTCTTCGGCTTTTTCCAAAACTGCTTTTTCATAGGCTTCCAAAACGATTCCTTGCATTTCCTTTCGGGTACTGGAGGTGATCGGGTGACAGATGTCTTTAAAATCTCCGTCCGGTGTTTTTCTACTAGGCATTGCAATGAAATAACCATTCTGTCCTTCGATTACTTTAATATCATGCACGACAAATTCATCGTCAAATGTAACCGACACGATTCCTCTCATTTTCCCTGTTGGATAAATTTTTCTTACTCTTACGTCTGTAATTACCATAATGTAAGCCTCCCCTTCGATTGTAGTAAATAAAATCACATCTTACTATACCTTTACATTATAGTACCATATTTCAGACAAAATTAAAACAAAAACTTACCCGATTATTTTGTATTCTATCACCATTTTATGGACATTATTTCACGGTCAACTCTACAAGCGTTTTTTCTTTGTCATTTAACGAGGTACGCATGCGCAGCAGTGGCAAATAATTATCTACAAGCTTTTCATTTGGTTCTTCTGTCACAAATATAACACAAGGCCCAATAATTACAGCGCCAACTTCCTCCATTAAATTCATCATTCCCTTAGCAGTTCCCCCGCCTTTCATAAAGTCGTCAATAATTAAGACTTTTTTGCCTTCGAGGTTTATTCGCCGGCTCAGATACATCGTATTAATTTTATTCGTCGAGCCAGAGACATAGTTCATACTCGTCGTAGTGCCCTCTGTCACTTTGTTTGACCTTCTGATAACCGTCATGGGAACATTTAGAAACCGCGCACTCTCAAGAGCTACCGGAATCCCCTTCGTTTCCGTCGTTACAACATACTCTACGCCCTGCTCCAGATATTTCCCTGCGATAATTTTTCCAAGGCGCTGTGCGTAATAAGGGCTGGAGAGGATATCGCTGTAATAGAGAAATCCTCCCTGAATTTTACGTTCAGGCTCCATGAGCCTTTCGGCTATCTCTAAAAGGATTGCTCTTTCCTCCTCATCTGACATGACAGGAAGATATTTAACGCCGCCCGCTGCGCCTGATACTGTTTCAATTTTCCCCATTTTCATCACTTCCACCGCACTTTTCACAATCGCAACGTCTTCACAAACGCTTGTTTTAGATGCTTCAAAAAGCTGGCTGAAATAATTATAGGTCAAAACCCTATTGGGATTGTCTGTCAATATTTTTGTAATTGCACAAACACGTTCATTCTTTTTCATTTATTCACCTATAAAATCCGAACATTTTTTAGTCTATTTATAATTTTATTCATATTTTAAAAAAGTGCAAGTCTTTTTCGACTTTCCTTAATAAAATTCCTTAATGGTGGGACTTTATCTTAATAAATAGCTGTGATATAATTCTTATAGTCCATGAGAACTATAAGGAGCAAACAAATTGAAAGAAATATTAAAAAAGAAATTCAATCGTCCAATTGAAAAGATATTTTTCATCGGTATCGGGGGCAGCAGCATGAGCGGACTGGCAGGGATGGCCCTGGACCAGGGCTTCAAAGTGGAAGGCTCCGATATGATTGAGTCCTCCTATACCGGAAAGCTGAAAGACCGCGATGTCAAAATCCATATCGGACATGATTACAACAATATCCCGGAAGATACGGATATGGTCGTCTACTCAGCAGCAATTCACGAAGATAACCCCGATATGGTTCGCGCCAAAGATCTTGGCTTACCAATAGTCGAACGTTCGGATTATCTCGGACTACTGTCTCTTGCTTTTGATAAAACCATTGGCGTTGCTGGTACACACGGAAAAACAACGACCTCTTCCATGATCGCCGCCTTACTGCACTATGCTGATTTTGATCCGAGTGTCAGTATCGGCGGAAAGCTGCCTGAAATCGGCGGTAACGCCTGCCTGGGAGATAGTGACTACTTTGTTATTGAGTCCTGTGAATATGTCGATTCCTTTTTAAAAACATCCCATTATATTGGCATTATTACTAATATTGAAGAGGATCATCTTGATTATTTTACAGGTGGCCTCTCACAAATTAAGGAGTCCTTCCACAAATTTGGCGCGATTCTCCCACCTGATGGCCTCATGATCGCTTATGGCGATTCTCAAGATGTCTTGGACGCCGTAGAAAACCTCCGCTGTCCAGTCACTACTTATGGTTTTGAAGAAAAAAATGACTGGACTGCCCATAATATCCAATACGATGATATGGGAAATCCTTCCTTTGACGCATACCATCACAATGAATTTTATGGCCATTTTGACATGAAGATCCCCGGCGAACACAATGTATTAAACGCCTTATCCTGCATAGCATGCAGTGAATTTTTAAATATTGACGAGGCTACAGTCCAAAAAACCCTTGATAATTTTCACGGCGCTAAAAGACGCTTTGAATTTCGGGGAGAGGTAAACGGCATTAATATTTATGAAGATTATGCTCACCATCCAACTGAGTTGAAGGTTGTTATTGACGCTTGTCTCAATCATGCGCATAATAATTTGTGGGTTATTTTCCAGCCCCACACTTATTCAAGAACTTTTTATCTCTTCGATGAATTTGTAGATGCTTTTGCAAAAGCAGATTTTATTATTCTTAACGATATTTATTCTGACCGTGAGGGAAATGAATGGGATATTTATTCTGAAGATCTGGCGAAAAGAATTAAGGAAAAATATCATATTCCAACCATTGTTATGTCAGAATTTAACACAATTGTAAAATATCTGTCAGACAATCTCAAAGCTGATGATTTGGTCCTTGTCGCTGGTTCTCAGACCATCAACAAGGTTGCCTATATGCTGGTTGACGCACTAAAAGAAAAATATGAATAGATAATTCGAGAAAATGATACAAAAAATTGACAACTCATCCTTTGTAATTTTGTTTCATCTAGGATACAATGATACGGTTAACAAAGGAGGTGTTGAACATGCTTGAAACTTCGCTCGTCGCCAGTTTAGTGGCGTTTGTGGCAGGGCTCGGTATCCTTACCGTCCTATTTATCTGTCTTATACCAATCGCTCTATACATTTTCTCCAGCTTTGGGCTCTATACCATGGCTTTGAAAAAAAATATCGAGTATCCATGGTTAGCTTGGATTCCGATTATTAAACTCTTTATATTAGGCGAAATTATCGGTGAAAAAGTGACAATCAGCTCGCTTAAAATCCCTTATGCACAGGTGATTTTACCCATTGCGTCTATCTGCAGCGGCGCTTTGATTGCAATTCCTTTTTTCGGCTGGATTATTGGAATTGCAATCGCTGTATACAACTATGCCGCATACTACCGATTATATAAATTATATTATTCGGATTCTGCAG
This sequence comes from Eubacterium limosum, assembly GCF_000807675.2. NCBI lineage: Bacteria > Bacillati > Bacillota > Clostridia > Eubacteriales > Eubacteriaceae > Eubacterium > Eubacterium limosum. The sequence continues at coordinate 1,613,548 of NZ_CP019962.1, read as the reverse complement.
TACTGTTTCTCGTACTCAGTATCATTTTTCCTTTTATGCTTTCGATTTTTCCTTTCGTTATTCGTAACAGGGAACCTTATGAGTATAGCTTTTCTTAAAAAAATGTGAATATCTCAGTGGAAATCCTCTGGGTATTCACATTATTTTTTGCATTCATCTTTAAAATACATTACAATAAACTTAATACCTATTTAAAGGAGGTTCATCAATGGATTACTATTATGATTATTACGATTTCGGTGATTCTTTTTACAATTATGATGCCCTCGGTGCTTTTATTGGCATTATCATTGTAATCTGTCTCTGTATTATGATATTTGCATGTATTTTTGCCATTATTGCCTATATTTTTAAAGGGATAAGTCTCTATACACTTGCTAAAAAAAGAAATCTGCGCTATCCATGGATTGCCTGGATTCCCATGGCAAACCGGTATTTATTAGGCGCACTCATTAACGATCAAGTGTCTATCGGTTCACTTCATATCCCCTATGCTGCCATTATACTGCCGCTTTTATCCGGTGTGTCCACACTTTTAAGCAATACCGTAACACTGATTCCTTTTGTTGGGTGGATCTTTCTGTTTATTGCCGGTATTCTGATCGCTATCTATGAATACTCAGCTTATTACTGGCTTTACCGAATTTATAATCCCAAAAACGCAACACTTTATCTGGTACTGAGTATTATTTTTCCGGTTACCATTCCATTTTTCTGGTTTTCTTTGAGGGATAAAACTCCAGACTATACTGATATTCCAATGACAACACCCTGCGCTCAAAATCCCCGGGCTGTTTTGTCCTTTTGTCTCGGTATCCTCTCAATGCTTTCCAGCCTCGCCTGTGGTGGTTTTTGGATTGGTGTTTGTGCCATCATTTTCGGTATCCTATCTTATCAGGAAATAAAAAAGGAAAATGCCTCTGCTCTGTTCGCCATCCTTGGTATTATTTTTGGCGCGCTTGGCATCATTATGATCTTTCTACTTCCTGTAATTGGTCTGGCTGTTTTTCAAGGCCATAGCTTAATTAACCGGATTACCAACAGTCTGTATACCAATACCACCCATTACCCTTTTTTATAGCATGACAGGAGAATTAACATGAAAGAATATGGTTTAGTTCTTAGCGGCGGCGGAACAAAAGGTGCTTTTGAAATCGGAGTATGGCAGGCTCTCCGTGAAATGAAAATTGAGACCCCTTGTGTGATCGGAACCTCTGTAGGTGCATTAAACGCGGCGGTTATCGCCCAAAATGACTTTGACAAGGCGCTTGACTTCTGGTCAAATCTGACCATTAACCAAGTTCTCAACCTAAATACACATATGACCAATAAATATGTTGAGCAATGGTCCAAAACCAGTTTTGACTTTTTTAGATTATCTTTTTTAAATGATTTATTTCATGGCGGATTTGACACCACCCCTTTACGCGAAAACCTTCAAAAACTTATATCAGAAGACACAATTCGCAAATCTTCAATACGCCTTGGACTTGTAACCGTCCGTTTGAATACACTTTCCCCCATCAAATTGATGATTGAGGACATTCCTGAAGGGCAGCTGATTGATTATTTACTCGCCAGTGCTGCCTTCCCGGTTTTCCAGAAGCAGGAAATTGATGGCACCACCTATCTTGACGGCGGCTTTTATGATAATGTCCCCATAAATTTTATGGCCGAAAATGGCTATAATGATATTATTTCTGTTGAATTTCCAGCTCTTGGCGTTAAACAGAAAATAAAAAATAAAGATATCAACCTAAAGGTCATCAATAATTCTGAATATCTTGGTATGACGCTTGAATTTGATCAAAAAACAATCCTTAACAACATTACAATGGGACATCTCGACTGCTTAAAGACTTTTAAAGCCGCAAAAGGGAAATTTTATTACTTTGATATGAGCCGTCAGCGAAAGCTCTATGACCGGCTTGACCGCTTTATTGGAACACCTCTTCAAGATAAAATCTCCCGTGAAAAGGTAGCCCATCTGCTCAGTATCCCCGTCGATTCAGATAAACCGTCAATTTTAGCGGCCATTAGCGCCATCATTCGAAACACAAATTATCCTGAGGATGAGCCGCTTCTGATGGCATTGTTAGAAATTACAGGTAAATCACTGGGAGTAAAAAGGATGGAATATTACACAATGGATCAGTATCTGCCAGCCTTACTCAATGCTCTTAATGCGTTGACCAAAGCCAACCTGTCCTTGATCAAAAAAGAAAGCACCATTAAAGACGCTTTTAAAGACTGCCCCATCGACTATAAACCAACAACCATTCTTGATTTTATCACCTTCTATGTTTTATTTGTGGGCGCAAGACAGGATATGCCACTTTTCCGTTTAAATGCTCTCATAAAAAAATTCACTCCAGAGTTTGTACTCTCAATTTTGCTGTTAATTTATATCCATCAAATGATAAAAACGCCAACCTAAAAAACCTCTGCGCTGGATCGCGCAGAGGTTTTTTAATTGATCAAAAATCTCATCTGATATTCTTTACCGGAGGATACTATTCTCTCCTTAATAATATCATCCTCCTCCACCTTTCCAATGATTAAGGGGCTTTCGGGATGATGGTGTTTTTGATGATATAACAGCTTTTTTTTACTGTGGTTAGCATAACAATAAAGGCAACCATTACCGCAGGTATCATACATTCCTATATCAATGCTCTCCATACATCGGCATTCCGGCCTCTGTCCCGGATCCTTCCCCAGAGTTATGGGATATCCCTGTATCCGCTCAAAAATGGTCTTATCGATGCAGCAAGCCATTTTGACCCCTTCAGGTTTTTGTCTGTCTGTACATATTTCCAGATCAATATGGTATTTTTGAGCAATGTCTGCAAATTTATGAATCAAATCTATTTTCTCCGCATCTGTCTTGTCGGTTAGCCCAAGGCCACGCATGTTTTGTCTCGTATCCTCATAATAATCTAGAAAGCTTACAATACAACGTCGCGTATAACCACTCAGCCTCTTTGCCAGTTTTTCAAAATAGTAAAGATGATATGTAGCAGTATATTTGTCCGTAAAGACGATTGGATTATAACGCCAGATTACCCTGTCATTTCCCAATCGAATTGACAGTTTTTTAAATCCTGGAATTAAAATGTCATTTTTAGAAGGAATGTGCGGCTCAATATCTTTTCCATAAGGATTTAGCGTCCAATGAAAATAAAAAGGAAATGTCCCTAATCTGTTTAGTTTTGGAAGCATTGGAACAGCATTTTTAGTCCAGAAAACAATTCCGTCAACGACTTCAGGCGTCAGACTGATTTTTGAAATTAATCTGTAATTAAAAGGATTTCGAACATAAACATATTTCTCTTCAAGTCTTTTAAAGAACCACTCTGAGAAAAAAGCAGGAATATCTGTCCTACGGCTGGCACTGATAATCATAACATCCTCCTTCATACTTGGTTAATTCTTAATTTCGCTTAAATGGGTTATTCTTATTATCAACAGGATATAAAGTATAACAAGACGCTTATGCTCTCCGAATCAATTTTGATTATCTTACCGCATAAAACCCATAATCAGCTTAAAACAGACGATTTAAACTTGAAAGGAGAATGGAAAATGCAATACCGAAAATTATCGCCTACTGCCCAAGACTATGCTAAAAAATTATATCTGGAATATAGAGATCGCATTAAAGAAAATGTACCTGATGATAAAGCGGCCATTATCAATATCGCCACTGATTCACATACACTTGACTACATTGATGAATTACAGGATTTCTTCCATTTTAAAGTAAATAAAGGCAATGTTATCATCAATCAATTTTTTGTCGATCAAATGACCCGCTTTTGTAAATGGTAATATCAAAAAATAAAAGAACCGTCAATGACGGTTCTAAAAATCAAAATGGTGGAGACAAGGGGACTTGAACCCCTGACCTTCTGACTGCCAGTCAGACGCGCTCCCAACTGCGCCATGCCCCCGTAAGCTGACTATGCTATAATACAATACCTGATTATTTTTGTCAATGACTTTTTTAGAAAAAACGATTATTTCCTCTTAACAATTTTAAAAAAATGGTTTAAAATAGAACCATACTAAATTATACAGGAGAAATCAAATGGCTAAAATAGAAATCTTTGAACCTGAATTAACTTGTGTTGACGGTGTCTGCCAAATGGGAGAAAATGCCGATCTCGCGCGGATCAATGATATGGTCGCTTCTTTTGCGGACGATGGCTGGGATATTGTAAGACATAACCTCACAATGGATCCCAACGCATTTGTGGAAAACCGTACAGTCGGAACTCTATTGGTAGAAAAGGGAAACAGCGTTCTGCCGGTTACTTTAGTGAACGACAAAATTGTAAAAATGCGGGAGTACCCTTCTGCTCTTGAATTCGTAAAATGGTTCTCCGGCGAAACCAACTGATCTAATTAAGATGGATTTAAAAAGTCTTTATCAACAAATAATAGATTATATCCCCAACACCGAACAGGAGTTTAGGGACAAAAAAATCTTTATAAGCTTAATGGAAAAATATCCGGATACGATTCTGACAAGAAAAAACCCTGTGGCACATCTAACAGGCTCAGGTTTTATTTTTAACCCGCGCCGCGACAAATGCTTGATGGTCTTTCATAATCTTTACAAGTCGTGGTCATGGAGCGGCGGCCACGCCGACGGGTGTGCTGATCTTTTATCTGTAGCGATCAAAGAAGCAGAGGAAGAAACCGGCATCAAAAACTTAAAACCTATTTCAGAAAAAATAATCAGCCTGGATGTTTTACCAGTTTTTGGTCACTTCAAAAATGAAAACTACATCAGCACACATCTGCATTTATCGGTTGCTTTTTCACTTACTGCTGATGACCGTCTTCCATTAACCATTAAGCCTGATGAAAACAGCGATGTTGCCTGGCTTCCTCTTGAAAGCATCAAAAAATACAGCAGTGAAGAGCACATGCTCCCCATTTACCAAAAAATAATTAAAAGGACGAAAGCTCTCTAGGCTCGTCCTTTTATTTTATTCCAAAACCCTCAGTCGTGCTCTTGTCAGTTCCTTTGGGTCTCCGTCCTCTACCTCCACAAAAAGCTCGCGCATCATGTAAAGAAGCGGACTGGATTCATTCAAAACAAGCAATTCATTTCCATCAACATAGAAATGCAGCGTCCGGTTGCTTTCCCGGTAAGTGATAAAGGCGGTATCCGTAATTGTCATACCATATTCGACCACTTCTCCGGTCGGTGTTTCCATATTAACATCACGACAAAGATTTAAAGTTCCTACAATATCTAAAAACAAGGTTTTAATTTCCGACTCAGTCATTAAATAACTCCTCCAAGGTTTTCTCGTTTTTATTATACCATACTATACTCTTTTAAAAATAAAAATCTCCCGAATATTTCGGGAGATTTTATATAAAATCCGTCTAATTAATCCTCTTAGTAGTTTTCAGATAAAATCTGGAAATCTGCTCCGCTTGTCTTGCATACAGGACACATTTTTAAAGCTTTTGTGCCTTCATAAACGTAACCGCACTTCATACACTGCCAGAGCACTTTATCTGATTTTTCAAAAACAGTTCCTTCTTCAACATTGTTTAATAATTTTAAATAACGCTGTTCATGACGGTTTTCAATATTAGCAACTGCTTCGAATAAAAAGGCAATTTTATCAAAACCTTCTTCCTTTGCTTCCTTAGCAAAAGTAGCGTACATATCAGTCCATTCATAGTTTTCGCCAGCTGCTGCGTCTTTTAAGTTTGTAGCTGTATCTGGGATTTCATCACCGTGTACAATTTTAAACCACAATTTTGCATGTTCTTTTTCATTTGTAGCTGTTTCTTCAAATAATTCTGCAATCTGACTGTAGCCTTCTTCTCTGGCTTTTTCTGCGTAATAAGTATATTTATTGCGGGCCTGAGATTCACCAGCAAAGGCAGTTAATAAATTCGTTTCAGTTTTTGATCCTTTTAATTCCATGTTCAAAATACCTCTCTTGAATCTTATAGATTTTATTTAATCCTAGCGTTCCTTAATTAGGAACGATTATAATATAACAATTATCAAACAAATTGTCAAGGCTAATTTTGAAAAAAGTTAATCAATAATTGGAACAAAAGCATTATCTTGTGATGCCTTATAGCAGAGCTCAATCAACGTTTCCGTCGTACGGCCTCTTGATAATTCCGGCAAATGATCCAAATCAAAATACCGGGCATCTTCAGTCTCGATATTCTTCTGGAATGCACCATCAATGACATCACACAGCATAACCGTTTTGTAAATCGCAAAAGGATTGGGCAGATCAACATTTTTTACCCAGTCGAATACACCGACCAATTTTTTAGCAACCACATGCAGGCCAGCCTCCTCACGGGCTTCCTTCTCGATATTTTCTTTAACAGATAACCCTATATCCGCCCATCCGCCTGGCATTGACCAGCAGCCGTCAATACTTTCCTTTACCAGAAGAATTGCGTCCTGTCTAAAAATTGCCCCCCGCACATCAACCTTCGGCGTCTGGTATCCTGTTTCAAAGCAAAACAGATCTCTGATTTTTTCTGCGCCCGCATCGGTATAATTATTTAAAATATCAACAGACATCTCCCGAATTTGTTCAAAGCGTTCTCTGTCGTATTTATTTGTAGAGTAAGTCAAACCAGCCTGCGCAATTGACTGAAGCTGCTTTGCCCACGCCAACCATTTCTTTTCCATAGTTATTCCTTTCTTGATATTATTCTTATTTTCAACAAAATTTTATAGGCATTTTCCGTTTAAAGTTTAAAAATTGTGGTATAATTAATTATATCATTAAGCGGATAAGTGGGTTACACGGACTGCTCAAAATTATATTTGGACTATAGGAGGTCTTTATTATGTGCAAAAAACCAAAATTTTATATCTGTAGACATTGCGGCAACATCTTTGGTGTTGTTGAAGACAGCGGCGTAACACCGGTTTGCTGTGGTGATCCGATGGAAGTTTTAACTCCTAATACCGTCGATGCAGCTCAGGAAAAACACGTTCCAGTAATCAAAGTCGATGGAAATACCGTCACTGTTGAAGTCGGCAGTGTTCCACATCCAATGCTCGAAGAACATCATATCGCCTGGATTTATCTTGAAACTAAAGAAGGCGGTCAGCGTAAGTGTCTGGAAATCGGCGGCGAACCAAAGGCTGTTTTCGCTTTAACACCTGGTGATGAAGTGATCGCTGCATATGAATATTGTAACCTACATGGATTATGGATGGCAACTGTTTAATCCATATTCAAGCAAAAGCAAAACCCCGGAGAACTTCTCCGGGGTTATTTGTTTTCTAAAATTTTTTGCATTTCCAAGCGGCATTTCTCTAAGAGACGCCGGATTTCATAGCTTCTCTTATTGTTAACATCTGGATAAACCGGCTTTAAAATTTCTAAATGCAGAAGCGGTTTTTTCCGAAGCAGGCTTCTTACCCCATTTACAGATCTGTAAGTCAATACCATAGGCACCAGTGGAACCTCAGCGTCATACGCAAACGTAAATGCACCTTTTTGAAAAGGCCGTAAAATAGGGCAATATGGCTCCAGACTTCCTTCCGGAAAAAGATGGACGGCGTCCCCCTGACTCAAGGTTGCCTCTATTCTTTCCATAAAGCCCCTGAATTCAGAAAGCTTCCCTGGAATCGGTATTCCACCCAGGTCATCAACCAAATGCCCCACAAAGGGCATTTTCAGATTTTCATCCAAGGTTGGAAAATACATCCGATGCTGCCTGCAAACACCGGCTACCATCGTACAGTCCAGTGTATGAACATGGTTACAGATTGTTACCATCCCGCCGCTGACATCAGCTAAATTCTCTTCTCCTGAGACCGTGAGACCAAACATTATGCGATTATATAAAGGCAGTAGGGTCAATGCTATTTTTCTTAAAACAAAACGATTCTCAAAGTATCGTTTATCTTCATCGCGTTCAGTAATAACATTTTCGACCAAATTTTCAGCCTCGTATTGTATCATACTCGTCAATAGCCTCCTTAAACATTTCTTCCATCTCATAAACGCAGTCCTCTATATTATATTGCTTACCGTATACTGCATATTCTTTTTCTAAAAGCCTTTTTTCTTTAGGATGTTCAATAAAATAATCAATTTTAGCAGCCAAATCGTAAGGGTCACCTGCATTAAAGAGGCATCGGTTATTTAAAGCAAACTGAGAGGTTGCTGATTTAGGACTGTTGGAGATAACTGGTACCAGCCCGCTACAAAATGCTTCAATACAGGAGATCGCCTCACTTTCAGCATCTGCTGTATGAACATAAAGATCGCTCATTGCAATGATATCACGCAGCTTTTCCTTGTCAAAAAAATCAATAAGAACCTTATTTGGCAGTTTTTCTCCAGCTTTCTCGTAGAACTTTTTCTTTGGTCCTTGTCCTGCTAATATCAAGCATATCTGGTCCCTGTATTTAGATAACCCCGCTGCTTCTATGAGCAGATCCTGTCTTTTTTCATTGGCCAGGCGGCCAACCATTAAAATCACAAACTTACCCCTGAGCAACGGAATCTTATCAATCTTACGGAAATAAAAATCCGGATCGACACCATTTGAGATAACATGCAGCTTTGCTGTATAACCATTTTTACGCAGTTCTTCTGCGATAAAATTACTGGGACAGTGAATATGTGAAAATTGGTTATAAAAAATATTCTTGAAGCCCTGATACAAGGCTGTATTAATTTTTTCTACTTTATTAATTTTCAACGTGTAGGTAATATTTTCCGGTTGCACATGAAAGGCCGCTGTTGCGGGGACAGACAACTCCCTTGCAATTTTAGCACCCTGGATCGAAAGTGGAAAAGGCATTAAAAAATGGACAATATCCGCCCATATAATAGCCTTTTTCAGAACTTCCCTGCTAGGCTTCGCCAATGTCATGCCCTGATTCTGAATAATCTGTTTGACAACAGGGGGAAAATGATATGAACGCACCATATATTTGTCAGGGCTTTCCTTTCCTGTACTGACAATTCTCACTTCATGCCCATGCTTTTTCAATGATTCTGCAAAGCGGACTGCTGACATTGTGGTGCCATTGTTGGTATGATCAAATTGGTCCATAACTAATAAAATTTTCATTGAATTCCTCCTCGTATACTTAAATTATACCCAAAGCAAAATATTTTTGTACAGTGACAATTCCTTTATTTTGTATAAAAATAAAAAAGGATGCTCTTCAGCATCCTTCAACGAATCATTTTACCAGCGGTCTAAAACTTTCTTTTTATAATGCCGGTACACGATAACTTCAAAAACAAGGCAGGCAATCTCAGAAACGATAAAACCATACCAGACCGTATCCAGGCCTCCGATCAAAGAGAACAGATAGGAAAAGGGCAGTAAAAAAATCATCTGTCTCAAGAAAGAGGAAATCATACTGAGATAGGATTTTCCCATTGCCTGAAAAGAAGTACTGAGCATAATGGATATCCCCGCAAGCGGAAATGCCAGGCTTATTGCTCTGAAGCAATTAATCCCAATCGCCGTCATTTCTTCTGACGCATTGAAAAGCATAAAAATCTGAGCTGGGAAAAGCTGGAACAAAAGAACCCCGACAAACATAATGACCAAGCTCGTCAGAATAGAGACCTTTAATGTCTCTTTAAACCGCTTTGCATTCTGAGCTCCGTAATTATACCCAAAAATGGGCATTGCTCCCTGTCCAAGCCCAAAAATCGGCATAAAAATGAAGGATTGCACTTTAAAATAAACCCCGAAAACCGCCACAGCGGTCATGCCATATCCAGCCAGAATCAAGTTGTAGCCTGTCACCATGAAGGAACCAATCCCCTGCATGATCGCAGACGGAAGCCCTACCACAGCGATATCTTTCATGATTGCTCCGCGGTATTTAAAAGAACGAAAATGAAGCTTTAAAAGGTTCTTTTTCCGCTTTAGGACTACAATCAAAATATAGACCATTGCAATGATCTGGCCAGTAACTGTCGCGATGGCAGCTCCTGTAACCCCCAGAGCCGGAAAGCCCAGTAGACCGAAAATCATAATCGGATCCAGAATAATATTCGTGATTGCCCCGATCAGCTGACCGATCATTGGCTGAATCATATCGCCTGAGCCCTGCAGTGTGCTGAAACCAGCCTGCGTAATAATGCTCCCAAAGCTGAAAATTGTAACAATCAGCAGATAATCTGTACATCCCTTAATAATTTCTGGGTTGTCCGTAAACATTTTTACAAAAATATTTGAAAAAACAGCGCCTAAAATGGCTGCAGCTAAAGATAAAATCACTGCGACCAGAAAGCCATGTTCCGCTACCATTTCTGCCTCGCGGTGTTTTTTTTCACCAAGGCGCCTAGAAATACCGGAATTGATCCCTACACCCATACCTACAAAGCAGGATACAATCAGCATCTGTACTGGAAACGCAAGAGAAACAGCGGTGAGAGCATTTTCCCCTGTCTGCGCGACAAAGACGCTGTCTACGATGTTGTACATTGCCTGTACAAACATCGAGATGATTGCTGGCAGAGCCATACTAAAAAGTAATTGGGGGATATGCATCGTCCCCATTTTGTTTTCATGCTGTAACTGTTGTTCTTCCACCAAAACACTTCCCCCTCACTTTTAACAAATTTTATTTTTTCTTTTTGGAAATTTCAACTTTTACTTTGTTATCTTTGATCATTTTACCATTCAGTTTTTTTTCTACTTTTTTGGCGACATCCACATCCACATCCACAAAGGTAAATTTATTATACATATCAATATTTCCAACTGCCGAAGACGCAATATTACACTCGCCGCAAATAGCGCCGAGAATATCTCTTTTCTGCACTTTGTCTTTCTCACCAACACTGATAAAAAGACGTTTTGTCTTTTCTGGGCCAAAGGATTTTCCTTTACTGCCCTTTACTTCTCTGCGGCGCTTTCCATCTCTTTCACGTCTGCCTTCACGGCGCCCGCGTTTTTTAAACTCAGTATTTAAATCTTCCGCATCTGACAAAGGAAGCTGCGCCTGTAAAAGAACCGCAGCGATAAATTCTGCTTCGTAGCCCTTTTCTTCAAGTTCTTGAATGATCGCAATGTAACGTTCCAGTTCTCCCTTTTCGGCTTTGAGCTTAAAACGTTCCTTGAAATGGGCGATCTTAATATCATTGATCACCTCACTGGTCGGAATTAAATCGCGTTCGATGCTTTTCTTGGTATAATCGGTTATTTTTCGCAGTTTAAACTGATCCCTTGAACGGGCAAGTGTCAGTGAAAGACCGCTCTTCCCCGCACGTCCGGTACGGCCAATACGGTGTACATAGTATTCTTCGTTGTCTGGTACATCGTAGTTAAAAACAATATCCACATCGTCAACATCAATCCCTCTGGCCGCTACATCGGTGGCTACTAAAATTTTCAGCCGCCCCTGGCTAAAGCGTTTTAAGACATTGAGTCTAGATACCTGGCGCATATCGCCATGAATTTTGTCTACGGAATACCCCAGTTCCTGCAGATTTTCAGTAATTTCGTCAACATAGTGTTTGGTGTTGCAGAAAATAAGTGAGCGTTGAGGTTTATAGACATCCAATAAACGGGTTAAAGCTTCAAACTTATTCTGGTCAGAAATATTAAAATACTTCTGCTCAATACTTGGCGCTACCATTGTTTTAGGCGAAATTTCAATCATTGTCGGATTTTTCTGGTAGGTTTCCGCTATCTTTAAAATGGGTTTTGGCATTGTAGCCGAAAATAAAACGGTCTGAACATCATGGTCTACCGCATCTAAAATGAGCTCAATATCCTCTCTGAAGCCCATATTCAGCATTTCATCCGCCTCGTCCAGCACTGCCATTGTAAGTGCGTTGAATTTTAAAGTTTTCCGACGCATATGGTCCATGACACGTCCTGGTGTGCCTACTACAATCTGTGCTCCGGATTTCAGATCACGAATCTGGTTTTCAATTGAAGCGCCGCCAAACACTGCAACAACTTTAATGCTGTGGCTGTATTTTAAAACCTTTCTGAATTCTTCAGAAACCTGCAGCGCCAGCTCACGTGTCGGCAGCAACACCAGCACTTGCGGTTTTCTGAGTTCTGGATCAATCTTCTCTATGGCAGGAATCGCAAAGGCCATAGTCTTTCCTGTTCCTGTCTGGGATTTACCAATAAGGTCGCCGCCTTCCATCAAACGGGGAATTGCGCGTTCCTGAATTTCTGTCATATCAACAAATCCCATATCATCAATTGCCCTGAGCAATTGCTCGTTAATCTCTAGTTCTCTAAATTTCATATAACTTCCTTTCTAAATACATAACATCTAATTATAAACTAAAAAACAAAAGAAAGCAAATTTTATGTCAAACTTGGGTATATTTTTTATAAGAATACTCTAATTGATTAAGGAAGTGATCATGGTGATTGAAACAAAACGCATCTATGAACCCAAAAACATTATGGATGGGTACCGCGTTTTAGTAGACAGCTACTGGCCCAGAGGATTTACTCACTCCAGCGCCAATGTCGATATATGGAAAAAGGAACTTGCTCCCAGCAAAGAATTGATCCGGCGTTTTCATTCTGGAAAAGATTCATACGAAAGCTTTAAATCGCAATATTTGGAAGAACTTAAAAATAATCAGGCTGTCAAAACTTTTCTATCCGATTTGAAGAAACGTCTGAAGGAAGAAAATGTTACTTTAATCTATTCTGCAAACAATAAGGAACAAAACCAGGCCGTTATTCTGGCCGATTATTTGAACACAATACTTTTTCAAAAAAACAAAGCGCCACGGGCAGCGTGACGCTTTGTTTTTCTATAATGCAAATCTTTCAATGGCCTCTGCCACACCATCTTCATCATTTGTAGAAACGATATGGTCCGCAATTGTTTTGACACAGTCATAAGCGTTTCCCATGGCAATTTTTGTTCCTGCAATTTCGATCATTTCCAAATCGTTGTCACTATCTCCTATTACCATGACCTCTGTAAGGCTTATTCCCAGATATTCGCAAAGCTTTGTGAGTCCTAACCCTTTATCAACCCCTTCTGGAATACATTCAAGGCAATAGTTCATTGGGCGCAAGGGTACTAAATCCACAATTTCACCCGCCCTTTTCTGGACTTCATCCAATTTATCAAAGTCGGTGGATGAAATGACAAATTTACTGACCTCCAAGTGGTTTTTATCTAAATAGTCCTCGATATCCTCAACCACAATTTGCTGTTCCTTAAATTGACGTACATATTCATCGGCCCATCCTGCTGTTGGCATTTCAGGAAATGTTTTTTTTGTACAGACACATCCATGAATGGTATGCGCCTGGACAAAAATGCCATCGTACTGATCCACCAGCTCAATTATCTGTCTGATAATCTCTTTTGAAAGAGCATCCTCAAAGATCACAATATCTTTTTTATAGTCTCGAACCACGCCGCCATTACCGGAGAGCATATAATCGGTCCCTCCAATGGCTTCGGCGGCAAACCAGCCTTCTTTATCAATCCGGCCTGTTGCCACTACAGGAATGATCCCTTTTTCTTTAGCTTTTTTAAAAGCTGCTTTGTTTTTCTCAGAGATTGTATTCTGAGTGTTTAAAAGCGTGCCATCCAAGTCGGTAACGATCATTTTTATTGCCATGAAAATGCTCCTTCGTTTATTTATGTAACAGCATTGACGCTGTTTTCAACCCATATAATGGTTCTGTTTCGAGCACTGCTTTTTTTATGGCCATCGCCATCACGCGTGCCGCCAGTGTTCCAACCACATTAATATCTGCAGCCACCTCGCCCACAGACATGACATAGACACTGTCGCCGTCCGCTGTGGTATGGACAGGCCTTATGGCCTGTCCGTAACCGTTATGGGTCATTGCTGCTATTTTTTTTGCTTCAACCTTATTAAATTTCCCATTGGTAATCACAGCACCTATGGTTGTGTTTCCAGTAAACAGATTCTCTTTGCAGGAAATATCCTCATACATGGCGGCTTCGGTATCCTCAAATTCAGAAAGGTCTGCTGAGAGCATCCCTGCCAGCTTATCACCGCTTTCAATATCAAAAATATCCCCGAGGGCGTTGACCGAGACAATAGCACCTACCTTTAAATCGCCAAGCTTAACGGCATAGGTCCCAATGCCTGATTTCATCATCGTCTGGACTCCTCGATATTTGCCAACGGTCGCACCTGTTCCGGCTCCAATATTACCGTTCTGTATGCTTTTTCTGTTTTCTGAATCTAGGCATGCCTGATAGGCCATCGCTTTATCTGGGTACGCATTCGGTTTGCCGACAACCAAATCAAAAATACACGACTGGCAGACAAGCGGTACCTTTGCCACACCCGTATCAAAGCCAATGTTGCGCTCACTCAGATACTGCATGACGCCACCGGCGGCGTCCAGACCAAAGGCAGAGCCGCCGCTTAACAAAACAGCATGGATTCCCTGGGCAGCAGCTACCGGGTTCAAAAGCTCACTCTCTCTGGAGGCTGGTCCTCCGCCTCTTACATCAAGCCCTGTAGGTGCACCCTGTTCATTGATAATCACGGTGCACCCTGTCCCGCCTTCTATATCCTGCGCATGGCCGATTCGGATATTTTCAATATCATTAAGGTTTATTTCCTGCATTGTTACCTCATTTCTGATGCTATACAGCAACTCTCGTTTTCAAATACTTCATTAATGGCTTACACACGGCAATCGTAATAACAATGCCAACGCCAAGCTCAAGTAAACCATTTACGCCCACAATGGTTAAAAAAACTTCCTTTAACGGAATTGCGCTGAAGAAAAACCATAAGCACCCCATAACCATGATTGTATGGCATAAGGTTGCTATACCCGCGCTGATGCCTATGCTTAAAGCATCATTGCTCAGCCGGCTTTTTAAAGCTTCATACAGCACTCCTGCAATCACCCCCAACAAAACTCTCGGCAAAATACACATAACCAGAGATTGAATCGGGGCTCCGCTTGCAAAAGGTGAAAACATCAGATCTACCGGTGAAACACCCATAAATGTAGCCTTAAGCATACTTAGAATACCAAAGGCCAAACCTAAAATACCACCGCAAACCGGCCCCATAGCAATAGCGCCGATAATCACCGGAATGTGCAAAATTGTAATTGCAACCGGAGGAATCTGAATAAAACCAAGTGGGGTAAAGGTAAGTACCACCAGTATGGCGATCAGCAATGTAAGCTGTGTCATCTGTGCAGTCTTTTTGTTTACCTGTGACATAATAAAAACTCCTAACTGCCGCTCTTTTTAAAGATGCAGCGTCTAATTTATTCACAGACCGTCATATCTTCGCCTGTGTAGCTTTATTTTATCACATTAAAAATAACGAACCAAGTTTTTTCAAAAATACGCACTTAAAATGATTGACATTTTCTTTTTTAATCCTTAACGCCAATCCTCCGCCTTTAAGCCTTTTTTAAATTTATCAATATCTTAAAAGGTTTGTAATCGATTTTCATCATGTAAATAAGGCATTATATTAAATGAACCTTTCCATTTCCTTAAAATTTTATGAATATTTTAAATTTTGTCTTGCTACGTTTTTGAGATGATGATAGAATATTAACAGTTTAAGAAGACTGTCCAGAAATGCCACACAGTGACTTTTCAACGCAACACAGTGCGGCATGTTTAAATTCAAATTTTGAAAGAAACGAGTGAGGATAAAATGGTCGATACAATTTATGTTTTACTTTTCCTTTTAGGTGTCCCTTTCTTTGCTTATGGTATTTATTATTTAATCGTAGGGATATCCGGATACCGTAAACACACAAAGTTCAACCAGCATGCCCCTGAAAATCGCATGTGCGCGGTTATTGCCGCAAGAAACGAATCCCTTGTTATTGGGAATCTGATCGATACGTTAAAAGAACAGAATTATCCAGAGGATTTATTTGATATCTACGTTATTCCAAATAACTGTACAGATAATACTGAAGAGGTAGCCCGGAAACACGGCGCAAAAATATTCCACTGTACCTCTGAAGTGCGCTCAAAGGGCGCTGCTTTAGAACAGTTTTTTGATGCTACCTTTGCAGACAATGACGTTTTTGATGCTTTCTGCGTTTTTGACGCTGATAATCTGGTTGATCCAAATTTCTTCTCTGCAATGAACAATGCTTTATGTGACGGAGAAAAAATTGCTCAGGGCTACCGCGACAGCAAAAACCCAACAGACTCCTGGATCTCAGGCTGTCAATCCATTTTTTACTGGACATTAAACCGCTTTATGAACCTTGCAAAACAGGGGATCGGCTGGTCCGCCGCTTTAAACGGAACCGGCTTTATGGTTTCCCGCGAAGTCTTAAAAGATGGCGGTTTCAGAACCTTCAGTATGACTGAGGATATTGAGTTTACCACTCAATCCATTATGAAGGGGTATCGCGTCGCATGGGTTCCTGAAGCCCTTACCTTCGACGAACACCCCATTACCTTTGAAACCTCCTGGAAGCAGCGCAAGCGTTGGTCTACCGGTACGATCCAGTGTTTTTCACAGTACTCAGCTCCCTTATGGGAAAACTTCAAAAAAACGCGTAACTGGATGTGCGTGGATATGATCTTATATCTTCTTGCTCCGTTCATGCAGGTTTTAACCAGCATCTATACAATTTGTTCATTCGTTGTACTGACACTTTTACTCATTAACACACAGGTTTGGTCTGATGCCCTCACCTTTGCCATTCTCTTTGGTGTCGGCGGTGTTATTATCAGCTTCCTCTTTACCGCAATGGTCGTTAAGCTTGAACACCACAAAATAAAAGAAGTCGCCGGCAAAGCATTTTTCTCTTTCTGGTTCTTCCTGTTTTCATGGATACCGATTAATGTCCTCTGCTTTGTCAAGCCGATTGAAACCTGGGAACCGATCGAACATACTCAGAGCTTGAAGCTCTCACAATTACAGCTTAATAAATAAACTATCAACGCCCCGATGTAATACAACGGGGCGTTTTTCAGATGACAGCACAAAAAAAGGAACCGTCTTTTGCAGTTAAAAGACGGTTCCTTTTTACAGGACCATATTCAAGAAATTAATGGTTCTTTCGTTCTGTGGATTTCCAAACACTTCACTTGGTGGTCCCTGTTCCACAATATAACCTTCATCAATGAAGATAACACGGTCTGCAACCTCTCTGGCAAAGCCCATTTCATGGGTAACCACAACCATGGTCATCCCTTCGTGTGCCAGCTGTTTCATTACATTGAGAACTTCTCCAACCATTTCCGGGTCAAGAGCACTTGTTGGTTCATCGAACAGCATAACATCCGGGTTCATTGCCAGCGCCCTGGCAATGGCCACACGCTGCTGCTGTCCACCGGAGAGCTGCCCTGGATAGGCGTCCGCCTTAGCGACCATATCAACCCTTTTTAAAAGTCCTTGTGCTACTTCCTCTGCTTTAGCCTTATCCATAATTTTTAAAGCGACCGGCGCAAAGGTAATATTTTTTAAAACAGACATATTGGGGAAAAGGTTAAACTGCTGGAATACCATTCCGATATTCCGGCGGTAGAGGTTAATATTTGCATGGTTTCCGGTTATCTCGTTGCCGTCCACCACGATCGTACCACTGGTTGCCTCTTCAAGCGCATTGATGCAGCGCAGCATTGTGCTTTTACCAGAGCCTGACGGGCCGATAATACAGATGACCTCACCTTCCTCTACCTCCAGATTAATGTCCTTTAAAACCTCTAAATCACCAAAGCTCTTTTTGAGATTACTAATTTTTACTTTTGCCATAGCTCATCTTCCTTTCAATATGACTCGAAACCTTTGACAGAATCATAATCGGGATAAAATACATGACACCAATGATAATCCACATTTTTAAGGATTCAAAATTATTGGCAATGATTAAACGTCCAGTCTGGGTTAATTCTGCTAAACCAATAACAGAAACCAAAGAGCTGTCCTTTAATGTGATAATACACTGATTTACAATCGCCGGGATCATTGTTTTGATCGCCTGAGGTAAAACGACTCTGCGCATTGCCATAGTGTAGGGAAGGCCAAGACTTCTGGCTGCCTCCATCTGCCCTTTGTCAATGGACTGAATCCCGCCTCTGACAATTTCCGCGGTATAGGCGCCGGCATTCAGGCTCAATGCGATAACACCAGCTATAAAGGCATCTAAACGCATATTCAGTGCGCTTGGTATCCCAAAATAAATAAAAAATACCTGTACAATTAATGGTGTACCACGGATAATATCAATGTATACACGTGAAATTCCCCGTAAAAAAGTAGTCCTTGAAACAGATAACAAACCAAAGAGAAGCCCTAGCACCGCCGCAATCAGCAGCGATACCAGGGTCAGTTCGATCGTCATCCAAAGACCTTGTAATAAACGAGGATAGGTTTGAGCAAATAATTCAAAAATACTCATTCAAAAACCTCCTGGAATTATTTTAGGCCATTAAATTATTAATTTGTTTTGATGTAAGTATCTAAAATTTCCTGATATTTACCATTGTCTTTCATGTTCTTTAAGCCAGTGTTGAACATTTCAAGCAATTCTGCATTCTTACCCTTCTGTACAGCAAACCCGTAAGAATTACCAGCCTGTAAATCACCAACTAATTTTAATGGCTGGCCTTTTGCGATTGCATAGCCTAGTACCGGGTAATCTTCGAAACAGGCTACAGAGTTACCTGATTTAACATCTTCATACATATTTGCAGATTCCGGGAAAGAGGTAATGGTGAAGCCATACTGGTCTTTAATGGATTCAGCATACTTAGAGCCTTCAGTACCATTCTTAACCGCGACATTTTTTCCTTTTAAATCATCGTAAGATTTAATGGTGTCATTGTCAGATTTTACAGCCATACCAACGCCTGAATCAAAATAAGGATCAGAGAAATCATATTTTTTCTGACGTTCTTCGGTAATACTCATACCAGCGATAACGCCATCGGCCTGTCCTGATTCAAGAGCGGTAACAGCCGCATCAAAGCCAAGTGGCTGCAGCTCATATTCAAAGCCCTGATCTTCAGCAATCGCTTTTAATAAATCCATATCGATACCTACACGGTTACCGGATTCATCTTCAAATTCAAATGGCGCAAAGGTTGTATCGGTTGCAATGATATATTTTTTTGCCCCGTCACTTCCGCTTGAGCTTCCGCCGCTTGAACAAGCAGCCAAAGAAAAAGTCATTACTGCGGCTAATGCCAAAATACCAAACATTTTGAGTTTCTTCATTTCTTTTCCTCCTGGATTATAGATACTTATTGTTAAAAGTATATCATTTTTTCAGAAAATACGCAACGAAAAAAAATCTCCGACTCAGGGTAAATAATAATTATACTGCTTAAACTCTAAAAAAACAAGCTTAAGTTCGGTATAAAATTCTTTAAATTTTTTACCCAAATCGACGTCAAACATAACAAAAAGCTATTGGAAAAATCCAATAGCCTTTTGTTTGATTTTATAAATCAGGATGCTCTTTTAAGTACTGCTTAATGGCTTCAAGGTCTCCCTGGTCAATGATAATTTCAGAATCATCACTCTCGAGCAGTACCTCATCCGGTAAAATCTGTACCTCGACATCCTCAAATTCAACCGGTTTACGGCTCATATACATGAGCTCCTTCTGATCCAGGATTTCCTTACGGCGGGTAAGATCCGCTTCGATGGTATCCAGATCATCAATCCGTTTATTGATCTGTTTAGACAGGCGGATCAAGTCATCCAGAACCTCATCAACGATAAACTGCTTGTCAATAATTGTTTTAAGCTTATCGCGGATAACATCACCTGTTTTCAAAATATCGGTATCCGTTGTAATTGGCGTTAAATTGTCCAGCTCCTGCTTAAAGTCGCTAACTGTTTTCTGAAGCTTTTCAGTTCCTTTAGTCGAAGAATTAATCTCTGTAAGTAGCGCGCCTAAACGTTCTTCGATGGCGGCAAAATCTTCTTTCTGCTCTGGCGATATCGCGCTGTCAAGTTGATCAGCAGAAGCTGCCCCGGCGCCGAAGAGATCGGCCACTGAAACGGCCTCATTATCATCTGCCTCTTCTTCCTGAACATCCTCAGCAGCTTTTTCATCAACGGTTGGCTCTTCTTCAATTTCTTCTGCTGCTTCTGTCTCAGATTCTTCATCAACGACTTCTTCAGACTGCTCTTCCTCTGCAACTATCTGTTCAACATCATCATTGTCGATTTCCTCAGGCTCAAGGTTCGTCAGGTCATCGTCATTGATCAAAAGAGATTTAAAGGCTTCCTCGTCAAGATAGGTGTCCTCATCATCCTCTTCTTCATCAGCTTCCTCAATGGATTCCTCAACTTCTTCAAAGTATTCTTCTTCAATTTCGTCTTCGTCATATTCTTCAAAGAGCTCTTCATCCTCAAAATCTTCAAATTCTTCATCCTCGAACTCTTCATCGTCCTCAAATAAAGATTCTTCCTCTTCGTAGGGCTCTTCAATCCCTGCATTTACGGCCGCAGTGTCAATCTCATCTGTGTTACCGTCTTTTGTAACCAGAGACTCGAAAATATCATCATATTCTTCTTCGTCCTGGTCTTCGTCACGATTGCTGAGCCATTCTTTTCGTTCCTTTTTTTCGCTGTGTCCTGAAACACCAAATACTTTTCCCCAGATTAAGTGACTGATCAGAATAACCACAATGTCTGCTACTGCAGTGATCAGCAATAATTTTGATGATATACTGAAGGCCATAAAGTAATTGATCCCAAAAACAATAATGTCAGCCACGACGATAAACACAATCGCGATAACCAATTTTTTCGACAGACCTGTAATATCGCCAATCCCCATCATCAAAATTTTAATTCCCGCAAAGAAACAGGAAACAATCATGACATTTGTATCCACATCGTGGCTTACAAACTGAAAGAGTAACAAAACACCGTATGTTGATAAAATAACTGCAATACAATCAAAAAGCAGTAGTAATCCTAATTTTTCACTTTTTTCTGCCATATCTTCACTCCTCAATATTTTCTTCGGTAACCGCTTCCGTATTTTTGTCCTTCTGCTCATTCAAACCAAAGGATGGAAGTACCGAACCTAAAGAATCTGCAAGCTTGTCTGTTCCCTTATACATCGATTCAATTTCCAATAGCTTGAGGTATTCTCGATTGAGGGTCTCTTCTTTTTTGTTCAAAGCTTCGTTTCTCTGTTTCAGCACATCAAAAGCATCCTCAAGAACATCCAGCATTTCCTTGACCATCTGTTCCCGTTTTTCAATGACCTTGATCTGCTTCTTCAAGCCGTCGGGCATATCACTGTCGTCGATATGACTTTCCGGCTCATCATCGCCGCACGGACACTCCTGCTCTTCGGATGATTCCTTAAACACCGGCACGAACGTGTCCCTCATTTCTCCATCAACACCCTCCTGCAGTTTCGCAATCTTCTCATCCTTGTCCTTTGACACATTGAGTAATTTTTTTAATTCCTCATCTTTTTCCATCAGCTGCTTTTCCAGAAGCTCAATACGTGACTCTACACGGTCAAAAGATTGTCCTCTATCCTGGGTATTCTTATCCATACAAGTCCACTCCCTATTTTCTTTCTATTACCATTTTCGGCACTGCTTTTTAAGGTTTAATATTTATTCATAGTCTATTATAACAAAATTCTTAGTAAAAGTATAATGTCTTTGTCAAAAAATATCATTGAAATTTTATTATTTTTCTCCATTATGGTATAATAACACAGTCATAAAGAGAAAAACATATTTAATTAGCAATTGAGAGGTCCCCATGGAAAAACGAAACAAAAGCGTTATTGGAAACCGAAGAAGTGGCGAACGGCCCTCTTCCCCTTCAAAAAAGGCGCCTTCGCGCCCTTCAGGACGTTCTGGAAACAGCCGGCCATCTCAGAGCCAGGGTTCCAGAAGCAATTCTTCCCGTCCATCCCGCCCACCACAGAGAATCGATGAACGAAGACGCAGTTCTAATGATACTTTACCCAAAAAACGCAGAAAAAAAAGAGGATTTTTTAAGAAAGCATTAATTTTACTTCTTGTGCTGTTGATCGGAGCAGGAGCATATGCCGCTACTGTCATCAAATTTGGCAATTTAAACAAAGATCTGACCGGAAAGGTCTCCCAATATAATATCAGTTCAAACGCCGCCAATATGGCTCTGAACCACCGCATTGTCAATGTGGCGATCTTCGGTGTCGATGGGCGTGACGACGTGGATGGCAGCCGGTCCGACTCCATGATGATTGCCTCGGCCGATTTCGAACATAATAAACTGAAAATAACTTCATTAATGCGGGATACCTACGTATACATCAATAAAGATTACGGCTACGACAAGCTCAACGCCGCCTATTCCTTTGGTGGCCCCGAGCTGGCGCTTAAAACCATCAACCAGAATTTTGATACCGCCATCACCGATTATGTGACCATTGATTTTACTGCCATGGTTGCAATGGTAAACGCCGTTGGCGGCGTCACCATTGATATTGAAAATGAAGATGAGCTTTATTGGGTTAATCAGTATTTGATGGATGTCAATGATAAAGTGAAAACAAACTCTCCTTTCCTTGAAAGTACAGGATCACAGGTTGTAGACGGAAGCCAGGCACTGGCCTACTGTCGTGTCCGCTACGTTGGAAACGGAGACTTCGACCGTACACTTCGTCAGAGAAAGGTTTTTGAACAGGTCATGGCTAAGGCAATGGACTTAAACCCATTGGAACAATACAGTTTGCTAACAAAAGTTATGCCCTATGTTGAAACCTCATTAAGCAAAATAGAGATTCTCAAATACGCCGGCAATGTCATGTTCATGAAAGATCATGCCATCCATCAAGAACAAATTCCAGCCGAAGGTTATGTCGATACCGGCATGCTTGGCGATGTATCTTATGTATTCCCTGTCACCCTGGTAGATAATATTAAGGAATGGTATCAGTTTGTTTATGAGACAGATTATACGCCATCAGGAACGGCTCAGGATATTAGTGATGAGATTGAGTCTGTGTGGTAGAAAATTAATTTAAGAAAGTGAGTAGTGTAAATGAAAGTTTTAGTTTCCGGAGGCGCTGGCTACATTGGTAGCCACGCTGTTGTACAGCTGTTGGATAAACAATATGATGTAGTCGTTGTTGATAACCTATCAACTGGACATCAATGGGCTGTTGATAAAAGAGCCCCATTTTATCAATGTGATATAAGAAATAAAAAAGATTTAGATAAAATTTTCAAAAAAGAAAAAATTGATGTTGTCATGCAATTTGCAGCAGATATTGTTGTAGCTGACAGTGAAAAAAATCCTCTTAAATATTATGACAATAATGTTTATGGTACTATCTCGTTACTTCAAACAATGTTAGAAAACAATGTGAAAAACATCATTTTCTCCTCCACAGCTGCTGTTTATGGGAATACTGAAAAAGTTCCTGTTGAAGAAAAGGATCCGCTGGACCCCATCAGCCCTTACGGTGCAACAAAAGTGTTTGTAGAACGAATTTTAGACGATTGTCGAAAAGCTTATGGCTTAAATTATTGTGTTTTTCGCTATTTCAATGTAGCCGGCGCACATGAAAAATATCCAATTGGGCAGAATGTAAAGAAAAACACTGCTTTAATCCCTATCATTTTAGAAGTTGCTTCCGGTGAACGCGATTTTATCGGTATTTTCGGCAATGATTATGATACAAAAGATGGGACAGGAATCCGTGACTTTATTCATGTCGTAGACCTCGTGGATGCACACATTTTAGGAATTAACAAATTATTGAAAAATGAAAGTGCAATCTATAATCTGGGTAATGGCCAGGGATTTTCGGTGTTGGAAATGATTGAAGCAGCAAGAAAAGTTACGGGCCATCCAATCCCAACAAAAATATCCCCACGCCGTGATGGGGATATTGCATGCTCAATAGCGTCCAGCGAAAAAGCAAAGACAGAGCTTGGATGGATGCCAGTTTATACGGATGTTGAGAAGATTATTGAGACGGCTTGGATTTATAAAAATTGTTGACTAAAAATTGAAGTGATGACGATTATAAAGTCATCACTTCAATTTTTATTAATATATCTGGTTTTATAAACAACTTGTCGCAACAAGAACTTTACTATATAAAAAGGCAATTATCTCCCTCAACCAATAAAAAACAGCAAAAAAATAATTGATAGAACTTTCAAAGACTATGTTTAGATAGCATATTATCCAAATTAAAATTTAAACATAAATTAAAATAATACAGCAAAACCTTAATACAATAATCTGCAGTTAAATGCTATACATTTCTATAGTTCTTTTATAAATAATTAAATCAAAATATTTCAAGTCACAGAGATCAAAGTATAACACTCTCAATTATAACATCAATTTTTTTAAATTAACTTTACAAATCCCCTTAATCAAATTTCATTGCTTTTTTCACTTTTAGTGTATTGTTTGAAAATAAATCTGGCTATATCTGAGGGCCAGAATTTACAGAGCATTTTCAAATCTTCTTCTGCTCGTTGATTATTTATTATAGTAGTAGACGTTTCACTCCCTTTGTGAATACGATGTAACATTAGTGGTTTGTTTATATAAGCAAACCTTCCCTTTTTTCGTGATAAATTCTCCCAAGCATCCCAGTCTAAGTTTGTACTCCAATTTAAATCAAAAGAAAAATTTTTTAAAAGCATTTTATTATATGTTACTGAAGGACAACATATAGGATTTCCAAAAGATAAAACCGCTCTTTTGAACAAATAGTTTTTTCCACTAAGTCTTAACGGAAACAATAATTTTCTTTTTATTTTTAAATTTTTATTATCTGAGATAATTCGATCATTTCTTAATTCATGATAATCCGTAAAAGCTATCAATGCATCACTATATTTATTAAAAACATTTATAACAAAAGCTAAATATTCTTCATCATAGACATCATCTTGATGAGCTAATGTTACATACTTTGTTTCTGCCATCTTTAGCCCGAAATTCCAATCTTGCCCTATACCGCCATTATTATGAGAAAACATTGAAATCTTATGTTTTTTTGCTATATTTCTAATAAACTGATTTTCTGTAGATGTTACAATTATAATATTACTTTGGATTGATTGTTTCATTAAAGACTCTAAGCACACTTCAAGATACGGTGATTCTTGGTAAGCACAAATTACAAATGTATGATTATTCAATTTCTATTACCATCCCGCTTATTTATTTCTAAATCTCGGACACGTTTTTCTAATAAAGTCAAATCTTGTATCAATTCCTTATTTTTTTCTTTTAGAATACTAATCTGCTGACTATTTCTAAAAAGAAATAAAACTAAAAATACAGATGTTACCAAAAACAATAATGACGGTGGGTAAGCGATCCCTATTATATTTGCAAGCCAAATTATTATATTAGGCCAAATGCTTAATATTAATATAATTACAGCACCAATTACCCAAAGAATACTTTCATCTTGTGATAGTGTATTTTTCTTTACATTATGATAAATATACATCATTAAAACAACTGCAACTATAATAAAAAATACACGCGTTATCATTTGCTCACCTTCTTTTTACCTGTTAAATTGTTGAAAAATACTACCAATATATAATAAAACATCTTCAGCATATATTTAATCGGTTTTATAACTCCACCATGCATACTCTCCCCAAACTCTCTATTCTTCATTTGTACAGATATTTCCTCAATAGTATAGCCTTGATATATTAACTCTATTAACAAGTTAGCATCCGGAAATTCTGGATAAGCAAAAATTTTAGATAAAGGAGTAAAAACTTTTCTTTTTAAAACTTGCAATCCTGAAGTAGGATCATATATCTTTTTCCCTGTTAACATTTTAATGATAATTTGAAAAAGTTTTGTCCCCACCTTTCTAAAAAACGAATGCTGGTAGTTCGTTGTTGATAAAAAACGAGAACCAATAACAATATCTGCCTCAGTCTCTAATGCATACTCGTACATTTTTTTTGCTTCCGAAGCCAAATGCTGTCCATCACCATCGAATTGAACAAGATATTCATAGCCTTCTTGCACAGCATATTTAAGCCCTGTCTGCACTGCATAGGAATATCCTAAATTTATAGGTAAATCTAAATAAAAGATTCCTTCTATTCTCTTTATCACATTTAGCGTGTTATCCATAGAACAGTCGTTAATAAACAGAATATCTGCCTCATTAAAATTATTTTTTATATCTTCCGCTACTGTTTCTAAATTTAATTCTTCGTTATAAGCCGGAACGATCATTAATACTTTATTCACAACTTCTCTCCTACTGCACTTTTAAATTCATAAAAACTACACCGATTAGGATAAACCCTAATCCAATCCACTGAAATAGAGAAATGCTCTCTTTTAAAATAAAAATGGATGCCGCAATAATTAAAACATACGATAATCCAGTTGTAACAGGTTGAATATAGCTTAAATTAAACTTTTGCACTATTACTATCCACATTACAAAACTTATCATATACAAGCATAATCCAATTAAAGTTGCGTATGATAATGATAAATTAAAAAATCCAGGATTCAGAGCAAAATTATTATGTTCTGCTCCCACTTTAACCAACGTTAAACCACCAACACTGCAACACAAATAAATAAATACAGCGAAATAAATCATCTACTTTTTTATACTCTCCTTCAAATTTTAATAAGCATTCTTAACCAGTGCCCCAAACGTCATAAAAAACACCTTCACATCCAGCAACAGCGACCACTTCTCAATATACTCAATATCGCAGTTAATCCGCTCCACAATTGAAGTATCCCCGCGCCATCCGTTTACCTGTGCCCAGCCGGTAATTCCCGGTCTTACATGATGCTTAATCATATACTTGGGCACTTCATCTTTAAACTGCTGCACATAGAACGGCCGCTCTGGTCTTGGGCCGATAATACTCATATCTCCCTTTAACACATTAAAAAACTGTGGAATCTCATCCAGACTTGTTTTCCGGATAAAGGAGCCAAATTTCGTCTTTCTCGGGTCATCCTCGGTGGTCCAGAGCTGATCGCCCTTTTCTGGAATATCATTTCGCATTGAGCGGAATTTATAGATATAAAATTCCTTTCTGTTCATGCCCACGCGGATCTGCTTATAAATAACAGGTCCTGGAGAGGTTACCTTAACCAGAATCGCTAAAATCAGATAGAGCCATGAAAAGACGATTAAAAATGTGCCCGACAAAAGAATATCCAGCGCCCTTTTGACAAACTTATTAAAGGGCTCATCCAGCGGTATATACCGCGTGTTAATCAACGGGATACCGTCAAGCTCATCAAAGGCTGGCCTGGAGCCCTGGACCAGATTAAAGTAATCTGGGATAACCTGTGTTTTTATACCCTGATACTCGCATTTGTCGATCACATCATTGATGCGCTTAAAGCTGGTATTTGGCAGCGCAATAATGACTTCATCCACACGAAATTCTTCCAGTATATCATTCATTTCTTTTGTGGTTCCCAAAATCGGCAGACCATTTTTATCACTCTTCGGATAATAATCGTCAACGTAACCGCAAATTTTGTAGCCGAGCTGCCGGTCTCCTAATACTTTATCCGCAAAAGCCTGTCCCAGAGCGCCGGCCCCCACTATGATAATATATTTAATGTTATAACCGCGTTCACGCATCATTCGAAGAACTTTTCGAATGGTTCCCCGCTCCAGAGACATGATTACAATGGAGAACAGAAAGAAAAGTCCGAGCATATACCTTGAAAAGTGGATGCTCTTCTCTGTATATAAAACTGCCATTACGATTAAAATTCCAATGACATTAGACAATATAATCTCCTGGCACTCTTTAAAAAAGCGCTGCTTCCGATATGGTTTATACAAACCAAATATAAGAAACAAAATCAGGTAAACAGGTATGATAAAAATCAACAGACCAACATAAGCCTCGAAATGCATTGTGCGGACGCCATCCGTAAAAAATGGAGAAACAAACCGAATATACCAGGCCAAAAGAAGCGCGCCGCTGACGACAACAGCATCAAAAACAACCAGCAGAAAATTAAAAAAATGTTGATTACTTTTTATCACAGCTTTTACCTCCTCTTAGATTATCGGTTTTTTGCCAACGCAATTTTTTTCATTATTTTCGTTCCAAGAAATACAGTACCTGTTGTAACTTTACTGTATTTCCCCTGATAATGTTTATTATAAAAAATAATCATTGAATCATAGAACGCTTCGATCACTTTAGGATTGCGTTTCCCAATTCCGCTGGCCTTTTTATAATGAAAGATACGTACTTCCGGATAATAAATGATCTGATATCCAGCCTGCTTAATGCGGTAGCACCAGTCAATATCCTCACCGTACATAAAATAATCCTCATCCAGCAGCCCGACACGGTCGATCACACTCCGGGGAACAAGCATAAACGCCCCCATTACGCAATCCACTGAACATATTTTATCCGGATTAACAAAGGTCAGGTTGTACTCACCAAACCGCTGGCTTTTGGGAAAGCGTTTATCCAGCTTAAGTGAATGGTAAAAACCGTTAGCCGGCGTCGGAAAGCTTCTCTTGCACGCTGCGTCTAGCTGGCCATTTTCCAGAAGCACTTTGCAGCCTAACGCTCCCACCTGGGGTCTTGTTTTTATAAAATCCAACGACTTCTTAAGGGTATTCGGCTCGACGATTGTATCTGAATTTAACAGCAGAATATACTCTCCCTTTGCTTTGTGAATACCAATATTATTCGCCTTTGAAAAGCCCAGGTTTTCTTTGTTTTTAATGATGCTCACCTGTGGAAACTTTCTTTCAACGGCTTCGATACTGCCATCACAAGAAGCATTATCCACGACGATCACCTCAAAGTCGACCTCCTGCAAATGGCTCTCATAAACTGAAGCCAGACAATTAGTGGTCAATTCTGCTGTTTTATAATTAACAATAATAATTGATAAATCCATAAATGCTCCATTCGTACATACTTCTTGTCAATTTTAACAGTATATCATAAATGTAACAAATTTGCATCTTCCATTTGCCTTACTTCGATATTTTTTCAAATAAATATCGGAATACATTACAGAATAACATCCCCTCTATCTTGATATAGTTAAGAATATGGCCCATTTTGAAGGGTGTTTTCCGAACTTTATTTAAACTTAAAAAGGCTTCTCTAATACCAGACCAATAAGTCTTTCCATATCCTGACACAGAAAACATTGCGCCCTTGATTAAAAAACCCAACGCTAAAAAAATAAAATTGATCATCATCTGTAAAAAAGGCATATTTTTATAGGCCGTATAGATATTATTCCTGGCCGAAATTTTAACCTTAAATTCTGAATACTTATTGCCATCCGCTGTTGTCGCGCTGCCGATATGATAACAGATGGCAGATGGCTCATAACGATTCTTATAGCCGTAAATGCGTCCTCGATAAGAGACATCCACATCTTCAAGGTAGGCAAAATAATGTTCGTCAAACAAGCCGATCTCATCAAAAATGCTTTTTCTGTAAATGCCTGCGCCGGCGCAGGTACTGAAAATACTGGTTGGCTTCAATAATCGGGAAACGTTCTTCCCATCACCGCGTTTATAAGCCCAGCCTAAGATATTATAAAAATCTCCGGTATCATCGATTTTATCGCGTTCATAATAGCGAATCATCCGTGAAGAAACGGAAAATATCCGTTTATCCTTGTCAATAGCCTGATAGAGCTTTTCAACAAAATCATCTGCCACCACCACATCATTGTTTAGCAGCAGCACATATCTGCCCCTGGCAGCGCGAATGCCATTGTTCACGGAAACCGCAAATCCAGAATTTTTTTCATTAAGGATCAGCCGAATCTCTGGATGATTCTTTAAGATAATCAGACTATCGTCGGTCGAGCAGTCATCGACAATAATGATCTCAAAATCTTTGAAAGACTGCTCTTTCAAACTGTTGAGACAATTTTCTAAAAACGCTTCCCCGTTAAAATTAGGGATAACAACTGATATTTCTTTACTCATATACATTCTCCATGGTATTATCATATCCTAGATAAATGAAGGATGCAATAAAATTCTAAACGGATATTTTTAATGCAATAAGCTTTATTTTTTCCCTGTGGATAAAAAGATATCCACAGGCGTAACCGTCATATATGTCGGCAATTTAGGCAAAAAAGCGAAAATGGACGCGAAATCACCGACACCTGTGTCGACATAAATAACTATAACATTATAATTTTTATATATTATTATATATTAATAAAGGGGGCCGCTGCCTGCTTTCTTCTGTTTCAAAAAACAGTTCCCCTTGTTTTTAAAATCTGTGATGATGATTTTTAATATTTTACTTATCATTGACATTTGTATGTTAACCAGCAACCATACATTATCAAATTTCAAGCATGAGCATGCGTTTAAGCGCTTTTTTTCTCATGTTCATGATTCTCCTTTTTGCTTCTTTCTCTTCTTAATTCAGGCATTTTTTAAGAATTTTTATTTTCCAGTATTTTGTGGATAAATGGTGTCAAAAATTGTAAAGCGGACAGATCTGTCCGCGATAATGCCAAAATCGCCAAAATAGCGGCAGAATCGCGGTCATATATGTCCGCCATTAATAATATTATAAATAATATATTATTATATATATACTTATTCCTGAGTGCAGGGTTATCCACAGATTGAAATCTTTGATATCTAAAAACGAATCAGCAAAATCTAATCGACATTAGTAATTATTTCTCCAAAATAATTGTTAACCTCTTTTGTTTCATTATAAATCTTTATGTTATACTCTTAATTAATACTCTTTTTAAAAAATAGATAGGTTTAGTACTTGATCCGATGATTTTACTAAAAAATAAAACCTGTAAGATTTTGACGTCTTACAGGTTTTTGTTTAATTTATGGAATTCTGTTCATAATGTCAATAATTCCCTGACCATAGTTTGCTCCGGTTGCCCATCCATATCCATTAGGATTTTCTTTTTGTCCTAACCATTCAACATATGGGGCGCAGCCTCGCTTAACCAAGTTAAATCTTTCATCAACACAAGCATTATTTAAAGGTTCTGTTGATGCATAAGCCTTCAAATGTTGTATCTGCGCACGAATTCCCATGCGGATACCATTTTCATTGTCTCCATATTTCTGAGCAAAACTCATGCCCGCAGCGCCATCATCTGTAGCCCCAAGGCCAGCAAAATTGAATTGACTAATGCTTACTTGACCACCAAATTTTAACCAACCGGTTTCTTTCATGGCTTGAGCAAAAGCTACGTCTGCACGAATGCCTTCGGCGTTTGCTTCTTCGATGTAAAGTTGTGCGAAACGGTTAAGGTCTACGTTTCTTCCATTTTCTGTGTAATATGATGGGAAGGTATTACCTGACGAATTGTAAAGCTCAACTAACTGATTTGAACTTATATGTAAGTTAGCCATAATATTTGTTAAATTATTTTTAACCTGTACTGTCGTTTCACCAATTTTGTAGTGCACCATATTCTGATCTTTTCCATATACGTTTATTTTATACTCTCCACGTATGTTGTCAAAATCTCCAATATCCGCTGTCCCTAAATAACTTCCGTCTGCCTGTTTCTCTCCTGCATACCAAGTCGCGCGGTCTCCTATGTACACTTCATACGATACTCCGCTCACCTGCTCTGCCGGGCTTAAGTCAAGTGCTTTTATCTGGAAGCTGTTCCCTGTTGTCTCGCTCTCAAGGCGTTCTACTTTCCCTGTTATCTTTGTATTTGCAGCTTTTTTAACCTGTACTGTCGTTTCACCAATTTTGTAGTGCACCATATTCTGGTCTTTTCCATATACGTTTATTTTATACTCTCCACGTATGTTGTCAAAATCTCCAATATCCGCTGTCCCTAAATAACTTCCGTCTGCCTGTTTCTCTCCTGCATACCAAGTCGCGCGGTCTCCTATGTACACTTCATACGATACTCCGCTCACCTGCTCTGCCGGGCTTAAGTCAAGTGCTTTTATCTGGAAGCTGTTCCCTGTTGTCTCGCTCTCAAGGCGTTCTACTTTCCCTGTTATCTTTGTATTTGCAGCTTTTTTAACCTGTACTGTCGTTTCACCAATTTTGTAGTGCACCATATTCTGGTCTTTTCCATATACGTTTATTTTATACTCTCCACGTATGTTGTCAAAATCTCCAATATCCGCTGTCCCTAAATAACTTCCGTCTGCCTGTTTCTCTCCTGCATACCAAGTCGCGCGGTCTCCTATGTACACTTCATACGATACTCCGCTCACCTGCTCTGCCGGGCTTAAGTCAAGTGCTTTTATCTGGAAGCTGTTCCCTGTTGTCTCGCTCTCAAGGCGTTCTACTTTCCCTGTTATCTTTGTATTTGCAGCTTTTTTAACCTGTACTGTCGTTTCACCAATTTTGTAGTGCACCATATTCTGGTCTTTTCCATATACGTTTATTTTATACTCTCCACGTATGTTGTCAAAATCTCCAATATCCGCTGTCCCTAAATAACTTCCGTCTGCCTGTTTCTCTCCTGCATACCAAGTCGCGCGGTCTCCTATGTACACTTCATACGATACTCCGCTCACCTGCTCTGCCGGGCTTAAGTCAAGTGCTTTTATCTGGAAGCTGTTCCCTGTTGTCTCGCTCTCAAGGCGTTCTACTTTCCCTGTTATCTTTGTATTTGCTACTGTTACAAATGTTGTTCCTAATCGGTAATGATTTCCTAAAGAATCTTTAACATATGCATTTATACCATATAAACCAGTTTCATAATTAAAGTCCTTCGTAGGTACATTAGCAGTAAACTTATCTGCACTTTTATATATACCATCATACCAAACTATCTTTCCATTTTTGTATACTTCAAATGACACACCTGAAATGTTGCTTCCTTCCATTTTCAACTGTTCAGCATTGACTGAAAAAACATTGTTGTTAACTTGTGAACTTTCACTCGTCACTATTCCTGAAGCTTTTACAGCAACTTCACCAAACAACTGTTTTATACTTTTAACAATTCTATTTGCTTCATCATTTTGATAAGTATTATCAGCAAGTTTTCTTGATTCATTATCGTTAGAAACAAATCCAGCTTCAATAAGAACAGATGGACATTTTGTGTGCGCTGGAATATAATCATCTCTTTCAATAATATTCCTAAATGGAATTCCTATACCAGAAAAGTTAGCTTTAAGTAATTCTGCAAAATCTTTCGATTTTAACGCAGCATTGCAAGGAGATTTATCTCTCCAAGAAAAATCACCATTTCCCCAAAGTCCATAAACTTTATATATGTCAGTGTTATCAATTCCAGCCCGATAGCTACTCCAGTAAAATTCATACCCACTGGCATTTCCTCCAGAATTATGGTGTATACTAATTGCAAGATCTGGGTTTTTGCTATTAATTGCATCTCCAATTGTTTTTAAAGATGAATTAGAATTATATCCATCAATTACTTGCTGCGTAGTTAATAAAGCTGGGATCGAACATCCCGTGACTGGATGAGTCAAAAAAACATCATATCCTATATCTTTCAATTTTTCAGCAACTTTAGATGCTAGTTCTGCATTCAAAGTTGCTTCTTGTATATTATTATTATTATTAACCGCACCAGAATCCCTGCCTACTAAATGTCCTGGATTAATTACAATTGTAGGAACCTTTGCGCTTATTGGATAAGAAGAAAAACAAAGAAAAAGCAGAAAAAAGGTCATTAAAAACACTCCAATAATTTTAACCTTTCCCAAAACACTATTTTTCAACAATTTTATACCTCCTTTCTTGAAAATTTAGAATAAGCTACCCTACTCTAGAAAATAATAATAACATATTTTATTGTAGTAGTACAACTATGATAAAAAGAGGTGTATGGTATTCTGAATAGATTTAAATTTCTGCTCAAAAGCATCCACCTCTTGTTGATATTTCGTATTTCTATATATTATACATATTTAATAATTGAAAATTTGCAATACAAATAACTAGAAACATTGTCCATATACAAAACCCATTCAAGTATCTCTTCGTTTTTTTAGATATATTTATATTGTTATTATTAAAAAGCATTAGAACTAAAATAATTAACGGTGCAAAATATCTCCCTTGCATGCCAACTACTGTAACATCTCCAACGGGTACGTATGTCAAATACAAAGCAGTAATAGTCAGACCCCACGAACAGATAATAGCACAAAGTATCCATAGTTTATTTTTTATTGTTAATTCAAACATCGGCCCATCATTATCAATAGTTGCAATTAAAAATAAAAGAATTAATACCGCAAAAATATATATTGAGGCCAAATTTCCCGAATATGCTAAAGAACCAATCGGATTTGTAAAATAAGATAAAAAAGACCCTTCAACGTATCTCCAGCAGATAAGTATATATTTGAACAAATGCCCAAATATAAATCCTATTTGACCAGAAACACTTGTACCAGGTGGAGCCCATAAGTTTAAACCCACGCTATTAGAATAAACAAAATTGGCCATCATAACTAACCCTGCTGAAATAATAACAGTCAGCTTATAAAAAAATTTATATTGCCCATGAAACTTTTTTTGAGGAATTGCTAGATATAGTAAACAAAATGGTGCATAAGTCATTTTTGAAGTTATTAATAAACTCAATAAAAAAATAAATAAACAAACCTTCGGCCAAGTTATGCCTTCATTTTTTTCTTTAAAATGGTTGATAAATATAGCTACAACAGCTAATGCCGAAACATAAGTAATCCCATCAGCAGAATACGCACACACATGATACATCATCCCCGGAAAAAGGCCTAAAACAAAAAATATATTTTTAATCACTTTTACCTTTTTAATAATAAAAAACATTGCTATAGAATAGCCTAGCAACGAAGTTAGACGTCCCAAATAAAACGTAGCAATAAAAGGAAAATGACACAGTTTCCCCAGGAAAATCCCGATAGCTGAAAAAACGTACGCAGTAGGTAAATAATTTGCTGCTGTAGAATTATGAAATTCTTTTTGTGAATAATCCGTATTTCTAAATTCTTTAACCAATTCTATTTTTTCTTTATAATTGTTATAAGTTGCACTATTTCCATTATATGAAAAAAATTGTTCAATGTTTCCTGGCCAGCCAATGGGTTGCTCATCCGCTCCCCCTAAATCAAAAGATGCAATTTGATAGGACTTGTTAAAATGCTCTCTCTCATCAAAAGTTTGATATGGAGGCGTTAAAAAAGACATGTTTAGCCCACAGTAAATTGCAATAATAATGAATGATATATGCAAATTTTTTACCAAGTATTTTCTGTATTTAACCAATACAAATAAAACAAATATTGAAGTACTTAAAAAAATAAATCTAAATATATTAAATTCAAATGTATTATCTATTATTATTTTATCAATTGAAAAAGAAAAACCCTCGACTGGTGCAGTCTCTGCATTTTCTAAAATCTTTAACTTTACTTCATTAAGCGGCTTGCCAATTCTTATAAACGAATTTGAGTCGATGTCAGGCATAAATTTTTGAGCAGTTCTTGGATAAACGTCATCCGTTAACGTCTCAATATAAAAAATGCTTTTATTCGTCTCAGTTTGAATATTTAAATATAAGACTACATTATTTCCTTTGAATGATATACTTGGTTCTTTTCCAATTACAGTGTAACTTCCATTCTCGTATATCAAATCATTTAGTTCTATGTCGCTATCCTCTATCGTTCTAATTACTCTATCATCTTCTGGTACTGCAAAGTATAAACGATTAAAGAAAAATACTTCCACTAAAACAGAAAGAAGCAATATTACTATAAAAACACCTATGTCTTTCAGTAAATTTTCATAAAAATACTTTTTCATCATTCTCCTCTGTATTTCTTTATTGTTTCAATAAATTATCTTTATATTTTCTGAATAAGATAAATAGTTATGCTCTTTTTTATACTATATTTCAGTGAGATTATTTAAAAACTCTCAAGCCTATTGAATTTTGATAGTTACTCTTTATATTTTTAATTACGTCTAATAGTTAACATATGATTAATATAAAAACAACTAGTTACACCAATCAGTTCAATTTTTAAAATTTTAATACTTGCAAAACCAGAATAAAAGAAATCTAATTCAAATTTTTCTTCTAATGCAATACTTTATAACAAAAATTATTTTCTATTATGCAGCGTTCATCTTTACTAACACTGATTATTTTTTAACTTTTTCATTATTTTTCTAAATGGCGCTGTTATTTTCCAAGATTTCGAATTTATCATATTCGCTAATTCCAATTTGTTTCTTTCAACTTCTAATCTAAAATCATAAAGATTTTTTTCGAGCATTTCTATTTTAAGATTCAAATTACTAATTTTTTTTTCTAAGTCATCACTATTTCTTTGCATAACAACATCATTTAAACTACTTTTACGATACTCTTTATAATAACTTTTCAAATCAAATTTGTACTTTTCTTCCAAAAGTTCAATGCTATTTGGAATATTTAATATTTTTTCAAACCTTTCAAATCCTAACCATTTCATATTAGTTGTTTTTACACAATTTAAAAGCAAGTAGGCTTTCTCAATTTCTAATTCCAATTCTGAACTGGAGTTTTGATTAACAAAAGCATCCTTAAAAAAATAAATAAACTCTTCATTTGACATATCATCGAAATAATTTCTTTTAATCATTGTATGGACATTAAAAAAAGCAATTTCACTGCTCTTATCATTCCCACTAATTTGGCTTTCAGAATTTGTCCAGCGGTACAAAGTTAATTTTTCATCTAAAATATAAATAGGCGCTTTCTTGATTAATCTAGTCCATAACTCAAAATCCTGCGCCGGCACATATGCTATATTATAATTTATTCCAATTTTATCGAGCAAAGACCTTCTTATTATTGAAGATGGATTGCATAAACAATTCCCATTTTCGAAAAAATAACGAACCCATTCCTTTTGAGTTTTATTTGGCTCTTTATTAAATAGATTATATATATTTCTATTCTCATCATCACAAATATTATCGTTATTATTTATTATATGTACTCGAGTAAAACATGCTCCATATTCAGCATGAGAGTCCATAAATTCAACTTGCTTTTGCAACTTATTTTTTTTCCAAATATCATCACTATCAATTCTAGCAATATACTGGCCTTTAGCTTTTTTAAATCCCTCATTCACGGTATAAGCAACATGTCGATTTTTAACTAAATAATGTTTTTTTATTCTTTCGTCATTAAAAGAATCAATCATTTCTTTCGATCCATCAATAGAGTTATCATCAACTATAATTAATTCAAAATCATCATACGTCTGTTCCAAGACACTCTGTATTGATTTTTTAATGCTACTTTCACCATTATAGTTTGGCATTATTATGCTTACTTTTGGCATGTTAATATCCCCTAATCCTTATTATATAAGTCCCTTGTATATACTTTTTTTTCAACATCCTTTAATTCTTTATTCATTCGGTTAACTACAATTACATCACTAAGTTCTTTAAATTTTTCAAGACTATTAATTACCCTGTTATGATAAAATTTGTCTTTTTGATATGTTGGTTCATAAATAATTACTTCTATACCTTCATTATTAATAATTTTTATTATTCCTAAAATTGACGAATCTCTAAAATTATCACTCCCGGATTTCATTGTTAAACGATAAAACCCCACTACTTTAGGACTTCTTTTTAAAATCATCTTTGCTATATGATTCTTTCTGGTTTGGTTACTTTCCACAATAGCAGTCATTATATTCTGAGGAATATTATTATAATTAGCCAATAATTGTTTGGTATCCTTAGGCAAACAATATCCGCCATAGCCAAATGACGGATTATTATAATAATTCCCAATTCTTGGATCTAAACCAATTCCTTCAATAATATCATTTGCATTCAATTCTTTTATTTCTGCATAAGTATCCAATTCATTGAAAAATGATACTCGCATCGCTAAATAAGCATTTGCAAATAATTTAATTGCTTCGGCTTCCGTGCTTCTTGTAAATAGTAATGGAATATTTTTTTTAATGGCTCCTTCCTGTAATAATGATGCAAATAATTCTGCTCTTTTACTCTTTTCACCTACTACTATCCTTGTAGGATAAAGGTTATCGTATAGTGCCTTTCCTTCTCTTAAAAATTCCGGAGAAAAAATAATATTATCTACGTTGTATTCTTTTTTTATATTTTCAGTAAAACCGACAGGTACTGTTGATTTTATGACTACTAAAGCATTTGGATTGATTGCCTCTACCGATCGAACAATATCTTCTACACTCGAAGTATCAAAAAAGTTTTTTTCATAACTATAATTAGTAGGTGTAGAGACAATTACAAAGTCAGCATTATCAAAAGCTTCTTTTTTCTTAGAAGTAGCTCTTAAATGAAGATCTTTATTTCTTAAATATTTTTCAATTTCTTTATCTTTAATGGGCGATTTACGATTATTAATCATATCAATTTTTTCTTCAATAATATCCAAAGCTGTGACTTCATGATGTTGCGCTAAAAGCACAGCAATACTAAGCCCTACATAGCCAGTTCCTGCTACAGCTATTTTCATTATCTATTCCTCTTTTCTACACATCAAAAAACATTATAAACGTATTTTAGATTCAACCAAAAACAATGTATACAAAGTTTTATATTTTCAATGAATAATCTCCATACTTCAATGACAAATTCGGATTATAATACGGGTCATTTTTTATATACTTTTTCCATTTTTTATGCATATAACGTTCTTCTTCATCAAACCTTTTCTGTTTTTCACATGTATTTTCAGCGCCTCTGGATTTTGACTCAAAATGATATAACTCCGTTTCATGTAACCAAACATTTACTTTACCAGCTTCATATAAGCGAATACACAAATCAACATCATTAAAAGCTACCGCCAATCCTTCATTAAACCCACCGATTCTGCTAAAATCTTCTTTTTTAACCATCATACATGCAGCTGTGACAGCTAAATAATTGCAATTAATCGCTAACCGCCCAAAATATCCTAGATCTCCTTTAGGAAATTCCACATGACCATGGCCTGCGACACCACTATGCCCAACGATAACACCAGCATGCTGAATGGTATCGTCCGGATAATATAGTTTTGCTCCAACAGCACCGATTCGCTCAAATTGTGCGAATGAAACCATATTACTAAGCCAATTATTATTGATAACCTCCGTATCATTATTCAAAAACAACAAATACTTTCCATTTGCATGGTCTGACGCGATATTATTTATTTTAGAAAAATTAAAAGGAATATTTATGTCTACAACTTTAAAATTATCATATTTTTCCTTATACAATTCCAATAAATCAGTCGTTTCTTTTTCTCTGCTGCCATTGTTAGCAATAATCACTTCATATTTTGGGTAAGTTGTCTTTTTAAAGATTGAATCAATACATTTCTTCAAGTCATTTGCATTATCTCTTGTTGGTATAATGATTGACACCAGTTCTTCTTTTGCTACATTATAGTAAACATCGTATAAGCCTGGGCTCGCGCCATGCTTCACAAATGCTTCTATACCACGGCGCGCCATTGCATCCTGAAGTGCCTTTAATCCCGCTTCAAACGCGTAACCTTTAGAGTCTTGATTTACAGCTGTCGAAGAATCTAACATTCTCCAGTGATATAATATTTTAGATATATGAGCTATCCTGTCTGTTTTTTCAGTAAATCTCAAAACAAGATCATAATCTTGCGCTCCTTCATAACCTTTTCTAAAACCGCCAATCTGTTGAATAATATTTTTACGGTATACACCTAAATGACTAATATAATTCGTAGAAAGAAGTGTATCAGGTGCCCAATCTGATTTAAAGGCCGGATCCCTTCGTTTACCATTTTTATCTATTTTATCTTCATCACTGTAGATTAAATCGTATGTTGGATCTACATTCAAGACCTTTGCTATCTCATAGAGTGCATTAGGAGACAGTTCGTCATCATTGTCCAACAAAGCAACATATTCCCCATTAGCAATTTTTATTGCTGAATTCGTCGCTTCACAAATATGTCCGTTCTCTGTTCGATATACCACCTTTATTCTTGAATCCATCTGACTGTACTGGTCTAATATTTTCTTAATGTGTGGTTTCGTAGAACAGTCATCCGCTATACACAACTCCCAATTATTATAAGTTTGATTTATCACAGATTTAATACATAAAACAAGCCATTTCTCCTCAACATTATAAACGGGCATTACAACAGATATTAAAGGAGTATAACTTAATGATTCTTCCACAATCGAGTTGTCCTTTTCATTGTCTGCTATCCATTTTTCATAATTTATATTGCGTTTATTTTTTTCA
This sequence comes from Eubacterium limosum, assembly GCF_000807675.2. Lineage (NCBI taxonomy): Bacteria > Bacillati > Bacillota > Clostridia > Eubacteriales > Eubacteriaceae > Eubacterium > Eubacterium limosum. The sequence goes on along the minus strand of NZ_CP019962.1, from coordinate 1,573,344 downwards.
ATTTTTATGCGTTTTATTGTATTTTTTAATCCGTTTCGTTTTAAATATCCGAACACTCTTCTAATCATAATAATAGGATAAGAAGAAGATCCTGTTACTGAATTATAGTTTTTATACTTTTTTCGGGGATAAACTTGGAAAGTTACAATATCATTTTCAGAACAGAATTTGATTGGGATAATCCCTGAAAAATCTTTTACTTTTAATGTAATAAAAAAACCTGTTGAAGCTTCTTTATTCAAATTATATTTCTCAATGATATCTGTCCGATATTTTTCTCTTATAATAATTTCTTCTAAATTCTCATTGCTTTTAATATCGATCGTTACAGAATCTTTTTTTAAAAGATCAAAAGCCCAACCTTGTATTGTCAGCAACCCCTTTTCTTCATCTTTTAAAATACTATCAATAAAATATTTGATTCTTTCTCCTTGCTTTTTTTTCATCTTAACTCTCTTTTTACTAAATTAATATTTGTATATGGATCTATTAAATCGTCTAAGGACCATTTTTCTTTAAAACGATTCAATTCATTTTTTTCTTCTAAAAGTTTATGTTTATACGTCTGTTTTACTTTAACGAATGGATTGAACAATACACTATAACCTTGTTTTTTTACTTTTACACATAAATCAATCGCTGAAAGTGGAAAAGACCATCCCTTTTCATACCCACCAATTAATTGAAAAACATCTTTTTTAATCAAGAGACAGTCATCACTTACTGAAAAAACATACTGTGGAGCTACGATTCGGTAATAATATCCCTTATACTCTCCGTCATCTTCACAGCCTTGGTGCGAATATCTTATCTTGCCATTTACATCAAAATTCATTCCAACATTTAAAATTTTATTTTTTGCGTCGACAATTTTCACTCCTGAAATACCAATCTTTTTATTATAACTAAAATTAATCAATTCTTTTATCCAATTTCCACTTATAATCTCAACATGTTTTTCTAAAAATAGTAAATATTCTCCCGTTGCTATCTCTGCACAATAATTTTTCAATTCATTATTATCACAATTTTTATAGACTTTAATTATATTTGATTTATTTTTATATCTTTCGTCAGCTTGATCACTTGCATCTTCACGCTTAATTCCAAAAACAAACTCAATTTGGCTATATTCTATGCTATTTTCAAGCTTACCAAGCACAGTACTTATCTCATTCTCTTCCAGCAATACAATAATTGTAATTTTGGGTTCTGTCTCAAACTCAAATTGCGTTTTATATGTTCCATAAAATTTTCCTAATTCCACTTTACCTTTAATATGATGTCTTTCTAAAGAATCCTCCAAAGCTTTTTTCCCAGCTTCATAGCAATACATCTTTGCCTGAGGATTAAACGCAACCGAACCTTCTATTGTCCTCCAATGATATAACAATTTTGGAATATGATGTATGGATTCTGCATTCTCAGTTGCCCTTAAAATAAAGTCATAATCCTGGCTTCCATTGTACTCAGATTTTAACAATCCTATTCTGTCAAGTAAGCTTTTCTTAACAAGTACAAAATGTGTTATATAATTATGGTTATGTAATAACTCGCTATTCCATGAAGACTTGAAAAAAGGATCAAATCTCTTTCCTCTAGTATCTATTTTATCTTCATCACAGTATATAAAGTCACGTCTAGAGTCCTCATTTATGGCTTTCACATATTCATATAAAGCAAAAGGGGATAATTCATCATCATTATCCATAAAACCAACGTAGTCACCTGTCACTAAACTTATTGCGCTATTTGTAGCCTCCGAAATATGTCCGTTTTCATGCCGATAGAGAACTTTGATTCGATGGTCTTTCAATTGATATTCATCCAACACTTTCTTCACATGTGGAGATGGTGAACAATCATCAGCTATACATAACTCCCAGTTTATGTAATATTGGTTTATTACCGAATTAATAAAGCATCTTAACCATCGTTCTTCAACATTATAAACTGGTACCACAATAGATATTTTCGGCAAAAATTGAAAATTGACAATATCGTTTTTTACTTTGTCAATGCTATATTTTTCATTTTTATAAATCCAATATCCAAAATCGCTCCATTCTTTCGTTCTTCTTTTGTAATTAAATTTAGTGATTGTTTCTTTAATTCCTTCATTTTTTATATCATTTTTAGTATTACGTATAATCTCCGAAACTGACACACGTTCAATCTTTTTTTTATTTACTTTTATAGGTAAAATAACGCCATTTTCCGTTTTCAAAACCAATTCAAAATATTTATCAACTTTATAGTTTTCAATTTTAATTTCAAAACCGGATTTTAAATCTTCATCGAGAGAAAAAGCTTCATTTACATCTGTGCGAACAACTCTTTTAAAGCTTGCCTTCTTTTTTATTTCTTTTTGCACTAAATATTGTAGCGGAGTAAACGTTAATGTACACAACCCCCATCCCCTAATCAAAACCGATTTATCTTCCTTATTATTTTCAATCGTATCAATACTAAATAAAAACAACTTTTCTTTTTTATTATATTTAGCTTTCAGTCGTTCGGCAATATAACTGGTGGTTTTAAATTTTTTATTTTCAATCCAAAATTCTTCTTGAAATTTTTCTTTTTTTTTCATTACTTATCTATCCATTTCCACTATTGTTGTAAAATCAACTAAGTTTATTTTCTTTCCCGTTTATACGCATCACAGACTTCTTTAGTTCCTCCAATCATAATGACATTTCCCTTATCCAACCACATAACTCTTGTACATAATCTCTCAATTTGTTCAATGGAATGAGAAACAATTAACACTGTTGTCCCCCCCGCCATCATTTCATTCATTCTTTTTTCACATTTTTGCTGAAATAAAAAATCTCCAACAGATAAAATCTCATCAACAATTAAAATTTCTGGCTGCACTGATGTTGCGATTGCAAACCCTAATCTGGCAATCATGCCAGACGAGAAATTTTTAACTGCTACATCCATAAACGGCTGCAATTCAGAAAACTCAATTATCTCCTCCATTTTATCGAGCATTTGCTGTTTAGAATAGCCTAAAACAAGACCATTTAACATCACATTTTCTGTTGCTGTCAAATTCATATCAAATCCCGCACCTAATTCTATCAGTGGAGAAATACTTCCTTGTACTTGTACTGAACCGGACGATGGTTTTAGTATTCCAGAAATTACTTTTAATAAAGTACTTTTCCCTGACCCATTCAAGCCAACAATCCCAAAAACATCTCCTCTATTTATATCAACACTTACATTATTTAATGCTGTAAACTCTTTAAAATACAATTCATGTTTTATCAGTTTGATAAAATATTCCTTAATTCCATCAAACTTCTCATTTGACATATTAAATTTCATCGAAACATTATTAACCTGAATAATCTTTTCGTTCAAATAAACACCTCATTTTTATATATGTAAAATAAATTTGTCCTGATTACTTTTAAAGACCCATAATCCTAAGACCAAGAAAACAATACCAATACCAATACATAATAGATTATCTGTAAGGTTTGGAACTGTACCATATAATACTACTTGACGGAAATAATTAACATAATAATACATAGGATTAAAATGTACTACTGTTTTCATTATCCCAGGCAAAATTTCTTCTGGATAAATAATCGGTGTTAGGTACATCCACGCGGTTGTCCAAACACTATATAAATGTCCAATATCTCTAAAAAATACATTTAAAGTGGCTAAAATCAAGCTTAAACCCGTCGCAAAAATACAAGTATAAATCAATGGGATTGGCAACATAATTATGGTCCAACTAACCTGAACTCTCAAAATAATCATAATAATAAAAACAGCAATCAAAGAGTATAACGCATTAACAAAGGCAAAACTAACTTTTTCTAATGGAAATATATATTTGGGAATATAAACCTTTTTAATTAATGGAGCATTATCAATGATTGATGTCATTGAATTATTTGTTGCTTCTGTAACAAATCCGAATATTAATGAACCTGTTAAATAATAAACAGGAAAATTTTCAACTTGAAATTTAAAAATAGTTGAAAAAACAGCGGTTATTACCAGCATCATCAACAATGGATTTAGAACACTCCATGCAACTCCTAAAACTGAACGGCGGTACTTTATTTTAATATCACGCGAAACTAATTCCTTCAATAAATGTCGATATTTATAAAACTTTTCAAAATAAGCTCTTAAACCTGTACTCTGTACTTTATTCTCACTCAATTGTTTCCTCCAGAAAATTCTTCTTTAAATTAGATGAACTTACCTAAGCTAATTAGGTAAGTTCATCTAATTTAAGTTATCTCATTTTTCTACTTCTTAGAATACATCTTCTCATAGTATTCCTGATATCCGCCGGACTTCACCTGTTTTAGCCAATCCTGATTGTTTAAATACCAGTCAATGGTCTCAACAATGCCCTGTTCAAAGGTATAGGATGGCGACCAGCCAAGCTCGGTTGTAATCTTTGTGTTATCAATGGCATAACGGCGGTCATGGCCTAAACGGTCCTCCACATGGATTTTCAGATCATCTGAAATCTTTGAAGCATCCGTATCGATACCATTATACTGGTCATTGCTTAATTTTTCTTTGACATTGGCAATAATCAGGTCGACAATTTCAATATTGGCCTTTTCGTTGTTTCCGCCGATATTATACACTTCACCCAGACGGCCTTTGTGAAGCACAGTATCAATACCGCTGCAGTGGTCTTTTACATGCAGCCAGTCCCTGATCTGCATGCCATCTCCGTAAATTGGCAGATTCTTAAGCTCAACCACATTGGAAATCATGAGTGGAATCAGCTTTTCCGGAAACTGGTAAGGACCGTAGTTGTTGGAGCAGCGGGTAATATTCATTGGAAATTTAAAAGTATTTCCATAGGCTCGTACCAGGAGGTCCGCGCCAGCTTTGGACGAAGAATAAGGACTGTTTGGCTGGATCGGTGTTGTCTCGGTAAACATGCCTGTTTTTCCAAGGGCACCATAAACTTCGTCGGTAGATACCTGAAGGTATTTTACGCCTTCACGATAAGTTGGATAGCCGTTTTCGTCTTTTCCTGTCTGCCAGAGATTTTTTGCGGCGTCCAGCAGAACCTGGGTCCCCATTACATTGGTCTGCACAAAGATTTCCGGGTTTTCAATGCTGCGATCCACGTGGGATTCGGCGGCAAAGTTGACCACTAAATCAAAATTGTATTTTTTGAATAAATCGTTGATAAAAGGGCGATCCGCAATATCCCCTTTCACAAATTCATAATTCGGATTATCTTCAATATCAGTCAGATTTTCCAGATTTCCCGCGTAGGTTAATAAATCCAGATTGACAATCTTATAATCCTTATGCTGGTCCAGCATATATTTTACAAAGTTCGAACCAATAAATCCGGCGCCGCCGGTCACTAATACTGTTTTCAATCTTTAAACTCCTCTTAAAATTCTAATGTATCTTTGATATCTTTTAAAAACGGCTGTTTCTGATCTTTTTCGGATAACAGCAGTTCCAGGCCCTCAATGGGCCATTCAACACCGATATCCGGGTCATTCCATCGAATACCCCCGTCGTATTCCGGTGCGTATAAATTGGTACATTTATAATTGAAGGTGGCCTCGTCTGATAAGACAACAAAACCATGGGCAAAACCTTCTGGAATGTAGAACATGGTTTTATTTTCTGCGCTCAGCTCAACACCGGCCCACTCACCGTAGGTTGGTGATCCTTTTCTCAGGTCGACCCCCACATCCCATACAGCGCCCTGGGTACAGCGTACCAGTTTTCCCTGGGAGTATTTTCTTTGAAAGTGGAGCCCTCTCAACACGCCCTTTTTAGACTTTGATTCATTGTCCTGAATAAAGGTCATGTCGAGGCCCTGCTTTTCAAATTCTTCTTTATTGTAGGTTTCCATGAAGTAACCGCGTTCATCTCCAAAAACGGAGGGCTGAACAATTACCAGTCCTTCAATCTGAGTTTTTGTCACTGTTATGGCTGCCATTAGTTCACTCCTCTTTTCTCGTTTGCCCGGTTGATTAAGTACTGTCCATAGGCTGTTTTTTTAAGGGGATCTGCCAGTTTCAGAAGCTGTTCCCGATTGATAAATCCTTTTGTGTAGGCAATCTCTTCCACACAGGAAACAAAAAGGCCCTGGCGTTTTTGAATGGTTTCCACAAAATTAGATGCCTCAATCAGGCTGTCATGCGTACCGGTATCCAGCCACGCCATCCCACGGCTGAAAAGCTCAACTTTTAAATCACCGCGTTTCAGATAGGTCTCATTAACCGTTGTAATTTCAAGCTCTCCTCTCGGTGAGGGCTTAATGTTCTTGGCAATCTCCACCACGTCGTTATCATAGAAATAAAGACCCGGCACTGCAAAATTGGACTTTGGTTCTGTTGGCTTTTCCTCAATGGAAATAACGCTGCCATCCTCTGCAAACTCAACGACGCCATAGCGCTCTGGGTCTGTTACCGGATAGCCAAAGATCACAGCGCCTTTTTCAAGCTCTGCCGCGGCGGCAAGCGACTTTGTAAAACCCTGTCCATAAAAAATATTGTCGCCCAAAACCAGCGCAACCTTATCGTCCCCAATAAATTCTTCGCCGATAATAAAGGCTTCTGCCAGGCCGTTCGGCGCTTCCTGAACTTTATATGAGAAGTTTAATCCCAGCTCCTCACCCGTTCCAAATAAACGTTCAAACATCGGTAAATCATGGGGGGTGGAAATAATCAAAATATCCTTAATTCCTGCCAGCATCAACGTCGACAGCGGATAGTAAATCATCGGCTTATCATAAATTGGCAATAATTGCTTGGATACTGCGCGGGTGATGGGATACAGACGTGTTCCGGACCCTCCGGCTAAAATAATTCCTTTCATATATCTCTCCTTAACTCTATTCAATCAATTTTCTTTTAACCATTTTAAGTATTCAGACAATGCTTCTTCCCATGGTCTGAACACATTGATTTTCAAATCTTCCAGCCCCTTATTTCTTAACACAGAATAATGCGGTCTGGGAGTTGGGCTTGCGTATTCCTCTGAGCTGACTGGCTTAACATCAATCTTTACACCGCTTTTCTCAAAAATAGCAACCGCGAAATCATACCAGCTGCACTGGCCTTCACAGGTTCCGTGATAAATTCCATAGGCATTGGTCTGGATCAGTTCAATGATTGCCCGGGCAAGATCAACCGTGCTGGTAGGTGTTCCCACCTGATCACTGACCACGGTAAGCTGAGGATGATTTTCCGCCAGTCTCAGCATGGTTTTCACAAAGTTGTTGCCATCACCATAGAGCCAGGCTGTACGGACAATGAAGTATTTATCCATCGCCTCTACCACATATTTTTCACCTGCGGCTTTACTGTCGCCGTACACTGTTTTAGGGTCAACAGGGTCTGTTTCTACATAGGGGCGAAGCTGTCCATTTTGGGCAATCCCTTCACCGTCAAAGACATAATCTGTTGAAACCTGTACTAAAACAATATCTTTTTCTTTTGCAATCTCAGCCAGGTTTTTGGGGCCGTCTGCGTTTATTTTAAAGGCAGCTTCCCGGTTTGTTTCACAGCCATCCACATTTGTCATGGCGCCACAGTTAATAATCACATCTGGTTCTTCCTTGGTAATGATCTCACTGATTGCAGCTTTATCTGTAATATCAAATTCGGGGATGTCATAACCGACAAAATTAATATTTTTGTCTTTAAGCTGAATACTTAATTCCCGGCCCAACTGGCCGTTGCTTCCTGTTACAAGTACTTTCATATATTTCACCTTTTTTTATTCTTTTATGCGGACTAAATCTATATTATTATACTGCACAAGCCTTTATTTGTCTATTTTTTTTCTTAATTTTCTTAAAAATGTATCCAATTTGTATCAAAATTATGTTATAATTAATAAGCTTAAATTGCCTTTATGTTCTGATTTACACACAATATGTATTATTAAAATTTTGAGAGGATTTTATATGACATTAAAAAAGAAAGTACTGTGCATCGTTTTGGCCTGCCTGATCATCGTAGTTGGCAGCGGTGCCGTGTATGGCTTTAGCATTTTGCATGGGATTGCCGGCGAGCAATTGGACGAAAGCGAGCTTAACATCAACGATTTATTGGATGAGGATGTTGTAAACATCGCTGTTTTTGGTCTCGATGGCCGTGACGATGTTGACGGTGACCGTTCCGATACCATCATGATTGCCACACTTAATTTTAAAACTGGTAATATTAAAGTGACCTCCGTCATGCGTGATTTAATGGTTAAAATACCTGAAAGCAAAAAAAATGATGTAAGCTATGAAAAAATCAATGCCGCCTATGATTACGGCGGTGCTGCCCTCGCAGTTAAAACTTTAAACGAAAATTTTGACTTAAATATCTCAGATTATGTGACTGTTAATTTTGACTGTCTCGTTGATACTGTAGATGCTCTGGGTGGTGTTGACGTAAACATTGCTGATGAGTCTATTCTTTATTGGACCAATCAATATATCATGGACGTGAACGACAAAGTCAAAAAGAACGACCCATTTTTGGAGCATACGGGTGTACAGACGGTTACCGGTGTTCAAGCCCTTGCATTCTGCCGAAACCGCTATAGTGACAGTGACTATATGCGTACTCAGCGCCAGCGCGAGGTCGTTGAACAAATTGTCCAGAAGGCGTTCAATGTCGATATCTTTACCGGTCTCAACCTGTTAAGCAAGGTGTACCCATATGTAACCACATCCTTATCTTTACAGGAAATGACAACTTACGCCAAAGCTTTTATGGCACTTGAAAACAAAACATTTTTAGATTTCCGGGTTCCTACTGACGAGCTTTCCTTTGGCGATATGATTGATGAAGTCTGGTATCTGGTACCGAACACACTGGCAGACAATGCTGTTGTGCTTCATAAATTTTTATATGATATAGATACCTATACTCCTACAGATCAGCTTATGAAGATCAGCAACAACATTGCAGACAGAACCGGGGGCTCAACAGGCATCACCATTGACCCAAATGCTCCTTATCAGGACTATACAACTAACTCTTCAAACGAAAATGAGTCAACCGAGCCAACACCATCAATCGACAACAATTAGACAGTTCTGGTAGCAACTCATACGATAATTCTGATAACAGCTCTGATAACTCAGATTATGCACCTCCGTCTGAGGATTATACGCCATCAGGCGATTCATCCACTTCCGGCACGCCTGACGAGAGTACAGACAGTGCGGAATAAGCAAAACGCAAACAAAAATCCCTTTGGTTAAATACCAAAGGGATTTTTTATAACCTTTATTTAATTCTTGCTCCGCATCAAATTGATCAGACCGCCGGCCTGCAGCATTTCTTTCTGGCGTTCAGACACTTCGATTAACAGCGGGTATTCTTCATTTTTCGTTTTATTCTTCAAAACAATTCTTCCGGTATTTACCTGTTCTCTGGCGTTATCAATCATCAGATCATCTCCCAGAGAAATCTTATCATAATCTGCTTCATTCTCAAACACCATCGGCAAAATACCATTATTGATCAGATTATTTTTATGAATACGGGCAAAAGATTTTGTGATAACCCCTTTAATCCCGAGATAAACAGGCGCTAAAGCGGCATGCTCACGGCTCGAGCCCTGCCCATAATTCTGTCCGCCGATAATGAAGCCGCCATGATTATCCTTTGCGCGCTGCGGAAATTCCGGATCACAGGGTGCCAGACAATAATCCGCCAGATATGGGATATTCGAGCGGTACGGTAACAGCTTCGCATTGGAGGGCATGATATGGTCTGTTGTGATGTTGTCCTCCACGACGATCAAAGCTTTTCCTTCCACTGTATCTGCAAGTGGCTTGGCAAGCGGGAATGGCTTAATATTTGGTCCCTTAATAACTTCAACCCTTTCACCCTCAGGCGCCGGCGGGACTACCGCGTTATCATTGATCAGAAAATCTTTTGGCATTTCGATATCCGGCAGTTCAACTTTACCGAGGGGATTTGTCAGCACACCCTTAACAGCTGAAATCGCAGCGGTTTCCGGGCTTAAAAGATACACGTCTGCACTGACGGTCCCAGATCTCCCCTTAAAATTACGGTTAAAGGTTCTGAGCGACACACCGTCTGTACACGGCGCCTGCCCCATACCAATACATGGTCCGCAGCCACATTCAAGAATTCTGGCACCGGCATTCAGAAGATCGGCCAGCGCGCCGTTTTCTGCCAGCATGGTCAAAACCTGTTTGGAGCCTGGCGCAATGACCAGCTGCACATTTTCTGCAACGGTCTGCCCTTTCAAAATAGCTGCTACTTTCATCAAATCAAGCCATGAGGAATTCGTACAGCTTCCGATAGCTACCTGATTTACCTTGAGTCCTTCAATTTCAGAAACCTTAACAACCTTATCTGGGCTGTGTGGACAGGCTGTCAATGGCTCCAGCGTGCTTAAATCTACTTTTACAACCTGATCGTACACAGCGTCGGAATCTGCGGACAGCGCTGTGAAATCTTCGCCTCTTCCCTGAGCCTCAAGGAAGGCTTTTGTCATGTCATCTGAAGGGAAAACAGAGGTTGTCGCTCCGAGCTCTGCGCCCATATTTGTTACGGTCGCGCGTTCCGGCACGGTCAGTGTTTTTACACCGTCTCCAGTATATTCAAAAACTTTATTGATACCGCCCTTTACCGTACATTGTCTGAGCACTTCAAGAATGATATCTTTGGAAGAGACGCCCTTGCGCAGTTTCCCAGTCAATTCTACCTTTACCACTTCTGGCATGGTGATATAGTATTCACCGCCTGCCATGGCCACCGCTACATCCAGGCCGCCGGCGCCAATGGCCAGCATACCAATCCCGCCGCCTGTCGGAGTATGGCTGTCGGAGCCCAGCAGTGTCTGTCCCGGAACGCCAAAGCGTTCAATTTCAACCTGGTGGCAAATTCCATTGCCAGGTTTTGAAAAATAGACACCATGTTTTTTAGCAACGGTTTGAATATAGATATGGTCATCCATATTTTCAGGGCCTTCCTGAAGCATATTATGGTCAATATAAGCTAATGAGCGTTTTGTTTTAACTCTTGGTACCTCCATGGCCTCCAGCTGCATATACGCCATGGTTCCGGTGGAATCCTGTGTCAATGTCTGGTCGATTTGGATGCCGATTTCTGTCCCTTTGACCATTTCACCTACCACCAAGTGATCTTTAATAATCTTCTCAGTTAAAGTTAATCCCATTCTTTATCTCCTTCAAAATTAATTCATGTATTATTATACATCATATATGTATTATTTTACCAGACTAAACTGATGAATACCTGTAGTAAAAGCTTTTTCTCACCTGTTGTTCAATCTCAGCGTTGCTGATGGCCTCCGTTCTGCCCACCTCATATACATCATTAATCCAGTGCTTCACCTCAGCTATCCGGAGATCGTGTTTTTCCACTTTTCCAAACCCGCCAAATGATAATGAGTATTGATCCATGCTGCAATTCCTGCCGCTCCAGAGCTTTGGTTGACCTTAACCACCACTGGACGTTTCAGAAACTTATCGGTATCAAAGGAATTGCAAATCGACTCATCCTTCAAAAGACCATTTGCGTGGACTGCTGTCCGTCGCGGAAAGTGGTATCCGTAATCCAGATGGTTTCCGGCAGATTATAAAGAATAAAAACGTGTATAAATCAATATTTTAGGGATCTCTTCATAGGGAAACACCTCTTGATATAATTGAGTCTCCAACACGTCCATTGCCGAAACGTTTTGTCCGCTTTCTATATTTTTCAGCATTATACGGTCACATCCCTTCAAATTTTGTTTTTAGTATATCAAAAAATACTCAAATATGCAATTTTATTTTTTGTTCTTTCAAAATTTATCCAATTAAAGTATTTGATTTTACCAAAGAATCTTCATTTTATCTTTATTCAGAAAATTTCAATCTATATGAATACAGTATTTTAGATAAATCAAAATTGTATACTTCATTTTTAAACATTCTTTTAGTTTGATAATCTCATTGTTATAGATTTCTTTTTCGTGGTATAATTATTCTAAATCACAAATGAAGGAAATAAGTCCAATGAAGCTCTTATATGAATTCTACTTTTTTGTAAAAAATCATAAAAAAAATTACAGCATCCTTAACCTTGCCGCACAGCTTTCTTATCGAGTTTTGCTGGCTTTTATTCCTTTTATCATGCTGATCTATAATTTTTTCAGCTGGTTTGCCCAGGGTCTCAACGATCAGGTGCTTGAGAGCCTGAAAGTTTTGTTTCCCGGTTTTTTAGATGAAATGTTTAACACGGCTGCTGCAAACGCCGCCGGGCCCCAAACCTCCCATTGGGCCAATATTGTCTTTGGCTTCTTTATTCTTTACGCTTCAGTTTGTGCTGTCCGCTCTTTGATCTTAACCATTAACAAAGTAATGCTGATACCGGAAAAGCGCAACTATTTTCTGGTCTGGGGGCTGGCTATTCTTTATCTGGTTATTCTTGTTATTCTAATTTTAGTGGTTTTTTATCTATATATCTTTACCCAGAAAATATCGACCTCCTTTTTTGAGTACCTGAATCTTTCAGATATTTTTATTAAATTCTGGCAGGGCTTTACCCTGATTTATATCAGCGCGATCATCGCTTTGCTTGTGACCGCCATCTATATGTATACACCGTCTGTCCGGATGTCTTTCTTTTTCTCATTGCCGGGTGGCGTGTTTGTAAGTCTGGGCTGGCTCTCCATCATTGGGCTTTATGAGGCTTTTATAAAAAATCATTTACAGATAGAGAGCCTGTTCAATTCCCTCGAAGGTCCTTTTTCTTTAATTATCGTCGTGTATGTTTTTTGCATTATTCTAACCTTTGGCTGTGTCGTCAATTTATTTTTGCTGAAGAAGATTGGAAGGTAGACCATGAAGAATAAAACATCAAAGCTCACCGAATTCATCATTTTTATGGCAGAGGATATGGACAGGACAGACTTTTGGGGTATCTGTGCCCAGATGTCCTTTTATATTATCATGGCATTCTTTCCGCTGATTATCTTTTTAATCAATTTTGTCGGCCGCTTTATTGTGCAGTTTAAAGATTATCTTTTTGATATTCTAAAAGAGTATCTTCCCCAGCTCTCCTACGATTATGTCCGCACCTTAATTGACACGCTTACCAGAAACCTTGAAGACAACAATTATATTTTAGTTTTATTCACCTTTTTCTTTGCAACACTGGCTGCTAGAGCGATCATGACGGGAATGAACCAAAACTATGGTAATCAGGAGAGCAGAAGCCACTTAAAAATCTGGCTTTTATCTTTTCTCTTCACAATTCTATTTGCCATTTCCATCATCCTTATCATTTCAGCCTATGTCTTCAGCGAAGCGATCAGTGAGTATATTCTTGTACGCTTAGGCATTGATCAGTTTAATATTATTTTAATGAATATATTTACGCTTATTTTTTCGCTAGTTACAAGTATATTTCTGTTTACCTGCGTTTATGTTTTAGCACCAGACCGCCGTCTGAGATTTGTGCAGGGACTTCCAGGCGCTGTCTTTTCAACTCTTGGCATAAATATAGCCTTCCGTATTTTCTTAATGTTTATGAACCATTCGACTAAATACACCCTGCTATACGGCAATTTTGGTGGATTATTTGCACTTTTAGTTGGAATTTATTTCGTTTGTGTCATTTTAAATTTGGGTGGAAAAATAAATGTATTTTTTTCTCGATGAAACGTTTACAAATTTAAATTTCATGGTACAATATATTAAAAAGATTTTACTTAAATTAACCTATATAAAAACATTCTTATACTTTTTTATGTTAAACTATATTTAATTAAAGTATTCTTATACAATCAATAATATAACCTGTAATTAAGAAAGGACTGATTGACTATGAAACCTAAAATCGCGTACCATCTTTTTCACGAGGGAACTTATCTGAAAAGCTACGAATTTTTTGGCGCTCATTTTACAGATAAAGGTGTCGTTTTCCGACTCTGGGCACCACACGCTCAAGCTGTTTCAGTCGTTGGCAATTTTAATGACTGGAATCCCGACGCTCATCCAATGCTTTTACAGAAAGACTCTGGCGGTGTATGGGAATGCACCATTCCTGATTTGAATAAAGGTGAGCTCTACAAATACCGCATTACGCAATGTCATGGGGAAAACGTCTATAAATCAGATCCTTATGGTATTTATTCCGAGGTCAAGCCTAAAACAGCCTCTATTCTCTGGGATTTGGAGGGTTACAGCTGGAAGGACAACAAATGGCTTGAGCAGCGCAAAAAAGCCGCTTCTAAGCCGAAACCTGTTAATATTTATGAGGTTCATCTCGGCAGCTGGAGAACCCATGAGGATGGAACTGCCTTGAGCTATTACGAGCTTGCTGGCACACTTGTCCCCTATCTTAAGGATATGCACTATACGCATGTAGAGCTGATGCCCATTATGGAGCATCCCTTTGACGGATCCTGGGGATACCAGCTGACCGGCTACTTTGCTGCGACCAGCCGCTATGGCGAGCCTCAGGGTTTAATGCATTTTATTGACGCCTGCCATCAGGCGGGGATCAGTGTTATACTGGACTGGGTTCCAGGGCATTTCTGCAAGGATGCACACGGTCTTTATAAGCTTGATGGTACAAACCTTTATGAGGCGACTGAGCACCCTCAATGGGGCACCATGGAATTTGACTTTGCCAAACCAGAAGTGCTGACCTTTTTAATCTCAAACGCTTATTTCTGGTTTGACCAATACCATATCGACGGGCTGCGCATTGACGGCGTGGCAAGCATGATCTATTTAAACTATGGCTATAACGATGAATACCGCCGCAATAAAGTTGGTGGAAATGACAGTCTTGAAGCGGTTGATTTCCTGAGAAAACTGAACACAGCAATTTTCAAGTATTTCCCATTTGCCATTATGGCCGCTGAGGAATCAACCGCTTATCCCAAGGTCAGCTGGCCTGTGGACGAAGGAGGCCTTGGCTTTAACCTGAAGTGGGATATGGGATGGATGCACGATACCCTCTCTTATATGGAAACAGACCCATACTGCAGAAATCAGTTCCATTCAAAACTGACTTTCTCAATGGCCTATGCGTTCAGCGAAAACTTTATTTTGCCCCTGTCACACGATGAGGTTGTCCATGGCAAAAAATCAATCGTTGATAAAATGTTTGGTCCATATGAAATGAAATTTGACCAGCTTCGGCTTTTATATGCGTATATGTATTTTCATTCCGGTAAAAAGCTTACCTTTATGGGAAATGAGTTCGCACCGTTCACCGAATGGCGCTATTACGAATCCCTTGAATGGTTCATGCTGGACTATGACAGGCATCGTCAAACCAAAGACTTCATGCAAGACCTGAATAAATTCTACGCCCGGGAAAATGCGCTTTGGGAAAAGGATCACGGCTGGGACGGCTTTGAGTGGATCGATGCCGACAACAACGGCCAGAGCATTCTTGTTTTCAGACGGATGGGCAAGCATCCAGAAGATGATCTGATCATTCTGATCAACTTCTGCCCTTTAACCTACACCAATTTTCAGATTGGTGTACCTGCTGAAAAGACCTACCGTCTGGTTTTCAACACCGACGATCCAAAATATGGCGGGTCCGGCTTCACGGTCAAAAAGACTGCTAAAGCCCAGGACGCCCCATGTCATAACCAGCCTTACAGCGTGACGCTCAGCATACCGCCGTCCGCGGCAATCGTGTTAAAGGGCGTTGCGTCAAAAGCAAAAAAGAAAATCACTGCTAAAAAAACAAAGACAGCTTCTTCATCCAAAACTGCTGTTTCGGATAAAAAATCAAAAGCGTCGACTGTAAAAAAATCTGCTAAGGCACAGACCTCAAAGGATAATGCTTCCAAATCCGTTGTTAAGACGAAAAAATAGCAGTCTGGAAAGGACACCGGATGAAAACACTTGAAAAAGCAAGCTTTAAAAAAGCATTTATAAAAAAAGTAGAAGAAGTTTCCGGCGAAGATTTCTCCGAATCGACCACACAGCACCAGTATGAAGCATTATCTGAACTGGTCATGGAAGAAATCACCGCCGAATGGGCCGCCAACAACAGCCGCCTTCACAAAATGGAAGAAAAGCAAATCTATTTTTTCTCCATCGAGTTTCTGATCGGCCGGCTGCTAAAGGCTTATATTAACAATCTCGGGTGGGACGATGTTGTGCCTGAGGTGCTCCGTGAGCTAGGGCTTAATTACGAAGCCATTCAGGCAAAAGAGCACGATCCCGCACTCGGCAACGGTGGTCTGGGCCGGCTCATGGCCTGTTTTCTGGATTCAACCGCTGCCATGGGCTTTCCCGGGCACGGAAATGGAATCCGCTATAAATTTGGTCTGTTTGAACAGAAGATCATCAACAGTGAACAGGTTGAGGTTGCAGACAACTGGCTGAAAAACGGTTATCCTTTTGAAATCGCCAAGCCCGATAAGTCTGTTGTTGTGAAATATAAAGGGAATGTCCGGACTGAAATGGTCAATGGCAAGCTGGTTTTTATCCATGAGAACTACGAGCCAGTATTGGCAGTCCCCTATGATGTCCCTGTTCAGGGCTATCACAACAAAACCGTCAATTCACTTCGTCTCTGGAGTGCCCAGCCCGTAGAAGATTTTGACCTCTCCACCTTTAATCAGGGCCACTTTTTAAAAGCTATGCAAAGGCGGTCTGAGGCCGAGGCCATCAGTCAGATTTTATACCCTAACGACAATGGCTTTGAGGGAAAACAGCTTCGTCTCAAACAGGAATATTTCTTTGTCTGTGCCGGGCTGAAACGGATTGTGCGGCGTTATAAAAAATTTAATCACGGATCAATGGACGGTTTTGCCGATAAAATCTGTATCCATATCAATGATACACATCCTGCCCTCTGCGTTCCAGAGCTCATGCGGATTCTCATTGATGAAGAAAATTATGAGTGGGATAAGGCCTGGGATATGACCGTTAAATCCATCAGCTTCACAAACCATACCGTACTGCCTGAAGCGCTGGAAAAATGGCCCATTGACATGGTAAAGGAACTGCTTCCCCGTGTCTACCAGATTATCGAAGAAATCAACCGCCGTTTTGTCAATGATATGAACTGGTTTTACCCAGACCAGGAGGCGCGCAATTATGCTATTTCCATTTTAAAGGACGGCCAGGTCCATATGGCACATCTGGCCATTATTGGCAGCCATTCTGTCAACGGTGTCGCGGAGCTGCACAGTAAAATTCTCCATGAGGAAACTTTCAAGGATTTTTATGCTGTTTTCCCGGAGCGTTTTCATTCTGTGACCAACGGCGTAACGCCAAGACGTTTTTTAATGGGCAGCAACCCGCAGCTAAAAACCTTGCTCAATGAAACCATTGGTGACAGCTGGACAATGCCAAACAAACTATCCAGCCTGGAGGCGCTGCTTCCATATGCAGCTGACGCCGCTTTCTGTGAAAAGCTGGGAGCTGTCAAGCACGGAAACAAAGCCCGCCTGGCAGCATATATCAAGAAATCCCAGGGAATTCGGCTGAACCCGGATTCGATCTTCGATATTCAGGTCAAGCGTATTCACGAGTATAAACGGCAGCTGCTGAACGCTCTGCACATTATGTATCTTTATAATGCGCTCAGGGCAGATCCAAATATGGATTTTGTCCCAAAAACCTATATTTTTGCCGGCAAGGCGGCGCCATCCTATTATTATGCCAAGGAGGTCATCCGTCTGATCAATGTCATTGCTGACAAGGTGAATAACGATTCCGCTGTTAATGACCGCTTAAAGGTCGTTTTTGTCCCAAACTTTAATGTTTCTTCTGCCGAGATGATCTACCCCGCTGCCGAGATTTCTGAGCAGATTTCCACTGCGGGCAAGGAAGCCTCTGGTACCGGAAACATGAAATTTATGATGAACGGTGCCGTTACACTCGGCACAATGGATGGCGCCAATGTCGAGATCGCTGAAGCTGTGGGAATGGATAATATTTTTACCTTTGGCCTCTCCGATGTGGAGGTTGCAAATTACAATGCCCATGGCGGCTATCGATCCCTGGACATTTATGAATCCGATCCGCGGGTTCAGGAGGTTTTGGAACAGCTGATTAATGGATTTTTCAGCAAAACTTCTACCTTCCAGTCGATTTATGATTCACTTTTGATTCATAACGACACCTATTTTGTACTTAAAGACTTTGCCTCTTATGCGGACATCCAGTCAACCTCGAGTGCCGTATACAGAGATCAAAAAAGATGGCTGCAAATGTCAGCTGTCAATATTGCACACTCCGGAATGTTCTCAAGTGACCGCTCTATTGCCGATTATCAGAGAGAAATCTGGAAAATCAAATCATTCATTTACGAGGAGGAAATATTATGAATACCGAATGTGTCGCTATGCTCCTAGCTGGAGGACAAGGAAGCCGCCTGGGATCCCTCACATTTAACAACGCTAAGCCTGCCGTTTTATTCGGCGGTAAATACCGTATTATTGACTTTCCATTAAGCAACTGTATGAATTCTGACATCGACGTCGTGGGTGTCCTCACCCAATACCGTCCTTATATCCTGAACAATTATATCAGTGACGGAAGCGCCTGGTCTCTTGACAAGGTTGGCGCCGGTGTTCGTATTCTCCCACCCTATATGGGGCAAAAGGGCGGACGCTGGTATAATGGAACAGCAGATGCCATCTACCAAAATATTGACTTTATCGACAGCTTTGATCCAGAGTATGTGCTCATTCTGTCCGGCGACCATATCTATAAAATGGATTACTCCAATATGGTTAATTTTCATAAACAAAAATCCGCTGACCTCACCATCGCAGTGATGGATGTCCCCTGGGATGAGGCCCATCGTTTTGGAATTGTCAATACCAATGACGAAAAACGTATCCTGGAATTCCAGGAAAAGCCCCCGGAACCAAAGAGCAACAAAGCCTCAATGGGGATCTATGTCTTTACCTGGGATGTCCTGCGCAAGGCTTTAATTGAAGACGCTGAAAACCCAGATTCAGAAAATGACTTTGGACATAATGTCATTCCGATGCTCCACGAAGAAGGAAAACGTATCTTCGCCTATCCCTTCTCCGGATACTGGAAAGATGTCGGAACCATCCAGAGCTACTATGACGCCAATATGGATTTACTCAATCCAGCCTGTGATTTTGACCTGACAGACCGGAATTTCAGAATCTTCTCGAATAATACCAGCCGCCACCCGCAGTTTATCGGGCCAGACGCAGTAGTAAAACACAGTCTGATCTGCGATGGATGTGTTATTTTCGGGTCAGTCGAAAATTCCATTATTTCCCACGATATTATCGTTGGGAAAAACACAGTTCTCAAAAATTCAATTGTCCATACCGGCGCAATCATTGAGGATGGCGCACATCTGGAAAATTGCATTGTTGGTTCAAGAGCTTACGTTAAGAGTGATGTCCGTCTGGTGGCTGCTGAAAGTGACAACCCGGCAGAAATTCACGTTTTAAATTCATAGGAGGTGCTCAAAAATGAAAAAAGCAATTGGTATTATTTTAAATGTAGACGGCGATAACTCAGACCTCAATGAATTACTCCAGCACCGCAGTATCAGTACGCTGCCCTTTGGCGGCCGTTACCGCATGATCGACTTTACCCTGTCCAATATGGTCAATTCCGGCATTTCCCATGTCGGTGTCGTTGGCTCTCATAAGTACAGTTCTCTTATCGACCACCTGGGAACAGGAAAGGAATGGTCCTTAAGCCGTAAAACTCAGGACTTGTCTATCCTGGCAGGCAGCAGCAGTGTCCGGTTTGGTAATCTCATGAAAATCAACCTTCGCGATCTGTACAATAACCGCGCATTCCTGCAGCACAGCAGTGATGAAGATGTGGTTATCTCGGCGCCAAATCTGGTAACCAGCTTCAGCTTTAACGCGTCCTATAAAATCCACAAAACAAACAACAGCGATGTCACATTGATTTTTAAAAAAGTACAGCCAAGCTTTACCTTTGAAAACAACGATGTCTTTTTAGAATTTGATAAATACCGTATTACCAACATCCATTACCAAAAGGAAAAAATGACGGACCACTGCTATGCAGATATGATGATTATAAAAAAATCGGTCCTTCTGGATTTAATGGAACTTGGTGAGCGTACCGGTGAATGGGACTTGATGGATATGATCAAGACCAATCTGGATACCCTTCGCGTATACGGCGCTCCGCATACCGGTTATATTAACCGCGTACACGACTTGGCCAAATACTACGAAGCCAATATGGATCTTCTGGAATTCGACATCATGAAAGAGCTTTTTCTGAGCGAAAACTCCATCCATACCAAAATCAAGGACAACCACCCGACACTTTATCAAAATGAGGCCGTGGTTCGCAACTCCATCGTCGGCAGTGGCTGTGAGGTTGAGGGGAAAATTTACCACAGTGTTCTCTTCCGTGACAGTAAAATCGGTTACGGCAGCGAAATTTCCAACAGCATTATTATGCAGAAAGCCGAAATTGGAAATAACGTTAAACTGAACTACGTTATTTTTGATAAAGACGTTAAGATTCGTGATAACGCATCACTGGTCGGAACAAAGGATAACCCGATTGTATTAAGTAAAGGAATGGTTATATAACAATGGATAAATTAAAAATCTTGTTTGCCGCTACCGAGGCTTATCCCTTTGCCAAAAGCGGCGGCTTAGGTGATGTGATCGGCTCATTGCCAAAGGCCTTTCCAAAGGATCAAACCGATATCCGTGTTATTCTTCCAAAATACGCCTGTATTCCCGAAGAATATAAAAAAGATTTTAAGCTTATTGACATCTTCTACGTCAAGGTTGGGCTGAGCGACCAGTATGTGGGTATACAGCAATATGAAATGGACGGCGTCATCTACTATTTTCTTGACAATGAATATTATTTTAACCGTCCAAATCTGTATGGCTATTACGATGACGGTGAACGCTTTGTTTATTTCTGCCGCGCAGTGCTCGAGTCCATCCCCTACATTGATTTCTATCCGGATGTGCTCCACTGTCATGACTGGCAGACATCCCTGATCCCGTTCCTGCTCAAGGAACAGTATCAGTGGCATTACCTGAACACAAAAGCAGTCTTTACCATCCACAATATGAAATATCAGGGTCTCTACGGTTTTGATGACCTTAAAGGCGTCTTGAATCTGGATTATTTTCCGGCTGCCATGGAGTTCTACCGCAAACTAAACTTGATGAAGGGCGCGCTTTACACCTCCGATCTGGTAACCACGGTCAGCCCAACTTACGCCGAGGAACTGAAAGACCCGTACTATGGCGAAGGTCTTGATGGCGTGATGCGTGATATCAGTTACAAAACCGTGGGCATTCTAAACGGAATTGACGAAACCGTCTATAATCCTCAGACTGACCCAGCGCTCTTTGTGCCTTACACACGTTCATACAAAAAGAAAACAGAAAACAAGACAGCGCTTCAGGATTATCTCGGGCTTCCGGTTAATCCAAAGATTCCGATGATTTCCATGATCACACGTCTGGTTGAGCAAAAAGGACTTGATCTCGTGGCTGCTGTCATTCATGAAATTCTTCAGATGAACATCCAAATGGTCGTGCTTGGCACTGGAGACGCCCAGTACGAAAACATGCTGCGAGAGGTTGCCTATACCTATCCGGATAAAATGATTACCATTATTGACTTTAATGAAGACCTTTCGCGAAAAATATACGCTGCCAGCGATATGTTCCTGATGCCTTCAAAATTTGAGCCCTGCGGTTTGTCACAGATGATCGCCATGCGCTACGGCACCGTCCCCGTTGTTCGGGAAACAGGCGGCCTAAAGGACACCGTCCACTATTTTGACGAAGAAACAAAAGAGGGCAATGGCTTTAGTTTTGCCACCTACAACGCACATGATATGCTCTTTACACTCCAGCGGGCTGTCGGCCTGTACTATGACGAGCCCGAGCTGTGGAAGACCCTCATGACTAACGCATCAAAATCAAATTTTGACTGGAAAATTTCCGCCGAAACCTATTTATACTATTATAAGAAAGTAACAGGTAAATTATCATAATGAATTTTAGACACAATTCCTGGGATTTAAGATTTAAGGAGCCTTTCGGAGCACTTCCGGCAGGCTCCCAGGTTACAATTCGTGTTTATGCCACACACGCTGTAAATGTTAAATTAAGGACATTCTACAATTCAATCGAACACTTTTACGCTATGGTACCATCGAAATTCCCTGACATGATGGAGTACACACTCACATTACCCGACCAGCCAGGTGTTTTATGGTACGATTTTTGTTATGAACACGAAGGCCACAGTTACTGCTACGGCACACAAAATGATACCTTGGGCGGCGAGGGGCAGATTTACGAAGCCTTTCCGCCGTCCTATCAGATTACACTCTACGATAAGGTCCGCGAAATGCCCGCATGGTACACTGAGGGGATCATGTATCAAATTTTTCCCGACCGCTTTAACAAGGGCGAAAAAAAAACCTTCGAGCCCCAATATAAAAAGCAGTCGCTTATTCATGGAAACTGGGGAGACAGTCCTCATTATTTTCGCGATGGTCAGGGAAATATTGAGTATTGGGATTTTTTTGGCGGTACCCTTCAGGGAATCATTGAAAAGCTTGATTATTTAAAAGAACTGAATATTACAATCTTATATCTCAATCCCATTTTTGAATCCAGCAGCAACCACAAGTATGATACCGCAAATTATCTCCATATTGCCCCGGAATTCGGCAACACAGAACTTTTTGAACAACTATGTGCAGAGGCAAAAAAGCGCGGCATACGCATCATTTTAGATGGCGTATTCAGCCACACCGGAGACGACAGCATTTATTTTAACAAATACGGAAATTATCCCGGATTGGGAGCTTATCAGTCAATGGATTCTCCTTTTTATTCCTGGTACCGCTTTAACGATTATCCAAACGAATACGAATGCTGGTGGGGTGTTAAGTCAATGCCCAACGTTGAAGAATTAACGCCTGAATATAAGGATTTTATTTTTGAAAATGAAAATTCAGTGATCCGAAGATGGCTTAAAGCCGGTGCTTCAGGATGGCGGCTGGATGTCGCCGACGAACTCCCGGATGAATTCATCGAAGGGATAAAAACCGCCATGTTACAGGAAAAAGACGACGCCGTCCTCATTGGTGAGGTCTGGGAGGATGCCTCCAGAAAAGTGGCTTATGGCATTTTACGCCGGTATTTTTATGGCCATGAGCTGGACGCAGTCATGAATTATCCTTTTCGCGATGCGCTCATTAACTTTATGATGGGCGATAAGGGCTCCCGGGAAATCGCACGTTTAATGATGTCACTCTACGAAAACTATCCCAGAGGACAGTTTAAGGGAAATATGAATCTTATCGGTTCTCATGACCGTATGCGTATCTTGACAATTCTTGGAGAAGCACCCACACTTTCTAAAGAAAGTGACAAAGAGCATTACCGGCTAACCCAGGAACAATACAGTTTGGCCAAAAACCGCTTAAAAATTTTAAGCTTGATCCAGCTTACCTTTCCGGGTGTTCCCTGCATCTATTACGGCGACGAGGCCGGCGTTCAGGGTTATGAAGACCCCTTCAACCGAAGCACATACCCATGGGGCCATGAAGATACAGAAATTTTAGAATGGTACAAAAAAATAACTGCCCTAAGGGCAGAACATAAAGCCTTTCAACGGGGCTCGTGGTATCCGCTTCCCTGCAAAGACGACGTTTTTGCCTACGTACGTGACCTCGGGGATGAAAGCTACCTTTGCCTCTTTAACCGCAATACTGTTAAAAGCCGCTGCTTCAGCCATGGCGCTATCAAAGACCGCAAAGGTCTTGAGCTGCTTACAAACAATGAGGAAGACTTGGAACAGATTATTTTAGAGCCTCTGTCTGCAAAGATTTATAAGATTATTGACGGACGAATTATTTTACATGGCAATGAGTATAAAGAGAAAGGAATTATTCCTTCTAAATATTTAACCCCTTGAGCTATTGGCTCAAGGGGCTTTTTGTTTGTTGTTGTTTTTAATGTTTGCGGCAGATTGACACTGCGCACTCCGGTGTCCTGCGGACGCCTTCGTCAGGGGCTGTGCCCCATAAAAAAGAACGTTTCACCAGCCCATTGCAAGCTTGTTTGCATGCGCATTGTAAGATTTCCAGCTCTTGCCGCCGCGTACTCTGTCGTCCTGCGGACGCCTCCGTCAGGTGCTGCGCCCCATAAAAAAAGAATGGTCATTGGCCCTTTGCATGTCAACTTGCACGGGCCACTCACCATTCTTTTTTGCGCGACTTTAGCCTTAAATGTAAAAAGACCCCGCGATGTCCTATCCTCCCAGGCAGTTGCCCACCAAGTACTTTCAGCGCTGAAGGACTTTACTTCTGTGTTCGGTATGTAAACAGGTGTTTCCCCTTCGCCATCATCACGAGATCAATCTTGCGTTTTTATTCGGTTGTTTTTGGTCACTCAAAACAACATAAAGGAAAAGAGTTTTTCAAAATGTCTTGATGGGATCAAGACCTCGGCCGATTAGTACTGGTCAGCTCCATACATTGCTGCACTTCCACCTCCAGCCTATCTACCTGGTCGTCTTCCAGAGGCCTTACTTCTTTCGAATGAGATATCTTATCTTAAGGGGGGCTTCGTGCTTAGATGCCTTCAGCACTTATCCCTTCCAAACTTAGCTACCCAGCGATGCTCCTGGCGGAACAACTGGTGCACCAGCGGTTTGTCCATTCCGGTCCTCTCGTACTAGGAACAGCTCCTTTCAAATATCTTACGCCCACGACGGATAGGGACCGAACTGTCTCACGACGTTCTGAACCCAGCTCGCGTGCCTCTTTAATGGGCGAACAGCCCAACCCTTGGGACCTGCTTCAGCCCCAGGATGAGACGAGCCGACATCGAGGTGCCAAACCTCCCCGTCGATGTGGACTCTTGGGGGAGATAAGCCTGTTATCCCCGAGGTAGCTTTTATCCGTTGAGCGATGGCCCTTCCACTCGGAACCACCGGATCACTAAGCCCGACTTTCGTCTCTGCTCGAGATGTCTCTCTCGCAGTCAATCACCCTTCTGCCTTTGCACTCTTACAGATGGTTTCCAACCATCCTGAGGGTAACTTTGGGCGCCTCCGATACTTTTTAGGAGGCGACCGCCCCAGTCAAACTGCCCATCTGACACTGTCCGCTTGCCGGATTACGGCAACGCGTTAGAATTCCAATATAACAAGAGTGGTATCCCAACAATGGCTCGGCACACACTGGCGTGCATGCTTCTCTGCCTCCCACCTATCCTGTACATGTTATATCAAAACTCAATGCCAGACTACAGTAAAGCTCTACGGGGTCTTTCCGTCCTGTCGCGGGTAACTCGCATCTTCACGAGTACTACAATTTCACCGGGTGTGTTGTCGAGACAGCGCTCAAATCGTTACGCCTTTCGTGCGGGTCAGAACTTACCTGACAAGGAATTTCGCTACCTTAGGACCGTTATAGTTACGGCCGCCGTTTACTGGGGCTTAAGTTCGCACCTTCGCTTACGCTAAGCACTCCCCTTAACCTTCCAGCACCGGGCAGGCGTCAGCCCCTATACGTCATCTTTCGATTTAGCAGAGACCTGTGTTTTTGCTAAACAGTCGCTTGAGCCTCTTCTCTGCGGCCCCCAAAGGGGCACTCCTTCTCCCGAAGTTACGGAGTCATTTTGCCGAGTTCCTTAACAACACTTCTCCCGCTCATCTTAGGATTCTCTCCTCGCCTACCTGTGTCGGTTTACGGTACGGGTACCTCTTTGCTCGATAGAAGCTTTTCTTGACAGCGTGAAATCGGCGACTTCCCTACTTATTTTTCGTTCCGCATCACAGCTTGACCTTATGCAATGGGGGATTTGCCTCCCGCTGCAGTCTCACTGCTTGCCCCGGCTCTTCCAACGGCCGGGTTCGCTTATCCTTCTGTGTCACTCCATTTCTCAAACGCATTGAGGTAGTACTGGAATTTCAACCAGTTGTCCATCGCCTACGTCTTTTGACCTCGGCTTAGGCCCCGACTAACCCTGAGCGGACGAGCCTTCCTCAGGAAACCTTGGGCTTTCGATGGTGAAGATTCTCACTTCACTTTCGCTACTCATGCCAACATTCTCTCTTCTCTTAAGTCCACCATCCCTTACGAAATGGCTTCGCCCCTAAGAGATTGCTCCCCTACCACTGTACCTTGCGGTACAATCCATCGCTTCGGTGCCTGATTTTAGCCCCGTTCATTTTCGGCGCACCACCACTCGACCAGTGAGCTATTACGCACTCTTTAAATGTATGGCTGCTTCTAAGCCAACATCCTGGTTGTTTGTGCAGTGACACATCCTTTCCCACTTAATCAGTACTTGGGGACCTTAGCGGATGGTCTGGGCTGTTTCCCTTTTGACAATGAAACTTATCTCCCACTGTCTGACTGCCCTGTTAAAATGCACGGCATTCGGAGTTTGATATGGTTCGGTAAGCTTGACGCCCCCTACCCAATTCAGTGCTCTACCTCCGTCATTCATCACAGAACGCTAGCCCTAAAGCTATTTCGGGGAGAACCAGCTATCTCCGTGTTCGATTGGAATTTCACCCCTATCCACAACTCATCCAAGCCTTTTTCAACAGACACTGGTTCGGGCCTCCACTTGGTTTTACCCAAGCTTCACCCTGGTCATGGATAGATCACACGGTTTCGGGTCTACAGCATGCAACTATGGCGCCCTATTCAGACTCGCTTTCGCTTCGGCTCCGCACCTGAAGTGCTTAACCTCGCTACATACCGTAACTCGTTGGCCCGTTCTACAAAAAGCACACTGTCACTTGCGCTCCAGCTGCTTGTAAGCACAGGGTTTCAGTTTCTATTTCACTCCCCTCCCGGGGTTCTTTTCACCTTTCCCTCACGGTACTTTCCGCTATCGGTCACTGGGTAGTATTTAGCCTTGGGGGGTGGGCCCCCCATCTTCCCACAGGGTTTCACGTGTCCCGTGGTACTCCTCGAATCTCCTCATCTCGGCTTTTCGCATACGCGCGTCTTACGCTCTTTGCGGGGCCTTCCCATGCCCTTCTGCTAAACGGAAATGATTGATGGATTCTGGGCTCTTCCTCGTTCGCTCGCCGCTACTTAAGGAATCGATGTTTCTTTCTTTTCCTCCGGGTACTAAGATGTTTCAGTTCCCCGGGTTCCCTCCGTTAAGCTATGGATTCACTTAACGGTGACGGCCCTTCTGACCGCCGGGTTTCCCCATTCGGACACCCACGTCTCAACGGATATGTGCTCCTAAACGTGGCTTTTCGCAGCTTGTCGCGTCCTTCTTCGGCTCCCAGTGCCAAGGCAT
The DNA here is from genome assembly GCF_000807675.2 of Eubacterium limosum. Lineage (NCBI taxonomy): Bacteria > Bacillati > Bacillota > Clostridia > Eubacteriales > Eubacteriaceae > Eubacterium > Eubacterium limosum. The sequence goes on along the minus strand of NZ_CP019962.1, from coordinate 1,546,038 downwards.
TCACCCTGTGCTCTTTGTTTCTTGATCTCCACGAATGCTTTCGCATTTCGTTTTGTTTTCTTTTGTTCTCTTTCTGAGCTCAAAAGAATGTTGTTTTTGAAATTGCATTTATTAAGAAGTTTTTTTACTTTGTTTAATATTTGCTCTTTACTCTTTTTTCTTTATGTTGTTTTCAATGACCAATGTATGACTTTGGGTCATACAAAAGAAAATAGTACCATGACTTCCTGTTCCCTAGAAAGGAGGTGATCCAGCCGCACCTTCCGATACGGCTACCTTGTTACGACTTCACCCCAATTACTAGCCCCACCTTCGACTGCTGAGTCCTTGCGGTTCTCTCACAGGCTTCGGGTGTTGCCAACTCTCGTGGTGTGACGGGCGGTGTGTACAAGACCCGGGAACGCATTCACCGCGGCATTCTGATCCGCGATTACTAGCAACTCCAACTTCATGCAGGCGAGTTGCAGCCTGCAATCCGAACTGGGATCTGTTTTAAGGGATTTGCTTCACCTCGCGGCTTCGCGGCCCTCTGTTCAGACCATTGTAGCACGTGTGTAGCCCAGGTCATAAGGGGCATGATGATTTGACGTCGTCCCCACCTTCCTCCGTATTGTCTACGGCAGTCCCTCTAGAGTGCCCAACTTAATGCTGGCAACTAAAGGCAGGGGTTGCGCTCGTTGCGGGACTTAACCCAACATCTCACGACACGAGCTGACGACAACCATGCACCACCTGTCTCTCTGTTCCCGAAGGAAACTTCCTATCTCTAGGCTCGTCAGAGGATGTCAAGACCTGGTAAGGTTCTTCGCGTTGCTTCGAATTAAACCACATGCTCCGCTGCTTGTGCGGGTCCCCGTCAATTCCTTTGAGTTTCAACCTTGCGGTCGTACTCCCCAGGCGGAATGCTTATTGTGTTAACTGCGGCACTGAGTTTCCCCAACACCTAGCATTCATCGTTTACGGCGTGGACTACCAGGGTATCTAATCCTGTTCGCTCCCCACGCTTTCGCACCTCAGCGTCAGTATTTGTCCAGCAAGCCGCCTTCGCCACTGGTGTTCCTCCTAATATCTACGCATTTCACCGCTACACTAGGAATTCCACTTGCCTCTCCAATACTCAAGTCTACCAGTTTCCAATGCACTTCACCGGTTGAGCCGGTACCTTTCACATCAGACTTAATAGACCGCCTACGCGCCCTTTACGCCCAGTCATTCCGGACAACGCTTGTCCCCTACGTATTACCGCGGCTGCTGGCACGTAGTTAGCCGGGACTTCCTCATTGGGTACCGTCATTCTTCTTCCCCAATAACAGAGCTTTACGATCCGAAAACCTTCTTCACTCACGCGGTATTGCTGCGTCAGGGTTGCCCCCATTGCGCAATATTCCCCACTGCTGCCTCCCGTAGGAGTCTGGACCGTGTCTCAGTTCCAGTGTGACCGTTCGCCCTCTCAGACCGGTTACCCATCGTCGCCTTGGTGGGCTGTTATCTCACCAACTAGCTAATGGGACGCGGGTCCATCCTATGGCACCGGAGTTTTCATGATCTTGCCATGCGACAAAACCATAATATAAGGCTTTACTCCCAGTTTCCCGAGGCTATTCCTTTCCATAGGGCAGGTTACCCACGCGTTACTCACCCGTTCGCCACTTTCCAGTTCTAATGTCACCCGAAGGATCCATCAAAACCTTCTCGTTCGACTTGCATGTGTTAAGCATACCGCCAGCGTTCGTCCTGAGCCAGGATCAAACTCTCAATAAATAGTTTTATCGTTAGCCTTTCGGCTTCTTGATCTGGTTCATTTGATGATTTTTTGAAGTGTTCATCCCACTTGCGTTTTTATCCTTTGCTGATTCTCATCAGCTGGAATTTCAGGTTTTATGGTACTATTCTCTTTTCTATGACCCTTACAGCTCTGCGCTGTAATCGTTGTTCGTTTTCTCAAGCGAACTCCTTTATTATACCGCGTCGTTTTCGTTCTGTCAAGCACTTTTTAAAATTTATTTTTTAAATTTCTCAAGCGCCGGACTGAAATCCCCGCGGTGCTGTGCTCTCCGAGACAGCTTACTTAGTATACCCCGGACCTTACCCTTTGTCAAGCGCTTTTTAACATTTATTTTAATCTTTTTTGATTTTATTTTAACCTAGCCATTTTATATGGTTCTAACATTAAAAAAAGACCGGCAATTCTGCCAGTCCTTTAGTCTTTTCATTAATCATCCAGTGGCTTCATGGTTGGGAAAAGGATAACGTCTCGGATACTGTGCTGTCCTGTAAACAGCATAACCAGACGGTCAATACCGATTCCAAGGCCACCTGTAGGCGGAAGGCCCACTTCCAGCGCATTGATAAAGTCTGCGTCGTACGGATGCGCTTCATCATCGCCATCAGCCTTTTTCTGCACCTGTGCCTCAAAACGACCTTTCTGGTCAATGGGGTCATTGAGCTCAGAGAACGCATTGGCACATTCGGCGCCGTTGATAAACAGCTCGAAACGCTGGGTATATCTTGGATCGGTGGGTTCACGTTTAGATAAAGGTGAAATTTCTACCGGATGCATGGTTACAAAGGTAGGCTGAATCAGCTTATCTTCCACATATTCATCAAAAACTTCGGCGATGATTTCGCCGATGGAGTGTTTGTCTTCTACGTCTACATGCAGCTTTTTCGCCGCTTCCTGTGCTTCTGCCAGATCTGTCATAACATCAAAATTGACTCCGGTGTGTTCTTCAACTAAATCTACCATTCTTGCACGTTTGAAAGGTGCTGCCAATGAAATATCATGTCCTTCGTATTCCACGGTATCCGTATCAAGGATTTCTTTTGCCAAAAATCCATACAACGCCTCTACCATATTCATAACATCATCATAATCCGCATAGGCTTCGTAGGTTTCAAGCAGGGTGAACTCTGGATTATGGGTCGCGTCCATACCCTCATTACGGAACACACGGCTCAGTTCATATACTTTATCAAATCCGCCGACAATCAGGCGCTTAAGGGGTAATTCCAGAGCGATACGCATATAAAGCGGAATATCCAGAGCGTTATGATGGGTCACAAAGGGGCGGGCATTGGCACCGCCTGCCAGATTGTATAAAACCGGTGTTTCTACTTCGATAAAGCCACGGTTATCTAAAAACTCACGTATCTTGCGGATAATCTGAGAACGCAGGATAAAAACATTCTTAACTTCAGGATTTACAATCAAATCGACATAACGCTGGCGGTAGCGCAGCTCAGTATCCTTTAACCCATGATATTTTTCTGGTAAAATCTGAAGAGATTTGCTGAGCAGCGTCAGTTCCTTTACGCGAACCGAAATCTGTCCCTTCTGTGTTTTGAACACCTCGCCTTTAATGCCGACAATATCGCCGATGTCATAGGTTTTGATTTCATCATAATTTTCCAGCAAATCCTTCTTTAAGAACATCTGGATTTTTCCAGTGCTGTCCTGAAGGTCATAAAAACCAACCTTTCCCTGGCCTCTTTTAGACATGATACGGCCTGCCATGGAAACAGGCTTTTCTTCATAGGCCTCAAAGTTTTCATTGACATCATCTGCGTATGCAGTTACGTCATAACGTGTCATCTCGAAGGGGTTCTTTCCTTCCTCCTGAAGCTTCTTCAGCTTTTCACGCCTGACAGCTAGTACTTCACTTAAATTTTCTTCGCTCACTGGGCTCTCCTATCTTCTGATATCTAAAATTTCATACTGAACTTCACCATCCGGAATCGGGATGGTCACCACCTGCCCGACTTTGGCGCCAATCAAGCCTCTGCCAACGGGTGATTCGTTCGATAATTTATTCTGTATAATGTCGGATTCTGCTGACCCGACAATTTTATATTCTTCGGTATCGCCAAACTCAAGATCTTTCACCTTAACAATGCTGCCGACACCAACATCCTCGGTATGAATGTCATTATCATCAATGACCTTAACCTTTTTAATTTTGGCTTCAAGTTCAGAAATTTCGCCTTCTACGAAGCCCTGTTCGGATTTCGCTTCATCATACTCGGCGTTTTCACTCAAATCGCCATATTCTCTGGCCGTTTTAATACGTGCCGCAACTTCGTAACGTTTAACGGTTTTTAAGTACTCTAAACGTTTCTTTAAATTATCAAGACCCTCCTGGGTCATTACTAATTCTTCATTCAAGTGATCAGTCATTTTTGTTTCCCCTTTATTTTGTACAGAATGTATTTGATTCCATACGTATTACTTAAAATCATGTTTGATATTATAATTTTTTTAGACGATTCTGTCAAGTCAACAATTCGATTTTACGTCTTTTGTATACAACTTTACGGATATTATCGAAAAACCACCTGAAACAGGTGGCTTTTCGGACTGTTTGATTCAATATTTCACTAAATTGTATTGATGTCTACCAGGTCAATATCGGCCATTGTTTTATTGGATTCCAAACAGTTCAGCAAAGCTCTGGCCGTATCGAGAGAGGTCAGCAGGCTGATGGAGCTTTCAACAGCCTTTCTTCGCATCTTAACCTCATCCTGTTCTGGCTGACGGCCTTTTGTAGAGGTAGAGATAACATAGGTTACCTTACCACTTTCTAAAAGATCGCCAATGTTAGGCGCTTTCTCTGCCATACGCTTAACAACCTTTGCCGGCACATTATTTTCATTGAGTACCAGCGCAGTGCCGACAGTCGCGAAGATTTTAAAGCCCATTTCATGGAAACGGCGTCCGATATCCACAATTTCGTCCTTATCGCGGTCACGCACGGTCAGAAGCACCCCGCCGGTGCGTTCCATTTTATAACCGGCGGCTACAAGCCCTTTGTAGACAGCGTCCTCAAATTTCTTTCCGACACCCAGAACCTCACCGGTTGATTTCATTTCTGGTCCAAGCTGGGTATCGACATCCTGGAGCTTCGCAAAGCTGAATACCGGTACCTTGACAGCCACGCAGTCTTTAACCGGATGAAGGCCGGAGGTGTAGCCCATTTCCTTTAAGGTTGCCCCCATCATGATCCGGGTTGCAAGGTTAACCATTGGAATATCGGTCACCTTAGAGATATATGGTACTGTTCTTGAAGAGCGCGGATTTACCTCGATGACATAAACTTCTCCCTCATAGACAACGTACTGGATATTTACAAGGCCAATAACATGAAGCTCTTTGGCGAGCTTGCCTGTATAATCAATGATCGTATCCTTAATTTCCTGAGACAGTGTCTGCGGCGGATAAACCGAGATCGAGTCCCCGGAGTGAACACCGGCTTTTTCAATATGCTCCATGATCCCCGGGATCAGGTAATCTGTTCCGTCACAGATCGCATCGACCTCTACCTCTGTACCCATGAGGTACTTATCGATTAGCACAGGATTTTCAAGCTCATGTTCCGTAATAATGTTCATGTACTCCACAACATCGGCTTCTTCATAGGCGATGATCATATTCTGACCGCCGAGCACATAGGATGGACGCAAGAGTACAGGGAAGCCCAGCCGTTCTGCCACTTTTACAGCTTCTTCGGTTGTATAGACGGTTTCTCCCTTTGGTCTCGGGATAGCGCAGCGTTCCAGCAGATCATCGAAGAGTTCGCGGTCTTCAGCGGCGTCGATGTATTTAGGGTCTGTCCCCAGGATACCGACGTTAATTTCATCCAAATGTTTTGTCAGCTTAATGGCTGTCTGACCACCGAACTGGACGATGGCGCCGTCAGGCTTCTCCGTCTCTACGATTGAGCGCACATCCTCTGCTGTCAAAGGCTCAAAATACAGACGGTCTGAGGTATCAAAGTCTGTCGATACGGTTTCCGGATTGTTGTTGACGATAATCGCCTCATAGCCCAACTCTTTTAAGGCCCAGGCACAATGTACAGAGCAGTAGTCAAACTCAATCCCCTGACCGATACGGATCGGACCAGAGCCGAATACAAGGATCTTCTTTTTATCATTCTTGTGCTCATCCAGGAAAATTTCCGTTTCATTTTCTTTATCCATCGTAGAATAGAAATAAGGTGTTTCAGCCTTAAATTCTCCGGCACAGGTGTCAACCATTTTAAAGGAAGCATACTGTCTGCCTGTCGGAATCTTTTCACCGGTCAGCCGCTCAATGGTGGAATCCATAAAGCCAAGCTCACGGGCAACCGCCAGACGTTCCATACCGCGTTCGTCGCTCAGGCCTTTTTCGCGGAGGTCGCGTTCCATCACTGCCAGGTGGCGGAGCTTGTCGAGGAACCACATATCAATCTGGGTGGCTTCCCAGATTTTTTCCATATCCAGTCCTCGGTACAGGGCTTCGTAGACAACGAAGCAGCGTTCATCATCCTTACGGCCGACCGCTTCCATGATTTCATCATCCGGCGCCTCACGGTATTTTTCTACGCTCAGGGTATCAAAGCCCAGCTCAACCGAACGAACGGCTTTCATCATCGCCTGCTCAAAGCTGTTACCGATGGACATAATTTCACCGGTTGCCTTCATCTGTGTACCCAAGGTACGCTTGGCGTAAACAAATTTATCGAACGGCCATCTCGGGAATTTAACAACAATGTAGTCGATGACTGGTTCAAAGCAGGCCGGTGTTTTGCCTGTGATGTCATTCATAATTTCATCCAATGAGAAGCCCACAGCGATAAGCGATGCGATCTTGGCGATCGGGTAGCCGGTTGCCTTTGAAGCCAGCGCTGAAGAACGGGAAACTCTCGGATTTACCTCGATAACCGCGTAATTGAAATTTTCCGGGTCCAGTGCGAACTGGCAGTTACAGCCGCCCTCTACACCCAGAGCAGAAATGATCTTAAGGGCAGAGGTTCTGAGCATCTGGTATTCCTTGTCGCTCAATGTCTGGCATGGCGCTACGACGATGGAGTCGCCTGTGTGGATGCCGACTGGGTCAAAGTTTTCCATGGAGCAGACCGTGATGACATTCCCCTTACTGTCACGCATGACTTCAAATTCGATTTCCTTCCAGCCTGAAATGCCACGTTCAACCAAAATCTGGGTGATCGGCGATAAGCGCAGGCCGTTGGTGGCAATTTCATGAAGCTGCTCTGGATTATCGGCAATCCCGCCGCCGGTTCCGCCCAAGGTAAAGGCCGGACGGACAATGACAGGATAGCCCATGGTAGAGGCAAAATCCAGGGCATCATCAACCGTTGTAACAACCTTTGAAGGAATGACGGGTTCTCCGATTTCCTTCATCATGTCCTTAAACTCCTGGCGGTCCTCTGCCTTGTCGATGGTCTCAACGTTCGCGCCCAGCAGTTTAACGTTATGTTCGTCTAAAAAGCCTTCCTTTGCAAGCTGCATGGATAAGGTCAGACCGGTCTGTCCGCCAAGGGTAGAAAGGATACTGTCTGGTTTTTCCAGCAGAATAACCCGTTTAACGACGTCCAGCGTCAATGGCTCAATATAAATTTTATCGGCCATGGCCTTATCGGTCATGATGGTGGCCGGGTTTGAGTTGATGAGAATAACCTCAAGGCCAACTGCCTTCAAGGCCTTACAGGCCTGAGTACCGGCATAGTCAAATTCTGCCGCCTGGCCAATCACGATCGGGCCAGACCCGATGACAAGTACACGCTTAATATCATTTCTTAAAGGCATCCCTGTTGTCCCCTTTCCATTAAATCCGAAAAACGTTCAAATAAATATCCTGTATCATTGGGGCCTGCGCTGGCCTCCGGATGAAACTGCACTGTAAAAGCCGGAATGTTTTTATAGGCAATCCCCTCGCAGCTGCCATCATTCATATTGACATGAGAGATCGTTCCCACATCCTCTGGAATACTTTCAACGGCATAGCCATGGTTCTGGCTGGTAATAAAGACCCGATCCTTAGATAAATCCTTAACCGGCTGGTTCAGCCCGCGGTGTCCGTATTTCATTTTGCGGGTTGTCCCACCCATTGCCAGCGCCAGCAGCTGATGTCCCAGACAGATGCCAAAGATCGGTTTTCCATATGCGATAAAGTCCTGAATGTTTTTAATGATTTCCACATTATCTTCAGGGTTGCCAGGTCCGTTGCTCAGCATGATACCGTCCGGATTCAGTCTTCGGATGTCATCGACTGTCGAGCTGGCCGGCATAACCGTCACATTACAGCCCTGCTGCAAAAGCATTCTGAGAATATTATGCTTGTATCCGTAATCCATAAGCGCCACATGGTTCGCGCGGTTTTCACGGGTATAGAACCATCCCTTTTTCTTCTGGGTTACAACCTGTACTGGATTGACAACCTTATAACTTCTGATCTGCTCCAGCAACTCCTCTTTTTTCTCGTATACATCCTCAGTGGTAATGGCGCCGTTCATAGTACCGAACTCGCGGATCTTGCGTGTCAGCGCGCGGGTATCAATATCCCAGATACCGATTTTCCCCTGCTTTACAAGAAAATCATTGATGGTGGCTGTGGTTCTGAAGTTTGATGGTTCTTCGCACCATTCCTTTACAATGTAGCCATTTACCCAGCTCTTTTCAGACTCCATGTCGTCGTTATTGACCCCATAATTTCCAATAAGCGGATAAGTCTGAAGCACGATCTGTCCATAATAGGACGGGTCTGTCAGGACTTCCTGATACCCGGTCATCCCGGTTGTAAAGACAATCTCCCCAATGGTGGTGCCTTCGCAGCCGAAATTGTAGCCTTCGTAAACCGTTCCGTCCGACAGCAAAATGTAGGCGCGCTTGTCACGTTTAAAATAAGACATTTTCTCCTCCTCTATTTTTCCTTCAACTTTTATACTTACAAAAAGAGAATAATGCAGGCAGCATTATCCTCTTTAAAATATTTCGTTTCCCTAAACAGCTAACTCTTCGCGATCTGGGCCAACGCCGACGTAACCAACAGTGGTTCCGACCAGCTCTTCAATTGTCTTAATATATTTTTTCGCATTTTCCGGCAAGTCTTCAAGCCTCCGGATTTCTTTTGTGGAACACATCCAGCCCGGCAGTGTTTCATAAACCGGTTTTACACGTTCCAGTTCTTCGGTGTTCGGGAAATAGTCAATGACCTCACCATCCAGCTCATAGGCAACACACACCTTAATTTCCGGAAGGTTATCCAACTTATCAATTTTGCACAATGCCAACGTATCAAATCCGTTGATTAAATTTGTATATTTAAGCACCGGGATATCTAACCAGCCCAAACGTCTGGAACGTCCGGTTCTGGCCCCGAACTCATCATCCGGTTTGTCTCCGGTTCCCCGGATCAGGTCAATGTCCCCTTCAAATTCCTCTGTCGGGAAAGGCCCTGCTCCTACAGCGCTTGAAAAGGCCTTGGCTACACCGATAACACGATCAATTTTTTTAGCCGAAAAGCCGCCGCTTACAGCCGCATAAGCCGCTGTTGGATTAGACGATGTCACATAGGGATAAATCCCCAGATCAATATCCTTCATGGCAGCCAGCTGGCCTTCAAATAATATATTCTTACCAGCATCAATATAGCTGTGCAGGTAACGGATCGGATCCACAATCATGGATGCAAAGCGCTCTGCCCATTTCTCACATTTTTTATAGAGAAAATCGACCGTATAATCCTCAGCGCCATAGGCCCTCATCTGATTGTTGATAACCGGCAGAATGGCCTCCAGCTTCTTTCTTGCAGAATTTAAATTGAGCAAATCCTCAAAACGCAGATTTTTGCGCAAAGCTTTATAAGAATAAGCCTGGCCAATCCCGCGTTTGGTGGTGCCAATACCACCAGCTGCTTCCATCAGCTCATCCAGTTTCTGATGATACGGCATTAAAACATGAGCCTTACCGGAAATTTTCAGTCCGCTCATTTCAACGTCAGCATCTTCAATCTGTTTGATTTCATCTTCCAGAACATCCGGATTCACCACTGTACCTGTACCGATCAAGCACTCTCCGCCTTCATTAAAAATACCGCTTGGAATCAAATGCAGCTTGAACACACCGTGCTCGTTGATAACCGTATGTCCGGCGTTATCGCCGCCCTGAAAACGGACGATCAGATCACAGTCCTTTGACAGGTAGTCAATCATCTTGCCCTTACCTTCGTCGCCCCACTGTGCTCCAACTAATACAGAAATTGACATTGTATCATTCCTTCCTCAATATAAGAAGCAGCTCCTTATATCATTCGATTCATTTGCATATTCATACATATTTTATGCATCTCTTTTAAGACCGCACATATTATACCACATAATTTTTTCCTTGTCTCTAAAAACCTCTCAAAATCTGAGCCTTAAGACAATTTTGAAAACATTTAATATGGTCTGCTGAGAATTTCCTGTCGGTTATTCTGAAAAATGGTACTGCATAGATATTTGTTTATCCGTTCGGCAGCCTGTTTTTTCGTTGTCCGTTCTATACTTATGGACCTTATGGACTTGAAACCAAAAATCAATATGATCTGTCTGCAATGGTCATGTCCGCCTGGCAGCGCAGCAGCATTCTGATTGTATTCTCTTGAATTTCCTGAACCATCTCGTCAAACATCGCGAAGCCTTCCTTTGTATATTCCTTTACCGGATCATTCTGTCCATAGCTTCTCAGGCCGATTCCCTGCTTTAGCTGGTCCATATTATCGATGTGATCCATCCAGGCCATGTCTACCGTCTTTAAAAGGATCTCCCTCTCAAGCGCATCCCGTTTTTTTCTGCCGAGCGCTGCTGAGAGCTTTTCCAAATGGGCGTTAAAAAGAACTGAGATTTCCTGTTCCAGCGCTTCGCGGCTTTCAAGAATGTCGACAAAGCAAAAATCAGTCTCCGGGAAAAAGGACTTGCCAAAGGCTTCCTTCAGCCCCTCAATGTCCCAATGGTCGGCGATCGGGCCACTCATAAAAATATCCAGTACCGATTCAAAAATACGCTGCCCCATGGAAAGGATCTGGTCGTGTATCTCCTCGCCGTCCAAAACCTTCTGGCGCTGATTATAGATGATCTCACGCTGCCGGTTCATAACATTATCATATTTCAAAACGTTTTTGCGGTCGTCAAAATTCTTGCTTTCTAGTTTTTTCTGGGCGTTTTCTATTCCTTTTGTCAACATTTTACTGGTGATGGCTTCGCCCTCCTGGAGGTCAATGGCCTCGCTCAGCTTCTTAATCCGTTCATCCCCGAATATCCTCAGCAGCGGGTCCTCCAGAGATAAATAAAAGCGGGACTCTCCCGGATCACCCTGACGCCCCGAACGCCCTCTCAGCTGATTGTCGATCCGCCTGCTCTCATGCCTTTCTGTTCCAATAACGTATAAACCCCCGAGTTTCCGAGCGGCTTCGTCCAGGCCAATGTCTGTACCCCGGCCGGCCATATTGGTCGAAATCGTCACAGCGCCTGCCTGACCGGCCTTTGAAATAATTTCAGCCTCCAGCTCGTGATACTTTGCATTCAGCACTGTGTGCTCAATCCCTTCTCTTTGAAGATAGCCGCTGAGCTCCTCTGATTTTTCAATGGACACTGTACCGATCAGAACGGGCTGCCCCTTTTGATGGCGCTTAAGGACATCCTTGGTCACCGCTTTAAATTTTGCAGCCTCGGTCGCGTATATCTCATCCTCATGATCGATCCTGATCATGGGCTTATTAGTGGGAATTGTAATCACATTAAGATTATAAATAGAGGAAAACTCATCCTCCTCTGTTTTGGCTGTACCGGTCATTCCTGCCAGCTTGTCAAACATACGAAAATAATTTTGAAAAGTGATCGTTGCAATGGTCTGTGTTTCGGCATTGACCTGCACGTTTTCCTTTGCCTCGATGGCCTGGTGCAAGCCGTCCGAAAACCGGCGTCCCGGCATGGTGCGCCCTGTAAACTCATCTATAATCACTACCTCGCCGCCGGCCACAATGTAGTCCTTGTCCAGCTGCATCATCTTATGGGCATAGAGCGCCTTGTTAATGCAGTGAAAAAGCTCCATATTGACAATGTCGGCAAGGTTGTCAACACTGAAGAACATCTCTGCCCGCCGGATTCCCGTTTCTGTCAATTGGACAGACTTCAGCTTTTCGTCCTTTTCATAATCCTCTTTCTTCAGCATTTTGACAAAACGGTTGGCAAGGCGGTAAAGCTTACTTTCAGGCTCGCCAGGGGCCGCGATAATAAGCGGCGTCCGCGCTTCATCGACCAGCACACTGTCTACCTCGTCAATAATCGCATAATGGAGGCCCCGCTGAACCTGGCCGTCAAGACTCAAGGCCATGTTGTCTCTCAGGTAATCAAAGCCAAACTCATTGTTCGTGCCATAAACCACATCAGCAGCATATGCCTGCCTCTTTTCCTCCGAAGATTGTCCGCTGATGACAAGACCGACTCTTAGTCCCAGGAACTCATGGATTTTACCCATGAGCTCCCGGTCACGCCTTGCCAGATAATCGTTGACCGTCACCACAAAGACACCTTTTCCCTCAAGAGCGTTGAGGTAAGTTGGCAGGGCAGCCACCAGTGTTTTCCCCTCACCGGTTTTCATTTCTGCGATATTCCCTTCGTGCAGCACCAGCCCGCCGATGAGCTGAACCAGAAAGGGCTTAAGACCGATGGCCCGATACGCCGCTTCTCTTACCACCGCAAAGGCCTCTACAATCAAATGGTCCACCGTCTCCCCGTTTTTGAGCCTTTCCCGGAATACATGCGTTTTATTCCTGAGGGCGTTGTCGCTAAGGGACGCGGTCTCACTTTCCAGTGCCAATATCTTATCTGCTGTTTTCTGAAGCCTTTTTACATCACGCTTGGATGGGTCAAAAATCTGATTTAAAGCCGTCAAAATACTTCTCCTTTGTCAATGTGATTCTACTTTCTGACCGGTCAGTCTAGATACTCTGTCTTGTATTGGAATTCCTTACAATAGGCATCAACCTTTGAATTTCTTTTGCAATGCACCACCGTATTGCCTCTGTTAAAAAGCCAGTCCCCCATGACCTCAGGATCGTGTAAAAGCACCACCTTTTTAAGCCTTGGACACCCGTGAAAGGCCCACTTCTCAATTTTCCTGACACTTTCGGGAATATGGATACTTTCGAGGCATTTGCACTTTAAAAACGCGCTGTCCCCAATCGTCACCAACCCATCAGGAAGTGCCACCGATTGAAAAGAACAGTTCACAAAAGCCTCACGCCCGATTATTTTCAGGCCTGGCGGCAGGGTTACCTCCTGCAGATGCTTACAGCCATAAAAGGTCCGAAAGGCAATCATCTCAATCTGCTGAGGAATGGCAACCTCCTGGAGATTGTCACAGTCAATAAAAGCATTCTCTCCGATATCCTCGAGGGACTCGGGCAGCTCAATACTCTTCAAAGCCCGGCAGAGCTTAAAGGTTCTTGGCCGGATAACCTTGAGGGTTTTTGGAAGATTGATCTCACGCAGCTTCCGGCATTCCATAAAAGCCGCCTCTCCAATCTCCTGCACCGTACCCGGCATACTGACAGACACCAGCTGCGTGCAGCCCCGGAATGCGTTTTCTCCAATCGACATAACCGAGGCAGCGAGCTCCAGCCGGTGGATTTTTGTGATATTCATGCAGGCCTTTGGCCCAACACTTCGATACTCGCTCCCGATGACCAGGTGCTTAACCTTATTCTGCCTGGCAATATCTGCTGTATAAGCGTTCTTGCTCTGGTGGCTTAATTTAGGGGGACGCCGCCGTGAGATATGCTTCCTTTGATTTGTGCTTTTTATACTTTCTGCCATTTCATTTCCTTCCTCTATAAAATAAAGAGCCAAGGATACCGACGCCAATACGGCACCTCTCTCTAAGTATCTTTTATTAACATTCATAATGCTGATACAGGCCGACAGGCCAAAAGCGATTAATTCTTAATCAATCCATATTTCACCTTGATGCGCTCCAGCTTTTCAATCAATGGCCTGGCGCCAAAAAACAGAAAAACAACTGTCGAACAGCCATAGATCAGGTTAAAGGGCGCGCCGGAAAAGTATAAAGGCAATGCTGACCACCAGGTCACCTCACTCTGATACATGAGCACACTGGCCGTATCCATTAAAAAGCCGTAAATAAAGAAGGTGGACATAAACCCAAAGAGGCATAGCGGCCCCTTTTTCATCGTTAACCTTCCTTTTTTAAACAAAAGCCCAGCCAGAAACCCGATAATACCTGTTGCAAACATCTGCCAGGGCGTCCAAGGGCCCTGAGTGAGGAAAAAATTTGAGGCAAACATGGACACCGCCCCCACTAAAAAGCCAGACTCGGCACCAAAACATACCCCCGCCACAATAACCACAGCGATGACAGGCTTAAACTGAGGCAGCATAAAAAAAGCTGCGCGCCCCGCCACCGCAATGGCCGCTAAAAGGGCCAGTATGACCAGCTCCCTGGCCTGAGGCCTCCGCCCCTCAAAAACCATAATAAAAGGCACCATGGCATAAACCATAATCATCAGGCTGATAAAAAAATACTTTCGATCTCCAATCCGGATACCGATAAAAATCGTGAGGGGAATAAGGACAAAGATCATCAAAAGCGCTGCCCAGGTCCGCTTTGAAAGCTTTCTGCCCTCTGGCTTTTCCAGCAGGCTGCCGTCAGAAGGCCGCACCCACAGCTCACGGTCGTTCCGAATCGGCGCCGCGTTCTCTCTTTTTTTTACTTCAATTTTTTCATTTGTCTTGCTTCCATCCAGAAAGTCATCCAGAAACCGGTCTAAAGATTCATTTGGCAGCATGTGATCACATCCTTAACAGTAATGGCATTTTCAAACAGATGCCTGGACAGGCGGTTGGCAGAGGTGGTATAAAAGCTGTTTCCTGAAAAAAAGGCTCTCGGAGTGTTCGCCGTCACCACATTGCCCTCAAAAAACAACCCGCAGGTATCTGCATATTGTGCGCAGAACTCTACATCGTGCGAAACCATCACAATGGTCACGCCGTGCTCCTGGAGTCTTTTGAGAATCTCAGCCAGCTCTCGCTTAAAATGGTTGTCCAGCCCCTTTGTTGGCTCATCCATCAGAAGAATACGCGGTTTTAACAGCATAATTTTTGCCAGGGCCAGTCTTTGCTGCTCACCGCCGGAGAGATCATAGGGATGCTGCTGCATAAGATGTCCGATGTGCATCAGCTCCGCCATTCCCTCAACCGCTGTGCGTTTGTCCATGTCGCTGTCAAAGTCTGACCGTCTGCGTTCACTGGTACCGCCGATGGCCTCAAACAAATCCATTTCCACTGTTTTTTTAACAAAGAGGCTCTGCGGACTCTGGGGCAGAACCCCCAGAAAGCCGTGAAACAATTCTTTATCCGAATATTTTCGCACCTCTTTTCCCTCAAGTTTCACTGTTCCACGATATGGGCGGTTGATGCCAGAAATCAGGGACAGGGTGGTTGTTTTTCCGGTGCCATTACCGCCTACCAGGGCGTACATCTGCCCTCTCTTTATCTTTAGTGACAGGTCACGCACAACATCCGGAAGATTTCTATCATACCTGAACCACACATCCTTCAGCTCGACGACTGTCTCAGCCGCCTCAAAGTGATCTGCCTCGATGGGAATACTTTTTTTCTCCACAGGTTTTCCCTCAAACAGCTCTGAAAGCCACTGCCGTCCTTCCCGAACGGTCAACGGACAAGGCATTTCATTGTCGACTCCAGCATAAATCTGCATGGGAGCAGGCATAGATAAAAACATATCGTGACCCATGCCCCGCAGTTCTTTTCCGATTTCCCGCGGCAGCCCCTGAGCGATAACTGCGCCCTGATCCATGACGATCACCTTGTCCGCCGCTGGAAAAATATCCTCAAGCCGGTGCTCTGTCATGATAATGGTCGTGCCCAGATCCCGGTTAATTTTTTTAACAGTTTCTAAAAAATCTGAGGCTGCAATGGGGTCAAGCTGAGAGGTCGGCTCATCCAGAATCAACAGGGTGGGGTGCATGGCCATGATAGCCGCCAGGTTTAAGAGCTGCTTCTGTCCGCCGGACAGCTCGTTCACATTCCGCCTGAACCACGCCTGAATCCCAAAATAAGAAGCCATTTCCGCCACCCTCAGGCGGATGGTCGGGGTGTCATACCCCAAACTTTCAAGGCCAAAGGCCAGCTCGTGCCATACCTTATCCGTAACGATCTGATTGTCGGGGTTTTGCAGCACAAAGCCAATCTCCGAGCTCTGTGTGCGGGCATCCACCTCAGAAAGCTCCTGCTCTTTAAAAAGAATTTCTCCTGTCCGTGTACCGTGGGGGGAAAGCGCCGTTTTAAAATGCCGCAGCAGCGTACTTTTGCCGCAGCCGCTCTTGCCGCACAAAACGACAAAATCCCCGTCATTTATCTCCAAATTGATGTTGCAAAGCGCTGGTCTCTCCATCTCGGGGTAGGTGAACATCAAATCCCTTATTTCTACTTCTGCCATATCATTTTAAGCAGCCCTGCTGCTCAATCCTCCTTTATTTTTTGTACAACGCAGATGCCTCCGCTGGACAGCCGCGAAAGGCGCCTTCACCCACAACTTTCAGACTTTTGGGTAAGGACACATCGCTCAGCCTTTTACAATCGGCAAAGGCTTTTTGTCCAATACACTCCACACCCTCTCCGATGAGCACTTTTCTGATTTTTTCACGGCCACAATAGGCCCTTGCTGGTATTTCCCGGATGCCAAAAATCAGAAGGAAGGTATCCTTTGGGGAAGCCTCAAATTCGAGAACCGCTGTTTCAGGGTAATGGTACAGATAGAGCGCAAACTCATCCTGTTTTCGGCATAATTTAAATCCCCTGGCTTCCATCAGAAGCCGGGAATCCTGATTCCAACGACAAACAACCCGTGCGTTTGAAGGGAAAGCGGCCTGTCCGAATGCAGGGACCCCGCCTTGAAATATTATTTTTGTTAAACGAACACAGCCCGCAAGGGCATAGCTTCCAATCTCCAAAAGCGAGCCCGGCAAAACCAGCCGGCGCAGCTTCTCACAGTACAGGAAAGCCCCATCCCGAATCTACTCAAGTCCTTCCGGCAGGAACAGCTCTTTGAACCCTGCGCCATCAAAACAATGACTCTTCAGGCACTTCACTGCGCCCTTAAAACTCAGCTTCTCCAGTCTCTCACAGCGGTAAAAGGCGTAGATCCCGACGGTTTCAATTTTTCCGCTAAATTCTATGGCTGCCAGAGAGCGGCAGTTCCAAAACGCTCCATCCTCAATGCGCTGCACAGACCTGAGACCTGTCACCGCCCTGAGCTTAAGGCAATTTTTAAACAGTCCCCTTGAAATAACTCTGAGTCCAAAAGGAAGCCGCACATTTTCAAGTGCCCTGCAGCCACAGAAGGCTTCGTCTCCAATGGATTCAACCCCCTCCGGCAGTACGACCTCCTCAAGGCTCTCACAGCCACAAAAGGCCCGCTCATCAATATGTAAAAGCGTTTTGGGCAGGACAATTTTTGTAATATTTTTCATATCCTTAAAGGCGGATACCTCAATATCGGTAAAGCCGTTTGGAATAACGACCTCGCCGCTCAAATGATTGTTAAGCGCATAGCTTCTTCGTAAAACAGCTCTGGGCGAGCTTCGCCCAAAGCCAATCTCCACTGTCTGCCGGATCAAATAGCTTCAACTCCTTCGTAATGCTCCTCTGCCTCAGAAATCTGCCTCTTAAGCCACCACCACTTGAGCTCAGCCACACCGTCGATAATGACCGGCATCATACAAAAGATAAAATAAGACAGATAGGTAAATAAACTGCCCAGAGATAACGGCTGAAGCCCGGAAATCCTAATCTGAGGATTGTATTGCGTAAAGGAAAAGCCCCTGGAAATTCCCACAACCACGCAGGCCAAAACGGCCAGCATAATGACAGAAGCCACGGTGTCACGGCGGTCAAAACGATATATGGAAAAAGCTGTTCTGCCTTTAAGCCCATATCCGCGCGCCTTCATACTGTCCGCTGTTTCAATGGCGTTCTCAAGCGCCCAGGTAATCATGATTGACAGAATCGTCACGCCGTGCCTGGCCCGCTGAAAGATACTGCCATTGCTCAGGTCCCGCCCGATACATTTCTGTCCATTACTGATCACCTTAATTTCCGCGATAAACTTTGGCACAAAGCGCAGCACCATTGAAAGGATTAAAGACAATGCGGGAATAACCCGCCCAAATAAAAAGATAAATTTATCCGAGGTCATTACCTTGCTGTAGCAGGAGAACCAGATAAAAACAGTGATCAGGGTTACTCCCATGGCGATCCCATAGACGATACTCTCCAGCGTTACCGGATTCCCATTATAAAGATAGAATAAAATTGTGACGCCGTAATGGTTGAACATCGGGTTAATTAACATCACAATGATGATAACCGGCAGACAAATCAGCGCGGATTTCAGCGCTTTAATCCATCCCTTCAAAACCCCTGAATAGACAAAGGCAGAGAATAGCGAAACAGCCAGAAACACCGGGTGAAGTATAAACATACTAAAAACAAGCACTGCAACAAAGTAGACAAAATTAATGACCGGATGATAGCCGGAAAAAGAATCTTCCATATCAATCTCCCCTCGATTGTTATAATATAATACTGGACGGAAGCGGAGGTGGCCCGCTCCCGCTGCCTGCCATCACATCCTTTGTTCTTATTTGTGTAATAATTAAGAACGATGGTTTCTGAATGAAGCGGTGCAGGCCTGCGCCCGAATGCTGCCCGTACGATTTCACCGCTTCACCCAACATAGAAAAGATAGGGATGACAAGACACCTAAAAGAGCCGTTGTATGCGATAGCTCCTCTAAGCGCCTTTTTAAAGGCTTGCGAAGAAGCCCTTAAAAAGGCGTTCAGCCAAAAACCGGCACAGAGAGGAGTTCTGTCCCCTCCGTTACCTGTTTTATGGTTTTACCACATGCTGTTATCGCCAACGTCACGGCCAAGATCACAGGTATAAACCCAATTGATTACATCGCCGTTTTCGACAGTATACTGGCTGCACCCATAGTTCGGGAACCAGCCGTTGACGTTATACATCCAGCCGGAAAGCTCACCGCAGTCAAATTCATAGAGTTGGTTGATACCTTCCACATAAGCCGCATTATAAGCCGGTGTAAAGCTGGATTCCATATGAATGCCGTTGTCTCGGCATACCCGCCGCAGCACATCGTGGACACTTTCTCCCTCATTAAACTGAACCGTCGTCGGTTTTAAAATCCAGCCATCCGATGGCACAAAGCTTTCCTTACCGCTTTTCAGATTGCCCATATTGTTAAGAATGGTCGAACAGCTGATGGAAATGGTACAGCTGTTGCCGCCTGAGCTTCCAGAGCCCGTATTTCCGCTGTCTCCCGGTGTTGTTCCGTCAGGATTTCCAGCTGATGGTGTGGGAACCGGCGCAATGGTTTTTCCGGCCACGATATAATAATCTCCGCCGGTCTCCACGATATTGACCGTCATTTTTGTGGTTTCCGCACTGTTGTCAAAGGTCACATTGCTCATTTTTGCCGGCTGCCCGTTGTTCAGCTTGCAAAAAACAGCCGAGTCGGCATCCCATTTTTCCGGCAGCGTAATGGTAAGCTGCGGCACGGTGATGAGCCCCTTATTGCCCGTCAGGGTGATGCCCAGGCCGTAGGCGGCATCGCCGGCTGCAGATTTAACATTATTGAGTGTGCCGCCCTCAGTGGTAAAGTCCACCTTCAGGTTTTGGTCTTCTGGATTATGAATATCCTTACCGTTAAAGCTCCAGGCATACTGAATTCCATTCATGGTGCTTCCCTCAAAGGTCACTACCTTATCCTGCCCTTCGATGGAGCGGAACTGTGCTGCTGTTACAACACCGTTTTCCGGCAGCGGATTTGTATCCGCCAGCTGAACCACCTCTTCGTCAGAGCTGCCCTCTGTCAGCCCGCTGATGGGGTCCTTACACCCTGCCAGCGTGAGCACTGCCAGCAAAAGCATTGCCAATAATAAAATTCCCTTTTTCTGAATACCTCTTTTCATTTTATCTCCCTTTCTTTTATTGCTTTCGGCCTTTAATGATACAGGCCGAATTTAATCTTTACCCGCTCCAGCTTCTCAATCATCACTGGCCCAAGCAGCGCACCAAAAATGGCAGTGCCCAACCCGTGCACCGCATCGTAGGGCGCGCCGGAAATATAGAGCAGCTTCATGGAGCCCCAGTCAAGGCCCACACCAGAGCCCGAAACACTGGCAGACATGACCAGCGCAGCAATGTTCATAATACCCCCATAGATGATAAAGGTAGCCAGAAAACCAAAGACTGCCAGTGTCAGCCGGTCGACCGGAAGGCGCCTGCGTTGGAGCAGCACTCCGGCCAGCAGGCCAACAGCGCCAAAGCCGTAAAGCCACCACCCCACAAAGGGCCCCTGTGCATCCGAAATAACCCAGATGCCAAACCCCAGCGCCAGCGACACTGCAACACAGATGAGCGGCCCCATGACCACCTTAAAATCAACTTCCTTCTTTGAAAACTCCTCATCCCTGTTAAAACAGAGCCCACCGAGAAAGCCAAGAAGTCCCCAGCAAAACATCTGCCAGGGCGTCCAGGGCCCCTGGCTGGCAAACATATTGATAACCAGTCTTGCCATAGCTCCTGTCAAAAAGCCCTCTTCCGGCCCCAGGCATATCCCTGCAATGATCACCAGCGCTGTCCCCGCCTGAAATGGCTTTAGCATGAAAAAAGCTAAATTTCCGCAGGCTACAATGGCTGCCATCACGGCGATCACGACGATCTCCCGGGCATCGGGCCGGCGCCCCTCAAACCGCATGACAAAGGGAACAGCCGTGTAGAGAATGATCAGCAGACTGATAAACAGATATTTCCGGTCATCCAAAAACCGAACGCCAAACCAGATGGTCAGGGGGATCAGCAGGAGGATGATGAGTGCTGAGACAAATGTCCGTTTTCTTTTTGCCGTCTGTGCGCGGATATCCGCAGCTGTCTTATCCATCATGGCTTCTTACCCAGCTTCGGCCAGAGCGCGCATCCGGTAATATACAGCGCCGCCATGGCCGCTGCCGTACATCCCAGGATAACCGCAGCCTTTTTCAGCTGCTCCTTCCCCGATGGCGTTTTGGACACGCTTCTGCTGTATGGCAGCATAGCGCCGTCAAAATCCCAGGGTTTAAATTCCTCCTCAGCCTTGTCAGCTGTTTTTCCGGAAGCTCTGGCTGTCATACCGCCGCTGCTTTCTTTATTGCCTCTTTGCATTCCCAAACGCCCCTCAACAGGAGCCGCCTCTCTGACAGGCTCCGAAGTGCCGGTCAGCGCCATAAGGTGCCCCCGGTCATTCCGGTAATAAATCGTACCGTCCGCGTCACAATTGAGGCTCGTAGTCGTATATTCCTGCTCATCATCCGGGGCGCGGTAGATTACCTCGGCCTGCGGCGTGGTGTTTCCTGCCCAGTCCTTCACCCGGACAATGGCGCCATCATGATTATTAACCGTGATATAGAGGTAAACTGTCTGCTGGCCATCGGCTGTATAAGCCGTTGTAAGCAGCGGCGAGGCCTTGGACGGGCCGCCGATGTCTGCCTGATAGATCATACGGAGAGAATCCGCGTCCAGAACCGCCAGCTTTCCATTTTCCGTATTGCCTTGGTCGATGACTGTGGCTTTGTTATAATCCTCCTCATGGCCAGAGCCGTTCACCTTCTGGGTTGTGACATACACGCGGCCGTTGTATACCACCGGCGATGTGGTTGAAGCTGCCGGCAGATCTACAATCTTAGCCCCTGTGTAATGCCCGTCACTGGTAACGCCGAGCTTAAAGCATTTGCCGCCGCCGGTAATCCCATTGGCAGTAGCGCCGCCGCCCGCTGTAAAATAAAGGGCGCTGGTTCCCGCGTCATAAGCGATGCTTGAGCGGATAACACCGCCGGTGGCGTACCGGTCAATAAGTGCCCCTGTCGATTTATTACGGGACTGGAGCACGCCAGAGTCCCCCCCAAAGATCACCGCATCGCCAACCACCGTCGCACCGCTCCAGTAATAACCGCCATCATCATCCGAAACCCACTTCGCACGCCGGATACCATTGGTCTGGTATATTTCGCCGTTACTCGTGGTATCCACACAGAAAAAAGTTCCTTTGTCGGTCATACCGCTCCAGGTACCTGAGTAGATAAAACCGTCCGCATAGGTAACCTGGCAATTGCTCTGACCGCCAAAGCTTTCGGTCCGCCAGAGCGAATCCAGGGTATCGGCGTTAAAGGCTTCAATAGTGCCGTCTTCCTCCGGTACAAAGATCATACCATCGCCATAGGTGGCGTAAGAGAAAAATTCTATTTTTTTCGCGAGCTTTGCTTCCTTTACAATGGCGCCGGTGTTTTTATCCAGCTTGTAGAGCTTGTTGTTCTGGGTGGAGACAAAAACATAGTTGTCCACCACCAGGGGGGTGCCGGCCGTCATCTGCTTGCCCCCTGTGTTGATAGCACTGTTCACCCATTTTTCCGTTAGGTTATTTCCCGCATTTGGCAGGCTAGCGTCCACAATGGCCATGTTGCTGTTATTCTTTCTGAAGGTTGGCCAGTAGCTCTCAAAATCCACATAGCGGTTCATCTTTACCGTCACCGTACACTGATTTTTAATGCCGCACACCTCAGCGGTAATAACCGCCGTCCCTTTGACATGCCCGGTGACAATGCCCTTATCGTCCACGCTGGCCACTGACGGGTTGGAGGAGGTATAGGTCAGTCTGTTTTTATCCGTGGTATCATATGGCTTAAAGCTCATCACACTCAGCTCAAAGCTGGGGTTTGCAATGTCCAGCAAAAGCGTTTTTTCTGTATCACTCAGCATAAAGTTTTCAATGGCAATGCGGTGGTCCGATACCACAGCGAACGTGGAGAAGCTGTCAGTTGAAAAGCTAAAGCTATTGTTCTTAGCGTCGTACATCACCAGGGCATTTCCCTTTTCATCCACAAAACCGACGCGCTCGCCGTTATGCAGAAGGGTCAGCTGCTCATGCGCCCCAAAGGCCGGCGCTGTGTAATCCCCGGAGGGCATTGTAATTTTAAAGCTCTTTCCCTGGGTATCATATTCAGGTATAACATCCGCGCTTTGTGCAGCGGCAAAATCCTTCAGCCTGATTTCATACTGGCTTTCGATGGCCGGATCCAGATACTGGGCATCCCCCTCAAGAGCTGCCTGCTGCTCAGAGGTGACTTCAGCCTTCTGCGCTTCGACCTTTACGGTCCACGGCAGTGTCAGGGAACGCCCTTTAACCGTGACGCCGTTATCCGATGCGTTGACATCTTTTAAAGCGCCTGTCACCTTTTTCATTTTCTTTTCAGCCTGATCATAGATTTTCTGATCCTGGGTCAAGAAGCCATCATAATCGCCTATGGCGTTCAGTGCTTTTTCGGCCTGAACCAGATTAAAAAGACTTTGGTCGTCAGGTTTTCCACCGCTGTCAATGACTGTCTGAACCGTCTCTGCCGCAGGCTCGCACACCGCCACCACCTGGGACAACACTTTGCTGTATCCGCTGTTAATGGCGACCTGTATATTGGCATCCTGTTCTGCTGTTAAGAGCGACTGCTGTACGCTTGTCAGGTTATTGTAAGCATTCTCAACCACTTTAACCTCATCCAGAGACGGGCTGGCATTGGTGTTCAAAATCGCGGCCAGCCGGACCACTTCTTTGACAGCGGCAATATCCTCATCCGTAATATCTGGCGGGTCGACCGGATCGTCCTCTGTGACGGTAACCTGGCAGTCCGCAGTAAAACTGCCCACCTGCGCTGTGATCACGGCCACACCTTTGGCCACCGCTGTAATGCGGCCATTGGCGTCCACGGTTGCCGCCTGTTCATTATTCGAACTCCAGGTAACGGTTTTGTCATCCGTGGTGTCTGCCGGATTATAGCTGACCTTGAGTGCGGTTGTCTTTCCCTTGCCCAGGCTTATCTCCGACGGGTTCAGGCTGATGCCCTGCAGGGGCTTTTCGGCGCTTTCCTCACTTACGGTTACTTCACAGCTGGCGGTGAAATCGCCCAGGGTAGCGGTGACGACAGCCGTCCCGATACTGTCACCGTAGATTCTCCCATCCTGTTCAACATAGACACAATCCCGGTCACTGCTGGTCCATTTTATGCCTTCATCCACCCGGCAGTTTTCAGGAATATAGCCAACGCTCAATTGATCCTCGCCGCCGTAGTTGAGATTTAATTTATCCTGATTGAGCGTGATTGCCTGTAAATTTTTTGATTCTATGGCCGATTCCAAATACGCCTGTGCCTGATCAAGATCATTCTGATCGGTAATGCCAGGATCAATGGTTTCAAGAGCACCCATGGCTTGGCTGTACGCGTCTGCTATGAAAGAGATACCAAGCAACTCCTCTTTATCTGCCCGCCCGTTAAACGCCGCAATCGTTTTTGTCAGACTATCCCGGTTGGGTATGTCAAAATCATATTTCCCGGCATTGTAAGGATCACCGACATCCGCACCTGTTCCCCACATGGTAAATTGAAGGCGCATCACGTCGCCGTCCTTTAGAACATAACTGTCCATACCATAATTGGGAAAAGTACTATTGACAGCGTACATCCATCCTGAATGCTCTGTATAGGAAAACTCACCAAGATCCGGATATTTTGCATTCCCGTCATTATTATCATTGGTAATTTTATAGCCGCTCATATCCGTAATATAGTAAGGAATGTCAAGCGCTCCCGAATCCGCATTTTTCAGAGCCGTCACATAAAAGCTTTCCGAACCCTCCTTCTGCACATAGCCGCCAGTGGGCTCAAGCATCCGGTCAAGAACCTTCTTAGCGGTATCCCCTTCATAAATCGGCACTTGAACCGGCTCGACAAAATAACCCTGTCCAATGGTAAAACGCTCCACACTAAAGGTAATGGTGCCTGTCTGCGCACCGGAGGCCTTTGCCCTTCCTGAGCCGATCAGCAGTACTGCCGCTGTCAGCAACACACACATTAAGATACTCGCTTTTTTCCTTAATCCTTCCACAATCATTTCTCCTCTTTTTTATTTCAAAGATACCTGTTACTGCCCTCTTTTTAAAGAGGGCAGGGGCTGATACCCTTTAGTATAAATTAACATTCTGCTTTTCGACGTCTCCGGTAGAAAGCTATTCCACAGAGTCCCATAAGCGCCAGCATTCCCGCTGCCTGCAGGGCGCCATTGCCGATTTCTTTCTCAGTATAAGGTACGCCAGTCACCGGATTGATGGTGCCGCCGGATGTATTGCTGTTACTGCCGGCATTTCCGCTGTTTGATGTTTGATTTCCGTCCGTATTCGGTCTTTCCTCTTGTCTGTTCATTCCCACAACAGTAAACTCAGAAAAGCTCTTGGTCGTAAAGGTAATCTTTCCATCAGCGTCTGGGGTGACAGCCTGCCAGGTAAAGCTGCCGTCCGCTCCTTTATGGCCTACATAATAGGCATCATATTTAAGCTGATCAGCCTTAAGTGGAATCGTAACTGTGAAGCTGCCATCCGCATTTTCTGTTACTTCCGGTGTAATATCTGCCAGGAAAAGAATTTTTGTTTCCTTCGCGTTTGCAAATTCACTGGCATTCTTGATCGCTTCATCAACACTGGCTAAGGCTTCCTTATCCTTTGATTTATCGTCAACCCTGATGCCTTCGCCAGGCTGAAGTCCATTGACTACAACACCGGTTTTTTCATCTGCTGTGACGGTCACCAGCTTAGATGCGGCTGCATTCAAATTCGTTACCACAGTATCTACCTGCTGCTGTGTACTGTCATTCAGGTTTCCGGCAACCTTTTCGGCTGCGGCTAATGCTTCCTTCACAACGGCATAGCTGTCAGCAGTGTAATGACTCTCATCTAATTTCTTAACAGCTTCAATCGCTTTGGTTAAGTCTTCAGTTTTTGCTGCCTTTGGCACTAAACCCTTTGTTGCATTCTGCAAGCCGGTCAATACCTTGTCCGCTTCCGCTGCCGGTACCTGGCCTTCTGCCAGTCGGTCTGCCATGGCGTCCGCATTTTTGAGCGCTTCTGCTACAGCTTTCCAGCTGCTGGTGGTATAGGCTTCCTCCTTGAAGGATTCGCGCACCTGAGCAATTGCAGCATTAAAGGCATTTTCGTCTGCTGCGATCACCAGCTTGGCAATGGCGTCATTCAGGTTTTTAACTGCTGCTGAAACCTCAGCATCTGTGGCGTTTTCCTGCCCGACCAGTGCTTTTGCCGCACTCATGGCTGTCTCCACATTTGCCCTGGTTTCGTCCATATAGGTGATGTCTTCGCGCGCAAGCGCTGCTTCAGCTGCCTGGATACTGGCAGCCAGAGCTTCTTGGTCACCCTTGGCGCTCAGTCCCGCAATAGCGTCCTTAACTGCTTGAACAGCGTCTGCCACTGTTTTCTGGTTTTCCGCATTATCTGCGAGATCCGCATCCAACACACTCTGCGCGTCGGCAAGCGCTTTGGTCAGAGCCGCATAGCTGTCCAGCGTGTACAAGGCTTCATCATAGGTTTTGGCTTCAGCGACGACTGTTTTTAAGGCCGTTTTGTCAACAGCTTTAACCAGCTGTTTCATCGCGTCATCCAAAGCCTTGACCTGCGCCGCAGCTTCTTCTTTTGTATTTTCGGTTGTTATTTTTTTTGCCTCAGCGATGGCTGCTTCCAGATTTTGATAGCTTGCCGCTGTGTACAGGCTGCTGTCAACGGCTTCGGCTTCGGCTATTTTGCTGGTCAGCTCACTGATATCTGTTGGAGGGAGCTTAGAAACAAGCCCGGTTGTATCGTTAATAATTGTGGGTGTTATAACTCTTCCAGAAGGATCGTCTACATCATCCACAGCAAATTCTTTGTTATAAACAGCAAAATCCAATGTTCCTGTTACGCCGTCATTCACGGTAAAAGACGCCGAAAGCGCCGGGTTTCCCGCTACCTTTCCATCAATAAAATAGGTCAGCTGTATTTTTCCTGGAAACTGCGTATCTGCAACATCTGAACTGCCTGTTGTAAATCCGCATTTTGCGCTCCCCGCAACATAGGTTACTTTACTGCTGTCATAGCTTATTCCAAATGTTCCTGCAACAAAATCAGAATTTTCAGAAAGCTGCAAAGAAAGTTTTACCGTTTCTCCAGGGGCTACTTCTGTTTTATCTGCCTGCAATGTTAATATTTCTGTTTCTGTCGTACCAGCCGCCATTGCCACCGACGGTACCACACTGCCAAAGGCTAATGCGAGGGTAACGATAGCCGTGGTTAGCTTTTGAATCATTTTTCTCATCGATTTCTCCTTAATCTTTATTTAAACGCTGCTTTTCCATTGACAACTTTTTGAATCAGCAAAGCGTCACGGGCTGTAATCTCGCCATCAACAACAACATCCGCTGCGTTTTGCTGTGTTTCTGTCAATTTTACTTTTCCATTAACGGCACGCATTACCATTAGGGCATCACGCGCTGTTACCTCTCCGTCACCATTAACATCACCGAGAATAAAGCTCATTTCCAGCGCGTCCATAGCGTTCTTCAGGCTGGCGTAAGCCGCCAGGCATTCGGTGTCGGTGGCGTTCGGATTGGCGTATACAGCGCTGGCGCTGTCTCTGATTTCCTTGAAGGGTTTCCAGGTTTCTTCGGTATAGCCGGTTTCCTTTAGGGCGTTGGCTTTTTCCAGCTGCGTCTGGAGCAGGGCTTTCCCCTGGCCGTTGACAGCGTCCGTTAATTTCTTAACATCCTCCTGGTTCATGCTGGCCTTCTTGCCGTCGCTCAAAGCCTGGTAAGCGCTCCACACAGCGCCTACGGCTTCTTTATCATTGGTGTCCATGCTGTCAATAAGGTTTTTGACATAGGCGGTTCCCTTGACGTCACGGCAGTCGTAAATGCCGGTTTTTCCTTCTTCGGCGCGTTTTAAGGCAGTGACCCCGCGGATGACCTGTTCTGGGCCTATGCCGGATGTTAGCGTATCTTCTCCAATCCGTTTTTCATAATCAATTCGGTTTATAATATTGTCATACATTGTCTGATTACCCACAACAAATCGAGAATCAAACGCTGTGATTCCTGCCATACCCAAACATATCTGTGCTTGGGCATTTGTCCATGCATTCCTAATATCCCAATGATTGTTATCGCTAGTAAGACTTAAACAGAAACCGCCCCAAAAACTGCCGATATAGCTTTGTGATCGTTGAAATCTTGGGAGCAATTCATTCTCTATTCGTACCTTTACTGCATAGTAATCGTCTCCCGGCTTTGCATTCGGGTCATAGTATTGAAAAATTGGTTGTATATACATTGACCACATATCTGCAACATCATTTTCATCTCCATCTTGAACAACACCTGTAGCATCAGTTTTTTGAACAGCCATATCATTGATAACCTGTTTAATATCGTATCCATTATCATTTTCAAAATCATAGCAACCGTAAGCCAAAGCTCTCGTAGGTTTTGCCATATATGCCTTGTTATCATCATAAAGAGCAGCATCGGTTATAATATCTATTAAATTATAGCCTGCTACATCGCGTGGATCATATCCTATAGCTGTAATCATCATAACGTCTTTACAGGTATCGGTTGTGATAAAGCCGTTTGTTTTACCGGAATTTTGATAATTCTCATATTTTTTTAGAATTATATTTTTATAATACTCATCATAAAAATTTTCATTTACTTTTTTTGAGTCCGAACGTATCAAAGCAAATATCAAATAAGGATCATAAGATTTTTGTGCACTTATTTCTCCTTTTCCAAAAATTTTTTCATCTTCAAATAAAATTTCACAGGCTTCATCTATTTTTGCGTTTAATTCCTGTTTACGAGTTTCCGTTAACGCTGGGGTTTTATCCGAAATCGTCAAACTGCCCCATGCTGTAGCTGTTTGATATTTTACGTTTCCTTCTTGTGTATAAGCTGTTTTATCAAACAGATTAGTAGGAAGAAAATAATCAACTTCATCATTTTGATCATATGACAATGAAATGTCGTTTTTATCATTAAAACGTGCTACACCTTGTGCATGTTCACCTAAAACACCTACATATTCAGCTCCGTTTTTCACTGCTGTAAATTCAACATCCAAATGATATGGATTATCTTCGACATTTTTTACAACAATATCCTTAACATTTGTTCTTAATACTGGAAGTTCTCCCGTTACACTTATTTTGTTATAGTCAATAACCATTGGCTCCAGTTGAATTTCAAGTTCTGCAACGATCCTGGCTTTTAATTTTGTATTTTCCCTGTTGAGCGTTGGGTAGTTTTTTCCTTCTTCAATTTGCCATATCGTATCAAAATCCCAATTTTTGAAATTGCTCTTTTTCTTCATCTCGCTGGAACGAACGCCGGTTCCACCAGAATTTATATTTTCCTCCTCTAATCCCAGCGCAATCTTGTCATAATAACAATCTGTATTAGTTCTATATGAGTTGAAAGGAATCGACAACGTTTGGTTCTTTTCAACAGAAAATCCAGTAATTTTTCCCGCGTAATAACAGTTTGCGCTATTACCTGAAGACACCGTATTTAAACTGATGTTTTTAAAAGTATCGTTTTTTTCATAGCTAACCGTACTATAACAATTTTCCGCTAAAAATTTATCCCTTTCAGTACCAAAATAATTTCCTAAAGAGAAACCTGAACCAATCATCCCACATGAAATATTGGCTGTTGTTTCAAGGTTGATTTTTACATCACCATTAGTGGCACACCGTGTCATATAGGCGCCCATTACATTATTTGCGATAATTCCAATAGAGCGGTTTATCTTTCCAGTTGTATCATTTGGTAAATTTAAAGATCCAGACGCTTCTGTAATCTGCTGCTTAGTCTCAATGGTTAAATTGCCAATCTGACAATTGTTCCCCAACACATCAAACAAACCCGAAGTACTATCTGTATAATTTTTAATGGTATAACCCATGCCATTAAAAGTTCCGTCGAATATGTAAACATATTCTTGCGTATCTTTTATTGCAGTATTTCCATCACTATAGAGACGGTGAATAGGGTAAGGTATTAAACCAGAAGCATCGATATCATTGGTCATGATAACTGTGGTGTTACTGTAATCTACGTGTTTTGCCAGATCCATTCTCAAGGTATTGAGATCATCGACGTCCCGCACCAGGTAGTTTCCGGCCGCATCCTTTGTTAAGGACGGCTCACCGCCCCGGTAAATCAGGTCAATAACTTCTGGATCATAAGGGCCGTCGGGCCTTTCGTCCGTGGCCTCCGGCACTGCCATTTGGGCCTCCTGTAGGGTACTGGCCGCATAAGTGTCTCCAATACGCTCCAGCTGGTGAAGCCCTTCGGGCATTTCCTCGGCCAAAGCAGACAGCGGCACGCTTCCTGCCAGCAGCAGAAGCACCAGAAAAAGCCCCAGCGCACGCTTCC
Organism: Eubacterium limosum; assembly: GCF_000807675.2. Taxonomy (NCBI): domain Bacteria; kingdom Bacillati; phylum Bacillota; class Clostridia; order Eubacteriales; family Eubacteriaceae; genus Eubacterium; species Eubacterium limosum. The sequence goes on along the minus strand of NZ_CP019962.1, from coordinate 1,515,832 downwards.
ATTTGTTTAGTTTCATATTTTTTATCCTTATTTTATATATTTTTACTGCATACTATTTCTATTTACGCCTAAGGCTCTCCCTTTTGGGGAGAGCCTGCTGTGACCTGATAGAAAAACCCGTGCTTTCTAAAAGTCGAGGTTATTTAGTTGTCCTTCTGCGGTAAACCAGGAAGGCTGCAAGCCCGGCTGCCGCCAGCAGCGCGGCCGCTGTGAGAACAGCGCTCGGGCTTTCAGCTGTGATGCCTGTGCTCACGCCTGCGCCTGTACTGCTGCCCTTGGCTGTGCCGCTGCCATTCTGGCTGCTGTTTTGGCCTGCGCTGTTACCATTTGAGCCGCTGTTTCCATCCGGGTTGTCGGCGCTGGCGTTTTTAAAGCCAACGACGCCAAAATCGGAAAAGCTGCCCGCTGTAAAGGTGAGGGTATGGCCTTCGGCGTCATACACCGCGTCGAGGTACTCGATGCTGCCGTCTTCCTTTTCGTGGTAGACCTTGTAGCTGTCATAGCCCCAGGCAGCTTCCGGCAGTGCGATGGTGATTTTCACGCTCTCGCCCTTACCCAGCTGGTAATCCCCCAGATTGATGTCGAAAAGCGCCAGCAGCTCAGCATCCTTGTAATCTTTATGGATTTTCTTCTGCGCTGCTTCGGTTTTCTGTTCATCCTGTTTTGTGATGCTCAGCTCTGCGTTATCTGGAATTTCAGCGTTGACCTGATAGCCCTCCGCTTCGGCCTTTGCGATTTTGATCAGGCCCGCCAAGGCTTTATTCAGGTTTTCCAGGGCCTTGTCCACTTCCTGCTGGACGGCGTCGCCGTTATCCAGCGCTGCTCTGGCGTCTGACAGGGCTGTCTGGAGGGACTCGTAGGAGACCTGGGTATACTTATCGCTGTCCTTTGCCTCTGCTAGGGCACAGGCTTCTGCCAGGGCTGCTTTGTCGGCTGCCTCGACCAGCGCGTCCATGGCGGCCACCAGCTTTTCGGTCTGGGTGTTGACAGCTGCCTGATCTGCGTTGCCGCGGTCCAGGGCATTGGCCTCTGTCAGGGCTGCCTGCAGGGCTGCCCAGGTGCTGGCGGTGTAATCCTCAGCTTTCAGGGCTTCGGCCGACTTAATGGCTTGATCCAGGGCTTTGGGATCACCCTTTTTCACCAGCTGTTCCATGGCGTCTGCCAGCTTCTGTACCGCGGCGTCCACATCGGCCTGCGGGGTATTTTCCGGATCCTGTTTTATGGCTTTAGCTTCTGCCAGAGCAGCTGCCACATCGGCCGTTTTCCAGGAATCCCTGGTATAATCGGCTTCCTTTAAAACTTCGGCCGCCTGGATGGCTTCATTCAGGCCTGCAAAGCTTGTCTTTTCAATGAGCTTGCTCTGGGCCAGCTCTAAACCATCCCTGGCCGCGTCCACTGCCGCCTGGGTGGCATTGTTCTGATCCACTGCCTTAGCGTTTGCCAGGGCCTCAGCAAAGGCTGACCAGCTCGCGCTGGTGTAGTCTGCTTCCTTTAGCTTATCCGCCTCGGCAATGGCGCTGTTCAGCGCAGTGCTGTCAGCTTTTTTGACCAGCGCTGCCTGGGCGCCGGTCAATGCTTTTGCCGCATCGGCAACTGCCTGGGTGGTCGTATTGGTTTCCTCAATACCTTTTGCAGTATCCAAAGCTGTTTTAAAGGCCGTCCAGCTATTGGTTGTGCAGGCTTCCTCCTGAGCTTCCAGAGCCGCGGCGTTCTTTAACGCGGTCTGCAGGGCTTCCCAGTCCGTCTTTAACACCAGTTTGGCGGTAGCGGTTTCAAGGGCTGTGGTGGCCCCATCGACCTTTTCCTGATCATCGACCGGTGTGTTTTTCTGGTCGAACTGGTTGGCTGCATCCAGCGCTTTTTTCTGAGCTTCCCAGGTGGCAGCCGTGTAGTCCTCTTCATCCTGCATTCCGGCATCTACGATGGCTGCTCTCATGGCGGTAAAATCCGCGTTTTTGACCAGCCAGGTGTAAGCCTCCGCCAGATTGTCCGCCGCATCGTCAAGCTTTCTTTGTTCTTCTTTTGGTGTGTCTTTAGGTTTTAATGAACTATAAACCTTATAAACAGGCTCGTATTTTTCCCAGCTGTCGCTTGTATAGATATAGTCCCGGTTTGTTATACTAAGCGCTTTATCCTTGACCGAATAATATTTTGTGGTATCTGCGTTTTCAGTCAAGTGTTTTATAGCTTCCTGCAAGCTGTCTGCCACTGTTTTTATTTTTTCAGCGTCAGATTTGTCTCTATCCAACGCCTTGGCAATGCTAAAGGCATTATCAAAGCTTGTCTGGCTGCTTGTTGTATAGACAATGTCTTGTGGTACTTCATTAGCCGCCTGCAGAGCTGCGTCCAAATTTTCCACCGCTTCTGCCCATGGACCCTGAGCGATCAGGTTATTGGTTGCATTTTTTAAAAGAGAGGTCTTCGTTAAAACAAAATCCTTCAGTAGTAAATCTGCTGTGGACAGATTACTGATTGCATCCTCCACTGTTTTTATCGCATTCTGTAGTGTTTGATAACTGCTGTCAGTGTAACGTTTATCGTCGTTTGTAATAGCTTTAGCTTCTTTTAAAACGCTCTCCAGCTCGCTGATATCCGGGGTACTCTCAGCACCGAAAGTTTTAAGTACCGGATATTTACCATCCGTTATTGCCCAAACCTTTGTATCCCAACTTTCATCATAGGTAGAGGCTTTTTTCAGTTCCTCTGAGGTTTTCCCATTGTCATAATAACTAAGATCATCGCTCCAAGAATCAGCATTAGTTGCATCTTTATTAAAAAACGCCTGTGGAGATAATTTATTATATTTAGGCGCAGTGCACATACCATAGGCTAGAATGTTGCTGCTGCCTTCTCCAGAAATATTTACTGAAGATAGAGATATGCAATGATCCATCGCAGCACTTCTGGCAACGCCATATATCGCAACTGGTGCTTGAGAATGATTGACAACAGCAATGTCCACGTCAATTAAACAATTTTTAATTGGTACCTTTGAATTGGGATTTGTTCCTGGTCCGGTATAGAACATTCCACCAACATTAACATCTATAGTTCTATCCGAGGGTATTTCGATATTTATGTTACCCGTTACAACGCAATTACTAATCTCACAGTTCGCAAGATCCATCGCTCCACCTATAAGGTTATTCGCAAACAAACCATAATTATAGGTTGAATTTTCCGTCAATTTTTCTGAACCAATATTAATATTTCCATCTACATGCAAATTTGTAATAATTGTTTTGACCTTTTCTTTTGTGCCATCACTATTGTAGTTATATCCAACTGCTAAACTTTCTCCAAACAATCCATAGGTGTTTCCGGTAAACCCAGTAATTGTATGACCACCACCATCAAAGCTGACATCCCATGAACTGCTGGGTGTCATTGTCTCTGCAAAATCAATGTCTGAAAGATCAATGTCTGCCATCAGCTTGGCGCTACGTGCTTTTCCTCCGGCCACACCTTTAGATTGGTCATCTCGGATTTCGCCACTTGCCACATAGTTTCGCAGGGCAATAAAGTCTTCCGCTGTGCTTATAAGTATTGTTTCTTTATCTTTAGTCTCATCAAATGTATTGGATGCCGTTATCGCCTCTTGATTGTCATTACCCGCAGCAAGGGCCGAGTTTGAAAAAGCACCCGCTAAGCCGACCATTACCACCAGCAAAAGAACTAAGCATCTTTGTAAATAGTGTTTCGTTTGCTGAATCATCTCTTTCCTCCGTCCTACTGGCTTTAAAAAAGCAAACAGGAAATAAGGAGAGGCGTCTCTCCTTATTTCTTAGTCTATTTATTGTTCTTATTGTGCGTTTGCCGCGTCTCGGATTGACTGTGTCATATCCACACGACCACTTTCCTTGACAATCTGCAGGGTATCGTTCCAATTGTAAGAACCATCATCGTTAACCGATTTAGGAACCCAGCTGTCTGTTAAGCCAATGTCTGCCCCGCCGCTTAAAGAATATTCAAAACGGATAACCGCCAGATCACCGTAACCTTTGCTGGTATCAGAGACTAAATCGTCTACTGAGTAATAATAAGGTGAAACAGAAGGGGCAGAAGCGTTGTTTACAGAGAACATCCAGCCAGCAGTACCAGCATATTCAGCAGTGGATAAAGAGCCCGCTGCACCATCATTGACATTATAATCAAACATAACATCTGTTGCGCCATGTCCCTTAGCCATATATTCGGCCTGTGTAATTGAGGCAGGTTTGTTTAAACCCGTTTTATTAAAACCTGTTAAAAAGCTGCCGGAAGCACCCCAGCTACCGGAAATAACATTATTTGCGCCACAAGCAGTTTTCAAAACATCCAGAACTGTCTGTGTTTGTGGAGCTTTACCAGTTACTGTCTGTACGTCTGCTGCGGTAACTTTTGTCGGACCATAAAGAATATTTTGTCCAGCTATTCCTTTAATCTGATTTAATAGATTAGCGTCCACCTGCACATAATAAACGTTTGTTGAAGCGTCTGCAGTCTGTGCCGGCGCTGCGAATGTCGGAGCTGCGAATCCTACCATCATTGCTGCTGAACCTAAAAGTGCTAAACCTCTTTTTGCTGATTTTGCGAATGCCATAATTAAAATCTCCTTTAAAATTTATTTTTTGTTTTTGAACCGGGCTTTCCTTAAAGGGATTGCCCAAGGGCCGTAAATGAGATATAATTATGAAGTCTATAGGAAATATCAGACTTCATGGGACCGTTTGGAAATTAGGCCTTCCATCGGTCCTTTTTCCTGCCCTTTTAACGGCGGGCAGGCGCCTCCTTCACACTTTTACCTTCTTCGATAAAGCTCACTCCTTTCCCATTTTCACAACATAATATTTAAAAAATATTGCTCTCTCTATTTTCTGCTGTGCTCCACTCTGGAACAAGCATTGTAATCCCTGCTACGCCAGCGCTTCCGCCCAGGTTTTATCAATCGCGTACTCGCCTTCCTTTTCCTTAAAACAGGGGGCCAGCCTCGGCGAATTGGCCAGGGCTTTGTAGTCAGCAAAGGGGGTATCGATAAAAATCTGCTTCCCGGCGTTGTTGAGCGCCCCGAACACCACTTTTTTCTTCTGAAACTCAAAGCTTCCAAACAGCACCTTATCAATGGCGATGGGAGAGTTTTCAGCCTTCAGCTTTGCGGATACGTCCTCGTATATTTTATGATCCAGATAGGTGATGATCTTATCATTCAGGTTGGACTCAAAAATATGAATTTTTTCCAGAAGGTCCATCACATCCTTCACAATGCGGATCCGGTAATTTGGAAACATCTCCAAAACCTCCCCCGCCATCGCCGCTGTATCAATGTCGCCCATATCCAGAATCACCATGTATTCTTTTTCCATGTCCTGATATTTTAACGAGTAGGGCTTTGAAAAAGTTTCACCGCACTCTGGACAGGTGTGCTTAAACAGCTCTGTTTTGATGAGCTTTGCCTTCAGCGCCTCATCCAGACTGGCGTTTATGGTATCATATCCTTTAATCTCAAAGGCTTCGCGGCACTTTGGACACTCGATGGTAATGGTTTTTGTTTTGGCCATGATACGGCCTCCTCTCTGTTCCTTCTCAAAATTTTGTATACAAAAAGGGGCTCCTATCATAGAAATTCAACTCAAATAAAACCATACACCATCAAAACAATCGCTGTTTTGATCTGTACAATAACTTTGATTATGAATATCTGTGATAGAAGCCCCAGAATAGCCGTAGAGCGTCTATATTTTCGATGAATAACCCTAGTGACGAGGATTAGTTGCATCAAGACTGTAACAAACAGGTTTCCGACTCGTCTTTACCAGTGGTTTCCGGCAAGCATCACGATAGCGGCTCTGTACTAGGATTCACACCTACTTCCCTCAGGCATCTTGATAAACTCTCAAAAACACCCTAGCTGCAGATAACCAGAATGATTATCATGCGGCAATTCATTACAGTTATTATTAAATTTCACAAACGAGTCGTTCTTTAAAGAATAGCTACAATTGATACAATTTGTTGTCATCTCGTTTACAATGCTTATTCTAGCATTATAATTTATTTTTTGCAACCTCTATTTTTGAGTTTTTTTAAATACAGTTGCTAAAAGTACCATTTCAAGGGCTTTTTCAGCGTTTTTTATTTTTTAAAGTTATCCGCTGAAGGGTTTGATTTATCATCAAAAGGCTATTATTATTTTAGACTTATCTTATAAAATCTGCGGCAGCCTGTCCCTGTACGCATCAAGAAAAACAAAACCGTCCTTCATGGTATTTTTTAAAGTATCACTGCTGATATCAAGGAGCCGGAACATATGGTAGACGATTGATTTCACGAGTTTTTTGGACTTAAACGGCAGCTCTCGCTCATAGTAACGGATAAAGATCTCTTTCTGGGCGCCGTAAAAAGCCAGCGTGCAGGCTTCCATATCTTCCTCGGTATAGCTTTTATTAAAATACTCCAGAACAGAACGGCTGAACAGCTTTAAGACCATCATACGCTTTGTTTTATTACAGTCCCGCCGCGTGATCTCATAGTAGAACTTCATCACATGGGGGTCCTCCACAATACCGGTATAAAAAAGAATCACCGCGGTACAGTACTTAACATACTGCAGTTTTGCCTTTTCTGAATTTTCTCCTACAAAATCATAGAGCTGCATAAAGTAGGTATTGATGATCTCATCAACAATGTCTTCTTTTCTGTTGAAATAATAGGTAAGGGTTCCAAGGCCAACCTGTGCGTTTCTGGCAATATCCACCATTCCCGTATTATTATAACCGCGGGCATAAAATAGCTCCTTTGCCTGCAATAGAATATTTCTCTGAGTTTGTATTCCTTTTTTTGTCCGTTCTTTTTTTATTTCCGGTACTTCCATCTCGAGTTTTAACTCCATGGCATTTACTCCTTTTTCCTGCTTAGCAACCAAAAAAACCTCCTCTGATTCAGAGAAGGAAAACTGCGGCCTGAAAAAAAGAAGGCGTCAGAATTGTCTTATCACTCTAAATCGGAGCTTTAAAAACGTATCTCTGCGCTGGTCTTCTGGCTTTACAATATCATCCTTGTCCCCTTCCCGCCATACTGGCAGTGGTTATTGGACAGGCTTTTTGTATTACAGCTGCGATTACAGCAAGGGGTTCTCACCCTTTTCCCATTACACAGGATAAAATCAGATATTTAATTGTTTTCATCATAGCTTTTTTAACGGCTTTTGTCAAGAATCACAGAGGATTTTTACTGGATATAGCGGACTTTATAATCGTATAGCTTACAATAACGGTCGATCTTGGAGCCCTCAAAACAATGTACGGTTACATCATTTCGGTTAAAGAGCCACTCGCCCACTTCATCGGGGTCGTGTCTTATTTCAACTGTTTTTAAATTAGGGCATCCATGAAACGCCCATTTTCCAATGATTTTTACACTTTCTGGCAGCTTTAGCGCTGTGAGCTTCTTACATTTCAAAAAGCCGGATTCATCAATAATCTCCAGACTCTCCGGCAGCTCCAGCTGCTGGAAACTGCAGTTTACAAAGGCTTCCTTGCCGATATATTTCAAATTTTGCGAAAACCGGATGGATTCCAGGCTTTTGCACATGTAAAAGGTTCTGAAGGGCAGCTTTTCGACGGCGTCCGGAAGCTCGATATATGCCAGCTTATCGCAATTGTAAAAGGCATTTTCCCCAATTTGTATAAGCTGTTTTGGCAGTGTTATATGTTCCAGCCCCCGGCAGAATTTAAAGGTGCGGTCTTTTATGGCGTGTATGCCCTCGGGAATCTCGAGCGTTTGTATCCTTCTGCACTCCATAAAGGCGGCTTCCCCCAGCAGTTTAAGTCCTGAGGGCAGACTGATGGCTGAAAGCATTGTGCATCCCTCAAAGGCATGGCCGCATATTTCCTTAACCGATTCCGCTATTCTGACTTCCTTCAGCTTCGTCAGATTTTTAAAGGTATTAACGCTGATCCGTTCAAAGCCCTCCGGGATATTGACGCGTTTTATGTTTGTCTTTGTCAGATCTTTTTTTGAAAAAGTCTCGATTCGTTTTGTACGCTCACTCATTATTCTCTCCAAAATCACATCTTTTATCAGGCTTTCCAGTACACCGCTTTTATTTTAACGGCAGCCGGACTTATATAAGCTTTTACAATATTCGCACGGCCGATATGCCGTAGTTTCAACAAAGCGCTTTCGTCTTTTAAATCGTCATTTTAATAATCGAGCTTATTCTAATGCACTAATTATATTTAAAGAGCTATAAAACCCAACATCAGAACCTATTGTAGTCTGTTTTTACGATTTTTTCAAATAAACGAAAATATTTTAAGGATATTCATATTTTTCTCTTATACTTTTAATCCAAACACAAAAATACATATAGGGGGTATGTGTATAGCTTAATCTATTCTTTTTTAAAAAAATTCAACTTTATCCATTGACATTATGACATAAGGTGTTATAATTAAAAGCGTAGTCGGTTCTCCGGCACACTTTAATGGTTTCCATCATAAGCGATGGTTAAAGCATAATTGGGTGTAAATCCCAAACGGTCCCGCCACTGTGAGACGCAAGTCGAGTCAGGATGCTGATCATTAAAACTGTATTACATTTGGTTACGAGGAGATAGCTGAGTGTCTGGACGAAATTAAAAGGTTTCAGGATTCATTATTTCGTACTTTCACCGCTTATCTGCCCGATAAGCGGTTTTTTCGTGCTGCTGCGCAGCCTGCTTGAATCGTAGCCCGGTAAAATTCATTTTTCGAGGAGGTAAAAATGACAAAGAATCAAAGAAGGATTGTCACACTGCTTGGCGCGTGGGCGCTTGTATTCGGGATTGTACCCGCCGCAAACGCAATGCACATTATGGAGGGCTACCTTCCTGTGGGGTACTGTATTGCATGGGGTGTTATCTGTATTCCATTTTTAGCTGCTGGTTTTTTCTCGATCAAAAAAACCCTGACCGGCAACAGAAGATCCATTACGTTATTGGCCATGGCAGGCGCTTTTATTTTTGTTATTTCATCACTGAAGATCCCATCTGTAACAGGCAGCTGCTCCCACATGACAGGTACAGGCCTTGGCGCCATCTTGTTTGGACCGAGCGCTGTCAGTATTCTTGGCATTATCGTTTTATTATTTCAGGCCATTCTGCTGGCCCACGGCGGATTGACAACGCTGGGCGCAAACACTTTTTCAATGGCAATTGCCGGTCCCTTTGTCTCTTTTGGTATCTACAAGCTCTGCCAGAAAATGAAGGTTAACCGTAAGGTTGGCGTTTTTCTGGCCGCTGCACTGGGGGATCTGTTCACTTATTGTATTACCAGTATTCAGCTGGCGATGGCTTACCCGTCTGAACAGGGTGGTGTAGCCGCTTCTGCGGTAAAATTCCTGGGGGTTTTTGCACCGACCCAGCTGCCGCTTGCTATTATTGAAGGGATTTTAACGGTTATTATCGTTATCGCTTTAGAAACGTATGCAAGCCCGGAACTCAAGTCCATTGGTTTTTTAGCATCGGAGGAAGTGTAAAATGAGTAAAAACAAAAAATTAGTGATTGTTCTTCTCGTAATTGTCGCTTTACTGGTTGTCGTACCTCTATTTGCCCTCCAGGGCGCTGAATTCGGCGGTTCTGACGACGCAGGCAGCACAATGATCGAAGAGATTCAGGGCGGCGAATATGAGCCCTGGTTTACGCCTGTGCTTGAAACTATGATCAACGGTGAGCTTCCTGGTGAAGTGGAATCCTTGATCTTCTGTCTCCAGACTGGTATCGGCGTCGGTATTCTGGCTTTCTTTATGGGCCGTTTGGTTGAACGGAAAAAGCTCGGCAAGGAAGAGGCTGAGCTGTAGACCTTGTTTTGTACAAATAAATAAACAAAAATAAAACACGCCGTGCAAGCGTGTTTTATTTTTTGAAAGTTATCTTCTGTTTATATAATAGACTAAACAACTCCAGCAAAAAACATTTTCCTTTTATTCTCCAGTTTATCCATACTCTTGTCTCTTTTCGTCTTGTTTAGTCTTGTTTATGAATGGCGCACCACCGCCCCCACTACTGCCTGTCCTACTGCCTGTCCTAGTGCCTGTCCTAGTGCCTATACTACCGCCTGTACTACCGCACCAACTGCCGAGATGTTTTCCCAGTAAAATCCCCTCACATTCCGCGCTCATTAAGTGTAATGCTGATGGTCAGGAAGCAGACTGATCTTATACAAAGGATTAAATATCCGCAATCCGGCGAACACGGGCCAGCCCCTTCGATACCGATGGAACCGCCAGCAAAATCATTGTCAGTGCGCCCTCCGAGAAAATATAGACAGCATTATATACCATTGAATAGGGCAGTGCCCCCCAGCCTTCCCAGGCCATGGAGCCAAAAAACAGCCAGCCGGACAGCACAGCAAATACGTAGCGGCCGCAGATTCCAGCCAGGTACCCCTTTATGAGTCCGTGCTTTGACTGACTGAAAAAGCCAGACAGGCCAAGCGCACCAAAGGCAAGTACATAATCGACAAGCACCTGCAGAGGATATAGAATATAAGGGTCGATCACCATCTGCAGAATGCCATAAGCGATTGCCGCCAGAACCCCTGTCTTGGGACCGTACCAATAACCTGTCAGCGTGATAAAAAGCATACTGAACAATGTTACAGAACCGCCGGTGGGCAAATGAAAAATCTTAATATTCGATGTGACCACCGCCAGAGCAATGGCAGCGGCACAAAAGGTCAGATGCCTGGTGCTGATCTGGCGGTGTTCGTTTTTCCCGGCAACAAGCGATGCAATGACCAGCACAATTGCCATCAGACCGATAAGCACCGCATATCCTGCACCTGTCGGCATATAGCTTACACCACCGTCAGCCGTTACAGGCTTTATAAAAAATTCCAGCATGGTTCTTTACCTCCAAATATGCAGTATTCTAAATTACAAATCTGATTTTATTATACGTTTCGTCAAGTAACGCTGTCAACCAGCGTCTGACGATAAAACGATTCTTAAAGTTCATAGAAGGGCTTAATATTCACAAATTAAAGATTTACCTTTGCTCAAAAAAATGATAAAATCAATTATATACTGCAAAAAAAGAGGATTTAATCTTATGGATGAAAAGAATTTACAAGATCAGCGCGAGGAGCGTACCCCCGAAGAGCAGGCGATTGAAAACGCCTCTCTTTTTGAGCGTCCCGTCCCCCCGGAAGATGAGGTCATCATTGATGAACCTGCTGCGCCGGAGGCCCAGGAGGAAACCATCATTGATCCGCCTGAGCCGCCAGAGGGCGGAACTGAAAATGATGACGATGCGGCCGGCGAGGTTCTCACCTTTGATGATGACAGCACTGCCGATGATTCCTTTGACGGCGGGGAGCCGCCGGATTCTAAAGAAAAGAAAAGCCATAAAAAGGTCTGGATTGGCATTGGTGTTGGGATTGGCATTATCCTGGCCCTTTATCTTGGCTTAAGCTTTTATTTCAGCACTCGTTTCTATTTTAACACTACCATGAACGGTTTCAATGTCACTGGCAAAACCGCCGCTCAGGTGGATGAAGAAATGCAGCAGAATGCCGCAACACACACGCTGACCCTCAAGGAACGCGGCGGAAAAACCGAAACAATTGCCGCCGATCAGGTTAATATGCGCTATATTTCTGACGGTAAAATTTCCCAGATGTTAAATGACCAGAATGCTTTTGCCTGGCCGATGTCTCTGGTGCCGTCGGGTCATCAGGATCTGGAAGCGACCTTCAGCTACGATGACACTCAGCTTACCAATGCACTGAACCAGCTTCAGGCTGTATCTGGGGCGGATGTCGTCAAGGTGGCCAATGCTTATCCTAAATTTAACGGTACAAGCTACGTGATTGAACCAGAGGTCACCGGCAGCGAGCTGGACCCTGCCAAGCTCAAAGAAGCCGTGAAAAACGCTATTTTATCCGGTGATACCGAGCTGGATCTGGAAGCGGCCGGCTGCTATAAAACGCCTTCCTTTACCAAGGATTCTTCCAAGGTTAAGGCCGCCATGGATACTATGAACAAGTATCTGAACGCAGCAGTTACCTATACCTTTGGCAACGCAACAGAGGTTCTTGATAAAAATACCATTAATACCTGGCTGGCTGTGGACGGCAATATGGACGTCCAGTTCAATCAGGATCTCATGACCACCTATGTGGCCAATTTATCGGATAAATACGATACCTACGGCATTACGCGAAGCTTCCAGACAAGCGGCGGCGGAAATGTCAGCATTGCCGGCGGCGATTACGGCTGGCTGATCGACCAGGATGAAGAGGTCGCTGCCCTCATTCCAATTATCCAGGCGGGACAGCCTGTAACCCGTGAACCGGTTTACGCACAGACAGCCGCAAGCCATAACTCTCCAGACTACGGCAACACCTATGTTGAAATAAGCCTTGGCGGACAGTACATGTGGTTTTATAAAAACGGCGGTCTAGTCGTTGGCACTCCTATTGTTACAGGAAGCCTGAGCGGTGGGTTTGCCACCCCAAGCGGTGTCTACGGGCTTGATTACAAGGCAATGAATGTTACTTTAAAAGGCGAAGGTTACGCCTCACCGGTTACCTTCTGGATGCCCTATGCCGGCGATATCGGGATTCATGACGCCTCCTGGCGCACGGATTTCGGCGGCAGCATTTATGTAAACAGCGGCTCACACGGTTGTGTCAACACACCCTACGCAGCTGCTCAGGCCATCTATAACGGTATCGAGGACGGTACCCCTGTTATTGTCTATTAATGCGGTTAAGGCGGTTAAGGCACCTGAGAGACGAAGCCTTTTACCTAAGGAAGAAAAAAGTGTCCTGCGGGCACTGCCCTCACAGGGAAGCGCTTCTTCACTAAAGTGGATGTCTGATCTCGCCAGTGTCCGGCTATTCCGATCGTGCGGCACAATTCCTGGCCGTTATCCGCAGCGCCTGGACCTTTTTGCTTATCTGGATAAAAGGCGCAGTCTCGGGCTACGCCGCTTTTTAACAGCCTGTGGCGTTCCAAAACGGAACGCCTTTATTATTTTAGAAGGAGGATCCTATGTCGATCACCTGGAATCCCTGGCATGGCTGTCAAAAGATCAGCACCGGGTGCCAGAACTGTTATGTCTACCGCATGGATGAGAAATACGACCGCGACAGCCATCAGGTATCTAAAAATTCCTGCTTTGATCTGCTGCTGAAGAAAAAGCGAGATGGAACTTTTAAAATCCCGCCGGGCGAATTGGTCTATACCTGCTTTACCTCCGACTTTTTTCTGGACGCCGCGGACGCCTGGCGGCCTGAGGTATGGGCCATGATGCGTGAGCGCTCTGACTTAAACTTCATGTTTATCACAAAGCGTATCCACCGCTTTTATGAATGTATTCCAGAGGACTGGGGCGACGGTTATCCCAATGTCCATATCTGCTGTACTGTTGAAAATCAGGCCATGACCGACTACCGGCTGCCGCTTTTTAAAGAGGCGCCCATTCGCTGTAAAAGCATTGTGTGTTCTCCCCTGCTCGGTCCCATCGACCTCACTCCCTGGCTCGATCCTTCCTGGGTATGCCAGGTAACTGTCGGCGGTGAATCCGGCCTCAACGCACGGGTCTGCCACTATGACTGGATACTGAGCCTGCACAGACAGTGTGTTGATGCCAGGGTCGCCTTTCATTTCCAGCAGACCGGCGCCCGCCTCATAAAAGACCATAAGCTCTACCAAATCAAGCGCAAAGACCAGCACTCCCAGGCAAGAAAGGCAGGAATTAACTACACACCATAAAAAAGACCAGCTGCATGGCTGGTCTTTTTTTGAGTTCTATTCTGTTATTTCTCTTTCAAGTCAAGGACAGCGGCAAGCATTGCCTCTGTTCCCTCAATGGTCTTCATCATCTGCGAAATTTTAACCTGCTCTTTGGGCTGATGTGCCCATTTCTCTTCGGCATGAGAGTACCCAATGGTCGGAATCCCCCGCAGTCCTGCGGTATATCCACCATCTGTCCCAAATTTCCAGTAAAAACACTCTGGCTTTTGCCCTGCGTTCTCCAGTGCGTCCAGAGCCTTTTTTACAGCAGGTATCTGCTGGTCCGTCGCCCAGGGCGGATGGTATTTATTAACTTCACAGGTGTAGCCTGTATAAGTCTTCTCACAGTAAGCCCGCGGATACACCTCTGCCTTAAATTCCGGGTCCTTTTCTGCAAAACTATCAAGCACAGCTTTAAGCTGACGCACCACGTCCTCCAGTGTTTCATCCGGCGAATAACGCCGGTCAATGGATATTTCGCATTCGTCAGGGATAATACTCTGCGCTCCCGGCCGGACAATACAGTCGGTTATTGTAACAGAGTTATCCCCCAAAACAGGATGCCCTTTAAGGGTTTTTGGCATCTCCTCGAAAATATACTGCATAACAGGCAGCATTTTTTCAAGCGCGTTGATGCCCTGCCTTGGCTGAGAGGAATGAGCTGTCTTTCCCATGGTTTTAACGACAAGCTCCACCTTTCCACGATGCCCCAGCGCCACTCTTCCTGAACTCGGCTCACATAGAATACACAAATCGATTTTTTCACCTTCAAGGGTATGATCAATGAGATACTGCATTCCCAGCATTTCCGCTGCCTCTTCATGTACGACGGCCGAAAAAATAACCTTCCCCTTCAAAGAAGCGCCTGCATCCAAGGCCCGCTTGATCTGCTTAAATGCAAAAAACTGTGCTGCCAGCCCTGCTTTCAAATCACTGGCCCCTCTTCCGATCAGCACGTCGCCTTCCACAGCTGCCTTAAAAGGGCTGTAGGGCTTCCAAGCCTCCAGACTTCCTTCTGGCACCACATCAAGATGTCCGTTCAGCAGAACGACCGGCCCTTCTCCACCATCAATCTCTCCATAGACATTGCCCGCTTCATCAACCTGGGGTGTGACACCAATTTGATCTAAAGCGTTCTGAATAAATACTGCTGCTTTTCCTTCTTCTCCGGAAAGAGATGGTATTTCAATCAATGCTTTTAAAAACGTTACATAGTCCTTTTGCATTTTACAATCATCTGACATTTTGTTTCCTCCTGATATTAATTACTTACGTTTATCAGTCGGTTAACGCTATTCAAAATGAAAAGACCAGCAGCTCAAGCCCAAAGGACCTGCTATCTTAATAATATCCAGGTTTTATAAGGCTCTTGAAGCGGCTGGTCTCACCTCGTTTATAAATTATGAAACTCATATTTTAATTTGATTTTATCTCCGCGAAAGACAACTTTCGAATACTCATAGGGCGTATCATCCTGCGCAAAAAGAATATCTTCAAGAATCAGCAGCGGATAGCTTTCTTCTACACGGAAAAGCTGGGATTCTTTTTTAGACGCCTTGACCGATTCCAGCGTTTCCTGTATACGCGTAGGTAAAAGCTGGTATTCTTTCTCAAGAATAACACACAGCTGCTCATCGACAAGGTCATGCTTCTCGATGCCCTCGCATAATTGTACCGGAATATAAGAGTAATGCAGACTGATCGGTTTCCCCTTAAGATAACGCATACGCTCAATCAGCATAACCGGCGCGGCTTCTGGAATACGCAGCTTTCTCGATACACTGCCAGAAGCCTGAATAATGGCAGAATCTAACAGTTTTGTCGTCGTTTCGTACCCCATACGCTCAAGCTGCTCCCGAAAGCCCATGTAAGCTAAAGACTCCGTCATAATCTTAGGCTCTGATACAAAGGTACCCTTTCCCGGAACACGGTAGAGCACGCCTTCCTGAACCAAATTCTGACAAGCCGTCCGAATGGTCATACGGCTCAGATCATACTCTTTGCTCAGCTCGCTTTCAGAGGGGATTGCAGTTTGTGGTTTCCAAATGCCGGTGTCTATATTATTTCGGATCAGCTCTTCCAACTGAACATAAAGTGGCTTTGGATTATTTCTTTCAATACTATTCATCTTTAATCCTCCTGAAAGTGTGTGTCTATATCATACCATAATCTTAAACGCTTTTTCAATATCGTAAACCACTTTGTTATAACGCAAACTTTCTTATGGCTTCAATTTAAACCGGAACAGCCTTAGAATTCCAGTTTTTTTATTATTTTACTCGAAACATCTTCCATAATGCCAAGGGCCTCGGCCATCCACAGTGCATTGTAACGGCCGCTGCGCGTTTCCTTTGCAAAGTAGATACTCTTCACCAGCTCATCCTCATCAATCTGTAACTGTTTTGGGTGCCATGGGCCGCCCACTTTCTTTAATTTTTCAATAAGCGCTTCAGAGGTTGGCATTGCCTCAAACCGTCTGGCCAGGGCTTCATGATGCTTGATAATTTTTTCTATTTCGTTTCGTCTTGCTGCTTTGTCAAAGGAGTGGTTTTCTGCCTGCAATTCCAGAATGCTTTCTGCGCCTTCACCATAAACCGCCCGGATTTCCTTCTCCCACTCAGTTCTGTCCCAGGTTTTTTCGACGGCCTTTTCAACATCGAAGCGCTCGAAATCAATCGCCATAATTTCTTCCCAAATCATGGTGTTGATCACAGCCCCAACGCCGACCTCCTGGCCATGCATTGATTGCGGCACACCTTTTTCATCCTGACATTTAATCCAGAAATGGTTCAGCTGGTGCTCAGCGCCGGAGCCGCAGGGGGATGAATCATACCACGCCATTGCTACCGCGCTTTTATACAATGCGTCTGTTAAATTTTCAATGGCTTTTTTCTCTCCTGGCACAATGCCATCTATAGTCTCATCCTCAGTTCCCTCGGCAATACACTCGCCCATCATTGCTTCTACCCGGTCACAATAATAAATATCCTTGATCAGTTTTCCCGCATACCAGTCCATACCTGCGCTTATTTTAGAGATCACCTCGCCCACACCGGCAGCGTTCATAACGCTCGGCGCTTTTGCAATGATATCGGAATCGGCCAGAATCAAACTGGGATAATTGAGATAATATGTCACCTGAAGCCCATCGACAATAATAATGGACATGTTTGTAAAAAAGCCATCCATCGTCATGGCCGACGGAATGGAAACACATTCTAAATTCAGGCGTGTTGCCACATAACGGACGACATCCGTGACTGTTCCGCCCCCCAATGATACGATATAATCAGCGTCAAAAGGCGTATTGCAGATAACATCTCCAACGGTGTACTCATCTGGACGGATACGGCCTTTGAGCACATAGCATTCAATCTCAAGCCCCTGCTCCTGCCAGTCTGCATAGATCTCTCTGCCAATGGACTCAAAAATCACCTCATCTGTTACGAGTATTCCTTTTTTACCAAGCGCAAGCGCTTTGACATAATAAGGCAGTTTTCTGGATGCACCCGAAGCAATCACAACCTCTCCAATCGGCATCTTATGATGCCTCCCACATTCACAGTCAAAATCATGCCTTTCATAAATATTAAAACCGCTTTTTTGCATATCCATTTTTTCCTCCAAAATAAAATACTGGCCAGTATTAACCTGGCCAGTACGTATATGTTTTTTTATTAGAATATACGGTTGTCCAAGGCGTTATAAACGTTGATAAAACGCTGATAAGCTTTATCATAAGCTGCAAATTTTTCCGGATTAGGTTCAAAAACTTCAGTTAGCTTAACCGCTTTTTCAGCTGCATCCCGGCAGTTTTCATAAGCGTCCACACCAATACCAGCATAAAGAGCCGCCCCTAGACAGCCTGTTTCACCTGCACTCAGCAGCTGGATCGGCAGTTTGAAAATGTCGGCCAGCATCTGACACCACATTGGAGATTTTGCGGCGCCGCCTGTCAATCGAATCGAGTTAATTTTAATTCCAGCTTCCAGTTCGGCATTGATAATATCATATACCTCAAAACTGATGCCCTCCATTACCGCTCTTGCCATATCGGCTTTTTTCGTTCCAAGAGACATTCCGATAAAAACACCGCGTGCCTTATCATTGATTTTAGAACCTGACGCCCCCTGCAGGTATGGTAAGAAAGTTATGCCATTTGCTCCTGGCGGTACGTCTGCGATCTGTGCATTGATGAGCTCATAAGGATCTGTTTTTACCAGCTCAGCCGAGAATTTTTCAATGTCACAGAAGGTATCCCGATACCAGCGGTAGCTTGAAGCGGACGTATTTGAAAAGGCCTCGATGGTATAATTGCCAACCCCATGATTCCCTTTAACGACCAGTCTTCCCTTTGGATCACGAATCGGTTCATCACTCACGATAAAGCATGAGCCGAAGGTACCCATTACCACAACTGCTGTTCCGTCATCCACACCGCCTGAACCGAAGGTATTACAGTTCTGGTCATGCGCGCCAACACAAATCGGTGTTCCCTCAGCCAGACCAGTCAGTTCAGCAATATCTTTTGGAATATGTCCAACGACTTTTCCCGGTTCGTCTACCAGTTCAGCTCTTTTTTCCAGCGAAATTCCCAACATATCATGCATACGCTTCGACCAGCATTTATTGTTGATATCCATCATACCTTCGCGGCTTGCAGATGAAAAGTCTGTATAATATCCGTCTGCGCCGAGCTGCTTAAGAAAATAGTCCTGATGCGTGGAGAACATAGCTGTTTTATTCCAGTTTTCCGGCTCATGATGTTTAAGCCATACCAGCTTCGCAATACTAAAGCACATTCCCAGCGGATCGCCGGTCAGCTGGTAATATTCTTCTCTTGGAATCTGATCCGTAATCCATTTTATTTCTTCCTCGCTGCCCCGGAGATCCTGCCAGCCTACAAACGGCCGGATCAGTTCGCCTTCTTCATCTAAAAGACCGATAACAGACCCCTGGGAAGAAAGCCCCACAGCTATGATATCCTTTGGATCTACCTGCGCCTTACGGATGGCTTCTTTACAGGTTTTGAACAATGCCGGCGTCATGTCCTCCGGAATTTGTTCTACCCAGCCTTCATGCGGGTAATAACATGGGTATTCACGGTAATCACTCCCGATAAGGTTTCCTTCAAGGTCAAAAACGCATACTTTACAGCCGGTCGTCCCGGCGTCCATACCAACTAAATATTTTCCCATTTTATTTCTCCTCTATAAACTTAGTTTTTAATATTAAATCTCTGATCAAAGTCCCCCAACTCTGATTTTTGGCAGTATTTTTTTGTTTTATCCCTGGTATGCGGGAATTAATCCAATTTTCCGTAAATCATCAACACCGTCTAAAATTTCCTTGCCGCCCTGAGTTCCGATCAATTCTGCTCCGGCTAAAATAAAAGCAAACGCATTCTGTGGACGCGGCGCCTTAACCCCGGCAACCTTTACCTTCGTGTCAGAACCTTCCAGGGCTTCCACCATCAGGATAACGTCTGAGACACTTGGTCCTGCATATTGCCCTGTTGAGGTCTTAACCCAGTCGATGCCCGCTTCAGCCACCAGTTTGGTAGCGGTTACAATTTCTTCTTTGGTTAACATACAGGTTTCAATGATCATTTTAGTCATTGCCGGGCCCGCTGCTTTTTTATAGTCCTTGAATTCCTGCAAAACCTTGTCGTACTTACCTTCTTTAAAATCGCCAACATTCATACAGTTATCCAGAACAGTTGCCCCCATGCGGACGGCTTCTTCTGCTTCAAAGCATTTTACAGCGCTGCTCTGCTGACCAAAAGGAAAACCAATTCCTGCACCGACCAGCAGGTCTGTCCCCTTTAGCTCTTCCGCAACCACCGGCGTCCAGTAAGAGGACGAAAAACAGAAGGCCTTGCAGTTGTACTCAATAGCGGTCCTGCACCCCTTGCGAATATCTTCTTCTGTTGAGTCTTTGCCCAAAACAGAAAAATCAATCAGCTTTCCCATGTCATGTTTCGTCATTTTCGATAAATCAACCATTTTTTACTCCTTTATTTTGTTATTATTTTAAAATTTATCCTTCATATTTTGGAACAACGCCAATTTCGCGCATCATATCTAAAGAATCAATGATCTGCGGCGCCTGGCGGGTACCAATCAATTCCGCTCCGCCCATCAAGAAGCAGTAAGCGTTTTGTGCTCTCGGAAATTTAACACCGGATACTTTTACCTTTGTATCACTTCCTTCCAGAGTCTTAGCCATAATGCGCACCTGCTCCATCGTCGGCCCTTCCCACTGTCCTGTTGATGATTTAGCCCAGTCCAAGCCTGCTTCTGCAATTAGCTCACAGCCAATACGAATTTCTTCATCTGTCAGCATACATACTTCCAGAATCATTTTTGTGATCGCCGGGCCTGCTGCTTTTTTATAATCTTTAAATTCCTGGAGAATCTGGTCGTATTTTTTGTCTTTCATCAGGCCAACGTTCATGACATTATCCAATACCGTTGCTCCCATTCTTACAGCTTCTTCTGTTTCAAAGCATTTAACTGCGCTGGTCTGCTGCCCAAACGGAAATCCAATCCCTGCTCCAACCAAAATATCGGTTCCTTTTAGTTCTTCTGCAACCACCGATGACCAAATTGAAGAAGAGAAGCAGAAGGCTTTTACATTGTATTCAATGGCTGTTTTACACTCTTCGCGGATAATCGCTTCGGTTGTGTCTTTTGGGCCAATGAAATAGTCAAAACATTTACCAACATCTTTTTTTGTCATTTTTGAAAAATCAATCATTTTTTACTCCTTGTCCTGTTTATCCTTTAATTTATATCCTGGCTTATCCGCTGTCTTATCCTTCATAAGGCGGCAGTAACCCAATTTCCCGCATCTGATCCATCGAATCAATAATTTCCGGCGCAGACCGTGTTCCAATCAGCTCTGCCCCTGCCATAATAAAGGCCCATGCATTCTGAGGTCTTGGAAACTTAACGCCAGAAACCTTCAGCTTAACATTGGAATCCGCGATTGTTTCTTTCATAATCAAAACCTGCTCCATCGTCGGCCCCTCAAACTGTCCTGTCGCTGATTTTGCATAATCAAGGCCAACTTCCTTGATCAGCTCGCATCCAGCCTTTATCTCATCATCTGTGAGAAACGCAACGTCTAGAATTCCTTTTGTCATACGTCCCTGAGCCGCATTTTTAAAATCAACAAGCTCCTGTTTGACAACATCATATTTTTCGTCTTTTAAAGCCCCTATGTTGATGACCATATCCAGGCATGTACAGCCTGCTTTCACAGCCAGTTCTGTTTCCATGGCTTTTACAGCCGAGGGCTGTGAACCGAACGGAAAACTGATCCCTGTCGCAATGTTAACGTCCGTATCTCCTAATTCTTCTACCACAATGGGCGTCCAATAAGGTGAAGATGAATAAAAAGCCGCGCAGTTGTAAGCCTTTGCCTCACGGCACCCATTACGGATGGCTTCTTCATCGGTATCTTTGGGCAGAATGGCATAATCAAAGAGCTTTCCGGCATCCCACTTGGTTAACTTTTTTAAATCGATCATTTTTTTCTCCTGATATAATCTGTTGAATCCACTGCTTTACTTTTGAAGCGGCGGTACAATGCCAATCTCACGCATCTGATCTAAGGCGTCTATAATCGCCACAGCTGCACGGGTCCCAATTAAATCTGCTCCTGCGAGTAAAAACGCGTAGGCATTCTGAGGTCTCGGAAATTTAACACCGGCAACCTTAAGCTTAATGTCGGTATCCTTCAATGTTTTTTTCATGAGTAAAAACTGATCCATCGACGGCCCTTCAAACTGTCCTGTTGAGGTTTTCGCATAGTCAATCCCTGCTTCTGCAATTAAATTACAGCCCGCAATAATTTCATCGTCCGTTAAAAAGTTAACGTCCATGATGCATTTCGTCAGGTTGCCTTCAGCTGCTTTTACAAAAGCGTCCAGCCCTGCCTTTACTTCCTTGTAATTTTTGTCTTTGAGCGCGCCGATATTCATAACCATGTCCAGCGCTGTACACCCGAGTCGGACAGCCTCCTCGGTCTCGAGTCCCTTCATTTTTACAGTTGACGCGCCAAAGGGAAAATCCAAGCCTGTGGCGATATGGATGTCTGTTCCTTCAAGCTCTTCCTTTACCACAGGTGTCCAATAAGGTGATGCTGAATAAAACGCCGCGCAGTTATATGCCTTTGCTTCCTGGCAGCCTTTGCGAATATCCGCTTCTGTTGTATCCTTGGGCAGTACCGAATGGTCAAAACACTTTCCTAATGACCACTTATCCATTTTTGATAAATCAACCATCGTTTCCTCCTGTATTCTCTTTTTTTAAAGGAGCAGTTCCTTTATTTCACTTATTGTATCCACTATATAGGCCGGTCCCAGATCCTTCAGCACTTCACTGCTGCCGTATCCATAGGTTACCGCACACACATCCACACCTGCGTTGTGGCCTGTCATAAAATCTGTTTTTGTGTCCCCCACCAGCACTGCCTGTTCTGGCTGCATCTGGTAGTGCGCCAATATTTTTTGTATACATTCCGGGTGGGGTTTTGGGTTTTCAACATCATCTGCGGTTACCAGATAGTCAAAATACTGGTCAAACGCCAGAGCTTTCATAATTTTTTCTGTAGCGCTTCTGATCTTATAGGTCGCCAAAGCCATTGGTCTGCCTATTTTCTTGTAATGTTCCAATACTTCCTTAACGCCGGGATACAGGCTGGTGTACACGGCACAGTTTTCTTCGTAATATTTTTTAAACAGCGGCAAAATCTCACTGTCGATTAACGCTTCTTTATCTTCTCCAAGGCTCTTTAGCAGAACATTACGTGCTCCGCCGCCAATACAGTTCCGTATAAAAGTGTCTGATTTTGGCTCAAATCCATATTTCTTAATAATATACTTAACGGTCGCCACAATATCCGCTGCAGAATCTACCAGCGTCCCATCCAGATCAAAAATAATCAAATCATAATGTTTTCCCATTTTTTCACCTACAGTCTGGACAACAGCTCATTGCTTTGAAAATACTCTGGCGTAATGCCGCATTCGCCAATATTCCGGACTTTTTTGCTGGACTTCTTATAATCTGCATGGTAGTCTGAGCCTCCGGAAATAATCGCAACCCTGTCAGTGTAGTCTCTGCGCACCTGTTCTATGATTTCTTCCTTTGTCAGCGAGCCATTATAGGTTGTCTTGTCATAGGTGTAAGAGGCCTCAATGCCGTCCAGCCCGCCCTTGATCAGGCGGTCAATATATTCAGCTCTTGAACACTCCAGGGCTTTTGTTTTAACCCTCTCGTCAATAAGATAGGGGTGCGCCAAAATAACGATTCCTCCCGCGCGGTGTACAATATCAATAATGGTCAGGGGGTCTGGCTTTTCACGTTTCACACTGTATTCCGGCGTGTTGCGGATCATCAGCTTGGCGTCACTCCAGGTTTCGGTATAGCCTTTCTCTGCCATGAGGTTAAAGATGATTTTCTTCTGCACATCTTCCGGCTTTCTCGGGATATCATTGTAATTGAGCACTTCCTCCCAGCTGATGGGAAAGCCTTTCTCTGTCAGCAGTTCGGTCAGCCTTCTGTAGGAATCAATCTTACTCTGAACAATGATCCGGTTCATGGCCAAAATTTCAGGGCTTGAGTAATCACAGCCAAAGGCCACCAGATGCACATCCTCTACCTCTGTTTCACAGGAAAACTCAATTCCCTTTAAAACCTTCATGCCTTTCTTCTGGGCATAGCGTTCCACATCGACCATGAGCCCGCCCACCTCAATCTTCTCCGGCGGCAGCACATCGTGGTCTGTGATGGCTACGACCTTCATCCCCAGCGCTGCCGCGGTATCCAGAAATTCCTTTGGGGTATCGTTACCGTCTGAGCGGGTTGTGTGGCTGTGCAGATCACAGAGATAATTTGGTTTGTAATCCATATGCTCACTTCCTAATCTTCTAATAAGCTGAACAGTGTGATGTGATTTCTAACCACTTCTTTGACCTTATCTTTTACAAAAGCGTCCAGCTTCAGTGGATCATTTTCATCAGGCCGCAGCTTTGTGTAGTCTCTCATACCGCCGCAGTAAGCAATCTTAATCGCTGTTGAAATATTGACTTTTGCCGCCCCCAAGCTTATCAGCCGTTTAAAGGTGCCTGTGCTCAGACCAGTACCGCCATGCAGTACCAGCGGGCAAGGCGAAAAGCTGTTGATGTTTTCAAAAAGGTCGTAATCAATTTTAACCTCCCCTTTATATACACCATGGGCTGTGCCGATGGCCGGAGCAAAGGCATTAATTTTTGTCTCTTCCAGATAAACCTTACAGTCCTCCGGATTTGCCAGAGCACTCTGGTCTTCATCGACTACAATATCGTCTTCCACGCCCACGATGGCTCCAAGCTCACCTTCGACAGTAACATCTTTTGCGTGGGCGGCTTCCACAATTTTTTTAGTGTTCGCAATATTTTCTGACAGCGGCAGCTTTGAGCCATCATACATAACGGAGCTCCATCCGCCGTCAATACAGGCGATGGTAAAATCCACATCGGTCGAATGGTCAAGATGCACTGCCACATCTACCTTTGCATTCTCCACAATGGGTTTTAAAAACTGCATCATTTCTTCAATTCCAAATTGCCTGACGGTTTTAACCGAGGTCTGAAGAATGATCGGACAACTCAGCTCTTCTGCCGCTTCCACCGCCGCCTTTGCTGTCATTTGATTGACAATGTTGAAGGCGCCGACAGCGTATCCGCCCTTTCTGGCATCCTTCAATATTTTTTCCATGTTTACATAACTCATTTCATGACCTCATTTCTTATTCTGATTTTATTTTGCGCCGTTAGCCGCGTTCATAAACCGGCGCTGATAGCTGATTACCTGGTTGCAGGAGGTAAAGCGCGCCAGATAGCTTGGCTCTGCGGTAATAACCACACGGTTGACCAGATCGCTGAATTCGTCCTCGACTAAAAGCTTGTCGATATCCGGGTAATTGAGCGGCCCTTCCATACTGCAGATAATCAGTCTTGAATCGTTCAGGTTGGTGTTTTTAAACCATCTCAGGTTATGTCTTACACTGTCCAGGCCGTCAGCCCCTTCATGGTCTTCAAAGTGCCGGTATTTAAGCAGATCCTCGGCTGCCTGCTTGACGCTCAGCAGATCCATTTCCTGCCCTTTGCACAGGTAGTCTTTTTCGATGAACATTTTTTTAATGTCTTCCAAATACCTGGGGTCGCGTGTTGCGTCGTAAGCCGCAAGGCCTTTTTTCATGATTTCGGACTGCATGAAGCGGTGGCGGACAAAGCTGTTGATAAAATAGGGCTTTGCCTGCAGCGCAAGTGCTGTCTGATAGGGCTCAAACATTAAGGTAAAATTGACCCGGTAGCCATTTTCCTGAAGCATCAATGCGATGTTGTGGCCTCTCAGCGCTTCGGCTGTACCAGGTGCGTCGCAGGGGATTGAAAATTTCTTGTCGCCTGTAAGGAGCTGGTCAACGGTTTCCTTGCTGACTGGTCCGGTGTGCGGCACCT
Source organism: Eubacterium limosum (assembly GCF_000807675.2). NCBI lineage: Bacteria > Bacillati > Bacillota > Clostridia > Eubacteriales > Eubacteriaceae > Eubacterium > Eubacterium limosum. Next base: position 1,490,564 of record NZ_CP019962.1, on the reverse strand, counting down.
TAATGACGACGCGGTATTCGGACAGCATTTCTTTAAATTTAGCGGCTTCTTCCAGAATCTCGGCGTCGGATTTGCCAAAGGGGTCGTTCAGCTCAACGCTAATGTCTGCGCCGGGGCCCAGAATCCTGCCGATTTCTGCCATAACCTCGTCTCTTGTTTTAAACTGATTGCCGACATTTGCTTTTGGATTATTGATGAACAGATCATAGATGATCCCAGGGTTACAGGTCAGGTTGGCAAGAATGTTTTTGATGGGCGCTACTTCGTAAGGATTGGCGCTGTCTGCTGAAAACAGAACGTTCGTCGGGCGTTTCATTCCATTTTTGTCATAGCTGATATCTCTTACCAGATCTGCTCTGAGGGCCCCGTCCTCCTCCAGCTCGTATTCTACCCGAAAACCTGCCGGGGTCTGGCCCTCTGGTACGTCAAAGGTATCAATAACCTTTTTAAATCCATCGGTCACACCAATGGATTTCACGTATGGCTTTAAGGCCTGAAAGGTCTCAAACGCGATGGGCTGGTCGGCCACTCTGCTGATGTACGCCTTCTCGCTGTCAATGAATGTGACGTCTGTTTTCTTGAATGTGTTTAAACTGCATTTAATCTCCATGTCTCTCTCCTTATGCTAAATTATGAATGTAAGTTTCAATGGTCTCTGTCAGCTTATCAGCGCTTAAACCATAGTAATCTAAAAGCTCACGGTAGGGCCCTGTCTGAGTGGACCCAGCCTCAATGCCCAGTACGTGAACCGGTGCGTGGTGCGTCATATCTGAAAGAAGTTCCAGCACACTGCTCCCAAAGCCACCGGTTGTTATGTGCTCCTCTACTGTGCACATAAGCCGGCAGTTTTTATAAGCGTTGCGGATCAGTTTTTTATCCAGTGGCTTAACGGTTGTAAAATTAAGTACTTTGACTCTATAGCCCTTTTCTGCCAGCCGCTGTCCTGCTTTCAGCGCGTCAACGCTCAGTGTCCCTGTAACCAGAATGACCACGTCATCGCCAGTGTCCAGAAGACGCTCTCCCTTGCCGATTTCAAAGCTGCGCTTTTCCAGATTCATAGGCATTTCCATGGCGTTTCGCGGCATCCGGATATAAACAGGCCCTTTGCAGGCTATAGCCTTTCTGAGCGACATTTCTACCTCATAGCCGTCGCCAGGATTAAAAATCACCATATTCGGCACTGTTTTTAAAATCGCCATATCCTCCAGCGCCTGGTGTGTAGAGCCCAGATTAGAATGAGACAGACCGCTGCTTGAGCCAATGATCTTTACGTTCATGTTCGCGTAGCCCACGTCATTCCGGATCTGTTCAAAGCACCGCATACTGATAAAGGGTGCGATCGCTGATACCACAGGCACTCTGCCGGATTCCGCCAGACCGGCGCAAATACCGATGGCGTCCTGCTCGCTAATCCCAACCTCTAAATATTGTAAGGGCAGCGCGTCTTTAAAAGGGTTCATGCCTGAGCCCGCACCAGAATCACAGGATACTGCCATAACGCGTTCATCTGTTTTTCCAATTTCCAAAAGCACTTCGCCAAAGACATCTCTTGGGTTTAACTTTGTTCCTGCCATTATGACCACCCCTTTGCTTCCTGATAGCTGTGTAAATCTTCCAATGCCTGTCTGGCCTCCTCAGAATCCTTCCCAGGATTCCAGTGGTGATACTTCACATTGTTTTCCGCAAAGGACATTCCCTTGCTCTTGATGGTATTGGCAATAACCATTGTTGGCTTTCCTGCCTGAGCAGGCGTCTGTTCAAAAATATTCAGCATTGCCGCCACATCATGGCCGTCCACAATCTCTACCGCCCATCCAAAGCTTTTATATTTTTCCGCAAGATCTGCACTGTTGAGCACCTCTTTTGTTGTACCGTTGATCTGCAGGCCGTTTCGGTCGATAATGGCAACCAGATTGTCGAGCTTATGGTGCGCTGCAAACATTGCTGCTTCCCAGTTAGAGCCTTCTCCCTGCTCGCCGTCGCCCATAAGTACAAACACACGGTTTTCATGGTCTTTAAGCTTTGCGTCCAGAGCCATGCCGCAGCCAATTGGCAGCCCATGCCCCAGAGCGCCGGAGCTGAAATCCACACCCCGGAACTTTTTCATATCCGGATGACCCGGCACGATTGTCCCCAAATGATTATAGCTATGCAGTACCCGTTCACTCTCAAATCCCTTTTCAATCAGCGTTCCATACAGCGCCAGGCATTTATGACCCGCGCTCAGGATAAGGCGGTCTCTTTTTTCCCATTTGGGTTTGTTAACATCGACCTTCATCACTCCAAAGTACAGTGTCGCCAGAATGTCCGTACAGGACAGGGACGGTCCGGCATGACCATCACCATTCTCTATAATGGTTTTTACAATATCATTTCGGATATTAAACGCCTTTCTCTCAATTAATTCGATTTTATCCACAAGTAATTCCCCTCTCGGTCATCATTAGTGGTCATGACCAGTTAAGACTAGTATAGTTGCAGTGTAACCGTTTGTCAAGCCTTTTTGCCCCTCTTAAATTGTCTATATTTTAACGATTTTAACTGGTCATGCTCTTCTGAGACGTAATCTGGTGCTTTTTCTTTTAACCCGTCATGGTGTAAATTTTTAGGGAAATTGGTATTAATTTTTTAAGCTTTTTATTAAGAAAAGAGGACCGGCAAGCTTTGCCGGTCCTCTCAGAAATTTTTATTTAGCAGCAGCAATCCAGATCATTACCGCATTTACAATTTGACATTTTCTTTTGCATGATGGTTTTAACCAGTTCCTCCTGGCTTAATCCCGACCAGTCCAGCAGCTCTTTATTGGATGGATACTCGCCGCTCTTGACGATTTTTCCGTCCAGCATCACTGCCGGCAGGGCTGCTATTCCCTTCTCATCCATAAGCTGCTGGATCTCAGGCATCTCCTTATAGAGTGAAGGCTCCTGCATAGGGTTGTAACGGATAATGTCTTTTCCCGCTATTTTCAGATTCTCTACCATGGTGGTGATCCGCATGTATTCTTTATTACCCATGGGCTCACACTCGCCAGCATAGCACTGGATATCCGGATCGAAAATTTCTATATGATGCATCATTATGACACCTGCTTTCGTTTTTCTTTCTAAATACCCCAAAGCAACAGGCCGAAACGCTTTCTGAGTGTTCTTAAGGCTCACACTTTCCGCCAAACACTTCTTCCAGCTTATTGAGGGGAAAGGGTGTCCTCGCCAGCGGCTTGACCGCAATGGACATGAGCAGTGCTGGATTGTCATCTGCCGCAATGCGATTTGAACTGAGCACACCACACAGACGGCATCTGTGAATGATCGCCCACTCTCCATTTTTCCGAACCCAGACGCTCACCGGCTCCATAACACCATGACATAAGGAAGCGCGGTCCCCGGGCTTTTTATCGACATGGAGGCTTGACAGGCATTTGGGGCAATGGTTCCTGTGCTCACTGCCAGCTCCTTCCGGTGCGACGGGAGCACCACACACCTTACACACAAAGCTTTCTGTGCAGGCTGTACGCCTGTAGTCTGGCTTCTGCTGCGGCTTAGAAGGTTTTCCGCCCATACTTTGATAGGCGTCGTACCGTTCTCTTTCAATACACTCCTCCCGAAGCGCCTGCAGCACCGCACAGCCTTCCTCATGCGTATGCGTACAACTGCTGAACGCGCACTGATGAGCCAGCCGGGCAATTTCTGGAAAGGTGGTATTTTTTTCATTCTCTGCAACGGCCTGCAGCGCAAAATCACGAAAGCCCGGGGTATCAATAAGGCAGGTATTTTGGGGGCCGCACTCCATCTGGCTGCTGTGAGTGCCTGGAAATTTCACCGGGGTTTCCACTTCCTCCGAGAGCCTGCTCAGAATTTTATGGATCAGGGTCGATTTACCGCAGGACCGGTCGCCCACGACCACCCCTGTTTTGTTTGACACTTCCTCTATCATGGCTTCCATCTCAGCCTGCTCTGACCCGGCAAAGACCAGGTCTGCGGTTTGCCGATAAAGGTTTATTTTCTCCTCGAGCAGTTCCCTTTCCCTTTCACCCACCATATCCCATTTGCTGATCAAAATAATGATTTTAACTCCTGCCCGTCTGGCCGCAATAACAGCAGATTCCAGATAACCTGCCTGATGCCTGAAATACTCGGCTGTCACAACGGCTAAAAGATAGTGTACATTGGCCGCTATTAGTATTCTTTCTCCTGGCGAACGCCGGCTTCCCCTGAAAACCTCTGTTTCTCTTGGCAGCACTTCAGATAATTTATATGTATCGTTATCCACAGGGCTTATTGCCACACGATCTCCAACCACCAGCGCATTTTTCTCTGAAACCATCGTCTGTGGCAACAGGCAGGTCAGCAGCTTATCTCCAGCCAGAACCTGAGCCTGCTTATTCATTATTTTTACAACCATCGCCTTTATCTTATTTTTTTCTGCATCTTGTATCTGAATATTTTCTTTTACTTTTTTCTTTCTCATTTGTTTTCTCCAATCTGTTTTTCAGGAATTGCCCCTTTCCTGCACAAACATTATACATGCTCTTAAACTGGCACAACAACCGCCTTTATTTTTCTGAAATAAAAAAGCGCCGCAGGGCTTTTAGCTGCGGCGCTCTCATCACTGGTTTTCCAGCTTACATTTTGCAATAATTTTATGTATACTTTTGGGAGACAGGAAATAAATCTCCGAAAGGCGGGCGGCAGACATACCCTCTGTATACTGCCTGTAAATTTCCCGGTTTCTCAAAAGCGTTTCCTGTTTTCGATTGGTATTCTGCCCCCAGCCTTTTCTGTTTGTCTCTTTGCGGGGCACATATATGTATTCTCCGTCAATATAATCCTGAATTTTGTCAAGAAGTTCTTTTGGCAGCACGTCGCCTGCCTTGATATAGCTCATTATGCTCCTCCTAATTTATTTTTTTAGGATTAAGCAAGGGCTATACACATATCATTATTCTGATGTCATGCGATAGCCCCTGCTATGCACAACGATCCGATGCGTACTTCATAAAGCTTTCCCTTTCGTCGTAAATTTGAATACAAAAAGCCCGCGGCCAACACACCACACCTATAAAGGTGCAGAATGCTCCTGCGGGCAGTATAGATCAAATATAAAGCCGTACAACCGCAAAAGCCGTTGCACCGCCATGAGATTCGATAAGTTGAAGCAGTCTGTCTGGTATGTTTCTAAAAAGGTCAGCAAAACAAAGGAGTCCACCCCCATCATCGCTGTACCCTTTCAACTGTATTTAGTTGAGAACCCTGTAAACAGACAAAACCGACATCAACACACCTCTTTCAATCATTTTTCTAAATTATAACATCTGGGCCGTTTCTTGTCAAAACGCCTTAAATCTTGGCCGCAATACATGCCATCCGCTCTGCCTCCTCCACATAGACCAGGTGCAGGGCTGTGCGGTATACGGCACTCAGAGTTTCTTCACTCAATATATCGCCTACTGTGCCTGTTATCATGTGCCCGTCTCGGTCCAGGATGCCTGCCTTCCCTTCCAGCAAAATCGGCTGGTCCGGATTATGGGTTGTCATGATAACTGCGTAATCACGGCCGCACAGTTTTTTAATGAGCCGCATAATATTCAATTGATTGCCGTAGTCCAGCGCGGAGGTCGGTTCATCAAAAAGAATAATTTCCGGCTGCTGGACGATGGCTCTGGCGATACATGCCTGCTGCTTTTCACCACCGCTGATCTGAGTACAGAGACGGTGCGCGAGGTGTTCAATGCCGAGCAGCGCAATGGTTTCATCTACAATTTCGTAATCTTTTTTCTTTGGCGTCACCAGCATTCCCACATGCGCGGCCCTTCCCATAGCAATATAGTCCCTGACAGAGTAGCCGTAGGTTATTTCCGTAGTCTGGGGGACATAAGCAATTTTAAAGGCTGTTTCCCTGGAGCTCATTTTATCCAGACGCACACCGTCCACCAATATCTCACCGGTTGTCAGAGGCGTCAAATTTGCCAGGGAATTAAGGAGCGTTGACTTGCCCGCTCCGTTTGGGCCAAGGATGGTAAAAATCTCTCCCTTTTCCAGTGTGAATGAAATATCGGTAAAAACATTTTCCCTTGTGGGATAGGAGAAGCCTGCTTTTTTCACTTCCAGTAATGCCATATCACGCACTCATCCTTTGTTTGATCAATACCCAGGTAAAGAAGGGCGCTCCGATAAAGCCGGTTAAAATACCAAGTGGAAGCTCCCCGCCGGTAAGCGTCCGGGCCAGGGTATCAATGATGATCAGAAATCCGGCGCTGAGCAGTGTGGTAACCGGCAGCAGCCGTACGTTGTTGCTGCCCACCACCATTCTTCCAAGGTGTGGCATAACGAGTCCGATCCACCCGATGGTTCCGCTCATACACACTGCCGAGGCTGTCAGCACAGTAGAGCAGATGATGGCAATCCCTCTCTCAAAGCGCAGATTAACGCCCAGAGACCGCGCCTCATTATCCCCGAGAGATAAAATATTAATTCGCCACCGCATGATAATAAGCACTGCGCCGCTGATGATCATAATCGGCGCAATGGCCATAAGCGTGGGATAGGTAACCTTCGCGATGCTCCCCAGCTGCCAGTAGGTCATATCAGGCAGCTGAGTATCCGTATCTGCGATGTATTTTGTCAGACCAATGATCGAATTCATAAATCCGCCTACAATCACACCAGCCAGTACCAGCATCAGGGTTGAATTACGGTGCATCAGCTTAGGAATGGAGGTGGTGACAAACACTGTTAAAAGACCGCCCGCAAAGGCCAGCACCTGTGTCATTCCACTCCCCAGACTCATCAGGATTGCAACAGCCGCACCCACACAGGCTCCAGCGGAAACCCCCAGAAGATCTGGCGATACCAGAGGGTTTTTAAACATCCCCTGATAGGTGGCCCCGGCCAATGCCAGGGAACCGCCGACCAAAACAGCAGCCAGCACACGCGGGAGCCGCAGGTTGATAATAACATCATACATTGTCTTATCCCAGGTTGGTGTGATGGGGAATATCTGGGACAGCAATATTTTGACAGCCTGTACTACCGGTACATGATAACGCCCCACACACAGCGCTGTTAAAATAAGCGCAATAACAATAATCGCTGCCAGTGCCAAAACTAAACCCAATGGCCTGTCTTCTGGATTTTTCACCTTGTTTTCTTTTATATCTCTCGCCATACAATTTTGTCCTTTTATTTTCAAAAAAGCCGCCGAGCACTCGGCGGCTTTGACTGTTTATTCTTTCACATTATTTCTTTATGCCCCTTAATCCGGCTTAGCGCCCATCCGGAGCATTTTTGCCAGCTAAGATCGCATCCGCGTATTCATCTGAAAGATCATAGCCTAAATAATCTTTGTAGAAGGAAATGGTTTCCTTTTTCATGTCAATATCTTCGAATTTATCAGGGTATAAGGTTTTAGCCACCCAAAGTACCTGCAACGCAGACTCTGAACCAAAACGGTCCCACTGGAAGGTCCCCTGCGGGTTGCGGTAAACCTTACCGTCCTGAACCGCTTTCAGGTTTGCCAGTGACGCGTCGCTCATCAGGGCATCATAGGCATCTGCCTGTCCAGTTCCGCCAACAATGATCACATCCGGATTAATGCTCAGGAACTGCTCCGGTGTAATTTCCTTGCTCATTCCCTGAAGAATCCCATCTGTAGATAATTTGCCGCCAGCCATGGTCAGCCATTCTTCCTGCATTGTACCATTTCCAGTTGTTTTGTAGGGACTGGTGCCGCTCTGTCCATCGACATAGTGTACAACAGGTTTGTCTTCATCTTTTACATCTTTTAAGCGGTCCTGAACCAGCTTAATGTTCTTTTCCAGATACTCAACGTACTTGTCCGCCCGTTCCTTTTCGCTGGTTCCCAGTGCTTCACCGGTTTTTAAGACAGATTCTTTTAAACCGTCATAATTATTGAACATCATACAAGCAGCGTTAAGGCCGGCAGCGCGGTAAGCTTCGGCGTCCTCATCGCTAGAGGTAATAACCAGATCCGGTTTCAGGTTTAACAGCTCTTCAGCAGTCACGTCGCCATTTCCGCCGACTGTCTGTTTTTCCATAATGGCTGGATTAACGATCTGCATCCAGATAAAGCTTGGCTTCTGCAGGGTAGCCATGTAGGCAGTCTGCTTATCCTGCGCTCCCAGCGTAATCATAATCTGGTTGCTGGATGGCCAAAGGTTAATGACCGATTTCACTTCTGCCGGAACCGTTACATCAACACCCGACATATCAGTAATGGTGCGGTCACCCGCCGCATTGTCTGACTTCGCTGTGTCACCGTTGTTTTGTGAACAGCCAGCTGCAGTAAAGCTGAGAAGCACCAGCACTAACAGCACAGATAGGGCTTTTTTAAATTTTTTCATTTCTCACATCTCCTTCTTTCCCTATATTTTATATATAAAAAAGGGCATACTCCGTTTAAGAATATGCCCGTTTGGTATCAAACAGCTCAATTGCATTCTTCTCAAATACGGAAAGCGCAGGCGTTTCCCCCTACACTCATCGGTCCGCAGCCATGGGATTTCCTTTAGGCCTGTGGACTCGAATGCATATTTAATTTTACAGCTCCAGTTTTCCCGGTTTCCACCACATGACATAGGTTTCAGTCTCACGCCTGAAAGAGACGCCGCCTCCCGGTAAATCCGTAAGCCACTCATCCACGTTTTTCCTGAAAACTTCTTCCCGGTCTTCCGGTACTGGATGCAGGGTTCTCAAATCATTGTACGCTGCTTCCCGGCTTTCGTAATCGCAGTGAAAGCCATCTGTCACAATTTTAACGTTTGGGTTTACGCCCATATCGTAGAGCAGATTAAAATTCACATTATATCCAAGCAAACGGTTCATTGGAGGTATCGGCTTCAGCGCATCATCCACACCGTAAAACAAAGCATCGTGCACATGCTTCAAGCTGGGGTTTTTGGCCCAGCAAAGAATAAAGACATATTTATTTGCCAATGCATTCAGCTTGATAAGGTCAGCGAGGGCTGTTGTCCGTGACGCGATGACAATATCATGCTTTTCGATATTCTCACCGGGCTTTACATCATCCCAATTCAAAAGCCTGGTGGTCAGATTTGACACACCGGCAGCGTCAGCGTTTTCCTGGCACTTTTCCAGCATTTGCTGCGCCACATCCAGGCTCGTGACACTTTTCGCCATACCGGCGATCGGTACTGAGAGCCTGCCAGGTCCACAACCCACGTCCAATACTGTATCTTCCTTTGTAATAATCAAAGCGTCCAGCTGATTCTGTGTATACTCTCTTTCCAGCTGCGCCATTTTATTATACATTTGCGCAACCGACCCCCACATTTTAGCAGGATCACTATCCATGGGGCCTGCCTTAGCTGCTGGATGGCTTAATTCTGAAATTGCTGCCCAATTTACTAATCCATTCATAATTTCACCGCATTTCCTGTTTTACCGGATCATTTCTTTAGTTGATTCTGAAAACATTTACTTTTACATTTTATCGCTTTTTTTAAAAATTGTCCATACAGTTTCCACTAAAAACAATTTTTTACCCTACGTTTTCCATTTTCTAAACTTCTGTCATTTTCTCCAATACCTTGATGATCGTCTGGAAAATCTGATCATTAGAAGGCATACGGTTAGGCGCTCTGCCCTCCCCGTTTTCAACAAAAATACAGCCATCTTCCTTCAAAGTCTGGATATTCCGCTGCACGCTGGGCTTGCTATACATCATCGGATTGATATTATTTGCAAACACAATGGGCGCTGTGGTGGAAAGAATAGTCGTCGTCAGTAAATTGTCCGCTATGCCATTGGCTGCTTTGCCGATAGTATTGGCGGAGGCTGGAGCGATCAGCAGCAAATCAGACTGGTCGGAGGTTTTGTGCTCAGGATCCCATACCTTTGGTTCCTCAAACTGGTCGATTTCAACAGGATTCCCCGACGCGCGCCGCAGTGGAAGCGGTGTAATAAAATTAAGGGCATTCGGGGTTAATATCACCTTTACCTCTGCTTTTTCATTTCGCAGCATCCGGATAAGTCCAGTAATCTGGTCAACCGGCGTACACGCCGTAATCCCAATGGTTATGTTTTTTCCAATCAGCATTTTCATTTCTCCTGTAAACATTTAAATTTTCTTATTCATTATAGCACAAATAGATCTGAACTCATAAGCCGCTCTTAAATTTATATAAAAAAGACCCTTTCATATATAAAAGGGTACTTTATCATTATTTCCATTCACTCGTTCACTCTTTATTTTTTGTAAATATATGCATAATAGTAAACACAAGGCACGATTATGGCACCGCCGATAATATTGCCGATTGTGACAGGCAGCAGATTATTCACAAACATCTGTCCCCAGCTGACATCCGCACCCAGGAAAATCCCAAGAGGAATATAGGTCATATTGGCAACACTATGTTCAAATCCTGCAAAAACAAAAAGCATAATCGGAAACCAAATCGCAAAAATTTTACCGATCATATCCTTTGCCCCGGCCTGCATCCAGCATGCTAAAACAACCAGCATATTACATAGAATACCGCGGATAAGCGCTGCTGAAAAAGGCATCCCAACCTTTGCCTGTGCAACGGCCATCGCTTTGTCCAGCACTGCATCTGCATAAAGGCCGCTTTTAGCCAAAACAAAAGCCAACAGGATTGATCCGATTAAATTTCCTATATAAACAATCACCCAGTTCGTCAGCATTCCCTTGATGGTAATTTTTTTATCCATCAGGGCCAGTGTCATCAGGTTATTGCCCGTAAACAGCTCCGCACCGCATAATATTACCATCATCAGGCCTGCCGGGAAAACCGAAGCGCCGATAAACTTAGCAATCATGGCCTCACCTAAAGCGCCTTTACCAATGCCTGTCGCCAGCAAAAAACCATGGGCGCCAAAACCAATAAAAACACCCGCAAAAATGCCGAGAAGCAGCATTTTACCGATGGAAAGGGAGGCCTTTTTTACACCATTCCCAACCCACACATCTCCAATCTCCGCCGGAGAAAGAAAACCATTCATTTCACACACCTCCTGAATGTTTATTCCAAAATTATATCATAGCTTTAAACTTTGTTAAAGTGTAAATTTTTATTCTTTTTAGACTATTTTTTATATTTATAGGATAAAAAATGGCTATAAATTACTATAACATTACTTCCAAAGGGATTATAATTGATTAAATATCAAATATACTTATATATCAAAACACAAAAAGCAGAACCGCATGGTCCTGCTCCATTCAGCAAAGGATTCAAACGGCTGCCGAGGATGCGACGGCCGTTTGACTTGGTAGATTATATAGCTTAGTGCCTTTTGTTCTCAATGACAAAAAGCAGCAGGAGCTCATGGATAAAATAACCATTTTTTTGAAAAATCAATAAAAAAGGGCATACTTCTCCCGTGTCGAAATATGCCCCTGAAAATTTTCAGGAATCATCTGCATTCTTCTCAAACACGGAAAGCATATCCGTTTCCAGACATACTCATCGGTCCCCGGCCATGGGGGCTTCACTTCCTTTAGGCCTTCGGACTCGAATGCGGTTATTTTTTTGTTTATTTCTTCCAGATAAACTGAAATTAATGCTACGCTTATTATAAATCATTTCCATCATGAAGTCCAGCATTTTCTCACAGACATTTTCAAACAAAATACTGTATAGTATTGACATACTGTATGTAACACACTATAATGTGATTAACAACAAATAAAGGAGGCCTGCCATTTGGATAAGGATAGTGTTTTATCAAGTATGGTATCCGAGCTGCGCCGGGGAACGCTGGTTCTCTGTGTACTAAGCCAGCTAAAAACACCTATGTACGGCTACAGTCTGGTAAATACACTCAATGAAAAGGGTATTGCGGCAGAGGCAAATACGCTCTACCCGCTGCTCAGACGCCTCGAAAGCCAGGGGCTTCTCGAAAGCTCCTGGCAGACAGACGGACCAAAGCCACGAAAGTACTACCAGACGACTGAATTCGGCAATGAAATTTGCCAGCAGCTAAAACAACATTGGGATAAAACAGTCAACAGCATAAACCAGATTTTTGAGGAGGAAGAAAAATGAAAAACGAACTGATTGATCGGTATGTCTACGCGGTTACAAGGCGGCTGCCTGCCCGACTGCGAAACGATATTGATAAAGAACTGCACTCGCTCATTGAAGATATGCTGGATGCCCGCTGCGGTGGCCTGATGCCAGAAGATCGTGATGTCCGGGTCATTCTCACCGAGCTGGGAACCCCGTCTGAACTGGCCATGAGATATATGCCTGAAGGCCGCGACCACCTTATCGGCCCTGCCTATTACAGCCAATACAAAATGGTTACTGGCATTGTTCTGGCTTCTGTGACCTTCGGGCTTGTCCTTTCTGGATTTATCTCATTTTTCACAGACAGCAGTGAAGCTTTGTACTTCACCCTTTTCTCATGGATCGGTACACTGATCACTGGCCTTATCGCTGCTTTTGGCGCAGTCACTTTTATTTTCGCGGTCTTTGAACGAAAAAACATCGCCCTTAATTTTGGCGGCAGTGAGCTTGACAGTCTTCCCCCGGTTCCAGAAAAGAAATCGGTCATTCCAAAGGGAGAGCCCATTGCCGGTATCATTTTTTCTGTGATCTTCTGTGTAATCTTTCTGGCCGCTCCTCAGATTATCTGCGCAAAATTCGGTGCGGATCAGCCCTTTATCCCTGTGTTTAATGTAGACCTCATTCACCAACTGTGGTATATCTTTGTTGCTCTCACCATCCTCGGTATTGCGAGGGAGAGTTTTAAGCTCTACGAAGGTCGGTACACTAAGAGGCTGGCGATCGTCACCGTTGTCACTGATATTCTGAGCGCAGCTCTGACCTTAGTCCTTCTATCCAGCCAACAGATTTTAAACAGTGCTTTTATCGCAGGGGCTTCCCCCATCTTGTCAAACGAGGTAATCACAGGCATTTTAACTTATTTTAACCTGTTCTTTATGGCAGTCATTCTTTTTTGTCTCCTCCTTGATATGGGTGTCACCCTGTTCAAAGGCTTCTGGTATAACCGTTAAGGAATTGCATCAGGCCCGGCAGATTCTGCCGGGCCTGATGACTTTATGACTTTTCATAAATTTCTTGTTAAAAATATATAAATTTTCTGATAAAAGGGTATAAGTATTCGAAACATTCGTGTCCGCAGTTTCTTGCAACACGGAGGTTGTCTTTTTAATACACCAAGAGGAAAAGTAGAGGATTAAAATGAGACACTTAAAAAAATCGACAGAAATTCCTGTTAGCCTGGGCGCTTCCATTGTAGCCCTTGGCGTCGTCTACGGTGATATCGGCACTTCGCCGATGTATGTTATGAAGTCTATCATTGCCGGTAACGGCGGGCTGAACTCCATTGATGACAACCTGATCCTTGGGGCACTGTCCCTGGTAATCTGGACCGTCACGCTTCTTACTACGGTTAAGTATGTCCTTATCGCGCTCAAGGCCGACAATCACGGTGAGGGCGGTATTTTTTCGCTGTACAGCCTGATCAAAAAATACAAGGCCTGGCTCATTGTCCCTGCCATGGTGGGCGGCGCGGCGCTTTTGGCCGACGGTATTCTCACCCCGGCTGTCACGGTTACAACAGCCATTGAAGGCCTCCGAAGTCTGCCGTTTATCTACCGTTTTTTGGGCGACGAGCAGAGCCGTATTGTCATGATTACGCTTGCCATCATAGCGCTTCTGTTCTTTGTCCAGCGGGCTGGTACCAAATCCATCGGTAAGTCCTTTGGCCCGGTCATGACTGTGTGGTTTCTCTTTTTGGCCATTTCAGGCATTGCCAACATGGCTGGCAACTGGGAAATTCTGAGGGCTTTTAATCCTCTCAGAGGCGCCGCTATTCTGTTCAGCCCGAATAACCAGGCCGGCGTCATGATTCTCGGCAGTGTGTTCCTGGCGACCACCGGGGCTGAGGCGCTCTATTCAGACATCGGCCATGTGGGAAGGGGCAATGTCTATGCCAGCTGGCCCTTTGTCAAAGTCTGTCTGATTCTGAACTATCTGGGCCAGGGCGCCTGGCTCATGGCAAACAAGGGGAATACCACACTGGGCACTTTGCCTGATCTCAACCCTTTTTTCCAGATGCTCCCAGACAATATCCGTATTTTCGGCGTGCTTCTGAGCACCCTGGCAGCAGTTATCGCATCTCAGGCTCTCATCACTGGCACCTTCACATTGGTATCTGAAGCGATCAGCCTTGACCTTATGCCGCACATGCGCATCACCTATCCCTCTGAAACTAAGGGACAGCTCTATATTCCCCTGGTCAATCTGGTCATGTGGCTGGCCTGCAGCGGCGTCATTCTTTATTTCCGTTCCAGCGCGCGGCTTGAATCTGCCTACGGGCTGGCCATTACGCTGACCATGCTCATGACCACGCTGCTGCTGTTCATGTATCTGCGCTGTCTGAAAGGTCTGAGAATCCTTCCTTTTATTTTTCTTGTCTTTTTTGGCGGGCTGGAGGGGACCTTTTTTCTCTCAAGCCTTTCAAAATTTGAAAGCGGCGGTTATGTGGCGCTGCTCATTGCGACGATTCTTTTTGCGATTATGGCGGTATGGCACCGTGGAACAGACATCGAGCGCTCTCAGGCCCTTAAGCTGCACATTTCGGACTATACCAACATGTTTGGAGATGTTCACAGAGACAACAGGCTCATCACAGTATCGGATAATCTGGTCTACCTGATGAATGAAACCGAGGGCGACACCATCGACCGCGACATTTTATATTCTATTTTTGACAAAAAGACAAAACGGGCCAGAGCCTACTGGTTTGTCAGCGTCAGTGTGACCGATGAGCCCTACACCCGGGAGTATACCGTTGACAGCTTTGGCACAGATTATCTTTTCAGGGTAAAGCTGTACCTCGGCTTTAAAGTAGACCAGCGTATCAATGTCTATCTGCGCCAGATTGTCGGCGATCTGATTACCAGCCATGAGCTCCCGCCACAGCAGCGCCGGTATTCCATCGGCGACAACAGCACTGTCGGGGATTTCCGGTTCTGCATTCTGCGCAAAATGCTGGTACCCGAAAGTGACATTCATCCCTCAGACTGGGCCGCTGTTTCCTTAAAATATATGATCCGCCGTGTCGCCGGTTCCCCGGTGCAATGGTACGGCCTGGAAAACGCCTCAGTGATTGTGGAGTATGTGCCGCTCTTTATCAAAATGAAAGCGTCCAACCCCCTAAAACGGGTAGACGAATGACCCAGTTTCAAACAAAAAAGAGAACCGGAATTTTACGGTTCTCTTTTTAATTTTTAGTACCATCTGGTCATTGGCAGGTCGTTATTCACGCCCTTGGTCATCAGAATCTGGCTCAGGTCAATGATGCCATTGTGGAAGGTTGCTGCGCAGGAGCAGAGGTATAAATCCCACATACGGATAAATTCATCGTCAAACATTTCGCGCACCTCATCCAGATGCTCTCTGAAACTCTTGTCCCAGCAGAGCAGGGTCTTGGTATAATGCCGTCTGAGGCTTTCCACATCAATGACGTAAAAGCGACGCGAAGCAGCCAGGCTGATCATTTCTCTGAGTGACGGGATCATGCCGCCCGGGAAGATATACTTCTTAATCCACGGGTCACCCGGATGTTCCTCCAGAGCACTGATATAATGCAGCAGAAAGAGCCCTTTGGGGTTCAGCACCTTATCCGCGCAGGACAGGAAAAGATCATAGTTGTCTCTCCCCACATGCTCGACCATGCCTACGCTGACAATACGGTCAAAGGTTTTTCCATATTTTGGCAGATCCCGGTAATCCATCAGCTCCGCTGTCAGCTGGCCTTCCAGCCCTTCCTCTGCAATGCGCTCGCTGAATTTCTTGTGCTGCTCAAGACTCAGGGTAATGCCCACGCCGTTGATTCCGTATTTTTTGGCGGCCTCGATCAGGAGGAATCCCCAGCCGCATCCAATATCCAGAAGGCTCATTCCTTCTTTCAGGTACAGCTTTTCAAGGATATAATCGACCTTATTGACCTGAGCGTCATAAAGGGTATCGTTTGGATTTTTAAAATAGCCGCAGGAGTAGCTCAGTGTATCGTCCAGCCAGAGCCTGTAAAAATCATTGCCGATATCGTAGTGGGAGGATACCTCATCCTTTTGGTTTTTCTTGGAGTTCGAGGTGAAGATCAGCTTTTTCAGGGCAGATTTGTCCAGAGAAAATTTATCCATCTGGCCCAGAAGCTGGTCAAGCGCCTGAAAAAGGTCGCCTTCCACTTCGATATCGCCGCGCATGTAGGCTTCGCCCAGTGCCAGCGAGGTGCTGCGCCTGAGCTCCTTT